>CAVVLO010000007.1:0-62928 GCA_963749155.1 uncultured Armatimonadia bacterium | reverse complement strand
AGAGCACTGTCCAACGGGAGCAGCCTGTGCGAGTCTGGCAACTGGCGTTGTTCCTCGTGGTGATAGCGGGACTGCTTGCGGCCTCGGCGCCTTTTGGGGACTGGACGCAAGAGGTAGCCGACCTGCGCATACTCGCCTGGGACATCACTCACAGCAACCCCCTGAACTTTGTAGAGCTCGCTAGTTGGCTGGCCTACGGGGGAAGCCCGGGCCTGCAGCGCACGGCCGCGCGCGCCCTGCACAGGTCTGACCTCTCTGTTGACGAAGCCTGGGGGCTGGAGTTGCTGCAGTTGCCCTCCATCTCCCTGTTCAATGTTGCTGGCTTTGCCCAACCGCCCTTCTCACTGGAGGCCCCCCAGCTTCAGCGGCTGACAAGACGCTACCCCGATTCGCTGGCCCTGCGCACCGCCTGGCTTGTAGCAGAAAGCTGGGCTGTCGAGGGCTGGCCGAGGACCCTCCCGTCGCAGGCCCATCTGGTGTTGCGAACCGGAGCCCTCTGCAAGCTACTGGTGCTGGTCGCCCAGGCTGAGCGGGACTTCCCGCGCGAGGGGCTCTTCTGCCTGATGCAGGCCGGCGTCCAAGCCAAACTGGGCAACTACGAGGCAACGCTGGCGGCACTGGAGAGAGCCCACCGGGCCCCGGAGTTCCATCCGTTTGTGGCCCCCTCCGCACTGGCACTGCGGGCCGCTTGCCGACTCCTTCCAAGCGGAGACGGCGCCCTGTGGGTCGAGTATCTCGCCCAGTCCTGCTGGGATGTTTCCTCAGACCGGGCGACCTGGGCATGCGTCAGCAGCGGTCACGAACTGCTCCAACGTGGCCAGGCGCCGAAGAGCGCTCGGCTTTACGCGGCCTTGGCCAGGCTTGTACCGCGACTTACGCCGCTCACGGGGCTTCCAGCTGTGGACTACGAGAGGCAGATCGAGGCCTACCTACCACTAGCTTGGGGAACCGAGCTGGAAGGGGCGGCATATGCCCCTCTGGCGAGTTATGCAACTTCTACTAGCACCCGCCTCAAGGCAGCTTTCCGGAGCCAGGAGGACTTGCCCGCCTCGCCGATGGAACTTGCCCGCCAGGCGCACAGGGAACGGTTGCGATGGCTTAGTAGTAGCACTTGGCAGCCTGGTCGGCGCGGCGCTGGCCATAGTGCTGCTACTGCTTGTCGAGAGAGGCGCCGCGCCCCTGCCAGAGCGCTTCCGACTGGGAGCCTGGTTCGCACCGCAGCACCGGGAAGCGCTGGTCCTGGCGGCCCTCACTTTGGCGCTGACACTATCGCCTCCCAGCATGCTCAGTCTGGTCCTTCGAGCCGCTAATGCAGTTCGTCAAGGCGCTGTTTGGCGTTGCTATCCCGGCCTGTATGCTGGCCTCGATGCCCCTGGCGCTGCTGGCCACTCTCAAGTCGCCGCATCCGCGACGCGCCAAACCTCGAAAGGCCTGGTGGCGTCGTCCAGCCCTGGCGAAGCGGCGCAGCAGTCTGGGGCCCCTCCTCGCGCTCTTCACTGCCCTGCTAGTGGGACGCTTCGGCGTCGCGGTGGCCTGGCAGGGAGGGGGCAAGCCGGCGCTCGTGGCCTGGCTGGCGGCTCTGGTGCTGACCATCGTGCTGGCCGTGCTGATGGGCAGACGCAGCGGGCGTGAAACAGCACTGCTTACCTTGCTGCCAGGTCTCGCGCAGCGCAAGCGACTGCTCTCCAACTGGCTGCTGGCGTGGCTGATGATGTGTGTTTTCGTCGCCGCCTTCTGCCTCAGCGTCGCCACCCGCCTCCACGCCCTCGAGAGTCGCGAGGCGGAGAAGGTCTACACCGCGCTGATGAACCCCGCCCCCTCCGACCTGCCCGGCCTTCCGCAGGAGCTTCTCGACGCGGCGCGAATCTTTCCTGACTAGAATCCTGAGAGCCTGAAGGAGGCTTCCAAATGCTTGATCAGCTTATCTACCGGCGCGTCGGAAGCAGTAAGCGCATCTCCAGTTACGATGTCACCGGCTGCAACGGCGACGCCCATCCCATCGAGCCAGGCGCAAGCCATACGCTGGCCGATATCCACGGCGCCGGGTGCATCCGGCATATCTGGTTCACGGTCGCGCATGAAAGCCAGAACTACCTGCGAGAGGTCGTGCTGCGGATTTTCTGGGACGGGATGGACTATCCCAGCGTCGAGACACCGCTTGGAGATTTCTTCGGCGTCGGCCACGCCCGGGTCGCTTCCTACCACAGCCTGGTGCTTTCGATGTCCGCCAACCAGGGCGATGACCAGCACGCGGCTATGAACTGCTATTTCCAGATGCCCTTCGCCAAGGGAGCGCGCGTCGAGATCGAGAACCAGAGCGCCGGCAGGTGCAACGCTTTCTACTTTATGGTGGACTATGACGCGATGCCCGAGGCGCCGAGTGACTTGCGCTTCCATGCCACCTGGCGCAGAGATAATCCAACCGATGGCTGGTGGGTGCAGCGCCACCCGCAGGGCAGTCCGCCGATGAATGAGGCCGTCTGGCCCGCCCAGAACCTGACCGACAAGTACAACCACCTGATTCTCGAGGCCGAAGGCGCAGGTCACTATGTCGGTTGCAACTCCTCCATCCACAACCTCTATGGCGGCTGGTGGGGCGAGGGCGACGATATGATGATGATTGACGGGCAGAAGTGGCCACCCGACCTGCACGGCACAGGCTCGGAGGACTACTTCAACCACGCCTGGGGGATGCAGCCGCACAACCACGGCCCCTACAACGGCGTCAGCTACCATAAGCCAGGCACCTTCCGCAGCTATAACGAGCGGATAACAGTCTATCGCTACCATCTGCTGGATCCGGTTATATTCAACGAGTCCATCCGGGTATCCATCGAACACGGTCACGCGAACAACCGGTCGGACGACTGGAGCAGCACGGCGTACTGGTATCAGACGCTTCCACATAAGCAGTTCCCTGATTTACTGCCAGTCGAAGCCCGACTGCCGAGGCCGGATATGGACCTGCTGCCTCATCCGCATATTGGGCTGGATGAGCCCAATCTCGACCGCCGCGAAGAGCAGGCGAAGGGTATCTAGGTCTTCCCATCCGGAGGGCGTCCGGAGCCATCCGGCGCCTTCTGGCCAAAGGCATAAAGGAGGCAACCTGATGAACGTCGCCGTGCTGGGCGCAAGCAACAAGCCCGACCGTTACAGTTATAAAGCCGTGAAACGCCTCGAAGGTCACGGGCACACGGTCTTTCCCGTGCATCCCAAGCTCACCGAGATCGAGGGTATCAAGGTATACGCGAGCCTTTCAGAGGTGCCCGAACCGCTGGACACGATAACTGTCTATCTCTCACCCGAGAACTCGGACAAAGTGGCCGACGAACTCGTCGCCGCGAACGCAAAACGTGTCATATTCAACCCAGGCACCGAGAATCCGGCGCTGATGCAGCGCCTGGAGGAGCAGGACGTCGAAGTAGTCGAGGCCTGTACGTTGGTGATGCTGGGGACAGGGCAGTTCTAAAAGCCAAAGCGCCGTCTCTTTTCCTCTTGCCCCAAAGCCCGCAAGGCAGGTACGATAAGGATAGAAAGCATCCTGATACACAAGCAGGGGAGTTGATCGCGTGGATAACATCCTCACGATGGTACTCGGAGGCGGCAGAGGCACTCGGCTCTTCCCGTTAACGCTGATGCGGGCCAAACCTGCCGTGCCGGTCGCCGGCAAGTACCGGCTGGCCGACATCCCCATCAGCAACGCAATCAACTCGGGACTGCGGCAGATCTTCGTGCTGACGCAGTTCAACTCGGCCTCGCTTCACAGGCATATCAATGCCACCTACAAATTCGACGTCTACGGCGGGGGGTATGTCTATATCCTCGCAGCCGAGCAGCGCTATGGAGAATTCGACTGGTATCAGGGCACCGCAGACGCCGTCAGGCGCAACCTGCAGCATTTCGATCCGCATAAATTCGACCATACGGTCATCCTGGCCGGCGACCATCTCTACAGGATGCGCCTCGAAGATATGGTGCAGAAGCACCTCGACACGAACGCCGACCTCACCCTGGCCGTGAAACCTGTGCGCGCCGAGGAGACTTCCCGCTTTGGGATAATGGGCGTCGATAATCAGGGACGGGTCGTCAGCTTCATTGAGAAGCCCAAACCCGAGGCGCTGGGCGCCTATCTGCTCACCGAAGAAGCCAAGCGAGCGATTGGCTTTGATGGGCAAGGCGACTGGTATCTGGCCTCGATGGGTATGTATGTCTTCACCAAGCAACTGTTGTATTCGATGCTGGAGACCGACAGGCCCGACTTCGGCAGTGATATCATCCCGCTTTGCGTCGCAAGCAAGCAGGTCGTGCCTTTCCTCCATCACGGGTATTGGGAAGATATCGGTACCGTCAGGACTTTCTACGAGGCCAACCTGTCGCTGGCCTGGCCCAGGCCTCCTTTCAACTTCTACGATGAAGAGCGGCCTATCTACACGCGCGCGCGCTTCCTGCCCTGCAGCAAGGTAAACAAGTGCGAGATAGACCATATGCTGATGGGCGATGGCTGCCTTATCGAGCGCGCCAGGATAACCCGCTCTGTCATCGGACTGCGTCAGAGGATTGGCGAGGGGACGGTCATCGAGGACAGTTATCTGATGGGCTCTGACTACTACGACCTCGACAACGGTCGCGAGCTTAATGGGCCGGTCACGGGCATCGGGAAGAACTGCTATATCAGTCACGCCATCATCGACAAGAACGCCCGGATAGGCGATGGGGTAACAATAAGCCCTGCTGACAAGCCTCCTCATCTGGACGGCGACGGCTTTTACATACGCGACGGGATAGCGCTTATCCCGAAGGATGCGATAATCCCAAGCGGCACAGTCATCTAGGCGAGCAGGCAGTCCAGGTCAGCGAACTGCTCCGAGGGCACTAAGGCCCCTGGAGCAGTTCTTTTTTAATGTATACCTTCAGCAGGGGCGCCTCGTGGGCATAATATCTGTGGCTGGTCGGGTCTGGTATGTTCTCGAACTGATAATCCGGCCCTACCACAAACTCCTGCCAGGCGGGATCTCCCTCAACTTTTATCGGTAACTCGCCCCACCCGGCGCGGGGGATGACCATATCTACCTGATTGAAATCGAAAGGAGGCGCCTTGGCAAGAAGCCGCCCCTCTGGCTCCCCCTGGTGCAGGCCGGCAGGGAGGTTCAGATAGAACCTTAGCGGTTCCCAGGCATAGTTCGTCAAGACGAGTCTCGGTTTTACCGGTAACTGTCTCAGAGCCTCAACCATCGTTGTCACGGGGCCTGGATTAGGCTGACCAAGCTCAAGCAGATAATCCGCAATTGGTGAATTCGGCCTGCCCAGAACGCCCATCCTGTCCAGTTCGCTGTAACCAACCTGGAATTGGGCCGCTGTGGCATTAGAGAGCCAACAAGGCATCACCGGCAGAGCAGCGAACAGGTTGGTAAGTGTTAAAATCGCAACGAAGGCAGCTGCCCAGCCAGTCCTCCGAGGTTGCCACTTTGCCCACAGTCCCTCCGCGCAGGCCAGTCCAAGGGGAAGCAAGGGCAACAGATAACGCACCCCTCCCAGTGGCGCGATGGCAGAGGTGATTACGATGCCAACTACAGCGAGGAGGGTCAGCAGGCCTGTCTCGAAACGCAAAAGGGGAGCAACTTCGCTTTCAGGCTTGCGTCCTTTCCACCAATACCACCAAAGGGGCAGCCAGAGCAGCGCCGGCAGAATCATATAATGGAACCGCCAGGTCTGAGAGAAGAGCAACAGTAGCCGGTCGGCAGAGGTCATATAGCTGGTGCCGACATTGGCCTGCGCCATCAGCCAAAGCCACGGCGAGGCAAGCAGGCCAAGCAGCACCAGGCTTTTCAACAGTCCCCCAAACAGCGCCCGATTGGTCCGCAGCATCAGCAGCGAGTGTAAAAGCAAACCGCTGACTACCAGCGTTGCCGACAGCGTGTTGGCCCAAAACATCAGGCCCAGCGCCAGCCCCAGTTTTATCCAGCCACCGCGAGGTTTGGCATCCAGCAGTTGGCCCAGGCCTTCATATTGCCAGAAGACCAGCGCGCCCGAGAGAAAGAGCAAGGGATAGTATCTGCACTGGCGCGAGAACAGCAGAAAGGTCACGGACAGCACCAGGATTAACGTTGCGACCATCGCGCGCCTTGGGTCAGTGGCTTTGGCGCGCCAGAAGAAGAACACCGGCACGGTCAGCAAGCCGACCAGAGCGAAGGGCAACCTGGCCTGGGTGGTGCCTTCGCCGAAAAGAGCAAAACTGGCGGCAGTCAGATAATGCTGCAGCCAGGGATGCCAGGTCCAGACGAGTTTGTCGCCTAGCCAGACGAAGTCGCGCCCGCCTTGCTGAGTGATGAGATGCTCTCCATCCCAGGGACAAGGGTAGCCGTGGACGAGGATACTGCGCGCGAGCAGCGCCGTCTCGGCCTCGTCCTCCCAAAGCAGTTCTCGCCCGAGAGAAGGCAGCAAGAAGCAAGCCGCGATACACGTGGCAAGCAGAGCAAAAGCGAGGCTCTGTTTGGGCGAGTTGGTCATCGCTGAGTCTCCTGGGCCTGGCCAAGCACTTTGTTTCTGCCCTCTTTAAGCTGCTCGAGCAGCCGGGACTGGCGAGCATAGACTTTCAAGGGAGGCGCCTTCTGAACGCCAAACCTGTGGAGAGTATAGTCCGGAAGGTTCTCGAATTGGTAGTCCGGCCCCTGGATTGGCAGCAACACAAACTTTCCTGTCCTGGTTATCTCGGCGGGGAGCTTTCGCCAGTCATCTCGCGGTATAAGCAGGTCGGTACGCGCCAGGTCGAGCGCAGGCAGGCCAAACCGCTTGCGTGTCTCCTGCTCGCCAGGATGCAGTCCAACAGGCACTCTGAGGTAGAAGTTGAGGCTCTCCCAGTCATAATTGGTGACAATCAGGCGAGCCTCCTGCCCTAGCAAGGTTGCGCCTTGAAGCATCCCCTCGACCGGCCCCTGGCTGTAATAGGCAAGCTCGCCCGCATAAAGCAGCAGGGGAGAGGTCGGCAAGCCAAGTTGGGCCACGTGAAGCATCTGGGTGCGGATGGCCTCTCGCAAGGGTTGGGGTGGATTTACATCGAGCAGGTCTTCGATATACTCGACCAGGAAGGAATCCGGCTCGGCCAGCTCTTCCAGATTGACGAGAGGTTTTTCTTCGACCCTGGCATAGCCAGCCAGGGCAAGCGGCATCACAGGCAGCGCCTGCAACCAGTTGGAAAGCAGCAAGAGGGCAATCAGAGTGGCGCCAATCCACGGGCGCACGTAGTTGAGCTGCGCCCATAAGGCGCCAAGCACCGCGGCGCACAAGGGCCATAAGGCAAGCAGATAACGCATACTGGCAACCGGGCCTACCGCAAGCACAATCAGTATCGTGGAGGACGCAACCACGGTCAAAAGGCCCATCTCGCGCCGCGCCAGCACAGCCTCTGGATTAAACCGCCCCCTCCATCTGAAGAACATCCACACCTGCACAGGCCACAGCGCCGCCGGCAGCATCGAATACTGAAAGCCCCAAAGCAGCGCGACAAGCAGCAGCCAACGCTCACCAAGCGAAAAATCGGCGATGCCGACCTCCGAGATCACCATCAGGCAGATCCAGGGCAGGGCGAGCACAAAAAACAAGGCGCAGGCCTTCAGCGTCTGATGCCAGGCGGCGGGAGACGCGCGCCGGATAAGCAGCGAGTGCACGAGCAGTCCTGCCACAAGCCCAACAGCCGACAGCGAGTTGGAATAGAACAGGAGCGCAAGCGCAAGGCCCAGCTTCCACCAGCGGCCTTTCTGCTTGTCAGGCGCGCCCCAGACCAGGGTCTCATAATGCCACCAGACAAGCACTCCAGCGAGAAATAACAGAGGGTAATACCTGCACTGGCGCGTAAACAGCAGAAAGGTGAGCGACGTCACATAAAGCAAAGTGGTAACCGCCGCTGCCCCGGCAGGCTGCCTTCTGAGTCGCCAGGCATAAAACAGTGGCACCGAAGCCAGGCCAATCAGCGCAAAGGGCAGCCGCGCCTGCTTTGTGCCCTCTCCGAAAAGGGCGAAACTGGCCGCACAGACGTAATGCTGCAACCAGGGATGCCAGGTCCAGACCAGTTGATCGCCGATTTTGATAAAGTCGCGCCCTGCCTGCTGAGTGACGAGATGCTCGCCATCCCAGGGGGTGGGGAAGCCGTGAGAGAGCAGGTTGCGCGCCAGGACTGCTGTCTCGGCTTCATCCTCCCACAGGTAGGGCACGCCAAGTGAGGGGAAGATAAGGCAGATAGCCCCCAGCGTAAGCAACAAGCCACAGAGAAGCACGCGATGATTTTCAGCCTGACGTATATTCAGGGAGCCTCACCCGAGGCGGAAGTGTCCTCTTGCTCGGTCTGGAGACGCACCACGCCTCGCAGCCTGGGGGCCTTCCACTGAGCAAGCAACGCCTCCCAGACCAACCGCGCTGGCAGCAAGCTCAGACAATCGATACGGAAGTCGCAGCGTTCCTCGTGCTTGTTGCAAGGAGCACAGGGCAGAGCCGCCTGCAGAGCGAGCCAGTTTTCATAGTATTGAAGCCGAAGCAGAGGATCTATCCCGCCGAAGATGGCCGCAATCGGCGCGCCAGTGGCCCCAGCCAGATGCACGACCCCGCTGTCAGCGCCGACAACGAGGCCGGCCCCAGCGACGACCCAGGCGAGTTCTACCAGGCTGGTCTGTCCGCGCAGGTCGAGGGCACTTTCGAGCGCGGGGGAAGTCTTCTGACCTACCACAACGAGGGGTATCTCCGCCGCCTGGGCGAAGCTGTCCAGCGCGACAAGCAGGTAATCAGGCAGCTCGCGAAAACGATGAGTGGCCTCTCCAGCCAGCACGAGATAGCGTTCGGCAGGCAGAGCGTCCAGAGCGGCGCTCTCGGGGCGAGGGGGAAGGCCAAGCCGCCAGCCAGCTTCGACTTCTTCGGGCACGAGGCCAAATAACTCGGCGAAAACATCTCGCTTGTGGACGCGCTCTCCCTCCTCGGCAAGCTCGGGGCTTAGAGTTGTAGCATCGAGGTCCAGCAGCCAGTCATATCTTTCGGCCGCGCCAGCGTCGGTCTCCACGGCGTCAAGGAAGGTTACCGCCGACAGCAGGGGCGCGATTGCGGGTGTCGTAAGCAAGGCAAACCGCAGCGCAGGATTAGCGCTTTTTACGCTCTCCAGCACCGGCAAGAGCATCAGCACATTGCCCAGCCCGACCGCCCTTTTGATAAGCAACCGCCAGGTGAAATCAGAGCAGTCGATAAGGCGTTGTAGCTCGTTGGTTGAGGCTATCAGAGTGGCCAAGTTCAGTCCTCTTTCAGCTTGCTGAGAGTGAGTGCCCGGACGGCCAGCGACTCGCCGCCAGACAAACGCAGATCGGCTCTGGCATTCTGCCTGTTAATAAAGCGGGCGTCCTCGAGGCGAAAAAGAGCCGTTGTCCAACCTTCTCGCTGTGTCTCGACAACCATCAGCTTGTAGGCGCCTGAATGACTTGCGGCCGTATCAGAGGAATCATACTCCAGCGACAGGTTTACACCTGGAGTAGCCCAGTATTCTACTACGAGCTCAATCGGCCCTTCACCATCGAACCAGAAGGAGTCGTCTACAGCGAAATAGAGGAAGTGGCCTGGCCCCGAGCCTTGCGCCATCCGTATGACCTGACTGCCTTCATAATCGGCAAGCTCCCAGGCCCCATCAGCCGTGGATGCTGGAGTGATGCCTTCAGACTTGTCGCCCTGCAACTTGAGGCTGACCTGCCGGGCGCCTTCGAAGTCGCCCGAACCAGGTAGCTGCGCTCCTTGCTTGAATAGCGAGGTGTAGTTGCGCGTGAGGTCGAGGTACTGGCGGCCATACTCGACGGTCTCAGAAATCTCCGTGGCTTCGTGCAGCTCGTTCCAGGTCTCAATCATCACCATCCAGCTGCGCCTGTCAGGACGCATCCGCAGCAGGCCTTCCCAGCCATCAGAATAGGTCTTGCCCCCCTCGCGCTCACGCAGCAGTTTACCGTTCGGTACTGCTGTGCTGTCGAAGCCCGGCCCGATGGAGGCGACCTCCTGATACCGCGCGCTGACCGCGCCGCCCCAGGCGTAGACTGAATCAAATCTCATCGGTGCCCAACTGACCTCTGCAACGATGTAGGGTTCACAGCTAAAATCGCGCGCAAAGCGCTCATAACAAAGGTCTACCGCTTCCTGCGAGCGGAATTCGGGCTTCACTGCCGCATAGAGAAAGACCAGCGGCTTGCCATCTACCAGCGCCCAGGTGTCGGGTGGCAGATAGGTCCAGAAGTCGCGCAGCGAGACATACATCCAGTCTCGTCCTTCTGCTGTGTTGAGGTCGTGAGGAGTGCGCCACAGAGTCGAGGTGTCGTAAAACATCCCAAGCCTGGGCGGTTGCTTGCCCTCCCGCTCGAGTTGACGGTAAGCAGCTACGGCATGCGGCAGGCCGGCGCGGCTCCAGGCGAAATCCTCATGAAGGGGGTCGCCCCACCACACCAGCAGCACAACATCAATGCCTGCCTCGCTCACTTCCTCAAAGTGGCGCTTCCACCAGGCAGTATTTTTGTAGCTGTAACCGTTGGCATCCACAGGATGGTCGGTAAGGTAATCCTTGTCCCTTAGTACCCAGTGCTCGCCACTCGGTTGGTCGTACCAGTAGAAGAAGGCGGTCGTTACTAGCGGCTCGCCTGATTTGAAGCTTGCCAACCTGGCGACCTGGTCTGCGCTTACAGGAAAATAAGGGCCGCCTGGTGACTGATTTACAGACCAGCCTTGTGCCTTGCAGGACGAAGCGGCTAGTGCGCAAAAGGCCAGCACGAGAACAAACAGGAGCTTCATCTCAGGTCCTCCTCTGGTGGCTGGAATTGGATTCGTCACTCGATGTGAATTTCCTGCTCGCCCGGTTAGTTGACACTGTATCCGGGGCGCGGCTACACTTGCTATATCAAAAAGCCAGGGAGACCACTTGCGTATCTTTCATACCTTCTCGGGACTGCGAGACAGTACGCCTGACAGGGCGTTTTTGTTGCCGCAGATCAAACTGCTTCAAGCTGCCGGGCACGAGGTTGCCGTCGTGGTTCCCTCGGGCCGTGCCTGGGGTTTGATGGCCGCTTCCGAAGGACTGAAAGTATATGCCTGGACTACCTTTGGAAAAGTGGATCCGGGCAATCTCGCGCACCTCGTGAAGCTCTTCCGCACCGAAAAACCCGACATCGTCGATACCCATCACACCACCAGCGGGATGTATTCGGCCTGGGCTGGCAAACTCACTGGCACCCCCATCGTTTCGACCGTCCACGCGACCAATAACGCCTTCTGTTTTCGCTGGTCGAAGGCGCTTATCGCGGTCTCGGACGGGGTTAGAGACCATCTCATCAAGCAAGGATTCCCCGCAAAGCGTATCTACACAGTACGCAACGGGGTAGATACCGACTGGTTCAGTCTGAAACGCGAAGGGCAGGCCTTCCGCCAGCAGTATGGACTCGGCGAGGAGGCTCGGTTGATTGCCGTTATCGGCCGCCTGACCGAACGCAAAGGTCACGGGGTACTGGTGCAGACGCTGCCCGCGCTCGTTCAGAAAGGCCTGGATGCGCACCTGGTAATCGCGGGGGAAGGGCCGCTGGCCGATCAGTTAAAGAATCAGGCGACCCAGCTTGGCGTGGGAGCAAGACTGCACCTGCTGGGGCAGATTGGCGATGTGCGCCCCTTGCTTTGGGCCTCTGACCTCTATGCAATGCCCTCGCTTCACGGAGAGGGACTTTCCAAGGCGCTGCTGCAAGCGATGGCTTGCGGCACACCCATTGTTGCCACCGATATCGCGGGCGTCACCGAGGCGCTCACCAGTGGAGAGAACTCTCTGCTAGTTGCCCCTGGGCAGCCCGCGCCTCTGGCCGAAGCCCTTGCCACTTTGCTCAAGCAGCCTGACCGAGCGACAGCGCTTGCCTCAAGCGCCCGCGAACGCGTGGTGGGGGAGTTCTCCTCGGCGCGCGTTGCACGAGAGCTTGAAGCTGTCTATAAAACAGTTCTGTCAGGCTCCTAGCGCCTTATGTATCCTGAACCACTAACGTATACCAGGTCTTCGACGAGGACTGCTGACCCCACAATCTGTATCTATTCCAACTGGACAGCGGGAGGCGGAGCGGACAAAGTGGCCTTGCGCCTGCTCGAAGGCCTGCCCCAGCATGGTTTCCGCGCCCAGCTTCTCGTAAAAAACCTCAAGAGCCCCCTGACTGCAAGTCTGCCTGAGGACGCAGAGGTCTATAACCTGGACCTGCCCCATATTCTGGCAACCGCAGAGGCCCAGGAGCGCTTTGCGCAAGCGATAGAGCAATTGAAGCCTGACCTGGTTTACGTCCACGGGGTGCCGCGCCCTTTGCTCACAGCGGCCTTGGCTCGAAAACGCTTCAAGCTTCCCTTCAGACTGGTGGGCTGCAATCACTCCTCCAAAGTCTGGTACAGACTGTTTCAGCGGCCCGAGTTATTCTTTGAAACCCGGCTTGCCTGCCGTCTGGCCGACAGCCTCGTTGCCGTATCGCGTGGCACAGCCAGCCAACTGCGGCGCCTGGTTGGGTCAATAGCGAACCCGATTGCAGTCCTTGATAATCCAGCGATTGCTGCCCAATTCGATGAACTCGCAAGCCAGCCTTGCGAAGAGCCCTGGCTAAGGGAGAAGAGCCTTCCCGTGGTGCTTGGCGTTGGGCTACTCGACAGGCGCAAACGCTTCGATCTGTTGCTGGAGGCGATGGCGAAGGTAAATGCTATCAAGCCCGTTCGCTGCCTGATTTTGGGCAAGGGCGATGAGCGAGACCGACTCGAAGCCAGGGCAGTTCGCCTCGGTCTTGCAGCCCTTGTGCGATTCACAGGTTATATCGACAATCCGCTGCCCTATATGAGGGAGTGCGACGCTTTTGTCCTGCCCTCCGATGCCGAAGCCTCACCGCTTGTGCTTGTCGAGGCCCTGATGGCAGGGACCAAGGTCCTGGCGACAGACACCCCCTGGGGCGGCCCACGTGACCTGATTGAATATGCAAAGTCCGGCGAGCTGGTTGCGCGCGGAGATGCCACCGCGCTGGCCCAGGCTATACTGAAGGCGCTGGATACCCCAAGCTCCCCGGCCGAAAAGGCCGAGGTGAAGCAGCGACTGGAAGCCAGGTTTGGTTTTGCAGCAGCCTTGAAGGGACACGCCGAGTTCCTCCGCGCACTGCTCGCTCAGAGCTGACTGGTTGCATCAAAGGGCCTGCAACAGGCACACTAGTCAGAAGCAGCTCACCAGTCCAGAAGGAGTAGCCTTGTGCCAACCGACCCGCCCAACCTGGTAAGCCTCGCCCATCGGATTGCCATCGTGAAGCTGAGCTCACTTGGCGACGTGCTGCATGCCTCGGGCGCTGCGGCGGCCATCAAGCAGACCAATCCCGAGGCCTGGCTTGCCTGGGTAGTCCAGGACGCCTTCGCCGACCTCTTGCGAGGCAACCCCCATATTGACGAACTGGTTGTAGTGCCCTTCCCAGGCGGGTTTGCCAATTTACGCCACCTGAAAAAGGCTGGCCTTGCCCTGCGCGAAGAGAGAGTAGACCTGGTAATCGATTTGCAGGGATTGCTAAAAAGCGCCTATGTCTCCTGGCTTTCGAAGGCGCCCGAGCGTTGCTCGGCGGCGGATGCAAGAGAGGGCGGCCGGCTTGCCGCCAACCATCATATGACCTGTCCGAAAGGGATTGGCGGCGCCGGCAAGCAGCTTCAGTATGTCGCGAGCATCGGGGCCGACATCTCGGGCATCGAGATGGAACTGACAGCCACCGAAGAGGCGCGCGCCGAGGCAGCTCGACTGCTTGCGGAGGGAGGCCTGAGGGAAGGCGCGCCTTATGTCGCCCTCGTGCCAGCCTCGACTCGCCAGACCAAAGAATGGCCCCCCGAGCGGTTCGCCGAACTCGCCAGGCGGCTTTCAGAAGAGCTGGGGCTTTTGCCTGTCTATATCGGAGGGCGCAAGGACGAGGCGCTTTCGGCAAGGCTGCCTAGCCCAGGCGGCCGTACCGGGCATCAACCTCAGCGGCAAGACCAGCCTGCAGAGCCTTATCGCGGTGGGAGAGCGCGCCAGCCTGACCGTCGGAGGCGACACAGGCCCGGTCTTTATCCTTGCGGTGGCAGGCTCGCCGGCGGTAGGGCTTTTCGGGTCCACCAGTTTCGCGGGCAAGCTGCCTTCAGGACCGCAGTGGATTGCCCTGTGGGACCGTCAGCCCTGCTATCCGTGCCACAAGTCTTATTGCGACCGACTCGACTGTATGAAGTCTCTGACCGTCGACCGCGTGATGGCTACCGCGCGCCAGGCGCTCGAAGCTGCAGGTCAGCAAGTCTAGTCAGCGGGCTTCTTCAGCACCAGGCACCCCACTGAAAGTGGCTCAAGCTCTGCCGAGATGACCAGCTTGTCTTCCTGGACAAGGGAGGCGGCTGGCAGCTCGCGCCAGGCGTCAAAAGCCTCCCCGAGGCTTGCCTCCACCGCCAGCAAGGGCCCGCGCACCGTGGCTGGATTGGCGTTATACAGCGTAAACACGACTTCGGTTGCGCTTTCGAACCGGTTGGCCCAGACGCCTGCGATCAGGGTGGGGAAGAGGGGCACAGGCGCCATATCCCGGAAGGCTTCGGCGTATTTGTTTTCGAGCCCCAGTGCCTTCTTCAGAAAAGCCAGTGAAGGGCCATCATAGGAGCTGTCGGCCATCCCCTGCAGCCAAAGGCCTTCTCCATTGAAGAAAGCAAACTGGGCCAGATGGTAGTCGCCATTGCTGAAGGGCGCATAGCGCACCAGTTGCAGGCTCTTGAAGTCGGGGAAGACAAACCGCGGCAGGTGCAGGCGCGGGGCATTGTAGCGCTCTTCGGCCCAGACGACCGAATAACAGAAAGCGCCATCCTGATAAGGCAGCACGATGTCGGCGGGCCATTCCTCTGTGTAGATCGCAACCCCAGGTCGCGCCACCGCGCGGATGGCCTGCGTCATCGCAAGTTCGCCTTCGAGTGGCCCTGTCGGGATCTTGTGTCCGTGGCCTTCGGCATAGCAGAGCTTTGAGGCGTCTTCAAAACCAAACTGGTCAATATAGAGTCCATCCACTGGCAGCAAGGTCGTAAGCTGCCGGTATACATCGGCCGCATAGTCTCGACGCGCCTCTACCGCCGGAACAGACGAACATCTCCTTCGATTTTGGCCAGTAGATTTTCTGCCCGCCTTCGCCAATCAGCTGCCAGTCGGTCGCGCCGGCCTTGGCGATGTCGGATTTCTCATCTATCAGATAGCCTTCGAGGTAGAGCCCGAGGGGCACTCCCTGCTTGCGCACCGAATCAAAGCCTCGCTGGACGTTCGGCAGTCCACCAAGGGCCTCCCAGTGGTCATAATCGCCGACTCGACCATATTCCGGGGTGCTGGACCAGTCGAAGATATGCAGGTAATCGACCTTCCCAAAGGCCTCGGTGTCCTGGTCGAGCACAGGCTGGAAGTCAAACTGCTGGGTCTCTCGGTCGTAAAGCCCCTCGGTAAGGAAATGCTGGCGGAAGCAGTAGACATCTCGCCACCAGTCCTTGCGGGGCACTGCGGGCTTGTACCAGGTGGCTGCCCAGTCTTTGTAGAGCGCGCTAGCTTCGCGCCAGCCGCCCGCGTGGGCGCCGAGGTAGACAGGCGCAAGGGCAATCTCCTCACCCGGCTCGAAGGGCTGCTCCAGGTAACGCTGGGCGAAATCCACACCCTCAGCGCCCTTGGTCAGTTCTCCCCACCAGTAGATGCCCTTGGTCTCGCGCGTAGAGACCATCAAACCGGCGCCGAGCACCGGATTGAAGAAATCCGCAAACTGCAGCGGCCAGTCGCCGCCTCGCGATTTCTTGAAGCTGCTCTCCTCGTTTGAGAGGATCAGCGACTTGCTCGGCAGCAGATACCAGGTGGCCTCCTTTGTGCCGAGCTGCAGGCCTTCGATATTGGGGAAGACGACCTCAACCTTCGCAGGCGCGCCTTCGAGGGTTACCTTTAAAGCAAGCTGGATATCATCAGCTTCGGAGGGTGACAAGTCCAGCCTTACCTTCAAGCGCACCGCGCCCAGCCTGGCCTCTCGCTCGAAGTGCAGGTTGTAAAACCGTTCGTCTGGATCTATAACTCGGTCTGTATAAGGCAGCCAGGCTTCCACGGGGACTTCCTGGCCGTTGACCCGAATACGGTAGAGGGGCGCCGGCTTCAAGGCGAAGTGGCCCCGAGCATAAGCCGAGTCAATCCGCTTGAGCTTTGGCACCGGGGCCGCTTCGAGTTCAAGATCAAGGCCCTTGCATGTGACGGCAAAAGGATACTCGGGCCCGCCTTTATCATATTCTTTGAAGGAGAAGGGCTTCGGTTTGGCCAGCTTGCACTCGGGCACAGTCCAGGCAGGTGGAAGAACGGCTGCAAGCGGCAGGCCTGCGTTGGCAGTTACAGCGAGCACTGCCAGCGCGCCATTGCTCATATTGTCGAACAAGACCAGCGCTTCGGCCCTGGCGTCCTGCCTCAGCGGCACCGCCCAGACATCCAGCCCGCGCAAAAATATAGGCAAATTGGCGCCCAGGCTGTAAGGCACATATTCATCCACGAGTGCCATCTGAATAACGCACTCCAACCCGGAAATGCGTCGCATCGGCGTAGCTGCTGATGGCGGCGGTCGGCTCTCCAATAAAGTCGAAACCAGTCTGCGGCGCGGCGGTCAGGCCCAGAATCAACAGTTCGCGCCCTTCTGCAGCCAGAGGCAGCTCTGTCCGACCCTGGGTCGAGAGTCCGGTAAGGAAGCCCCGGCCTGACTCCAGGCAGAAAGGCACCCCCAGTGCTTCGATGAGGCCTGTGGCTTTGGGTGGCTCAAGCCCTGTCACCGCGAAAGCGCCTCTAAGTGAAGCAGGACTGGCAAGCTGGGGAATCTGGAGGGGCGTAAAGCCCTCTTTGTCAGATTCAAGCGGCTTCACTTCCAGCACGTCCTCCGAGGCAAGAGGCACACGCTCGGAAGCGAATCGCAGGAAATCCACCTCGAGCCAGGCGCCAGCCCTTGCCGCCTGGACCTGCACCGCCAGCACATCAGCCTCCCAGTCAGCCGCCAGGTCCATCTGCACGGTGCGCCAGCGCCCATCGGCTATCAGACCCGCGCCTGGGATCAGGTTCAGATAATGAGGCTCCTCTCCGTTCGCGCCCAGATAGACCGAGTAGTCCGGACTAGGCGCTAGCCCCCAGGCCCGGTACCGAAGCTGAACGCCTCTGCCAGTCTTTGAGAGGGAAGACCGGTTCGAGCATCACAGCCCATTTCATTCCTTTGCCGACTTCGTCCACCGAGAAACGCCAATGGGCTTCGAAAAGCTCCTCGGTATGAGCCTGGGCAGGATTTCCAAGCCAGTCTGGCTCAGCTTCAAAGGCGAGCCTCGAATCGAAGGGTAGCTCCAGCGTCTTCACTTCGCTCACCTCGGGCCAGTCAATACGCTCGGGGGGCGCCTCGAGCAAAGCCAAATCCAGTAGCTCAAGGCTGCCAGGCCCCTCCTCGCCTGTTTGAACGCAGAAGGCTACCTTTTCGAGGGGCATCATCCCAAGGCGCATAAGGTCTACAGTCAAACTATGAGGCTGGCCATCCTGAATTAGAAGCGAGGCAGGCAGCAATTGCTTCTGCCTGCCAAAACTCATCCCCCAAACAAGGTAATCCATCCGCTCGGGGGCCAGGCCAGTGGCGCGATATGTCAGCGAAAGCCAGGGCGAGAAAGCCGCTGTTGGCAGACCATCCGATTGCCATTTCATGCCCTTGCCTGGCTCATTAATCTCGAGCAGAAGGCGGTCGGGAGTCCAGTCAGCCCGAAAGTCGGAGGCTGGATTGCCTTGCCAGAGAGGCTCGAAGGAAGAGACCCTGGGTGGATCGGAGAAAGCTGGCAGGCTGCAGGCGAGGCAGAGCAAGCAGGTAAGAAGGATGCGCGCCATAGGAGGGGCCTCCCGAATTAGTCTTGATGCTTGCCGAAATGAGCCGCGGCCTCGGGCAGGCGGCACCAGATGGCAGTTATATTGCCCGAGCCGTCTTTCTCGACACCGAAAGCTTCGTAAAGCTCGTAGCGTAAATCGCGAGCCAGGCGCGGCAGTTTTTTTAGGAGAGCCTCTGCAAGAAAAGCCAGGGGCAGCGCGAGAAAGGCGCCAAAAATTACCGCTCCAACCAGCAGGTCAGGCCAGAGGAAAAGTGCCAGGGACACCAGCACCAGGTAGAAACCAAGGAAGGCGAAGGCGCCATAACTTCCAGCGGTCCTCTGCGCCGAGTGGTATCTTGCCAGCCGGCGAGCACATCGCCCACAATAACCGGTATTGTGGCCGTGATCCTCTTTGCAGTGCTTGCAGAAGCTGGAAGCGCTCTCGTCGGCCTCTTCTTCGGGCTGCCAGGGTTCGAGGGAAGGGCGCCTGCCACAGCAAGGGCAGAGGGTCCAGCGCAGAGGGGCCGCCTTGCCCTGGAAGGGGATGTACTTCCAGCCGAAGGAGCGCGAGCAAGAAGCGCACCTGTAAGGCGGCGAGGCAGCCACTTCGTCGCCACAAACCGGACATTCGAGTGTGCGAGCCATATTTCCTTATTCTGCCTTGCCAGAGTTTTTCCTGCGTAGCGAGGTGGTTTGCTATACTCAGACTGATTTGGCCGGAGGTGTCAGGTATGAGAACCATTCTGCTTGCTTTGTTACTCCTGGTGGGCTCTGCCTGTTTTGGGCTGGCTAGCGGCCCAATCGTGCCCCTTGCTGATTTTGAGACTCGCCAGGCGCTTAACAGCTTCATCACCTGGACCTTCAACGTTTCGGCTGAACAACGCTCTGACTGGAGCGCCCATGGCGATGGCTCTGCGCTTATCCGGTTCCTCACCGACGCTGCTCACGAACAGGAAAGCTATCTCTTTTCCGAGTGGGCCAAGCAAGGCTTCGTGAACGGCGACTGGGCGCGCTCGGAGCGCCTGGCCTTCGAGGTCAGGAATCCCCAGGAGGATCCAGTGACACTTCGACTCGTCATAGCTCGATGAGACGGACAACCGCTTCGAGAGACAGTTCGAGCTGGCTGGAGGCCAGACTGCCTCACTTGAGGTGCCGATTGCCGACCTGGCCGCGGCAGGGCTGAATACGCGACGCATCCGGCAGCTCTGGCTGGCGGTTCCACCCAAAACGATGACCACCAATCCCACCGACCTCTACCTCGACTGGGTCCGGCTGGAGGGAGGAGATCCGCTGGCGGTTGCTGCCGCAACGCGCAGTGATGCGAAGCTTGCCCGGCCAGAGTATGAGAGAGTCGTTTATACCGACCGCAAAGAGTCGGTGCCGAAGCTGGATACCACGGGCACGCGCAGGCTGGAGTGGCAAGGAGCTATTCCCGTCGCCTATGAGGCGGACGTAGTCGTGGTTGGGGGAGGCACTGCTGGTTGTATCGCTGCCATCGCGGCCGCTCGGGCGGGGGCCAGCACTTTGCTTATCGAGCGCTCGGGCGCGCTGGGTGGCACGGCGACCAATGGCCTGGTGCCCTTTGCGCATATCCCGCGTTTCGATGGTGGACTGGTGCAGGAGTTCCTCGACCGGAGACTTGCCCTGGGGGGCGCAGCTCAGGCCGAGAATCCAGAAATCCAGCGTATCGTGCTTACCCAGATGGTACTCGAGGCGGGAGCAAAACTGCTCCTGAACACCCTCTGCCTAGACGCGGTGATGGGCGCAGACCGCATCCGAGGCGTCCTTGTTCGCCAGCAAGTCAGGTACCCAGGCGGTACTCGGCACGGTAATAATTGACGCCACCGGTGATGGCGATGTGGCCGCCTTCGCGGGCGCCCCGTTGGCAGTTCGGGCGTGACAGAGACAACCGCACCCAGGCGATGACCTTGTGCTTCCTTCTGGGCAATGTGGACACGCATCGAGTGCCGCGTTACGGCCCTCTTGTGCAGGAAGCCATCAGCAAAGCCAAAGCAGCGGGCGAGCTTGATACCGAATGGGCCGTGGACGCCAACCTGGACCCTCGCGTCCAGGGCAAGCATGGCGTAGTTTCGGTCAACTGTATGAACGTGCCGGGCGCCAGTGGATTGAACGCCGCTGACCTGACTTACGCCTATCTGGAAGCCCTGCGCGAGACCGAACTGCTGGTGCAAGTCTTTCGCAAGTATCTGCCAGGCTGCGAAGAGTGCTATCTGGTTGAGACCGCGCCTCAGCTTGGCGTGCGCGAGACGCGCCGGATTATGGGCGAATACGTGCTGGACGCCCACGATGTGATGAACGGAGCGCGGTTTGAGGACTCCATCGCGCGAGGCTGGTATCCAATTGACGTGCATGGGCCGGACCGGACTGGCGATATTTCCGGCATCAGGCCGCCAATCCCCTACGATATCCCTTACAGGTGCCTCGTGCCCAAAGCCGTGGAAGGCCTTCTAGTCACCGGGCGATGCATCTCGGTGGACAATCTGGCGCTCGGTTCGACGCGCATCCAGTCCACCTCGATGGCGCTCGGTCAGGCAGCAGGCCTCGCGGCGGCCTTATGCCTGGAAAAGCACTTGCTGCCGCGCCAGCTCGAGGGAAAACTGGTGCACGCGGCGCTTTTGAGGGCCGGATGCAACCTTGGAGAGACGCCCGACCCTCGCGATGTGGCCCTCATCGACCACGGAGCGAGCGCGACAGCCAGTTCGTCCCTCTCAGGCTATAGCCCGAACGCGGTAATCGATGGGCTCAGCACTCCAAGCTGGACGGGGAGATGGGTCTCCGACAGAGTGGAAGGGCCTCACTGGGTGGAAGTAAACCTGGGCCAGCCGCGCCAGCTCGAGACAGTGCGGATTACTTTTTTTCAGGATCCCGGCAGTCTGGATACCGGCTATATCGCCAAGGCCTTCAAGCTGGAATACGAGACAGACGGACACTGGGTGACGCTGGCCGAAGAATCCGCGAATACCGACCTGGTGCGCGAGTGGCCAGCCCCTGCTGAGCCAGTAACTCGCTTTCGCCTAATAATAACCAACCCAGGCCGGGATAGCATCGCGCGTATTATGGAACTGGAGGCACTGGCGCCCAAATAAATCTTCAGAAATTCTCTCGTGACACTTGACACTCGTACAGAGCGGTGCTACTTTTCTTGATTATCGTGTTACCGATAAATATCAAGGAGGCGCCGTAATGTACCGCTCGCTTGCACTAGCCAGCGCAATCGCAATCGCAGTCCTTTTATCCGCAGTAGCCTGGAGCGCCCCCACAGGCCTTGTAGTAATCCCGACCGCCGATGTACTGGATTCTGACACTGCTTGTCTGGACTGGTTCCACGAAGGCACCGATGTGTTCCACAGCGATGAGATGGACTCTTTCCTGGGCTTCCAGGCGAGTTGGGATGAGCGCGTCGAGTTCGGCGTAGATATGTGGCATGAAGGGTCAGATGGCCCCTGGGCCAATATCAAGTGGCAAGTCGTCGCCGAGGACGAGGGCAATACTCCCGCTATCGCGCTGGGTATGCAGGGACTAGGCGATGGCTGCAAGCCGTCGTATTACGCCGTCGCCAGCCACCAGCTTGCAGGCAACCTGCGCGTCCACTTTGGCGCCACCTATGCCGATGAGATCACTCTGGGTATGGTCGGCGTAGAAGTCCCCGTGAACTCCATCGAAGGCCTTACCCTTTGCGCTGACTGGGTCAGCAGCGGTGACGGCCTCGCCTCAGTTGGCTTTGATTATGGTCTGGGTGATTTCTGGTCGCTGATGGGTGGGCGTATCTTCTACGCGTCCGAAGGCGCCGATGACACCTGGTACCTGGATTTGTGCTACACCTTCAACACCAAATAAACGCCAGGGAGATGAGAGCAGATGCATATACCTGATGGCTTCGTGAATATGCCTGTTGCAGCAGTGACCGCGTTAGGTTCAGCAGCGGCCGTCGCCTATGGCTCCAGCAAGCTGGGCAAAGCGCTCCCGCCTGAAAAGGCGCCAATCCTGGGCATTGCAGGGGCTTTCGTGTTCGCCGCGCAGATGGTCAACTTTCCCGTGGCGGGCGGTACCTCTGGGCATCTGATTGGAGCGGCGGTGGTGACCGCGCTGCTTGGCCCCTGGGCCGCGGTGCTGGTGATGACCGCTGTGCTGATACTGCAGTGTCTGGTATTCCAGGATGGCGGACTGACCGCGCTGGGCGCCAATGTTTTCAATATGGCGCTTGTTGCGACTTTCACCGCTTATGGCATAAGGCTGCTTGCCAAAAACGCGAAGAGCCTGTCGGTGCGTTATGGCCTGGTCGCGCTTGGCGCCTGGGCAAGCGTACTTGCGGCCTCTGTCGCCTGTTCGCTCGAACTTGCGATTTCAGGAACGACTCCACTTGGGATCGTGCTGCCGGCGATGGGCAGTGTGCACGCGGTTATCGGCGTGGGTGAGGCCTTGATAACAGTGGGGGCGCTGGCTGTGGTGAACGCCGCAAGGCCTGACCTGTGGCCCGCAACCAGCAAAGCGGAGGTGGCCTGAAATGACCAAACGTGGCTGGGGCTGGCTGCTGGTCGGCTGTTTCCTGATAGCCATATTTGCGGCGCCTTTTGCTTCGTCCTTTCCGGATGGGCTGGAATGGGTGGCCGAGGAGCAAGCTTTTCTCGACAAAGCGGTAGAGACCCCCGCGCTGGCATCGCCCATACCTGACTACACGATGCCGGGCGTGGCCAATGAAAAATTCGCTACTTCCGCCGCGGGAGTGGTGGGCACAGGGCTTGTGTTCTTCCTGCTTTGGGGAGTAGGCAGCGCACTGGCTCGCAAGCAAGCATCAGAGGAGTAGTCTCTTTTTTGACAAACCGGTTCGCGGAAACTCTGCGAGGGCTACATCCTGTTACCAAGACGCTGAGCGCGCTCTTGCTCATCGTAGCCGTCGTAATCGTGCCGTCATCGGGGCTGGTCAGGCTTGCCTGGCCAGCTCTCGCTTTGGCTTTGCTGTGGCTGGGCGCAGGCTTGCCTCTGCGGCCACTTGCGCACAGGCTCGCTCTGGCGGTACCCTTCATCGCCCTGGCCGGCACCTCGGCGCTCTTCATCCATCCGGAGGGCTGCCTCCCGCTGGCCGGGAAGGGCGCGCTTACGATCACTGATGCGGGACTCCAGAACTACCTTTCCGTGCTTTCGAAGGCTCTGGTCGCCCTGATTGCCCTTAGCCTGCTGGCCCAGGTGACCACCGAGAGCCAGCTCGTGGCGGCGCTGCGCCGGATTGGCCTGCCCAGGTTGCTCTCGACGGTGGTTGTGCTGACCCTCAGCTATTTTTCCCTGCTTGGGGAAGAAGCCCAAAGGATGAGCCGCGCGCGCGATGCCAGAGGGGTGCCGCCCACTATCGGACGGCGCGCCAGAGTGGCGGGCGCGGTGGTGGGCAGTCTCTTCCTGCGCAGCTTCGAGCGCGCCGAACGCGTCGGCCATGCGATGGTGGCGCGAGGCTTCACGGGCACTCTGCCCGCTCCCAGGCTGGCCCGGCTTGCCCTGCTGGACTGGCTGCTGCTTGCCTTGGTCGCACTTTGCGCCGCCGCGCTGGTGATACCTTGTTAGCCCTGCGAGTTGAAAACCTGACCTACACTTATCCTGGCGGCGATGCGGCCTTGCGAGGGATTAGCTTCACCCTGGAAGAGGGGCATACGCTGGCCCTTATAGGGCCCAATGGCGCGGGGAAGACCACCTTGCTCGAAAGCCTGAACGGGATGCTCGAGGCCAAAGGGACGCTCGAAGTGTTCGGCTTGCCGGTTGATAAAGCCCATATCACCGAGGTGCGCAGGCTGGTAGGACTGCTTTTTGAGGATCCAACCGACCAGCTTTTTATGCCTACCGTGCTTGAGGACGTCGCCTTCGGGCCGCTCAACTATCTGAAAGACCCCTCAGAGGCACTGAGACGCGCCCAGGAGGCCCTTGCGGCGGTTGGGATGACCGATTATGAAGAGCGAGCGCCGCACCATCTGAGTCTTGGACAACGCAAACGGGTAGCTCTGGCCACCGTGCTGGCACTGGATTGCAGGCTGCTCGTGCTGGACGACCCGACCAATGGGCTTGATCCAGAAGGGCGGGAAGAGCTAATGGCGCTTGTCACAGCCCTGCCGCTCACCAAACTGCTGGCAAGTCACGACCTTGAGCTCGTCTGGGAGCTGGCCGATCGAGGTGGCGATCCTGAGCAAGGGACAACTCGTAGCCGAGGGCCCCGCCCGAGAGTTGCTCTCGGACGAGGTCCTGCTGCGCGCCAACGGTCTAAGGTTGCCACCCCAGGCCAGCTAGGCCTTATTCTGGTTTCAGATAATCCACGAGCGCCCTGGCGGGAGCAGCTTGACCCGGATCGAGCCTTAGCGAGGTAATAGTGCCCTTCCACAGAGGCTGGGCGCCTACTTCAAGCAGGTACTCGTGCCACTGGCCATCAGGTATCACATCGAACTTCACCACGGCTTTCTCGGTGAAACCGGTATTCGTTTTGGTGCTGAAGTAAAGCTGCCCATAATCGGCCGGACTTGGCCCTTCGAGCTTCATCCTCAGCGCCAGGCGCTTTATGTCAGCGGCCGCGACCTCCAGGTTGCCGCGCGCCATATAGGGATCGGGGGCCGTGACCTGGATGACAAGCGCCCCCTCGGCCACCGAAAGCTCTCCGATACCATTTTGTGGCAGCCAGCCGTCCATACCTTCGTTGAACTCGAAATTGAGGTCAGTCTTGCGCGCCGCGGTCAGCAAAATCGGCCTTGGCACAAGCCCCGAGACCTGCACCGTGTGTTGTCCCTGTCACCCCGAGACGCACGACGACCATTGACTGGCCTGGCACATAAGTCCACGCCAGGCCTTCCTCAGGCAGGGGAAGCTTGAGTTCCGGCACCTGCTGGCCATCAACCAGCACCGCGCCTGGCCTTGCGACCTGGGCCAGCAGCACGTGGCCTGGCTGATGCTCGGGCAAGTCTACTTCCACGCTTACAGAATCGCCTTCGAGCCTCGCCGAGAGCAGCTTCTGGGAAGCCACGACATGCATTGGATAGTCGCCAAGAGGCAGCACCCTGTAGGCAGGTTCGATTGGGCGCTCGAGCAAGGCCATCAGTGGATCGATTATTAGCTGCGGCTGGAATACCCAGGGGCACCAGTCGCCCTTCACCAGGCCGATATTGTCCGGCCACAGGGCGATATCCTCACCTTCGAGGTGCATCTGGTAGGTAGCGCTTACGACGATACCTTCGGCAATCTGATTCCAGTCAAAGGTCGAATCGTATTCGGCCAGGCGCTGGATAGCCCGGGCGAACCGCAAGCCATTCCACTGCACGGGGCGCCCGAACCAGCTTACTGTGAACTGGCTCGCTCCGAAAACAGGGATGGAGGCATACAGCATCAGAGGTTGGTCCTGTTCATGCCAGGCGTAAAGGAAGGGCAGGCCTGTGCGCGCCCAATAGCGAGCCTCATCGAGATAGTCCTGCTTGCCTGTCAACTCGTAGCCCAGTACATAAGCCTCCACGGCATCTGATGAGGCCAGGATATCCGGCGTGTGGACAGGCACTTCCCAAACCTGGGCGGCGCGAGGCACCCGGAACTGCTTCATAGAAGCCAGACTGCGTTCGGCGAAAGGCAGCAGCGCCCGGTCGCCCGACAATCCGATGAAGCGCAGCATCTCAAAAGTATTGTAAGCGGCCAGACCGACCTCTACTTCACCCGTCTTGCCGAGAATATTGTAGTCATAATCCTCAAAGGGGCCTGTGCCTGGCCGATTGCCATCATAGGGCCAGGTGCCTCGATCATCGGCTGCGGTAACTAACTCACTTGCGCGCACAGAATAGCCTGTGATACCGCCGGAGGGGGTGTCCCAGGTCATTCCCAGGTCGCCAGCAAGAGGAGTCATCGGAGCAATCTGCTGAATATGGTCAAGCAGCGCCTCGGCGCGTTCGACGAGTCTCCTCATCAGGAGCCAGCAAGCCGCCAAGTCGCAGATAATAGGCGAAGTTCGGGTAGAGGCCCTTTACGGACATCATCCCGCCGCCCTTGCTGTTCCACCACTGGTTCTCTTCGGGGATCCACAGGGAGTCGAGATAGGCCTTCATCATAAAAGAGAGCTGCTTGTACCAGTCTCCCTGCTGCGGAGGAAGCGGTTCGGGCAGGCCATAAAGCGAGATCCACTTGTCTTGCGCGACCAGCGGATCTTCGGTCTCCGCAGAACCGAACAGGCTGGCCTCAAGAGACAGTTTCTTGCCCGCTGTCAGCAGGTAAGGCTTGCTTGCGATGCGCTCATTGAGGGGCACCCAGTCCGGTACAGAGGGCAGGAAGAGGCCCATCAGATGGCCGTCCACGTTGCCAAACCGGTCGGGCGAGGCGAAAACGGCCGCGGGAGCGGTGTTGCGGCCATCCCACTTCTGATAGGCATCCCAGAGCAAACCAGTCGTGCCAGCCTCGTTGGTCACGGCCATCCAGGGCATCGTGATGAAGAGCTTGTGCGGCACATAGCGCAGCCGGTCGGGATGGTCGCTCTTGATGTCAAGCGAGTTGCTTGATTGCTCTCCAGCCACCAGCCATTCGCAGCCCGGGAATATCGCCGCGCGCTTCTGAGTGCCGAGTGTGCCAGAGCCTGCGTAAAGAAGCGGCCCATCGAAGGCCAGCAGCTTGCCAGCGCCCGAGGTCGCGAGTTCCCATCTGGCCTTGATGCAGTCGGAATCAGCCTCGAGGTTGAAGGTGACCTTCGGCATCCAGACGACTCCAGAGGCGTCGGACACTTCAGCCGAGAAGACCACCTCACTCTCAGACTGGCTCTCCACGGCTAAACCACGGTATGGCGCGCTCGGGGGCGGCGGGTTCGCCTGTCACCAGGCGGGTGAGATAGGGCAGTACGGCCAGCCTGCGCCAGGCAGAAGGGCCGTTGGAGCGCTTTACCTCGAAGAGAGCCGCACTATGGCCGGCCTTGCTTTTGGGGAAGAGCAACCGCACCTTGTCGTTGCCGAAGACCAGCCAGTTGCGGTCGTTTTGCCTGTATTCACTTTGCTGCACAGCCACAGGGGTCGTCAGCATATTTGGTTCAAGATCGCGCGCCGAAAGGGTAAGCGCCACCTCTTGCCAGGTAGTCTCCTTGCGCCCACTAACCAACCAGCGGACTTCGGTCTTCTCGCCAGGACGCAGCAGATTTGCTTTGCCAGTCTCATAACTGGCTTTCACGGAATCGGGCGTCTTGAGCTTGTAATCCAGGCCCGAGGCGATGCAGTTCCCGGTGTTTTCGATCTCAAGCGCCAGCCAGGCGCTTTCTTTGGGTGCTATCAGCAAAGAGGAGAGAGCAAATCGTTTCACTTCGAGCTTGGGAGCAAGCTTTATAGCCGACCAGGCTTCAAGTCCCTGCCAGTTCGCGGTGACGCCGATTATGCCGGGGCGCTCGCGAAGCCCGCGCACCGTAATCGCAACCTGGGCCTCTTCACCAGGAGCAAGCGCAGGCAGCGATGCGCTTGCCTTCTCGGCCATCAGTCCCTCGGGCAGAGCAAGCTGCACGCTCGCGCCACCCATAACGCCAAAACCTGCGTTCTTCACAGTGACTTTTATAGTAGCTTCCAGCCCTGGCAGGACGCGTGATTCGGCCAGTTCGAGCTTCTTGATAACCGGAACGCCTGCCGCCTGATCGGGCTTCAACAATTCGAAGTCGTCGAGCAGCAACTCGCCCGTGTTCCAAAGCAGGCGAGGGGCAATAATTGCGGTTGCGATGGTCTCTTCGTTCGACCAGTCGAAGGGCACCAGGCCCATATGCCACTGCCCATCACCGATGGCAGCCTCGGGCATCTCGAAGGTCGCCCTTTGCATACTGGGCCGCTCGAGGCTCTTCTCATTGAGAGCAATCACATAGACTTTTAGATTCTCGGCAGGCCCAATCGGCGCCTTGTACCAAAACTTCAGAACGCCCTTTACCTGCTCGAAGCCGGTGGCGCCGGCCCCGCACAGCCGCGTGCTGTTGGCACCGACCTCACCTGTATCAAGCATTGGCTTTATCCGCTTCAGATGCAGCGCCTGGCTGCCACTGTGGGCATCGTTTGTCAGCTCGAAGAGGCCTGCCTCAGGAAAAACGACCGGCCCCCAGCCTTCGGGCAGGTTATTAACTAGGGGAGCCTCAAAGCCAGGATTCGGCGCCTGGGCAAGGCAAATCGAGGCAAGGAGCCCAGTTAAAACTGTAACCAGCAATATATGGCGCATCTTCATCCCTCCAGTGAGTCCCTTGCTTGTTCGTCAGCGCCTGGCTTTCTCCTGCGGCAAAGATGCCGGGCAGGGAAGCAGACTGGGCTGTAGAAGTTCACCGGCACCCTGATGCAAGGAGTGAGGCAGATGGACGAGTTGTTAAACACAACCAGCGCCACCTCGCTTGCGATTGGGCTGGCACTGCTAGTGGCGGCTTGCTCGCTTGCGGCACTGCTGCTGGTGCCTTTCCTGCTGGCGCTGCTGCTGCGTGGCCCCCGACGCGGACTCCGGACTGTGCTGGAACCCCTGGCCTACCCGCTTGCCCTCGCTGTCCTGGCCTTCGGTACTCGGATTCTCGCCGCCCTCTCATACAAGGGCGAGTTCTTGAACCGCATCCAGCACATCGCCGACACAGCTGTCGTAGTGCTGACCTTATGGGCCCTGCTAGGCCTCTACCTGCGGTTGACCAGTTACTTCAACCAGAGCGAGAACCATGAGCGCGCAGCTCGTTGGCTGCGTGGCCTGAGGCTCCCCGTCGTGCTCGCCCTGGCGCTTGCCTCGCTCAACGCTGTCGGCTGGGTGTTCGACCTCGACCAGAAGCGAGCGACGGAGCTTGCCCAGTACAGCGTCATCGGGCTGATTGTGCTTGCTGCGCTGGGGGTCTACCAGGCGCTGGGGGTTGGCTTCTTCTATTACCGTCAGCGTTTCGAGGGCGGCTCCCAGGCGGCAACCGCTTCACTGGTGCAGAAACTCTTCCAGCTTGGCCTGCTGGTCGTGGCTTTCCTGATAGTGCTTGACCAGCTGGGTGTGAAAATCACCACGCTGGTGACCTCCCTGGGCATCGCGGGGCTGGCGGCCAGCCTGGCACTGCAGGATACTCTCAGCAACCTTTTCGCGGGCATCTACCTCAACGGCAGCAGGCCTGTGCGGCCGGGCGATTATATAAAACTGGAGAGCGGCGAGGAGGGCTTCGTCGTAGAGGTAGGCTGGCGGCACACCTCCATACGCCCCTGGAACAACAGCCTGGTAATCATCCCCAACGCCAAGCTGGCCAGCAGCACCACCATCAACTACACGCTGCCCGTGCCCGAGCTTTCAACCTATGTGTGGTGCGGAGTCAGCTATGAGAGCGACCTGGACGAGGTCGAGGAAGTAGCTCTTGCGGTTGCCACCGAGTTGCAGGCGGAGTTCGATGGCGCTCCCACCGAATGGGAACCCGCCGTGCGCTTCAAGGAGTTCGGTGACTCCAATATTACCTTTGTGGTGGCGTTGCGGGCCAACTCGCCCTCGGACCAGTACAGGCTGAGCCACGAGTATGTGAAACGCCTGCACAAGGCCTTCAAGGCACGAGGCCTTACCATAAATTACCCAGTACGCCGGCTGGTCACCGAAGAGCCGCTGCAGTTGCTCTCGATGGCTCCGCCGCCGGCAGGAGCGAACGAGCCGCCCATCAGTCCGGACTAGGCGCAACAGCGCGAGGAAGTGGTCTTTATGGCGAAGTCACTGATTTTGATTCTGGCCTTTGCCTTGCTTGCGGGGATGACTTTTGGCGCCGAGGTGACCAGTGTGAAACCAATCGGAGAGGCCGGCAGGTATCTGGGCTTCACCTGCCAGGTGGATGGCCAGCAAATCGAGCTGCGTTTCTCGACCGCGGGCAGGCTTATCGCAACAGAGCTTGCCGGGCAAGGCGATTCGCTGCGTTTTACGGGGCTGCGCTTTGCTCCTGGCAGCGGCGCGGGCCTGGGAGAGGGCTCCTTCATAAGCGTAAAACTTGAAGAGGGCGTGCCCTGGGTGGATTTCCGCCTCGAACTGGAGACTTTTGATTCCGAGGCGTGGAGCGAGAGCGTCGGCGAGGTGCCTTTCCACTTCCTGGTTTATTCAATGCCGTCCGCGCGGCTTTGGCATCAGCGCGGCTGGATGCACCCAACGCCCAAAGAAGATCCCTTTACTCTCTTCCACGACACCCACATCAACGACCCCGAGGTCGCCTCAAGCTGGGACCACAACTGGGGCTTCGTAACGCCCCTAGGCGGGATGCCGCATCCTGTCATCGGTCTGTGGGACTCCGACAGCCGGCTTTACGTGGGCTTCGATTTTATGAAGGCGCGAGTATACGACCACACTGAACGCTATGTGGCTTGCGGTTATTGCTGGGAGTTCGGCGAGGACGGCCAATTCATCACGCTGGCCTATCCCTATCAGGGTTCTCGCTATGGCATCCTGACGTGGCCCGAGACGCCGGCGGTTATCCAGAGCCAGTTCGCGCTGCGCGTCTTTACTGATATGAGCGAGCTGGACGATCCCAATGCCACCCTCGTGAACCTCTGGATGCAGCTTTATCCTGAAGCCTTCGAGCCCGTCCCAATAACCCCCGACATGGACTGGATATCGGAAGGCCGGCGCTTCTCGGACTTCCCCGCGGTGCCGCCGCCCCTGTTCAAGTCAGGGGCCGAGAAGCCTTTCGGCAACGATGAGACCCAGCAAATAGCAGGCTGGACCTGGCACAGGTCAGAGCGGGTGCTTGCCGCAAAGCTGCGCGGCGATACGAATCAGCTGGCGGCGGGTCGGGCCGAACTGGCCTGGGCGCTTGAACACGCAATCACCGGAGCGCTGCCTGATGGCGCAGAGACCCTTTTCTGGAACAAGCCAGTCCTGGGCGCCTGGACGCCCGAATGGGGCGGGGAAGAGGTAAAGACCCTCCACAACGCCAACGGCTGGGCGGCGGGCCTCTCGCTGCTCGAGTATTACCGCTACGACAACGCCACCGAGTATCTGCCCGCTATCGATGGCGTCTTCAACTGGACGAGGGGGCTGCTCTGGACGCGTAATGGGTTCGCGGATGTGCCCAGTTCGCCCTTCGCGATAGGCTCTACGCTGCCGGCGGCCTTCTGCCTCGAGTATTACCAGACCTTCAGAAACGACCCGGAGCGCTCTGCCAACGCGGAGCTGGCGCTCAAGCATCGCCCGCAACGTGACCTATCGTTATCTGCAGCTCTGGCTTCAGGACAGCGATCCCTATGACTGGCTTGACCCGCGGTATCTGGCAGAACCGAACGGTGGGCGCGACTGGGCGGCGGCGGCTTGCGCCAACGAACTGATGTGGAATATTGATGAGCTCACTCAGGTCTACGTCTACACTGGCGATCCGACGCTGGCCCACCTGCTGTGCGGGGATGCTGCAACGCTGGCCAGTGCTGTATATGGAACGCCAACTGCCCAACATCAGGCATTACGGCAGCCTGATGACCGAGCGGTATGGGCTGTTCCCCGGCTCGCCGCAACCTCTGGGCACGAGAGCCCCGTATGGATGGGGCGAGGTACTGCCAGCCAACACGCCGGTAGGCCAGGCCAAAATCTGCATCGCCTGCGGGCCGAAGGCCGCCTTTGTCAGCGGCTATGGCAGGCAGTTCACTGCGCCTGGCCGACTATGCCGCCTCGCCGGATGGTTCCTTACACTTCAGGCTGAATACGACGCTTCCCGGCGACTTCGAGATCACTTTGTACTATCCCTTCGCCGACCTCGCGACCAAGCAGGTGAGTGATCGAACGCGACGGCCAGCGGCTGACTCCCGAGCTGCGCAAGCCCAAAGACCGCGTTGATATGCTCAATATCGTCGGCCTGCGCCGCGATGATGTGGTGATGGTCGGCCCGCAGGAAGGCCTGACGGCGGGGACGTCTGCCGCACCAGGCATGATGACGGGTTATGACGGGCTGCAGCCAATTGAAGAGTGGGCCAAATTTCTTGCCACTTGGAGAATTGATGCCCCTTTCGGCTGACTGGCTGGACAACGCGGGCTTCGCGAGCCTCGTGCCAGGGCGGCAGTACTACTACGGGGTGCCCTTCCTCGTGACGGCGCTGCCTGAAGGCCAACCGCTGGGCGCGCAGGGCCATCCGATGGCCCAGGTAAGCGGCGAGTCCAATCTGGCCTTGCTGGTAGCGGGCGATGACCGCGAGCTGTCAGTTGGCGTCACTCTGGCCGATGGCTCAACCCTCAAGCCAACCGGTGGGCTGGCGCTTGCCTGGCAGGCCTGGCCGCCCTGTATGACCCAGCGGGCGTACCTCGCCTGGTTCGATCTGCCCGCGGGAGCCGAGGTTACCCAGTTTGGCGTGGAAAAGGGCTGGCTGCTTGCCGCAACAGCGCTCACTCCGCCTGCAGAGGTCGCTTCCCAGATTGCCGAAGCCCTTGAGGTCGGCCGAGAGCGCAAGGCTGCCGACGATGCAGCCCGGGCCAGTGCCGAACGCGTGAAGGCGCTGCTCTCGGAGGTGCCTGATGGGCGCATCGCTTTGCTCCCAATGCCCGCCGGCGCGGCCAGCACCTTGCTGGACGCCTTCGAGCGCGCCGGGATGCAGAGCAAATTGCACGGGCTGAACGCCGATGAGTTGCTGGATACGGGCTTCTTCAATCCGCACCGCTTCCCGCTGGCCCTATATGCAGGCAGGGAGGACTACCTGCGCAGCATCCGCGCCCAGGACGATGGCCTGAACGCCCTCATCAACTACGTGAAGGCGGGCGGGACGATAATCTGCGCCTCGACCTACCCGATGCCCTTCGCCTGGGGTGTTGAATACGGCAAGGGAACGCTCAACTACCAGGGGGGCAAGCTTGGGCTACCGCTCGATATCGCCTTCGAGGCGCCTCCCACTGGCCAGAAGTTGAGCTTCCAGGTCGCGCCAGGACAGCAGGTGCTAACCAATCTGCCTGCGACCTGGGATTTCCCCACTGAGGGCGACCTGAGGCTGAGAGCCATCAACCGCGATTTTATCCCACCTGGCGCCAGCTACACGCCCCTTGTGTCGGTGGTCTCCGATTCGGGCCAGCAGTTTGGCGATGCGGCCGGGCTGATCGAGTTCCACGAAGGCGGGTGGTCAGGACGTATCCTCTATATCTGGATGCGCCTGTGGAACTCACCGCCTGAAAGCGTCCAGATTATCGAGGACACCTTGCATTTCATCCAGCAAGAGGCAGGGCAATGAACGCAGCCTGCCTGCTGCTTGTCCTGCTGCTGCTTGCGGCTTCGGCCTGGGCGTTAGACTTCCCCGTCGCCGATTTCGGCGCGGTTGGCGACGGTGTTACCGATGATGGCCCGGCCTTCCGCGCCGCCTTCGCGGCCGCCTGCGCGGCTAACGAGCCCTCTCGCGTGCTATGTGAGGCCCGCACGTATCGCCTTGGCGAGTACACGGGCGACTTCTACGCCTTCGTGCTTGAGGGCGCCAAGGACATAACCTTCGAGGGAGGAGGGGCAACGCTGCTCTTCCATCCTCGCAATATGGCCTTCCTGGTGCGCCACTCAGAGCGCATCGTCCTGCGCGACTTCAAGGTGGATTATGACCCGCTGCCCTGCACCCAGGGCGATATTGTCTCTCTCGACAAGGAAGCAGGGGCTTTCGAGGTGCGTATCCACGAGGGGTATCCCCTGCCGCCAACCGAGGAGCGATTGCAGTCGGCCTATCGCCACGGCTGCTTCATCGCGGCTGAAAAGCGCTGGTACACCTGGGATTGGGCTTATCTGACCCACGTTGACGCGGTGGACGCGGTCCAGCGCCTTTACCGGATCACCCTCCAGGAGGGCCAGAAGGGGGTACTCGAACGCATCCAGCCGGGTATGAGATTCGTCTTCCGCAATCCGCAGTGGGCAAGTGAAGACTATGTGAGCGGCCCGCTGGTAAGACGCGGGACAGGAGCGGAGGAGGGCGTTTTCCTCAATGCCGCAGTGGCCTGCATCCGCCTGGAGCGCAGCGCGGACTGCGTCCTCGACCACCTCGACGTCTATATGAGCCCCAATATGACCTTCCATGTGGATGGCTGCGAGGGCACTCTCTATCCGCCACTGCCGGCTGATGTACAAGCCTGGCAGCGACCGGTTGACGGTGGGGCTGTCCGATGGCCTGCACTGCAAGGAAAATGTCACTGGGCCTTTCGTTGAAGACTGCTACTTCGAGGGACTTTGGGACGATGCCATCAACATCGCAGCCGAAGGCTATCTGGTCGATGAAGTACGGTCACCGACCGAGCTTGTAGTTCATCTCTATGACATCCTCTTTTTCGATGCCTACCTGAAGCCCGGCCAGCGCATTTTTGCCTGGGACAACACAACCGGACAGATTCTGGGCGAGGCGACACTGACCGAGGTCACCTTCGCGGGGAATATGCGCCGGATTATCAGGCTAAGTGAGCCAATCAGAGGGGTAACAGCCGGGCAAAGTCCTGCGGCCGGCGCTAGTCTGATTTGGGCGCGGCCCGGCCCAAGCTGGGTAAAACGCTGCACCTTTACCAACTCGCTCAAGACCGCGTGCCTGACCAACGCCAACTCGATTTTCGAGGACAACCTGGTCGAGGATTGCGCCTACGGAGTGCATCGCTGGCTGGACCGAGACCTGGGCGCGGCTATCTATCCGTATGATATTACGCTGCGTAATAATACGTTCAGAAGAGTCTGGCCGGGCGCAATCGTGCTGCACGCTTTTAGCGCCAACCCCGAGATGGCGCCTCTGCCCGCCAATCTGGTCATCGAAGGCAACCGGATAGAAGAAGCCAAAGGCGATGGCATCGTGCTTACGGGCTTGTCCGGCATCACCCTGAGGGATAACCTTGTCGAGCTTGCCCCGGACACGCCAGAGCAATTCGTCCCGCTTCGCCTCGAGAACTGCACCGGCCTTGTCGAGGCTGACAACACCCTAATCGACCCGCGCTGATGAGGAGGGTCCATATGAAAGTCCTGTTCCCTTATTTGTTGCTGCTGCTGGCTTCATGTGCCTGGTGCGCCGGGCCGAAAGTCGCAACCGTATACAGCTCCTGGGGCGATTACGCCTTCAAGCACGAGCTGGACGCGCCTCTGGCTCAGCTTGGATGGCAGCAGGAAGCCTTCGAAAACACCCGGCTGACCGAGCTGTCGGAGCGCCTTGCCGAATTTGATTTCGTAGTGACCTCGGGCGTTGCCAATTACGAGCATACCGTGGATATGGCCCCCTTCCGCAAGCAATGGCTGGACTGGCTGGCCGCAGGGGGAGTGCTGCTCATCACCGACGCCAGTTATGGCAGCGTGCTGGACTCCTGGCTGAACACTTTCGGGCCCGACTACGCGCTTGGCTCCACCCAGTGCCTTGCGCTAACCAAGCCTGGGCCTGAATCACGCCAGGTAAAATTTGCTGAAGGCTCGCTGCTTACTTGCCCAAAGGACCTGAGAGCTGGCCTGGAGCAGGCGATGGATCGAATCTGGGCGCATCTGGAGCCCCTCCAAAGCCAGGGCTGGACGACGCTGGCCACCTGCGCGGATGGCAAACCGCTGATGGTGGAGAGGCATGTGGGGAAGGGCTTGCTGGTCGTGACCAGCTTCTATCGGTTCGCCGAAGGCAACTCGCCAGCACTGGCGCAGGGACTGCTGGAGAACCTCCAACTGGCTGCACTGGCGGCTCGAGGAGGACTGGAACTGACCGAATTCGAGCTGCCTCCGCTTGCGCCTGGGCCAATCGTCATCAAGCTGGGCCTGCGCAACCTGGCCGAGGTGTCTCGCACTGTGATCGCGCAGGCGAGGGTAGGGGGGGAGGGCGAATATACCCCTCAAGAACGCATCGAAGCCACTCTTGCGCCAGGCGAGAGCCGCACTCTCGAGTTGCCTTCGGTCGCCGGCAAACGCGGCCAGGCGCTGCTGCGCGTGCTGGTAACTGACGAGAAGGACGCTACCTTGCTTCAGTGGTCCAGACCGATGGAGATCCCGCCGGCAATTGTCGCCAGGCTGAAACGCACCTTTATCACCCTTTCAACCGCCAGATCTGGCCAGCTCGAGCTTGAGACTAAATCCCGAGGCAACTTGCAAGCTGGAAGAACTGCAGTTGCATGTCGGCACTGCCAGTGGCACCACGACCCTTGGGTCGCCTTCCCGCATTTCAGCTCGCCCTGTCCCAGCGATGGGGCTTCCAAACGGCGAGCAAAGCGTCGACCTAAGCCTGATGGCCGGCAAGCGCATGCTTGGCGAACTGCAGTCTGCCCTTCTTCAAGCAGGCCAGTCCGACGGTCAGGCTGGATGAGAAGGGCAGCGTGTACATCGAGGGCAGAGAGTTCTTCCCCCTGGGGATGTACCACGTCTCCTGGGGCTACGATGCCGAAGCCAGGCTGGCCATGCTGCGCGACTGTGCTTCTGCGGGCTTCAACTGGGTGCATGTGGGCGTCAAACCTGACGAGGTCGAAAGCTTTGGGGCTTTCCTGGATGAGGCCGAGAAGCTTGGCATGAAGGTGGGCGTCGAATTTGGACTCGACCCGGCCCTCATCATCGAAAAGTACAAAGACCACCCGGCCATCCTGACCTGGAATCCCGGCGATGAGCCTGACGGGCAAGGTGTTGGGCCGAAGGAGATGCAGGCCAGGTACGACAGGTTCAAGCGGCTGGACCCCAACCACCCCGTTTACACGACGCTCTGCGTACCCGCGACCTACGGCGATTATGTGCGAGGCACGGACATCGCGGCGCCGGACCCCTATCCCATCCCGCATAGCTCGGTGCTGATGGTGTGGGATTATCTCTCTCGCGCCCAGCGCGAGGCAGAGCCTTACGGCACCTCGGTCTGGGGCATCCTGCAGTGCTTTGGGGAATATGGTGGCTGGGGCAGAGCGCCCACCCCAGAGGAACTGCGCGCTATGACCTGGCTTGCCTTGCTGGCAGGGGTAAAAGGGCTTATCTATTACACCTACGCGGATGGCAGCTGGGAGGTCCAAAGCCATCCCGAGCAGTGGGAGGCGATGAAACGCATCACCAGCGAGCTTAAGGAGATGGGCGTTACCTCCACCGGTGGCCCAACCGAGTTGTTGCTGGCTGACAGCGCGCTGGGGGTGTTCGCTGGACGGAAGTATTCTCGGGACACGAACTGGTATGTAGCAGTAAACGGCTCGAGTGAGGAGCGGACAATTACCCTGGAAACGGTGCGCGCCGGTCAATTTCTTGCCCCCTTCGGCGGGCCGACTCCCGTGTCTACCACGCAGGGCCTTATCGTTACTTTGAAACCACTGGAAGTGATGATTGTAAAGAGGGCGCCAGCCCTCTAGACTCGCCAAGTCACGTTACATCAGTTAACGGTTCGGATACAGGCGGGGAGGAGTAGATTCCCCAGAGACCGTTTAGGGAGGGTATAATCTCCCCGGCTGCAACCTGTCCCCTGGCCAGGTGTCAAACAGCCAGATTAGAACTGAGAGGAAACGTGACAGATGAGGAATTCTCTGATTGGAGTGCTGGCCCTTCTGCTTGGGCTGGCTGGTTTGGTTTATTCCGCGGCCGCGCCAGCCGCGAGCTTCGGCTTCGATCCGGTCGAAGTGGAGAAATTCGGCGTGCTATGGTTCTGCGACCCGGCAAGTCTGGTCTCCATCACCCCCGAAGAGGGCAACACCGAGCCTGGCGCCCTGGCGATCGAAGCCCTGCCTGGACTTTCGGGTATCGAGCTGCTGGTCGAGGAAGACGTCGAGTGGGGCCATACTTACCTTGTGGACGCCTGGGTGAAGCCCAGCCTCACCGCCGCCGACGCGCTGCTTGGGGTGCGCTGCTATGATGCTGAAGGCGCGCTCGTGTCCGAGCAGTACAGCCGTGGCATCATCGGCATCACAGGCTGGAGCCATCAACAGGCGCTTTTCGTGTTGCCCGAGGAGGCAGACTCGGCGCGCGTAGTGCTCGCGGTGCGCGGCTCTGAGGCAGCCTCGCCCTCTGGCCTTGCGCTTTTCGATGATGTGGTTTTCACCAGGTCGGCCAACCTGGACGCCAGCAGCTCGCGCAAGGGAAATGTCTTCTTCGCGCCTCGCCCCATCAAAAGCGAGATAACCCTGGTAGATTTGCCCGACTATGTTTACAACCTTAAATTTGAATATGAATGGCATGGCCTGAACGGCGAGATACTTGATAAAGGCGAATACCCCTTTGTCGAATACAACGAGACGCGCGAAGTCAATTTCAAGTTCGATCCCGTCAAACTTGGCGTCTACACTCTGCACTGGAAGGCTTCGGGCAGCGGTATCCCCGATTTGGAAGGCATCGCCGGTTATTCTTTCGTGCCGCGCCCCGACCACCGGCATTATGTACAGGACGTGCCTGTCCGGCTGGACGCAGACCTGGCGTGGCTCTCGGATGAGAGTGACCTTTCCAATGCCTGCTACGTGCTGAGGATGGCCGGAGTGGGCTATATCCGCGACAGCTTCGACCTGGGCAGACTGGCCAGCGAAGGCGATGCCTACCTGACCTCCCAGAAGGCCTTGCTCGAGACCCAGCGAGTGGCAGGCTTGCAGGTGCTGAAGTCTTTACGGGGCTTCCCAGAGGGGCTTTCCGGCCAGGAACTGAGGACCAAACTCGAGAAACTTTTCGGTGAGGCATATAAAGCGGCTGGCAACGAGGTAGAAAGCTGGCAGCTTTTCGGTCTGGTGGAGGCGGACGAGGCAGGCCTTGATGGAATGAGCTACGCCTCACTTGCCAAAGTGGCCTCTTCAACCTTCAGACCAGGCGTCTCGACAAGGCCTTTGCTTACGAGCGATCTGGAGCACAACCGTATCGAGCTTCGCCAGGCCGCGCTAGAATCAGGCCTGGACAAGTCAGTGACAGGCTACAGCCTGAGCTATACAGGCACTCCAGAGGACTTCCCAGCCTGGCTCGCCGGCTGGAAAGCCGCGCTGCCCAAGACCGCGAAGATCTGGCTGACAAGTGCTTATACCTCAATGACGCCGGATGAGACTGGCAGTTATGAAGCGGCTCAGTGGAAATACGCGGCCGATGCGGTCAAGCTCTCCTCGCTTGCGCTCGCAAACGGGGTAGCTGCTGTTTTCCACACCGCCTGGGCGCCTCCGGCTGGCCCCGGCGAGCGCTGGAGCTGCGTGGTCAATCCTGATTATTCGCCCGAGCCTGCTTACGGCACAATCGCCGCGCTGCTCGAGACCCTCGGCAAGGCGACCTATCTGGGCGCGCTGCCCACAGTGCCAGGGCGCCTATGCGCATCTCTACGACAGCGGACGCGGCCTGGTGCTGATTACCTGGGGCCCTGAGGGCACCGCTTTCAGCTTGCCGATGGCCTGCCCCAAAGCTCAGGTGCTGGACCTTTACGGCAATCCTGTCGGAGGCCTGCTTGGCGCGGCAACCAAGGTGGACTTCGGTCCCCTGCCGGTCTATATAACCGGACTTCCCACAACAATCAAAACCAAAATCTTGAAGTAGAACGCGCTGCAGTGTCGAAACCCCATACAGCCTAGCTAAAGGGAGGCCCTCAGATGAAGGCCCTTATCCCCGGCGCGCTTGCGTGCCTGATTCTTGTACTGGTTATGGGAGGCGCGATGGCGATGAGACCGTCCGATCCGGCCCAGGAACGCACCTGCTTTCAGAGCGGTATGGGCTACGCCGATTTTATTGACCTGAAGACCGATGTGGCCATCCCCTATGGCATCGATGCCGGCAGTCCCGAGCGCATCGAATCGTGGCAGCGAGAAGGCTATATCACCCAGCTGATGACAGGGGTGTCCTGGGGTCAGTATCAGGATTATCTCTACGGACGCTTCGATGGCGTAAATCACGAAGATGAAGCCCAGACTGACCGCAACGGCAACAAGGTCAGCCATGGCGGCGATGTCTACTATATGTGCCCCGGTATCAACTTCGGCAAGTTTCTTTCGGTAGGGGTCAAACGCGCAATTGACGCGGGCGCTCAGGCTGTCCATCTCGAAGAGCCGGAGTTCTGGGTGCATTCGGGCTACAGCGAAGGCTTCAAGCGCGAGTGGCAGGATTATTACGGGGAGGCCTGGATTGCCCCTCACAGCTCGCCCGATGCCCAGTATCGCGCCAGCAAACTCAAGTATTACCTGTATCGGCGGGCGCTGGGGCAGGTATTCGATTTCATCGTGGACTACAGTAAGGAGATCGGCCGCGATGTGAAGTGTTATGTGCCGACCCACAGCCTGATAAATTACGCCTCCTGGCGTATCGTCAGCCCCGAGTCCAGTTTGGTGCTGCTGAACGGCTGTGATGGCTACATTGCTCAGGTATGGACAGGCACCGCGCGCACGCCCAACACTTACCGCAACGTGGCGAAAGAACGCACTTTCGAGACCGCCTTTTTCGAATATGGAGCGGCCCAGAACCTGGTCCGCGCAACCGGCAGGCGCGTCTGGTTCCTGCACGACCCGATTGAGGACAATCCGAATCATAGCTGGGAGGATTACAAGCGCAACTATGAGTGCACGCTGGTCGCCTCGCTGCTTTGGCCCGACACCGCCCATTACGAGGTCGCGCCCTGGCCTCATCGGGTCTTCCGGGGCGCGCATAACCTGACCGACCAGCCTGATTCTCCGCAGGTGGAGATACCCCAGGAGTACGCGACCGAACTCCTGACCTGTTTCAACCATCTGCGCGATATGGACTGGCCCGAGAACGAGTGGCTGGGGGGCGTGCCAGGTTTCGGAGTGATGGTCTCGGACAGCCTGATGTTCCAGCGAGGCGACCCGGACGGCAGTGATGGGCGACTTGGCAATTTCTATGGCCTCTGCCTGCCTCTGTTCAAGCGCGGTATCGCCATCGAGCCAGTCCAACTCGAGAATGTGACAGTGAAGGATTATCTCAAGCCCTTCAAGGTAATCCTTCACACCTACGAAGGGCAGAAGCCGATGGAACCTGTTTACCACGAAGCGCTTGCCGCCTGGGTAAAGGCCGGTGGCGTGCTGGTCTTCGTGGACGACCAGCAAGACCCTTATAACGCTGTGACCGAATGGTGGAACTCCGATGAGAAGGACTACAAAGGGCCAGCGGAGCACCTCTTCGAGACGCTGGGCCTGGGCCGGACGCCTGCTGTGGGTGACTATAAAGTGGGGAAGGGCTGGGTACTTTACCGGGCCGAAAGCCCCTCTCGGCTGACTTACGAGAAGACCGGCGATGAGGCAGTGATCGAAGTCGCCCGCCAGGCAGCGGCGAAGGCCGGCCTCAAGTGGCAAGAAGCCAACTACGTTGCCCTTCGGCGCGGCCCCTATCTGGTTGCCGCGGGACTTGACGAGAGTGTTGACGCGCCCGCCAAAGTCGTGAAAGGCAAGCTGGTGGACCTCTTCTCGCCTACCCTCGAAGTGAAGCGCGAGGTTACGCTGGAGCCGAACACGCGCCACTGGCTGCTGGACCTGGGCAAGCTGCCCTCCAAGGGCACCCAGGTGCTGGCTTCAGCTTCCCATATCAGCCGCGAGAGGGCGGGGAAGGGTTATCTCGAGTTCGTCTCCGAAGGCCCAACCAACACCCAGGCGGCCACGCGCGTGATGCTTCCCAGGGAGCCAAAACGGATTCTCGTCTCTGGAGGCAAGGCGCCCGATGTGATGGAATGGGATGCCGCTACAAAGACGTACCTGCTGAAATACCAGAACACCGCCAGGCCGCGGTACATCTTCCTGGGCTGGTAGGAGGCTGCGATGAGACTGCTCGCCCTGGCTCTGCTGCTTGTTGGAGGGATGGTTATGGCCTCGCCCATCATACTGGTTTCGCTGGACAGGGAGGGCTCTTTGAGAGCGACCTTTGGCCAGGCGGCCCTCTATGCGATGGACCTGGACTACAACCCCTTTGCCTGCGAATTCAGAGGGACAGAGGACTGGCGAAGGACCTGTGAGCCCTCAGAGAGCCCGTGCGCCTTCCTGGTAGAGTGGGATATCGAGACGCCGGGCAGGGCATTACGCGGTTCGACTGCCGCTGGATGGCAAAGGGCGCGGTTACAAGGCCGGCGATGAGCTGCTGGTCGAGTGGGAACTCGCCACGACCAGGCTTGCCGCTTTGCAGCACCTGATGGCCGAAGGCGCAGAGGAAGGCTGCCACTATTCAGCCGGACTGATGGAGCGCGTTGAAGAGGCCAGACGTCTCTTGCGCGAGGCGGAGAGCGGCGATATGCCGCACCGCTCGAAGGCCGGCTGGGAGGCGCTCTCGATTCTGATGCGCGCGGCCGAAGACGCCGTGCAAGAGGTCTCCCGCCATCGCATCGCGGCCCATCCGGGCAAGCCTTTCCGCCTGGGCGCCAACGCCTTTCACTACACGACCCCAGAGGACGACTACGCCAGGCAGTATCTGCAGGCGCTGAATTATGGGACAGTACCTTTCTACCTGAAGGGCTTCGAGCCAGAGCGCGGCAATCCGCAGTATGAGAGACCTCTTACCGAGGCTGGCTGGCTGAAGGCTAACGGCGCTGAAGCCAAGGGGCATCCGCTTATCTGGTTTTATCCCGACACCACGCCCGACTGGCTGCGCGAGCTTTACAAGGCCGAAGGATATGCAGGACTGCGCCGGGAAGTCTATGACCACGTTTTCGAGACGAGTAAGCCACTGCAAGGACACGATACGCATCTGGGATGTCATAAACGAAGCCCACGGCTGGGCCAACTGCCTGGGGCTGTCACTGGCTGAGCTGCGCGACATCACCCGGGCCGGGTGCGAGGCCGCAAGGGCCGCCGACCCCGAGGCGTTGCTGGTCGTTAACAACTGCTACCTGACCGCCGAATACGTAGCCGGCGGCCACGATGTAGGCGGACCAGCGCCTCAAGAGCGCCTCTGCAGTGCCTATCAGTATTGTCAGGCACTGCTCGAGGAGGGGGTAGACTTCGATGTCATCGGCCTGCAGCTCTACTATCCGAGCCGGGACCAGTTCGAAATCTACAGGTTGATCGACCGGTTCGCAGGGCTTGGGAAGCCACTTCACGTGACCGAGCTTGCGGTGCCAGGTTCGATGGAGCCCGACCCAATGAGCCCTTACGGCCCGGATGCGGTAAAGGGTATGGGCACCTGGCGTAGGCCCTGGGACGAAGCCCTTCAGGCCGAATGGGTACGCGAGTTTTACACCCTCTGCTATGGTCATTCGTCAGTCCACGCCATAAGCTGGTGGGATTTCACGGACAAAAGCGGCCATTTCTTCCCGCATGGGGGCTTCCTGGACACTGAGAACAAGCCGCGCCAATCTTTCTTCGTGCTGAAAGGCCTGGCTGAAGAATGGGGCCTGAAACCTTAGAGATGCTTTGCGCGGCTTGGCGCTTGCGGTACAATCGATTTGACGAACAAATAACTCCGGGGGAGGAACACCCTTGACCGAGCAGGCAGTCCAGTCTGGCACAGGCAGCGCCGAATCGCCGCGCACCGTGCTGCAAAAAGCGGCCCTGGCAGCCCAGGAGCTTTGCGAGGCGCGCGCCTGGCCGGCGGAGCTTGGTTTTTGGGGACTTGTCCTTCTCGGGGTGTTGCTGGCCAGTCTGAGGCTGGAAGACCAGGTGGAAGCCGGCAATGCGAATTTCCTGCTGGTGGCTTGCGTGCTCGCGCTTGGCTTTACACTGGCCTCGGGCCTCTACAGCGCCTGGTACCGCGCGCGTCTGGTGCACCGCGCCCCTTCAGCCGCACTGCTCCTTGGGGCAAAGGATGCTCCCCAGACCGCAGGCAAAGTTGCAGCCAGCGTCGCCAGGCTCGTGCTTATCCGCCAGAGGGACCGCAAAACCGCCAGCCTGTTCGAGGCAATGGCCTTCCTGGTGCCGCTGGTAGGCTTCATCGCCGCGCTGCCCATACTGTTCTTCATCCCCTTTGGGGAGGGAGATTATCGCGAATATGTCTTGCTCGCGACACTGGTGCCGGGGTATTTCTTCCTCAGCACCCTGGTCAGAGTATTGGTGTGGGAAGCGGCTTTTACCCCGCGCCTGGCTGCTGAGACGGGCAAGACCGTGGAGGAAGTCCTCTCGGATTTTGGCTTCGAGCGAGGGCGGCTTTGGGGCTGGGTCTCCGTGCGTCCGCCTATCTACTTCCGCAGTCACGCCCCGGTTGACCAGCAGCAGGCTGCGCTTGCAGAACTGGAACACGATGTGGAAGCCTTCCTCGATGAGGAAGACGCAGAGCTTTCCCGCGCTGGCGAAGAAGCCGAAGACGAGTCCATCGAGGACTAACCTTCGGGTGCAACAGGCGCCAGCCCAGGCGTTTCTGCAGGGGTCTCCTCGGGCAAGTCGCTTTCAGTCTTCGGCTGCTTTGACCCAAAACCTGGCACTTCTCTCAGCGCCCCCATTGTTTTATTGGCGGGCTTGCCGTCCGTGCTGACAATAAGTGTCGCGGGGCTTGCTATCAGCTTCCACTCGGGGCCCTGTTTTACCAGCACGGCGCCAAACTCGTATCTGCCTGCCGTATATTGCAGTGCCGTTACACCTTCTTCCCTGGCCAGATTCCACAGGATGGCGGCTTGCTCGCGATCCGGCACCAGCAGTTCAAACACCAGCAGCGTAACATAGCTTGGCGAATGGGAAAGCTGAATCTGCTCCAGCGCCTCGGGAATCGGCTGATCGCCATATAATTCTTTGCGCTGGGTCGCCCAGAGCTCGTAAAGCTGTTCTCTAGGCGGGCTGACATCGCGCGCGGCAGGCCACATCAGGTTGTAAAGCGATTTCCAGTCTTCACTCTGCCAGGCGGTCCAGGCCTGCTCCAGCGTATCCTTAACGACCGGCTCCTCGGCGATATCAATGGGGGGAAGGGGCTTCAACATAGGCAGCAGGAGGAAATTGCCGACTCCGAAAAGGAAAAGCAACAGGCCGATGATGCCCGCAAGCAACCTCCAGCCAAACCCCCACTGGCTCTTCATCACCGAATAGACGATAAAGACACCAATCAGGCAGAGCACTGTTGCGGAAACAAAACCTGCGAGCATTGTTTTCAACCCAGCTTTGGCAGTTGCCGCTTCATTATACCGCACCAACCCCACCTGGTAACGCTTGCCGAATTGGCTAGCTCGGTCCCCCGGAGGAAACTGCCTGGCCAAAGCGAATATATGGCCAGAAGATAAGAAGAACTTCCCACCTGCGGAGGAGTCCAATGCAACAGGAGCTAGTATTGCTACTCGGGCTGATTCTTGTTTTAAGTCTGCCAGCTTTGGCTTTCGAAGAGCCAGGCCTGTATGGCGGCCAGTGGCCAGCAGGGATGGAGGCAAGTGACAAGGCCAGGGCTTTCTTCCCGATTGGCGGCTGGGGCGAGCTTGCAGGAGTAGGCGGACGACTGACCGAGGAAGAGGGCGCGCGCCTGGCGGTAGAGTGCGGGATGACCCTCGTAGCGCCTGCCAGTGTAGCCCAGCTTGGGCTCTGCCAGCGCCATCGACTGGCGGCACTTGTATGGGACCCGCGCTGTTCGGAATATGACTGGCTGAACGTTGACCCAGCCCAGGTGGAAGAGCGCGTCAAGTCTCTTGCAGCCGAAACGGCGTCCAATCCCTGGGTGCTGGGTTATCTGCTTACCGATGAGCCGAATACTGCCAGGTTCCAAGGAATCAGCGTGGTGGCCAAAGCGATTGCCAAATATGCGCCCGGGAAGCTGATTTTCGTGAATCTCTTTCCCAACTACGCCTCGCCCGAACAACTCGGGGCGGCCAGTTATGACGAATATGTGACCCGGTTCATCGCCGAAGTTGGGCCCAATGTGCTGAGTTATGACAATTACTCGCTGATGGAAGATGGCTCCATACGGGCAGGCTACTTCGCCAATCTGGATGCTTTCAGGCGCGCCTCGCTTGCGAGCGGGCTGCCCTACTGCAATGTCGTGCTGGGCAACGCGCACTTCTCATACGCCGAACCAAGCCCTGCGACCACGCGCCTGCAGGCTTTCACAACGCTGGCGGCAGGGGGAAGGGGGCTGGTCTATTTCACCTTCCACGACCGGCTGCACGGCAATTATCGAGCTGCGGCAATTGACGTCTTCGGCAACAAGACCGCTACTTTTGATGTGCTTCGCAACGTGAATCTGAAGCTGCGCGGACTGGCGCCGACTATCAACCGGCCGACCTCGACCGGGCTGTATACTTTCCCAGAGGCCCGGGATGGCTTGCCTGGACTCGAGCCAGAGGGCGGTCAGGTGCTGAAGGCGCTGCATTCGGGCGTGCCAGCACTGGTGGGCGAGTTCCGCCACGAGGATGGCACGCGCTGGGCGATTATCGTAAACCTGGACCTGGTGCGTTCGGCCCCGATGGGAGTTGAATGGACAACTGGCGAAGGCCCAGGCGAGTGGCTCTGTCCTTACACGGGCACACTTGGCGTCTTTCGAGGGTGAATCAGTCTGGCTTGCACCTGGCCAGGGCGTATTGCTCAAAGCGCCAGGCAATTGAGTTTGGCAAGGCCCCTGCCGGGGGCCTGGAGGCAAGTATGAAATTATTAACCCGCCTGCTTGTTTGCTGCTTGCTGCTTGCTGGCGCTTATGCGCTGGCCTCACCGGCCTCGGAGCTACCGGCCAAATATGTGCTGGCCCTTTACGAGGGCGGCTACGGCAATCCGGAAGGCTCGGGCGCCTGGCGTCTTTGGAATGCCGAGGGCCACGACCCGGCCACCCTTTCCGAGACCGGCCAGCCTGACCTGGCTTCCGTTCTGACGCCAGAGGGGGGGCCGTATGATTCTACGGACTCTGCCGTGCTGGAAGGCCATCTGCGGCAGGCGCGCATCAATTCAATCGACGCCTTCATCGTGCGCTGGGGGGCGAGAGGCGGGCAGGAAGAGGCCTGCCTTGCCAAGCTGCTTCCCCTGGCAGAGCGCGATGGCGCTCTTAAAATCACCTGTCTTGTAGACGCCTCCTGGCCTGGCGAGCCCTACGAAGTCGCCTCGGCGCTCGATTATCTCTTGTCCGGCTTTGGCGCAAGTCCGGCCTGGTTCGCCCCTGATGGGACGCGCGTGCTGTTTCTTTCTGAAGCCTGCGTAAAATCGTTGACTGGTGATGAGTGGCTCCTCGTCTTCAAGCAACTCGACACGAAAACCTACAAGTGGCGACTCGTGCCTCAGGTCGCGCCTTCGGTGCTGGCCGAGCAATTTGGGGCCTTTTCGGCTGGCCTGGCCGCCTCTCCGTTTGGCCCTTATGGCGCTCCGGATGAGACATATTCCTATCTGGTCGGTGAAGGCCGCAGGCTGGGGCTGCTTACCGCGCCCGTGCTCTCGACAGGATTCTCGCCCAACCTCGACCAGGTGATGCAGGCCCAGGGGTATCAGTTCACCCCTGAAACCTGGCAAGAACAGCTTTGGCGTTTTCTCATCCCGCTCGATCCCGACTGGATTGTCCTTGACAGCTTCAATGACTGGGTTGCTGGCACCCAGGTAGAGCCAAGTCTTGAAAAGGGAGAGGGCAGGCTGCGCGTGACGCGTCGTTGGGCGGACGCCTATACCAAAGGCGCCTTCATTGGCGTAGGGAGTTATCCTGCCTCCGTCACGGTGGGCGATGAACTGACTTTGCCCCTCGTGCTCAGGAATTACGATTCACTGGCGCGGAAAGCCGAATTACAGCTCGTGGCCGACCCCAGCTTCCAAATCGCCGCGCTCACTTTGAAGGCCGACCTGCCGCCTCGCTCGGAGGTTATCTTGCCAGTTCAGGTGCTAGTGGCTGGCGCCCCCGAACGGGCTGCCGGACTCACGATAACTGGCACCCTCGGCGGGCAGGAACTGCTCGAGGGGCGCGCGCGCATCCAGGTGGTCGCGCCCTTGCGCGTCGACCTTGCGCTGGTGCAGCAAACTGATAGTGAAGGCAAGCCTGTCGTGCCTGTGCTGCTCCAGAACCGGTCACTCCGCCCCGCCTCGGGGGAGATCTGGGTCAGCGCCTGGACGGATGAAGCGGGCAGCAAGAAAGAATGGTCTACCCAGGCTTATACCGCCAAAGCAAATTCGACCCAGTTCGTGAAGGTGCCGCTTTCCTTCGTCCCGGAGCCAGGTGTCCTTTACAGGCTGGGCGCTGCGGCAACTTTCGGCACAGCGGGCGCGGTGGCTTTCGACCTGACCCGGCCTCTTGGCTGGGGACTGGTAAATCCACTCACTGCCAGGGTAGATGGAGCACTCGACGAATGGGCCGGGAAGAAAGCCTTTTATCTTTCCGAGACACGCGAGATGGAACAGCCCGGGAAGTTTACCCGCATCAGCCCCATCGAACGGGCCACCTGCTGGCTTGGATATGACGACAATTTCCTTTATCTGGCGGCCGAGGTGCCTGACGAGATGCCCACGAACTCCCATTCGAAGGGCTTGCTGTGGCGCGGAGATGCCTTGACAGTGGGCCTGTCAACTGCGGGAGAAGCCACGGCGCTGCCGGCTCCCGACGATTGTGTGTTGCAGCTTGCGCTTACCGACAAGGGCCCTGTGCTTCACTCGGCGCATGGGCCGGGCAAGATGCAGCCAGAGCGTTTCTATTTCAAGGTGAAACACAGCGAGGGCATCACGAGCTATGAAGTGGCGGTGCCCTGGGCACTGCTAGGCAGAGAGCTTTCGGAAGGCGCCTTGCTGCGAGCCAATGTCGTGCTGCACGCAACTGACTCGCCCCGGACCGAAGCAACCTCCTTCGCCCTGGCGCCTGGCCTGGCCGAGGGAGCAAGCCCTGTCCTGTGGCCTACTTTCATACTGGCCCCTTAAGGAGGCCCGCTGTGCCCTGGCTTGTGCTCCTGGTTTGTGGGCTGCTGTTTTGCAGCCTGGCTGCCGCTGCTCCCTGGGATGGCGCCTGGCTCGAGCAGGCGACTTCTGCGCGCCCTCTCATCACGACTTTCTATTATCCAAGCTGGCCAGGGGTACAGATTCTAGGGCTGGCCAATCATGATGACGCGGAACTGGCACTGCTCAGGCCAGCCTTCGACCCGCTCATCTCGGTGGACAATGGCGGTGATTTCGGGCCCTGGGCTGAGGAAAAAGGCCTGAAGACGCTGCTTCATATTGGGCATGAATATGGGGCCTCAGTCTGTGGCCAGTGCACGCTGTCCGAGGCTGACAAGGCGGCTCTGCCCGACTGGGCAGAACTCAAGCTGGACGGTACGCCCACCTCGCGCACCTGCCTTGCCAATCCCGCGCTATACGACCTGCTGGCGAAGCGTCTGGAAGTCATTAAACAGCGTCTCCAGACCGCCGACAGCCAGGCCGTAGTCGGCGTATATCTCGAATCCGAACCAAGCATGGGCGCCTGGCTAGAAGTAGAAGAGCTGGGGGGCAATCCGCATACGGTGGCGCTCTTCCAGCAGTGGCTCTCCGAGAAGTATCCCTCCCTGGAGGCTTTCTCAGAGGCTGCCGGGCAGCCTTTTGCAAACTGGGGGGCCATCCTTCCCTCGGATGACAACTGGCTGGTGCGGGTATGGATGCACCGGTTCCGGCCCTGGCTGACTCAGGTCCATTATCAGGGGCAACTGGCGAGGCGAGCGAAGGCCGAAATGCCCGACCTGCCGCTTGTCAGCCGCTGGGTAGACGCGGCAGGCTTCAGCCCGCGCTATGATACCGACTGGTCCTACTGGCCAGAGGTGCCCGTTGATGTCTGTGGCATCACCTGTTACCCGCAGGAAAGCACTTTCCTCGGCTCGGTCGCGATGGAGACGTCTTTTGCGGCGGCTTATGGCCGGCCGGTGGCGCTGACCGAGTTTGGCAAGAAGCGCGGAGAACGGTTCTTCACGCCCACGCCCGACGAGGTCCGCTGTGTCATCTGGCGCGCCCTGTCGGAGCCAGTCGGCCTGTGGACGCTGTTTAGCTGGGCTATCCCAGGCGATAGTGGCGGATGCTCGCTTTATTCGGAAGGGGCCTTGCTGAGAGAGACAAGCAACCTGCGCGCCGACCTGGACCTGTTGCAACCCAAAACGCGCCTTGGCGCCTCTCACAAGCCCTTCGCGATTATCGTTTCGCGCAACGCCTTCTGGCTGCCTGACGCCGATGATGCCTTCTACGGAGGAGTGTTGCGGCAGCTAATCGCCCTGATGGACACCCCCGAAGGCGACCTGTTCGATGTGATGGAAGAACACTCGCCGCGCGCTCTGGCCCTGCTCGAGACCAATCCTTATGAGGCCGTCTGGGTGGTTGACGCCTGCGCTGAGCCAGAGGGCGTCATCAAGCAGCTTCAAAGCCGGCTCGCTCCGCTGGTAGTGCTGGAATATCCTCGGGGATTTGATCCTCTGTTTACCCCCGCGACCGGCAAACTGGCCTTCTCCGAGCAGCTTGCGGTGCAACGCGAGGTGGATTTGCCAGAGGTATCCGGAGCGCTAAAGCTGGCCTGGACCTTGCCGGCAGGGGAGGTAATTGAGCGCCGCGGCAAGCAGCTTCGCCTCGAAGGCCTTCCAGTGGGACTTGCCGATTGGCAGCAACTGGTGAAATATGTCTGCCGCATCACAGGCGTGAAGCAACCGAACGTGCATCTGCAGCAGTTCGAGCGCGGCGCAGTGCTGGTGAACTGGCGCACCGAGGGCACGAAAGTCGAACTCGAGAAGGCCCTTGTCCCGGCCAGCGGCACTCCCTGGGCCTTCCGCAAAGGCTGCCCGTGGCTTTGCTACCGTGAGACAGAGCAAGGCTTCGAGTTGCAAGGGATCAGGCTCGAGCCCTTTGAGGTCGAAGGCCTGGCCTCACTGGCCGGCCAGCCGACACCCCACCTCGAACTGCTTGGCGGTCAGCCGGGCTTCACCCAGTTCGAGTTACTCGATCCTGCTCTCAGGGCGCGTTTCACTGTAGTCGAGGCTGGAGAAGTGCGGCTGCGACTCGTGCCCAAAGGCAAGACCGTCTGGCATGACTGGAACACTGGCCCCTTCGCCTGGAAGCTGGAACTGGCGGCCGGCGGCGAAGTGGCAAGTGGGGAAGGGCCTGACCTGGCCTTCGATATAAAACCTGGCAATTATCTGCTTACAGTTACCAACACAGGCCCGAAGCTGCCTTAGGAGGATTCAATGACCAGCCGTGAACGCATCAGCAACTGGTTCCACTACAAGCCCGTAGACCGCCCGCCCTATTGGGACTGGGGACCGTGGTATCACACACATCAGAGATGGCTGACAGAGGGCCTTGAGCCTGGACCAATCCCCGAGTTTCAGGCGATGGACCAGTGGCCGGTCTTCAATGTGCAGTGCGGGCCCTATCCGCAGTATGAAGTGAAGGTGCTGGAAGAGGACGAGAAAGACATCGTCTACATCAACGAGAGTGGTCAGCTCCTGAAAGAGCATAAGGGGGCGGACAAAGAGCTCTCGATGCCCCAGTTTCTTGAGTTCCCTGTTACGGACCGCGCCTCCTGGGAGCGTTTCCGCGATGAGCGGATGCAGCCCTCACCTGACCGCGTACCCGCTGATTTGGCCCAGAAAGCCAAAGCCTTGCACGAGGCTGGGCTTGCCATCAGGCTCTACGGGGCCAGGTGTGTTGGCTTCTTCGGACCTATCCGAGAATTTATGGGCGTCGAGAACCTGCTTTTCCTCCTCTACGACGACCCGAAGCTGCTGCATGAGATTGAAGACCATATCACGATGCTCTTCCTCGACAGTTACGGGCGCGCCCTCGACCTGATGAAGGACGACCTGCCCGAGGCAGTTGGCTTCTGGGAGGATATGGGCTACAAGCGCGGCCCGCTTATCTCGCCGAAGAGCTTCCGGGAGTTTATGCTGCCGGGCTACAAAGCGGTCACCGACCTCGTGCGCAGCAAGGGGATAGACCTCTGCTACGTGGATAGCGATGGCAATTGTGATGAACTCATCCCCCTGTGGCTCGAGGGCGGAGTCAATTACTTCTACCCTTGCGAGGTTGCCTCGGACGTGGACATCGTAGGCTTGAGGCGTCAGTTCGGCAAGGAGCTTCGGCTCGAAGGCGGCTTCGACAAGCGGGCAATCGCCGCAGGCCCCGAGGCCATCGAGGCTGAACTGGCCAGGCGCATAACCCCCGAGACCCTCGAAGGCGGGATGGTCATCTCGGTAGACCATTCGATGCCGCCCGACATCAGCTATCCCAACTTCCAGTACTACATCAAGCGGAAGAAAGAGCTGCTGGGCATCGACTGACAAGCTGGGCCAGATAGAGTAAGATTGCGCCTCCGGTGGCTTCGAGCGCCGGAGGCATCTTTTTTGATGGAGCACGAGGTATGGCTCATAAGTACAAGTTAATCGCCTGTGACATCCTGTATCGCGAACTGTGCTGGCTGCTTGCGACAACCCCGCATATCGTGGATGTCCAGTTTATGAAGAAAGGCCTGCACGATATGGGCGCTCCGAAGATGAGTTCTCTCTTGCAGGAAGCCCTCGATGCGGTGCCCGAAGATGAATATGAGGCCATCCTGCTGGGGTATGGCCTGTGCGGCAACGGCATCCAGGGACTGCATTGTCACCTGCCGCTGGTAGTGCCGCGCTGCCATGATTGCATCACGCTGCTTTTGGGCTCGCGCAAGCGTTATCGGCGTTTCTTCGATGAGCATCCTGGGACTTATTTCCGCAGCACAGGATGGATAGAGCGCGAACATCCCGAGCTGCTCGAGAATGGCCAACTCGACAGCACGATGACGCAGCTTGGGCTTTCTTCCATAAACTATGCCGAACTCATCGAGAAGTATGGCGAAGAGAACGCTCAATACATCCTCGAAACGCTTGGGGGAGAGGGCGGCACGGCCAAATATGACACCCTTTGCTACCTCGAAGTGCCCTTCGGCGACTTCTCCAACTATGAACAAGGCGCCCGAGAAGAGGCTGAACGTAAAGGCTGGACCTTCCAGAAGGAGCAAGCCGACCTGATTCTCCTGAAGAAGCTGCTCTGGGGCGAGTGGAACGAGGAAGACTTCCTCATCGTGCCCCCAGGAGAACAGATCGCACCCGTATATAACGATGCCGAGATCATCCGCTGTGACCGCTGCAACTAAAAACGAGTCCGGATTGCTGCCTACCTTGCTGCACAAGCGCGTGCTTGCGGCTGCGAGCCTGTCGGTGGGCGCTTTCGCGCTGACCTACGCGCTGGTCGGCCCAGTGCTGACCTCGGTGATGGAAGCCTTCGGTATGGATGATGCAGCCGGCGGCTTCATAAGCGGCGTTATGCAATTCGGCTTCTTCGCCTCGGCGCTGACGGGCGGATATTTCGCCGACAAGCTGGGGATGCGCCGGCTGATGCTGCTCTCCACAGGAATGCTGTCGGTAGGGGCTTTCCTTTGCGCCATATCACCCAACTCTGTGGTGCTTGTCGCCGGGCTGATCGCAGTCGGGCTTGGCGCGGGTATCGTGGAGGGCGTCGGATCGGCCCTGGTGAACCATGTCTTCGAGGAGAAGAGCGCCCCGGCGCTCAACTTCGTGCAGGCGGTCTTCGGCGTCGGCGCGCTTACGGCACCTGTGCTCGGAGCCTTGGTACTGCGCTTTGCGGACGGCTGGCGACTGGGCTTTGGCCTCTGTGCGGCCGTCTCGCTGGTGGCGACGCTTTGCCAGTTCATCCTGCCGAAGAAGACCGACGGCGACCACCGCCTGGACCTGTCCATCGTGAAAAAACTCGCAACCGATGGCGGTTTCCTTTTGCTCTGCCTCACCCTGTTTCTTTACGTCTGCGGCGAAATGGGTTGCGCAAGCTGGGTATCCGCCTTTGTTGAGCGCGAGCAGGGCCTGCCCAAGTCGCTGGCCGCGCTCACCGCGACGCTGTTTTGGGGCGGGATGCTCCTCGGGCGTATCGCCTACCTGCGCCTCACGATGACGGTGAAACTGACCGTACTCCTTAAAATCTGCGCGCTGCTTGCGATGGGTTTTATCGGCGCGGGCATTGCAGCGCCTGAGGGCTGGCAGTCTATGGTCTTGTTTGGCCTGGGCGGGATGGCGCTGTCAGGCCTGTGGCCTACCATCGTGGCGGTTGGCGGCCAGTGGTACGCCAAATATGGCGCGACCGGCACCGGCGTCCTGGTGGCTATGGGCGGACTGGGCGTCATCACGATGCCTTATGTAATCGGGCTGCTCTCGGAGAGCCTTGGCCTGAGGACCGCGATGTATTTCGACCTGCCTGCCCTCCTGGCCGTGGCCGCGCTTATGCACTGGTTTGAGAGAAAACACAAGGCCGAAGCCAGGGCAGCCCTTGCCGAAGCCCCCTTTTAGGGGTTCCTCGGAAGGACCGAGTATCGTAAACTTGCAGCAAAACAAGTTTTATTGAAAGAGGAAGTGGCACCTCGTGAGCGAGCAACAGGCACCAGAAGGCTTTAGGGCCAATCCAGGCAGGGAACTGGCCGTCGAGATTGATGGCGTTACCTGGCTAAGGCTTCCTATTGCGACTCACGCAGTGCAGCCAGGCTCAGGCTATGAGGACGTCTTCCTCCAGTATGTGACCGACAAGCTGCAGCCTGGCGACATCGTGATTGCCAGCGAGAAGATGGTCGGCGGCGCGCAGGGGCGCGTGCGCCACGTGGATGATATCAAGCCCGGCTACTGGGCCCGGGTGCTAACCAAGTATATCTCCAAAGTCCCCTACGGCATCGGGGTAACCTGGCCGCAGACGATGCAACTGGCCATCGAGGAAGTCGGCCTGCCGCGTATCCTCTTTGCCGCCTTCTGTGCGGCAATCACCAAGCCTTTCGGGCTGAAGGGCGTCTTCTATCGCATCGCCGGGCGCAAGGTCGCGGCCATTGACGGACCTGCCGACTACAACCTGCCGCCCTTCGACAAATATTGCTCGCTGATGCCTGAAGACCCCGACGGCACATCCGAGAAGATTTCACAGCTGCTTGGAGGCGTGCCGGTCTCCATCGTGGACGCCAACGACCTCGGCCAGGAAGTCCTGGGGGTATCGAAAGGCCTGGATGCGAAGTTCGTAAAGAAGTGCCTCATCGGCAATCCACTTGGCCAGGGGCGCGAGCTAACCCCCATCGGTATCATCAGGAGGGCTGAGCAGTGAAGCTGGCCTGCGCGCTGGCGCTGCTGCTCCTCCTCGCCAGGGCTGGATTCACAGCACCGGATAAGCCCCTCGGTTTCGGCCTGTGCTACCACCCACCGGGCCCGCAGTGCGCGCCTTCTCTCGATGAAACAAGCAAGGCCACAATGCTCTCAGACCTTCAGGGGATGGCCTCCCTCGGCGCCCGCACCGTCCTCATCGACGCCAATGCGGCCAGCGGCGACCAGTCCGGCAACGACTGGCTGATTGACCAGGCTGACCGGCTGGGGTTGAAAGTAGTCCTCGTGCTGCACGGCGAATGGTACCGCGGCGCCGGCCAATACGAGGGCGTAGACGTCAGCGCCATCGACGCCGAAGGCAAGCCGACAATGGCCAGTTGGGCCTGCGAACCCTATCTCGAGGACCTCTGCAAGCTGCTGTCGGATTTCACAAAACGCTATGCAGGGGACGACCGGATCGCCCACGTAAGCCTCTACAACGAACTGACTGCAGGCTACGATTATTCTCCCTGGGCGAAGGCCGCCTTCGTGGACTTTTGTAAGGACCTCAATCCCGACCTCGCCTGGTGGAACACGCGCTGGGGAACCGCTTTCGAGAGCTTCGATACCCTGGAGCTGCCGCGTCCGGAGGATACCACCCCCTTCGGCCTCGACTATGCCATCTGGCGCAGCGTGAATTTCGCCCAGTTCCTCAATCGCTGCCAGGAGACAGTACGGGCCGAACAACCCGTCTGGGCCGTCAGCGGCGTGAAGCTCTACCATCTGTATTTCTCCAACCACGCCGAGTTAAGCCGGCAGTGCGCTCTCGACCTGTGGGAGCTATTCCTTGCCGCGCCGCAAGGTGACACTCTCGCCTTGCACGAGTATGGCTGGGGTTCGATGTGGGCCAAAAGCAGCAAGACGCTCACTCTGCAGTCGCTGGGCTACAGGTGTGTTATCCCCGAGTGGCTGAACCAGGCGACCGACGATATGGCCGATGGCATCTCGCGCGTGCCGGACTCGCTCGAGATGGCCGAGTGGATGAAGGTGGCGCACAATCCCGACCTGGCGCTGATGTATCAGTGGGCCTATGCCAAACCGAGTGCCGAATCGCACATTGAAGGTTTCAAGCACGTTGCAGAAGTATTCTCCCAGCCGCTCGGGAGCGCCGCTTTTCGATGACCTGGGGGTGCTGGACGATCGCATCGCCTACTACAACGAACACTGGCAGACGGAGCAGTCTTATATGTTCTGCTACGACGCGCTGGCCGAGCACAACCTGATGCCTCTGACCCTCTGGCCGGACCCGGTCAGCACCTATATCCAGGGCAAACCGCGCTTCTCGATGACCCCTGCGAATCTGATTGCGCCCTGGGAACATGGGCTGCTCTCACCAGAGCTCATCGCGGCTTATCCTGGGCAAGTGCTGGTTGCTGAAGAGCCGGGCAAGGAGGCCGCGGAAGCCGCAGTGACGCGGTTGCTGGCCTCGGAGGACTTCCACCCAGTCATCGTCAGTCCGCGCCTGGCCGAAGGGGTCTTCGCGCGCCTCTATCACCAGGGCCCAGAGCTACAGGTCGCGGTATGGAACAGCACCGACCAGGCCGCGCGGCGGGAGTATGTGCTCCAGCCGGAAGGCCCAGCCGGCCCGACCTACACCTGCCAGGTCGAGGTGCCGGCGAAACGCTCCGTCATCGCCGTCGCCCAGCTTGCCGACTAGCGCCTACTGGCTCAGCCTGAAGCCAAACACGACCCCCGCGTAAGTGGTGACCGAAAGCAGGTCGCCCGTCGCCATCGGAGTACCCATAACAGGCGCGCCGAGGTCGGCGCTCCAGAGCAGGTTGCCTGTCTGATAGTCCAGCGCATACAGTTTCCCATCGCCAGCACCGAAGACTACCGCATCGCCCACGAGGATTGGTGAAGAAGCGATGTAAGCGCCCTCTGGCCGATAGGGAGAACTGTCCAGCAAGCCCGGACCGGTCTGAAAACGCCAGAGTTCCTGGCCCTTTTCCCGGTCGAAACAGATCAGTTCACCATCAGGACCGGGCTGGTAGAGACGCCATCTGGTGACCAGAGGCGCGGCAAGCAGCCATCCGGCGCCCTTCAGGGCGATGGTTTGGCGCACTTTCCCTGTCAGGGGATCAATCAACCGCAACCCCTTGTCCACGCCCGCCATATAGACCGTCTGCTCGAAGAACACAGGCGGCGCGTGCCCGCCCGAGCCTTCGCGACAAGTCCAGAGCACCTCGCCAGTCCTGGCGTCGAGGCCAGCCAGCTCGAGCCCCCAGTTGAAGCTTGCAAAGACGCGCCCATCACCATAAGCGGGGGAGGAGTACGAGCTGATCCAGTCCCCGGCAAGCCCAGTGCGCTCCCACAGCAGCTTGCCATCCTTGGCGCGGAGATTCACCAGCCGCGGCCCGGAGCCAACTACGAAGCTTTCCTCAAGTGCCAGGGGCGCCTGATACACATAGCGGTCGGCGGCATCTCCCAGCTCAAAAGTCCACTTTGGCGCGCCTGTAGCCAGCTCCAGGGCGATTACTTCGCCTGTAACTGTCACCGCGCACACCGTATTGCCCACGATCGCAGGGGAACCTTTCACCGCGGTGGCTGTCTGGAAGCGCCATAGTGTCTGGCCCGAGGTGGGGGAGAGAGCCACGACGCCCGCGAAGGAGCCATCCTGAGCTTCATCCTGTGATACCACCAGGACTCCGGCCGCGTAGACAGGCGAAGCCAGCCCCGAGCGACCTGGCAAGGCAGTAACCCAGGCCAGTTCGGCGGGGAAGGCAGGGCCGCGTTTTACAGCAACGCCACTGCGTTCGGGGTCGCCTCGAAGCTGAGGCCAACTGTGGCGCGGAGCAGGAGTGAGGCGCGCCTGGTTGCTCCAGATGAATTCGGAGGAGGCAATGCTTACCTCGCCCGAGGTCCACTCGAAAGTGACCTCCAGCCGGTAAGCGCCTGGGGTGAACAGTTCCGAGCGAGGCTCAGCAGCATAGGTCAGGGCGTTCTGGGAGACGAGGGCGCCTCTTGCCAGCAGCTCCTCTGCGCGCCACAGGCGCCACTCGGACTGCTTGAGGCTTGAAGAACCGCCCGAAGCGCTGGCCAGGAGCTTCACTGCGCCAGAAATCACCGCTCCTTCCTGCGGCCAGAGCACAGTGGCCCAGGGCTTGTAGGCGCACTCGATGTAGCGACCGGACAGAGTGCCCTCGGGCTTCAAAGTCATCAGCCTGAAGCCACGCGGGCTAGCATCAATGCCCCCGAAACGCAGGTTGGGCGTGTTGTAGCTGACCAGGCCCTTCTTGTCCTCGAACACCTTGTCCGAATGCCAGTGGCCAGTGAAGATGGCCTTGACCGGGTATTTCTCAAGCTGGGCAAGCAAGGCCCGGGTGGGCGGATAGTGCTGAAATACGATAGTCGGTTTTTTCTTGTTGAGCTTCAGGTCAGCCGCAAGCCAGGCGCTCTGGCCATAAGTGTCGGAGCAGGAGTCAATCGAAATGAAATGCCAGCCGCCCCAGTCCCAGGCATAATGGGGAGGAGCAAGTCTGGACATAAACTGGTCTACCGCACCTGCTGCAAAGGCGCCGTTATAGTCATGGTTGCCCAGGTTGTGGAAACAGGGAAGGCGGAAGGTCTCGAGCCCCTCCTGGTAGGCCTGCCACTGGTCTGCCTGGGCGCCGATATTTACGAGATCACCAGTCGCCACTACGAAGTCAGGCCTGGGTCGCGCCTGGGCTACTTCCGCCAGGGCCGCGGCAAAATGAGCGCCATCCTCTGCGACCGGGTACGGCAGTCCGAGGTGCAAATCGGTTATCTGGGCGAACACAATCTCCTTGCCTGCGCGTTCAGGGGCCAGCTACCACGCCAAACTCGTAACTCGGAGGCAGGCTCTCAGGATCCAGGCCAGTCAGAAAATACCAGGGCGTTGTTGGCCTATAACCAGCTGGCGCGGTGTAAGTTATCCAGGGAGCGATCTCGAGGGGTACCTGCAGCAGCGCTGCGCCTTTTGCATCTGTTAGGACGATCGAATGGCCATCGCTCACCTGCACCCCTGCAAGTGGGGCTTCCTCAGGCTGGCGGATACCATCGGCGTTGGCGTCAACGGAACACCGACACCGCAACCGGAAACAGCTCAGGTTGATACGGCGCGGTGGGGACGACCGCTGGCAGGTTGCCTGTCAGCGGCGGTCTCGACCCAGGCGAGGACATTCTCAAGCAGCCTGGCCGCGCCGATTTTGGTAGCTTCAGTCTCGCCAACCTCGGTGTATTTATCAAGCGCGGCGCCGACCAGAAGCACTCGTCCCAGGCCATGCTGTCCTTCACATATCAGAGGATGGCGCAGCCACTTGTTTTCTGCAACAATTATATTAAACCCCGATTGGTCTTCCAGCACTTCCCAGAAAGTGGACCAGGTCTTGTACTTCCAGCCGGTCAGTTCCTCGGTCGTTATCTTGTTGGGAGTGGTCAGCAGCAGGTGGTCCGGCTGAACAAGCAGGCAGGTAGTCAAGTCCACATCGCCGCGCCTGGCAGTCAGCTTGCCAGGCAGCCAGGCGAGCAGGGGCTCTTCCTGGTCGGTCTGGGTGAGCTGAACCAGCAACCCGCCGTTCTTTACGAAGGAGTCGATCTGCCGATGCTGGGAAGCGAGCCACTCGCGCACCTGGACGTTGTTCGTGACGAAGCTGCCAAGCAGCAGCACCTTCGTATCGGCAGGCAGCGGTTTACCCTCCAGCGCGAGGGACGTGATATCGGTATATTCGATCTGATGGTCGCGCAGGAAAGTAGTAAGGCCTCGAGCGCCAGTGTACTGGTCTTGCACTTCGACAACCGACAAGGAAACGGCAGCTGACAGAGAAGCCAGTCCAGCCAGCAAGCAGATCGTAGCAATAGGCAACCAGCGCAGCCTGGTCATTTTGAAAACCTCCATACGTTGTCACTACAGCGCGCGCCTAAGGCTTTCGGGAAAGGGAGAGGTTTCCCTGCCAGGCGGAGGGGGAAAGCCAGGAGGGAGCTGAAGGGTGGCGGGTCGCTCCCGGAAAATCCGTCCGATAATACTGATTATGCCATTATTTGCCCAGGACTTCCTGAGGAACCTCCTCCTGGGCCTCTTGAAGCCAGTTGCGGCGCATATTCTACTAAAATAGTATACAAATATCGCCAAAACCCCTTTACACCGGCGCGCAACCTGTTCATACTAGGCAGGACGTCCCCAGAGGACGCTAACACTATTGAGGAGAACAACCAAAATGTCTGCCAAGAAGCAACTCGTGCTTGACGCGCTGGAATACAAACAGCCGACCCGCACGCCCTTCGTAGTTTATACTGGCGTGCACGCCGCCGCTCTGATTGATACGCCAGCTGATGTCTACCTGAAGTCAGCCGACCTGGTTGTCAAGGGCATCGAGAAAGCCCACGAACTTTACAACGCCGATGGTTACTGCGTGATGTTCGATCTGCAAATCGAAGCCGAAGCCCTGGGCTGCAAACTGGGCTGGGCCAAAGATAATCCCCCTCACGTCACCAGCCATATCCTGTCCACAGTCGACGTAAGCGAGCTGAAAGTGCCCGGGCCCGATGAGGCGCGCATCCCAGTTGGTCTCGAGGCTACCCGTCGCCTGGCTGCTACCCTCGGCGAGGAAGTCGCGCTGTTCGCTCTCGTGACTGGCCCCTTCACCCTGGGCTTGCACCTGGCTGGCACCGACATCCTGACCGATATGGTGCTGGAGCCCGAGCGCGCAAAGGCCATCCTCGAGTTCACCTCGGAAGTTTCCGCTGCGATGTGCCAGTATTACGTGGACGCAGGCGCGGATGTCATCTCGCTGGTCGATCCGATGACCAGTCAGATTTCCCCCGCCATGTTTGAGGAATTCGTTACACCGGCCTTGCAGGCGTCCTGGGATGTCGCCAGGGTCGCCGGCAAGAAATCAATGCTCTTCACTTGTGGAGACGCCACGCGCAACCTCGAACTGATGGCTCAGTCCGGCGCGGACGGTTTTGCTTTCGATGAGAACGTGGACATAACCAAAGCCAAGGCCCTGGGCGAGCAATATCACGTAGGCTACGGCGGCAATCTGGCGCTTACCACCGTAATGCTGTTCGGCACCCCGGAGGACAACCTCGCCCATGCCTAGCGAGGTGCTTGGCAAAGCTGCCGGGCCTGGTTATATACTCGCGCCAGGCTGCGATATCCCTTATGATGTACCGCCGGCCAATATCAAGGCTATCTCGGACCTGGTGCAGGGTTCTGTCTCGGCCGAGCAACTCGCTTCTGCGCTCGAACAGGCCGGTGGAGAGACTTTCACCGCCGAAGAACTGGCTGCGGTTTCTTTCGACCCGGGCGATGCGAAAGTGCGCATCGACGCGCTGACCCTGGACGCGGCCGCTTGCCCGCCCTGCCAGTATGTGATGGAGATCATTGAGAAAGTCGCGGCTGAATATCCTGGCCAGATTGCCTACTACGAGCATATGATAAAAGAGCGCGAAGGCCTGCGCTGGGTCTATGCCTCGGGCGCGAAGGCCATCCCGACCATCCTCATCAATGGAGAAGTCGTCTTCTCGAGCATCGTGCCGACCGCGGCAGAGCTAAAGGCGGCTGTTGAGAGCTACCTGTGAGCGCGCCAGAACTGACTTTGCATCTCTACTGGATGGGCGATGATATCTCTTGCGGGCCTTGTGGCATACGCACGGGCTATCTGAAAGAGGTCCTCGCCGCAGTGCTTCCCCAGTACGAGGGCCGGGTCGTCTGCGAAGAGCATTATGTGAAGCCAAGGCCGAGCGCGATGCGGTTCACGGTGACGGAGAAGCATCCAACGGCGCTGCCTTTGCTAAGAGTTGGGCAGGTCACACTGAGGGCCGAGGTGCCCGCCGCGCCGCAGCTCAAGCGGCTGATAGACGAGCAACTGGCGCTCGCAAAATCTGGCGATTGAAGTCCAATTTCCAAAAAATGAAACGCCCCTGTCGAGGTCCGGCAGGGGCGTTATCGTTTTAATATCCTGTAGAGAAAGAGCGCCCTTCCCCACTTCGGCTACCCCTGAGGCAGCAGACGGTCCAGCTCGGTCCGGAGTGCGCGGATATGCGCAGGGGTCGAACCGCAGCACCCTCCGATAAAACGCGCCCCGGCCGCTAGTAGCGGGCCCGGCGGCGGCTACATAATCCTCAGGTGTGGCCCGGAAACAGGTATGCCCCGCCGAATCCAGCTCAGGCAAGCCAGCATTACCTTTGAACCAGAGAGGCAAGTTGGTCTTGCACTCGTCGTAAGCCTTGGCCAGGGGAAGGAACTGACTTATCCCAAGGCCGCAGTTGGCGCCCACGAAAGCCGCGCCAAGCTCCAGAGCGAGCTCGCAGGCCTGAGGGATGGTGACTCCCATCATAGTGCGGTCGTTATTTGCGCCCGAGTCAAAGGTGAAAGATATCCCGATTGGCAAATCGCAGGCGCTCCTGGCGCCTGCGAAAGCCGCCTGGACCTCTTCGAGATCGGTCTGAGTCTCCAGCAGCAACGCATCAGCCCCGCCTTCGGCCAGGGCCTGAGCCTGCTCAGCGAACGCCTCGATAACCTCTTCGGGCTCCACATCGCCCATCATCACGAGCTTGCCAGTCGGCCCCATCGAGGCGAAGACATAAGCCTTCCCCACTGCGGCCTGTCTGGACAGTTCGGCCCCTGCCCTGTTTATGCTGACCGCCTGGTCCGCCAGGCCGTGGCGCTCGAGCGCAATGCGGTTGCTGTTAAAAGTATTGGTCAGAATTATCTGAGCGCCCGCTTCGACATAACTCTGGGCGACGGCAAGCACTTTCTCGGGAGCTGAGATATTCCAGGGATCGCACATCTCGCCAGCCCCGGCGCCCAGCTTGGCAAGCTCGGTACCCCAGGCGCCATCAACCGCAAGCGGGGGCAAGGCCTTGATTCCAGCCTCGGTCAGTTTTACTGTCGGGTCGAACATAAGACTACCTCCTGTTTCCGTACAAAGGGCGTAGCTGTGGGAACTATAGCATAAAGGCCAAAGGCCCCGCTACGAGGCCAGCCTCGGCTGAGGGGAAGGCAAGGCTGGGTATCAGGCTTGGGGTGGGGCGCTGGGGGCCTGGGCCCTACCGCTCCTAGTGGCTAGCGCCCACCTGGATAGTGCCCGCGTCGATGAACCTGATCTGCCGAGTCTTGGGCAGGATACTGACGTTTGACCTCCAGCTCCTGCCCTGGCTCTAAAGTTAAGTCCTGTTCAGGGCTCTCAAAATAGTGATAGGCGGGCAGGCCATTGTCATAGACCTTGAGATGCCATAGGCCTGGTCAGCAAACCCTCGAACAGGAACTGGCCCTGGGAGTCAGTGACACAGCGCAGGCATTCCTGAT
>CAVVLO010000006.1:0-60546 GCA_963749155.1 uncultured Armatimonadia bacterium | reverse complement strand
AGCCGGACTGATCCGACCGGTATGTGGGAGTGGATCACGGACCCGGCGTTTTGGTTTGAATACATAGTACAGGCCATCATATTGACGGGGTCAATCATCTTGGGAATCTACGTAAGCCTCCTCTTTGGGCTCCTGGGAGTGGCCATTTGGGCGTGCTACTTGGCGTACCTTGTATACAGGTGGAGTGAGGACCTCCCCAAGCTCATGCAAGGGACCTGTGCTGACGCTTACAAAGACATGGTCAAATGGGCCCCGTATAACTACGAGAAGGCTAAACACGAATATGACGCGGCCAAGAACATATGGGATACTCGCAAATGCGGAAAACTATACCCGGATGTCCAACTACCGGCGAGCGTCTACCAGGGCTGACTGCCTATTTCACCGCGGGCTGCGGGAGCTGCTGACAGTGCTAACTCGACAACAGTTTATGTTAGGGCTATTGGTGGCGGTCGCGCTACTGCTTGTGCCCAGTTGTGGGCGGGACCTGTCTTATGGGTTGGAACATGCTCTCCGCGTCATCGACAGACTCGTCGTGACGGCCGACGGTGCCAAGGTAGCTATCCGCGTGAGGAACGAGATTGGTAACAGCATAGGTAGTGTATTCGTCTTAGACACGCAGGCTGGGTCCCTCCTGGATGCAGGTTGCGGCTCTCCGTGCGAGTGGGACGCCTCGTGCCGATGGCTTGCGATTGGGGCGTCGGGCCAGGATGGCAGCTGGCGCCTCGAAGTCACGGACTTGTCGAAGCGTGTAGTGGTGCCTAATTCGGCCTACGAACCGAGAACCGGCAGAACGCCTGACAGATGGACTGCCGCCTGGTCTCCAGCTCTTCCGCAGCTTGCGTTCTCCAGACCCCACGGGGGGAGGTGGGAAGTCAGGATCTGGCTGGTTGGCGACGCTACCAGCATGCTGCTTTGGACAGGTGACCACGAGCCCATTGACCTGATCTGGCCATGGGAGGGGCAGATATGCTGGCGGGTGGTGGGGCGAAGTTACTTTGTTGCTGATCCCTGGACGGGTGCAGTCCATAGTTGCGATCTCCGCCCCAGTATGCCCGGTGTACGACTGGTGTCCCAGCGCGGATGTCGGCAAGCTGTGGTGTATGGTGCATGTAGGTCCAGAGGCGACCGTGATCGCCTCTCTTGAGCTGGAGTCTGGTCGCATTAGCTGCTTCTGGCCTACCAGGCGGCCCCTGGGTGACGTCGAACGCCTTGTCTATGACCCATTGCGCGACTGGTACCTCTTCAGATTACGCGACAGGAGGGGGCTGCTCAGTAGCGACTGCGCCAGCATATGGTTGTTCCAGCCTGGCGCGAGAGCGCCGCGCCGGATGGTGTGGGCAGAGACCATCTACCAGTTGGCCATTGCACCAGACGCAGGAAGGCTGTTCTACACGGTGCGTAGCCCAGGCCTTGAACCCTCACACTCCGACGAACTCTGGAGCCTGGACGTCTCCTCAGGACGCAAGACCAAGGTCTGGACACTGCCTGATGAGATAGTTATCCCAAACGCCTCACCACAACAGGCTGACTCTGTCCGACCAAGGGAGCGCGGTGACGACCTCCACTTATAAGGCCGGAAGATCGCAGGGGCAATCTGCCCCTGCACCCCACTCTGGCTTCGCCCTGCTCGATGGGCTGGCGAGCGTGAAGCAGATAGTTGACAGCTCCCAGGCCGTCGAGAACAGCTACTCCTACGAGGCCTTCGGGCAGGCAACGGTAGGCCAGAGCGACGTCGCCAACCCTTACCTCTTCGTCGGCGGCTACGGCGTCCAGTGTGAGAGCACCCCGAGCCTCTACTTTATGCAGGCCAGATACTACAGCCCGGGCGTCGGCCGGTTTATCTCGGAAGACCCCTACGGCGGGTCACCGCAGGACCCGCTGAGCCTGCACCGGTACCTCTACTGCGCTAACGGGCCGGTGACAAGGACTGACCCGAGTGGCGAGTTCGTCGCGATCACGGCCCTTATCGGCATGATACTTATCGGCACCATCGTCATCCTGGCGGGGTCGGGGTGTGGAGTCGTCGAGCCGCCTGTCGAGACCTGGTCTCAGGAACCCAAGTCCTCGTGTGACCGAGTTTACGGGCAGGCAAACGGGTCTAACGTGCCGCGGCCCGATCTATGGTGCTGGTATGCGCGGCACTGCCTCAAGTAGGGGATGCCCGAACAGGATCCACAGGACCCGGCCAGCATGTGGCAGACCGCCTGCTTCAACTGCTGTGCCTTGCGAGTGGACAAGATAGTGAACATGGACACCGGCGAGTGTGCGTCAGATTGCGAGGACCTACACGCACCAAGGGAGCTTCCGGACGTCCCACTACCGGAAGCCTCACACGTAGGCAGCAGGAGAGTGACACGTCGATGACTGGCAGGGGACTTGGACGTCTCGTCACGGTGCTGGCCGTTGGAGCCTGCCTATGCGCCGGGTGTGGGCGGCGGGCGAACGAGAGTGGGAGCCTCGCCAGGCCTCAGACCTACTATCTGGCCGTCTCTCGAGACGGCACGCAAGTGGCATTCCAGCTCTCGGTGCCTGAGAGGCAAAGCACGCCGCCGAAGGGCCTCTATGTCGTCTCCGTCTCGACAGGCCAGGCGCGCTGTCTGGTCCGCGGGAGCCGCAAGCCCCTCCTGTTGGTGAGGACGCCCGAGTGGCTTCCGGACAGCCGCGGGCTTGTATACGCGTCGCTCGACGACAGGTTCTTCTCCATCTGGCGCAAGTCCCTGGACGAAAGCTCCCCTGAGAAGCTGGTGGAGTCGAGGACCGAGAACCTCTCCTACCCCTTGCCCAGCCCCGATGGGCGATGGGTCGCCTACTGGGCCCAGCAGCTCGGGCAAAGCGGTATGCAGCTGGCAGTCGTCGCGGCAGACGGTTCGCGGCGCTCAGTCGTGGCCGACCTCGCAATGAACGCGCACTCCACCGCTCTGATGCAGTGGGGCGCGGCCAGCAAGCGGCTATACTTCATCGCGGGCGACAGTGAGGCGGCGACGAACTCAGTACGATTCGCAACTCTAGTGGAGGACCGCTTCGTTGTCGGTTCGTCCAGGTTATACGAATCGCCTGACTTGGTTGGCTGCGCTGTGTCGCCGGACGGGAAGCAACTACTGCTGACGCTGCTGCGGGGCGACCATGCCAGCCTTGTTGCTGCGCCGGTCGCTGAACCGACCAAGCAGACCCTTGTTGAGGACCACGTCGAAGCCTTGGTGGGCGTGCCCCAATGGGCGCCGGATGGCAAGGCGCTCTGCTATCTGCGCGACGGCCCGAACAACGTGGTGCTGGTCGCGGTAAGTTGGCCCTCGGGCCAGAAGAGGGTGCTGGCCAGCAGGATACACGAGTTGCCGTGGACGGGCGCCTGGACTCCTCAGGGTCTGATCGTCTTCCGCAGAGACGGGAGCGAGGTCTGGACGGTGCGCTCCGACGGCACGAACGAGAAGCTGGTCTTCTCGGCGGACAGTAGCATCAGTCCGTAGCACAACCAGGCATGTACAGTCGTGGTGCGACTCGGGAGCTGCGGTACAATACAGTTATAGCTACACTTACGATGACATCGGCAACAGGCTGACTCTTACCGACCAGGGGAGCGCGGTGACGACCTCCACTTACAATGCGGGCGGGCAATTGACCGGGACGGATGCCTCTGGCACGCTGACGACCTACACCTACGATGCCTCGGGCAATCTCGCCGCCGAGGTCAGTGGCGCCGGGACGCGCTCCTATGCCTGGGACTACCTGAACCGGCTGACCGACATCGAGTACCCGGACTCTTCCGAGACCAACTACATATACAACTCCGCCGGGCAACGGCTGGCGAAGGTCGAGGGCGGGAGCACGACCAGGTTCGTCTATGACGGGGCGAAGGTAGTGCTGGAGAGCACCGTCTCGTCCGACTTGCGGTTCGAGAGCTCTTGGTTAGCCTTCACGCCGTTCGCACGCTGCTTGGACCGCCCCCTACGGGGCAGGATCATCAGCCCTTCCAGCTTCCCGCGCTCTGAGGGCGGTCGCTACGAGCGCGAGGGCGGCGTACAACCCGATGAGCGCCGCAAGCAACTGGGTCTGCCACATCACGTGCGCAGCGGTGGTTGCGAGCACGCCCACGAACATCGCGACCAGCAAGTTGCTTGCCTCAAGCGCGTAGATGGCTCTTGCGTGGGAGAAGTGGATCACAAGAACGCTCCTCACTGCGAGTATTAGCCCGAAGCCAAGCGTAATCCAGCCCTCGACCATCTGTAAGAGCAGAAAAAACGCGCCACCCCACAAGCAGAGGCCACTGATGAGCAGCTGTCCCTCTGATCGCCACGGCTTGGGGTTTGGAGAGGAAGTGTCGTTGCCGCCCGGGAGCCCATCAGCAAGTTCCCGACGGGCCGGCCACTGAAGTGCAAGCAGCGAAGACAGCAGCGCCAGTACCAGGGCAAGCGGGAGGCCCAGCAGTATCCACTGCTCCTGGAATATCGCATTCGTGGTGAAGGCGGCAGAATCTACCAGGCATACTACCGGGAGTATGCTCCATGCTAGCACGAGAGCCCCGCGACTGGCCCCAAGCAGGATGGTGAGCAGGGCCCAACCCATTGGGACAAGGCTTACCCCGGTCACTCGCTAGCCCTCCCGCAAGCTCCCATCCGAACGCCGGAGTCGCCGCCTGCAGCATGACCGCCGCGAGGGTCATGCTAGTCAGCAGCCAGAGCCCTAGAGCGAAGCTGTACGCCTTGGTGGAGGGCTTCGTGACCATAAACTAATCACCCACCTATGTCTCCAGAGACGCACAGGCTGCAGCAACTGCTATAGTGGCGTTGCTTGCTGTCCCGCTTTCCGGCCTCAGTAGCTGCATGCATGGCGTCAGCGCCGGCCGGCAGCGATCTACTCGCCGCTGTACGCTCTCCAATCGAATAGTCCGCGTATTCGTGTCCAAGTGCAATGGTTCGTGACGAACACCTGGATGGGCATTACCGTCAGTCCACATGTCACGCCCCCGATGTTGTACGTACATCCCGGCGAAGTCTCGCCATGTTCGTAGCTGAACCACCCCCCGCTGACCGTGATGCCCCAGCCGGAGGCGTTCTCCATGTGTGCGGGATCAGAGAACTGTCCTGCAAAGAACTGGTAGCTGCCTCCGAGACCGAGTCCCGGGAACCATCCGCGGCATACGACTCGATAGCGGTAGAAGGTGCCGCCACAGTTGAGCGAGACGATGTAGAACCCCACGCCTACGCCCGCCCCGGCGGTCACGCCTTGCGACGACATCCAGCAGTCAACCATCCCCGCCGCATCAGTCTTGACCACCGGCCCATTTCCGCAATAGAGATACCGGTGCAGACTCAGCGGGTCCTGCGGGGAGCCGCCGTAGGGATCCTCCGAGATGAACCGGCCTACGCCCGGGCCGTAGTATCTGGCCTGCATAAAGTAGAGGCTCGGGGTGCTCTCCCACTGGACCCCATACCCGCCGACGAACAGGTAAGGGTTGGAGACGTCGCTCTGGCCAACCGTCGCCTGTCCGAAGGCCTCGTAGGAATAGCTGTTCTCGATGGCCTGGGAGCTATCTACTATCTGTTTCACGCTCGCGAGCCCATCGAGCAGGTAGTCGTAACTGGCCCCGTCGCGCCGCTGGCTCAGCAGGTCGTCGTAGAGCGAGCCGCCCTCGTGGGTGTAGCGCACCTCGGTCTCATCGTCGCCGTCGCGCTCCAGCACTACCTTCGCCCCGTCGTAGGCGAACCTGGTCGTCGTGCCGCCCTCGACCTTCGTGAGCCGCTGCCCGCCGGCGTTGTAAGTGGAGGTCGTCACCGCGCTCCCCTGGTCGGTAAGAGTCAGCCTGTTGCCGATGTCGTCATAAGTGTAGCTATAACTATATTGTACTACATCTCCCGGCTTCCACGCGGTCTGTGCTAGGTGCCCGGCACGCCGAGTCTGTTGAGATCGAACACCGGCTTGGTGGTCTCGCTCTCCGGCTCTATCAGCCACAGTCTGTCACCGCGCGCGGCAATGATGTGCTTACTGTCTCCCAGCCAGCAGGCTTCGTCAGCCTTAGTGTCGTCCACAAGCAGGTTTTGCAGGTGACACGTGGCGGGGTCGAAACACCACAGAGAACGTACCCCCAGAGCCAGCACCAGCTTGCCGTCGGGAGACCACTCAAGCTCTAAGACTGCATCAGATATGGAGGTCGCGACCCTGGGCTGTCCGCCGCTCTCTGAGTAGATATGAAGGTCGGTTGCGTCGTTGTCAGCCGTTCGCACCCCTATGGCTAGTGTATCGCCAGCGCCTCCCAGTGCGACTCTGTGGCTGCATCCCGGCAGCGACATCACCGGGCGGATCGTCCCACCGGGGACCGAGACTGCCACCAGCGCCGTATTACTGGGTGTGGAAGCTCCTGGCTTTTCGAGCTGTGCTACAAAGACAAAGACCTCAGGCGGTTCGTTTCCGGACGGGGCCCAGACCCCGACAGGCACAGCGACCACGTGGGAGCTGAACGTGCCCAGGTACGCAGCCCGCTGCTCTTGCAGGTCGTACATACACAGCCGTGGGAAGCCCGACTCGCCCGGGCCTGGTTCGGATGTCGGCTTGCCTCGCCTAACCCACCCCAGGTGGACGAGCCAGTGGTCTGAGACAAAAAACGTAGACTTGTCGCCAAGCTTCGCAGGGAATCCTGTCTGCAGGTCGTGTGTGGTGTCCCACACGAACGTACTCCTTCTGCCCGAGAGCAGGCACCAGTCGTTGTATAGAAGACGCTCTCTCGTAAGCCAAATGATGGGGCGCAGCTGTCTACCTTCACCTGGGTACTGACAGACCGGGCTCCAACTAGTGGTATCTATCACTGTCAAGCAGTCGCCGAGGAGCGAGCCCTTCGGGACGAGTGCTACCGCCACCGCTAAACTGGCCCCATCCGGTGAGGCCAACAGCGCTCTCGTCACCAGCCGAGTGCCTGGCGGTGGTGGCGGCGCGATGGGCACCTGCTCAAGCCCGGTCTTGGTGCAACCGGCTAGTACCAGCGATGCGCAGACTATCGCCAGCATACTTAAGAACCGGCTAATAATAGAGGCCCCTGAGGTTATCGTCATCTATCGGCACCCCTCGCTCCGCCGCACGATCGCAGGCCGCAAAGCACCAGTCACGTGCGGTCTTGCAAGACTCAAGCTGTACTTGCTGCATCCGATAACACCCGTATGCCTCCCCCAACTGCCCGATGCCCTCAATGGTGAGTCCCGCAGAGACAGCACGGAATCCCCATTGAACATACTTAAGCCAGGGACTGTATCCTTGTCCTCGCTCCGCTTCTGTGAAGCCCTTACCGCAAGCATCGACACCCAGGCCAAGCATACCGGAGCCTGTACAAAGAGCGCCAGCGCCTACGTCGATCCAACGAAAGCTGCTCCGCCCTAATGCTTCGTTCCGGCACGCTTCATAGATCGTGCTGCAGTCCAGGTAGCTGTATGCACGCTCCCCGCCTGTGGGAGGCATCGACGTTGGCGATAATACAGCGTCCCGCGCCACGAACTCGGGATAAAGGAGGCTGGTAAACCGAGCATTGTTGAACGGCATCTGGATGTTCCTGCCGTAGAGCGCCTGATAGCAGAGCTGCTCTGCCTGGTAGAGTGAGTAGTCCAGATACAACGTCGTCCACAGACTCACATGGTAGTCGTTTCGAATCTCCTCATTGCGTTGCGTCATATAGCGGAACCAGTCGTAATCGTAGGTGTTGCGGATTGCCAGGAGTGAGTCCACCACCTGATAGACGTTATGTATGCCGTCCAGCATGTAGTAATAAGTCTGGTTGTTCTGGCGCTGGCTGATCACATCAGAATAGGGAGCAGGCCCTTGCGTAGTGTATCTGACCTGGGTATTTCCATTGCCGTCTTTGGTTAATACGAGTTTGGCGCCGTCATACAAGAAACCTTCTGCAATCGTTGAGTCCTCGGCGGAGGTCTCAGTTCGACCGGAAAGCCTGCCCGCGGCATTGTAGGCGAACGCCACGGTGCTTGAGTCGGGGTTCTCAGCTGGGTCAGCCTGTCGTCGTAGTCCCAGGTGTAGGAGCGGGTCCCGGCGTTGGTAACCTCCGTCGAGAGGTTGCCCGAGGCATCATAGGTGTAGGTCGTCAGCGTCCCGGAGGCATCCGTCCCGGTCAACTGCCCGCCCGCGTTGTAAGTGGAGGTCGTCACCGCGCTCCCCTGGTCGGTAAGAGTCAGCCTGTTGCCGATGTCGTCGTAACTAGATTATAACACCGCCCGCGCCGTTCCTCCTGGCGCTAGTTGCTCTTTCCCTCGACCTTCCTGAGTCTCTCAAGCCGTTCCCAGCGGCCCGCGGCCTCAACTACCGCACCGGCGGCCGGTCCTCGTCCCGTGGCCCGTAGGTCGTGGAGTCTCCCTTTGTGGCCACAAGTGTGAAACCCGTCCTGTCCAAGAGTCGCTCCACCAACTCGTCCGGCGACTCCAGGTAGGGCGACAGCTTGAGCCGGTGCGAGCCGGCCCGAAGCGTGATGTAGGTCCAGCGGCCAAACAGTTCCACGTGGTGGACATGCACCTCTGATAACGCGGCCCACTTGATGGCGATGGTTCGACGCCGCCAGTCGGTCAAGCGGATGCCTGCCTCTGCCAAGAGGATGCTTGCTCTGCGTTCCTGCCCGAGCAACTCAAGGCAGACGCGTACCATATATGCCAGGAACAGCAAGCTGAAGAGTAGGTTGGCGATACCCTCAGCAGGCGTACCGTAGGCCGGGTATGGGGCGATTCCTGTCCGTGCTACCGCGGCGTGCAACCGCCCCGCCGACGCGACCACGCAAAGGACCGGCAGCAGGACATTCGAGACCACCTGCAAGGTCAGGCGGGGAACCTTATACCCGAACACCTCGCCCTCAGCCTGCTGCCGGTCGCTCACAGCCATCCCTCCTACACAGACCGCGGCTAGAGCCAGTCAAGTCCTCGCTTCCCTGCCAACCACTGGTTGCGTTTCAGGCAGAAGATGTAGACGTCCCGGCAGTTCTGCCTCCATATCTCGGTTTCGAGGTTGCAGGCCCGCTGGTACGGGACCGCAGCGACAGCTGTCCCGATCGTCCATCCGAGGCCAACCACGAGTAATGGTGGGAGCGAGCCAATGCCGGCCTTGGCTCCCACCAAGCCGGCACCGATGAACAGTGACGGAAAATAGCTGTGCCAGGAGAACATGAAGATGTCCCAGAAAGCTTCGAGCCAGGAGACGCCGCTGTCACGAGCCAGTCTACGGTAGCAGTCAATGAGCTCGACGTAGCATTCGTCGGAGTACATTAGTGCTCCCGCTCCCGCAGACGCTCCAATCCCTGCCGACCGCATCGGCGTTGGCGATAATACAGCGTCCCGCGCCACGAACTCGGGATAAAGGAGGCTGGTAAACCGAGCATTGTTAAACGGCATCTGGATGTTCCTGCCGTAGAGCGCCTGATAGCAGAGCTGCTCTGCCTGGTAGAGTGAGTAGTCCAGATACAACGTCGTCCACAGACTCACATGGTAGTCGTTTCGAATCTCCTCATTGCGTTGAGTCATATAGCGGAACCAGTCGTAATCGTAGGTGTTGCGGATTGCCAGGAGCGAGTCCACCACCTGATAGACGTTATGTATGCCGTCCAGCATGTAGTAATAAGTCTGGTTGTTCTGGCGCTGGCTGATCACATCAGAATAGGGAGCAGGCCCTTGCGTAGTGTATCTGACCTGGGTATTTCCATCGCCGTCTTTGGTTATTACTAGTTTGTCGCCGTCATACAAGCGACCTTCCACAGTTGTGGAGTCCTCGGCAGAGGTCTCAGTTCGACCGGAAAGCCTGCCCGCGGCATTGTAGGCGAACGCCACGGTGCTTGAGTCGGGGTTCTCTAGCTGGGTAAGCCGGTCGTCGTAGTCCCAGGTGTAGGAGCGCGTCCCGGCGCTCGTGACCTCGGCGGCGAGATTGCCCGAGGCGTCGTAGGTGAAGGTCGTCAGCGTCCCGGAGGCATCCGTCCCGATCAACTGCCCGCCTGCGTTGTAAGTGGAGGTCGTCACCGCGCTCCCCTGGTCGGTAAGAGTCAGCCTGTTGCCGATGTCGTCATAAGTGTAGCTATAACTATATTGTACTACATCCCCCGAGTTGCGCTTGGTCTGCCCGGTCAGCTCGTAGAGGGAGTCGTAAGCATAGGTGGTGACGTCGCCCGTGGCCTCGGTCAGCTCGGTCCGGTTGCCGCAGTCGTCGTGGTCATAGGCGAAGCTGGAGAGCACCGTCTCATCCGACTTGCGGTTCGAGAGCTCCTCCAGCCAGTTGCGCGAGGTGTAGGTGTAGGTCGTATAGGCGCCGCTAGCGTGAGTCAGGCGCTAGGTATCAACCGAGACGGAGAAGTTAACATACCTCCCCTCGTTGTCGAACCAGATGTGTAGCGTACGGTCATAACCACGCATGCCGGGCAGCGGCCGACCCAGTTCATAGTCCCAATAGGGCTGCGCGCGTGAACAAGGGGCGCGGACCGAATGTGCATGGTCTGGCGGACCGAGTAGCTCTCTTACTGCTGCCCTATGCGCGCCAGGCTGCAAGTGATCTTGGACAAGCGACTTGGCCATACTGTAGCGTGGCGAGGGGGACACCCTCTGCCACGGATCCCGGCTATCACGCCATGACTGCGAATCGAAGTCAGTGTCACTATACGCGAGAGGGTCGACGATGAACCGCAGCCCACAGACTCCAGCAAACTCAAGTACGTTCTCGCTCACCAACAGCACCACGATGGCCACGAGGGTACTCGCCAACACCAGCAACACGCAGAGAAGAACCCGTTTGGCTCGTTTCACAACTCCAGACACCTCCCACACGGCGATCGGCCTCGAGACAGGGACAACCTTTGGAATCTGCCGCCCTATGCCCCACGATGACACAGGCGGCATTGGGGGCGAGGACTAGAACGTCGCCCACCCCACATGGTCGTCAGGCACGAGTCTGAACTCGTTGTCGTTCAAGCGCGCACCTCCCCAACTATTCTATCACCAGCCCCGGTCTACCCCTCTCTTCCAGCTTCGGCAGCAGGGCCTTGCGGAACTCATCCGAGAGCCAGAAGACCGGCGGGATGACCAGCGAGCGCGACCGGCCGTCCTCCCCGACATACTGCAGCTTCGCATAGCCGCAGCCGGGCAGGTAGGTCAGCCCGCCACTGCGGAAGCCGCCATCTCGCAGCGCGGTGATGCGCTCCCACCTGACGGTCGCGCTCCCGACGATGCGCTTCAGCACGAGCTGCTTCCCCAACGTCACCTTCATCGAGGAGCGGAGAAGGGACCAGAGCCACAACGCGACCAGTGCGCCCCAGGGGACGATCCAGAAGAGCTGCAGCAAGCGCTTGCCTGGGGGCGCTAGTATCGTCAACGTGAGCCAGGCGACAGCCGCCCAGCTCGCCAACATCAGGAGAAGCAGAAAAGCGTTCAGCAACAGCCGGTCGAGCTGCCACTTGGGCGGAGAGTAGGCCGTTGCCCCATCGCCCCAGTCCTTACTCCGCAAGCCCTTGGGCGGGGGCGGCAGTCTTGCCATGAAAGCGGCGATGCGCGTTTCCGGATCTAGTGTCGGAAGAGCTTCGAGGAAGCGCCGCAGTTGGATGAGGTACGGATCGTGGTCGAGCAGCCACGGAGTGAAGGCCTGCATGAACACGAACGGCAGACGCCACACCGGGCCTGGCAGCCCGAAGACGAACTGTGTGTTGTATCCTGGAGACCACCAGACCCAGCTAAACACGCTGACTCGGCTAGCCCTCGGCTCCCGCCGCACCGAGAACGGGAGGTAGAACTCCAGCACCGCGCCCTGGCGCACAACCGCATACGTCGTCTTACTGAAAAGCCACCCGAAAGCAGCACACATCGCCACGCCCCATAGGCGCTCCGCCCACAAAGGCGCGCCGGCGTCGTCTCGGGGCCCAACTAGCAATGTCGCCACCACGCCGACTAGCGCGAGCACCGACGGCAATGCACAAAGCACCCTACCCCATGGCCCATAGGGCGCGTAAGTGAAGTCATCATTCAACGGCCAATCCCCCCTCTCGCGTGTTTCGGGAGCTTGCTCACGCCCCTTCGCCGCCGGAAGGCTGGTTCCCCCTTGCTGCGCTTTGACAGCCTTCGCCCCCCGTGCTACCTTGCCAGCGAGCGCGTTGCTTTGCTCTTATCCGGAGGTGTTGGCGCTTGATGACCGACCACAGCAAGCCCCGCAAGGTTCTTATTAGCTGCTGGTATGCCCTTTCCCTGATGATGATGACCCTGACCTGGGCCGCGGCTGGCGCTGCAGAGACTGCCAGCCTGCGCGTCGACTTGAGTCAGGGCGCTATAACAAGCCTTGAGAACCTGCTTACCGGCGAGACTTATACTCGCCAGGTAGAGGCGGCCGGCGTGGAATCAACTCTGCGTTATATGGCGCCAGGCCCCAACCTGCGCGAGGTGCGCGCCGGAGAAGAGGGCGCAAGCCTCGAGGCCCAGGTAACGACTGAAGGCACTGACCTGCTCGTCCAGCAGTTGGGCGAGCGGGCAGAGGGCGGAGTTGCAGGCCTCTGGCTTGGGCTTGGCCCGCTCGATGCCGACCAGGTGCGCTTGCTTATTCCAGGCGTGGGGGGCGTCGAACTGGATGCGGACAGCAAAGTAGCGGATGTCTCCTATTATTATCCTGGTTCCTGGGGCACCACCGCGCTAATCATCCAGGGGCAGAAGGGCGGCGTGCTGGTGAGCGCCGATGAGCCCGGCTGCAGCCTTTGCTGCTATGCGCATCACCCGGCTCAAGACCGCCTGGCGCATCTCGCTGCTTACAATGGCCGATGCCCCCTGGGACGACCGCACCGAGTGCGCCTCGCTCAAGTGGCGTTTCACCGCATATCAGGGCGCCTGGCCGGTTGCCGCGAACCTGCAGAAGGCCAGACTGCGCGACGCCTTCGACCTTACCCCCATCGCTGAACGCCAGCCTGAATGGGCAAGAAGCATCCGGTGTATCGTTAAGATCACTGGGACAGGCGATTTCGAGACCCCTCTCCGTGACCTGGCGGCCCAGGTCGAACCGAGCAAGACGCTGCTCTACCTGCCCCACTGGCGCACCAATCCCTATGATGTTATGTATCCCGACTACACGCCCAACGAGTGGGCAGCTGAGCTTTATCCGTTATGCGCATGAGCTGGGCTTCAAAGTGATGGCGCATGGCAACCTGGTGGGCATCTCGCCCCAGCATCCGCGGGTCGAAGAGTTCCGCGACGCTATCGAGCGCGACCCCGCCACTCACGGCGAGGTCGGCTGGTATCTCGACCGCGAATCGCCTGGGCAGATCTACTGCCTTAATCCCGCCTTCGCCAAGGTGCGCAAGCTGATTGTGGACAGCTTCGTTGCCAGCCACAAGGTCGCTGGGTTCGATGCTCTGCATCTGGATTTCCCTCTCATCGTAACCACCGACACCGGCCCAATCGAGGGGAGGAATCCCATCCAGGGCGCCACCCTGTTGCTGCGCGAACTCCAGGCTGCTCTGCCCCAGGTGCCGCTGGGCACCGAGGGCATCTCGGACTATATGCTGGACTGCTGGTGGGCCCAGTTTGGAGAACCCTTCTGGAATAACAACGAGGCGATGGGCCGCTACCATCCAGTGCGGTCGGCCATCTTCTCCGATTTTGATTATGGGTATGGCCATCTGGGACTGCCTGACCAGCAGACCGACCTGCAGGCTTTCTTCAACTTTACCGAGGCACAGGACCGGACCGGCTGCCTGCCGACTTTCTGCCTCGACCTCAACCAGGGGTTAAAACTCGACTCGCCGGGCACCCGCTATGCGCTGAGGCAGGCGAAGTTCTTCCTCGAAAACGAACCTGTGCCCGATTATGAAACGGTTATCGAGCCTGTGGCGGCGGAGGGAGACAACCCGAGAGTGCCCTATTTCGCCTGGCAACTGGCCGATGGGCGCGATCTGGCGCTGGTGCAGACCGACGAAGGGCGCAAGTGGATCGAACGCGCGCCCGAGGGCCAGTGGCAAGAACTGTGGCGCATCTACCAGGGCGTAAGTGAGATGGACGCCCCCGTGCATATACCTGGCTGGCTTGCCTTCTCGGGCGAGCGCTCTTTCGGGCTCGACCCGACTGCCATCTATATGCCCGAAGACGGCGCGCCTGATGAGTCGGGCTTCCACGTGACATCGGTCAGCGCCCCCGTGCGGGTGAGTCTGGGCAGCAGTGACGCAAGACGCGATGTGGTAAGGCTGGAGCCTCTCCAGTCAAATATTATGGACCTGACAGTTATCCGCCCCGATGTGACCGGGATCTGATCGTGGAGGGCCAAGAGCTGCCTATTGGGAAAGGCGGCACCTTTGCGATCGATAGCTTCTTCACGGGTTCCCTCGCCTTGAAGGGGATCCTCGAGCACCCGCCTTACGAGCTGCCCAGCATCCAGGCGGGAGAGTATAGCCCCGATTTCCGTCCTGCGACTTTTGGCGAGTATCTGCTGAAGCTGCCGGACACTGGAGGGGCTCTGCTTCCAGACGAAGATCGGCCTGCGCGATTTGCCCACGCCAGAAATGCCGAACGGGGACGGCGCCACTTTCCGGGTACTGGTGGATGGAGTAGAGGTATTTCAGCGTCACTGGGACCAGCGACGCGCTGAGCCTGTTGAGGTGGACCTCAGCCCTTGGCGAGGCAAGGAACTGCGCCTCAGGCTGGTCACCGATGTCGGCCCCAACGGGAATCCAAGCTTCGACTGGGCGCTCTGGGCTGAACCGCGCATCGCGCTCAAGGCGCCAGCGCAATCCACAATTGTCGAGCTGGCCCAACCCAGGCGGGAGGGAGTGCTGATTGTGGCGGACAGTTACGGCAACCGCTTGCTGGAGCCTTCGACTCCGAGCATACAGGTCTCGCTGCCGGCTTCGATCATCTACGCCCGAGAGCTAGCCGAGGTCACAGGCCCAGGCTTGCTGGTAGATTTGCCCTATTTCACTGGGCTAGGTTCGGGCAGTGTCATACAAGCCGGCACAGTCTTCGGCTCGGGCACACCCAGCGGTTGGCGAGGCGTCGAACCTGAGCTTAAGGGGATCGGTGCCCACACTCCCTCCTGGGGCCAGACGCACCTGGAATGGCTGCTGCGCCTGCCGGAGGAACCGCTCAAGCTGGCCCTGGGCGCTGCCATCCAGCCGGGCGGAGAACAAGTGGCCTTCCGAGTGCTGGTTAACGGCCAGGTTGCCTGGGACGGGGGCGATCCAGGCTCAGGCAAGCTGCGCGAGAGTTCGGTAGACCTGTCAAGCCTGGCTGGGCAGGTAGTGTTGATCTCGCTGGTGACGGACTCCCTCGGCAGCAACAACTGCGATTGGGCCATCTGGGTGAATCCGCGACTGGAACCGGCCCAGTAAGGGCAACGACGCGAAGCGAGCCTGGGGGTGCAGGGGGAGCTTCCCGCAACCCTTGGGCTGGGTGTTTCGGTACTTCAGTGCCGAAATCCAGCCCCGCCCGAGGCGTGAAAGTCATAACACTAGCGGTCCCTCTCCCGCGTGTTTCGGGAGTCTTTGCTCCCGAAACCTGTTGCCGTGGTGCTCGACCGTGTTTCGGGAGTCTTCGCTCCCGAAACCTGTTGCATGATCCAAGATCCGGTAAATTTTTTGTAAACCTTTCGCCACAACGCCGCCCGGAGGCCCTGTCTGGCACGAGAATTGCAGATTCCTAATCCCCGGGGTGGGTGGGGGATTGGGATGGTAAAGGGTGTATCCGAAGTGTTTCGCCGGAGTTGCTGACCTTGCCGGTGCACTCCTCACCGCATCTCTACGCTAGCATCGAGCCTGGTACGGAGCGCCTTCACAAACTCATCGTTCAGCCCGAACAGCGGCGGCAACACAATATGGCGCTTGCGACCGCTCTGGTTCACGTAGTCCAGCCGCAAGTAACCGCTGCCACTTGGGTAGAACAGCAGCCCGGAGGTGAACTCCCACCGGTCAGGGCCGTGACGGAGTGCCAGGAGATGCGCATCGTCCGCACCAGGACGCGAATCTCTAGCTCGGTTCCGACTGTGACACGCAGTTGTGTCCAGAGCATGGGCCCCCACCAAAGGGCCACGAACAACTCCAAACCGACAAGGAGAGCAGTCAGCACAGGGATCCGCACTAGTGCAGCAGCCCAACTAATGCCATTGGCGTTGGACACCAGGGCGAGAGAGAAGGCGGGAAAACAAACGAAAACCAGAGCAATCGCTCCGCTTGGTATAAACTCGCGCAGCAGCAAAGCCCGGGGCCAGGCGAAGCTCCGCGCGCCATCCTTCTCAGTTCTGACCTCTAGTATGCCGCCGGTCTCGAGTGGCCTCACAGGCCAGCCAGCAAGATCACAGTCCTGCGTGTGCTCCGTCAGAAAAACAAGGAGCCGGTATAGCTGGGTCATATAAGGATCGCCTGACCTGCGGCCAGAAATCCTTAATCGCATATAGGGGAGTGTGTAGAACGGCGCGGGTACGACGAAGGAGAGGGAAGCAAGTGTCAGGACGCCCTCCCAGGTGATACTGCCTCTGACGCACACCAGCTTGTCGACTGCGACCGACCAGGTTCCGAAAGCCAACTGGAACCGAAGTGTCTTGCCCGAGACTGTAATCGCCGAGACAGATCGCAGACCCATCGCAACAAGAAACACCGAGATGCCTAGTAGAACCAACAATCCGCCCGTGTCGGCTTGAGGCTCAGCAGTGGGCCATATCCAGAGCTTGGCAGCCATTATGAATAGAGCCAGGAAAGTGATGAAGCAAACCACCAGGCGGTTCAACCACACGCCCCAGGGTCCAAGTGGCATATAGGTGAAGTGGTCGTCCATTCTGGCAGCTCCCTCTAGCGTTCTCGCTCTTCAGTTTACCACCGATCCGGCAACACCCACAGGGGCAGGTCAGCCACGCACCCTTAGTAGTCCTTGCACCCGCAGGTAACGGCCTTCTCCTGGCGAAGGATCCGGCAAGTAGTGGTTTCTGCGCCCTGCAGTTTTTCGCCGTTGGGAGGCCCAAGATGATGCGCGCTATGGTGATCGGGTTGCTTCTGGTTGCTTTGAGCTCTGCGGTACAGGCTGAGCCCCCTCGTGGCGCCGCCGTATACAGCTCCTTCAAAGACGGCGCGTACTGGTATCAGAGGGACCAGGAACCTGTCTTCACTGAACTGGGCTGGCCGCTTACGACCTTCGAGAACACCCATATCGCCGATCTGGTGGCCTCTCTCGCTGAGTATGACCTGGTAGTAATGGGTACTGGGTATAACATCGAGAACTCCCAGGACTTCGGTCAGTATGGCGCCCAGTGGCGCGCCTGGGTGGAAAAGGGCGGTTGCCTCGTAGTAACCGACGCCAATTACGGGCCGATGTTTTACTGGCTGTCAGCGGTAGATCCCGCGCTCAAGTGGGGCTGCCTTGGGCAGATGAACGAGTGGCGCGAGGCGCCTCCCTCCTGGGTCGCGGCAGACCATCCACTGATGCAGGGAGTTCAGCCTCAAAATGTGCCCTGGACCTATCCGGTCTACTGGTCCCAGGCTTACACCCCGTTACTTGCCGACAAAGACCGGCGCCCAATCATTGCCTACCAGGAAATCGGCAAGGGCATCGTAGTCGTCTCCTCCGCGTATCGGCAATATAACTTTCCCTCGCCCCCCTTCCTGAGCAACCTGATGACCTGGGTAAAGTCGCCTGAACGCCTGGCGGCGGCTAGCCAGCGTCAGGCTGCGGCGCTTGCGGCCAGAAACCAGCTGCCGGAAGTCACCTTCCCCACACTACCAAAGGCGCCAGTGCTGGACGGTGATATCGGCGAGGCGGAATGGCAAAGCGCGGCAACGCTACCGGATTTTGTCGCAATGGACGGCGCCCAAAACCTCACCCAACGCACCGTCTGCCGGGTAGGCCAGACAACTCAGGGGCTTTATCTGGCCTTTGAGTGCTGGGACAGCGATCTGGCAGGGCTCAGCCCCAAAGTCGTCCAGCGAGATGGCCCCGTGTGGACCGACGACTGTGTTGAGGTGTTTCTTGCCCCTGCTACAGGCCGGGTGGACTACCTTCATTTCGCAGTCAACGCGGCTGGCGTCCAGTATGATGAGCGTGGCGCCGATGCCTTTTGGGACAGGTACTGGCTGGTTAAGACTGGTCGCGCGCCCGGCAGATGGACAGCGGAGCTTTTCTTGCCTTTTTCGGCGCTCGAGCTGCGCGCCGATGATCCGGCTGACCTGGCCTGGACGGGAAACTTCTATCGCGAATACCCAGGACGAGGGCCACTGCCTGGGGAGCTTTCCGGCTGGTCGCCGACCTTCGGCAACTTCGCCAGACCCGCCTATTTCGGCAAATTGCACGGTATTGAGGCCCCTCTTGAAAAATACAAACTGGCGCCGGAGCTTGAGCTAAACGCTCCAGAGCGCTGGTTCGGCGGCGCCAACCAGGTGACGGTCGTCGCCACAGCGCTGCCAGGTCAGAGTGCCGAATTCAGCGTGCAGCTCGAAGAGGTCGGCAGGCAGGGCCAGGCGACAGCGCTGCCTGTAGCCAAACTCGAAGCAGGACAACAGGTAGAACTGGCTATTGAGGTGAAGCTTGAGACTGACACCTCGCGCGCCTTCCAGATCGTAGCTCGGGACGCTGTAGAGCCTGACCGGATTCTCGCCAGCAGTCGTGTCTTCCAGGCGACGCCGGAGCCAGTGCTCGAACTGACGCTTCTCTCGCCGGTCTTCAGGAATACGGTCCAGTCGCGCGATCCCGACAAGACGCTTCGCCTGACTGGGAGTGTGGGAGATCCAGGTGACTTCACAGGAGGGCTTTCACTTAGAGCAAGCCTCATCCCGGAAGGGCGCCTCCGCCCTCTCTGGCAGCAGTCGCAGCCTGTTAGTCCTCGGGCAGAAGTCAGCTTCGAAGGCTCACTTGAGGCTGTTCAACCTGGCGAACTACGAGCTGCAGATCGACCTCGAGGACGAAGCCCAACAGCTCATCGCACGCGATCGGCATCAGATAAAGGTCACTCCGCCAGCTCCGGTGGAAGTCACTTTCGATACCAGACGCGCCTGTCTGGTAAACGGCAAGCCCCTCTTCCCTATCGGGCTATACCATGTGTCAGAACCTGCTCTTGACCTGGTGAACGCGCGCGGCAAGGAGCTTGGCCTGCCCGAGTTGTCGCTGGACGAGTTGCTTACCAGTTGCAAAGACCACGGCTTCAACACAGTGGTGCGCAGTTGGGGGATGCCCAGCGAGGAGTATATGGAGATAGCCCAGCGACTGGGTTTGTGGGTGCTGCCGGAGATCGGCGCGCCTGGCGAGGCAGAGCTCAAGCAGTATGTAGATTTCGTCAACCGCTACGATAATCTGCTGGCCTGGTATGGCGTGGATGAGCCAAGCGGCGAGAAGCTGAAGATTGCGATGGAAGCCCATGAGCGGTTCGCGAAAGCAGATCCCCATCGGCCTGTTTCGGCCGCCTGCAACAATCCGGGAGTATTCGACAACGGGGTCAAGGCCTACGACTTCCTGATGATGGATCCCTACCTCATCTACCCCAAGCGCGGCTCCAAGCCTGGCGCCCATCGCCGAATGGGTTGAGGCAGGTCTTCGGGCGGGCAAAGGCAAGGTGGCCATCTGGGTCGTGCCGCAGGCCTTCGCGATTGATAACGCCTGGGCGGAGCCCACCAACGAAGAGTTGCGCTGCCAGGCGTATCTTTCTATCGTACACGGGGCGACTGGGCTGGTCTGGTACGCCTGGTATACGACCGAGCCCTGGTCCGAGAACGCCTCTGGCCGCAACCAGTGGCTGCTGCCGGACAGTCCGATGTGGCCCTATTTCACCAAGCTTAACGCCGAGATAACAGAACTTGCGCCGGTGTTCCTCCAGGCGGAACGGCGTGGGCTGGTAAAGTGCGACAAGGAAGTAATCCACACCCAGTTATGGGAAGAAGCGGACGGCTCGCGCCTGCTGGTGGCAGTGAATCCACGCCCCGAAGAACTAAGCTGCACCTTGAGCGGTCTGGCTGGCGAAAGCGTCGAGGTGCTCTTTGAGGACCGGTCACTCCCCCTCGAAGCCGGCGCCTTCAGCGACACCTTCGGCCCGCTGGCGGTGCACGTGTACAGGCTGAAGTAGCGACTTGGACTTTCAATTATGGAGGTGCAGGGGGAGCTTCCCCCTGCGCAGTTTGCCCCTACTTCACGACCTGCGACCCTTGGGCTGGGTGTTTCGGTACTTCAGTGCCGAAACCCAGCCCCGCCCGAGGTGTGAAGGTCGCAACATTAACAGTTCCTCTCCCGCGTGTTTCGGGAGTCTTCGCTCCCGAAACCTGTGGCACGATCCAAGATCTGGTAAAAGTTCTGTAAACCTTTCGCCATAGCGCCGTCCGGCGGCCCGGTCTGGCACGCGAATTGCAGATTCCTAATCCCCGGGGTGGGTGGGGGATTGGGATGGTAAAGGGTGTATCCGAAGTGTTTCATCTACCCTTAGTGCCTTGTACCGAAACCAGGCAGACTCAAACGCGGCGATAAATGACCTGGCCAGTTCGACGGATCTCCTCAAGGAAGCCTGATCGGTCAGCTGAGGCATCGAGCAATACTGGCTCCAGAGCAAGAGCGAGGTCGCGTCGCATCTGGAAAAGCTTGGTGGAGGCTTCCCACCAGTCATCAACAGGCGTGTCGATTACGACAGCCACATCTATGTCGCTTGTTTCGGTTGCCGTGCCGCGCGCATAAGAGCCGAAAAGGATAACTTCTCGCACATCGAGGCTCTCTCGGGCGCGTTCAGCAAATCGCCGGACCAGCTCTAACACTTGGCTGTTATCCACTGATACAACTCCTTGGTCTGGTCAAAAAGCGCCTGGCAACGCTCTGCCGTGAGCAGGCTTGCGAGTTGTTCGCGATCCTCCGGATACCTCGCCTGGATGTTCAGGGGATCCAACTGGTCAAGAAGATCTCGCTGGAAGGGGCTCATTTGAGTATATACACTTGCCAGCTCTGCCAGTCTGCCAAGCCCATGCAATCGTGGAGGAATTTGCCCCTTTTTCGCCAGGCAAGCCTTTAGAGTTTTTTCAACGACCTGGTGACACATAAAGCCGACATAAAGGTATCTACCCGTCTGGAGCATCGCTTGTGCTGTTTCCAGGTCGTATTCTGCCGCTTTCAGCCAGTAATCGACTCGCTCGCTCAAACTTCGGCCTCCCTTCACACCTTACCCTCATTATGCCGTACAATCCGAGTTTTGGTAACAACCACATAGAGCCCTAAGTCCCCTCCCACTCATACGAGGCCAGGAAGTTTCCGAGCCACAGCCATCTCCGGGCCTGGTCGGGAGCCAGCTTGCCCGCTATTTGCCCCACTTCCACCAGCGCCTCGGCGATAAGTTCAGGCTGCGTCTGCAGGCGCGCGATGGCCAGATACCTGCGAGCCAGCTCTTCCCCACCCAGCAGCGGCGCCGCGACCTCATCGAGAAAAAGGTCCAGGTCCGCCGTTGGGTTAGCCGGGCTGCCGTAATGCTCCAGCGCCAGGTAGTTGAGCTCAGCGCCTGCATGGAAGGGTGAATCCTCCCCGAACATCGAAACCCCATCGAACCCGTGCGCCATCGAGCGGCTTACCATATCTGCAAGCCAGTCGACAGCCACCTCGCGCCGCTGATACATCCACGTGGTCGCCATATGCGAGCGGATGACATTGCCGTATCGTTCGTTCGAGACCATACCCGCGTCGGTCCAGGGGTTGTGGGCTTTAGGTTCCACATAGCCATCGGAAACCCACTGCACGACCGTCCCAGCGGGGAAGCCGCGCACGGTGTCGCCAATCCATTCCGGCACCTCCTCGCCGAAGGCGCGCATCGGGTGGGTGTAGGTCTCAAGCAGGAGGTAAGCCTCGGGCGAGACCGACTTGATAGCCGCTGTCGCCATCGGGTACATCAGCGCCATATCGTCCCACGACTGGGGCGCGCCAGGCTCGGGATGCTCTCGCCGGGCCTGACAGAGCTCGCACCGACAGAAGCCCGTGTCGCCCGTCTCCATCTGCACTCCACCCAGGCCTGGGAGCGTCTTGAATAGCCATTGCAGCGACTCGACGGCGAACTCCTGGTTCTCCTTCCGGGAGGGACAGGCGTGGTGAGAGAGCCGCCGGCCCGCTATACCGAAGTCGAAGACCATTGTTCTGCCATCTTCGAATTTGGCATACAGCTCTGGTTGCTTCAGCAGATGCTGTTCGAGACTGTAAGGAGAGTCCCCCTCATAGTAGACGCCCCCATAAGCGTTCAGTCCGACCCCGCAGAGCAACCTGACGCCAGCTTCGTTAGCGACATCGCAGAGCTTTTTGGCGGCTTCGACGCCCCCATGGCAGTCGCGCAGGAGTCCCCAGACCACGACGCCATCGAAATGGTGTTTCCCGCACCAGACGAGCAAGCGCGAATAGTCCTCCAGAAAAGCTTCGGGCGTGCGCGAATAGTAGTTGGACGCGCCCATATTCTGCATCCCTGGCTTGTTCAGCAGCCACTCGGTGCTGTGGTCCCAGGTCCAAAACAGACGAGTCTTGACAGGGCCGGTGTTGCTCATTAGGTGCCTCCTTGAAAATCGCAGGAGCGGGTTGCTCCTGCACTCCCTAGCTTGCTTCGCGCCGACAGCCCGATACAGGAACCTGCCGCTTGGGCAGTTAGCTTAGTACTGAATCCTCACTCGCACTTCTCCAGAGCAGCCAGTCAGCCGGATTGTTTCGCTAGCTGGGCTGAAGTCCTCCCAGGGTGTTCCCTCCACTGTGACGCTCTTGATGGGCAGTTGCTCTGGGTGGCGCAGCCTCAGTACCACGGCGCCGGGCGTCTCACGCTCAGGCAGGCTGATAATCGCAGTGACATAGCCTCTCTCCACTGACGAGACCACCTCATAACTAACCTCACCGAAGGCGGTCGGCGCCTGTTTCACCGAGATACGCTGGCCCTGTTTAAGCCATTCTCGCGGCGCTGCGCGACAAAGCCACAGTTCATTGCCGGCCTCATAGACCAGCAGGTCGCGGAACCGCTCGAGGAAGGCCGATTCCTCGAAGGATTTATCCGGCGGGCCGCCCACCGTATGCTCGCGGAAGTTGTAGTCGCCCGGGATGATGTCTACCGCATACTGGTTGAGCGTGGTGCGCAGGAAGCACGGCGCATCGTCTGCCGCCATCGCCAGATTGGCCTGACGCTCCAACCCACACTGGTACTGCCAACCCGCGTGGGCCAGCCAGTCGCGTTCAGGATCGTAGCCTGGCGTGCGCACGGTCAGACGCTCGTTCTCAAGCAGCAGGCGGTCCTCCAATACATCGAGGAAGCCTTGCACTCGCACATCATCCGGTGGGAGCAACTCGGCGGGGCTGAAGAGGGGCAGCGCCGACTGGACGGTGTCCCAGTAAAGGCCGTTCACGTGGCCGGGACTGCCGGGCCGGCGCCAGTTCCAGCCTTCGGAGGCGAATCCGCGCACATAGCACCCAAAGGGGACGAAGGAATGGTAGGTGCCATCGCGCACCTGGCAGACGGGTGAGAGCAAAATCGAGCGCTCTACCGCCGCCAGCAGGTCTTCGCGGTAGGCCTCGGCCTTCTTTGCAAGCCGTTTTGCCGCGGCCGGATCGACCTCTACGAGGAGGTCAGCCAGCTCCTTCACGGCCAGCCAGTAGTAGGCTTCCGACTCGTAGAACTGCATCAACATCCCGCCGCTGTCGGGCGTCACCTGATGCGCGGGCTGCAGGCCCTTGCACCAGAGGCGCTGGCCTCCAGGGACGTTCTCGGCCACCAGGCTACGCTGGCGCAGGATCCAGTCGGCGTTGGCGATCAGGCGCGGGGCAGCAGCCTCAAGCCACTCTAAATCGCCTGTCAGGCGGTAGTGTTCGGCAAGCGAATAGCCGATAGCGCCTGGTCCCATCGCGTGGACAGAGTCCATCCCGCCCCCGACATCTTCAGGGAAACCGCCCGAGCCTGCCCCTGGCACATAATCTTTGGCATGCGAGAGCACCCCGGCGCCATCCGAGAACCACCCAGTAGGCTTGGGCAGGTCGAGGGGCAGCTCAAGCCACTGGTCAAGCCCATCGGCAGCCTCCTGGTGCATCCCCATCAGGTCGAGCGCGCGCAGGATGAGATAGTTCTCCGAGGCCAGCAAGGCGAAGGGGTAATCGTTGAAACGCCATGTACCCTCAGCATTTTGCACCGCCCGGCGCAGGATATGCCAGGCGCCGAGTTTCCACTGCGCGGTGAGTTCGGCTGAAGGCACCTCGACTTCCATCGAGGGGCCATAAGGCGGCTCGGGGAAGGGCGGAAGCTCCTCACCTGGATGCAAGGCGCGCACCGCACCGAGCCAGGTCTGGTCGGGGGCCTCGCGAACGCGCTCGCGGAGGGTCGTCAGGCCTTTCGCCTGCAGTTCCGCCTGGAATTCTTTCGCGCTGGTCGCGGCCGAGGCGCGCTCGAAGGGCGGCTTGCTGGAGTTGTCGCGCGCGGCATAGAACCACCAGACATCTCGGATTACCAAAGTGGTCACTATGAGGATTACTCGCCTGGACATCGTCCAGTACGTCATCGGCAAGGCTCCAGCCACGTTCCTGTCCGCCCTGCTCCGCAACCCGGAACTCGACCACGGTAGTGTCGCAGCCGTGGTTGCCCTGCTTCGGATCCAGTATTAGTGAGATCAACTCGCCTGGCTTCACGCTGGCAGTTGTAGATGGTACTATCCTGCCGACCTCCAGTGCTCACAGCCCCGCTGGCAAGTAGCTGCGGCTCACCTGAGCCTGTCAGCACAACCGACCAATCGACGCCGTTGCCGCCGGCCGAATCGCCCATTGCGACGCTGCCGGAGAATGTCACCTGCCCCGCAAGCGGGCTGCGCCAGCCGGCCGCGATCTCACTCGAGGCGCTCGGGTGCATCGCGACAGACCGCGCGGGGATGGTGAGTGAGCCGGCTGACTGCGTCTCACCCGTCGGGTTGACACCGAACCAGGGCATCCCGCCTTCTGACCAGCCCCGGATAAGTGGCACCCCCGGGCAGCGAGTCCGTCTTGTCGGCAAGCAGTTTCCCAGGTACAAGCGAAGGCGGTGCCTCTACGGCTTGCACGGCAGTAAGACTCCGGACAAAGAACCCATACTCCGGCGCGAGTATGGGGCCGTTCTCCAAATCCGCTGCTTTGAAGGTGAAACCTCCGTGGTTAGTGGTCACCGTCACCAGTGTGCGGCTGACGTCCTCCAACGTGCTGTCGAAGGGCCAGATACGCGCCCAACGAGAGGGAGCGCCAATGTAGAGCAGGTTGAACTGGACTCCGCGACGACCGGCGCTCTTCGGTTTGGACTTCCAGTCCGGGCCAGAGAGGGTCGTGCCGGCATCGGTCGAGAGAGGCTGCAGCGCGCCGATCACGCCATCGTAGGCCTGTAGTTCGCCCTCATACAGGAGGGCACTGGTTGCGGCCTCGAAGCCCCATTCCAGCTCGCAGGTCAGCTCTTTCCATACCTCGGTGCCGTAGGCGCGCAACTCAGGCACGGGGAAATCGGCTGCGGTGGCAGGCTCCTTCGCGCACACCAGAACGCCGAAGGTGTCGCTGGGAATACTGTAGGTGAAAGTCCTCCCATCGGCCGAGACCTCGGGGCCAGTTGCCTCTCGGGCCGGCGCCTGGCGGTTCCACCAGGTGTGGATGCCAGGGACAGAGGCATCCATATACAATACGGAAATCGCATCCGGCTGGGGTGTTTTACCCTCCGGCCAGACTACCTCGACCCGGCGGATGGGGCGCACCTCTTCCCACAGGAGGGCGCGCAACACGCGCTTGATAGCAGGCGCGGAGGGGTCGGCAGGCTTGTCAAAAGGCTGGCCAGCGTACTGCATCAATAGCAACCAGCTCTCGGGCGCGTTGCGGTCGGCGGAGATGTCGGCTCGGTAGCCATAGGCGCTGGAGGCAAGGTCAGCGGGCTTGCCCACGAGGGAGGCGAGTTCTTGCTCAGTGGCCAAGGACTGGCCGGCGCAGGCAAGAGAAGCGAGCAACACGAGCAACAGCAACGCGCAGAGCAGTTCTGTCATAGGAACGACCCTCTCCTCGGGCAGCTAGAAGCAACTTCGGGGCTTAGATTCGGCTGGGGAGAGGGGCCTCCTGCTGGCAGGGGTAGTACCCCTGCACCCCGGACTCGCTTCGCGCCGAGAGTCCGAGGGGCTGGGTTCGGTTCCTGATTCCTATGGTGCGAGGGCTCTACCCTTGCGCCTCTGGCTCGGGAGAAGGTGGAGCGAGAGGACGTTCCGAGCCTAGCCCCCTGGCGATCCAGCCGGCAACGGAGGAACAGGAACAGACCACAGCACCGTTAAGGTTGTTCCAGCACTGCCCTGACCTTAAACGCCAGGTCTCTGAGAGCGAAAGGCTTTTGCAGGAAGGCTACTCCCGGTTGCAGCACACCCCGATGGGCTATTACCTCCGCGGTGTAGCCTGACATATAGAGGGTCTTAAGCCCCGGGCATACGACTTGCAATTGCTCGGTCAGTTCGTGGCCATCCATCTGGGGCATTATCACATCGGTAAGAAGCAGGCTGATATCGCCAGCATGCTCGCCGGCCAGGCGCAGAGCCTCCAAGGGTGTGCTGGCTGCCAGGACACGATAACCAAGTATCTCCAGCATTGTCTCGGCCATTTTCAGTATCGCCGGTTCATCCTCGACCAGCAACACTGTCTCGGCGCCACCGATTGGAGTCGCGATGGCGCCTTCTTCCTCGACTGCTGCGACTTCTCCCACCTGACAAGGCAGGTAGATTTTGAAGGTAGTTCCCTGGCCTGGTTCGCTGTAGATATTAATGAAGCCATTATTCTGCCTGACTATCCCATAAACTGTGGCAAGCCCCAGGCCTGTGCCCTTGTCCTTCGCTTTCGTTGTGAAGAAAGGCTCGAAGACCCTTCCGAGCGTTTCCGCATCCATACCGCAGCCATCATCACTGACCGCCAGTTGCACAAAGTCACCGGGGCGTGATTCGACATGGCCGGCGTCATACGTTGTATCGAGAGTCACCCTCGTCGTCTCAATGGTGATTTTGCCCACTCCGGTAATTGCGTCTCGCGCATTGACACACAGGTTGGCAAGTATCTGATCGAACTGTGAGAGATCAATCTGGACTGGCCCCAGATTCAACTCCTGGCAACCAGGACAACTCTATATTCTCACCGATCAACCTGCGGAGCATCTTAAGCATATTCTCAATGAGTTCGTTGATATTTGCCAGCTTCGGGGCGATAGTCTGCTTGCTGGCGAAGGCCAGCAGTTGCCGGGTGATGTCCGCGGAACGTTCTGCGGCGCCGATTATCTCCTGGAGATCATCTTCCAGTGGATCTCCTGGCGCCAGCCTGCCTTTTGCCAGATCCGCATACCCGAGAATCACACTGAGCATATTGTTGTAGTCGTGAGCTACGCCTCCAGCCAAACGACCTACTGACTCCAACTTCTGTGATTGCAGGAGCTGTGCCTGGAGCGTAGCCCGCTCCTCCTCGGCCTGCTTGCGTTCAGTGATGTCGAGTATGGCGCCGACCAGCCCAACCACAAGGCCCTGGCTATCAGTCATAGCCGCCTTGTAAAAGACCACATCGCGTGTCTCTTCGCGCCTATTCACTACCTGGGCCTCGTACTGCTGTACTCCTCCTATCTCCATCAATTCCAAATCTTTGGCATGGAAGACGGTCGCATACTCAGAGGGATTAATGTCGAAGACCGTTTTGCCTATAACGCGTTCCCTCGTTTCACCAAGGAAGATCAAGAAGGCGCTGTTGGCAGCCTGGTATCGCCCTTCTCTATCTTTGTGGAACACGGGGATAGGGATTGTATTGAGGAGGCCAGCCAGGAAGGCATCTCTCTCTCAATCTCATTTTCGACCTGCTTGTGTTCGGTGATATCCTGAACCATCCCGATAGACCGGATAACCTGACCTGAAGCATCTCTTACGTGTTCACAAGTCTCATAGACGACCCGTACTTCTTGATTATCCTGGCGGATTATGCGGTGTTCGATCTCGTAAAGGCTACTGCCCTCGCTAAAGGATGCGTTATAAGCAGCCGCCACAGCAGCGCGGTCTTCGGGGTGAACGAGCTCCAGGAAAGCCTCATAAGTGGCAGACGAGATTCCGGAGGGTAACCCAAATACCTTGTTCACTCCTTCTGACCAGGTCAGCCGATTGGATACCCGGTCGAGCTCCCAACTGCCAATATGCGCAATAGACTGAGACTCTCTAAGCAGCGCCTCACTGTCTCTCAGAGACTTCTCTGCCATCTTGCGCTGGGTTATGTCATGCAATAGGCAGGCAAATTGGTTTGGCGCAGGCCGGAAAGCAGTAACTTCGAAGTACTTGTCCAGTGCTCCGGAGTAATTTTCAAACTGGGCAGGTTCGCCAGATTCGACTACTTTGCTGTAGATCTCCAGCCAGTAATCCTCGGTTTCCGGCAACACCTCGCGGACTGTCTTGCCGATGATAACGTCTGCTCGGAGTCCGGTCATTCGCTCAAAGGCTGGATTTACGGCCAGGAAACGATAATCTACCGGCTTGCCCTGCTCATCATAGACCAGCTCATGAACGGCGAACCCATTCAACATCGCATTGAACAGTTGCTTGTATTCTTGCTCCAGCCTGCGCTGTTCGGTTATGTCTCGGCTGACAGAAATCATTGATTGCACAAGGCCCTGTTCGTCGAACTCCGGGATGAGTCGCCAGTTGAAAACCTTTGGCCCTTGCTTGCCCTCGATGATAAATTCTGATTCGAAAGGCTCCCTGGTTGCGACAACGCGCTGTAGAGCCTCGTCCCATATTTTGCACTGGGTTTCCGAAAATCCGAGTTCCCAGTTTGTCTTCCCCAGGAAGTCGGACGCAGGCATATCCACTACCTGCTCTACTTTGTCAGACACATATAAATGGCGTCCATCACGAGCAAATCGCATCACCAGATCCGGTAGTCCCGCCACCAGCGCCCGATAGGTCTCCTCACTCTCGCGCAGCGCCTGCTTGCTGATATCTACTTTCACCATATCAGAAAGGAGCTTCCCAGCAAGCACAATCGCCAGAGGATACAATACCATTACAGGTAAGGCGGTTTCTTTTATGACCATCAGGGCGATGCCACCGGGCAAAGTCAACATCAAAGCAAGCATTACCAGGTGGACGACGATGCCAAACAGGTAGAGGCCAGGGGTTGTGGGCGGCTTCAGGTCTGGCTTGAACAGATACCGGGCCAGCAGTCCGATTCCCGTTGAAGAGAGGATTACCAGTAAGCCAGTGACCATCCCAGCGCTGTCCAAATAAGTACGGAACGCTGCCGCTATGATGACCGCCACAACGGCGGCCCAGGAGCCGAAATAAAAAGCGCACAGGCTGAGCAGGACAGACCTGCCATCAAAGAAGACACCGTAACTTGTATCCAGGGGGTGCAGCATACCGAGTGCGGCAACGGTACCAAAAAACAATCCCTGGAGTAGTGATCCTGTGCGAGTCTGCCGGGGCCAGTGGTTCTGGATAAAGCCTGAGACAATGCTGAAGGCTACCAGCAAAGCCAGGTTAACTAATAACTCAAGTTGGAACATAGTCTGCCTCCTCGGCCATATAGGGCCAGTATGGGCAGTTTGCGCTTGTCAACTTATTATACTCGACTTGCTTTAATCTTCATGAAATAAGAAAACAGATATATAGAATTTTTGCTTCGCGAGGCAGAGGTAGCGAGAGAAGCCGGAGCGGTGCAGGGGTCGAACCCCTGCACCATCGATTCCTTGATAGGACACTTGCGGCAAGGTTATTGGATTGGCCCTTCGAGAGCCTCAGGGCCTCGGGCGCCTCGGGCTGGGCGGGTCCGAGACCCGCCCCTACATAAAGCCAAGGTGGTTGGTAAAAGCAAGGTTTCGGGAACGAGTTCCCGAAACACGCCAGTAAGGAGGCAGGTGCAGGGGTAGAACCCCTGCACCATCGTTTGTGTGGTTGCGTTCCGGCCAAGCGACGCGAAGCGAATCGGGGGTGCAGGGGGAAATTCCCCCTGCGGTCTTCCGCCCTAGCCCGAAGCTGTGCTCGGTGCGCTGGAGGATGTCCTCCTGCACGGCGCGGTCGAGTTGGACGAAGTAGGCCGAGAAGCCCGAGACGCGCACGGTGAGGTTGCGATGAGCCTCAGGGTGCTCCATCGCCTCCAGTAGCAACTGGCGCGAGTTGGTGTTGAACTGAAGCTGCGCCCCGCCCAGCTCGAAGCAGGTGCGGATTAGCTGCGCAAGGCTCCTTGCGCCTTTCTCCCCCGCCACGGCGGTCGGGTGGAACTTCATATTCACCACATTGCCGCCCGGCAGCAGGCTGTAGTCAATGTTGGCCACGGAGCGCGCTACCGCGGTGGGGCCGTTCTCATCGCGCCCGAAGGTGGGCGAGGCGGCATCTGAGAGCGGCTCGAAGGCCAGGCGGCCGTCCGCTGTCGCGCCCAACTCGCGGCCCGCGTAGATGTTGCTGATATTGGCGCCCAGCAGGCCCCAGAACTGCCCGCCGGTCGGGGTGCGATACTTCAGGCATTCCAGCCCGAAATGGGCGGCGACCTCGCGAGCCAGGGCATCTACCTCGGGCACGTCGTTGCCGTATTTGGGGGCGCCGCGCAAGAGCAGCGCGCGCTCGGCCTCATAGCCCTCGAAATTGGCTAGCAGGAGGGCTCTGAGTTCGTCGAGGGAGAAGCGCCCCTCTTCGTAGACGAACTTCCGGATGGCCATCAGCGAGTCGGAAGTAGTGCCGATTCCCATCCCCGCCACGCCGTGGTTGTTGGGGTAGATGGCCCCTCCGCCCGCTACGTCCAGCCCGCGCGCGATGCAATCGTCCACCAGTGCCGAAAGCAGAGGGCTGGTAAGGTCGTCCGGCCGCTCGTCATGCTGGCGCTTCATAGCGTTGACGGCCTCGACATGGGCCTTGAAGTTGGTCTCTACCTGGGTCAGATATGCCTCGTAGAAGTCCTCCCAGGTGGCGGGCTCTCCGGTATGAGGCCCGGCCTGGCGATCGGTCACATGATCCCAGCCATCGAAGAGCGCCAGGTTGGCGCACCACGGCAGGCTGAATCTGCCATCCGACCAGGGCGCGTGCTTGCCCTGGATATGGATCTCGATGCACCCCACGAAGCAGAAATCGCGCGCGTCTTCCAGCGGGAAGCCTTGCTGCACAAGGCCTTTGATGCCGATATCGTCGTTGTAGACCGCGGGGAAGCCTGCCCCTGTTGCGATGACCTCGGCGCACTTCTCCACGAAGGCGTCGGGGTTCTTCGGGCTGATGCGCGCGGTCAGGTTGCCGCCCGGCTGCTGGATACGTCGCACGGCCTCCAGCAGCAGGAAGGTGACCGGATTGACGGCGTCCTCTCCCTCCCGCGTTGTACCGCCGATGGCGATGTTCTGGATGTCGCCGCGATGGGCGAGCTTGGCGATGAAGTGGTCGATCAGGTCCTGGGCGAAGTCCATATCCACCCGGCCTGCCGCCAGGTCGGCCTCGAGGAAGGGCCAGAGATACTGGTCGGCGCGGCCAAGCGCCATCGCATAGCGGTCATCGAGCTGGAAGACCGTATGCAGGCTGAAAACAAGCTGGACGGCTTCCCAGAAGGTCGAGGGCGGCTCGGAAGCGAGCTTTGCCATTATCCGCGACTGCGCAGCCAGCAGCTCGGGATAATCCATACTGGCGTCGGCAGCCTCGACGAGGCGGTCGCTCCAGTTCTCAAAATAGGCAGCAAGCCCCTCGAGCGCTTCGCCAACCGACTGCAGGAAGGCGCGCTTTTGGGGGTCGGTGTGCGTCGCAAGAGCAGCGTCTACCCGCTGCAGAGTGCCGCTTATGCCCTCGGCAGAGGAGCCGGCGATAATTGGGCGCAACATGATCGAAAGTGGTGCCGAAATGGCGGCTGCCAAGGGTAGCGAGATACTCCTGAGCAGCTTTCAACTCTTCCATATCGCCCTGCTCGGTGTAGCGGGAATGGCCCGTGCCGACCAGCAGCTCGCCTGGCGCGTGATACAGGGGACAGCCTTCCAGCACTGCGTTAAGGGCCAGGGCGCCGCCGGACGGTCATTGGCTGGCCCTCGGAAGCGCGGAAGCTCTTTGCCCTCAGCAAGGCTGAAAGTGGAAATCCTAAAGTGTCCTGACGTTTCAGGCTTGTGGTGATAACTAGCTGCCAAGGCGCATATTGCATCTCCGGGTCACTCCCACAGAAAATCAGCTTTGCAAGATTATACAAGAGAAAGCAAGCCGGTTGCCCCATGCTAATCTGATCCTGCGCAACTTCGGTGAGAAAGCGACTTTCCCTCTGCCCAGAAGGAAGTACGTCTTGCATGACGAATCTCTACCGCTGAGGGTTAGAAGCCAGTCCGCCTTATCAAATTACGGCGCGCGAGCAAGCCCGCGCGACCGAGCAAAGGAGTGTTTGAAGTGGGAGCTATCCGTCTTCCTGACCAGCAAGAGCACATCGCCAAGGCGCCGACCATCGGGGTCTGGGCCACCAGCGATCCGCGCGTGGATGCCGAATCGCGCATGCGTTGTCAGAACATCATCGAGATGACCGCCGACATACTGGCCGACCGGGTCAAACTGCCCGACGGCGCACCGGTGAAAGTCGTGTGGTCGCCCATCCTCGTGGACGGCGAAAAAGAAGCCGATATGGTCGCGCGCCAGTTCGAGGCGCAGGGCGTCAATATCCTCGTCTGCGTGCCCGACACCTGGGCTTTCCCGCAGCTTGGGCTTATCTCGCTGCTGTCCCAGTTCCCCAAGGACACGCCCATCAACCTGACCTGCGGCAACAGCGGGCCGAAGCCAGGGGTAGTCTTCACCCATGCGGCCAGCGGTGCGGTTAGCCAGTACGGCAAGCTCATCCACATCAATGTCGGCACCTGGCCAGATACGGGGATGAAACCTGTAATGACCGACGCCACGGCCGAGGCGCTGGTGGACTGGTGCTACGCCGCGGTCACCAAGGTCGCCCTCAAGGGCCGGCGGGTGGTCATCTTCGGTCACGACTCGATGGGGATGGAGACCGCCCTGATGCATATCCTCCCCACGCGCAACCTGCTGGGGCTTGAGATCACGCGCCTCGACATGAAGCTGCTGGCCGATATGCTGAACAAGGGCTCCTACGACGTGGAAGAGGTAAAGGCCCTGCGCGCCTTCCTCGACGCGAAGGCCGGCGGCGGCATCGAGCTGCGCGACGACACGGACAGCGAGCGCTTCAACAAGAGCCTCGCGATGTACCTGATCGTGCGCGACCTGATGGCGGACCTGAACGCCGTGGGCGGCGGCTTTATGAGCCAGCTCGAATGGGGCTCGGACCCTCGGGGCATCCCCCTGCCCGGTGGCCGACGCGATGGAGTCGCTCTTCAACTCGACCTTCGACCATAACGGCCGCAAAGCCCCGACGCCTTACGCAACCGAAGCCGATGTCCAGGGGCTGCTGACGATGCTCTTCTCGACCTGGCTTTCGGGCGGCAATCCGCCTCTCTTTATGGACTTCCGCAAGGTCTGGGAGCCCTGGGAGATCAACAAGAAAGCCGCCGATATCGGCATGGGCGATGTCGAGCCGGACGCCCTGTGGCGCAAGAAGGGCCTCGTGGACGGCGACAACTCGGGCAGCGCGGCCTTCGACTGGGCAGCGAAGCCTGGCGCCTCGGTGGACGAGATAATGAAGGGCGTGCGCCTGCCGCTGGCGGAGGAGTTCTACTTCCCCGGCGGAGGCAACTGCGTGAACTTCTTCTCGCCCGGCGGTGTCGAGGGGATCGCGAGCCGGCTGGCCTACAGCGCCGATCAGAACCTCTTCAGCCTGCTGTGGGATGAAGCCACAACTGTGGACCTGCCCGAGAAGCTTGCGCTTGCGGTCGCGGACACCTCCACCCCCGTCTGGCCGCATACCTTCGTCGTGCCCAAGTACGCGACGATGGGCGAGTACAAGCAGTTCGCCCCTGCCAACCACTTCCATATGACCTGGGGGCTGAAGCCGGCGGTGCTGGAATACTGGATGGACCTCGCCAATGTGCTGTCACTGACCCCGTGGCAGGCGCGTCCGAACTACATCGAAGGCGTGGACAGGCCGACCCCGCTTTTGCATCTCATCAACGGCGGAGAACTCGCCACCAAGCTGAAGCAGGCAGGCAGGTAACAGGCAAGCTCGAAGCGAAGCAGACCAGGGCCGTCGGAGCGCGCCTCCGGCGGCCCTTTCTTCAGAAAGAGGACTGAAAAGCCAATGACAAATCGCGAAAGACTATTGATTACCCTCCGGAGGGAGATACCCGACTGCGTGCCGGTGATGCCCGATATCTCGAATATGGTACCGGCGCGCCTCACGGGCAAGCCTTTCTGGGATTTGTACCTCTACAACGACCCGCCCATCTGGGAGGCCTACCTGGCGGCGGCGCGTTACTTCGACCTCGACGTGCTGATGGACGGTTACTTCCCGCTGTCCTTCCCCGAAGAGTGGGCTGGCGGCCCGCCCTGGGAGCGTTTCATCATCAAGCGCACGCCCGAGCGCATCATCACGCAGGCTTCTTATGTGGAGAACGGCAAGCGCATCTGGGCGCCGACAGTGGACGTCTACTACATCGCCGACCCCCCGACAGGCGGACTGCCGCCTGCTAAAATCGGCCTGCCGCCCGAGCCGGAGTCCTGGGAACCACTTGAGGGCGTAAAACCAGTGGACGTAGGGCCTGAGGGCTTCAGGCGCTTCAAGGAGAAGCTCGGTAACCAGGGGCTTATCGGCGCTTTCGTCACCTACAGCGCAGCCCTCTATGATGAGGCCTCAATCGTTGACTATTACGAGAATCCAGAGAAGTGGGAGCGCGCTACCGAGCAACGTATCACGGCCGCAGAGCAACGCTTTGCGCGTATTATGACGATGGAAGAGAAGCCCGACTTTATCTGTGTAGGTGGCTCGGGCACGCTGGTCTTCCAGACGCCGGAGATTTTCCGCAAGCTCGCCTTCCCCGCCGTGAAACGCGCGATAGATCTGGCGACCGAGGCTGGACTCTACACCCACCTGCATTCCTGCGGGCCGGAAAAAGAGCTGGTTAAGATAATGGCCGAGGAGAGCAACCTCACTATCATAGACCCGCTTGAGATCCCCCCAATGGGCGACTGCGACCTGGCGGAGCTGAAGCGCCTTTATGGCGACAAGCTCCTCTTGAAAGGCAATCTCCACACCACCCAGACGATGCTTTACGGGTCGGTGGAGGACGTAATCGCGGCCAGCAAGAAGGCTATTGATGAGGGAGCGGAGGGCGGCGGCTTCGTGCTTTCGACGGGTGACCAGTGCGGGCGCGACACGCCCTTCGAGAACCTGCATGCGATGGTGGAGACGGCCCGCACGTACGGCAAGTATTGAGGAGTTGAGTCCGATATGGCAAGAATCGTGATTTTGGCACTGGTGCTGGCGCTTGCGGCAGGCTGCCTCGCGCAGTCACCTGCGGCTCCAACCAGTCGCGCCGCGGAGGTAAAAGCAATGATCGAGCGTTCTCTGGTGACACTTGGTGACACGGCTCGAGTCCAGCACGTGCTGGCCAAAGCTCGCAGGGGCGAGCCGGTGTCAGTGGCGGTGATAGGTGGCTCAATCACCCAAGGCGCCTCGGCGACAAAAGTGGAAACCCGCTACGGCAACCTGGTCGCGAAATGGTGGCAGGAGCATTTCCCGAAGGCCCAGATCAGCTTCCACAACGCGGGGATAGGGGCGACAGGCTCCAGCTTCGGCGCCTTGAGGCTGAAACGCGATCTGCTCTCTCACAAACCGGATTTCGTCGTGGTGGAATACGGCGTCAACGACGGCAACGGGGAGGAGTTCGCCGAGACCCTCGAAGGCCTGCTGCGCCAGTTGCTGGATGAGCCTCAGCAACCGGCCGTGATGCTGCTCTTTATGATGAATATGGCGGGCGGCAACGCCCAGGAATGGCATGGCAAAGTCGGCACCCATTACAACCTGCCGATGGTCAGCTATCGCGATGCGCTGTGGCCGGAGATTGAAGCAGGACGCCTCAAATGGACTGATATCTCGCCCGATGAGATCCATCCCAATGACCGAGGTCACGCCTGGTGCGCGCGCATTGTTGGCTTTGCGCTGGAGAAAGTGCTTACGACACTCCCTTCCGATGGCAAGCTACAGGCCATCAAACCGCTGCCAGAGCCGCTTATCAGTGACGACTTCCAGTATGTAGCTTTGCGCGAGGCGGGCTTCCTCAATCCGGTCAGCAACCAGGGCTGGACCCTGACGAATACCGACCCCGTGTGGGGCTTCTGGAGCGCGACCGAACCCGGCAGCGTAATCGAGTTCGAGCTTGCCGGCACGCGGCTGATGTTGATGGACTTCCACCTGCGCGGGCCGATGGGGATGGTGAAGGTCCAGGTAGATGACCTGCCCGCGCAAATCCATGATACCTGGTTCCCCGCAACCTGGGGCGGCTGGCGGCACACCTGGGAGATCGCCAAAGACTTGCCACCGGGCCTGCACAAGGTGCGGTTGGAGCTACTGGCCGAAAAGCATCCTGAAAGCGAAGGGACCGAGGTGCGCGTGTTTGGACTTGGCGCAGCAGGAGTGAAAGAACCACCAGTTGTATATGACGAGTTCCGTCCTGGGCAGGTCTGGCTGGATAACACCGGTACCGCCATCAACGCCCACGGGGGCGGACTGCTCTATCACGAGGGCCTCTATTACTGGTATGGCGAGCATAAAGTCGCTGGCGAGGCGGGCAATGTCGCCTGGGTTGGCGTCCATTGCTACAGCTCGCGCGACCTCTACAACTGGAAGGACGAGGGTATTGCCCTCTCCATGGCCAATTTCCCGGGCACAGAGGTAGCCCCTGGCAATGTCATCGAGCGGCCCAAGGTGATTTATAATGCGAAGACAGGCAAGTTCGTGATGTGGTTCCATCTGGAGCTTGCCGGGCAAGGTTACAGCGCGGCTCGTTCGGGAGTAGCTGTCTCAGATACGCCTGCAGGACCTTTCCAGTTCGTGAAGTCCTTCCGCCCCAATGCCAGCGTCTATCCCGCCAATGCCGCTGAAGAATGGCGCCATCTGCTGACCGAAGAGGAGAAAGCTGAACTCGGCAAGCTGGACCTCTGGGGCGCTCCGGTGGATGGCCTGGCTGCCAACTTGCTCTACCGGCGAGATTTCGATAGCGGCCAGATGGCGCGCGATATGACGCTTTTTGTCGACGATGACGGCACCGCCTGGCATGTCTATTCCTCCGAAGAAAACAGCACGCTGCAGTTCTCAAAGCTGACGGACGACTACCTGGCGCCTGCTGGAGAGTTCTACCGCGCGCTGGTTGGCGACTGGAACGAGGCGCCGGCGCTCTTCAAGTGGAAGGGTAAATACTGGCTTATCAGCTCCGGTTGCACCGGCTGGGCGCCTAACGCGGCGCGGCTGGCGGTGGCAGACAAGCTCTCGGGTCCCTGGACGCCTCTAGGCAATCCCTGCCGCGGTTCAGAAGAACAGACCAGTCTTACTTTCGGCACGCAGAGCACCTATGTGCTGCCGGTTCAAGGGAAGAAGAACGCTTTCATCTTCTGTGCCGACCGGTGGCAGCCGCAGAACGCCATCGATGGGCGCTATGTGTGGCTGCCGATTCTGTTCGATGGAGAGAAGCCCTGCCTCGAATGGTTCGACGCCTGGGACCTGTCAGTCTTCGATTGACAGACCAACTGCCAGCTAACGAAAAGCCCCCTCCAGCAGGTGCCGGAGGGGGCTTTGTTTTGTCACTGAGGGGCCTCTAGAACTCTACCACCTTGCCAAGGTGCAATGTGACAGGGCCCAGCAAGCCTGAGGGGAAGAGCGGATCTCCCTCGTGGTAGTGGTGCCAGGTCGTGAAGGTCACCCGCTCGCTTTCACGTGGCGAGCCGTTGAGCAGCCAGTCAGGCCAGCTCGCGATAACCGGCCCGCGCCATTCGACCTCGGCAGGCAGCGCTTCATCGCCTATGAGCCGGTTGGGCCACAGGTTGGTGATGCTCACCACCAGGCGATTAGTCACCTGCCTTCCTCGCACTGGTGATGTCGAGGCGGAAGGGCGGCTTCCACAGGAGGCCGAGTTCTTCCCCGTTTACGGCGACCTCGGCCAGATACTTCACATCGCCAAGGTCAAGCACCAGGCGGGTATCAGGCGTAAGCGCACTGGCTGGCAGCTCGAAGGTAAGCTCATAGGTGCCGGTGCCTGAGAAGTATCTAACACCCGGATCAGGATGCTCGGTCCAGTCAATCAGTTCGGTCAGCTCAACCGAGGCGGGCGCGCCCAATCCCGGCGGGAAGCTTAATTGCCAGGGGCCGGTCAGCTTGAGCGGTCTGGGTGTCTCCTCCACCAGAGATTTGCCGGGTCCCACCCGAAGCCAGCGGCGCCGCATACAAGCCGGATTTGAAAGCCGTCAGCTGGAATTTGCCCGTGGGCGTAACTGCCAATTCCGCTGCTGGGAATTCTTCCCGGCCAGCCTCGGAGCCATCAGGTATCTCGAGGATTGCGTTCTCGCCCACCGTCTTGGTGAACTGGCGTCCGTCCAGCGTATACTCGACACGCATTTGCTTGACTACAAAGCTGGCCGGATCGCCCGCCAGCTCGTTGGAAGCGGCGATGGAGAGATGCCCGTCAACCACCGCAGCGGCAAGTTGCTTCGTGACATCGAAAGGCGCGCGGAGTCGCGGAAGGCAATTCGTCACCGAATACGCCGTAGACTGCCCTGACAAGCTCCAGTGTGCCGCCCGAAGCGCCGTCCTCCGGCAATACCAACCGTTGGTTCTCGCCCACAATCTTCGAGCCTGCCTTGCCGTTGTAGATATAGTCCACGCGCAGCCGCTTGGAGATATTGGCGGCCGGATCGCCCGCGATGGTATTGGTCGCGCTGACTTCAAGGCGCCCATCAGTGATGAGCTTGGCAAGTTGTTTTGTCACGTCCACTGAGTCAGGAAGCTCGGTCGAGAGCACCCCGTACAAGGGCGCTGTTTATGACCAGCGTATGAGGCCGGTCTACACCTGTGTCCCAGGCTGACTTGCCGTTGCGCAAGCAGGCCAAGCGCCCCGCTGCCTTCTGCGGGCTTGCGGAAGACGACGAAGACGCTGCCGGCCGGATCCATCCGAAGCGAGACAATGGTACGGCCTTTCTCCTGCCGCCAGAAGGGGGCTGGCTCGGTCTTGCCGGTATCTGGATGCCACAACTCTGGCAGCTTGCCGGCGATGCGGAAAGTGCAATCCACCGCCACTTCGCGCTCGAGCTGGTTGCTGACGAAGTAGCTGTCCGTCTCGCCGGCCTTGCGATGGATATACATCAGCCGGGCGAAGCCGTCGGTCGCTTTATATTCGAAGTCCGGGGCCAGCCCCGCCTCTGCCAGCACCTCGGCCAGCGGCTTGCCCCAGACCAGCCTGCCCTTGCCAAAAGGATTCTCGGTGACCTTCTGACCATCGATATCGGCCCAAAGCCACTGGGCGATAACGCTTACCCTTTCATCTGAGTGGGGATACCCCATCAGGCTGGGCGAACTCTCTGGTCTGGCAGCTACGATAGTGGCGCCGGTCTCAAGCAAGCTCGCAACTTTCTCCAGCACTTCGGGCCGCACCAGCCGCTGCTCGTTCAGCACCAGCACGCTGTAGCGCATCCCACTCGGCAGCAGCAGCTTGCCGTCCACGACTCTTAGCTGCATCAGTATCTCGGTATCGCAGACATCATAGTCATAGCCTGCCGGCGGCACCGGGCGCAGTCCCCCGCGCCCTGGCACGCCGACCGGGCTGTTCTCGCCCAGCCAGTAAAGCAGGTCAGCCTGGAAGAGCCCCTCTTGCAGCAACCACTGGCAGCGCGCCATATAAGCCTGCCAGGCCGAGGACTCCTTCCACCAGGTGATGAAGCGGTCGTGGTGCAATCCGTGAGGGCCCATCGTCATTCCAGGGGCGACGTTTTCGAAGGGCTGATGCGCATACCGATGGTAGATGATGCGGTTGACGCCCTGACAGAAGAAAGCGTCGCCCTGCGTCTTGAGCTTGTAGGGATAGTTGCTCCACCGGCCTTCGACCTCGCCCGTGGTGAAGGACTCGGCGCCCACATACCTGTTGCCGCGGGTATGCGCTATCGAGGCCGCGAGCTTGGTGTCTTCATGGCTGCCACCCACCCAAAACTCGGTCATCGGGATATCGGCCCGCCCGCCAGCGGTCAGGTCATCAAAGTTGCCGTTGCCGTAAGGCTCGGTCGAAAGCAGCAGGCCTTTCTCATGGGCAAGCTTTCCAAACTCGCCCCAGTAATTGTCAGCCCAGCACTCGGCCAGCGTCTTGCGGAAGTCCCAGAGGAAGCGCTCGGTCTGGTCTACCTGGCCGACGATGCGCCCTGTAAGCGCGGGCAGCCACCCAGCCAGGCTGTAGCCGCGCCGCGCTTCAAACTCTTCGGGCAGCGTAGTGCTCCAGTTCTGGCAGTCGGTCTCGTAGCTGTCAATAAGGGTGTTATTCAACGTCTTGCCGGCCAGCGGCCCAGCGTTTTCAATCAGCTTGTCCATCAACTGTGCAAAGTGGAAATCGGAGGCCGCTTTGGACATCTTGTCTATCTCAAGTCCATCGCCAGAGGGCCGAACCGGGTGGTTGTGCTTGCCGGTAAGGGTGTGACCCAGGCGGATTATCGTCCATTCGCCTTCCGGGGCCTCCCAGTTCAGCGAGCCGTCAGTCCCGAGCTTGTCGGTGAGGTCGACCAGATCATAAGGCATAATCGCATAATCGGCCGAGACAGGCTCGGTATACGGGCCGGGCGCGCCGCGGTCGAGGCCTGTCTTAACACCCCAACCTGGCAGTCTGAAGGTCGATTCCAGGGCGATTTCGGACAGGGAGAAAGCCCGCCCACCCGCTTGCTGCTGAGGAAAAGCGATCCGGAAATGGCTGGCTGTCACTGGCGCGAAGGCCACTGTCTGCGGGCAACGCAACACGTTGGGGCTGCCGATACCAAGCTGCGTTACGGCGGTCCAGGTGTCGCCATCTTCCGAGGCCTCCAGCGCGAGCGTAACCGAACCTCCCCCGCCAATAACAGTGAGTGAGGTAGCCGTGAAGGGCGCTGGATAATCAAAGTTGAGATAGACTGGCTTGCTATCGAGCCGCGTCACCAGCCCGACACCGCTTTCGGGATTGCCGTCAAAGAGCGGCGCCAGATTCACACCAGGCTGAGTAACGGTCACTTCAGGCGCGGGCGCCCCCGCTTCGCCCTTCGGCGTTGGGAAAGCCAGGACCGCGATGTCGCGATAGAAACCTTCCTTCGTCCACGGCTGCGGCAGCTTGCCAGCAAAATGCCCTGGGCCTTTGAAACGCGTCTCGCTGAAGGTCACGCGCTGCATCGCAAGCTCGGGGGTGACCCACGGCCCACCGCTGCTGGACCAACCCGCACAGTTGTGGAAGCAAACCTCGATGCCCAGCCGGTCCGCTTCGCTAATTGCGTGCTGCATCAGGGCGAACCACTCGGGACTCGCATAATCGACCGGCCCGGTTGGGAGGCCAAGCGCCACATCGAAGAGTTGCACTCCGCCGATGCCGACCTCGGCCATCGCCTCGAGGTCTTTGGTGATGCCAGTGGCGGTGATATTGCCGTCCATAAAGTGCCACCAGGTATGCGGCCTGGCAGAAGCGGGAGGAGCCACAAAACCTTCCTCGAGTGAAGGCGCCTTGGCGGCCACCGAAAGCACTCCAAAAGCCAGAAGCAAACCCAGCAAGAGCAGCAGGTTTTTCATAATAACGGTCTCCTCCAGTGAGCGCCCGCTAGCGCGGGCCGATCTCGACGCGCTTCACATAGCGCAGTCCCTTTACCCACAGCCACCACGCAGGCTGACCGTGGAAGTGGCCGCTTGTGACAAGACTTGTTTCAGCCCCGCGAGGCAGGCGCCAGGTTGCGATAGCAAGCTCTGCTGCTTCACGAGACTCGAAAGGCCCCAGCCGCACCGCAAGCCTAGGCAAGGGCTTGTCCGAGGCGAGTTTCAGACCACCGGCAGGACTATAGGTGTAAGTTAACTTCGCCTGCGTCAGGCCTTCTCCCTCTGGGATCAGCATCGGAAGTCGCTGACCTCATCAGCCGCACTGAAAGCGCAGGCAAGGGCTTGTCCGAGGCGAGTTTCAGACCACCAGCAGGACTATAGGTGTAAGTTAACTTCGCCTGCGTCAGGCCTTCTCCCTCTGGGATCAGCATCGGGAAGTCGCTGACCTCAATCCCGGTGAGTGGTTCAGGCACGCGAGGCAGCAGCTTCAGGTCGGCCGGATTGGTGTCGTCCACCCCCGCGCATTGCTCCAGTGCGTGCAGCGCCGCGCCCTGGTTGGCGCCGTTGGAAAGGTCGCCTATGCGATACCAGGAGCCATCGGGCAGGATATTCGTCCCCTCTGGGATGACCCACTGGTAGAGACGCCAGTCCACTCCGCGCGCCTCATCCACGTAGTCCATATTCTTGTCCCAGGTATACTTGGCGATATTGGTCAACAGCGGACCAGCATCGTCCAGCTCATCCAGCAGCAGTGCAGCTTTTGTAATCCAGCCCATCCCGTAGCCCATCGCAAGCGCTGGCGCGTGACCGTAAGGCTGAGTGAGTTGGCGCTTCAACGTATTGCGCGAGTAAGCGGTCATCGTCGGATCCCAGGCAAGCGGATCCAGCCCGTCGCGGTAGAAGGCGAACCAGGCCTGCACGAGGCTGTCCTGGAAGCTTGGATAAACAGAATTGGGGCTTACGCGCCACTCTCTGGCGCCCGCCGGTCCTTCGGCCAGAGCTCGGATCATCCCGACCGCGATGCGCTGGGCATACTCGCGCCAGCGTTTGGCCAGCTCGCTCTCGCCAAGCGCCTCGGCGATATCAGCCGAACACTTGAGCCCTGTCAGACAAACATAGGCGGGATAGGGCTCGTAGAGGTCAGAGTTCGCATAATAGTGGCGGATCTCCTCGGGCGTCGTCGCTCGCTTGACCTGTTCGAGCAAAGCGCCATCGGCCCCGCCCCAGCCCGTCGTCTCGCCTTCGCACCACGGCACATCCACCCCTGTGTAATCCAGCCACCAGCAGATGAACTCCGCGGCATCTTTGGTCGAGTCCCAGCGGCTCTTGCCGAAGACTGCTTCTCTTGGGCTCGGTCAGCCAGTCATCGGTGGGAGCGCCCTTCATCCGCCAGGCTACCCAGCGCCCCACGCAGGTGGCGCCATGACCGTCCAGCTCTTCGGTGCCTGCGACCTCGTTCAGGTCGAGGGAGATAGGCGCGTTGATCCCGAAACTCCAGTGCGGTGGCATATCGGCTGGATACCTGGCCACATCCAGCGTCTCATTAGGCGGGCCAAGCGCAAGGTCGTGGTTCGGCCGGAAGAAATACAGCCACTCGTCCACGAAATCCACAAAACTGTCCACGCGCTGCTGGTCGTCCAGCAGTCTCAGTCCGAGCGTAGCCAGCGCATCGCTGCAGCGACCGAAGGCGCCCGTGTAATAGATGCCAACTGGCGCCCAGGTGCCGATGCCCCTGTAACCGCCATACCAGGGCGAATCCTCGGCTGTCTCGTGGAAGACGCCATCCTCTGCGGCGAACTTGCCATCGATCTGGATCAGGTTCGCGACCCACAGGTTGGAGAGCATATCGCCTTCTCTTCCCCCCAGGAAGCGCACCTTTGCCGCCTTGAAGTCCTGGGGGAAGTCAATCAGAGCGAAGCGCTCGGGCAGATCCTGCTCGCTTGTGTAGAGCGCGCGCGCCAGGGCGTCCGCCTCTTCGTGGAAGTCGCGCCCTTCCCAGCTTTTTACTGGAGCTTGGATATCGTCTTTATCGAGTTGTATCGCGCCCAGTGGGTGTAAACCTTCGGCTGCCTCTTCAGCTACGACTGTGAGCCCTGTCACCAGAGGCCGGCCGCGCAGTGCCTCGTTATCGTGCATCACAACCGAGGCAAGGGGCTTTGCCCGAGGCTGGATGCCCAGGTAAAAATAAGACTCTCTCCCCTGGAAGGAAAGCGCTTCCTCGCTTTGCTTCAGCAGCAGGCTGGCTTCGAGCTGGGCGCGGCAGTCAGCCCTGGTGGTGAAGGGCTCCTGCACCGCGCCTGGTACCCCATGGGTCGGTCCCCAGGCCCACTGGTTCACGAACCAGGCGGTCGCGCCGATGACGAGGGGCACCGTGTCACTTGTGCCATCAGTGTAACGCAGTTCCAGCTCGCCGATGCGGCTGCCGATATTGACCTGGTCATCGCGGACGGCTTTGATTTCGGGATGCTCTCCCCAGTGCGCCACACCATAATCCCAGCCATCGTTGATAAGCCCAAGCACATACAAGGTCTTTACCTCGGCCCCAACGGGAACCACTTCGGACAGGCCCTCGAGGCTGCGGCGTGTTGGCCCCCGGCCCTCGGGCGGGCAGGCGAAGAAAGGCATCGTCCTGCATAAGGTGAGCGAAGCGTTCTGGTCGAGTTGGACAGCCCAGAGATCATCTCGAGTTACCGGATTGGCCAGGGTGGACGGCGCGCCTTGTTGATAATCAGCAAAAGCCAGCCAGGCGAAACCGCCCGGGCGGATAACTGGATTATCATCAACCAGCTCGACATAGACCTGCCGGCCAATCAGGTCGAGGGTGGTCCAGCGCGTCTTGATTAGCTTCTCGCAGCCAGGGGTATGAGTGCGCCGCAGCACCTCACCTGTCGCGGCATCGCGCAGCAGCACCCAGTTGCGGTCGCCGTTGTTCATCCCCGTAAGGGTGCCATCCCAGCCGGACACCCAGAAGGTCTGAAAAGGCTGCTCGATGGTAAAGTCGGGCGACCTCAGCTTGCCCAGGTTGGCCTCTCCACCCCAGAGCGAGTGCACGACATACTTGCTCTCATCGCCGGGATTGCCGATAAGCAGAGGATTCAGACCAATTTGCCAGGTGGCTTCTCCCTCAACGGTCCAGCCTTCCAGAGTGCCGGCACTTGAGACTCAGCGCCTCGGCGGGAGCCAGTCCCTCAGCCAGGCCAGGTAGCGAGCCAAACAGCATCATAAGACCAATCATACCAAGCCAGCGCATTATGAACCCTCCAGACTCAGGTGGAGAGGAGTTCGCCCTGAGATCGGCCGGGCCTGCCAGAGGAGCCCAGAGCCTTCTCCCGAAACCTTCCTCACCTTGACCTGGGAGGCGCGCCGATGCAGTGGACTCACGCTCTACTAGCAGCTTTGCTGCTATCGATTTTGGTCACCGCCTGGCCTGCTGACGTGGTCGATAATACGACTCTCAAAGGGAAAATCTACTGTGGTTATCAGGGCTGGTTCCGGTGTCCGGGCGATGGGGCCGACCTGAAGTGGATCCACTGGAGTCGCGGCCAACAACCTCCTTCAGCCACCACGATGACCGTGGACATGTGGCCGGATATGAGTGATTACGGCCCGGATGAGCGCTATCCTGTGCCGGGTTTCACCTATCCAGATGGGACGCCAGCCACACTTTTCAGCTCCTGCAACTCGCGGACGGTACTGCGCCATTTCGAGTGGATGCGCGATTATGGGATCGATGGCATCTTCCTGCAGCGGTTCTGTGTCGGGCTCAAGGGGGGTCTCTTCCCGTGGTATTACCCCTCGGTGCTCAAGGTAATGAATAACGTCCGCCGCGCCGCGAAAGAGACCGGGCGCGTTTGGGCTATCTCCTATGACATCGCGGCAACCCCCGGCGAAGACCTTTACGAGGTGCTGACCGCCGACTGGAAGCACCTGGTGGACCGCAAGCTGACCGAAGACCCGCGTTACCTGCACGAGGGTGGCAAGCCAGTCGTCCAGATCTGGGGCTTCTACAAGGGCATCAAGCAGCACACCAGTTAACCCCCGAGCTTGCCCGAGCGGTTGATCCGCTTCTTCAAACAACCTGGCCCGTATCAGGCCTGTTTCGTGGCGGGCGGTGACTGGAACTGGCGCGAGTGGCCGGCCGAGTGGCGCGACCTGGTCGCCCAGTGCGATGTGTACAGCCCCTGGAACATCGGCAACTGGCGGCGCGATGAAACCGGCCACGCCCATGCCTCTACAAGCTGGTGGAAGGACGACCTGGCCGCCTGCCAGGAAGCCGGTGTGCTCTGGTTCCCCACTGTCTATCCTGGTTTTACCTGGGACAACCTAACCCAGAAGCCGCCTGGCACCAGTAAAATCGACCGTGAAGGTGGACGCTTCCTCTGGGAGCAGTTCTACGAGCTGGCCCAACTTGGGGTAGATACTGTCTATGTGGCGATGTTCGATGAGGTGGACGAGGGGACGGCTATATTCAAAGTCACAAACAACCCGCCTACACAAGCTTACTTCGTAGGCTATGATGGGCTGCCATCTGACTGGTATCTGCGCCTGGTTGGCGAGGGGCAGAAGATGCTTCGCGGCGAGTGCCCACCGACCCCTGACCTGCCCTTTGCGCCTTAGGAGGCCCTGATATGAACCTGTCTGTCCTGTTAGTAATATCTGTGCTCGCACTGGTGGTCTGCGGACTCGCCTGGCCGGCTGACGTGGTCGATACGACAACGATCAAAGGGAAAATCTACTGCGGCTATCAGGGCTGGTTCCGGTGCCCAGGTGACCGGGTGAATGTCGGGTGGATCCATTGGAGCCGCCGGACTGACGCCATCGATCCGGAGCTTGTGACTTTCGACCTTTGGCCGGATATGACTGAATACAGCCCGAAGGAGCATTATATCGCCCCTGGCTTTACTTATCCTGATGGCAGCCAGGCGACCTTGTTCAGCTCCGCGACACCCGAGACCGTGCTGAAACACTTCGAATGGATGCGCGACTACGGTATTGACGGCGTCTTCCTGCAGCATTTCGCTGTCGATTTGCCAGGGGGCAGGCTTGAGGACCGCTACCCCTCGCGGATGAGGGTGCTGAACAATGTGCGACGCGCGGCGAAGGCCACCGGGCGTGTCTGGGCGCTCTCCTACGATATCGCGGCAGTACCCACCGACGATATCTATAAAATTGTGACTGACGACTGGAAGCGGATGGTAGACAAACAACTTACCGAGGACCCGCGCTACCTTCACGAGGGCGGCAAGCCTGTCGTGCAAATCTGGGGTTACTACTACCAGAACCAGAGCAACCATATGACCACCGAAGTCGGCCAGCAACTGATTGACTTCTTCAAGGCGCCCGGCAAGTATCAGGCCTGTTTCGTGGCGGGCGGCGACTGGAACTGGCGCTCCATCCAGGATGAGGCCTGGCAGGCCACGCTAGGCTCCGCTGATGCCTACTGCCCGTGGAATATCGGCAACTGGGCGCCTCACGAGGGCGGAGGCAAGCAGGCTTCCATCGCCTGGTGGCCCCAGGATAAAGCCCAGTGCGAGGCCAAAGGTGTCTTCTGGATGCCTGTCGTCTACCCCGGATTCACCTGGGATAACATATTCCGCTATGCCCCTGGCACCAGCAAGATCGACCGGCGGGGTGGAGAGTTCCTTTGGGAGCAGTTTTACGGGCTGGCTCAGCTGGGTGTTGATACCGTCTATGTTGCGATGTTCGATGAGGTGGACGAGGGGACGGCTATATTCAAAGTCACCAGCAGCCCGCCCACCCAAGGCTATTTCGTGGGCTACGATGGACTGCCCAGCGACTGGTACCTCAGGCTGGTTGGCGAAGGCGGCCGGATGCTGCGCGGCGAGAGGCCTCTGTCGAAGGAGATACCCCTCCAGCCGTAACTAGCCGAGGAAAAGCGGCCTGATGAAGGCCATATCCTGCTCGAGCCAGCGTTGGACTTCGGCCTGGTCTTTGGGGCCGCTGTATTCGCCATGGATGCTGACAGGGCCATCGAAGCCGAACTCGGAAAGCCTCCTCAGCGCCTCGGGCCAGTTGACGAGGCCCTCACTCGCCTTGCACCAGCGCCGCTTCCAGAGAGTAAGGTTGCCCTCCTGCCCCGCGACATATTCAACATTCTTGAGCGCGACGACGCGCAGATAGCCCTCAACGATGCGCAAGGCCATCGGGAGGCTCTCTCCCTCGACCGCCAGATGCGCCGGATCGAGGTAAACGGCCACGTGGTCGGGATCACAGCCGCCCACCAGGTCCATAACAGCCGAGGCGTTGCAACCGAAGACATTGCCCGAGTGGGTATGGACCAGCGCGGTGACCCCGTACCTGCGGGCCAGCGCCTCGAAGTGCTTCAGCGCCTCTTCGATGGCATCCACAGCTTGCCAGTAGTCAAGGGCGGGGTCGAAGGTCCAGTAGCCCAATTTGATGAAAGGCACCTCGGCCTCGGCGCAGGCGGCGAAAGCCTCCTCCATCCCTGGCCGGTCGGCCTCGACCCAGCTGGTCTCGAGGCTGACCATCGGGGTCACGAGCCCCTGCCGGCGCCAGTACTCTACCACTGCCGGCAACTCGCCCACTGTTTCAGGGGTAACACATTGCCCCTCGCGCAAGGCGAAATCGAGACCTGCGAAACCGAGTTCAAGCGCGCGCGCGGCGACCTCTTCGCGGGTCATCCCTTTGAAGAACTTCGTGAATACGATGGGCAGCATCAAGCGCCCTCCTCAGGTTGCTCAGCCGAGTGATTTCAAGAAAGCGAGCACCTCGTCGGCGTGCTCGTCTACTTTCACCTTGGGCCACACTTTGCGGATGACGCCCTCTTTGTCGATGAGGAAGGTGGTGCGGACCATCCCCTGAAACTTGCGCCCATACATCGTCTTCTCGCCCCAGGCGCCATAGGCCGTCGAGACCTTCGTGTCCTCGTCCGAAAGCAGCGGGAAGCCCAGCTTGAACTTGCTGCTGAACTTCTCATGCGAGGCGAGGCTGTCGGCGCTGATGCCCAGGATGACCGCACCCGCCTCGGCAAACTCGGCTCCCAGGTCTCGGAAGCTGCAGGCTTCTTTCGTGCAGCCGGGCGTGTTGTCTTTGGGGTAGAAGTAGAGGACGACGGCGTTCTTGCCCTGGAAACTGGAGAGCTGGATGGTGCCACCGGTGCTCGCCGGAGCTCGAAATCGGGCGCGATTTTGCCCTCTTTAAGCAGTGCCATTTGGCCACCTCCGCCGCTGAAGAGAGTGCGCGACTTTGCTAAGTTTCGACTAAAGAGAAGGAGTTCCTGCTAACCAAGTGGGCTAGAGTGAATCCGTATGCTAGAACACAGCGATGCGAAGGCGTCTTTGATAATAAGGACCCCTTACCCACTCGCCCACTTCAGCAACTCGTCGGCTTCGGCTTCGCTCGCGGCCCAGGTGGAGATGAGTACGCCCTCGCGGGGGAGTTTCTTAAGCACCTCGCGCACCGCGCCGCGGTCGCTCCAGCATTGCAGGATGAGGCCCTTGCCCGCCTCGAGGATGCGCCGATACATCGGATACCACTGCTCCGCCTCGCACATCGGGTTGCCATCACCAGGCACCCACTGGATGGCGTCCAGGTCGTCGATTGCGAGCAGGCTGTCCAGGAAACCAAGCTGTCCTGGCCCGTCCCAGTGGTACACACTGTAGTCAAGCTGGGCGCACTGGCGGGCCAGTGAAGGGGGCTACGAACTCGTCGAACTGGGCCGGCGAGATCATTGCCGAGAAGTCACACTGCAGCGGATACCAGCGCCCAGGGCACCACAGGCCCATCCAGGCGGAGCTGCCCTGCTGCCGCTCGGCGATTATGGCATCAATCTCGCTGTAGACACGCCACCAGCTCGCCTCCAGTTCGGGGATCCAGGCGTGGATGCGTTCCGGTTCGAGTACAAGGTCCATCAGCAAGTCCTGGGTGCCGCGGAAAGAGGCCAGCACATCGAGGAGGCCGCCGATATCGGTGTTGCCGACCACAAACCGCCCTTCCCCCGCCACGGAGGCCTTGCGGGCGGCCTCCAGCGTGTACTGGTACCACTCTCCGTCCGGCTGGAAGGCCAGTTTATCGACCTCTTCCCACTCGCGAGACTGCTCGAACCAGACCGTACTGCCCCGTTCATCGAAGTGGAGATAGCCCGTATAGTAGGCTCGCGAGGCACCCTGGGCCGAGATTGAGCCAGCAATTAGGGTAGCTCTCCCCTGCACAGCGCATATTCAGCCGCCCAGTGGTCTAGTGTCGCCCAGCAGTTCCTCCGTCGATTGCTTACGCCTGGCGAAGCCCCAGCCGTCGAACCAGGTCGGATTGCCGCCTTCCTTTGGCGCAGTAACCTGGATTATTGCCTCCTCGGCTGTATGGTTCCACCAGTCAGTAAACCGCGCAGTGGTCTCGTCCCAATCCAGTTTGTAAAGCATCGTGCCCTCCTAGTCAGTCGCAAGGAAACTATAGACGCCCGAACCTGCTTCAAACACTGCAAAGTCGCTCTCCAGGCGCTGGAAACGCAATCCAGCAACTTGCCCAACCTCGGTGTCGCCGTCCAGCAGCGGCTGGCCCCCCTCGGAGAGCTTGCTGAAGCCGACAAGAGGCACCCAGAGGGTCGCCGAGGTGTTGCCTGGCACTCGGACCTCGAGTTTGAGATGGCTAGCCTCGCGCGCCCACTGGCAGTTGACCTCGCCATACTCGCTGCGGAAGCTGGCTTTGGCTGATGTGAGGTCGCCGACTGGCTCGGGTTTCACCTTGAAGTGCTTGAAGCCTGGCTTGCGGTCGTCCGGAGCAAGTCCTCCCAGTGTCTCATAGAACCACTGCGCCACCGAACCGAAGGCAAAGTGGTTGCGAGAGTTCATCTCCGGGCCCATCGAATCGGTGTTCCAGCGCTCCCAGATGGTGGTCGCGCCTTTCTCCAGCATATAGCCCCAGGAGGGATAAGTGGTCTGCGTGGCGATGCGATAGGCGACATCGGTCGCGCCGCGCGCTGATAGCTCGGGCAGCAGGTAGGCGGTGCCGATGAAGCCGGTCGTGAGGTGATAGTCTCTCTCCCTGATGTCGCGCAGCAGGTTGGCGAAGACCGCATCGGCGTCTTCTTCCGCAGGGAGGCCGAAGTAGAGAGGCACCAGGTTGGCAGTCTGGGTGCCGCCTGGGTAATTGAAGCTGTTCCTGTCGAGATAGGCGGCGTTGAAGGCCACGCGTATGCGGTCGGCGAGTATGCGATATTCCTCCGCATCGGCCTCCTTACCCACGGCAGCGGCCATCTCGGCGAACAGTCTGGTCGAATAATAGAAGTACGCGGCGCCTATTTGCTTGCTTGGAGAACCGACAACTGGCACCCAGTCGCCGTAACCCTCGCGCTCGTAGAGATAATCAGGCGCGTGGCGACGCATATATTCTATCCAACCGCGCATCCCTTCATAATGCTGCTTGATGACGCGGGTATCACCGTACATTCGCCAGACCGACCACGGCACGATGATGACGGCATCGCCCCAGGCGGGCGCGGCGGCCCCACCACCGACGACGGCCAAAGGCGCCACATCAGTGACCGAACCATCGGCGTTTTGTGAATCGGTCATATCAGTGACCCACTTGGAGAAGAACCTGGCCATCTCCATATTCCAGCAGGCGGTCGGGCGAAGAGCTGCCCATCGCCCATCCAGCCCAGGCGCTCATCGCGCTGCGGGCAGTCGGTCACGACACTGTGCATATTGGACCGCTGGCCCCAAAGGGTCGCAAGCCAGATGCGATTTATCAGGTCGCTTGAGCACTCGAACTGGCCGACCTCGGGTACCGCCGAATGGACCGAGCAGGCGACCAGTGTCTTCTCATCAGGCGCGCCTTCGTAGCCAGTCAGTTCCGCATAGCGGAAGCCCCGATAGGTGAAACGAGGTTGCCAGACTTCCTCGCCGCCCCCTTTACAGTAGTAGACATCGGTGGCCCGCGCGGAGCGATAGTTGGCGGTGTAAAGAGTGCCGTCGAGGTTGAGTTCCTCGCCGAAGCGAAGCTGGATCCGGGCGCCTGCCGGGGCGTTCACGCGCAGGCGGCAGAAAGCCGGCCTGGTTTGGCCGAAATCGAAAATCCAGATGCCCGGCGCGGGGTTGGTGAGGGTCTGGACCGCGAGCTCTCGCGTTAATCTGGATAGACTCGGAGGCCTCGGAGCAGAGTAGGCCAACAGGCTTGCTGACCACTTCCGCAGGTCGCCAGCCAGCGCCCTCGAAGCCGGGTGAGTCCCAGCCGGGCTGCTCGAGTCGGGCATCATAGGTCTCGCCGTGGTAGTAGGTATTTTCAAGGACTGGCGACTCGGCCCAACTCCAGGAGGGATCGGTAGCTACAACCTCTCTTGTGCCATCCTGGTAGGTTCAATTCAAGTTGCGCGAGCAACCGCATCGAGGCGCCAGGATAGGCAAAGGAACTGGCCCAGCCCATCCCGCCCGACCACCAGCCATTGCCAAGTATTGCTCCCAAGGCATTAGGGCCTTCTTTGAGCAGCCCCGTCACATCATAAGTCTTGTATTGCACGCGCTTGCTATAAGCAGTCCAGCCGGGCGAGAAATAGTCCTCTCCAACCCGCTGGCCATTGAGGCTGGCCTCATAGATGCCCAGGCCAGTGACGTAGAGACGCGCGCGCTTAAGAGCAGGTTTGACAAGGAAGTCTTTACGCAGGCAGATCGACCGTTGCTGAGGCGAACCGTCAGGGCCGCCCCAGGGGCCTTCTCCGAACTCTGCGATTATAGCCGCCGCAGGCCAGGCAGAATCGTCGAGCCCTGGTTGCTGCCACTCGCTGGACGAGCCGGGGATTGGCCTTCCAGGTGGCATCAGGTCTGCACCAGCAGGCTGCCGCCTTCGCATTCGATGGCAAGGGTCGCGGTGCAGGCCGCAAGGCCCGTCCTCGTTCGTGGCCTGCATTGCAAGCAGATTCGCGCCTGCGCGCACTCGCTCCGTCACGTCGAACCCGCCGGTCGTATGGAAGTCATCCCACTGCGCGACCCGCTGGCCATTCAGCCAGACCTTGGCGTTATTGTCGACGCGCAGGTACAACCAGGCCGACTGTATAGCGGCTTCTGCGGGCAGCTCGAAGTGCTTGCGCAGCTCGCTAGTGGTGTTCGCGCCCCGGAAGTCAGGATGCCAAATCCACTTGCCAAGCTCAGGCTCCTCCGAGGGCGGCTTGGTGGGACCTATCCACTCGGCTTTCCATTCTTCAGGAGAGAGCAAAGCCATCTCCCACCAGGCGGAGGCAGACCGGGGAGGCCTCTCCTGCGCCATTCCAGGTACGGACGCGCCAGTAGCAACGCTCCCGCTCGGCCAGGGCAGGCCCAGGAAAATCTACTGCGGCTATCAGGCTGGTTCCGGTGCCCAGGTGACCGGGTGAATGTCGGGTGGATCCATTGGAGCCGCCGGACTGAGCGCCATCGAACCGGAGCTTGTGACCTTCGACCTTCGGCCGGATATGACTGAATACAGCCCGAAGGAGCATTATATCGCCCCTGGCTTTACTTATCCTGATGGCAGCCAGGCGACCTTGTTCAGCTCCGCGACACCCGAGACCGTGCTGAAACACTTCGAATGGATGCGCGACTACGGTATTGACGGCGTCTTCCTGCAGCATTTCGCTGTCGATTTGCCAGGGGGCAGGCTTGAGGACCGCTACCCCTCGCGGATGAGGGTGCTGAACAATGTGCGACGCGCGGCGAAGGCCACCGGGCGTGTTTGGGCGCTCTCCTACGATATCGCGGCAGTACCCACCGATGACATCTATAAAATTGTGACTGACGACTGGAAGCGGATGGTAGACAAACAACTTACCAAGGACCCGCGCTACCTTCACGAGGCCGGCAAGCCAGTAGTGCAAATCTGGGGTTACTACTACCAGAACCAGAGCAACCATATGACCACCGAAGTCGGCCAGGATCTGATTGACTTCTTCAAGGCGCCCGGCAAGTATCAGGCCTGTTTCGTGGCGGGCGGCGACTGGAACTGGCGCTCCATCCAGGATGAGGCCTGGCAGGCCACGCTAGGCTCCGCTGATGCCTACTGCCCGTGGAATATCGGCAACTGGGCGCCTCACGAGGGCGGAGGCAAGCAGGCTTCCATCGCCTGGTGGCCAGAGGATAAAGCCCAGTGCGAGGCCAAAGGTGTCTTCTGGATGCCTGTCGTCTACCCCGGATTCACCTGGGATAACATATTCCGCTATGCCCCTGGCACCAGCAAGATTGACCGGCGGGGTGGAGAGTTCCTTTGGGAGCAGTTTTACGGGCTGGCTCAGCTGGGTGTTGATACCGTCTATGTTGCGATGTTCGATGAGGTGGACGAGGGGACGGCTATATTCAAAGTCACCAGCAGCCCGCCCACCCAAGGCGTATTTCGTGGGCTACGATGGACTGCCCAGCGACTGGTACCTCAGGCTGGTTGGCGAGGGCGGCCGGATGCTGCGCGGCGAGAGGCCTCTGTCGAAGGAGATACCCCTCCAGCCGTAACTAGCCGAGGAAAAGCGGCCTGATGAAAGCCATATCCTGCTCGAGCCAGCGTTGGACTTCAGCCTGGTCTTTGAGACCGCTGTATTCGCCATGGATGCTGACCGGGCCGTCGAAGCCGAACTCGGAAAGCCTCCTCAGCGCCTCGGGCCAGTTGACGAGGCCCTCACTCGCCTTGCACCAGCGCCGCTTCCAGAGAGTAAGGTTGCCCTCCTGCCCCGCGACATATTCAACATTCTTGAGCGCGACGACGCGCAGATAGCCCTCAACGATGCGCAAGGCCATCGGGAGGCTCTCTCCCTCGACCGCCAGATGCGCCGGATCAAGGTAAACGGCCACGTGGTCGGGATCGCAGCCGCCCACCAGGTCCATCACAGCCGAGGCATTGCAACCGAAGACATTGCCCGAGTGGGTATGGACCAGCGCGGTGACCCCGTACCTGCGGGCCAGCGCCTCGAAGTGCTTCAGCGCCTCTTCGATGGCATCCACAGCTTGCCAGTAGTCAAGGGCGGGGTCGAAGGTCCAGTAGCCCAATTTGATGAAAGGCACCTCGGCCTCGGCGCAGGCGGCGAAAGCCTCCTCCATCCCTGGCCGGTCGGCCTCGACCCAACTGGTCTCGAGGCTGACCATCGGGGTGACGAGCCCCTGCCGGCGCCAGTACTCTACCACTGCCGGCAACTCGCCCACTGTTTCAGGGGTAACACATTGCCCCTCGCGCAAGGCGAAATCGAGACCTGCGAAACCGAGTTCAAGCGCGCGCGCGGCGACCTCTTCGCGGGTCATCCCTTTGAAGAACTTCGTGAATACGATGGGCAGCATCAAGCGCCCTCCTCAGGCTGCTCAGCCGAGTGATTTCAAGAAAGCGAGCACCTCGTCGGCGTGCTCGTCCACCTTCACCTTGGGCCACACTTTGCGGATGACGCCCTCTTTGTCGATGAGGAAGGTGGTGCGGACCATCCCCTGAAACTTGCGCCCATACATCGTCTTCTCGCCCCAGGCGCCATAGGCCGTCGAGACTTTCGTGTCCTCGTCCGAAAGCAGCGGGAAGCCCAGCTTGAACTTGCTGCTGAACTTCTCATGCGAGGCGAGGCTGTCGGCGCTGATGCCCAGGATAACCGCACCCGCCTCGGCAAACTCGGCTCCCAGGTCTCGGAAGCTGCAGGCTTCTTTCGTGCAGCCGGGCGTGTTGTCTTTGGGGTAGAAGTAGAGGACGACGGCGTTCTTGCCCTGGAAACTGGAGAGCTGGATGGTGCCACCGGTGCTCGCCGGCAGCTCGAAATCGGGCGCGATTTTGCCCTCTTTAAGCAGTGCCATTTGGCCACCTCCGCCGCTGAAGAGAGTGCGCGACTTTGCTAAGTTTCGACTAAAGCCGCTGGGTTCCTGCTGGGGAGGCGAAATTATGGTTGGCGAGAATCCCGAAGCACCTTGCCTGACTGGGCGCCAACCCAAAGAAAGCGAGAGCCCTGAGGAGGTTCAGGGCAATTCACTCGGTAGCAAGAAGGTGCGCTCATACTTTCCTGGTTCAAGAAAATCCACAAGCCCATGGTCGCGGAGTATCTGTAGTTGCTGCCGCAGTTTATCGAGTGGATGGTAGTTCGTTGGATAGGCGGCAGTTGCCGCTGGTTCACCTCTGGCATAGATATCTTGAATCGTAAATTGTTTGGGCAGCTCTAACACAGCCTCAAGGGTTAACTTTGTCCAGCCACTGGTAGTAAGGCACGCCTCAGAGTCTCAGGGTCGACTAGCAATTCTGGTCGAAGGTCTGGTCAGGTCTGGCACTGCAGGTCCAGCTGGGCCGAAGGTCTCAGTGCCTTCGAGACAAGTGCCGTGTGAGTTGCAAGTGCTGCCAAGGTAAGCCGCTGAGCTCCATCAGGCGCGCCAAACCCGGATTGAAGGAGAGCCACAGAGCGTCACAAACCTGTGCTGACTCAACCGCGATGCCGCACTCGTGGTTCTTTGTAAGGCCGGACCAGGTTGCGTTGGCAGACGTTACCAGAGCCGTGTTGTCTATAAGATAGACTTTTGCATGCAGCTCGGGGGCCTGCAGCAACTTGACTCTCATCGCATACATAGTCTTTAAGGCTGTTGGGTCGGTTGCTCGATTCACCTGTCCGCCAAGTCGAAGTGTCGTCAGACACATACGGTCCACCTTTGCTGTCTCGAACAGTTTGGCGGCGGTCATGCCAATGAAAGGGCTAGCCAAGTAAAACGCGAGTTCTGCAGTATGCCCAACCTCGAGTCAAGCCAGCGCTTCGTGTCAAGCACCAACTCACCACGAAGGTCAGTAAACTCTCGGCCTTGCTCACATACACTCATTTCGCAACCACTTCCACAGTGTCAACTGATAGACTTGACGAGTCCCAGTCAAAGTTCGATTGGAGTAATGATACGAGATAGACTTGCAGCAGAATTGCTGGGTCATCAGCAAATCGTGTAGCGGCTTCCAAGTCAAACTCTGCAACCGCCCGTCTTAGCGATTCGGTTTGCTCAAGGTCGAGTTGTGCTTTTAGCTCATAACGATGCATCACCATCATCCCTTCCCTTTGTTTGCTGACGTGAACACCTACCCACTCGCCCACTTCAGCAACTCGTCGGCTTCGGCTTCGCTGGCGGCCCAGGTGGAGATGAGCTACGCCCTCGCGGGGGAGTTTCCTGAGCACCTCGCGCACGGCGCCGCGGTCGCTCCAGCATTGCAGGATGAGGCCCTTGCCCGCCTCGAGGATGCGCCGATAACATCGGATACCACTGCTCCGCCTCGCACATCGGGTTGCCATCACCAGGCACCCACTGGATGGCGTCCAGGTCGTCGATTGCGAGCAGGCTATCCAGGAAACCAAGCTGTCCTGGCCCGTCCCAGTGGTACACACTGTAGTCAAGCTGGGCGCACTGGCGGGCCAGCGAGGGGGCTACGAACTCGTCGAACTGGGCCGGCGAGATCATTGCCGAGAAGTCACATTGCAGCGGATACCAGCGCCCAGGGCACCACAGGCCCATCCAGGCGGAGCTGCCCTGCTGCCGCTCGGCGATTATGGCATCAATCTCGCTGTAGACACGCCACCAGCTCGCCTCCAGTTCGGGGATCCAGGCGTGGATGCGTTCCGGTTCGAGCACAAGGTCCATCAGCAAGTCCTGGGTGCCGCGGAAAGAGGCCAGCACATCGAGGAGGCCGCCGATATCGGTGTTGCCGACCACAAACCGCCCTTCCCCCGCCACGGAGGCCTTGCGGGCGGCCTCCAGCGTGTACTGGTACCACTCTCCATCCGGCTGGAAGGCCAGTTTATCGACCTCTTCCCACTCGCGAGGCTGCTCAAACCAGACCGTACTGCCCCGTTCATCGAAGTGGAGATAGCCCGTATAGTAGGTCGCGAGGCACCCTGGACCGAGATTAAGCCAGCAATTGGGGTAGCTCTCCCCCGCCCAGCGCACTCCAGCCGCCCAGCGGTCAAGGTCGCCCAGCAGTTCCTCCGTCGGTTGTTTACGGCTGGCAAAGCCCCAGGCGTCGAACCAGGTCGGATTGCCGCCTTCCTTTGGCGCAGTAACCTGGATTATTGCCTCCTCGGCTGTATGGTTCCACCAGTCAGTAAACCGCGCGGTGGTCTCTTCCCAATCCGGTTTGTAAAGCATCGTGCCCTCCTAGTCAGTCGCAAGGAAACTATAGACGCCCGAACCTGCTTCAAACACGGCAAAGTCGCTCTCCAGGCGCTGGAAACGCAATCCAGCAACTTGCCCAACCTCGGTGTCGCCGTCCAGCAGCGGCTGGCCCCCCTCGGAGAGCTTGCTGAAGCCGACAAGAGGCACCCAGAGGGTCGCCGAGGTGTTGCCTGGCACTCGGACCTCGAGTTTGAGATGGCTAGCCTCGCGCACCCACTGGCAGTTGACCTCGCCATACTCGCTGCGGAAGCTGGCTTTGGCTGATGTGAGGTCGCCGACTGGCTCGGGTTTCACCTTGAAGTGCTTGAAGCCAGGACTGGTGTCATCCGGAGCAAGTCCTCCCAGCGTCTCGTAGAACCACTGCGCCACCGAACCGAAGGCAAAGTGGTTGCGAGAGTTCATCTCCGGGCCCATCGAATCGGTGTTCCAGCGCTCCCAGATGGTGGTCGCGCCTTTCTCCAGCATATAGCCCCAGGAGGGATAAGTGGTCTGCGTGGCGATGCGATAGGCGACATCGGTCGCGCCGCGCGCTGATAGCTCGGGCAGCAGGTAGGCGGTGCCGATGAAGCCGGTCGTGAGGTGATAGTCTCTCTCCCTGATGTCGCGCAGCAGGTTCGCGAAGACCGCATCGGCATCTTCTTCCGCAGGGAGGCCGAAGTAGAGGGGCACCAGATTGGCAGTCTGCGTGCCGCCTGGGTAATTGAAGCTGTTCCTGTCGAGATAGGCGGCGTTGAAGGCCACGCGTATGCGGTCGGCGAGTATGCGATATTCCTCCGCATCGGCCTCCTTTCCCATCGGCAGCGGCCATCTCGGCGAACAGTCTGGTCGAATAATAGAAGTACGCGGCGCCTATTTGCTTGCTTGGAGAACCCACAACCGGCACCCAGTCGCCGTAACCCTCGCGTTCGTAGAGATAATCAGGCGCGTGGCGACGCATATATTCTATCCAACCGCGCATCCCTTCATAATGCTGCTGGATGATGCGGGTGTCGCCATACATCCGCCAGACCGACCACGGCACGATGATGACGGCATCGCCCCAGGCGGGCGCGGCGGCCCCACCACCGACGACGGCCAAAGGCGCCACATCAGTGACCGAACCATCGGCGTTTTGTGAGTCGGTCATATCAGTGACCCACTTGGAGAAGAACCTGGCCATCTCCATATTCCAGCAGGCGGTCGGGGCGAAGAGCTGCCCATCGCCCATCCAGCCAAGGCGCTCATCGCGCTGCGGGCAGTCGGTCACGACACTGTGCATATTGGACCGCTGGCCCCAAAGGGTCGCAAGCCAGATGCGATTTATCAGGTCGCTAGAGCACTCGAACTGGCCGACCTCGGGTACCGCCGAATGGACCGAGCAGGCGACCAGTGTCTTCTCATCAGGCGCGCCTTCGTAGCCAGTCAGTTCCGCATAGCGGAAGCCCCGATAGGTGAAACGAGGTTGCCAGACTTCCTCGCCGCCCCCTTTACAGTAGTAGACATCGGTGGCCCGCGCGGAGCGATAGTTGGCGGTGTAAAGAGTGCCGTCGAGGTTGAGTTCCTCGCCGAAGCGAAGCTGGATCCGGGTGCCTGCCGGGGCGTTCACGCGCAGGCGGCAGAAGCCGGCCTGGTTTTGGCCGAAATCGAAAATCCAGATGCCCGGCGCGGGGTTGGTGAGGGTCTGGACCGGCAGCTCGCGCGTTATCTGGATAGACTCGGAGGCCTCGGAGCAGAGTAGGCCAACAGGCTTGCTGACCACTTCCGCAGGTCGCCAGCCAGCGCCCTCGAAGCCGGGTGAGTCCCAGCCGGGCTGCTCGAGTCGGGCATCATAGGTCTCGCCGTGGTAGTAGGTATTTTCAAGGACTGGCGACTCGGCCCAACTCCAGGAGGGATCGGTAGCTACAACCTCTCTTGTGCCATCCTGGTAGGTTAATTCAAGTTGCGCGAGCAACCGCATCGAGGCGCCAGGATAGGCAAAGGAACTGGCCCAGCCCATCCCGCCTGACCACCAGCCATTGCCAAGCATTGCGCCCAAGGCATTGGGGCCTTCTTTGAGCAGCCCCATCACGTCATAGGTCTTATAGTGAACGCGCTTGCTATAGGCAGTCCAGCCGGGCCAAAAATAGTCCTCTCCAACCCGCTGGCCATTGAGGCTGGCCTCATAGATGCCCAGGCCAGTGACATAGAGACGCGCGCGCTTAAGAGCAGGTTTGACAAGGAAGTCTTTACGCAGGCAGATCGACCGTTGCTGAGGCGAACCGTCAGGGCCGCCCCAGGGGCCTTCTCCGAACTCTGCGATTATAGCCGCCGCAGGCCAGGCAGAATCGTCAAGCTCTGGTTGCTGCCACTCGCTGGACGAGCCGGTATTGGCCTTCCAGGTGGCATCGGTCTGCACCAGCAGGCTGCCGCCTTCGTATTCGATGGCAAGGGTCGCGGTGAGGCCGCAAGGCCCGTCCTCGTTGGTGGCCTGCATTGCAAGCAGATTCGCGCCTGCGCGCACTCGCTCCGTCACGTCGAACCCGCCGGTCGTATGGAAGTCATCCCACTGCGCGACCCGCTGGCCATTCAGCCAGACCTTGGCGTTATTGTCGACGCGCAGGTACAACCAGGCCGACTGTATGGCGGCTCCTGCGGGCAGCTCGAAGTGCTTGCGCAGCTCGCTAGTGGTGTTCGCGCCCCGGGAGTCAGGATGCCAAATCCACTTGCCAAGCTCAGGCTCCTCCGAGGGCGGCTTGGTGGGACCTATCCACTCGGCTTTCCATTCTTCAGGAGAGAGCAAAGCCATCTCCCACCAGGCGGAGGCAGACCAGGGGGAGGCCTCTCCGGCGCCATTCCAGGTACGGACGCGCCAGTAGCAACGCTGCCGGCTGGCCAGGGCAGGCCCAGCATATTCCACCTGGATG
>CAVVLO010000005.1:0-609042 GCA_963749155.1 uncultured Armatimonadia bacterium | reverse complement strand
GTCGGCCCCATCGAGGCGAAGACATAAGCCTTCCCCACTGCGGCCTGTCTGGACAGTTCGGCCCCTGCCCTGTTTATGCTGACCGCCTGGTCCGCCAGGCCGTGGCGCTCGAGCGCAATGCGGTTGCTGTTAAAAGTATTGGTCAGAATTATCTGAGCGCCCGCTTCGGCATAACTCTGGGCGACGGCAAGCACTTTCTCGGGAGCTGAGATATTCCAGGGATCGCACATCTCGCCAGCCCCGGCGCCCAACTTCGCAAGCTCGGTACCCCAGGCGCCATCAACCGCAAGCGGGGGCAAGGCCTTGATTCCAGCCTCGGTCAGTTTCACTGTCGGGTCGAACATAAGACTACCTCCTGTTTCCGTACAAAGGGCGTAGCTGTGGGAACTATAGCACATAATCCATCCTCTATACCATGAGACGGCAAGCCTTGGAAAACCTGCGTTTTGCAAGTGTATAAGGAAGCTAATCACCTTAGGTAGAGGTAAAAACTCCAAGGAGTTGGCCGAAGCACTGAACAGGGCCCTTGCCCGAGTGCGCTTACGCCTCTTCCTGCGGTTTCGCCTTGGGCTGTAGCAACTTTTGAAGGTTCATGGCGAGGTCACCTACACTGAAGGGCTTCTGCATTAAGTTTATGTCCGAGTCGAGAACCCCATGATGGATGATGGCGTTGTCGGCATAGCCTGAGATATAGAGCACCTTCGCTTCGGGCAAGCTCTTGCGAAGGCGTTCCACTAGCACTGGACCACTCATCCCAGGCATGACCACGTCCGTTATCACCAGATCAGGCCTCAATCCCGCCTCCTCGACAGCGAGCAGTGCTTCTCCGCCATTCGAGGCCACGGTCACCTGGTACCCCAATCTCGCAACCATCGCCTTGAGCAAGTTGCGGACCATAAGTTCATCCTCAACCACAAGCACGGACTCTCCCTTGCCCTGCAATCTCTGCTCCTCGACACGGGTGACCTCAGTGGTTGGCTCATCGTCCGTGCGTGGCAGGTAGATCTTGAAGGTCGTGCCCTTACCTGGCTCGCTATAGACCCAGATATTGCCTCCTGTCTGCTTAACGATGCCGTAGACCGTAGACAGACCAAGCCCTGTGCCCTTGCCCTGCTCCTTTGTAGTGAAGAAGGGCTCAAACAACCTGGACCTGGTCTCCTCATCCATCCCGCTGCCCGTGTCGGTAACAGCGAGCATCACATACCTGCCAGGCACGACGCCCACGCGCTCCTCCGCGCACTCCTGGTCCAGCTCGATGTTGGCGGTCTTGATAATCAGGGTGCCGCCCTCGGGCATCGCGTCCCGGGCGTTGACAGTCAGGTTCATGATGACCTGTTCGAGTTGGCCGGGGTCAGCCTTTGTGCGCCCGAGCTCCTCATCCAGCACTGTAGTGAACTCGATATCCTCGCCGATTACCCGACGCAGCATGATCTGGAGGTTCCCAACCACGGCGTTCAGATCAAGCACCTTGGGCTGGAGGGTCTGCTTGCGGCTGAAAGCCAGCAATTGGCGTGTCAGCACCGCGGCCCTCTGGCCTGCTTTTACGATCTCACTAACGCCTTCTCGCAGAGGGTCTTCTCTGTGCAGTCCATCGAGGATGCTGTTCCCATAACCCAGAATGATCGTGAGGAGGTTATTGAAGTCGTGGGCGATCCCACCTGCCAGTTGGCCGACAGCCTCAAGCTTCTGGGCCTGGCGGAACTGCTCTTCCAGCTTTCTGGTCTCGGTGATATCTCGGATAAAGACGACCAAGCCTTCGTGACCGCCAAACTCGATCGAGGCCAAGCTAAGGTCAGCATATATAATGACTCCGTCCTTGTGCAGGAGGGGAATACTCTCTGCATGCGATGTCTCGCCCAACGCTCCCCCCCCCAGTTCGAGGAAAGCCTGGGCAAGCGATTCCTTGGGGCAGATATCCGCCACACCGAGTCTCGTCAGTTCTTGCTCCGTGTATCCGAACAACTTGCAGATGGCCGGATTGGCCAGCCTGATGTGGGTTGTCTGGCGCTCAACCACAAGCACCCCCTCAGCCATCCCCTCGAACAGTGTCCTGTAGGCCTCCTCCGACTCCCGGCGGGCAAGCGCCATACCGATGCTGGAGGCCAGGCTCTCAAAGAACCGTATCAGGTCTGGGGTTAGCTGGCCAGGGCGAGGGTCGTTGAACTGCAGCAACCCAGTAATTTCGGCTCCCGCGCGCAGAGGAATCAGAGCGAGGGATTCATAGCCCTCAGCCTGGCAGCGAACTGGCGCACGGGTTGCGAGTTCCTCTTCACTTGTCGAAGCCAGAAGCTCGCTGATGCTGTTGGTCCAGAAACTCCCTCCCTCTGTGAAGACTGGCAAGCTGGGGTCGGTACGGCCGCGGAGGATGCTCCCACACATACAGGCAAGCACCGGGTTCCCCTCTGGGTCTCGCAGAAGCTCGCTCGCTTCGTCCCGCTGGTACAGCGAGCACTCGGTTTGGATAAACTCCTCGGGAAACCCTTGAGTCTCATAGTAGGGGAAGTCATCGCCATCGCGCAGCCGAATACCTACTGCCTCAAGCCCTGTATGTTCTCTTAGCAGGGTCAGGATTTCCCGGATTGCCTCCGAACAGTCCGGCGACCGGTTCAGCAGTTCAAGCGCAGCGAGCCGCAGCTGCTCCCACTCTTCTCCTATCCGGTGCTGCCGCTCGAGCTTGTCTCGCTGGGTTCTCACTGACAGGAGCGGAGCAAGGACTTCACCGATGGTCTCGAGACGTACCACATCCGTTTTGGTATAGTCTGTCGCCTTGTTGGCCACCTGAATAAGGCCCCTGGCCTCGCCTCGTTGCATCAGGGGAAGCGAGATATGCCTGGAGATAGCAACATGCCCTTCGGGGATATTGATAGAGGGGGTGTTGCTGAAGATCGTAGTTTTCTCCCTGATGGCTCGCGGCCAGCTGCTGTCGCCCCAGGTCTCGCGCGGGAATACGATATCTTTGCCAAGGGTTTCAGCTCTGTCCGGGCCATACCGGGTCATTACGGGAAACACTAGGGAGCCTTCCTCGTCCAGGTAACCGAGAGCGCCAGACTCGCTGTCCATAACCTCCAAAACGATTCGTAGCACCTCTTCATAGACTCCGTCATCCGGGTACTTGAGAAAGGCCTCGGCGATGCGCCTCCTGATCATCAGGGTGTTCTCGGCCTGTTTGCGCGCAATCATCACGCCAAGTTGCCGGCCAATATCGTTGAGCAGGTCTCGCTCCTGCCTGAGGAAGGGCCCTTCGTCGAGGGGGGGTTTCTCCTCCAGGTAGCAAACCTCAACTGTCCCAACCGCCTCTCCCGAGAGCATGATGTCAGCAGACTGTTTCCACGGCGTGTCTACGAAATCCGCTGGGGCATATGCTTTGTCCTCGAAGAGGAGCCTGGCACGAGTGATCTCCGGATACTGCCGGCCGGGTGGAATCAGGTCTACCGCAGCGCTCAAGGTCTCTTCGACTGATATGCGTTGTTCTACAACCAGACTCGAAAGAGCGTAGAGGCACTTGGTCTCCTTGACCCGTTGGATCAACTCGGTCGTGCGCGCTGCGACGAGTAACTCGAGATGGTCGCGGTGCCGCTGCAGCTCGCGCTTGCTACGGTCGAGTTCAAGAAATATGTTGACCTTGCTCAACAGGACTTCAGGCGCATAGGGTTTAACGATATAGTCAATGGCGCCTGACTCGTAACCCTTGAACTGACTCTGCTCATCCAGATGGCTGGCGCTCAGGAAGACAATCGGGATCAACTGCGTCTTCTTATCACCGCGCAGATGATTGGCAAGCTCGTTAGCCGGACATTTCCGGCATCATCACATCGAGGATGGCCAGAGCAAAATCGTGGTCGAGAGAGGCGGCAAGGGCCTCGTTGCCTGTGTTAGCCTCGATGATCTCGGCATCTACGCCGCTCAAGATTTGCCTGAGGGTAAACAGGTTATCCTCCCTGTCGTCCACTATCAGGATCTTCTGTTGCCTAGTCATCGCTGGGTCCTCCTGGACGTTTCGCCGAATGCTTCTTGGTTGGTGACTCACCGTTGTCACTCAGGCCAAAGCCATCACTAGCCGGCCGATCTCTTGCGAACGAAGCACCTGGTCGACCGCTCCAGTGTTAATTGCCGCCTGGGGCATGAACAGATGCTCAGCCTCAGTCGGGTCCTGGGCAATTACCAGCCCACCCCAGGCCTTGATCGTCGCGGCGCCTAGTGCGCCATCGGCATTTGCGCCCGAGAGGATGATCGCGATTAGCGATTTCCCCCAGGCCCGAGCAGCGCTCTCGAAGAGCACATCAAGGGAAGGCCTCGACCAGTTGACTTTCTCGTCAATGGACAGGGCAACTGTCCCGCCGCGCTCCACGAGCATATGGTAGTTGGCCGGGGCGACGTAGACGTGCCCAGGCTCGATCCGCGCCTTGTCGCATGGCTCAACTACACTCAGTCGCGTTACTCTCGCCAGATGACGAGCAAGCCCCCCGCCATCGCTCAGGTGGAGATGCTGGACCACCAGGATAGGCAATCTGAAATCTGGGGGGAGTCCCCCCAGGATAACTTCGAGCGCTGCGACACCACCGGCCGAACCGCCAATAACGATGGCTTTGTAAGGGACACTGGCTCTTCCGGGTTGTGGCCTGGATGCTCTCACTACAAGACCTTCTTCTTGTACAGCCTTGCTTTTCGGTCCAGGATGTCATAATGCTCGCTGACGCTACTAAATTGCAGATCCTCCTTTGTTCCCAGGCACAGGATCCCCCCACTCACCAGACTCTCCGTGAAGAGTCCTAGCGCCCGGTCCTGCAGCTCTCGACTGAAGTAGATAAGCACATTGCGGCAGAAGACAAGCTGCATCTCGCCGAAAACCTGGTCAGTAGCCAGGTTGTGCATGGAGAAAGTGAGTTTCTCCTTGAGAGCGCCGTCCAGAGCCCCTGCGCCATAACGCGCGTGGTAGTAATCTGAGAAGGAGCGCTTTCCACCCGCCTGCTGATAATTCCTGGTAGCCTCCTGCAGCGCATCGAGTCTGTAGACCCCCTCACGAGCCTTTACCAAGGCCTCGTCGTTGAAGTCGGTAGCGTAGATGGTAGTCCGGTCGTAAATCCCTTCTTCCTTGAGCAAAATAGCCAGTGAGTAGACCTCTTCCCCGGTGGCGCACCCCGCATGCCAGACTTTGAAGTAAGGCCAGGTCTTGAGAAGGGGAACAACGTTTTCTCTCACGGACTGATAGACGAAGGGGTCACGGAACAACTCGGTGACAGCGATGGAGAAGTGCCGGACCAGGCGCGAGAGGAAGTCTTCATCGTGCATGACCCTGGGGATCATCTCGGATATCGACACACACCCGCTTGACGAGAGGAACTGCCTGATCCGGCGCTCGATGGACGCCCGGGCATAAGCGCGGAAATCATAACCGCTTCGCAGAAAGATCGCCCTAAGCAGGAGCTCTATCTCGATTTGCTCTGTCTTGGTCTTGTCCACTACTTGCTCCTTCTTGCAGGCACAATCCCTAGCGATACAGCCAGACGCGCATCATGGAAACCAGCCGATCCTCATCCACCGGTTTGGTCAGGTAATCGTTGGCGCCTGCTTCGAGGCACTTCTGCCCGGTCTTGGGGCATGGCTTTCGCCGTTAGCACAATAATGGGCAGCTTGCGAAACCTTTCCTGGGCGCGTATCTTGCCGATGGCCTCGTAGCCGTCCATTGTGGGCATCATGATGTCCATGAGCACAATATCCATGTCCGGCTCCTCTTCGAGCGCCCGGAGAGCCCTTTCGCCGTTCTCTGCCTTTACGGGTTTCATGCCCCTCTCGGCCAGCAAACGCGCCAGCGCGAAAGTCGTGCGCATGTCGTCGTCCACAACGAGCACCTTCTTGTCTGCAAGCAGGGCGTCCGTATCGTGAAGGTCCAGGATTATCTTGCGCTTCTGCTCGGGCATCTCGCTTACAATCCTGTGCAGGAAGAGCGATACCTCATCAAGCAACCGCTCTGGCGATCGGACATCCTTTATTACGATGGATTCTGCATGCTCTCGAAGGTCCGATTCTTCCTCTCGTGTAAGATCTCGAGCGGTGTGAATGATGACCGGAGGCAAAGCAACCCCCTCGCCCTCGAGCTGGGCCAGTAGCTCGCTACCGCCCATGTCCTGCAACCCCAGGTCCAGCACTACACAGTCATAGCGTTTGCCGCGCAGCGCCTCCAGTGCCTGCTCACCGGATCCTGCCTCGTCCACCATCACCTCCCCATCAGTCAGCAGCTTAACGGTCCTCTGGCGAATCTGGGCATCATCGTCCACCACCAATACCCGCTTCGGCTCTCCGGCCGAGAGCTGAATCAGCTTCTGGAAGGCTTCCTCTAGCGCTTCCTGGCTCAGAGGCTTGGTGGTATGGCCCACCGCGCCCTTGGCGAAGGTCTCGACCGAGGCCTCTTCCACCGAGATGACATGCACCGGAATATGTCGAGTGCGAATGTCTTCTTTCAGCATGCTCAATACTGCCAGGCCATCCATGCCAGGCAGACGAATATCGAGGATCACGGCGTTGGGCAGATGCGTGCGAGCAAGCTCAAGCCCTGCCTCTCCCGTTGGCGCCGCCAGGCACTTGAAGCCCTTCTCATGGCACTTGGTGTGCAACAACCGAGCGAAATCTGGGTCGTCTTCGATTACCAGGATGGTCCGATCGCCCTTGGCCAGACCTTCTCGGTCGTCTTTAATCTGCAGAGCGGCAACCCGTTCGGGCGCAACCTGACGGGGTACCCCTGTATCGGTTCTCGAAACAGTCATGGTGTGCGCTCCAGTGGGGTTGACCTCGCGGTCGGCGTCCAGTTCCAGGGGTAGATAGAGCGTGAAGGTCGAGCCCTTACCAAGCTCGCTCTCCAGTTTTATCTCTCCACCGAGCAAGCGAGCAAGTTCTCTGGAGATTGACAGCCCGAGCCCCGTGCCACCGTATTGTCTCGCAGTACCGCCATCGGCCTGTTGGAAGGCCTCGAAGACCAGTTTCTGTTGGTCCTCGTCAATGCCGATCCCGGTGTCACTTACGGCAACCGCCAAGCACTCTTTGAGAGCCAGTCCACTTCGCGACAGGTCGGTACCGGGAGCAGGTCGACCGAAGGTGATGGTCACACTTCCCTTGCCTGTGAATTTCACAGCGTTGGAGACCAGATTCCTGATGACTTGCTCTGCGCGCTGCCGGTCAGTTGTCAGTTTCTCCGGCGCATCCTCACTTACGGAAACCGTCAGCTCAAGGCCTTTCTCCGCAGCCAGGTTTTCGAAGAAAACCTGTATAGTCTGCGCCACGTCAACTACCTGGATATCCCCTAGCTTCAGGTCCATCCTTCCGGCCTCGATCTTGGAGAGGTCAAGTATCTCGTTGATGAGGTTCAGCAGGTCGCTACCGCCCCCGTGGATGATCCGCGCCGATTCAACCTGCTCGGGGGTCAGGTTGCCTTCCTTGTTCTGCGTTAGCCCCTGTGCCAGCAGCAGCAAGCTGTTGAGGGGAGTGCGCAACTCATGGGACATATTGGCCAGGAACTCTGACTTGTACTTGCTGGCCAGGGCCACTTCCTCGGACTTCTCCTGGATGTCCTTCCTGGCGTTCTCGACCTCCTGCTTCTGACGTTCCAGCAGGTCATTCTTCTCCTCAAGCTCCTCGTTGGTGACCTGAAGCTCCTCCTGCTGTACTTTTAATCTTTCCTCGGAGTCTTTCAGTTGCTGAGCCTGTTGCTCGAGCTCCTCGTTTGTCGCCCGGAGTTCTTCCTGCTGAGTCTGAAGCTCCTCGGAAAGCTGCTGAGATTCCTCGAGTGAGCTGGCAAGCGCGGTGCGGCTATTGGCGCTATCAACCGCGATGGCCAGAGCCGGCATCGCCTGCAAGAGATAATCGAGTTCGCGCTCGCCCAGCTCCTTCAGGACACCAATCTCGAGCACGCCCTCTACGCGCCCCTCGTAGAGGAAGGGCGTGACGCAGATGAACCGCGGCACCGCCTCACCCAGGCCAGAGGTCACTTTGATGTAGTCGTCGGGGACATTCCTGATCAGGATCTGCTGCTTTTCAAGCGCAGCCTGGCCCACGAGGCCTTGGCCGATCGTATAGACGTTGGAGAGATTCTTGCGCTGGGTGTAGGCATAGCTTCCTGTGAGCGAGAGTACTAGCTTCTCTCCAGGTCGAACCAGGTATAAGGCGCCTACCTGGGCCTCGAGGTAAGTAGCGATCTCAGAGATCACTTGTGAGGCCAGGGCCTCGATATCCAGGTCGCCTATCATAACCTCGTTCAGTCGCGCAAGACCGGTCTTCAACCAGTCCTGCCGGGCTGTAGAGTCACGATTCGCCCGGAGTGAAAGGAGCATCTGCGCGATAGCGACTCGAATGCCGGTGCCCGCTGTCGGATCGGTTCCCAGGTCTGGCTCCAGGTTGCCACGCGTTATCTCATCGGCGATGCCGGAAATGTCAGCGGGCTCACCGCCGACCTGTCTGAAAATGACACGGGTGGTGAAGCTCATCGCTATTGCGCCAAGTACGATGGCCAGCAGGGTGCCAGCGATCACGATCCAGATACTGCGCGCACTCGCAGCATCAGCGTTCTCAGTCTGCTGGGCCAGAATCCCGTCCTGAATCACTACGAACTTGTCTATGCGGCTCCGGATCTCTTCAACGAGGTCGTTGCCTGTTCCCCTCTGGGCCAGGATACTGACCTTTTCCACCGATGCGCCGGCCACGCCGTTCTCAACCTCACGCCTGGCTGCAATTAGAGGCAGAGCGGCTTCCTCCTGCCACCTTGCGGTGAGGGGTTCGATCTCTTTGAGACGTGCCAACTGGTCAGCCTGGGCAATCTCCTTCTCGGCCTCAGCCAGCACCACCTGGTATTCGGCCTTCGCTGCCTCATAAGGAGCCAGCCAACTCTCCAGACCGGTGAGCGCATAGCCCCTCGCCGAGGCCACCATGTCCATCTGCAGCTTCATGAGCAGTCGGACTTTGGTCTTTACCTCCTGAGTCTGTAGCAGCGCTGCCTGGTCCTTGATGAGCTGGTTGGTGCTCTGGTACATGACCCCCGCGATGATTATCATCAACGTGAATACCACGACATAACCCAAGAGCAGGAGTGTACGCAGCTTCATGGTCGTTCCCTCCGGTTCATGCCCCATCCGTCCGGCCTGCAGAACTCCGCCTGGTAGATTGATTCGGTTGATCGGCCCCTAGGTAGTCTGAGAGTCCAGTTCGTGCTCGCACCCAAGCAAACCGGCACAGAAAATAAAAAAAACTTCCACGCCAGGCCTGGCTTATCTCAGGCGTAGGGCACTTATCTTAGTGCGCTGCGCCTCCGGGTTGTATCACTTGGTCTTCGCCAGTGTATTGCTAGTACCTGCGCACCTGGAAAAGTACCGAAAAAACTTGGCCAAAAAGCAGTTGGCTGCGATGGACAGGGCCTGCGCGCGCAACTTGCTTGCCCGCTTGAGCCGCCTTTTCAGGTCCGGCTCCAGGCTGGATGAGCTGTTGGTGAGATTACGACAGGAAAATAAATCGTTGGCCGAAGGCTTGGGGCGGGGCTAGCTTGCAGGGTAAACCCCCTAGCCGCTAATCCTTCCCCCCGCTAGCGCTTTCACTTCAAGGCCCAGAGCCTCAAGCAAGGCCTGCCCAGATGGACTGGTCGTTAACAAGCCGCTTTGCCCCCCTGGCTGGGTGAACCGTATACCCGCCCAAAGCACTGTGCCAGCGCCAAAGCTACGTTTTAGAAGCCCTGCCCCGTCTCCTGGTTGCCACTGGGCCAGGGTACCAGGGCCTGCCTCCACCGAGATTACAGCTGAGAAGCCAGTAACGCGCAACTCCTGCTCGAGGCCAGGAAGCGTCGTGCGCGGCACAACCAGCACCACTGGTGTAGCTGGCAAAACCGGCTCGACTTCAGGCCCTGACTCTGGAAGACTGAGTGAGTCGCCAAGCGCTATCAGAACCCCTCCCTGCCTCAGCCAGGGCAGCAGCTGACCATCAAGCCAGGCCTTCGGAGGAGGCAGGGCGCCATCCGGCAGCAATAGAGCCCGCCGCTCCAGTCCCCCTGCGCTCTGTATATGACCCGACAGCAGCAAATCGAAGTCTACCTCGGCCTGCGCGAGCCACTGGCAGACTTCCCAAACGCTCTTCGTATCTCCCTGGGTATCATAAACAACCCCAAGCGACGCCTCCCGAGGCTCGCTCAAAGGATTCCACCCAGGTCGACTCAAAGCCAGTCGCTCTACAAGCTGAAAACCTGCATCATCCCGCTGCAGCCGATATTGCTCCTCTCCCCGAGTAGCGCGAGCAGAGTGATCGAAGAAATGCACCGCCACGAGGCTTGCGCCTGCATTCTGGCAGGCATCAAGGGCCTTGGAGAGCAGTTCTGGCTGATCTCCTGGGATCGCCAGTCTGCTGACCCACAGGGCAATTCCTGCTTCGCGCGCCACCCGCGCCATAAGCGTCAGCCAGGCCCGTAAGGCTTCAGGACGCAGAGCGAGCGCGCCTTTAGGTTCGGGGGCATAATTCAGACTCAGCGCATCGAAAGCTTCCAGTATTCCTTCCCCCTGGAGCGCGAGGCTGCCATCAGGGACTGCCGCGGTCATATAAGGCCCTGCGAGTTCCAGCGTCACCAGCTTGCCGGGAGCGATACGCCTTAGCTCTTTGGCAAATTCCGCAAGCGCCCGGAGGCGTGTTTCACAGAGGAAAGCTCTCCAGTCGCGCCAGGCAAACCTTGCGCCTTCGGGGGTATAGTCCGCCTCAGTAGAGGCCATAATCGGGGCAACCTGGTTCCAGTCAGTGTAGTGCTCCGAATCGCCAAACCAGCGCGCACCGAGTTCTTCCAGAGTGAAATAGTGGGTTAGCCAGTCGCGCTGCCACAGGCCCAGATACCGAGGATTGTAGTCGAGCTGCTCAAGCGCTTCTGCCTCCAGTGAACAAGCGACCGAGAAACCCGCAATTGCCTCATAGGCTGACTCTGAATGCCCTTTTACTACAGCCAGTTCGGCCTCGAGGCTGTCTAGCAGCCACTCACTAAAGGGCCCATCCCAGGTTGGCGCGCCTCTTCCATCGGAGTCAGACAGGCTCCATCTGCGCCAGCCAAGGGCAGTTCGCTCATATCTAGCGGGAAGCCGGGGCCCAAAAGCTGCCAGACTCGCGGGCAGGTCTACCCCGACAATTACGCGCTTGCCATCAGCTCTGAAGGTTGCAAGCGCCTCGGGCAAACCTTTCAGCACGCCTTTCTCAGGAGAGGCGGATACGAGTGGCCAGAATAAGGGGCCGCTGAATACGACCGGCGCAAGGCCCTTCGGGCAACCCTCAAGAAACCGCAGAGCGCTGGCCGCCGAGAGCTCCCCATAACTGTCTTTAGCGCCAAAACTGCCCAAATCGGCTCGAGCGCCCAGTCCAGCAACAGGCTGCCCCTCATAACTGGCCAGGGGCACAGGGACAGCGAGGACCGAACCAGCAATAAACAACCACGCCAGATGGCATATAAGCAACCTCATGCAAGTCTCCTTCGATGCCAGATTGCCTTTTTCCTTTATACCCTTGGACGTGTGGCCTTCGACAAGGTTGCCCGGCAATAAAAAAGAGCGCGCCCAGACTGGGACGCGCTCTTCCTTCATATCAAGCAGGCTACAGCCCTCAGGGATTGATTCCCATCTTGACCAGATGCGAAGTGAAGTCCATACCAGCGTAATAGCCCAGGCTCTCGGAAACCACTTTGTGGTCAGCATCCAGGTAAAGGGTGCGCGGGATGCTGGTCACGTTGAACTCGCTGGCGAGCCGGTTGATTTTGTCAGGATCGAAGCCTACCAATAGCGTCTTCTCTGATTTGAAAAAGCTCTTTATTGAGTCCAGAGTGGGATCCAGAGCCAGCACGACAACCTTGAGGCCCTGGTCGGCATACTTGTCTCCAAGCTCCCGCAGATGAGGGATGGCGTTTTTGCATGGCCCGCAGCCGGTCGAGAAGAAGTCAACAATGACCGGCCCCTCTACTGCAGCCAGTTTCAGAGTATCTCCTCCCATTAGCTTGATAGAGAAATCCAAAACCTCACCGGTTGCGGCGATTTCGCCGGACTCATCATCAGGAGCCGAAGCGGAAGGATCAGGAGGGGTGAGTTGCTCGAAGGGAACGGGCAGCAAGCCATCGGGAACCCCAAGCCGGGCCGCGAAATCTTCGGGCAGCGCCTCGTTCACACTGGTAGTGGTGTAGTCGGCAACAAAATCAAGCGCAATGGACTGCCCGGAAAGATCAGTCTCGGCGCCTGGCAGTTGAACAATTATCTCGGTCATTGGCAGCGAGGAGTGGACTGCCCACCTCTGAAGCAGGCCGGTGGATTTATTCACCCACAAGGTCGCGGTGTCGCCAGAGGGCAGCACTACCTCGTATTTGGTAGTTGCTACTCCCGCAAGCTCCTCCTCGCCAGCGTTGCTGACTGTGGCGCCCTCAAACAGCGCGCCTCCAGAAAGCAGGTGCAAATCCAGCTCGGTGGGGATTGAGATCGGCATCATCAACGCCCAGAGATAATCATCGGCAAGTGCAGTCACCTGAGCGCAAGATGCCGTCAAGGCGACTCCAGCCCTGGCGACACTAAGCAACAACTGGGTGCCATCCGAGGCCAGGTTGGGCGCAAAGATGCCTGAATCGCCGAGGAAGAACTTCTCCGATTCATCCCAGAGCAAGGTCATCTGCCTGGTGTATTGCAGGACTTCCTGACCGGTCGTAAACGAAAGCTGTTGTTTACTGGTAGCCTGGAAGGTCGACAGGTCGCCATACGCTTTGGCGAGGGGAGCCAGTTCCTGAGGTATGGCAGCCAGGGCAAGGCCTGATGCCAGAACAAGCAGCAGAGCAAGGGCCATAAGGGGCCTGATTACTACGCGCATTTAAGTCCTCCTGCTAGTAGATGCCATATACGGGCTTACAGCCCGAGTGATTCCTGTTTGACTTGTCTGGCCCCGGCAAGTTGCCAGGGCCAGAGGGCAAGTGCGTCTAACAACAGCGGGTCTGGGCCTGGAGTTCCCCAGCTCTGCGCTGTTGGTTTCTACATATGGATTAGCCAGCGCAACCAAAGGTAGGCAGTCGAGACTAGCAGCGTGACCAGCGTGAAGACCACCCCATACTTGAAGAAGCGCATAAAGCTGATGGGATAACCCTCATGTTCGGCGATGCCGGCTGACTACTACGTTGGCCGAGGCGCCAATCAGGGTAGCGTTGCCGCCCAGGCAAGCCCCCAGTGCAAGCGACCACCATAGCACCAGCACGTCGGCGTGATGCATAAGCTCGTGACGCAGTTCCGGCGCCGCAAGCTGGGGATACATATCGCGCGCTATTGTCTCGACCACTGGACACATAGTAGTCACATACGGAATATTGTCAACGATCGCCGACAGCAAGGCTGACATCCACAGCAACACCATCGAGAGCACTGGGATATTGGGCCCGCACAGGTGGTAAAGCCCCTGACCGAGCAGTTCGATTATCCCAACTTCGACCAGCCCGCCTACCATAATAAACAAGCCTATAAAGAAGAATATGGTAGACCACTCAATTGATGAAAGCAGGCTCTCGGCCTTCTCCTTGCTTATCAACATCAATATCGCCGCGCCGAACAGGGCGATGGTGGCAGGTTCAAGGTGCACCAGGCTATGCACCAGGAAACCTACAATAGTTATGGAGAGCACCACGAGCGCCTGCTTCAGCAGCACAGGATCTCTGATAGCTGCGATGGCGTCAGTCTCCATCGCCATTCTGCGCAACTCGCTGCCAACCTTCAATGGCTTGCCAATCCAGACCATCGCGAGCGCTGTAGTCGCAATCAGAGACAGCACAGCCGCAGGGCCAATTTCGGTCAGGAAGGGCAAAAAACCAATCTCCGCATGACTGCCTATGATGATATTGGGAGGGTCGCCGATAAGTGTTGCAGTGCCTCCTACATTGGAAGCTACAATCTCGGCAATAAGCAAGGGTACCGGGTCGATCCGCAAAGTTCTGGCAAGGGTGATCGTGACCGGGGCAATCAGGATGACTGTCGTGACATTGTCCAAAAACATTGAAGCAAGAGCCGTTACCAGTGAAAGAATAGCGATCAGAGGCGCTGGGCGACCTTTGGCCAGGTGCACCGACTTGATGGCCAGCCATTCGAACACGCCAGTGCGCCCGAGCACCGTGACGATAATCATCATACCTGACAGCAGGAAGATGACATTCCATTCGACAAGCGGAGGACTGCCTTCAGTTCCGCCAAAAGCCTGCTGCTGGCTGACAATGCCAAGTCCAATCATAAGGCAGGCAGCCATAACCGCTACCTTGGCGCGTTCTAGCTTCTCGGAAGCAATTATGATATAGGCAATGACAAAAATCGTCGTGGCAATTAGTCTGGCGGTTGCTGGCGAAAACCAGCCTGGGTGTTCCATAGCTGCAGATTCAACTCCTTTGGAGCCTCAGACTGCCAGATTATACACGAGCAAGCCGCGAGGCCAAAGGCAACGAGGGGGCAACTCGCGCCCCTTATACAAGCCCTGGCAAGCAGGCGGAATCCTCTTCCAGAGGGCGAACTAGGCCTCAGCGCGAGCTTGCCAGGCGCCTTTGTCGCCTTCAGGAGGGAGTCCTTTTGCCGCTAGTCCAGGCTCTTCGAGCCTTTCCTGCCTGCCTTTTCCTGCTAGTTGCCTGCCTTCTTCTGGCCAGGGGCCCAGCTTTCGCAGTGCTGGAGCGGCAACTGGCTGCCGATGGCCTGACGATTCTCGGTCCAGCTTTACCCTCTGAAGCAGAACTGCTGGCCGCAAGCCGCTTCGCCTCCGAAGTAAAGCGCCTCTCTGGACTCGAGCCGCGACTTGCCTGGGGAGGCGAGCCCCCTGCTGGGCCTTGCCTGCTGATTGGCAACCGCCAAGCTCTGGCTACCCAGCTTGAAAAACTGCCTCTCGGGGCCGTCCCGGCCTCTGAAGATACGGCAAACCAGTCCTATGTGCTGGCCACGCTTGCCCCCTGGGGCAGCGCCAACCATCAGGTTGCTCTTGCAGCGGGGCTTGGAGAAGGCTCATCTCCGCGAGCCTTTCTGGGCCTTTCCTATGCCCTGGGCGATCTCCTCAGGCGTCTTGATTTGCGCGATGGACGCTGGACCTTCGCCCTTCCTCGGGCACCCCAAATCCAGAGCCCGGCGATGCCAAACCGGACCTTATATATAATGAATAGCTATAACTGCAATCCAGGGCTGTCGCTGGACCACTTCTCGCCCACCCAAATTGACGATTATGTTGATCGCCTCGTGGAAGCTCGCTATTCGCGAGTCTCTCTCTGGCAATGGTCAGAGTTTTACCTTTATCCTGGCAATGAAGAAGCCCAGCGGGCGCGTCATCAGCAGGTTCACCAGACGATGCGAAGCTTTTTTGAGCGAGCGCGCGCCAGGGGGCTCGAAGTTTATCAGCAGATTACGCCCTCCCATATAAAGCCTTACCTGCTGCCTGCCGAGGTGCGATTCACCGCTACAGGTCACTATGCCCCCTGGGCCCTGTGCTGGTCGCAGCCCGAGGTGCGGACGCTTGCGCGGCAGGTAATGAGACTTGAGATGGAATATTACGGCCCTGTCGATGGTTATAGCGTGTGGTTTTATGATCCGGGTGGGTGTTTCTGCGCCGAGTGCGCCGCTCATCAGGCCGAAAGACTTTTCGACCAGTTGATGTTGATTGTAGACCTTGCGAAAGATATCAGCCCCCAGGCTCGCTTCGAAGCCTCCCTCTGGCCTACCTGGATTTTTCCCTATTCGGGCACGAGTATTGGTTATCCAGGCAAGGGCTACACCCAGGAGGACGTGAACAAGCTGGTCGCTGACTTCCTTGCGCTTGCCCTTGCCCAGTTTGGCCCGGGCGGGTTGACAATTATGGATGGCTGCGAGGCGGACAATACCACTATCTACAACGGCCAGGTAGACCCGGATAATTTCCAGCGGGAGGGCTTCCTCTACACGACCCTCGGCATCGCGGGAGAGCAGGCTTATCCTTTTGTGCCCTTCAGACTTGAATACACCGCCCAGCAACTAGGCAAAGCGCGTGACCGAGGGCTCGAGGGAGCAATGCTCTTTTTGCAATATTCCGCGACGAATTTCCCAGGAGTCTTTGTAGCCGCGGACTGCCTGTATGAAGGGGGCGACTGGGAAGAGGCGATGACGAGATATGCTCTGACCGAGGCGAAGGGAGAAGCTCTGCCCCGCTACCTGGAGTTGCTCAAAGCCGTGGAAGAATTGAACGTCGCGCCTGACAGGCCTGCGCTTGAGCGCGCCGTTATGCGGATTGAGCGGGCCTGGGACCAACTGGAGCCAAGCCCAAACTTCGCCGGGGACCGCGAGTGGCTAGAAGGTTTTACAATTGCTCAACGAGCCTACCTTCACCTGGCCAAGGCCGAGACCAGTGAGGCTTTCGATCTGGCCCTCTCGGAGTTCCGAACAGCGCTTCTGGTACTGCCGATGTATCAGGATTTTGCCGCGCAGGCGCTCTCTGAAGTGCTGGTCCGGGAGCATCATCTCCCGGTCTACTGGAAGGGCGCCGAAAACCAACCAGCTAGGGTTGGGCCTCCCGGTAGCAGTTCCTGAAAAATTCCTGAAAATTTTTTTGGAGAAGCCCTTCTGACAGGCTGAGAGAGACCATACTTAATCAAAGAGAGAACAACTCTTGATATGGCATATAAGGGAGCCAGTTATACACAAAGCAGCTAGAGACTGACCTCAAGCAGACCGGCCCTTGCAACCCGTTCAGGCCAGGTGTGGACAAGTACCAGTCCTTCAACAAGACATGTTGCTACCATTAAGGCCTGCCCTGAATCGAGAGCCCAGTCAGGCTCCCGCAGCAATTCTGCGGCGCGAGCGGCAATCGCAGCGGTCACTGGTATTACGTGCAGCGCCTCGATAAGGGCAGTACCCTCTGGCGACTGGCCTGCAGCCAGGACCTGCAGTTCGAGCAAAGAGACCGCGGAGATGCATGGTCGGCCGGCGCTAGCCAGAGCGGTCAGCAGTCTAACCGCGTCCTCGCGCCCTTGAAGGTGCCAGTAAACGCACTCTGTAGTCAGCAGAAAGCGCATTCCCTCGCCTTTTGCAGCATCAGCGGGCATCTGGCTGCCTCCTCAGCGGAGCAAGCAAGGCCCTGAGTTCTGCTTCTGTGGCAGGCCGCGCAGAATCAACTTGCGCCCAGGCCCCGGCAGAAGCAGTCACCAGCAAGATGAAAGCTTCTCTGTCCAGTCGCTGCCTGGCGGCCTCGGACAGGAAGTCGCTGCGTTCGCCCTTCCCCGTCGCACGGTCGATCTCGGCGAGTAGAGCTTCGTCCAGTACTATGTTGAGTCTATGCTTCATCACCTTATGACTCTACCGAAACGCTCGAGAAAAGGCAAGCTTTATGTGTGCAGATTTTCGTGTTTGTGTGTATTTTTGTGGGCCACTATGCAGTACTTCGCGCTATCGCTGTTATACCGCTTTGTTATATTTAGGTTGATAACTAAGTGCCAATCACCCCCCTCGCATGACCCTCTCTTGGAAACTCTGCAAAACAGATAACAGGGGAAACATCAAAATCCGGAGGTTCGGCTAGGCTATTATAGTTAGCCTGTTTACAACGGTTAGTGAAAAAATAAGCCTCACGATATCACGTTGTTATTACGCAACTATCACGAAATTGCACGAAAAGCCCCCTGGCAATCTGGCGTTCCGGAGCCTCTTGCGCATACACACAGGGGTGCTATAATCGGAGATAGTCGGGTATAACAAGCACAACAAACCGACTTGCTACACAGAAAACCAGATCGGCGGATTCAGGCAGCCTCTTCAAAGTAACCGCCCCAGACGTAATTCACGTGCAACTGGAGTTTGGTTTTGGTCTCCAAGTGGGGTATAAAGCACTACTGGCCTTCTGGCCAGAGCAGGATGGGAGATAACAATGGGCGTAACTGAGAAAAACAGACTGGCCATAATCCTTGTAGGTTGGGCGATTTTGACAGTATTTACGGTCTTGAGCTTCCAGGAAGACCGTACCCCTGCCGGCCCGGCCCCTGTCACCCAGCCGGTGGTAGCTGCAGTGCCCCCTGCCGGCCCGGCCCCATCGCCGGTGATTGTCAATTTGTCTGATGCGGATGCGGTGCCTACTACAACGGGAGCAGCTGTTCCGCCTGCCTTGCCTGAAGAACTGCTCTCAGGGCCTCCCGCTAACGATATATTCGTATATGGGAAACCTGCCAACTCCAGCAGCAATCGCACCGCAAGCAGCACCGCGCCGCGCTCAAGCACCTCGAGCAGCAGCTCGCGAGCGGTTAGTAGTGGTGCAATGGGGCCAGTCCTCCCTCCGCTGACTTTTTCTCCTGGTGGGCAGCCTACGGTTAACAGGACCGCTACGGCCTCCACGCCGCGCGCAGCCGGGCAGCCAGCCTCGACCGACATCGAGCTACTCGGAGTGGCCCAGGCAGGCTCGGACTCCGCTTGCCTGCTCAAGGTCGGCAAGCAGGTTATGTACTTGCGCAGCGGGGACAGCTTCCCCACTGCCGCCGGTGATGGCCGCATAGTGAGCGTGCGCGACAATAAGGTGCGTCTCGTGACCCCAACCGGTAATGTAAACCTCACCACGAGCAGCGTCCGCACCACTCGGGTGGTCGCCCAGACCAGCCCTGAGCCAGCAGCAGGCAGCAGCGTTGCTGTGAAACCTGGCGTCTCAAGCTCGGGACGCTATACAGTACAGAAAGGCGACAACCTGTGGCGTATCAGTATGAGGCTGTATGGCACCCCTCATATGGCCGCCCAGATCGCCAAGGCGAACGGGCTACGTAATGCAAGCATAATTGTGATTGGCCAGAGCCTGGCGCTGCCGGGAGCCGCTGCAACTGGGCCAGCTCCCGTAGCCAGGCCAGTCGTGCAAGTTGCGACAGCCAAAAAGCCTGTTTCTGCAAGTTCAACAAACGTTTCCAATCCGGCCAAGCCGTCCAACGTAGTTGTTAAGCCGAGTAACGGAACAGCCAACAAGTCCGGTGAGGTAGTATTGTACAAGGTGAAGCCTGGAGATACCCTGTATGGGATAAGCCGCAAGTTCTATGGCTCCCATTTTGATGCTGGAAAGATCGCCAAAGCGAATAACCTTGGCAACCCGAACAAATTGAAGCCTGATAGTGTCCTTCGCATACAGCTCCCGTGAGCACGCAGAGGACTTATGTCTGAAACAACAGATGCAACCAAATTCAGAAGGCGCAGCAAGTGGTGGGCTCTGGTAGATCAGGGTGTACTGAGTGAACGCGAACTCGATCAGGCACTCCAGGAATATCAGTCTCGTCACGTGCCCGTGCCTATTGCCATCTTTAACCATCTGCAGGATTCTCCCGCCGAGCAGGTCTCTCCCGCGCTGGCCGAATTGCTCAATGTGCCGCATGTCTCCTTGCTCGAAGCCGAGATAGAACCAGCCAGCATCGAGTTCCTTACCGAAGCTTTCATCCGCTCGCACACTGCGATGCCTTTCAAGAAGGAAGGCTCGGTGCTGCACATAGCGATGGGCGATCCCAACGATCTTAGCGCTCTGCAGGAAATCAAGCTGATGACAGGCTTTGAGGTCATCAGGTATTTCGCCAATCCTGTAGAGCTGCAACACGCCATCAACGCGCATTTCAATCCGCTCAACGTGGCCGTCACGGCTATCAAAGACAGCGAAGAGGGCAGTCTTACCTCTGAAGACACTGATGAAGAGGGTATGCAGGAAGAGCTGTCTCCCGACAGCCCGGTTGTCCGCCTGGTAGAGTCCCTCATCGCGGGCGCTATCGAAGAGGGCGCAAGCGACATCCATATCGAGCCTTTGCAGAGTTACACCAAAGTGCGCTACCGCATCGATGGGGTGCTGATGGAAGCCTTCACCATCCCGCGCAGACTGCATCGCTCGGTAGTGAGCCGTATCAAAATCATTTCAGGGCTGAACATCACCGAGCGACGCCAACCTCAGGACGGTCGCATCACGATGAAGGCCGGCGACCGGCAGTTCGATATGCGCGTCAGCACCTTGCTGACAGTCAACGGCGAGAAAGTCGTTATGCGTCTGCTCGATCAGAGCAGCGTCCAGAAAACCGTAGACGAACTCGGGATGCTTCCCGACCAGCGAATATTATTCGAGCGCCTGCTGGCCAGGCCCTGGGGAATGATTTTGGTCACAGGCCCAACCGGTTCGGGTAAGACAACAACCTTGTATACAGCCCTCGGGGCTATCAACAGCGTCGAGAAGAACATCGTTACGGTTGAGGATCCCGTCGAGTATCGCCTGATGGGGATCAACCAGGTGCAGGTCTACGACAAGGGCAAGGTCACTTTCGCCAACAGCCTGCGCGCTATATTGCGCCAGGACCCCGATATCGTAATGGTCGGCGAGATACGCGACCATGAGACCGCCGAGATAGCCGTTCACGCCGCTCTGACTGGTCACCTGGTGCTCAGCACTCTGCACACCAACGATGCCCCGAGCGCGCTGGCCCGCCTGATTGATATGGGCGTAGAGCCTTTCCTCATAGCCGCCTCGGTTATCGGAGTCATCGCTCAGAGACTTGTCAGGGTTATCTGTCCCGAATGCAAATCTTTTACCGCACCGCCACCGGAGGCTCTGTATGCTCTTGGTATCACTCCGGAAGAGGCGCAGTCACTTTCCTTCTATAAGGGAGAGGGCTGCAACCGGTGCAAGAATGGTTACAAGGGGCGAGTGGGGCTATACGAGATAATGCCCCTCTCCTCAGGAATACGCGAGCTAGTTACCAAAGGCGCACCTGCGGATGCGATCCGCACCTGCGCGCTGGAACAGGATAATATGATGGAGATGCGCGGCGCCGCGCTGGTCCGCGTACAAGATGGTCTAACGACGGCCGAAGAAGCCGCCAGAGTCGTACAGGAGCTGGGATAAACACCAATGGCGCTATTTAACTACTCAGCAAAAAACTCGGAAGGCGAGCTGGTGAAGGGCAGCCTCAAAGCTACGACTCAGCAGGCCGCCAGGCAGCTCATTATGCAGCAGGGGCTATTCCCGGTCACCATTGCCCAGACCAATGAGAAAAAATCTGCAGGGCTCACCGCTGGCCACTGCAAGCTGCGCGACCTGTCGCTCTTTACCTGGCAGTTCGCCGCGATGATCGAGTCGGGCATCCAGGTTGTCGGCGCATTGAATGCTCTGCAGCAGCAGACGACTTCGAAAGTGCTAGCCGCTGTGCTCAACGAAGTCATCGCCGATATCCAGGGAGGCTCGAGCCTGGGCAAGTCGCTCAAGAAATTCCCGAAGGTCTTCCCGCCCCGCTATTGCTCGATGGTTGAGGCGGGCGAGCTCTCGGGTATGCTTAGCAATGTACTTGATCAGCTTTCCGAAGGCCTGGACAAGGAGATCGAACTGCGCCAGAAGGTCGCCAGTGCGATGGTCTACCCCATCGTCGTTATGGTAGTGGCGGTCATCTGCCTTTTCGTGCTGCTTATCTTCGTCATACCGGTCTTCAAGGACGTCTATTCGGGTTTCGGTGCTGACTTGCCGCTCCCGACGATGGTGCTGATGCAACTCAGCAATGTCACGCAGAAATACTCCTACATTATAATACCGGTCCTGCTGGCCCTTGTTGTGGGCGCCAACGCCTTCCGCAAGAGCGATATGGGCAGACCTATCGTGGACAAATACATGCTGAAGATACCTCTCTTCGGTAGTCTCTTCCAGAAGGTTGCGGTCGCTCGCGCAATCCGGACGCTCAGCGAGATGCTTGGGTCTGGTATCAGTGTCATCCAGGCCCTCGAGCAGGCCGCGGTTACCAGTGGTAACGCCTTGATTGAGAAGTCGATTCTCGGCATCATCCCCGAGGTCACCAAGGGCCGCAACCTGGCGCCTCTGATGCGCGAGGCGGGGGTCTTCCCCATCATCGTCGTACATATGGTGTCTGCTGGTGAAGAGACAGGCCAGCTCGATCATATGCTGAGAAAAGTCGCGGACTTCTACGACCGGGACATCGACTACACCATAAAGAGCCTGATGGGGATGCTCGAGCCACTGCTGACCGTAGGCCTGGGTATCATTGTCGCGTTTATCGCCGTAGCCATCTATATGCCCATCTTCAACCTGGCGTCTGTAATGAAGTAGTACCCAGAAATATGGAAATATACCCTGAGGGGTTGCATATCTCACGAAAAAGGGTATACTAATATATACGAGGGGGTGATAGTAGCAGTTTCGTTGTACTCTTAATGTCTGGCCCCAATGTCTGATTCGCCCAGGCTGCCCAGTATGTGGAGAATCAGGCTTAGCAAAAAAGCTGTAAACAAGTTCCACCATTAGCTGTACACAACTTTGGAGGGTGAGTGTCAAATGAAAAAGGGTTTTACGCTTGTTGAGTTGCTCGTAGTTATCATCCTGGTCGCCGTCCTCGTAGCCATCGCGCTACCGCGTTACATGGACGCCGTCTACCGTGGCAAGGTCGCCGCTTGCAAGCAGAACATCAGCGACCTCAACACAGCCATCCAGGCCTATCAGGCCAAGATGGCAGATCAGTCCTTCCCTGCGGATCTGGCTGCTCTCGTGAGCGAAGGGTTTCATGGACGTTTCGCCTACCTGTCCTTTCGAGGTCGACTACACCTTCGACACCGACGATTCGACCTACTGCCTCGTGGATGCATCGACCCATTTCACCGACTGGAAGAACGATACCGAGCATCTCTGATCGTAGTGAGGGGGGCAGGGCCTCGGCCCTGCCCCTTGCTCCTTGCCCGTCACAATAGTATAGGCTTTGGGACGAAGAGTACGAGGCAGCAAACGGATTCGCTGTTACTGGAAGAACTCTCATTGCAGCTCTGCACTTATTCCTCTCTACGTAGAAGAGTCTTCCACCCAGGCGTTAGTCCCATAAGGTGAGTTAGATGCAAGCCAGACCAGGCTTCTCCTTAATAGAACTGATTATAGTGGTCACCCTGGTGGCCGTGCTGGTCGCGCTTGCTCTTCCGAAATACACCTCTATGGCCTACGAAAGCAAAGTCGCTGCCTGCCGAGAGAACTACTCCAGCATAAATCTGGCCATCCAGGCCTATAAAGCCGATAATCCGGACACAACCGACAAATGGGCCGAGCTTGGGGGCACGATTAGCACTACCCATCCTCTCGTGGTCCAGCATTACCTTGATACCGTACCCGTGTGCAAGGTAAACCAGGTTGGCTATACCCTCACGCGGACTTATGGCCCCTTCGGCAATGTCGTCGGCTGGCAGGTGCGGCTCGGCGATCATTTTACTGGCGACTGGAAGTCAGCCAGTCATCTCTGCTGTGAGGCTGATTAAGACCAGCAACGACTAGAGGGTTGAGTAATTGTGAGGTGTGGGATTATGATTAGACAAAAGCACCAGCAAAGGTTTTACACTGGTAGAGTTACTCGTAGTTATCATACTGGTTGCAGTACTGGTGGCAATCGCGCTGCCTCGGTATATGGATGCGGTCTACAGGGCCAAGGTGGCTTCGTGCCGAGAGAACATAATGGACTTGAACACGGCCTCTCAGGCCTACCAGGCCAAGTATTATGGTGATAGTGATGCGCAGGATCTGCTTGCGGGAGCGGTCACAGCCAGTCACGCGCTCGTGACAGAGGGCTTTGTCGATGCTGCGCCTTTGTGTCCTATCACAGGCGAAGGGTTATAGTTTTGAGGCAGTAATGGTAGACAGTTATACAATTGGGTATATCATCACTGTGACTGACCATTTTGCCGATGGCAACTGGCGCACCGGCGAGCATACCTAAAAGTTAGTGGAGCCCTGAGGCGGACGAAAATGCAACTGGAAAAGGCGCCACCCAACCGAATAAGCAAGCGAGCTGGCTTCACTTTGCTGGAGATATTTGTCGTGCTCGTAATCATGGTCGCCCTGATGTCGGCGGCGATGGTGCAGTTTTCCAAGGGGCAGACTTCTGCCGCAAAGCAGCGCTGCCGAGATCAGATGCATTCTATCGTCCTTGCGCTCGATATGTATTACAGCGAGCATAATCGCCACTATCCCGAGGCCGATGAAGAGTATGCCTCCGACGATGCGTGTTTCGCAGCCTTCTTGAACAACCAGCGTTATTTCCCAGGTGGAGTGCCCGAGTGCCCCCGTCACACTGGCGAGGGGCTTAGTTACGGTTATGTGCGTCCCGAGCCCCAGGCGGGAGTCCTTCCCGAGCCGACAACGGTGGAGGATCCTATAGTACTATGTCTTGACGATCAGTCACATGGCGGATTCCCATATCTGCCTGATGAGGAGGAAGTGGAATGAAGACACTATCTAGTCACTCCAGGCGGGGTGCAGCCCTGCCGCTGGCGCTCTACCTGATGGTAATTTTTGGCCTCATAATGGCGGGCATCCTGATGGTCTCGATGCGAGGCTACCAGGCAATGGCCGCGCGCGGCGCTTACGAGCAGTCTCTGTATGCCGCCGAGTCAGGTCTCAATGTGATGCTGGGTGAGATTGCGGAAGCACTCGAGGCCGGCACTAACCCGCCCACTCACATTACTGGTGATCTCGGGGATGGGCTTAGGTTCGTATGATGTGGTTATCACATCGGACTATACCGATCCTGGCGCCACAGGAGCTCAGGTAGTTGACCCAGATCCCACAGATGATGATGACTATGCCTGGTACTGGCTTACAGGCCACTGGGGCTATGGGCAGCGCCAGCCGTACAGTAAACGTGAAGCTTGTGGGTTCGCCCCTCCAGGATAATCCCTGGAATCACGTGTACTATACGGACTCGACTTTCGCATCCAGCTTATCCCGAAAGTGGTGTCCCAGGGCGCGGCAACTACAGGCCCGCTTATGCGAGCTTCAGCGGCAGCAACCAGGTAATGCCCTGCTCGAAAACCGATCCGCATGGTCCCTCATGTGGCGACTGGATGCCAGAGCCGCTGTGGGACGATATGCGCAACGACGCCTACAAGTGTCAGTCAACCGACACTAACGCTAACGGCATTATTGATACGGCCGAGATCGTGAAGCTGACCGCTGACTCGCACAAGACGCTGGCTACCGCCGACACCCATGTCTATTGGAAAACCGGCAGCACGCCCTTCAGATCCCGCCAGCTACAACTCGAGCTATACGGTGAAGTTCTGTGGGGTATGCGCGGTAGTCGAGCATTTCGAAGGCATCTTCTTCGTGCATGGGAATGTCACTATTGGCTCCTATACCGACCTCGATGGGATGATCGTGGCAACCGGCAACATAACTGGAGAAGGCGCTGCCCAGCGGACGGTTGGTACAGCGGGCAAATACCAGATTTATAATCCCGACGATCCAAGCCCCTACAAGCGGACGCCAGTACTGGTGGCCGGCGGAGACTTCACGCTGAGCAGTAACGATATGACCTTCCTGGGTGCTGTCTGGGTAGGCGATACCATAGATATCAGGTCGGCATCTGTCTTCGGCTCTATCGTCGCCCCGAAGGCCTACTTCCGGGGCCTGGGCGATGGGCGCGGCGCCAAGGAATATCCCTATGACCTGCAGTATGGGTTCGCCGAGCCTATCGGCTGGTACAACTCGAAGAACAGCAAGTTCCCAATCTATCCGGACTATATCAATCCGGATACGGGCACTTTCGACGAAAGCGTGTTCTACTTCCCAGGCCGCTACAAGATGCCTTACTTTACTGAAAGCACATCAAGTACGACTCCCTGCACTATGAGATAGGCACCTACTGGGAGGAATAAGGCCCACGCTGGCGCTAGCGCGCCCTCGTGAGCCTGGACTAGCACGACTGAGTCAGCTCTGACTACCGTCGAAGGCAGCCGACAGGTTACCTTCGACGGTAGTTAATGTCCAAAACTGGAATACTAGATTTATATAAGACCGGTAGTCGGTTTTCGGACAGTAGGGTGTTATAATCTTTATTACGGCATTCGGGGGGGAGCTTGGATGAAGGTCAGTGTATCCGGTCGCAAAGCAAAGAGCCGGCTTCAGCCTGGCCGAGGTGCTTGTAGCAATGCTGGTAATGATGGTTGCGCTGCTGCCGCTGCTGATGACAGTTATTATGTCATATGACACCAGTCAGCGTTCAGCAGGAGTTGCCAATGCCGCCTCTATCGCAAGACAGGAGATGGAGATAATCAAGGCTGGCAGCTTCCCCACTTCGCTGCCAATGAGTAGCACTGTCGAGCGAGGTTTCTACACAGCGGTCCGCACAATTACCGATGCCTCGGCAACCCATCCAAGCTGTGTCCGCATCAATGTGATAGTTTACCTTACAGGTCAGGATCCGACAAAACCTCTGGCCCGCATGGTTACGCTTTGGGCCTCTGGTGGCCCATAAGGAGGGACGGGTGATGAGAGTGGCAGATCCAACTAAGGCTGAAAAGCAGGCTGGCTTCACGCTGGTTGAGTTGCTGGTCGCCATGATGGTGACGGTATTCCTGCTCATCATGGCTTTCACCATGGCCAACCGCACCTATTCCGCCCGTGACACGCTGAACGAGACCGCAGAATTGCAACGTAAAGCTCAGCGCGCCCTGGACGTAATGGTAGACGAGTTCCGTATGGCTAACGCGGTATTTCAGATGGAACAGGATTTCGTGGAACCGCCATGTGGCCAGTCACTGGATTACTTTCCGCAGTTTCAATAACTTCCTGATTACCTACTATGTGGACACGGACACCCACGAGCTGAAGAGGTCGGTAGTGGAGCAAGATGGCACGACGAGTAATAGTATTCTGTCCGACAAAGTACTCTCGTGTGATTTTTATCCCTACCATGCGGAAGGAAATATGGTTTCTATTCCTGACGAGGTATACTTCATTGTCATGGTTCTCACCATGCGTGGAGATGAGAACCAAAGTACGCTTAGAACTGGAGTGCGGCTTCGTAATCGTTTGCAGTCGACAGAATAAAGGGTGGCAGTTATGAGGCAGCCCAGAGGCGAGCGGTATTTGGGCGTCTCTCTAAACCAGACCGGTGTGCGGGCAGTGCTGTTGCGCGCCGAGGGTATAGAGAAACGCATCGAAGCCGTGAATTATCAACCGTTTCCTGATGGAGCTATCGGAGACAACGCCGAGTTCCTTAACGAACCGGCGCTTGCGCGCGCTCTTGTGCGCGCAATTGGCGAATGGGCGGAGACTGCAACTTCCGCGGTTGTAGTTGTGCCTGACGAATGGGGCGTTGTGCAGATACTCAACTACCCCGACGCCAACCAGGATACGCTCTTCCATCGGGCTTACGAGACCGTAAACTCCTATGCGACTTTCGCGGATAGCCAGCCTGCGCTGGATACCTCGGTGCTCGAGCGTTTTGACTCGCCCGACGGCACTCAGGCGCGCGTATTTGCTGGCGCTGTGCGTCGCAAGCTGGCTGATGGTATTGCCAACTTGTGCGCCGCGGCTGGCCTGAACGATTTCTACATAACCTTTGCTTCGACAGCACTCGGTGCGGCGGTCGAAGAAGAACTGCCAGCCGAAACCAACTTCGGGCTTATCCTGCTCGAGCGCGAAGCGACCGCTTTGCAGGTCTTCGGTAGTGGCACTCTCCACTTCCATTACGGCGCTGCTCACGGCTGGCTTGAGCCAGGGGCGGAAACAGGGATCTTCTCCTCCGAGCTTCAGGAAGAGCCTGTCAGAGCAGACCTGCTGGCCGAGCTTAATAGCTGGCTTGGTTTCTATCATGACAGGTTCCCAGAGTCGGAACTGGACGTGCTTTTCTGCATTACAGACCATGAAGACCCTAACGCTGTCCAGACAGTGCTTTGGAATCAACTCGATGTACCCAATGTACGCCTGCTTGATCCTCTGGGCAGCTTTACGCTTGCGGATGGATTGCAGGTTGAACAAAGGCTTTCGGTAGCCATCGCCGCTGGCGGAGTGCGCGCGCTTCTCCCCCGCCGCGGGCTTGTGCCTGTGGTGATGCCCTTCCAGCAGCGTCGCAAAGAGCCTGTCAAAGTCCCCAACCTGATTGTCTGGCCTCTTATCGGAGCAGTCGTTGTCGCCCTGGTTCTTGGAGGCGCAAAAGTCGCAATTGATATGCGCTCTGCCAAATTCCAGGATCAGGTGATTACAGCCAAAGGGCAGCTTATGGAAGTAGAAGTCCAGGTTGAACTCTTACAAGGCCACCGAAAACCAGTTGCTATCCATGACCCAGTCCATCCAGAAGCAGGTCGAAGTTGTGACCGCCAAGAAGAGATATCCCTGGTCGCTGATCCTGGCCGAGATGTCCAACCGCTTGCCCGCAGGGGTGAAGGTTGCGACACTCACTATGGACAAGGATGCCAAGCTTGTAGTCGAGGGCGCCTGCAACACCTATACGTTATTCCGCAATCAATGGCTGCCCTGCAGAGATCGCCGCTCTTCGCCAAAAGTCGAGCTGGCTTCAATGGCAGTAGCAACCAAACAACTCGGATACAGCAGAGAGTTCAAATTGTCGATTACGCTAAAGACCACCGAGCCAAAGGCTCCAAAGCCAACCGCAGACGAGGGTGAACCGAATGGAAAACCTGCCGTCCAGGACTGACACCTCAATAGAGCGTTATCGGGTGCCAATCACGATTGGCGTAATAGTCGTGGTTGCTTTGGTGATGCTGTTTGCTTTTGTGCTGCCCAGCCTCAAGCAACTGAAATCGGTTACTCATGAGCTTGCAGAGACCCAGACTGCCATAACGACCACCGAAGATTCGCTCTCCACCGCCGAGGCGCTTATCAAACAGCGATATGAGGAACTGGCAACCGCCAAGCGGACAATCTTCACAGAAGAAGAGTTCTACAGCTTTCTATACGGAACTACTGAATATTGTGAATGCCTCTCGTCTGGCGCTTGTAAAGCTGGAGATGGAGTGGCGAAGCCTGTCGCATCCGACAGAAGAACCCGCAAAGAAAACTGAAAGCAAAGAGTTTTACGCCAGATGAGGCCAGCGCCAGCAACCGCAACTGACACAAAGACACCTGAGGCAACCAGGCCTGAATTTCAACTGGTGGCTTTGCCCACAAAGCTGACTCTGCGGTCGGGATTCTTCTCGCTTTACCAGTTTGTCAGGACACTTGAGGTATATGACAAACTCCTGACAGTTGATAGCATCTCGCTGAAACCTGCGGAGCTCGCAAAGGCGGATGTGACCGTTACTCTTTCGGTGTATACAATGCCTGGCGCAGCCCTGGAAGCGGGAGCGGCGCCATCTGCTATACCGACAGCCTCTGAGGCAGCCAGTGCGATGTCCGAGCGGTCTGAGAAGACCCAGGGCGGCATCAACGCACTCGACGCCGCAGGTGGCAACTGATACAGATTGCAGTTTACAGAAAGCCCAGTTCGTTGTACTAATTCGTAGCAGTCGCCTCAGAGTATAAGGATGGGGATGCAAGATGCAACGGTATCGGCCCAGACTAGTGATTCTGGTCTGCCTGTTGATTGCGCTTACCAGCGCGATCGGTTCAGCCGCGCCAGAGCTGATCACCGTCAACTTCACTACGGTGGAGGTGACGGACGTACTGCAGGCTGTAGCCAGGTTGACGGGAGTTAGCATCGGCGTCACCGAATCGGTCAAAGGCAGCGTCAGCGTAAACGTCGACAAGAAACCTATCGAAGAGGTCCTGGGGATAGTCACAGGCCTCGTTGGGGCAGATTGGCGACGCATCTCCGATGGCGCTTACGTTGTAGGCACTCGGCTTGAGCTACAGGAACGCTTTCCAAAAGCGCCTGAGGTGCTCATCCATCCCTTGCAGTATGTGAAGGCCGAGGATGCGTCAAAGGCGCTTGAGCTTGCCTTCCCTTCGATGAAGGTGCAAGCAGCCAAAGATGCGAACGCCATCGTGCTTATGGGTAGCTCCGAGTTTCTGATAGAAGCTGGCAAGTTCCTGCGCGCAATTGATACCCCTGCGCAGAACAAGTCCGCCATCAGTATGACTCTGAACTACGCAAGCGTTAAAGACGTCAAGACCATCCTGTCGGATACGATGCCCGAGCTAACCGTAGGCATCGAGGAGAACTTGAGTGTCATTACCATCACAGGGCCAAGCGTGCTGGTGACGATGGCGACCGAGTTACTCGAAAACATTGACCAGCCGCCGGCGCCTCGTCGCTATTTGCCTGCGTATTTATCGCCCGATCAGATCGTCAGCCTGGTAGCTTTGCAATTTCCCAGGGTGCATGTGGAGACCAAAGGCGATATAGTCGAGATCACTGGCATGCCCTCCGAGGTTGACAAGGCCCTTGCGGCTGTCACCGCGGCGGACGTCATCCCAACTGTGCCAGAAGAGCTTATCAATGCGACGGTAAAGCTCAACAACCTGGGTGCCACCGATGTTATGGGCGGCCTGAGTAAGGGCTTCCCCAGTGTCCGGTTCTCCACTATCAGCCAGCAAGGCTCGGATGCCATCATCCTGAGCGGCCCAAAAACCGAAGTTGAAGAACTCGAGACACTTATCAGGAGTCTCGACAAGCCGTTGCCTCAGGTCCATATCGAAGCCGAGCTTTCCGAAGTGCAGCCTAAAGCAATGAAAGAACTCGGTATTCAGTGGGATTTCAACACGACAGGCATCAACGAAGATCCAGTACCACCGGACACTGAGACCCTGGTATACCGCGAGATGACCTTTGGCAAGTTCTACCGGGCAAGCCTGGGGGCTCTTGGTACCATCAGCGCCCTGCAGCGTAAGGGGACAGCCAAGTTGCTGGCTAATCCTTCGCTGGTTGGTCAGCATGGGGTCGAGTCGAAGATCTTGATTGGCGAGAAGATCCCTTACGAAGTCAGCCAGATCGTTCAAGGCGCCCTCGTGCGTTCGATTGAGACTGAAGAGATAGGCATCAAGCTGTATATCACACCGCTCGTTGCCGACGATGGTTTTGTTACGCTCAAAGCCAAAATTGAAGTCTCGAGCTTTGTGGAATATACTCCTGCGGGTTATCCAAGAGTCGTTACGCGCGAGACCGAGACCACTGTTCGCGTGCGCGACGGCGATGTGATGGTAATCGGTGGCCTGCTTAGAGAAGAAGAAATCAAGAACTATGAGAAAGTGCCGATACTTGGCGACATACCGATACTCAAGGCAATATTCTCAAGGAAAACCACAGAGCACAATGTGCAGGATCTCGTAATTTTCCTGACCCCACGTGTGCTTCACGAGGGTGAGAGTCCTGTAGTGCCCCTCACCCATCAACCTGCGGCACCAAGCGACTAGGCCTTAGTCACCAAGCCTGAGCAAGCCCAAGGGCGTCCGGCAAAAGCCGGACGCCCTTAATTTGTATATTGCCGAAACCTTTTTTGCCTTCTGGCCTTAATAAGGTTGCCCCGGCCTCAAAACCGGGGATATACTCACAATCCTTGCAAAGGATAAGCAGTGCTTCTGGGCCAGGAAGCGCGCATCCAGCGCTGGTAGGAGCGGGTCAGAGAACTCTGATCCGCTTCTGCCTTTTCAAGCCTCTCTGACCTTGCACGGGCTTCCCTACCTGCCTTCCGCTTGACACTCAGGGCCATCTCCCCTACTTTTGAGGCACCTTACAGGAGGTTATGCTGATGAGTAGCGAGCGACGTTTCTTGCCCGGGACTTCCATAGAGCTAATCAACGACAATATCTCTGTTGGCCACATAAAGTATGCTCTCTTCGACTTCGATGGAACTATCTCTCTGCTGCGTCAGGGCTGGCAGGAAGTTATGATCCCCATGATGTGCAGCCTGCTGGAAGAGGTTTCTCCAGACGAGTCGAAAGATGAGTTGCACACCCAGGTAAAGGACTTCGTAGACGAACTCACCGGCAAGCAGACGATCTTCCAGATGATCGAATTCTGCAACCAGATGCGCCTTCGGGGCGCCCATCCCGAGGATCCCACCTATTACAAGCAGCTGTATCTCGACTTGCTGTGGCAGAAGATCCGCGACCGGGTTGACGGGGTAAAGTCGGGCGCTCTCTCGCAGGAATCGATGATGGTACCCGGCGCCAGGGCAATGCTCGAGGCGCTTTACGAGCGCGGCATCAAGATGTACGTCGCCTCTGGCACCGACCAGCCTTTCGTGCGCGATGAGGTAACTGCGCTGGGAGTTGCCCCTTTCTTCGCGGGCATCTACGGCGCCACCGATAATGAGAAGAACCTGACCGCCGACAAAGTCGTGGATATCAAGTCTCTCGTCATCGAACGCATCATCGACGAGAACAATATGCGCGGGGTCGAGTTGCTCGGCTGCGGCGATGGTTTTGTAGAGATCCAGCGCACCAAAGAGGCCGGCGGAATCGCTATCGGCGCGGCCGTGGATGAACTTGGCCGGGTCAATGTCGATGAGTGGAAGCGCGAGCGGCTTATCAGCGTCGGCGCTGACCTGATAATCCCCCATTTCGTGCCGCATGAGCCGCTGATTGATTTTCTGTTTCCAGGATAGCAGGAGGTAGCGCAATGGCCTGGCGTCGTTTCGATCGCAGCAAGCTGGAAGTCAAACCTCTGACTGAACGCGAACATGATATGAGCCTTGCGGATTTGCTGCCACTCGACCATATGCCCGAGTGGCAACCGTCCGAGGCGCTGGTTGCTACCGCCGAGGCTTGCATAAAGGCTCGCAAGTCAGGGCGTCCGGTTATCCTGATGATGGGCGCTCACGTCATAAAGCAGGGGCTGTCACGGTTTGTGGTGGACCTCATCCAGCGGCGGCTCGTTACCCATATCGGGATGAACGGGGCTTGCGCCATCCATGACAGCGAGCTGGTTATGATTGGCGCAACTACGGAAAGCGTCGCCAAATATATCGTCGAAGGTCAGTTTGGCCTCTGGCAGGAAACCGGCATCGTAAACGAGGGCGCTCAGCGCGCTGCCGAGTGCGATCTGGGACTTGGCGAGGCGCTTGGGGGCCTGCTGATAGAGCGCGACTTCCCTCATCTCGATATCAGCCTGCTTGCTACAGCCGCGCGCTATGACGTCCCTATAACCGTCCATGTGGGTATTGGCCAGGACATCGTGCACGAGCTGCCGAGTGCGGATGGCGCCGCCATCGGTCAGTCAAGCTACAACGATTTTTTGGTCTTCACCCAGGCCGTGTCAGGACTGGAGGGAGGCGTCTTCCTCAATTATGGCACTGCCGTGATGGGCCCTGAAGTCTACCTCAAAGCTCTCTCGATGGCCCGAAATGTGGCACGGCAGCGCGGCGAGACAATCAACGACTTCACGACTGCGGTCTTTGACCTGAAACCACTGCCTGTCAACTACCACGAGACCCCTCCCAAGAGCGAGCCTGGTTATTATTATCGTTTTTGGAAGTCCGTCCTGGTGCGCACGGTGGCCGAAGGGGGCCACAGCTATTATGTCCAGGCGGATCACCGCGACAGCCTGCCCTGGCTGCACAAACTGCTGGTTGAAGGCGTATGAGGGAAGCCCGAGTCGCTGAATTACTAGCCCAGTTTGGCCATCTGCGCGTGGCACTGGTCGGAGATTTCTTCCTGGACCGGTACTGGACGGTCGATCCCGCGCTCGCAGAAGTCTCAATTGAGACAGGCCTGGAGGTTTTTCAGGTGACTGGCGCGCGCACAAGCCCAGGCGCGGCTGGCACGGTGGCGAACAACCTGCTGGCGCTGGGACTCGGCACTCTCTGGCCGGTGGGAGTCATCGGTGAAGATGGCGAGGGCTACGAACTGAAGCGCGGGCTGTCCGAGCGAGGCGCAAATCTTTCGCATCTGCACGAAAGTCCACTTAGAGCCACCCCCACCTACACCAAACCGATGCGGCTTACCGATGGAAGCGAGGTCGAGATGAATCGCTTCGACCGCAAAAACCGCATCCTGTTGCCTGCTGACCTGGAGGCGCAGGTTATCGCAAGTCTCGAGGCCCTGCTGCCCGAGGTTCACGCGATTGTCGTGATGGATCAGGTGCAGGAAGAAGACTGTGGCGCCGTCACAGGCCCAGTGCGTGATTGGCTTGCAGGCGTTGCGGCCAGGCGTCCCGATATCGTCGTGCTGGCTGACTCGCGCACGCGTATCAACCGTTTTGCAAACGTCGCGCTCAAGCTGAATCTGACTGAAGGCAGCCAGGCTGCTGGCGTTGCAGAGCCTTCTCCCGAGGATACCAGGGCGCTTTCGGCCCTCTCGGCCAGGCTCCTGGCTCAGAGTGGTCAGGCAGTGTTGCTCACTCTCGGCGAAAAAGGTGTATTTACGAAAGCCCCCAATCTCGAGTGCCTGGTGCCCTCGGTTCCTGTCGAAGGCCCGGTCGACATAGTGGGCGCTGGAGACAGCTTTGCGGCAGGCGCCGCGCTGTCACTGGCGGCGGGCGCGACTCTGGCCGAGGCGGCGGCAATCGGCAACCTGGTCGCCTCCCTAACAGTCCAGCAACTTGGCACTACAGGCACGGCCTCTCCCGAGCAGGTACTAGCGCGCTTCAGGGAGAAAGGCTCCCAGTTCGCTGATATCGAGTAGGAGGCCCCCACTTGGTAGGGCTTGGCACTCTGATAAACCTGGCGACTGTCACTGCAGGCTGCACAGTCGGCTTGCTGGTTGGCTCTCGCCTGCCCGACCGCATCAAAAAGGTCACCGTAGCGGCCCTTGGGCTTGTCACCTGCGTGATCGGCCTGCAGATGGCACTTGGCACCAGCAACCTCATTGTATTGCTGCTTTCGGTTATGCTCGGCGCTATTACGGGCACTGCGCTGGGACTCGAAGACCGCCTGAAGGTCATCGGCGAGAAGCTCAAGCGCGCGGTAAAAAGCGATTCAACGCACTTTGTGGAGGGTTATGTTGCGGCCAGTATCCTCTTCTGCGTGGGGCCGCTGACCGTTGTCGGCTCGCTGCAAGATGGTCTGGAAGGCGATTTTACGCTACTTGCGGTGAAATCAACCCTGGATTTGTTCAGCAGTATGGCGCTGTCAGCCGCGCTTGGCTATGGAGTGGCCTTCTCCCTTATCACTATCCTCGTTGTGCAGGGAGGGCTGACGGCGGCAGGCTATTTCCTTTCGGCTTCTTTCAGCGAGGCGGCGGTGCTGGAGATGGCCGCTGCGGGAGGCGTGCTGGTGCTGGCGATAGGGCTCGAGCTGCTCGATATCAAGAAGCTCAAGCCCACCAACTATTTGCCAGCCCTGCTCTATGCGCCACTGCTTTTCAGGCTGATGGAATACCTGCCGCTGCACCTGCCAGACTAGCCCGGCCCCTCGACATAGAGTTCATGGATGGACCAGAACAGCCCGCCTGCCTCGCCAAGGGTCGTCAGCCTGATATACCGCGTCGTTACAGGCTTCTCCAGTTCCAGCGTGAAGACCCCGTCCTTTTGGAGGCTCGCGCAGGTCGCTTCGTCCAGTTCGAGTATTCTGGTCCAGTTTTTGCCCTTGTCGGAGGTCTCCAGTCTGATACCTCGGGCATAATCGCCAGGTGAAGCCTTCGAATCCATCACCAGTCTTGCAACAGGCAGCTTCTCCCCCAGGTCCAGCACCAGCCAGTCGCCAGGAGTCATCGGCCTGCTGGTCGTCCAGCGAGTTTTCGCATCGCCATCGAAGGCATCTCCGGTGCCCCAGGCCAGGCCGGAGGGGCCTGTAACGTCGCCCCAGGTGGCCTTCCAGTCACGCGACGAATAGCCCTGACGGGCAGCGGCAGGCGGCAGCAGGTTCCAGTCCACTTTCTTGCTCGGACCGAGTTCTAGCTGCTTCACCCAGGCGGAGAGGTCCAGCACTGCGCTCGGTTTCGCCACGAAGCCTTCCGGCAGCGAGATAGCCTCGGTATCGTCACTTATGCGCACCTGACGCAGAGTTATGGGGCGCTCTGAGAAAACTTCCTTCACCGTGAGCTTGAGGCTCTTGCCTGGTACATAGTCTACCCAGCCGCTGAAAGCACCCAGGAAGATGGGTATGTGAAGAGTTTTCATATAACTTGGCACTCGCGGGGCGCAGTAGAGCGTGCCACTGACAAGGTCGAGACTGCAACCTGTCAGCGCCGGCAACACGTGATAACTGGTCGGGCAGGTCATATAGCGGATAAGCCCTCCCTGGCTGCCCGAGGGCGCGTTGTAGGAGAGCGACTGGTCCCAGGGGCTGCGGTTGCCCTCCCAGGCGGCCAGGTAGACGCGCCTCAGTGTTTCCAGCCCATCGTCCACAAAGCCCTTGTAGATAGCCTCACAGCCGAGATAGGGCTCGTGTTGCAGCACGTAGCAGCCCGCTGTGAACAGTTTGCCATCCGGCAGCACTTCCATCGGCGGGATCGGGAAGAAGCTGTTCTGATGCCTGCCAATGACCTGCTCGATGGCCTGGGTGGGATACGGCTCAGGCAAGGTCGTGCCCAGGCCTGTAAGCTGGCTCAGCCAGTCGCCGGCAAGCTGCGCCACGAAGCAATTCTCGACGCGCTCCTCTGCTGCGCGCTCTGGGGTCACAGGCCCATGCCACTTGTGGAAATAACCGCGTTCCTCATCCCACAGGTCGAGGATTACCGCCTGCTGAGTGGCGGCAAGTTGAGCCCGCCAGGTCGCCGCCAACGCGGCATCTCCCATGTGGTCGGCCGCCCAGACAGCGTGCTTGAGCGCGCCCAGATAACAACTTGCGTTGTAGATGAAATTGCCGCGCGGCAGCGTCTCATAATCGTAGGTACTGCCGCCCTCGGGTACCTGGTCGCCGTCTTTGTCGGCTTCCTTCAGCCAGGCCATCGCGCGCTGGATATGGGGCCACATCTTGCTGAAAAACTCCTCATCGCCCGTCCAGCGATACAGTTTCACCACCTGCATCAACCAGGAACACGATAAATCCGGCCAGTCGGTAATGCCGTAGCCGACGCGCGGGTCGCCAATCACGTCGTGGAGATTGCCGCAGAAGTGAGTGATGCGGCCATCTTCGCGCTGGCACTGGGCAAACAGGCCAAGCTCGCTCGCGTCCAGCTCGGGAAAGAGCTGGCTCATCATCGCATGAGCGGCCATCCGCTGGTCCATCGTGCCCAGGGCGCCTCCCATATCGAGAGGACTTTCCTGCACTGCAAAGCGGAAATCCTTCGTCAGGATGGTGTCCGAGAACATCACGTAAGCTACGTTTATCAGCTTCAGCTTCAGCCACCAGGGCAGGTTGGAATCGAGTATCGGCTGGTGCCAGGTGCTGCGCGTCGCCTCCTTCAGGCTGTCAAGACGCGGTACCACATACTCGGCAAGCTCGGTGGCGTCAGCGAAGAAATTGAGATAATAGTGGCCGACATCCTCAATATCGGCGGTCTCGGAGACTCCCACTTTGTGCGCCACAACCTGGCCTGGCTGCAATTTGAGCTGGACCGGGCCTGAGGCGCCCTGCGCCCATAGCTCGACTTCATCGGCCGAGAAGAAGTGAAAATCGTCGCCGCCAAGGGCCTCAAGTTTGATTGCATCGGCGACAACATCCTGCAGGGGCAACGCCAGCCTGCCCTTTACCTGCCGGGCGTCAACCTGCTCCAGGGTCGCCTGATCGAGCAGTTGCCACTCTCCCCCGCTCCTTGCCCACAATTTGTAGCCTTTGGGCCAGTCGCCGGTAGAAGAGCGGTTGTCCAGTACGAAGAGGGCAAGGGGTTGTTCTGCGGGCTGACGCACCTCCAGGGCATCACCTGCGACCATCGGACGCCCTGTATCAAAACGAGTGGCGATTGTCCCATCCATTGCGGCCGGGGCGGGCACTTCTGTGGTAGGCCCTCCCCCCTTCAGCACTTTGTGGACAGTTATATGGTGGGGCATAAACCAGACGAAGACGAACCGCAACTCGCGACTCTCACCTGGAGCCAGGGTAAATTTGGCCGAAAGCGCTCCGGCAGGCTTCGTGACCTCGGCGCTACGCTCTGTGGCCCGCGCAGGCAGCTCTCCCAAAGTGGAAAAACGCTGCCAGAAGCCGCATTGCTCCGTGTCCGCATCCCAAAGCAGGCAGCGCGAATACTCGGCGCCAGGGCTCTTCTCGACGGCCACCACGTACTGGCCAACAGTGTTTTGCCTTACGATCCATCCCATAATCCAGGCCTGTGTCATAGACCAGGCCGGCCATAGTGGTCGTGTACAAGGGGCGTTGATAATTGGTCGAGAAGTCTTTCCACTCGGTATCGCGCATCCCGCCGAAGCCCAGCAAGTTGGGCATCGCAAAGACTACGGCAGCCTCGACAGGGGCAGCCGTGACGTTCTTCAGGCTGACAGTGAAAGTCGCAACCGGCAGAGAGGAATTCTTCGCATCGTGCGCGATAAGGGGGGCAAAACCCTCGATTTTAGCTTCGACAGGCAGCGCCTCGTCCTGGCAGTCCAGCGTCGCATAAGGGAAAAGCCCCAGGAAGCGCGTGCCCTCAACGCCCTGGATGCCTTCATATTCTGGCCCGCCCTGAAGGCGCAAGGAGCGCGCTACGCTGCCCTTCGGGCCTCTGGTCCAAAGCCCGAAGAAGGCGCCCTTCTCGAGGCCTGTTGCGTGATCCCAGTTATGGTTGATGGCGAAGGTGCCCATCCGGCCATCGGTGAAAAACTCGAATTCGCCACAACCGACGCCTCCAAGAGGCACGCCGGACTTCCAGCGCTCGTTGGTCACCACCCCTGTTTCGGGCTCGAAAGCGGCAAACACCAGAGAACTTGCCAGCAGCAAAATCAATATCAGGGCCTTTCTCATAGGGTGGCACCTCATCAGCTAATATGCGGAGTTATCTGCTTCGAGGAAGGCTTTGGCCTTCCTGCAAGGGAAACTGGCGCGCGCGGCGAACCTGAGTAGGAGAGCAGTTGATAACAGGGAGAGCCCTTATGTCTGAGTACCTATATCTGGAAGCCGCGCAATTCGATCAGCCTGGTCAATGGTTGGCCGATGATCAGTTTTTCGAAGTGATGGGCGGAGCGTATCTGCTCGCTCCAGGCCCAGAGGCGCCTGGCTACGATCACCTGGCAGGGCCCGCAATCAAGCAGGTTGATATTCCTCAGTCTGGTCGCTATCTAATCTGGGTCTACACCCGTGACTGGCTGCCGGAGTATTCTCCTGGCAGTTTCAATCTCGCTGTGAACGGTGAACCAGTTGGCGGGGAGCTCGGGGTAGATGACAATCCTGACTGGCACTGGCAAAAAGTGGGCGAAGTCGAACTGGCTGGGCAAGCCAGACTGGAAGTCGCTTCCAAAGGCCAGTATGCCCGGTTTGCCGCGGTGATGCTCAGCCAGGACGCCTCCTTCGTGCCGGAGGCGGGTTGGGAGGCCCTCAACCGGTATCGCCGAGAAGCTGGCGCCTTTGAAAAGGCGCCCGGCGAGCGGCTCGAGGTTGATGTTGTGGTCGCAGGCGGAGGGGTAGCTGGCATCTGTGCGGCGCTCGCGGCCAGCCGGGAAGGCGTCTCGGTGGCCTTCGTTACAGGGCCTGCCCTGCTCGGAGGCAATGCTTCTCGGGAGATATTCGTCCCCGTCGAAGGCGCCGCCCTTGGGCGTTTTCACGACTCTCTGCGCGAGACCGGCGTACTGGATGAGCTTTGGACGCGCGCGATGGAACTGGGCGACTGGCACCAGGCGGCCACAGAATTCCTCGAAGCGACGCCAGTAAGGCTGCTCCAAGGCTTTTGGGTCGAAAGCGTCGAGAAGGCCGCAGCCAATCGCCTTGCTACACTCCTGGCACGCGATCCACTCTCTGGCAAACTGGTGGAAATCGCCGCGCAAGTTTATATTGACTGCACTGGTGACGCTACTCTGGGCGCGCTGGCTGGCGCCGATTATGTGGTCGGTCGCGAAACCCAGGACGAATATGGCGAAACAATGGCCCTGCCCTCTGAAGCCGACAGCAAGACGCTTTCCAGCTCGATGATGTGGCGCGCCGAAAAGAAAGAAGCGCCAGTTGGCTTCACCCCGCCCCCCTGGGCGCACCGGTTCGAGTCGGAAGCCGACCTGCCCTTCCGCGATCCCTCTCGCCTCGACTGGGGCCACTGGTGGATAGCTTTCGGGGGCGAGTTCGACACCATCCGAGACGCCGAATTTATCAGAGACAAGCTGCTTACGCTTATTTATGGAGTCTGGGACTTTACCGTAAACCGCTCGCGCCATGCTGCCGAAGCTGCCTACTGGCAACTCTGTTATATCCCCTACCGTCCAGGCAAGCGAGAGTCGCGCAGGCTAGTGGGCAAGGAAGTATTGACCCAGCGCTATATCGAGAATCCAGGCTCCAAGAAAGATACTGTCGCCTATGGCGGTTGGTCCATAGACCTGCATCCCCCAGGAGGCATCCTGGCGCCCCAGCCGCCCTGCCTGCAGCGCGAAGTCAGGCCCTATCCTGTCCCCCTGCGCGCCCTGATGTCGCGGAATATCTGCAACCTGCTGATGGCTGGTCGCAACATAAGCTGCACCCATGTAGCCTTTGGTTCTACGCGCGTAATGGCGACCTGTGCAGTCGAAGCTCAGGCGGTTGGCATCGCGGCAGCCGTAATGGTCCGACGTGCCCTTGCCTGCACGGGGCTTTCCGATCCTGACTACGATGAAGTACAACAGCGACTGCTCCAAACTGGCGCCTGGCTGCCCGACATCCCCCTGCATGACCTTGCTGACAGAGCCCCTGAAGCCCGAGTCTCCGCGAGTAGCGTCTGGGCGCCGGAATATTTCGATCGCACTGTAGCGGAGCGCGAGGCTGCGATTTGCGCCCAACTCGCCGAGGCGCCCTGGCAAGCCAGCGTGCCGCTTTCGCGCGCTATCTGCCCGCTCTTTGAAGCCCAGGGCGACTTCCTGGAACGACTTGAGCTGCTTGTCGAAGGGGAGGCAGGCACAACCCTTTCGGGCGCTCTGGTGGAGATACGGCCAGGCGCCGATGTAACGGTCAGCCGAAAACTTGGCGAGTATGCCACCTCTCTAAAAACTACAGGACGCCAGTGGGTTACCTTCGACACAGAAATAAGAGCCTTCCCCGGCCGGTGCTACGGCCTGCTACTCGAACCTGTCGAGGGGGCGGCGCTGCCACTGCTGGAGTGGGCGCCGGCCGGTTGGCATGGCGCGGCGGCCGTTGGCGCGGAACTCCAGTATTTCCGCTGGCGATTCGGCCTGCTTACCCAGCCAAAAGTCTTAACCGCTGGCGCCTTCGCTCCTCGCCAGGTCACTGGGCTTTGGCCTCGGCCCGATGCCCGCTGTTACAACGGTTGGCGATCTGACCCGCACCAGTCGCTGCCTCAGTGGCTTGAGCTGACCTTCCCGCGCTCGGTCCGTGCCAGCAAGATAAGCCTCGCCTTCGACAATGACCTGCTGGCACGTCATCCAAGGGCCGCTGGCCCACTGCGCGCGGTCAAGCGATACCGACTGATTGGCATCACTCCAGGCGGCGAGGAACAGGAACTCGCTGTCGTAGCTAGCAACAAGCTCCACTGGCGCGACCATACTTTTGCTCCGATTGAGCTTTCACGACTGCGCCTTGTATGCGAGGAGACCTGGGGAGATCCCTCTGCAAGGGTCTTCCAGGTACGCGTTTTCGGTGAGGAGGACTAAAAATGATCAAGTTACTGGTGTTGTGCGGCTTATTGAGCTTTCTGCTCGGGGCCTCAGCCGCTGTGGTTGAGCCGCCCCCTGACTTATTGCCAGGTGTGCCTGCGGACTTCCCGCGCTTTGAATGCGCAGGCGATGAGGAAGCCGCCCAGGTGCTGAACCGGTTTCTTTGGTATCACTTCTCAAACCGGATGGGCAACAATAACTGCGTCTTCAACCAGGAATATGTCACGCTTTCCGATATGTGGCTTGGTGGCGCGATGGACAAAGCGCGCGGTAAAGCCATCCAGGCCGTCCACAAAGAAGATCTGACCTCTATCCTGATGGAGCCAGATGGGTATATCCACACCCATCAACACCCCTCCAGCTCGCACGATTTCGGCTGGCCCTTCCCCTTCTGGAGCCAGCAGATCCTTGCGGGTCACACTTTCGGCTTCAATTTCGCCGAAAATCCTGTCGGGATGCTTGCCTTTGGCTGGGGAGATGCCACAAACTGGGCGACTCTGCCCTGGACAGGCCTCCGGGCTACCCAGGGCTGGGAGCTTGAAAATCTGGACTCTCAGGGCATCGTGGAGAACAAATGGCGGCTGGTAGCAACTGGCCCTTCCCCAAGGCTGACGCTGCCTGAAGCCACGACTTTCGATGCTTACAACGCGCCCTGGCTGCAGCTACGCTGGCTGCGCAGTGGCCTTTCAGAGACTTCCACCTCGCCTTATGTCGAATGGCAACGCGAGGGCGATGACGACTGGAGCCCCGAGCGGCGCGTCTATTTTGAATACCGCCCCGGCGCCTCCGAGTACGACCATGTCTTTGGCGTGACCCACTCGCTGTTTCCAATGTATAAACACCCTCTTTGGCAGGGACGCATCAAGCGGCTGCGCATCGCGCTTGCGCCTGGCTCAACCACGGGCCAGTTCGACCTGTTGATGTGCTTCACCGCCTATGACACTCGCCATCCGGTCAACAACCCAATTTATCTTTTGGCCAGCTGCAACTATTTCAAGTGGACGGGCGATTTGGAGTTTCTCAGGGCGCGCATCAACCAGTTGCGCACTTCGCTGCGTTTTATGATGACGGAATTCAACACGCTGCAACTCGACTTCGTGCGCCAATCGTGGAACGGCCACACCGGCCGAGGCAATTTCGTGCTGAACGAGGACGGGACCAAGACCTTCAGGCCAGGCCAGGGCATCGGCTCCAACTATTGGGACATCCTGCCAATCGGCGGAGATGACCTGTATACCACCAACCTTTATCATAAGGCGCTACTCGAGCTGGCTGATCTTGAAGAAGCAGTGCTTGCCAACCCTGGTTGGGGTATCTCGCACGGCCCTCTTGCCCTTGACCCAATCGGACTAAGAAACCATGCCGCCAGAGTGCGCGAGGTAAGCAACCGCAAGTTCTGGAATCCGAAAACCGGTCGTTTTGCTATATGTGTTGACGCCGATGGAAGACCCCACGACTATGGTTTCACTTTTGTGAATCTGGATTCCATCTGGTATGGCCTGGCAAGTGAGGACCATGCCCGCGCCATACTCGACTGGCTCTCTGGCAAGCGGCTTGTGGAAGGAGACACCTCGCAGGGAGAGGACATCTACAAGTGGCGTTTTGGCCCTCGGGCAACCACGCTGCGCAACATCGACTGGTATGGTCAGGGCTGGACCGCCCCCGAAAGCTTGCCCTGGGGCGGTCAGGTGCAGGATGGCGGCGCCGTGCTTGGTTTCAGCTTCTACGACCTTTGGGCCCGGCTGAAGGTTAAGGGCCCCGATGATGCCTGGCAGAGGCTGAAGGAGATTATCGCCTGGGAGCAGGAGTGCTGGGCCGCGGGGGGTTATCGGGCCTTCTACGCGGACGGCAAGCAGGGCACAACCTTGCAGGGAGGCGGCACCGCGGGTGGGCTGGGTATCGATTTCGAGTTCTTCGAAAGCAGTCTGGTGCCGCAAATTTTGATATATGGTTTCCTGGGTATCGAACCGAAACCTGACGGGCTTGTACTCAGTCCCAACCTGCCTTCGGCCTGTAACGAACTGGGAGTCTCGAATATTCTGTATCGCGGCTGTAAACTTAATCTCAAGGCCAGCAACCGGCGCATCAGCCTGGAGTTGCTCGATACGCCAACCGAACCCATCCATCTTCTCTTGCCTGGCTGGTGGAAACTCTACTCGACCGGCCTTGAGGGCGACCAGTTCCTGCTAACCGAGCCTGGCCTGTATCTTTTCTCGCGTCGCTAGTTTCCTGGAGGGAACCAACTTGAGTCGTATTGTCATAACAGGCGCTGCAGGCTATCTGGGTTCTGCACTGGCCAGGGTGCTTGCGTCCGATTTTGAAGTCTTTGGACTGGACTTGGCGCCCTTGCCCGAGGGACTCGTTGGGCGTCAGGTTGATCTAGGCGACTATGATGCCGTTCGCGAGGCCTTCGAAGGCGCCGACCAGGTGATTAACTGTGCCTCCATCCATCCCTGGAAGCCTTATACTGACGAACAGTACATCCAGCTTAATATCCAGGGCACCTGGAATGTCCTCAAGGCCGCCTCTGCGGCAGGGGTTAAGCAAATTGTCCACACCAGCAGTATCGCGGTAACCGGCTATGAGCCCGGCCCCGAAGGCTGTCCTGTAAGAGAAGCGGCGGCCATCCAGGCGCCCCTCGATATGTATAGTGTTACCAAAGCGACCCAGGAGCATATCTGCGCCACCTGGCATCGCGCAAGCGGCGTACCTATCGCAATGCTGAGGCCGCCGGCCTTCTTCCCCACCCCGCCTGCCGAGAGCATCGCCAACCTGCTTGCGGCTCGCTTGCTACTGCCTGACCTCGTCGCAGCCCATGTGGCGGCCGCTAAGACAGAGCTTTCGGGCATCGAAGCTTATTACACCACCGGCTGGGTGCCGTATGCGCCTGAGGATGCTGTCGAACTACGTGAAAATCCGCAGGCCGTCGTTGAGCGTTACTGGCCAGGCGCAGTCGCAAAACTTGCAAGCCTTGGCGCCTCTGTGCCCTCCGTGGGGCTTTGGTGGGATATTTCCAAAGCTGAACGCGCCTTCGGTTGGCGCCCCAGGCTGACTTTCGAAGTTGCCCTCGAGGAGGCCCTTGATGCCTGAGCGCGCCATCATCTTCGATACCACCGAGGGCATCCCGGCTGTGACCAGAGCACTCAGCCAACTTGGGCTGGACCTTACTGGCAAGCGAGTGTTGATAAAGCCCAATCTCCACCAGGCCGCCGATTATCGCACTGGCTCGGTCAGTAATCCCCACCTGGTCGAGGGAATAATCCACTGGGCCAAAGCGGCGGGAGCGAGCGCAGTGGTCGTAGGTGAGAGCGGTTTTTATGGCAATGAAGACCCCGAAGCCTGTTTCACCGAAACTGGGATCGCTGCCGCCTGCAAGCGTCAGGGAGTGCGCTGGGTGCCCTTCGAACACTGGAACCACCGGCGGGTCAGAGGCAGTGATTTCGGCAAGCTGCCCGAGGAATTGCTTGTTACCGAATGGTATTGGTGGGCTGACTTCCATATAACCGTTGGCGTAATGAAGACCCACCTGGATTGTGGGATCACTCTGTCGGCTAAAAATCTGAAAGGATTTCTGCATGGGACCGGCAAGATGGGCCTCCACAAGCTGGACATCGATCGAGGGGTGGCTTCACTGCCAAAACTGTTGCCTACCGAGCTGACTATAATGGACGCCTCGCCCGGGATGGATGGGATGGGCCCCGCGGCTGGCGATCCAGTCCCCCTTGATTTGGCAGTCGCCTCGCCAAGCTGGCTGTTAAGCGATGGGCTTGCCGCCGAGTTGATGCAGGTTGATCTGGGGACCATCAACACTTACAAACCCTGGCTGAAAGCCCTGGCAGAGCTTCGCTCTTCAGCAGAGGTTATCGGGGCAGAACTGCTTGCGCGCGGCCGGCGTTTCCGGCTGCCGCATGAGGCGTTATTTGAGCGGTTCCAGGGCGTGGAGTTTCACAGCAAGGGGGCTTGTTCGGGCTGCCTGATGAGGTTGATGCAGGCCTTGCAAGCTGTCGAAGCTGAAGACGCCGAGGGACTGCGCAGAGAACTGGCTGAACGAGGCCTGGCTTTCGCGCTGGGCACCCCTGACGAGTCGGCCGACCTGGCAATCGGCAACTGTGCGAAGACAGAAGGCCGCCCCTGTGCCGAAGGCTGCCCGCCCAAAGCAGGTACTGTCGTTGCCAGGTTAAAGGAATTGCTGAGCTGCTAGACTAGCGGCGAGGAGCCGGGTGATGGACCAGAACGCGCTGGTAATGTGGGCCCCTGACGGCAGAAGGACCCTGGTGGAGCTGTCTACCGAGCCAGTTTGGGTAGGAGCAGATGACCACTGCGACTTGAAGCTGACAGAGCCTGGCTCTCCCCTGCGTTTATTGCGGCTCTATCCAGCGGGGCGCGGCTGGGCCATCGAGCAGGTTGACGATTCAGCAGAGGTGCTGCTCGATGGGACGCCTCTTGCTGGCGAAACCCAACTCGAGGATGGAGCAACGCTCGAAGTCTGTGGTTATCGCCTGCAGATTTGGCTGGAAGGCTCTGGTCGAGAAGTCAGTAACGATGGTCCAAAGGCGACACCAAACAAGCTTTCGCTGCTGCCAGTATGGCAAATCCCTCTAATGCTGCTAGCCATATTGGGCGTTTATTTTCTAATGCAGTGGCAACTGGGTCGGTTCAAAGGGGAGCCTGTGCTACCTCTTCCCTCCGGCGATCAAAACCTCATTATCCAGGTTACAGTTGAAGAGCTATTGGCCCGGACTGGACTTTCTGGTGAAAGCCTTCATCTGGTGCCCGTGATGCTGGCCGGAGAGGTCGAAAAAGCTGGGGAAGTGCCCGTTTATTATGATGTGCGCTCTACCGGCAAAGACAAGGCCTTCATCGTCTACCTGGTCAGTCAGCCTGAGCGTCGAATACTCTTCGAACTGGAACGCGACGGAGCTAGCTGGAAGATCGTGAACTCTACAGAAGAGGAAAGTAAAACCCCAGCACATTAGACTGGCATCTGACCACCGGGGCAAAAGGCCTGTTTTTGCCTAACAAGAGGTCGGTCAGCACCGAAGCACTGACCGACCCATGTTGTACCACAGCCCTAGCTGGGTATGTCGTAACACTCTGCGGCAGGATACCTGTAATAATACTCAGGGGCACCTACCTCAAGATCCAGCAACCTGTCAAGTCCTGTGTACTGGTTCAAGAACCAATACTTTACGAAAGAACCCGCAGGATCTTCAACTTCGAGCTTGAGAGCCAGAGAGCTGGGGGAGCTTGGTGTTACCCTTGCTGCGGCACTCTCGCTCCACCAGGGTTCGATGAAAAGCCCCGTGACAGTGACCTTGACAGTCACATCGTCATCCACATCAAAGGTCCAGTTGTCACCGAGCAGAGCCCCTGCTGGAATCACAATTGGCTCATCAAAGGTTATTGGGTCGTCGCCCACATCGCGCCTGGCCCAGAAGGACAAGCTGTCATCCAGGCCGTTGGAGAACCAGTAAGCCTCGTTAGTGTTCTCGATACGACCAAGTGTGGCAGAGAACTCCACCCTGGCCTGCGAACTACCCTGGGAGGTATCCGCGTAGATATCAGCCTCGAAATCATTACTCAGCATATCCTCCAGGGCCCAGTTGCGCCCAGGAGCATTCTGCAGATATACGGCTGGATTTGATGGCTGGATGGTTGCAGCCCAGTCACCCTCATCATAATATCCAAGCTCGCGTAGCCCTTCAGTCTCCCATTCGCCACTTCCCGGGCTGGTCTCTTCAAACTCCTCTTCTACGATCGGTCCATAGTCTTCTGCCAGATACATTATGGTGCGCATACCCGTCTCGCCTTCTGGCATCAACCGCAAATCAAGCATCAGGCAAGGGACTGGACCAGTCAGGTTTGAAGCCATCCTAGCGGTGCCGATGATAAACCAGCTGTAATCCACTTCTTTTTCGAACCCGGTATCGGTAGTCAAGGTGACTGAGCCTGAGTCGTTATCGCCCACCTCAACCGACGCTGGTATCGTAATGGCGTTGGAAGCTGAATTCACGGCTGCAAAACCACCCATCGGAGTGATCATTCCGTATAGTCGCAGCCCATTCGCGTCGTTGCTCATCAACATCAGGTCATCATCGAGAGAGCCGTCATTATGAGCGGTTGCCTGGGCAAAAGCCTTGGCGCCCGCAACCTGAACAAGCCCCACCAACCTGTTGTAGGAATCCACTGAAAAGGTTTTGGCCGGCGCGCTGCGATCCACATAGCTGTAGCCGCGCACGTCGCCCAGTTTCATTGGATAGTAATCAAGCATTGTGAAGGGACCAGAAATCGACTCATCGACGATGCTGTTGAGTAGCAAGGATTCGATAGTGTATTCGGTGGTTGGACGATCCTGATAGGCGCGAGTCCAGGCCACAGGGCCAACTCCCTGGGCAAACCAGACATCAGTCATATCCTGCGGATCTACTTCGGCGCCTGCAGTAAAGGCCATCTGGAAATGCAGGCAGTCAACATAGGCCCCTGCCGGAGTAGTGATATCCTCCAGGCCCAGGAAAGCCCAGAAAAACGCCATCGAAGTCACGCCGTTGCGAGACTCTGAACGGGCCACAGGAGTAACATCCACCAGGCCCTGGGCGGTATCACCGACTTCGATATCCTCGGGGAAAACGACAGCCGGATCAAGACTGGCCAAATAACCAGGCTCGCGACTCGCAAGGCCCAGCAGAGCAAGCTTGCCATCTACATCGCCGAAGCAGGGGCCGTCGTCATCTCCGTACCAAAGTCCAAGCGCACCAATCTCGTCACCGATGACCTCGTTGCGGATGAATCCAAAATTCGGCATGGTGCCGCGTAATTCCGGTTCGTAATACCAGGTCTTGCCAACAACAGGATTGAAGTAATCAATCAGGCGGTAACCATCACCCTTATACTCGCCTGTCTCTTCGTCGTCACCATAGGTGACCAGGCCCTTGGTCACTTCGACTTCATAGGTACTGAGCGAAAGTGGGTCGTCAGGTCTTTCCAAGGTAATGCTATAAAGGCCTGGGGGCAGCTCTCCGAGGAAATAGGAGCCATTGGGATACGTAACGCCAGTCCCAGCGTCTCCGCCAACTGTACCCGGGAAAAGTGGCTCATAGCCGTCTGGGGGAGTTGGCGAGGTGCTAAGCACTATTGGCTGGGCAGCTCTTTCAGAATCACCTGAAAGCGTGATGATCTCCATGTAAGCGAAGCCAGAAAGCGCGCCAGTGTCCACTCCTCCCCCGCTACCACCACAGCCTGCCAACACCCAGGCAGCCGCAACAAGCATCAAAACCAAAAGTAGTGATTTTCTACCCATCGAGTTTCCTCCCTCAGACTAGTCTTGTCAGTCTTGTTATCTTGAATACTACTTTTGGCAAGATTTACGACTGACTTATGGTCAATAATACTACAAAAGTTACAGGTTTCCTGCTCTGGCCTGCTTGCTTGAACAGGTTATCGGGAGTTATTCGAGTAAACTTTAGAGCAGATAAGATAAATTTTTTTGATACTTATTCTGAATCTTCTGGCAGGATTACCGAAGGCAGTTGGTACCAGGTTCGCGAGGGAGGATCGAAGGGGTTCCAGACAGCGAAGGAAAGGTCGAGGCAAGACCGGAAGAGTTGGCGTTCTGCTCCTTCATCGCTGGGCGGTATTGCAGGCAGGGCAAGCGAAGTAACCCCTGAACGCACTGCCTGGGCTGCCACTTGCCAGAAGGCCGATTGGCGTTCTTCGGCTTCCGCAAAGAGCAGGCGCGGCCCTTCGGTAGAGTCGCCCCTTTCGAGAGCTTCTTTAAGAGCAGAGCCACCTCGCAGCGAAGTAGAGGCTGTACAAAAGGGCGTCAGCCCTAGTTTTTCTGAAGCAAGCAATATGGCTTCAAGACGTCCAAGCCCTTCCGGAGTCCATTCACCGATTAGCTGAAGCCCCAGCGAATTATGGCCAGCCCGAGCGGAAATTTCCAGCGCGCGCAGCGCAGGCCAGGCAGCCTCGGCGCTAGCCAGGCCAGGTTCGGAAAGCCTGAGGCGCAAGCCATAAGTCTGAAGAGCAGGAAAGGCGACCTGCCTGAAGGAGAGGCCTTCTCCTACCGCAAGGCGCCAGGCCCCTGCACAAGTGGCGGCAGAGGAAGTGCCTTCGAGCACCAATTGGCGAAGGCCGGTTGGCATCTCAATATCAGTGAGAAAGAAGCCCTCGCCATCTACGAGAGAGGGAGCAAGCTCAAGGGCGAAATCAGCCCGGTTGGCGTCTTCTGGCCACATTAAAGGCAACTGGCCTCTTTGCCCAAGTGAGCGCCGAAGGGCCTGGAAGGCGGGATAGGGAAGCTCGCGAGAGCCATCCAGCCAGACAACCTGCCAGCCGCGCTTGGCAGCGATGTCTCGCAGATACTCATCGTAGTCCTCAACCTGCCCCGCAAGCTTGTCAAGTTGCTTGAAGACGTCAGCAGCTTTGCCTGCGGTATAAGCCTTTTGGAGATCGGCCAAATATTTGGCCAGTTTCTTCTCGTCGAAGTTTTTGTCGGCCATCGGCTCTGCAAGCAAAAGCTCAGTAGTTTCCGCTGCAAGAGGCAAAGCCTCAGCCAGACCGCGGCCCAGTTGATACCCTTGCTGCCATTTACTGGCTTCGAGGCCAGAGGGCGCCTCTACCTCAACTGGAAGACCGAGAGGCAGATACATAAGCGCTGGGCGAGGCTTTATCTCGTAAGAAGCGGAATCAGCAAAGCCCAGGGCAACCCATCCACCCAGCGCACACAATACAATCAAAAGCAGGAGTCGGTTCAAAACTGGCCTCCTGTTGAAGAGCGGCTTAACCCATTATAATGGGACATGGGTAGGCCAACAAGCAGTTTTGGGCAGGAGGCTCGGAATGAAGCGGTTGTTCTTCGTCCTGATGCTAGCGCTGATATCTACTGTCGGATATTCTCAAAGGCCCAGCGAGGTGCCTGGTGAGGTGCTTCTGGCAGACTTCGAACCCGCCCAAGAGCCCCTGGCTTCGCCAATGGACGCCTGGGGAGACTGGTTCGATTGCAGTGACAACTGGACAGGCGCGCGGAAACTGGCGGCCGAGGGCAAAGAGGGCAGGGCCCTGTGCGTCACGTTTGAAGCGAAAGACCACGAGGCGACCGAGGGATGGGGCTTCTTCGGTATGGAGACCAATCCGACCACCTGGCTCATCGCAAGAGGGCTTGCCTTTTGGCTGAAAGGCTCAAGAGAGGGCACTCTGGTTGTCCATTTCAGCACCACCTCGAATCGTTGGGATCCCCAGCCAATAGCGAGAGTCGCCCTCTCGATGACAACTGACTGGCAGCGGCAGGAACTGGTCTTCTCGCGTATCCGCACCTTCCAGGGGCAACCTCTGGATCCCAGGCGTGTGGGAGCTGTCTATTTCGGTCTTGAGGGCGCTCCGGGACAGGTCTGGATGGACTCTGCAAGCCTTCTTGCTGACGCTGAAGAGGCCCGGCGGTTGAAACTGGCCCAGTTCGCAGACAGAGGCAGAGCGCTTATGGCGAATGCAGAGGCCTTTGAAGCGCGCGCCTTCTGCCCAAGCAACTATGCCGAAGCTGCCAGTGACGCCTATCTTGCCATCCAGAAGCAGATTGGCCAGGTTGCAGAAGCCGGCGTGGCGCTTCCAGAAGCCGTTGAAGAGCCCTTACTGGCTGCTGAAGCCTGGGCCTCAGCCATAAAACACTACCTTGCCCTGCGAGGCGCTCTGGCCTGGTGGGAGACAAATCTCGAGCCAGTTGATGGCGAGGACCGGAAGGCGCCGGAAGAGGCAGTAAAGAGGCTTGAAGAGGGCTTGCTTGAGGCTGAATCCCTCCTGGTTGAGGGCGCCTCCGGAGAGCTTGCCAGCCTGCTAATCAGCAGTGACGAGATACTTGGAGAGGTCTGGGCAGCTTTTTTCAACCTGCCGGCTGAGGAACGAGCCAAGCGGCGAGCGCGCTTCGAAGACGGCCAGATGCTTGATCCGGCGGGCAAACCTGTCAATCTGTTTGGCCCTTATCTTGCTCGGACAATCTATGTGCCGGGACGTGCAGAGGGCGGATTTCGCCCGCTTGTCGAAGCAGACTTCCGGCAGCTTGCCTGGCTGGGATTCAATGCAGTCAGGCTGGTTGTGCAGCTTTCCGATTTTATGCCTGAGAAAGGCCAGGTTGCTGAAGATTATGCCTCTTATATGCGCACCTGTATCGCCTGGGCGGACAAATGGGGGCTATGGGTGGATGTCGATCCTCACTGGCCTTATCCAGAATGGTTTCATAAGGGGCCGGAAGGCTTTGAGAACGCCCATAACGATCAACAGAATCCCTATCAGGATCCCGAGGGACTTGCGCTTATGATTCGCGCTCTGGCTCATCTGGTGGCGCCCTCAGAAAATGTGGCCAGCTTCGAAGTGCCTACCAACGAACCCGCCATCAGCAGCATCGAGCCCTGGTGGACCCCTGAAGACGATGCGGGAACGATCGCCGACCTGCCCTGGCTTATGAAAAGCTGGAATAGCTATCTCAAAGCGCGGTATGGCAGCGATGCCGCGCTGAACAGAGCCTGGAGCGTCACAGAATTGCTGCCTGAGCGCAATGGTTTGGCCGAGGGCGAAAGCCTGGCGAAAGGCAGCGTATTGCCTCCGGGAAGCCACGGGGAGCCAGGAAAAACGAGCGCGCGCCTGGCGGATTATCTGACCTGGGCCCGGGAGTATCAGGTGGACTTGTGCGCCCAGCTCGCTCGCCTGGTAAAAGAGGAAGCGCCTTTTGTCCAGGTAGTGCAGCAAGCCAGTGTTGGCGGGCAGGAATGGGAGAAAGATCCCATCCCTCTCAATCTGGTCAGCTTTATGCAGTGGCACACTCCTGGGCTGACCTCGGTTGGCACTCACTATGGGGCTGGAGGCACCCAGGCCAGGCTTGCGGCTGCGGCTGGCACCTGGAGCTTCGACAGCGAGGTGGTGCCCAGGTTCGCGGCTCAGTTTGTCAGCCAGATTGGCCTGGGGCAAGGGTTTCTGCCTTTCTCCTACATCAATTATCGTGATTATGGCTTTCTCAATGAACGCAGCGAGATTAAGCCTGAGGCAGCTTTCCTTACCAAAGCGGCGCCTTTTTTCGCAAACGCCTCCCGAGAGCGCTCCCCCCAGGTGCTCTGCGTTGGCAGCCTTCGCCGGATGGCGCTTGGCTCCTCGAGTCTGGATTCCACAATGCGGCTCGTTGAACAGTGCGAGCTGGACTGGGATGCCGCCAGTAGCGATTATCTCGCCGCCCATCCGGAACTGCTTTCCAGATACCAGGCAGTAATCGCCGAGCTTGATGGGATGGAACCTGAGGCGGTGCTAGCCCTTGCCGAGTCGGGCAAGCCGGTGCTTCTTGCGGGTTGGCCCTGGCAGGGCGCAAGTGGGCTTACAGGCGCAAAAGGCTTGCAGGCCGAACTGGCAAAGCGAGGGCTCTTCTGGGCTGCGCCTCCGACTCCGCTTGCCGAAGGCGGGCAATTCTCCCAATTGGAGCTTGCCCGGCCTATGGCAGGTCTTTTATGGCGCAGAAGGCGCTCCTGAGCCTGTTCTGGCTTCTGCTGTTGAGTATGATGATGCGGCCTGGGAGGCCACCTGGATACCCGGCCTGCTTGGAGAAGGCACCTCAAAATGGCGCGACTTTATCGGCCCGGCTCTTGTCAGGAAGACCTTTAACCTCCCCTCTGACTGGGAAGGTCAGGAGCTGGAACTTGCCTTGCGCTGGGTCGAGGCGGATGCCAGGCTGTACCTGAATGGCCAGGCGCTGAAGCCTGCCGAAGGCGAAGCCCTGCGAGGCGAGTTAAAAGTAAAACTCCCGACCGAGCTAGTGCGCCTGGGGCAAGAGAACTGCCTGGTGGCAGCGCTTGAGCTTGATCATCCTGCTGCCGGTATAACCGCAGGCCCCTGCGCGCTGCGCGTAGCTAATGCGCAAGGCGCTTTCGCCAGAGATTTCGGCTTTATGAAAAGCTCGCTGCCCTTCCAGCTTGCGCTTTCGAGTGCTACTCCAAGGGGCAAGTTGGCAGCGAATACCGAAAGCCTCGCAACTGCAGGTCAGGCTGCAACGCCTGTGCTGCTGAGGCAGGGGAACTGCTACCTCTGGACAGGCGAAGAAGAGCTGGATGCCGCGCGCGCTGGCGATCTGCTGCTGGTAGCCAGCTTTCTCAAAGAGGCAGGCCTGGCGCCCCTGTTTCCTCCAGATGACCAGAAGAGCGGTCTGGAGGTGTTGGACTTCGGCCAATGGGTCGCAGCGATAAACAGGGCCTCGAAAGCGCGCAGCATCAAATTGCCGACTGGCCAGGTGGTGCGAGGGCTTCTCGGGACTGGTGAGGGGGCCGAGAGCATCGACAACACGCCCTCGAGCAGGCTCCTCTTGCCCGCTTCAACCAGCCCGCTTGGCGCTGCGGAAATCTGGGAACGCCTGCCTGTCTGGATTACTCCCAGCCAGTGGCAGGTAGACGTGAATAACGTCAAGGTTACGAAAGGGATAACTACTATAGAAATATCCTTTTCCGTGCAGGGTGCGGGAGAATTGGAGTTACGTCTTGCGGCTCCAGTTGACGAAATTGAACTTGCCCTTGATAATGAAGTTATTAAGACGCTGCAAAGCGTTGCACTAGTGAGGCTGAAATGGGACCCCTCAGAACACCTGGTGCGTCTGAGGCTGAGGACGAAGTCCGGAGAGCAACTCCAGAGATCACTCACTGCAGTTTCGGCGCCCTGACAGTTGACGGAGCGCGCTATAACGAGGACGTGATTGTCACTCCTGAAGGCGTCCAGAGGAACTGGTGGCGAGTCGAATGCCACCTGCTGACCCCTTGCGACCTGGACGATGTACTTTCGCGCAGCCCCTCGCTGCTGGTGATTGGCACCGGCTGTGACGGGCTGATGACGGTGCCGGAATCTACCTTGGCTTTTCTGGCTGTCCGCCGCATCGATTATGAACTGCACGCAACCCCTCACGCCTGCGTTGTCTACAATCAGCAACGATTGCGCCGTCGCACTTTTGCCCTGTTGCACCTGACCTGCTAGGCCGTTGGCAGGAAGCCGGGCGCCGAGAGCCAATACCTTCTCAGTCTGATTGACTGGAGGGATTGGATATGGGTCTTCAAGATGTCCGTAGCCAGATGCAGCGTCGCACACCCGAAGAACTCGCCAGGCAACTTGGTGGTTTCTCACTCGACCTCAAGTTTTCAGCCGGGGTGTGGTTCTTCGCGCCAGGTGGAGGGCGGTTCCATGACAGGTATACCCCTTCGATGGCAATGGAACAGGTGCTGGAAGAAGCCTCCAAGCTTTACAAATACGGCTTGCGAGGCCTGGAAGCGCATTATCCAAACGAAGTAAACGAGGAGAATCTCGACCTCTTTAAGGCTTTCGCCAGCGACACGGGAATCAAGCTCATCACCATCGTCCCCAACCTTTTCTATGAGGCCCAGTTCGAGTTCGGCGCGCTTTCCAGCCCGCTTCCTGAGGTTCGGCAAGCCGCTATCGAACGCACGAAAATTACCCTGGCGCTCAACAAGGAGCTGGACACCGATTTTTCGATTGTCTGGCCTGGCATTGATGGGTACGAGAATCCCTTTGGCCTTGATTTGATGGCGGCGCGCGACCGCTTTGCCTGGGGACTTGCCGAGGCGATGGACGCCGTGCCAGGAGTGCGCGTTGCGGAAGAGCCCAAGCCTTACGAACCGCGCGGGCGCATCCTCTACGGCACCACGCCAGAGGGCATCCTGATGTCCCAGAAAGCCGAAGCCGCGCTGCAGGCGCCCGAGAACAAAGCTCTGCTTGCCGAAGGTCACAGCCTGGTCGGACTTAATCCCGAGGTCGGCCACGTGCTGATGGGTTATGAGGACCTTCCCTATTCACTCAGTCTGGTATGCGAATACGGCAAGCTCTTCCACACCCACTGGAATGCCCAGCCTCTTGGCAACTATGATCAGGACCTGAACGTCGGCGTAATCGCGCCCGAGCAAGCTGAAGCCGCACTTTACGCGCTCAAGATGCACGGGTATGACGGCTATTTCGGGCTGGATATCAATCCTGAACGTATGCCGGTCGAGCGCGCGCTGCTCAACTCGATGGACGCCCTGCGCGGGATGAATGACCGCGTGGACGCCCTGGACCACGAGGCAATCGTCTGGGCGGCCAGTCATCCCGACCAGGCCAGAGGTTATATCGAGGCAGCGCTCATCCGCGCCCGGTGGAGCAGCAGTCAGTTTTCTCCAATGCCGGATCTGCCGAGATAAGAGGTTCTTCTAGTGGCAAGACCGGGCTTATGACAGGATAGAAATATAAACTGGAAGGCAGGAAAGGCGCGGGGGCATCCGTGAGCTACGCTCCGCGCCCCCACGCCCCCACTAGTCAACGAGCACTTCATCTTCTGGGTGTTGCGCCGGCATTCCCACAATTACCGAGCGGAAATCGCCTCTGCCGCGATGCGCCACGCCAGCTGGTATAAGCACAACCAGGCCGGGGCTGAGGACGACTTCCTCTTCGTCCAGTTCGAGGAAGCCCTCCCCTTCAAGGATGTAGTAGATTTCCGTGCAACGCTCGTGGTAATGCTTGCGAGAGTCCATAATATGGGTCACGTGGAAGTTGGCAAGCGGCGTATCGGCCCGGGTGATGGGGCGAGTGCTTTCACCGCACAGGCAAGGCACGGTCGGGGCATCTTTAATGTGGCGGACGATAGCTTTTGGCTTTTCACTTGCTGACATATCGCGCCTCCTCGATTATCATCTACGTATTCCACTTGGTGGAGGTGGCCCCTCTTGAGGGTAGCCCTGGCACAGCTCCTGGTCGAGTACAGCAACAGGCAGGCCAATCTTGAACGCGCCCTCGCGATGGTCGATTTGGCCGCCGAGAACCGCGCCGACTTCGTCGTGTTGCCCGAGGCCTGCGATTTGGGGTGGCTTTCTGAGGCCGCGCGGCTGCAGGCCGAGTCCCTGCCTGGGGTGTGGACCAATGCCCTCGTTGGCAAGGCTCGCGAGCACCGGATAAACATCATCTCGGGGCTTACGCGCAAGGAAGGCGGCAAAGTTTTCAATAGTGCGATTTTCCTCGACAGGGCTGGAAAGCTCCGCTTCGTCTTCGACAAGATTAATGAGCTGGAGGTCGGGGTACCCCCCTACACGCGCGGCTGGAAGCTGCAGGCGATCCCCACTCCAGATTTCGGGCTTGTTGGCCTGCATATCTGCGCGGACGCCTTCGTGCCCGAGTTGACCGCCTCTCTTGCCCGGATGGGTTGCAAGGTGATCTTCTCCCCCGTCGCCTGGGCTGTAGAGCCTGGCGGTGAAGCTGCCAACCTGGCCAGCCTGAAGGCCTACTACCAGGCGCGTTGCCAGGAATCCAAAGTCTGGCTGATCGGAGCCGATTCTGTGGGCGCCGTAACGGAAGGCCCCTGGGCGGGCCGAATACTTCAAGGCGACAGCCTGGTCTGCTGTCCCGAGGGAGACTTTCTACTGGAGGGACCTACAAATGAGCCTGCCCTGCTGGTCGTTGAAATTGACCTTTAGCTTGTTGCTGCTGCTGGTTGCTACCTCTGCCCTTGCTGCAGGCCTGGTTGCGCGAGAACCCGCTGATGAACAATCTGGCGCCAATCTGCTCCTGAATCCTGGCTTCGATTCAGTCGAAGGCTGGGGACCGTGGGCCTCTGGCTTTGAGCTGACCAGCGAAGGGCGCGAGGGTTCAGCCTGCGCCAGGCTCTCTCCCCCTTCAGATGACGTGGAAACTGGCATCTCGCAGTCCCTCACCTTCGATCAGCCCGTGCAGGCGCCGATCCTCGCCAGTGCCTGGAGCAAAGCTGAAGACGTCACCGGTCCCGCCAATCCTGGGTATTCGGTCTATCTGGATATCGAATATGCCGATGGAGATAACCTTTGGGGCCAGACCGCAGCCTTCGCGCCAGGCACGCACGACTGGCAGCAGGCCCATGTGATGGTCTTCCCCACCAAGCCAGTCAAACGCATCACGATGCACTTGCTGTTGCGGTGGAAGACAGGCACGGCCTGGTTCGATGACGCGAGCCTCTCGGTGCTGCAAGGCGCCACCAACAGCTATCTGCTGGATGGGGGCTTCTACAAGCCTCCGGCCCCTGAAGCAGTTGGCTCGATTAAAGATCCAGTGCATCTCGAGAATACCTCAGGCCTTGGGCTTACCCTCGATGGCGCTACCGGAGAAGTCTGCGAGCTGCCTAGTAAACGGCGAGGAGCTGCCCCTCGCGCGCCGGGGGGCTTCTTCGCGCGCGACGTTGCAGCTGGCGGAGCTGCGCACTGGTTCCGGGGCGTGGTCCATCGCACCTCCGGCGACCAGGTCACCTTCGAAGGCGCCTGCGAGCCGCTCGGGCTTACACTGACTGCTACCCTCGACGCCACCGGCCCTGCTATCTACGCCCAGGGCGAGGTGCGCGACACGACAGGCAAGCCGAGGGCGATAACGGTCTATTTCGGCTTGCCGGTTGACGCCGAGGGCTGGCGGTTCTGTGAGCAGGCTGACCAGAGTCGCCCAATCGAAGACGCCGCCGATTATGCGCGGTTTGCGCGGTGCGGGGCCGGAGCGCTTGGTCAGCATTCGATTTATCCACTAGCCCCGATCGCAGGCCCGGTCGGCCTGGCGGTTGGCGTACCGATGGAGACGCCTCAGCTTTGGCGCGGGCGCTACGATGGGGCCGCGATGGAGCTGCAAGTGGCTCTCGATTTTGGCCTGCTGCCCACTCACAGAAGATATCCCTCGCGCGCTCCCTTTGCCTTCAGCCTGTTTACCTTCAGGCCCGAGTGGGACTTCAGAGGCGCGCTGGAGGCTTACTATCGCGTTTATCCGGCCAGTTTCGCCAAGCGCACCGACCAGTCAGGCCTGTGGATGGCCTTCACTGATATCTCCACCGTCCAGCAACCTGCTGATTTCGGCTTTATGTTCCACGAGGGCAACAACAATGTGGCCTGGGATGACGCTCATGACATCCTTTCTTTCGTATACACCGAGCCGACCTCTTTCTGGATAAACCTGCCCAAGGACTATTCTCGCGAGCTGGGACCAGTGGTGGAGGAAGTCGAGCGACGCGCCGATGGAGGAGACAGAGGCGCTCAGTTCGCTCTAACAAGTGGCATCTGGGACGCCAGTGGGCAGCTCGCTTTTGTGCCTGCGGAAGTGCCCTGGGCCAGCGGAGGGATGTTCATCGTCAGCCCCGACCCTGGCATCACGGCGCCAGCAGGCAGGATTACCAAGGCCCAGATCGAGCAGGAACAGCTTTATGGCGCCTTCGAGGCCGGCAGTTCTGCAAGCTTTGGAGCCTGGACCGTCAATGGCCAGGCTACCATCGATAACGCCATCAGTCGTTCTGGCTCCTCCTTGCGCGTTCTGAGAGCCGAGGGCGAAAGGGAAATCTATATTATCCAGCGCTTCAGCCTGCCCGAGCCCTCGGCCAAGCCCCTCGTGCTTGGGGCCTGGTGCAAAGCCGAAGGCGTTACCGGCGAGCCTGGCGCCGATTTCAGCCTTTACGTCGACGCGAAGTACGAAGATGGCTCTGACCTGTTCGGCCAGGTGGTGCCCTTTGCGACTGGCACTCATGACTGGCAGTATGGCGAACATATAATCCGCCCCGAGAAGCCTCTCAAATCGCTGGCCGTGCACCTGCTGCTGCGCGGTGACAAGACTGGCACTGCCTGGTTTGACGAGGTTGCTGTCCGGTATGAGGACAGCCAGGAGAATCTGCTGAAAGATGGCGATTTTAGCGGTCAGGAGCAGCAAGCGGAGCTGGATGGCATCTATATAGACAGCAGCGAGATGGCCTCCGATGATGTGGACTTGCGCCCGGACCATCTGGAAAACGCCTCCTTCCCCCTCTGTTTCGACGCCAGCACTCACCAGCCGGCCATACCGTTGATATTCGCAACCCAGGCGTTTTTGGCCGACCTCTCGAGCTGGCTTATCGAACGCGACAAGCTGATGATGGCCAACACGACGCCAATGCGCTGGTATCACTTTATGCCTTATCTCGATGCGGCGGGGATAGAGACCAACTGGAATCCCGGTGGCCATTGGACTCCCGACAGTCGCGACTGGTTCAACCTGCGCAGGGCGCTATCCTATCAGAAGCCTTATCTGCTGCTGCAGAACACTCATTATGACGACTTCAGCCACGAACTGGTGGAACGCTATTTCAAGCGTTGCGCGCACTTTGCGACCTTCCCTGGTTTCTTCAGCGAGAACGCGGCGACAGATTGTTATTTTGAGAATCCAGCCCTCTATAACCGCGACCGGCCGCTGTTTGTCAGGTATATCCCAGTGATAAAGAGCCTGCAGCAGGCGGGCTGGCAGCCGGTCACCCAGGCGAAGGCGGCCGGCGAGCAGATTGGCGTGGAACGCTATGGCAGTCTGGAGAGTGGCGAGTGCTATCTGACAGTCTTCAATTTCGGCCAGGCGCCTGCCCAGGTCGAACTGAGGCTGGAGGCCGGTTATTTTGGGCCAGCAACGCGCCTCTTGCCTGTACTGCCCGAAGCACTGCCCGGCTTTACAGCGCAAGGCCTGGCAGCCGAGTTCACTCTTGGAGCCGAAGAGGTTGTGGTTTTACGGGCTAGTGGTACTGGGGGCTGATTCCGGCTCTTTCGGGATGGGAGTTCCCGCCAGCAGGTTGCCCTGGCTATCCGTAACGCCCAGGTCTACTGCCGCAGCCAGGATCTCGGCATCCTGAGCGAGTTCGGGCTCCTCGCGCAGGGCAAAAGAAATCTCGCGGAAAGCCCGCGGGCGGGCAATTTTCTCTTTGGCCAAAGCCATCCCGAAATGAGCGCGCCTGATGGGGATTGGTTGAATACGCACAGCCTGCTCGAAGGCCTGGATAGCCGGCTTTGTCTCGCCGCGCTTCCACCTCACATAGCCCAGGGTATCCAGGTAATTGGGATTGGTTCTGGCGCTTGCGACCGCCTCTTCGGCAAGTTGCTTGGCGCGGTCGAGGTCTTCTCCGTTCTCGGCGTAGCTATAGGCCAGGTTGTTGGCGGCAATCATATTGGTGGGATCGAGCTCGAGCGCCTTACGATAAGCCTCTATGGCGTCGCGCTTGAAGCCTGCCGCATAATTAAGCTCTCCCAGCTTGGTGTAAGCTCTGGTATCGCTTGAATTGGCGGCGATACGCTCTACCAGCTCTACTGCTTCCTCGGCGTGGTTGGTCTTGACTGCGGCATCGGCATAACCCAGCGTCATCGCGAGATCGCCCTTGTCAGCGAATTCGGCTAGCAGCCTGTAGGCATCGTCCCAGCGTTCGGCCTTAAGAGCGAACATCCCGGCGTGCTTGCGCAGTTTGGCCTGATCGGGGGCAAGCTCGGCGGCCTTTTTGGAAAAATCAGCGGCCTGGTCTCCTTGCCCGCGCTTGGAAGCCACTTCAGCCAGGATGATATAAGCATCGGCGCAGGTGGGCTGCTTCTTCAGCGCCAGATTGGCTGCAGACTCCGCCTGATCGAAACTGCCACTATCGAGGCTTTCAAAACCTTTCTGCACCAGTTCCTCAGGTGTGCTAAGCCCAGCACAGCCTGTAACGAACACCAGCGCCGTCAGTAAAACCAGGAAGCAAAGAAGCCGTCGCATATACGTGCCCCCCGAAAATAGCTTTCTCATTTGCTTCGGAACTTGCCCGATTTTCCCCCGCCCCCATACTGCACACCGCGCGTCACGGGCCTTTTGTCGACCGTGCCTTCGTTGCCGCAGACAGGACACTTGATACTACTCCTGAGCAGCCCGCGACGCAGCCCGCCAGTGCACATTGCGGTGCCGCAACTGCACAGGGCATATTGCCGACTGCCGCAGAAAGGACAGCCCTGATACTGGTCCATAAGAAAGCCGCCCTTGGCAACGACTTCCTCGCGGCCCATCTGCTCCTTGAAATCGTTCGGATTGAAGCCTGCGCCCTCTGGCAAGGGCTCATCTCCGATGCAGCTCATAGTGCCATCGTTATTGGGCTTGAACAGCAAGGCATATGGCTTGCCCTCTTTGGTGCAAGCAGCCAGCATCCTGACAGGCAAAAAACCTTGCCCCTGCTCGAACACTGCGCCTCCGGCCGGCGCCGGCGCAAAGGGAGGTTCAGGCTCGGCCAGCAACTCGGCCTTGTCGAGGACGAGTGGCGCGCTGCCTGGCTGAGCCGCTGGCGGGGCGGGCGGCAGGTCTTCTTCCTCGGCAAAATCATCGGCGCTGAGCACTAGCGGGGCGTTTTCCGCCTCAGGCTCAATCGCTGGCTGTTGCTCTTCGCCTGGCTGTTCGTTATCGCTCATAGGCCTTTACAGGCCCTCCTCGGCGCTGAGGTCCAGCACCTCCTGGATTTCCTGCTCGAGCTCTGCGGGCAGTCCCTCTATCTTGACCGAGAGGAAGCCTCTGATAATCATCTGAACCGCCTCGTCGCTGGTCAGGCCGCGAGAGGTGAGATAGTCAATCTGCTCCTGGGCTATCTTGCCAACCGCGGCCTCGTGGGAAAGCTCGACATTTTGCGCGGTCGCATCGAGCTCCGGCACTGCCAGCAGCCCGCCGGAGTTGGTAAGCATAAGTCCGCGACATTCGAGATGACCTTTGCAGCCGTCTGCCGCCCCTATCATCCGGCCGCGGGCGATTATCCGCCCGCCCTTCCCCACTGTGCGGCTGATGATGTCAGCCCGGGTATTCGGCGCCAGCAGTTCAACTCCCCCTCCGATATCCAGCAAGCTGCCTGGCAGGCCTACCAGCGTGCTGCCCAGTGTGCAGCGCGCTCCCTCGCCTATCAGCTTGACGTTCGGATACATCTGTACATCGCGCACAGGCTTCATACAGATGTAATTGTTGATGAAAGTGCCGCCTTCCTCCACCTGAGTGACGCTTCGCGGCCGCACTTTCACTTCTTCAGCCCAGTGATGGATCATACTGAAGGTCAGCTTGGCGTTTTTTCTCACGAAAAGCTCCGAGACGCCCACATGCTGGGCCGACTTGACCGAGGCGCCTGTTGCGCAGCCGGTGATTATCGTCAGGTCAGAGTCCTCTTCCGCGATAATCATATTGTGCACAAGCTGGATATGCTTCTCGGTGCGCGTATACAGGCAAGCCTGGACGGGATTTGCGATTTTGGCGCCAGGCAGTGCGCGGATAAAATACCCGTGGGGCTCTGCCTCGGCGGCCAGTTTCGTAAATTCGTCCTTGTCCTTGCTCACCAGCGTCCACAGCAGCGGTTCGACCCAGTCGTAGGTGTTGAGGGCATCGAAGAGGTCCATTATCTCGAGACCTTCATCCGTTACCGAAGGCTGCATTACCTTCTGGTCCACCTGCACGAAGGTGCCACTGCGCGGTTTGGAATGAGCCAGGTCCACGCCTACTCCGAGCATCCGACTGCTATCGTTGGATTCGATGGTGTTCAGTTCTCGCATCGGGTGCACTCCTCATAGCCCACTTTCTGAATCTGCTCGAAGATGTCGCGTGGGTTGCCGCAGCAGCGGATTTGCCCCTCCAGCATTACCCAGCCCCGGTCGGCATTGAGATAATTGAGGATGAGCCCGGTATGAGTGATGACCAGGCCAGAGCGCTCCTTCTGCCTGTGCTTCTTGCGCTGCAACAACTCGCTGATGGTGCTACCGACAAGCTCGATATTGACGAGGTCGACGCCAGATTCAGGCTCGTCCAGCAGAATCATACTGGGTTGCTGGGCAAGCAGCTGCAACAGTTCGCTGCGTTTGCGCTCGCCGCCCGACAGGCCGACGTTCAGCTCCCGGTCCAGCATATCGCTCATATTAACCTTGGCCGCCAGCGCCTCGACCCGCTCGCCGTCCTCCCCAAGCAGGCGGGTGATGAAGTCTCTGGTAACGACCCCTGTCACCTGCGGGGGATTCTGGAAACTCATCCCAAGGCCGAGCCGCGCGCGTTCGTCCACGCTGGCATAGGTAATGTCCTCTCCGCGGAACCAGATGCGCCCCTCGAAGACCGTGTAATTGGCAAGGCCCATTATCGTGCTCATAAGGGTGCTCTTGCCGCAACCATTGGGGCCAAAAAGGGCGTGGACCTCTCCCTCTGGCACCTCCAGGTTTATGTCGCGCAGGATGACCTTGTCGGCCACCCCTGCCGTCAACTGCTCGATTTTAAGCATCGGATCCCTTTGCATCATTTTGTTATTTTCACGCTCCTGCCAGACTCTGCCAATTGTAGCACCAGCGGTACCTTTTTGTCGCTGGGAAAGTATGCAACCGAGATGCCTGACTTGTTAGCCTCCCGCTTCTGGTAGTATCATCTTGAAGAACCTCGCAGAGCAGGAGGATACCGTGAATCAGCTAAGGCTGGCGCTGGCTCAGCTCAACCCAACAGTTGGCGATCTAACGGGCAATCGGGCGCGCGCCGTAGAGGCTTTGCACCAGGCGCGGCAGCTTGGAGCGGACCTGGTGGTTTTTCCCGAGCTATACATCACAGGCTATCCGCCCGAAGACCTGCTGCTGAAGCCCCAGTTCGTCACCGCGGCGGGCGAGGCGGTCAGCAGCCTGCTACCCGAGACCAAAGGCCTGATTGCCATCATCGGCTTCCCGCATTTCGATCGGGACGTCTACAATGCCGCCGCAGTGATGGCCGATGGCAAGCTGCTGGGCATCTACAACAAGCATTATCTGCCCAATTATGGCGTTTTCGATGAGAACAGATACTTCGCTCAGGGCAAGGAGAGCCTGGTTTTCGAACTCGACGGGCTGCGTTTTGGGGTTTCCATCTGCGAAGACCTCTGGTATCAGGGCGGGGTGCCCCATGAGCAAGCTCTGCTTGGCGACTGCCAGCTCCTGGTGAATCTTTCCTCCTCTCCCTATTACAGGGGCAAAGGGCTTGTGAGGGAGCGGATGCTCGCAACCCGCGCTGCCGATGACGTTTGCGCTTTGGCTTACTGCAACCTGGTGGGCGGGCAGGACGAGTTGGTCTTCGACGGCCACAGCCTGGTGCTGGACCATCTGGGCAATCCCCTCCTCAGGGCGCCCCAGTTCGAAGAGGGCGTTTTCGCCGTCGATGTGGACATCGCCACAATCACCCACGCGCGGCTGCGGGATCCGCGCCGCAGGCAGGACCGCAAGGCGCTGCAGCAGACAAATACGTCTTCCGATCAGGTACCTGGCTGTGCCCTCGTATGAACTGACCGAGGAATATCCCCCTCTGCCGGAGCCTGTCGTGCCGAAACTGGCTGAGCTGCCCGAGGTCGCCGCAGCCCTTCGACTTGGCATACGCGATTATGTGGACAAGACCGGCTTCCAGCGCATCGGACTTGGGCTTTCAGGTGGGATAGACAGCGCCCTGGTCACGGTACTGGCGGCTCAGGCGCTGGGCAAGGAACGCGTGGTGGCTTTCAGTATGCCCTCTCAGTATTCTTCCGACCATAGCAAGAGTGATGCCGCAAAGCTCGCGGATAACCTGGACATCGAATACCACACCATCGCCCTTGCGCCCCTCTTCGAGGCCTTCCAGCAGCAGCTCGAGCCTCTTTTCAGGGACCTTCCGGAAGACCTTACCGAACAGAATCTGCAGGCTCGCCTGAGGGCCAATCTGTTGATGGCCTGGAGCAACAAGTTCGGCGGGCTTATTCTTGTCACAGGGAACAAGAGCGAGACGAGTGTAGGTTATTCGACCCTTTACGGTGATATGGCAGGGGGCTTTGCGCCTATCAAGGACGTGCCCAAGACCCTTGTCTATGCCCTGGCGGAACACCTGAATACCGAAGCGGGGTATGACCTCATCCCGCGCAACATCCTCGAGAAAGCGCCTTCGGCCGAGTTAAAGCCTGACCAGTTCGACCAGGACGACCTGCCTCCTTACGACCTGCTTGACGAGCTGATAGAGCTTTATGTCGAACAGGACCTTGACGCCCGCACGCTGGTCGAGAAGGGCTACGATGAGGCACTGGTGCGGAAAGTAACCCGGATGATTGACCGCAGCGAATACAAGCGTCGGCAGGCCCCCCCTGGCGTTAAGATAACTCCGAGGGCCTTCGGGAAAGACCGCCGTATGCCGATTACCTCCAAATATCACGAGCTTTAGGCAGAGAGAAGATGCTTGGCCGCAGGAAGCAACTGACCGGGGCGCTGGCCCAGGTGGAGTTTATCCGAGGCTCCGACTGGGAGAATGCCCGCAGGCTGGCCGAAGCGGCTGAAGAAGCCGCAGGCAAGGGCGCAAGACTCATCGTGCTGCCCTCTCTTTGCCTGTGCGGGCATAGCCAGCCGTCCAGCATCGAGGTTCCGGAGGCCTGGCACGGCCTTTTCAAGACTCTGCTCGGGCTCTCCACGAAAGCCGTGCTGGTGCTGCCTCTTCCCCATCCGGTCTGCGCTGGCTTCAAGGGCCGCTTTCTCGTCTTTGCAGGCGGCAAGCTTGTGGAGGTAGACTCTGGCGAATTTCTGATTGATGCGGCCGATGTGCGGGTAGCGGTGCTGAGCCTGCCCCACTCGGAAGAAGCCCTTCAGCGCGTGGCCGAGGCCGGCGCGCAAGTGGTGTGTCTGACAGGCCAAAGGCGTTATCTGGGAGAGGACCTTTCCCTCTATGACGAAGCTCTCGGTGCTGAAGCGAAGGCGCTTGGCTTGCCAGTGTTCTACGTTAATCCCGTAGGCGTATTGGAAGGCTACGTACTTGGCGGCGGAAGCCTCATCGCAGGGCCAGAGGGTGACATCGTCGGGCGCGCGCCCAGCTTCCAGCAGAGCCTGCTGGTGGCAAAAGTGGCGATTGGGCGCAAAAGCCCGCTTGTTGCATCGCCCCTTCCCCGGTTAGAGCTGCCTTTCAAGCTGTGCGAGGCGACTCGGCCTGCGGAAAAAGGCCTTGCCTTTGGCGCGCTGGCGGAGGAAGAAGCCCTGTTCCAGGCCCTTGCGACAGGTATCCGGGCCGAACTGGGCGCTGCGGGCGCCTCGCGCGCTTTGGTGATTGTGAACGAGGAACCGCGCAGCCTGCTCGCGCTTACCCTGACAGTGGGCGCGCTTGGCCCCGAGCGCACCGTGGCGCTTACCTGCCCTCTCGAAGGCAAGGAGCAGGCTTGCCTCCTCGCTGCCAGCAAAACAGGCGCAAAAGAGCTGCTGCTGCCCTTCCGGGAGCTGTCCAACCGGCTTGGTACCGGTCGCCAGGCGGTAAGACTGGCTCAGGGGCTGGTGGAAGAGGCCGCCCTGATGCTTGCCAGAGCGCATGGCTGGCTATTGGTGGACTGGCGCTCTCCGGACGAGGCGCCCGCCAACACTTCGACCCCGCAGGTCTTCCCCTTCGAAGAAGCCCGGCCCGAGCTTTTCGAGAAACTTGCCCGCTATGTGAATCTCCGTTTTGGCGAACTCCTGCCTGCTCCGCTGGTCCACAACCTGTGGGCGACGCGCCTGCACGATACCCTGGCTGGCCCCGCGCTGCCCCGGCAAGCTCTGCGAAGGCAAGCATCCGAACTCCTCGCCAGGCACCTCGATTCGGCCCATCTGCTGGCCCTGGGCTTCGTGGAAGGGGGCTTCCAACGGCATCCGGTGGCGGTCTCCCGTCAAATAACCGAGACTCGTGTAATCCTGCGCTTGCGCAAAATAGCTGTCACCAGGACTCCAGATTAGTCCACCCTGGCGAAACCCCTCAGCCTCAGGCGGCGTATCACTCAGCAAGAGATGAAAAACGTCGCCTGGTTTATATTCGTAGTAGTCGCCGGCACCATCGCTATGACGGTGGTTGGCCTGCTTGGCGCCTCAATGATTGTTGATCATTTGGCGCTTGGCGAGAGCCTGCGCCCCATCGCAGCCTTGCTAGGGCTGCTTTTTGCCCTCGCCTGCTGGCCCTTCCTCTTCTCCAAGGCCTTCCTGGCGACCTTGCTTGCATCGCTGAGACCTGACTACTTCGACGAGTTGCTTCCCGAGGTAGAGGCAGTAGACCGCAAGGACAAGTGGCGCGGTCTAGGGATGTGGGCGGTCATCGGCCTGTTCACAATGGCACTCAGCTTTACGCAGTTTTTCGGCTGGCTTGCCGCAGGCTTCCTTTCGTCCATATTGTGGCTGTTTGCGGCCTTTGGCCTGATGGCGCTCATCACCAACTACTGGCGCGAGCAAGAGCCTGTGCCGACCTCGCGAGCCACCCCTGGCCAGTATGCCCTCGGCTGGAGCTTCTTCGGCGGGGCGCTTATGGCCTTTCCCATCGGCACCTTCTGGGGCCTGAGCAAGCTGCTTGCGCCAATGGGCGCGGCCTACCGGGTCTTCCGTGCCAGATGGCGTCGCGCCTACCTGACAGAGGCGGGCGAGTTGCCTGATGCTGCCGAACAGGAAGAACTTTTCCTGCCCTGGTTGCCCTTAACCAAGGTGGACAAAATCGCCCTGACCTTCATCGCCATCCTCTTTGGACTCTTCCTGCTTGGGATCTGGCGTTTTGAGCCTAGCGGTTGGGATACCTGGTACCACCTGGCAGTCTCGAAGCGCATCTTCGACACTGGTCATATCCCCTTGTGGGATAACTGGGAGTTCGCGCCCGAAGGCAGACCCCACCTCTACCCGCCGATGTTGCACCTGCTTACGGCAGGCTTTGGACGCTTGTTTGGTAGCCTCGAGGCGGGCTTTGCGACAGTGCACCTCTTTGTCTATCCCCTCTCGCTGCTGACGGGCTGGTGGTTCGCGCGGCGCCTGTTTGGCCCAATCGCGGCCCTGGCGGCGCTGACACTGCTTTTTTCGGACGTGATGAGCGTCCTCCTGATGGTGAATCCGATCGCAAGCTGCCTGGTTAACGCCATCGCGCCCGTCGTAGTTATGCTGGTGCTGCGAAGGCGCATCCTGCTTGGGATTTTGGCGACCACGGGGATGCTGTACTCGCACCTGGGCATCCCCATCCTGGTGCTGCTGGGGCTTGGCCTCTTCTGCCTGTGGCAGAGGCGTTACCTGTGGAGCTATCTGGCGGTAACCCTCCCTTCGCTGCTACTGTTCTCGCCCTGGCTGATGCGCGTGTGGACCTACCGCGACTGGCTTTCCAACTTCGCCGAACGGATGACTGCCTTCGACCAGTTCAAGCTGTTCCTGCTCGGGATAGCGGCTATCAACCTGCTGATTATGCTGTTTACAGGCTGGGGTCTGGTCAACCTGCGCTGGGCCAAGCCTCGCCACGTGCTGCCTGTGCTGCTGTGTATCGGAGTGCTGCCTCTGCTGCCTACCTATGGAGGGCGGTATTTCATCCATACGCTGCCCTTCTATGTGGCAATCGCGGGCTTCGCGCTTGCCCCTTATCTGAGTCCGCCCTTTACGACCAGGGTGAAGTGGAAGTTCGCGGCGGTGGCGTTGCTGCCTCAGCTTACGCTGATGGGCTTTATGCCCAAACCCGCGGTGCTTCCAATGCCCTCAGGCCCCTGGCTTGCAGCTATCCAGGTCTTCACCCCTGCTGTTTTCGGCGGGGAACAAGGCCTGGGCAAAGATGGGAGAGACCTGATCGCTTATCTCACGCTCGTTGCCAAGCCTGGCGAGATAATTCACGTGGACGAGCCCTGGATTAGCAACCTGGTGGCCGTCTACACCGACCTGCGCGGCGACAAGGCTGCCTGGTGGGAAGTAGGCAAACAGGGCGCGGCCGAGCAAACACGCGAGAAAGAACTGCTCTCAAAGACAGGCATCCTGATTGTGCAGGATGCGACTCGATTGCCCAAGGGAGTCAAGACCAAAGTCTTCGGCCGGTTCACCGTGGCGGTGGTGAGGGAGAAAAATGAGCAACCTGAACAAAAAAACTAGAGGCTTCACCCTGATAGAGCTGCTGGTCGTCATCGGCATCATCGCGGTGCTGGCAGCGATTATCTTCCCTGTCTTCAGCAGGGCGAAGGAAAGCGCCCGCCGCACTGTCTGTATCAGCAACCTGAAGCAGCTAGGGATGGCTTTCCAGATGTACTACGAGGACAACGAGGGCCTGCCTGTCTGGGCAAGCGCCATAAAGCCTTACGCTGGCGATGCGCGCATCTTCCTGTGTCCCTCCGATGGCTCGAAGGGGCAGCACCTGGACAAGACTGGCGAATTTGATGCCTTCCGGGATCCCTACCTGCCGCTGAGTTATCTTTATGAGTTTTGCCCGCTGCCTTATCCGACCGCCGACTGGGGCGCCGATTATGAGGGGCAACCGGATGGGCTGACGATGTATCAGGTGAAGATGTACGACTTGCAGCTTTATGGCGAGAAGACACCTCTGCTGCGTTGCTGGCAGCACTGCGATGATCCAGCCAGACTCCATAGCAAGGATGTGTTGAACCTGGCCTTCGGGGGCTGGGTGTACCTCTCGACCGGTCGCTGGACCGACTACGAGCCGGACTAGGAGCGCTTTAAAGTGAGTTACAAACCACGCCTGCTGGTCATAATACCTGCCTTCAACGAGGAGGAGAGCCTGCCCCTGGTCGTCGCCGAAACGCGCCAGCACCTGCCCTTTGCCGACTTGCTGGTGATAGACGATGGCTCCACCGATAGCACGGCCGAGGTAGCCGAAAATCTTGGCGTAGAGCTACTTGTCAACAGCCAGAACCAGGGCATTGGCTACACAGTGCAGCGAGGCTGGCGGTACGCGCTGGAGCATGGCTATGAGGTGGCGATGCAGGTTGATGCCGACGGCCAGCATGACACCAGCTATGCCGGGCGGTTGCTCGATGCGATTGCGGCGGGCGCTGACCTAGTAATCGGCAGCCGCTTCATCAATGGGATAGGATATGAGATACCTAAGCTTCACCGGCTGGCGATGCGGTTCGTGGCCCGATGGATTTCCCGGATGGCTGGCCAGCCCATCGCTGACTGCACCTCGGGCTTCCGCGCGGCCGGGCCAAGGGCAATCAGGTTGTTCGCCGATCGCTATGCCCAGGATTATCCCGAACCAGTTGGGCTGGTGACCGCGACGAAGGCGGATTTACGTGTGGTCGAAGTGCCGGTCAATATGCGAGAAAGACAGGCGGGCCGCAGCAGTATCACGGGCCTCAAGGGAATGTGGTATGTGCTGAGGGTGATGTGGCTGGCCTGGCGAGAACGCTATGCCCCTTTGCCAACTCCAGTGCGCGAAGCCGACTAGTCCTCTGGCTACATCCGGGCTTCGTTCATATAGGAGCGCCAGGCAAGGAAGATGCAAATAATCATCACGCAAGCAAGCGCAATCAGCGTACTCACATAAGCGTGATACTCGTCCAGTTGGTGGCCGGAAAGGTTTTCGACAAATTTTTGCATCTGTTCGGTCGCAAGCTGTCCGTAACCCTCGAAATCAAGCGCTACATTGAATAGTGAGATGGCTGCCAGAATTGCCACAATGCCGAACAGGAAACCGCAGGTCATACTCTCTTCTCCAGCTCCTTACCCGTAACTGAGCAAGTCATGTTAACTGCCAGTGACTGTTATTGGTTTCTTGTTATTATACCTGAAGGCCCCCGGCCTGAAACCCTCTACTACTCGGTAAAGGTTTATTATGTATAGGACGCCCTGATAACAAGTTGGTTCACCGGCAAGATATGCTCTCGGACTGACTAAAGGGCATATTGGAGGGATTCCTATGACGATTCCGGCTGTTACGCTGACCTATCTCATCGAAAACAGCGCTTCCACCCCTGGCCTGGCCAGTGAGCACGGCCTGGCGGTGCTGGTCGAAGCAAGCGAACATACCTTCCTCTTTAACACGGGCGCTTCGCCAGCCTTCCTGGACAATGCCGACCTGCTAGGCATCGATTTGTCCAAGGTTGAAGCTATCGCGCTCAGTCACGGCCATTACGATCATACTGGCGGGCTCGAGGCCTTTCTCGAGCGGTTCGGAGGCAGGCCGGTCTGGATGCACCCGGCAGGTTTCGAGCATAAAACTCATCTGCTGGACGCTTCTCACTCTATCGGGATGCCGCAATCTCGAGCGCGTTATGAGGAGCTTGGAGCCGAGTTTTATGATGCCAGCCTGCCCCTCTGGCTCGCTTCAGAGCTGCTGCTTTCAGGCGAGATCCCCCGTAAAGAGGGCTTCCCTGTGGGGATTGCAGGCCTCGGGGTGCTGAGAGAGGGCAAGAACAGCCAGGATCCCCTGCTGGATGACCTGTCACTGTTTATCTCGCTGCCGGCTGGGATCGTCGTGCAAACCGGTTGCGCTCACTCAGGAGTGCTCAACATACTGGCCCAGGCCAGCAACCTGCTGCCGGAGAAAGCCGTGCTTGGGATTTTCGGCGGCACCCATCTGGTGGCCTTGACGCCTGAGCAAGTGCAGTTTACACTTAATGTATTACTACAGTCAGGCCTTCAGTGGTTGGGCGCCTGTCATTGCACTGGAGAAGAAGCCTCCAAAGTGCTTGCCCAGGGCTTTGGAGAACGGTTCGCAAGACTCGGTGCAGGTTCGCGAGTAAGCCTTTGGGCCGATGGGAATATCGTCATAGAGGTGCTGGCGCCCCGTTAAGGTGTCGCACAACAGGGAGGAAATCCTAATGCTGGTAGCAGTAACAGCCCAGGCAGAAGGCCTGGAGGCAACTACCGATCCGCGTTTTGGACGGGCTCGGTGGTTCGTAATCGTAAACACCGATACAATGGAAGCTCGCAGCCTCGAGAATACCGCGGCCAACTCGATGCAGGGGGCCGGTATCCAGGCGGCTCAGCTTGTGGCCAATGAGAAAGTCGAGGCCGTTATTGCCGGCAACTTTGGTCCCAATGCAGGCGGCGCGCTCAAAGCAGGCAGCATCAAGCTTTTCAGCTTCTCGGGCGGCACAGTGCAGCAAGCCGTCGAGGCGCTCAAGGCAGGCCAGCTCGAAGAACTTGCCGGCGCCAATGTCGGTGACCACTTCGGGATGGGCGGCGGCGGTCGCGGAGCCGGTGGCGGCGGCGGCGGCGGAATGGGTGGCGGCCGCGGTCGTTAACCCCGAGTATTAGCTTATAAAGGAGCAAGCCTTGAGACCTTCCCTTACTTTGGCTATCGCGGCCGGCAAGGGCGGCACCGGCAAGACCCTGGTCGCGACCAGCCTCGCGGCGGCGCTTGCCAGCAGGTATCCCTACCAGGTGCAGCTCGTTGACTCGGACGTGGAAGAACCTAACGCCCATCTGCTGCTGGAGACACGGTTTCATCATCATTCTGTCGTAGAGATCAAAGTTCCGCGAGTGAATCAGCAGCTCTGCATCGAATGCGGCAAGTGCGTAGAACTATGTGAGTCCAACGCGCTGGCGCTAATCAACGGGGTGTTGGTGACCTTCGCCCAGCTTTGCTCTGGCTGCGGGCTTTGTAGCTATATCTGCCCGACCGATGCGCTGACCGAAGTACCCCTCAAAGTCGGCGAAGTAGCGCGCGGCAAGGCCGAGGGAGGCATCGAACTCTACTCTGGCCGGGTCGAGGTAGGACTGCTGCGCACCAGCACGGTTACCAAAGCGACCAAAGCCTTCGTAGATCCGGATATGATTTCTATAATCGACTGCCCGCCAGGCACCTCGTGCCCGATGCAGGAATCGGTCGAGGGCGCCGATTACGCGTTGCTGGTGACCGAACCAACTCCCTTTGGCCTGCACGATGCCGAAGAGGCGCTGGACACTTGCCGGGCGCTCGGGGTGCCGACCGCGGTGGTGCTCAACCGCGCAAGGGGCGATTATCCGCCCCTCGAAGACTTCAAACGTCGCACCGGGGCGGAAGTCCTGCTCAGCCTTCCCCATGATCGCCATATCGCCGAGACGTATTCCTCAGGCGGTCATCTGCTGAAGGCTTCCGAGGAGTGGCGAGAACCGCTGCTGCAGCTTTTCGAAGCAGTCGTCCAGCGCGTCGAAGCCGCCAGAGCAGGTGAAGCCAAATGAGCCAGAGAGCCAAAGAAGTGGTAGTGCTCAGCGGTAAAGGCGGTACAGGCAAGACAACCGTGCTGGCCTCGCTTGCCGCGCTTGCTGCCAGGAAAGTAGTCGCCGACTGCGATGTGGATGCCGCCAATCTGCATCTGCTGCTCAATCCTGATATTACCAGGACTGAAATATTCACCGGCGGCAAGCTGGTCGTTCGCGACGAGGCGCTGTGCAAGCAGCATGGCAAATGCGAAGAAGCCTGCCGGTTCGATGCGATTACGATTAACGACATCAGCATAACGGCTTGCGAGGGCTGCGGCTTCTGCGTGCAGGTCTGCCCCGAACGCGCCCTGCGACTGGTGCCGGCCGAAGTCGGTACACTCTACACTGGCGAGACCAAATACGGGCCTTTCGTCTCCGCCAGGCTCAATCCAGCCGCCGAAAACAGTGGCCGCCTGGTCAGCCTGGTCCGGGAGCATTCTGCCAATCTGGCCGTTGAACGCGATCTGCCTCTGGTGCTTTTCGATGGCCCGCCAGGCATCGGCTGTTCGGCTACCTCGGCTATCGTGGACACCGACTTCGCCCTGCTTGTCACAGAGCCGACTCTCTCAGGCCTGCACGACCTGGAGCGCGTGCTGGAGCTAATCAGACATTTCGACGTGCCAGCAGGTATCGTAATCAACAAGGCTGATCTCAACCTGCAGGTCGCTGAGCGGATAGACACTCTCCGTCGCGATCTGGGCCTGCCTTTAATGGCCCGGATCCCCTATGACGAGATTGTCTTCGATGCGGTTTCGGCGGGTGTGCCCCTGGTCGAATATACCGATGGCCCTCTCCGCACCGAGCTGGAGAACCTCTGGGGCAAACTGGAAGAGCAACTCGAACTCTGATTTGCTTGACGCGCAGCCTTTGGGCGGTTATCTTCCCTTAGATTATCGGAGGGAAAATTATGCCTGAGGCACTTGTGCTTGGAGCTGGACTTGCAGGACTTGGCGCGGCCACAAAACTGGCCGAGGCCGGCTGGAAGGTCACCGTGCTGGAACGTGAGCCGCGGCCAGGAGGGCTTGCGGCCTCTTTTGCCCACGAGGGTTATCTCTACGATTACGGCCCGCACCGGTTCCATAGCCCCAACAAAGAGCTTGTCGCCTGGGTAGAGGCGCTGCTTGGCGATCAGGCCCTCTCGGCGCGCCGCATCAGTCACATCCTGATGGAGGGCAAGTTCTACCAGTACCCCCTGCAAGGGATGAATATGCTGAAGACGCTGCGCCCGACGGTTGCGCTGCGCGGCATCCTCGACTACTTCTACACCAGCTTCCGCCAGCGGCTCTTCCCGCGGCCAGATGACTCCTTCGAGACCTGGGTCATCAACCGGTTCGGGCGTACCTTCTACGATATCTTCTTCGGCCCTTATACCGAGAAGCTGTGGGGCATCCCGTGCACGCAGCTCTCCGCCGACTGGGCCGCTCAGCGTATCTCGCTGCTCAACCTGATGGATGTCGCCAAGCGGTTGGTGGTGAAGTCCAAAAATACCCCGCGCACCTACGTGTCGCTTTTCACCTATCCCAGGCTCGGTATCGGGCAGCTCTCCCAGCTCCTGGCCGAGGGCATCGAGGCCCAGGGCGGACAGGTACTGCTGGGCAAATCGGTGGAAGCCGTCTCCCAGACCAGCGAGGGCTTCGCCGTAGAGGCCAGTGGAGAACGTTTCGAGGCCGAAGCGGTTATCTCGACCCTCCCCGTGACGGACCTGGCGCGCCTTTTCGAGGGCGTACCGGCCGATGTGGTGGAAGCCGCGGGCAAGCTGCGGTTCCGCGCGCAACGGTTCTTGCACCTTGAGGTAAACAAACCGAGTATCCGCGAGGATAGCTGGACCTATATCCCCGAGCCGGAGTACCCCTTCACGCGCGTGTCAGAACCGCGCAACTTCTCCGCCGAGATGGCCCCTGAGGGCAAGACAAGTCTAACGGTAGAACTCTGTTGCCAGCCGGAGGATGATCTCTGGCATGCCAGTGCGGAAGAACTGCTCCAGCTCTGCCTGCCAGGCCTCTCGAAGGCGGGACTTGCGACTGAGAACGACGTAGAGGGCTTCCTCGCGACCCGTCAGCCCGAGGCCTATCCCATCTATGCACGAGGCTACAGGGAGCCTCTGGAGCGTCTCCTGAAGCATTTCTGGGGCTACGAGGGCCTGATTACCTGCGGCAGGCAGGGACTTTTCCGCTACGGGAATATGGATCACGCGCTGGAGATGGGCTTCGCCGCCGCCGGTTACTTCCTCGGAGGGCACGACCGAGAAGGCCTCGACCGCATCGCCGCCCAGCAGCAGTGGTTTGGGTAGGAAAAGTGCTCGCGAGCCCATCCAGCAGGTAGTCGTAGCTGGCCCCGTCGCGTCGCTGGCTCAGGAGGTCGCCGTAGAGCGAGCCGCCCTCGTGGGTGTAGCGCACCTCGGTCTCGTCATCGCCGTCGCGCTCCAGCACTACCTTCGCCCCATCGTAGACGAACTTGGTCGTCGTCCCGCCCTCGACCTTCGTCAGCCGCTGCCCGGCGGAGTTGTAGGTGTAGTTGGTCTCGGAGGAGTCCGGATACTCGATGTCGGTCAGCCTGTCGTCGTAGTCCCAGGTGTAGGAGCGCGTCCCGGCGCTCGTGACCTCGGCGGGAGGTTGCCCGAGGCATCGTAGGTATAGGTGGTCAGCGTCCCGGAGGCATCCGTCCCGATCAACTGCCCGCCCGCGTTGTAAGTGGAGGTCGTCACCGCGCTCCCCTGGTCGGTAAGAGTCAGCCTGTTGCCGATGTCGTCGTAAGTGTAGCTATAACTGGATTGTACTACATCCCCCGAGTTGCGCTTCGTCTGCCCGGTTAGCTCGTAGATCGAGTCGTAAGCATAGGTGGTGACGTCGCCATTAGCCTCGGTCATTTGAGTCCGGTTGCCGCAGTCGTCGTGGTCATAGGCGAAGCTGGAGAGCACCGTCTCGTCCGGTCTCACGAGCCTCGGGGCGCATCAGTCGCAAGCTCCGGCCGCTCGTACCTAGTGGACAAGCCGGTCCGAGTCACCATACTCAGCCCCGCTCTGGCAATGGCTTCTTCAACGAACTCTTCTGGGCCATCCAGCCATTTGGGCAGTCTTAGGACGGTCCCGCGGATGAGCAATGCGACTTCAGTGGGAGCCCCCGACCATCTCGGGAAACGAGTGACGCGAACGCCGTCCAGTTCGGCCCAGTTATGTCTGGACTCGCGCCCGCGCCAGTCCCTGTATACGAGCTCGCTGTCCGACGTCCAAACGACAGCCCATAGGGTCTCCGCGATACTACGTGCAACCGTTTCGCAGAAGACAGCGGAAAGCATCAGAAAGACCAGAGCGCCCATCGAGTGTGCTCCTATGAGCAGGAAGCTCACCACGGTTGGCAGCGGTGCCACGAATATACCAGCCCCGACCAGATAGCAACACCACTCCCACCACGGGAGGCGGACACGGAGTGTCCGCAGGGCTCCGTATGGTAAGCCAGACATTGGCCTCATCTCATCTCGTGCCCATAGAGCGCGTCGGGCCCGGCTTCGGTGGCGGCCCGTAGAGCCGTTCGCACTCAGCGATCCTCTGCTGGTGCTCGTCCCAACACCGGCCGAGGCCGCATGGTAGAGCACCGATAATCCAGATGACTATGCCCACGCCACAGACGATGGGTTTTGCCAGCTTGACGCCAACGGCGACGATTATCAAAGGTAGGATCCCCCAGCCCACCATGTACCCCCCAACAGCGCCGGGGATGCAGTTAAAGAATGCGTCAGCCGCCATGCACTTACAGTAGGCGAGTTTGTCATCGCGGGTGCCATTTGAACCCTCCCGATTCATGTAGTAACAGACTGCCGCGAACAGAGCACCGCTGGCATCCGTCCTGCTCACCGGCCCATTGGCGCAGTACAGATACCGATGCAGACTCATCGGGTCCTGCGGCGCGCCGCCGATCGGGATCCTCCGAGAGGAACCGGCCGACGCTCGGGCTGTAGTATCTGGCCTGCATAAAGTAGAGGCTCGGGGTGCTCTCCCACTGGACGCCATAGCCGCCGACGAAGAGGTAAGGGTTGGCCACGTCGCTCTGGCCGACCGTCGCTTGCCCGAAGGCCTCGTAGGAGTAGCTGTTCTCGATGGCCTCGGAGCTGTCCACCACCTGCTTCACGCTCGCCAGCCCGTCGAGCAGGTAGTCGTAGCTGGCCCCATCGCGTCGCTGGCTCAGGAGGTCGTCTGTAGAGCGAGCCGCCCTCGTGGGTGTAGCGCGCCTGGGTCTCGTCGTCGCCGTCGCGCTCCAGCACTACCTTCGCCCCGTCGTAGACGAACTTGGTCGTGCCCGCCCTCGACTGCCTCCCGGGCGTTGGCATCGAACAGGAGCCGCTTGCTCCCGTCCGCAAGATGAACGACCCATACCTGCCCGCCGCAGGTCACAGCGCAGTCGGCGCTCCCGCCCAACCAACAGGCAGAGAACTTGTCGAGGCGCCAATACCTAACGCCGCCTCGCTCAGATAGAGTGGCTGCAGTTCCCTCTCTTGCGCGCCGGTAGACCCAGACACCGTCCTCCCCACAGCACAGCACGGCGTCCCCGCCTAGCGCCCAACTGACCTTAGGGGCCCAGCCTGGCAAGGACACCGTGGTCATCGAGCTCTGCTCTCCCACCTTCCGATGCGCAGGACTGGTGCGTCATCGCCTGGTCCGCGGACGACGTAGGCCCAGAGGTCGCCCGACGGCGAAAACCTGTATCCCGGTGAATCCAGTTGCCAATCCGAGAGCTGGCGCGCGGCTCCGTCTGGACCCACCTCCCAGTAACTATGCTCGAAGCCCTCGCCCTCGACGAAAGGGTCGCGCAAGGCAACTAGAAGGCGCGCCCAGCTAGTGCCGAGCGGCGCGGGGGCTACAGAGAGCAGGTGCGCGCCATAGTCGCTGGGCGTGAGGCGCCTCGGCGCTGCATCTCGCTGCCGACGAGCAAGTAGAAGAGGCTCTCGGCGACGGATGCCTGCCAGTCCGAACAGCCCTCGAACACAACGCCGGCATCGCCTGGCAGCCAAAGCGCCCGCGGCCACCAGCCTTGGGCAGAGTAGAGTCGCGAGTTGCGCCAGAGGCAACGTCGACCGATACCAGTTCGCAGACCAGCTGTGCGCCAGGGGCTTGAGCCTTACCGTGATGAAGAGCAGGTGGCTCCCGTCCGGCGACCAGTCGGGCGGCACCAGTACTTGGTGCCTCTCCCTTCGACTGCCGAACCGGTTGGCCATCGCCTACGTGGTGCAGACGATCCAGGAGGGATGCCCAGGTGTAGGTGATCGGGTCGACGTCGCTGTCCCACACGATGACGGCCAGTTGCGCACCATCGGGCGACGCGGCCATCTCGAAGATCCACCGGGGCCGCTTCCGGCTCGACCTCGCTCGCTTCCGCCTGGTGACTGGAACGGCAGCCTACACACATCTGACTAGGAGCGCCACGACGACAAGCCCAAACCCAGCGGCTGCTGAAGAAGCAGCGCGGTCCAGAGGCCGTCCCGGCCCGGACGAGTGGCGTCTATGGGTCTCTATCATCACTATCCTCTTCCGGTTCTTAGGGTCTATGCAGCCGTCCTTGCAACGAAGATACGCGAACAAATGCCAGAGGACTGGGTAGAGCACCCTGCGGCACTGCTCCTCGCAGTCCACGCGGGAGCGTCTCTGCCAGCTATCATCCGCGATGGCCCAGGCCTACTCGTTCTGTTCGTTCTCGCGTATCGCACTCTCCCTCATGACGGAGCTTAGCCAAGACGTGCACCAAGTGGTAAAGAGAGCTAGGTGCAGGAGCTGACGATTAACCCCTCGGTGATGAGCAGCATTGTGGCCCCGTTGACAACCAGAAAGACAACAACGATCACGATCCACTACGGCCCAGAACCAGAACTCCGGTCCGCCAGCGGCCGTAGCCAGTCCCACCACATACCACTCGCATCACCGTGTCTCACCGGCCCGTTCGCACAGTAGAGATACCGATGCAAGCTCAGCGGATCCTGGGGGGAGCCGCCGTAGGGATCCTCCGAGATAAACCGGCCGACGCCGGGCCGTAGTATCTGGCCTGCATAAAGTAGAGGCTCGGGGTGCTCTCCCACTGGACGCCGTACCCGCCAACGAAGAGGTAAGGGTTGGCCACGTCGCTCTGGCCGACCGTCGGCTGCCCGAAGGCCTCGTAGCAGTAGCTGTTCTCGACGGCCTCGGAGCTATCTACCACCTGTTTCACGCTCGCCAGCCCATCGAGCAGGTAGTCGTAGCTGGCCCCATCGCGCCGCTGGCTGAGCAGGTCGCTGTAGAGCGAGCCGCCCTCGTGGGTGTAGCGCACCTGCGGTCTCGTCGTCGCCGTTGCGCTCCAGCACTACCTTCGCCCCATCGTAGACGAACTTCGTCGTTGCCCCGCCCTCCACCCTCGTCAGCCGCTGCCCGGCGGAGTTGTAGGTGTAGTTGGTCTCGGAAGAGTCCGGGTACTCGATGTCGGTCAGCCTGTCGTCGTAGTCCCAGGTGTAGGAGCGCGTCCCGGCGCTCGTGACCTCGGCGGCGAGATTGCCCGAGGCATCGTAGGTATAGGTCGTCAGCGTCCCGGAGGCGTCCGTGCCCGTCAACTGCCCGCCCGCGTTATAAGTGGAGGTCGTCACCGCGCTCCCCTGGTCGGTAAGAGTCAGCCGATTGCCGATGTCGTCGTAAGTGTAGCTATAACTATATTGTACTACATTTCCCGAGTTGCGCTTGGTCTGGCCGGTCAGCTCGTAGATGCGTCAGAGTGGTAGCTCATCCACGGACAGCAGCTTCTGCTGGTTCGAGCCATCGCTCGCCATCGTCCACAGTTCCGTCTTGTTGCGCACGAAGGCGATGCGACTGCCATCCGGCGACCAGCATGGCTCGGTGTCACTGTTGGGGCCGCTCGTCAGTTGCCGCACCTGACCCGCTGAGAGATCTGCTCGGTAGATATGGTAGGTATAGTCCGGCGGGGTCGAAGCGCCTGGCGAAAGGCTGGGAGGCGTCTCTGCGGTCGGGGCGGGTTCAGCTTGCGGCTTCGCTACAGGTTTCTCATCCGTGCCCGAATACAGCAACTGGCGTGTACCCCGGTGCCAGCGAGGCACGGGAGAGCCGCCCTTCAGCTCGTGCGGCAGCTTGTCGCGCGCCAGCAGCAGGGACTTCGCGCCTGTCGCCAGGTTGAGCGACCAGAGGCCCGGGCTGTTGGAAGAGGGCTGCCCGGTTCCGGCGCACTGACACTGACCAGCAGTTCCTCCGGCCCTAACCACAGGCCCCAAGTCCATCCAGGCACCAACGAGCGGTCTGACGCTACCGTCGGGAGAGCAGATATGGAGGCCGCGGGTGATGCCCAGGGAGACAGCGCGCGTGCGACTCGCGGCGCTCTGGTAGCTGATGTGCTTGCCGTCAGGGCTCCACTGCAGAAAAAGCCAAGTCCCTGGGCCCTCCACTACCTTCTCGGTGTGCCCGTCGAGGGTCGAGACCAACAAGCCGCACTCGTAGGCTGTCTGGCTTTCCGTGTAGGCGAGCCGTGTGCCATCCGGAGACCACTCTGGGAACCAGAACTGCGCCCCCTTCGCGACTTTTCGCACCTTGCGGCCACGCTCTGCAGGTACCACCCAGACTCGTCCCACCCAGTCGCGGACACCGAGATCGAAGCCAGCAACCGCCAGTTCGCTACTGTCCGGACGCCAGGAGACAGGCCCGTTGACCGTCCACGCCGTCAGCGCGAGCCGAACCGCGCCGGGCTGCGCGGCAGTGTCGATCAGGTAGACCCGGGCCATGCCACCAGTGCGCGAGCCAACAAACGCCAGGCAGCTTCCGTCTGGCGACCACGCGAGCTGACCCAGCTTGTCGGAGGCCTCGCGAGGAAGAGGGCCGCACCCCGCCAGCAGGCACGCTGTCATCACAAGCCCTAGTACCACCCGCCAGCTTGCAGATCGCATTTGCGTTCACCCCATCAGTCGCCGGCGAAAGCCAACAGGCAGTTCGCAAGTGCTTGATTGCAAGCTATATCGCTGTAAACGTTCTCATCCATGCACTTCTTGTGGTATGCGTCGCAGCATTTCGCCTTCCAGCCCTCGGGGTAACCCTTACACACTTGCCCCCAGTCCTCGCGGACGCGGGTCATATTCTCCTCTGCAACGCAGACCAGTAAGGACCCCGCTATCGCGACCACACCGCTGACCAGCACGCCAGAGATGATCGCAGCAACGACTCCGAGCTTCACGCCCACGAACACACTGACCCCGCCACTGAGCACCAACTCCACCCAGAAGGTCACATGCTTGAACGGGTTGATCCACTCCCACATACCGGTCGGATCAGTCCTGCTCACCGGCCCATTGGCGCAGTAGAGATACCGATGCAGGCTCAGCGGATCCTGCGGGGAGCCGCCGTACGGGTCCTCGGAGATGAACCGGCCGACGCCCGGGCTGTAGTACCTGGCCTGCATAAAGTAGAGGCTCGGGGTGCTCTCCCACTGGACCCCGTAGCCGCCAACGAAGAGGTAAGGGTTGGCCACGTCGCTCTGGCCGACCGTCGCCTGCCCGAAGGCCTCGTAGCTGTAGCTGTTCTCGACGGCCTGGGAGCTGTCCACCACCTGCCGGCCTCCTCCTGGGCGCCACTGATACTTGTATAATTATACTGCAGGTTGCACAGATGCAGAGTTACTCCGCCTTCCCCAGAAACACTGCGTTTACGCGTTGGAGGCGTTCGGGATACTCCCACCACACGGGGTCCTCGGGGCCGGAGTTGGTGCGAGCAACGCTCCCCCACAGGCCCGCGTCCCGGTAGAGGCGCGCGCTGTGTTCGGCGATCTCCCAATAGGCATCAGAGCGCTCTTCCCACCGCAGGCGGTTGTCCCCGCAGTAGGTCACGCCCTCCCCCGTCACCAGCGGCACCCCTGGGCAGATACTCGTCCCGCAGCGCCAGCGCCTGCTTCAGCCCTGCTTCGGCGGCTTGCTTGTAGTCCTCCACATGGCGCTCGAGGTTGGCTCTGAGTAGTTGCTCGACCTCGTGCATAGTGTTGGGTTCGAGGTTGCGATAGAGCCAGATGCGCCGATACCAGTTGTCCATTATTGGCGGGCGGCCCGCGCGACTGCCTGTAACAGCGCTGAAGGGCACGACCTCCCGCTGCAGATAGCGCCGGATGGGTGCGTAACCTGCCGGATCGTCCAGGTCCACCTCGCCCGAGAGATAGGGATTCTCGAACACCCCGTAGACGCTCCAGAGATAATAGCTGTGGAAGTTCCACACCTGCGCGTTGCGCGGTAGCAGTTCCCCAGTCGTGCCAGGCGTGTAGGTGTCTACCGCGAACAGGATATCGGGATGGCGGCCCCTCAGGAAGGCCAGCGCCTCCTCGTGCCAGGCGCGCGCGGTCGGCAGGCCGACCTCCGGCCCTTCTCGGCGACATAATTTACGAGGAACTCCAGCCCGTCCGTCTCGTTGAATATCTCTGCGAAGGCGATGACCTCCGCCAGGTCGCGCTGTTTCAACTCGGAGAGCAGCCAGTCCAGCGCCTGGGCGAAATACATAAACCGCCGCTCCACCGGCAGCCCCAGCAGTTCCGCCGTGAGGGCCCGGTCGGTGAACCAGAAGGTGTGGAGGAAATACCAACTGGAGAGGATGACCTTCACCTGGTGGCGCTTGGCGGCGGCGCACAGCTCGATCAGGCGTTTGAGCACATCGCAGCGCCCTGCGCGCATCCGCTCCATCTGGCGGATGACCTGGCAGTGGCCGGGCACGGCTTCAAGATAGTCAAGCGCGCCGCGCGGCCGGCCTTCCCCATCATGGGCCAGCCCTGCGCCGCTCTCGAGGCGCACGCAGTTGAACCCGCGCTCGACCAGCTCCGCCATCCGGGTCTCGAGATCGTTGAAGAACCCGTTCGGCGCGGTGTCCCACAGGGCCCAGATCCAGAACGAGATAGCCAGGCGCTCGGTGTTATCGGTGGTCATAGGTTGTTCCTCTCCTGTTGTAAGGCTGGACCGGTCCGAGACCCACCCCTTATGGGGCGTTTCTGGTTGGCCTCTGCCATCTGCTCAAGGGCGGTCACCAGTCGTGCCAGTTCGTCGGGGCGCAGCCTCGTTGAACCCCGAGCCGGGATTCGGCTCGACGATGAAGTAGGGCGGGATCAGGCCCCGCCTGGCTGTTCAGGACTGTCAGCCGGTAAGGTCCGCGTGCCCTTCTGAGACCGGCCCAGGTCGCCTGCGACGCGGACGATATCCCTCGCTAAGAAGCGCAAGGTCCAGAAGGGCAATTGAACCGTCAGTGTCTCGCCATCAAAGCTGATAGCGGTCGCGGTAAGCATGACGAAGTATGCGGACAGCACGGCTAGCAGGTCCGACGATCCCGGCCAAGATGAGCAAGGCACGCGGCGCCTGCCACCAGCCGAGGAACTCGGCAAGCGCGTAGGTGCCATTGCCCAGCACCGACAACCACCACGCTCGCACACGCGGCTGCGCGCTGGTTGGGTGTGTAGAGTTCGTAAGAGAAGCTCTCCACGGCACAAACACTCCTGTCCGGCCCGTGCAGGGGTGGAACCCCTGCACGATCGTCTCTAGTCTTCGTGGCGCGCGCCGAAACGCCTTCGATGGTGCAAGGGTTTCACCCTTGCGCCCTTAGCGCGGGCTGACTGGCTCCTCGCCATGCGCCCCGATGCGTATCCTTAGGGTGGCGAGGCCTAGCATACACCCCCACGTAATGTACGCGCTGACGGCGACACACCACGCGCCGACGTCCTTCTCCAGTATGCCCAACAGCCACAGCGCTCCCGAGGCAACTAAGACTGTCAGGGAAGCCCAGAAGAGCAGCCTTAAGAACACGCTGGCCCACGTGTCGGTGTCGGGGGGGAACGGTGGCAGTCCACGCAGAAGGATCATTAGCTGGAAGAATCTACACCGCCGTGATGAACCACAGCGGCCCAGCGCCCGTGAGATAAGCTTCTGCCGGGCCAGAATCTACCGTTAGGGCGATAACCAGACACGCGATTGCGATACCTCGCAGGGCAGCGTGGCGCACGACAAAGGTCTCGACAGGGCGTTTTGACTTCGCCGACCAGTCGGACAAGATCAGCCACTCAAGCACGTACCCCCAGAGAGCGGCGAGGCCCACGGCGAAGGGGATCACCTGGCCAGGCGCATAGCCCGCCAGAGACCCAATCACGAGCACGGCTACCAGCACGCCCCCTGTGAGCCAGCGCCATAACTTCATGCGCCAGTGCATCGTGTCTCACCTGCTCAGAAACCTGCACGGTCGTATCTCTTCCATACCGGCCTTCGATGGTGCAAGGGTTTTACCCTTGCGCCCTTAGGTATCGGGAACAAGCTCCCGATACACGCCACTAGATTGGCTGGTGTCTTCGCACTGACCGTATGTCAGGCTTTCAGTCCTGCCTGTCAGACGGTTCGGTTGGCTCTTCCTTCTTCGATGCAACGTATGCGCCTGCCAGGACGGCCAGGCAGAACGACGGGAGTACCACATATTGCCACAGGTGAGGCGTCAGGGGATGATACATTCCAGACCACCACACTATCGTGAGGCCAAGGACCGGCGTCTGCCAAAGCCAGTACACCCAACTCCTCATACCCGCCCACCTGGTTCGGGCCAACCGGAAGGGGAAAGCCGCCATCATCCCACCGGCGCCCAGCGGACCTATCAGAAGCCCCACTGCCACCGCGACGGCCCAGCCTGCCAGATAGCACGCATCCGAGAAGTACCCTCGATCCCAACCGGGGTCCGAAAGGAAGAGGCCCTCTAGCAGGCCTATGGCCGCGAGAAGGTAGAGGTAAGGGACCAAGCCGTCAGTGCCCTCCCGAACTACGGTAGGCCTGTTCCACCAGAGAGACTCGGGTGCAGTCAACCCTATGGTCACGAGCAATCCGAGCGCGGCCGCAGCAAGCACGGTTGTGCGTACCCGGTCGTGCGACCTGGCGTCCGGCCCGAAGCGAAGCCTTAGACGGCCTGACTCATGCTCCTCTGGCATGGTGCCTCCCACACCTCTGAACGCTTGGGTCCGCCCCTTCTCCGGCTGGTGTTTCGGTACTTCAGTGCCGAAACCAGCCGCCCTCACTAGGGTCCCAGCCTCGGTTTCGGGGCTGAAGCCCCGAAACACCGAGGCTTGCGTGGCCCCCCAAGTGGCGTGTTTCGGGAACTCGTTCCCGAAACCCAGTCAGGGCAGAGGTCGCCTTACTTCGGCCTGCGCTGCCAGACGTGTTTGGCGCGCCAGCCGTTGCTATGGCCCATCAGCCCCTTGAAATAGTCCACCGTGGCCTTCAGGCCTTCTTCCAGCCGGACGGTCGGCTCCCAGCCCAGTTTGGATTTCGCCAGCGTGATGTCGGGCTTACGTTTTACCGGGTCGTCGCCAGGCAGCGGCTCGAAAACCAGCTCCGATTTGCTGCCTGTCATCTCGAGTACCAGTTCGGCCAGTTCCCGTATGGTGCGCTCGTCGGGATTGCCGAGATTTACTGGGCCGGCGAGGTCGGACTCCACCAGGCGGAGGATCCCCTCGACCATATCCGACACATAACAGAAGGAGCGCGTCTGACTGCCATCGCCGTAGATGGTGATGGGCTCTCCCAGCAGCGCCTGCACGACGAAGTTGCTTACCGCGCGGCCATCGTCAGGAGACATCCGCGGGCCGAAGGTGTTGAAGATGCGCGCCACGCAGGTGTTGGTGTCGTATTGGCGGTGGTAGTCGAAGACCAGTGTCTCGGCGGCCCGTTTGCCCTCGTCATAGCAACTGCGGACGCCGATGGGATTCACGTTGCCCCAGTAGCTCTCTTCCTGCGGATGCACCTGAGGGCTGCCGTAGATTTCTGAAGTAGAGGCCTGGAAGAGCCGCGCTTTGCACTCGCGCGCCAGGTCCAGCATATTGATGATACCGACCACGCTGGTCTTGAGCGTGCGCACGGGGTTGAGTTGATAATAGATGGGCGAGGCCGGGCACGCCATATTGAGGATGATATCAACCTCGATATGGATAGGCTGAGTGACATCATGCCTTATTACCTCGAACCAGGGGCTCTCGATAAGAGGCAGGATGTTCTCCCTGCTGCCTGTGAAGAAGTCATCGAGGCACAAGACCTCATTGCCATCGGCGATAAGCCGCTCGCAGAGATGGCTACCGATGAAGCCGGCGCCTCCGGTTACCAATACGCGTTTACCTGTCATCAGGTGTTCCCCCTTCTAACTCTGGCAGGCCTGGACTTCGGCCAATAATTGATTTACATGCGGCACAAGATTGGCGAGGAAAGAATCGGTCTGTTTCTGACCGAGTTCGGCCGAAGCGTCTACTGGCGGATAACCGCCATGCACGCCCTCCTTCATCGCATCGAAGGCTTCAGGCGGGGGCAGCGTGTCGAGGTCGACATACTCGGGGAAGAACCGCAGCATATAGCTGGTCTCGTTCTTGCCCGCGTGGTCGCCGCCATAGCCATCCTGCTGGGTCATCTCGAAGTCGGCAAAGGCCGTGATACGCACCTCGGGATGGGCAGCACAAAAGGCGTCTATGACCCTGTGGATGATATTCATATGGACGCTGCCATAATGGCCGAAAAGCACCACGATGACCTTGAAGCCCTCGTCCACAAGCTGTTCGAGATACTCCTTCGCGGTAAGGGCAATCAGGGTCTCGGAGAACTCGAAGGTCTGGCGGAAGCCGCCACCTGGTTTCATCGTCTGATGGCCCAGGTAGATAAGCGGGAAGACAATCCCACCCGTCTGCTCGGCGGCCAGCTCGCACAGCTTGTGGGCCTTGATGGAATCGGTGCCGAGGGGGTTCTGGGTGCCGTGCCACTCGTGCGAGCCCCAGGGGAGATAGGCTAGTGGCCTGGTTTTCAGTATCTCGCGGACCTGGCCAGGTCGCAGTAACTCATAACGGGCAGTCATAGCAGGCTTCCCTCCAAAATATATGACTTTGGGCGCGCTATTCGCGCTGGGGAAAGGGCTTCCTGCCTGAACCTGGCGAGGTCAGTTGATTGAGAAGCTGTAGGTGTTGACCTTGTAGATGATGTAGACCCAGCTCCAGATGGCCGCGCAGGCGTATTCACCCAGCACAACGCCAATCATATAGGGCAAGGTCTGCTTGTAGAGGCGCAGGCCTCCGAAGCGCAGGACAAGCTTCTTGGCGAGCCAGGCGATAAACATCGCGGTCCAGAAGTAATCCACGCCGAAGTTCATCGCGAGGGCGAAGCCGGCCGGATGGAAGGGCCACCAGGAGAAGCGCCAGCGCGCAAGGGCCAGCAAAGCCGTAATTAGAGCGCCCAGGCCGATGAAGGGGATGGCTATCCAGTTGGCGCCTTTGGGATTGTTGCGCCAGTCGTTGATGATGTACATAATCTCGCCGCCCATCCAGTCGGCGCGAGTGGCGAAGGCCATATCATAGTCGCGATGGACATAAGACCAATGGCCTATGATTAGGGCCGCGGCCATCATTATTGCCATCCCCGCGAAGAAGCGCCAATGGAGGGAGCCAGTCTCTTCGGCGAGTTTCATCCCCTCGAGCTGATGGGGCATCGGATGGCTGCGGTAGACGCGATTCATAAAGACAAAAGTCGGCAATATGGCGGACATCCGTTCGGTTATGAAGCTGGTGCCGACGGTGTTGAGCATAAAAGTGTTGACGGTCATAAAGGCCATCTCATGGGTCGGTGGGCCAAGCTCGGCGCGCATCCGCGTGACGGCAACCGAGAGGGCGATAAAGAGGCCAAAGTAGATAGCCATAAAGAGCAAGGGCAACTGCAACAAAGCGGACCAGACCAGCAAGCCCCCAAAACCAACCAGCATCAGGATAAAAGTCAGCCTGTAGGAGACAAAAGGCATATGCTCCTGGATGGGTTTACCTCGCCGGACGTTCTCCCAGACATGCCCGAGATGCTCTCTGCCAAGCCAAAGGAAGAGCACGAAGAGGGTAGTCCAGGCGCCCAGCGACTGCTGAGTAAGGTAGGGCGGCTGGCTGGCCGCGGTCATCCCCAGGAAGACGCCCCCTGGCTGGCCGTAGGCGATTGCGATGACCTGCTCTATCCTCCGGATGAGGTAGAAGAACCAGGTCGAGAAAGACAGGTCGAGAGGCAGGAAGAAAGATAGCGCGATAATGAAAGGGTAAAGCGAAAGCGGCGTGAAGCCCAGCCCATTGAGCGGCGGATTCACGAACCAGGCGCCCATATCGATGTTGCGCAGGTTGGGCGCTGGCAGGCTGGGGATGAATCTGGCTGCGCCAATATAGGCGTCAATGAAGAAGCCGATCGCAAAGCCTATCCAGAGGGCCTTGGTGCGCAGCGTGCCGCGCCTCTCCCCCGCCCCTATGATGGCAAGTGGCACCTGCAGGATGGGGAAACTGAGGCGCTCGCGCCGGGTCCATTCTTCCCGCATCAGCACATTGATGCAAAGCATCGTGAAGGCCATCGCGAAGATGAAGCCGCCCCAGGGGAGGAACTTCACCATCCAGGGGACGAAATGATCGAGCTGGTAGAAATACTCGATTCCCGCCCCATCCATATAGCCTTTGAGCAGGTTGGGATCCTTGATGGTGCACCAGTCGGGCAGATAGGAAGCTATATTGTCATAGAAGCGGTTGCTGGCATTGCCGTGCAGTGTGAACCAGCTCATCACGACGGAGACGGGGTAAGTCCATTCGCTGGCGATGCCACAGCCGATGGAGAGATAAGTGTAGATGGCGCCAAGCTCGCCAGCCGAAAGCGCCCAGCGAGGCGTAAAACGCAGCAGGCCCAGGTTAATCAAAGCTACGAAGAAGGTCGTCGCAGTAGGAGCTACAAGCAGTGAGAGGATGCCATCGCCCAGCCGGTAGGTCTGCCAGATGGCACAGAAGGGCATTAGCACAAGCGCGATGACAAGACTGCGCCAGGTAATGGCGCGACTTGCCAGCTCTACAAGGCCAGCGCGAGGCTGGTGCTGGTCTGGGATTTCGACTTGGGCCATCTGCCTCTCCAGGACTAGTGCGCAACGCTCAAGAGACTTGCCTAACCTGCAAGAGGCTAACAGGAAAGCCGCCACAATTCAAGAGATATTCCAGTTAGATGGCGTCCAGTGGATTCCACCAGAAAGGCACTGGGAGCACACCAGCAAGGGGCGCCCAGCGGTCAGAGTCCACTGGCATATCCGGATTCCCAAAGAGCGCGCGGGTAAACTCGCTGCGATCACAGTCGAAGTGATAGTCCTCGCCGGGGCCGAGGTCGAGAGCAAGCTCTCCCAGTCCAGGCACGCTGAAATGGAATTTGCCGCTTACCCCCGCTACCTGCGCTCTGTCCAGCAACAAGGGGCGATATTTGTCCAGTGTGGATTGCCCGCTCAGGACGGCGATATGCCCGTGGATGCCGAGATGGGGTTCCAGGTCATTAGCCTGCAGCAATTCTGCAAGCGCGCTGTAGCCAGGGGGCGTAGCCAGGCGTATTTCGGCGCCCGAATACTCGCGGCTCACCTGCTTGAGAAGCGCCAAAGCGCGCGCCGGATCGCCTCCCCACTCGCGCAGCTCACAGCCCTGATCCTGATAATCGCTTCGGATGACAACATACGAAGTAGCCCGATGCTCTTCCCAGGTAAACCAGGTGCGATTTAGCTCGAAGACAAGCCACTCCTCGAAGTCAGCCTGACTGCGTCCAAGTCGAAGGGGCTCCTGCTCGTGCAGTTGCAGCATCGAATGGGCAAAAAGCAGTTCTCCCTTGTAGAGACAGGGCGTCACTTTGGGAGTCTTTATTTTTTTGAGCGCGCTCTTGGGCAAGTTCCACTTGTTGCTTTGGCCTGCCTTAACAAAACCGAAAGGCTCGTAAAAATCTTTAAGCCCTGTCCAAAGGATGGCGACGTCCACTCCGCGTAAACCAAGCTGGCGCATCGTCTCGGCCATCAAGGTGCCCGCGTAACCTCGGCCTCGATGATTCTGATCGGTGCCGACGCCCCCAATGGCAGCTACCTCCAGCAGGGCGCCATCGTAAAAAGCCTTGCGAGGATAGAGCCCGACATGACTGACCAACCGATGCCCATACAGGACGACCAGATGATTGCCGCATTCGGTCTTGCGATAGGCAGGCTTGTACATGCGCAGATAGTTTGGCCTGTCGCCCCTGTCCAGCCGGAAGACTCGATTGAGCAACTCCATCAACTCATCGAATTCTTCAGGCACCACAAATCTTGGCTGCGGCATTCTCTGTCCTCTCGACCTGGTTCGTATTTGCGACAGGCCTAAGGATAACAGAAGGGCAGGAGGAATGCCCACTTTGGGCGAACACTCCCGGGCTGGAGGCGATGGAGATGAACCCCCGCGTTGGGATAATTGGACTTGGAGTAATGGGCAAGCCAATGGCCGAAAGACTGCTTGCGGCTGGATATCCGGTTACGGTCTGGAATAGAACCGCGTCCAAGCAGGCGCCTTTGGTAGAGCTGGGCGCAAAGTCAGCCACTGCGCCAGCCGAAGTAGCCCGGGCCAGCGATGTGGTCATCACGATGGTTGGAGATGGCCCTGATGTGAAGGCAGTGCTCGAAGGCCCCCAGGGAGTACTGTCCGAGGCGCGACCTGGCCTGGTGGTGGTGGATATGAGCACCATCGCGCCGGTCGTGGCAAGAGAAATCGAAGCGCTTTGTGCCCCGCTTGGCGTAGCCTTTCTTGACGCTCCGGTAAGTGGTGGCGAACGCGGCGCCATCGAAGGCACCCTTTCCATAATGGCAGGCGGGCCTGAGCCTGATTTTCGCAGGCTGAAGCCCTTGTTCGAGGTGCTGGGCAAGACTATAACCCATTGCGGGCCGGTAGGCGCTGGGCAGTCCTTCAAGCTGGTCAACCAGGTGGTCTGCGGGCTCAATATCCTCGCCTGGGCCGAAGGGCTTGCCTTGGCTGAGCAACTAGGCCTCGACCTGGAGCAGGTGCTTTCGGTCATCACCAAAGGTTCGGCGGCCTCGTGGATGCTCTCCAACCTGGCGCCGCGCGCTATCGCCGGCGACTTTGAGCCTGGCTTCCGTGTCAAACTGAAGCAGAAAGACTTGCGCATCGCGCTTTCTGCCGCCGCTTCGGTCCACCAGCCTGTGCCCGGCACCGCGCTGGTGAATCAGCTTTTCGCCTCTCTTGAGGCAGCGGGCGAGTCCGAGCAGGGCACCCAGGCGCTGCTGAAAGTGATGCGCAAACTTGGCCCCGCGGGCAGAGAGGAGCAGGCTGGATGATAAGGCTAGAGGCGCTAACGAAAGATTTCGGCCCCAAGCGGGCTGTCGACAACCTCAGCTTCGAGGTCCAGCCGGGCGAACTGTTTGGCTTTTTGGGGCCTAATGGCGCAGGCAAGACGACAACCTTGCGGATGCTGGCGACCCTGCTTGCGCCTACCTCGGGGTCGGCCCTCATCGCGGGCCACGACCTCAAGACCGACGCAATGGGTGTAAAGCGCGTTTCAGGTTATCTGGCGGAGCAGCCCTATCTCTATCCCAAGCTCTCGGGCAGGGAGTTCATCGAGCTGGTGGGCAGCCTTTACGGGGTGCCCTGGCAGGAAGTGGACGCGCGCAGAGAGCGTTTCGTCAGCCTGCTCGGGCTGGAAAAAGACCAGGACTTGCTGGCCGAAGGCTACAGCCAGGGGATGAAACAGAAACTGGGGCTTATCGCGCTGCTGGTGCACGACCCGCAAGTGCTGCTGCTGGACGAGCCGACAAATGGCCTCGACCCGCGCGCCGCCCGCACGGTCAAAGACTTGCTCAAGGGGCTTTGCGCGCGCGGCAAGACCGTGCTGATGTCCACCCATATCCTCGAAGTCGCCCAGCAGATGTGCGACCGGGTCGGCATTATCTATCAGGGCAAACTGGCGGCCCTTGGCACGATGGAAGAACTGCGCCAGGGCAAAGACGCTTCGCTTGAGGAGATATTCCTCGAGGTCACAGGCGGGGCCGAGGTACAGGATCTGGCGCGGATCCTCGGCGAGGGAAGCGATCAGTGAGTCCAATCAAGGCCATATTCAAGGCGCGCTGGCAAGCCTGGCTTAACGGGCTCATCCGCGGCAGACTGGGCTGGAAGGGAGCGCTGCTCTATCTGCTGGGCGTTGGCTTTATGGGCTTCTATGGTTTCCTGATCGCAATGAGGATGGCCAGTTGGGGTGATCTGGAATTCGCCTTGCCCAGGCTTTTTGGCGTGAGCAGCCTGATATTGCTGTCAATGGCGCCTGCGACCTCGCTTCATACCCTCTTCCTGGCAGGAGACCTCGACCTCATAATGGCCGCCCCGCTCACCACGCGCCAGGTATTCCTTGTGAAGCTGACTGACACAATCTGGGGCGCCTGGCCCTTGCTGCTGCTGGTAACCTTCAGCCTCGCCTCCTACACCTTTTTCGGAAGTCAGGGGCTGGCCTTTCTGCTGCTTGGCTTGCTAGTGCTGGGGCTACTTGCGGCGCTATTGAACTCCCTGGCAATGGCAGTGGCGCTGCTGGCGGGAGGCCTGATCGCGCCGGGCAAACTCAATGCCTTCGCAGGTTTCCTCGCGATGGTCATTTTCTTCCCTCTGTATATGGCCCTGGCAACCCAGTTCGGAGAGAGCGCCGCCGGCAAAACAGCCTTTACGCTTATCTCGGGGCTGACCAACACCCCGCCCGTCGCCTGGGGCTATGCCCCACTGTGGGCAGTGGCAACCGGCGCTCCTGTGCCCTGGGATCAACTGCTACTCCTCGTGGCGGCGACTCTGGTTGCTATGCGTCTGGCCTGGTGGGCCTTTGCCCTCTTCGCGCTTAGGGGAATCACTTCGGCCAAGCAGGTCAGCAAAGTCCATCATAAAGTCGGCAGAAGACCCCTCACAGGCGCAGGCGCCAGATGGCATAAAGAGTGGGTTACCCTTATGAGGGAACCAAGACGGCTGACCGGTTTGCTGATGCCTGTCCTCGTGCTGGGGTTTATGCTGTACAGCCTCAATCTGGATAGCGGCCAGGGCACGCCAGGCTTCATCGCCGTGCCTCTCTTTGGCACTCTGACCGCTCTGATGCTTTCGCTCAATATGGCCTTGCCCTTATTGCCCTCCGAGGGGCGAGGGCTCTCGCTGCTCAAATCCGCCCCGTTGACGGAGGGGCAGTTGATTACTGGCAAATTTCAGTTCGGCCTGATGATGGTAGCCGTTCTAACCCTGGTGATTACCCTGGCTACGGCGATAATAACCAGGGCCACACCCCTTCAGCTTGGCTACTCACTGGTCAGTGTGTTGCTTGCTTCCGCGGCGCTGACCTGGCTTGGGATTTGCCTTGGCGCCATCTCGGGCAACTGGACAGCCGATGATCCAAACCGCGCTGTGGGCTGTGGCGGGATGCTCGCGCATTATCTGCTCGGGATGTTGATTAGTGGATTGCTCATCCTTCCAGCTACGGTGTTGCCCCTGTTCTGGCAGCAACTGACCAGCTCGCCTCTCTGGCTGGCTGGCACGCTGGCTGGCCTGATGCTGGCACTGGGTCTGCCTGTGCTTGCCCTGTGGATTATCACCAAAATGGCTATTAGACGGCTCGCAAACTGGGAAGAAATCGAGATAACAGGTTGATGGAGGCCTTCAAATGAATATTACTGCTGTTATGCTGCCCTTCGCGGTTGGAGCCGTGGCTCTCTGTGCCGTTGCCGGCAACGCTGGGCCAAGAGTCAGTTACACCCCGCTTTCCGAGGCCGCGCGCAAGTCCGGCCAGCTTGACTTATATCGGGATGCCCCGATGGCCGGTGGCCAAGTGCGACTGGGCGACTATACCCTCAGTTATGAGCTACCAAGAAAAGCTCGCGCTTATGATGTCATACCAATCAGATACAGGCTGACTCAGCCGGCTGGCGCGCGCCTTGCAGCGGTTGAAGCCGTGGCCTTCGAAGACCCGGCCAAAGCAGGAAATCAGGCCCTTTACGACCTGGCCATACCGGGCAAGATGGCGATGGACATCGAGTATCTGGGCAGCGTCAGCGCCGAATACACTCCCGAGACTTACATCTCGATGACGCCCGACGCCAAGGCGCCAGTCAGCCCCTATCCGCCTTTCAAGCGGGAGGACCTCCTCCTTTCTTCCACCATCAAGCCGGCCCCGCTGATATGGTTGAAGGTGCGCCTCACCAATACGGGGGACACAATTCTTGACCCGGAAGGTTTCGGGGCGAGTTTCCTTGCGCCAATCCTGCGCAAGCTGGACGCGGAGGGGAAAGAAGAGTGGTACGCCCAGCCCATAAACCTCTTCGAGCGCCAACTGGAGTATCTCTACCCCGGCGATTCGGTCGAAGAATGGGTGCATTTCTGGTGCCCCCAGTTCGGTGGAGAGTTCAATCACGGGCTAAAAGAGGGCGATTACAAGCTGGAGTTCCGGATGGTCTACCGCTACAACCGGGACTATAACTGGGGCATCAATATCTGGGGCGGCGCTGAATACGCCCTGCTTTCAATGCCCTTCAAAGTGAGGGCCGAAGGCGGAGAGACGCCAATCGAGCCGACTCTCCACGCAAGCAGCGCCACCTATGAGACGATGCCTGGGCTCTTCGACCGGTTCGAGGAGTTTATGACCAGCTTCGTCATCCACGAGGGGGCCGAAGCTGCCACCGAGCAAGAGGGCACCTTCTACTTGCAAGTGGCCCCCTGGACGAAGCACATCGCGCTCAAGCTCATCCTGACCGATCCGAAGGAGCTGGCGCTGGTCCGGGTGCCAATCGAGGTTAGCGATGAGACGCTCGATGTCACTTACAATCCTGACAACGTGATGGTGGTCGAGCAGGACGGCCTAGAACAACCCGCCTTCGTTGCCCAGGCGATGCCGGGGATGCGCACAGGCCTCCAGCTTGGGCCTTATCCCGAAGACCACCTGAAGGCCGAGATGGCCGAGATGGCGGACCTGGGAGTGAACGTCTTCGCCAATACGAGTGGCGGCTGGTGGCTGGGCGAGCTTACCGGTCGAGAGGGCGTCGAGCCGCTTTCGGCCCAGTATAAATACTTTTACGACACAGTGGCCAGGCAGCAGCCTGGCGTCAAGCTGATGGGCTGGAGTGTCTATCCACCCGCGGGCATCGGCTGGTATGACAATGCCGAACCGCTGCTCGGATTCAAGCCCCAACCGGTCCTTAACGAGGACGGCGCGGTAGACCTGGCTGACCCGGTAGCCGCGCAGGTCGTCGCGGCGTGGGCGAAGTTCAACTACACCCGCTGGGGTGATATGTGGTTCCGCACCAGGGACGGCCGGGTGCCGGTAGATATGGAGGACTCCTGGGGCTGGATGCGCGATGACATCAACGTGCGCGATGTGGCGGGACCGTTGACCCTGGCGAAGTTCCGAGAGTGGCTGCAGGCCAAATACGGCACTCTGGAAGCCCTCAATACCGCCTGGGGCACCAGCTTCGAGAGCTTCGAGGTCATCAATCCCCAGGAAAATCAGGGCGTTGAAGGTGACGGGATGACTCACGGGCCAGTCTACAACCTGGATGACCACCCCTTCCACGAGTGGAATACCGCGACAGAGGACTGGGACGTGTTCCGCACCGAGCTCAGGATGGACTTTATCGAAGCGACCAACACGCTGCTGGGCGAGGCCATCCCCGGGGCAGAGCTTGAATTGCGCACCGAAGGGGCCAACCTGGTGCTAGATGGCGATGGGAAGTCCGACTCGATGCACCTGCGCCATGTCTACTATTCGCAGCGCCGCAACGCGATGGTCAACTCTGTGGTGAAGGCGCGAGACACGCTGCACTTCTACAGCGACTATACGACCCTGCCCTACACTGCAGCCGAGTGGCGCGATGCGATGCGCGAGATGGTCTCGAACGGCGTTATACCCGTGCTGCTGCCGCAATTCGACCATATGAGGGACATCCTCATCAATCCGCATTATGGCCGGGAATACCAGCGCCACTACAACCTGTCCGAGCCAAGCAAAGGGATGATGGTGCACTGCCTGATGGCGGCCTACCCCTGGTGGAAGGCCACTTATGAAGAGGGCGGGGCGCCTGGCATCATCTGGAGCGACTATCTGTGCGACGGGTTCGCGACCGAGACCCAGAAACGCGAACTCGCGCTGCTTACCGAGCACTTCCACAAGATGGAGCGTTGAGTATGAGAGGGTTGATTGGAGCCTTGCTGAGCCTGACCTTGGCCAGTCTGGCGCTGGCGCAAACCGGACTCGAGGCAGTGCCGGCCGATGCGAAGCTGGTGGCGCTGCAATCCGAGGTCTGCCCCGCCGTGCTCTACGAAGTGCGGGCGACGGACTTCTGGGCCTTCGCGGATATGGCCGACTGGGAGCTTTCGGCCCCGACGCGCCTCGCCTATCCAACCTCCGAGGGCGTGATGTGGCGCAACACGCCCTACGCGCTACGCGGCGCGGCCCTCACCGAGCCCTGGCTGCTGGTGGACTTCTACGAGGCGGCGGGCTTCGATAACTGGGACTGCCCCTGGCTGCTGGTCCCTGACCGCAAGCCGGACACAATCGGACTTGGCCCTCAGGGACTGCATCTGACCTTCAAAACACCAGGCGCTCACGTGGCGGTGATGCCTCTCTTCGGGACGCGCAAGTTCGCTCTGAACGAACCTTATGACCGTCCAACTGCGGAAAGGATGGCCTCCCGCTGGGCAAAGTGGCTGCTGGCCTTCCCCACCGGGTGCGAGCAGAGCTTCCGCGTGAACTCGGCCGAGGATACCCTCGAAGTAACCTATCGCTATTCCTATAGGGAACTCCCTAATGACTGGAATCTGAAACCAGTCAAGACCGCCCCTGTTCCGCCGGTGCTTGGCCTGGCGCTGCTTTACGGCTATCCGGCGACAGTCTCGGGCAAGGTCGTCTCGCCAAGCTGTATGACCCCCTATGGGCCCTGGACAGCGCTCGAAGGCACTGACACGGTGACTGTCTCCCATAAATTGTTGAAGTATGTGAACGAGACACAGAGGCAGCTTCCCCCGAGTACTACCGACCCAGTTGTCGCGGCGGCACAAGATCATCTGACAGCGTCGATGGAAGGCCGCTTCCCTTCGGCTGACTCTTTCGGACACGACTGGGGCGAGGATAACTTCTGCTGGGCGGCGCTCGCAGCTAGCTGGTATCCAAAGGCGCTGGCTTTTCTGCCTGAGGACCTTGCCGACCGAGTTAAGGCTTCACTCGGCCTCTACTTTGTTGATTATTATCTGAAGCCGGAGCGCTTCCACGTGGATTCGGCCGCTGGACAGGACTGGCACATCGCCTTTGGGCCTGGCGTATGGGATGGCGTCCATCTGAACACCGACTCCGGCAAGCTGGCAACAGCCTGCCTGTTCACAATCTGGAGTTATGCCCAATATACCGGTGATTGGGAGCTGATCCGGGAGCGCTGGGACTTGATAAAGCAGCTCCACACGACCCAGTTCAGCCAGGACTGGAAGAGCGTCGGACGGCACGCAATCGCCGAAATGGGTGATGAAGCGGCCCCTTCGCTTGCCCTTGCGAGGCTGGCCTGGGGCGTCGGCGACCTGGAGACCTACAATTGGGGCTGCTACTGGTTCGCGAGCGAACTCGTCCACCACTTTGTGAAGCAGCGCGGCGCTGACTATTTTGTAAAACGCCAGCCTTATGCCTCGATGGAAGTGATTCCCTCGGAAGTCTTCCTGACCAACCTTTGGGGTGACACCGCAGGCTGGCAGCTCGATGGGCCGACCTACCCAAGAGAAACAGACGAACGCCAATTCAACAACCGCTATGTGCGTTTCAACAGCGAGGATGTGGCGCGTTTCCACCGCGACTATCTCGGGGCTGACGCGAAGCGCGAACTCGACTGGTACAAGGGCAAAAGCTGGACAGCGTATAAAGCCAATCGCGATGATGCCCATATCGCGCCAAGTCTGCCGCGGCTTTATGCGATGCTGACCGATATGCCCCCCGCTCAGCTTGACCAGTTCTCCGCGCCAGCGGACTGGCAAGGCGATACGCCCGGGCAGGTTGCGCGCGCGATTACGACAATCCAGGCGGGCAGCCCTCGAGAATATCAACGCCTCATCCAGGCAGGCGCCGGCTGGTCGGAGCCGCTTCAGGTCACAGGTACCTGGCGAGCCGAGGAGGACGTCACCCTTACTCAGACCCTGCTCGCAGGTGATGAACAGGGGCGCGGACTGGTAGCAAGCTGGTACGGCTGGCAGACGCCGAAGAGCCCGGCTGGTTTCGATGCGCAGGGGCGCTGGTGTTTTGGGTTCTTCCGCACGATGGGGACGGCCGAGGTCGGTTATGAGGCCCAGGGAGAGGCCCGGTTGAATCCCCATCTGGTCGCATATTGGGCCAGGTAGAACCTAGTCGGTCACCAGCAGCTCGAGCGGCGCCCAAAGGTTTTTCTCGAATTCGACTTCCAACAGATGTGCGCCAGGCTTTAGGGGCGGCAGAGGTTGCTCGAAGGCGCCAGTCTGGGCAGCAAGCTTTATTTTACGCCCATCCAGCCTGGCCCCGCGCAGTTTGAGCTTGCCCGCGCGCACGGTGACAGCAACCGCTTGCCCTGGTTTCAAAGGGCCTGGCGAGAGGAAAGCAAGCCTGCCCAGCCCTTCCAGCACGTCCAGGGCTTCCGCTGGCGTGGCTACGAGCCTCAGGAAGAACCGCCACAGCAGCTGGCCGTTGGACTTCAGGCCCAGGGGTTTGGCGCCGGCGGGGTGCGAAAGGCCTTTCAGTACCAGCCGTCCACCCTCTTCAGTCGCGGAGACAAGCTCTCCCTCAGTGACAGTAATCAGCAGCAAGGGGCGATTAGCTTCCACAGGGGCCGCGGTGAGCCAGGTGCAAGGGCCGTGGAGATGCAGCACAGGCTCAGGCGAGCAGTTATCGCCATCTCCGCACAAGGGGGTCGCGAAGCGCACCTCGCGCAGCGCGAGCTTCTCGGAGGCCCTGTTTGAGAGCAACACTTCCCAGTATAATCCGTTGTCAGCCAGCCACCAGCTTTCAGTCACGCCCACCAGATTGAGCCCGCCCGCGATGGTCGACTGCTCCTGATACGTTATGGTGACCTGGCCATCTTCAAGGCGCGTGAGCCTGGTATCGTCAGCCAGATGCGAATGCTCAGTGTAGAGCACTCGGTCCCTGGGATGGTCATAGCTGATTGAGACCTGCCCGAGTTGCTCGCGGCGAGGCACCAGGACAGGCCAAAAGTTTACAAGGTTGTCAACTTCTTTGCCCCACAGCCCTGCCATTGTCCCCGTCGCCTGGGCGATATCGGCAAAAAATCCCTTGCCGTACAGGCGGAAATAGCCCCACAGGTCGGCCACCGTCGCAGCAGGTTCGGCCACGCAGTAGACCTTTCCCGAGGCAAGCTGCTGACCGCTATCATCGGTCAGCTCCCAAAGGGCGGTCGCGATACCCGACTGGACCAACTCGCCGGGCACGACAACTGGCCCTACGATGACATCGCCAGGATAAAGCCTGACCCCTTCCAGCTTGTGAAGCTGGCCTTTGGGCGTGCGCCAGGTGAGCCTTAGAGAAGGCTGGCGCGCTGCAAGTTCTGGGGCGACTTCGAGGAAGAGTTCGGCATCTGCGCCTGGCACAAGCGGTAAAGGAGCGCCCAGCGCAGCATAGTAGGCCGCTGAATCAGGCCCAGCGAAACCCGGCGAATTACCGGCAAAAAGTTGCGCCGTAGCTGGCGATTCCATCTTCGCAAGGCCTCCTTCTGCCTTCGACCTCTACCAGGCCGTCCTTAGTTTTAACCCGGCCCGAGGGCCTTCAGCAACTAAAGGCAAATCTGAAGGCGCAGGAAGGCGACCGGTTTCGGCGAAAAGGCTCGCTCAATTCGGAGGAGGAACCTTAGATGACCGCCATCAATGCTTTGCCTTTCGCCCATCGCCAGCAAGAGGCGCTGGAATACTGGTTCGAAGAACCTCGCGACCTGGCCGAAGTCGTGCTGGAGCTGCCCGAAGGCATAAGCGACGCCTCGGTGCGCGTTTTTTATATGCGCAGTAGCTGGCCCGAGCTGCGCTGGGAGGTCTATGCCGCCGCCCAGACAGGCGATCTCGGCTGGCTTGCCCAGGACGACTGGTACAACTGCCAGTGGCAAGAGGCAAAGGTCACTTGCTCGCCTTCCGAAGGCAAGCTTTCTCTTACCTTTGGTCCTCTTGCCGAAGAGCTGCCAGAAGGGCCGGAAGGCTACTCGCCCACCTTCCGCCGGACACTGGGTTTCAAGGTGGAAGCCCCTGAGGGGGCAAAAGTGGTCGCGGCTCGCCTGGCTCTTCCAGAAGCCAGCCTCGGCCTTAGACTGTGGCTGCCCCAAAGCGCCCAGGGAGAGCCGGCAAACGAGTTGCTTTCAGGTTATAACTGCGAGGTAGAACAAGCCAGTTGGGCCACCGACGGCGCGCTGGACGTGACTCTCAGGCATTTCCTTCCTCCAAGCCCCTGGTCTCACGATGAACCTCTGCTGACTGTGAAGGTCGGCCAGGAGGCCTTCACCTTCAACGCCCTGACCGTTCCCGAAGAGGGGATGTGGCTGCCCGCCTTTGAGGCTGCTGTGACCCGGGCTGAGACCGCCGCAACGCTTGCCAGCACAAAAGCCGCCTGCAAACCGGGCGCCTCGCTGGTTGACCGGATCGAAGAGCTGCCGGAGCAGACTCTCCCCCGCGCCCTGAAGCGGATGACTCCGCCCGATTCGACCTACTGTTTCGTTGGATTGAAGCACAACCGCGCCAAATACGCGCTCAACGAATACGGCGACCTGTTCGTGATCGAAAAGTTCAACAAAGCCGTGCCCGCCAGCGACACGCCGCGCCTCAAGTGGGAAGGTCGCCAGCTTGGCTTCTTCTTCGGGCTGCATCGGTACCAGTTGCTCGAGCGCGGCTTCGAAGAGGGCTGGCTGCCCGTGTATCGGGCGCGCTGGGGAGGCAACGGTTATGAAGTCGCCCAGGCGGCGCTCACGGTGCCCGTTACCGCCCCTTTTGATGGCTCAGACCTGCCCGGAGACGCTTTCTCGGTGACCCTGATGCGGTTTGAATTCGTGGCTGACAAGGCCCCGGTGAAGGTGCGGCTGCCGATATCGCTGAGGGAGAACGCCCAGTTCCGCGATACGGCGGCTTGCTGGCAAGACCCGGCCGAGGGCATTACGCCCCTTAGGTATGAAGAAGGCACCTTATGGAGCGAGTTCGAAGGCAAGTCTGTGCTTAGAGCGCTAATCTCGGCCTCTGACGGGGTGGAGTTTCGCACCGAGGGCGGCGCGCTGCTTGCCGAGGCTTCACTTGCGCCTCGGCAAGAGCGCCTGGCTGGAGTTGAAGGTTCCCTTCGGCGAACCTACAGCCGACGAAAGCCTGCTTGTCGACCGGATGACCTTCGGAGGTCAGCTTCCCCTGGTGCGCGATTACTGGGCAAAGGAAATCGCAAAACAAGCCCTGCTGCGCACGCCCGATGCCGTGCTGGATACCTGGTACAAAGCCCAGCTCGTGCACGTCTATCTGAGCGACGACCGGATGCCCGACAGCGACCTGGTCAATTGCGTGGTGGGCACCGAAGCTTATGGCAACTTCACCAACGAGGCCACGATGATAGTCAACTCGCTCGAGCGGCGCGGCCTGCACGAGGAGGCTCGGCGGCGCATCGAAGTGTGGCTTGAATATCAGGGCACCGTGCCTCAGCCTGGCAACTTCAGCGACCACGAAGGGCTGTTCTATGGCGCTGGGGGCTACGAGCAGGGCGCTTACAACCAGCATCACGGCTGGGCTTTATGGTGTATGGGCGAGCATTGGTTCTTCACGCGCGACACCGACTGGTTGCTCAAAAATGCTACCAAAATAACCGCAGGCTGCGACTGGATTATCCGCCAGCGCCAGCACACGAAATTGCTGGATGAGGCAGGGCAGCCAGTGCTGGAATACGGCTTTCTGCCTGCCGGCAGCCTGGAAGATGTCACGGATTTCTATTACTGGCTTTCGACCAACTCGCTGACCTGGCGCGGGCTGGACACCGCCGCCCGAGCCTTGCGAGACGCCGGCCATCCCGAAGGCGCAAGACTGGTCAGCGAGGCCGACGCCTATGCCGAAGACCTGCGCCGAGGCTTCACCGAGATGCGCCGCAGGTCGCCAGTGGTGAAGCTGCGCGATGCCTCCTGGGCGCCGCATATCCCCTCGCGTCTTTACAGGCGCGGACGCGATGTCGGATGGATACGCGAAGTGCTCGAAGGAGCCATCTACCTGCTCATCAGCGGCCTCTTCCCAGTGGATGGCCCCGAGGCCGAATGGATTTTGCGCGACTACGAGGACACCAAATACGTGGAAAGCCCCTGGAGCTACGATATCGAACCCTTCGAGCACTACTGGTTCGACCGGGGAGGCTTCTCGATGCAACCCAATCTGCTGGCTGGGTGCGTCCCCTTCCTGATGCGAGACCAGGTGAAGCACTATCTGAGGGGCTTCTTCAACGCCTTCGCAAGCTGCTGGCGGCCCGAGGAGTGCCTCTTGATAGAGCATCCCCTCCCGGTGCTTGGCCTTACCAGCGGCAGTCATTACAAGCCCTCGGATGAGGCCAACAGCCTGAACTGGCTGCTCAATCTGCTGGTCTTCGAGCAGGACGAGACACTTTATTACGGCAAAGCCCTGCCCCGCTATTGGCTGCGCGAGGGCGAAGTAGCCTCGGTGGCTAAAATGACGACCAAGTGGGGCGCGACCAGTGTGGCGTACCACTCCGAGGCGGCCTCAGGCAGGCTGACAGCCAGCATCACTTTGCCTGACAGAAAGCTGCCCGAGCAGATTCTGGTGCGTTTCCGCCATCCCCAGCAGGCCCTAATGACAAGTGTCACGGTGGATGGCATCCCCTGGGCCAGCTTCGATGCCAGGCAGGAATGGGTAGAGCTGGATCCAGCGACCCTCGAGCCAGGCGGGCAGGTCACGATCGTGGCGAAATATCGAGTAAGGTGAAAAGCAAGGGCGGGCTGATGCCCGCCTGTTTGAAGAAAAAGCAAAAGGCAAAGGCGAAAGACTAAAGCTGAAAGGCGCAGGGGCGTGTCACCCCTGCACCCCCTTATCGGGCCTGCGGCGCTGAAGGTATCTGTAGGGGCGGGTCTGAGACCCGCCCAGCACCTCACGCTACCTCTATCGACCGAGTCACCGCTCCAGTATCACCAGGCGGATGGATTCTTTCTTGTAGTGGTAAGCGCAATAGAGCTTCCCAAAAGCCTCGAAGGCCGTCGGATAACCGCATTCGCCTTCGGAATCATCCAGCACCAGCGGCTCGCTCCAGCTTCGCCCGTCCCGGCCGAAGGCTACCGCGAGCGGAGTGCGGCCCTTGGGCGAGGGATTGTACCAGTAAGAAAGTTCTCCGTTCGCCAGTCGCAGCAGGTCGTGATTTGAGCCAGGATTGGGCAAGGTAGAGGCTACCGCCAGGCTCCAGGTAAGGCCTCCATCGTACGACCAGGATTCATAGGCCCAACCACCTGGCGCGCGCATCAGGGCAAGCAGACTGTGGTCTCCAAGTTCCACCACGGTCGGCTCAAGTCCCTCGACGCCTTCGGGCATCGGTATAGTGTGCCAGCGCCAGACGCGCGCCTCATCGTCCGAGAGCAGCACCGCCGGCCGATAGTAGTTGGTGGTTGGCTTGTATTCGGGGATGTAACTGGCGGGAAAGCACAGCCGGCCACTCGAAAGCCTGAAAGGCTCGCAGGAGGCGACGTTTTCAGCCGCAAACCCGCCTACTTCGACCGGCTCGCCCCAGGTATGGCCCTCATCCAGCGAGGCGGTCTGGGTGATGAAGATACAAGAATTGCACCAGAGATAGAGCGTTTTCCCAATGAAGGCAATTTCCGGATCGCGATCTGGCCTGCCAGGGGTGTCGTGGATGACCTCGGGCGAGCTCCAGGAAAGGCCTTCATCCCTCGAGCGCGCCATCAGGATTACATTGTCCCAGTGGCCTTCCCACGAGCCCGCGTACCAGGCCAGCAGCAACTCTCCAGAGGGCGCCAGCGCCAGAGTTGTTATGCCATTGAAGGGATATTGCTCATTGGGCGCGAAAACTTCGATGCGAGTCTGCTTCATTCACGTCACCTCGACTAAAGTATTGGAGATGCGGGCCAGCGCTCCTTCCCCCCACGCGGTTATATTGGTATTGTATTAGTGTTGCCTTACCTTCGGGGGGATGACCAATGGTCGAGAGATTTGGAGTTTCGATGGACGGTGACTTGCTTACCGCCCTGGATGAACATATCGGGAAGGAAGGCTACAGCAACCGCTCCGAGGCCTTGCGCGATATTCTTCGAAGTCATCTGATCGAGCACCAGTGGGAAAGCGGCGAGGGCGAAGTTTTCGGCTCGCTGACGATTACCTATGATCATCACGTGACAGGCGTGATGGAGCAACTGACCGAAATCCAGCATCATTTCGGCCGCAATGTGCTTTGCACCAACCACGTGCATGTAGACGAAATAAACTGCCTGGAAGTCATCATTCTGCGCGGCAAACCCGCCGACGTGCAGGCGCTGGCCAATCAGATACTGGCTCTGCGCGGGGTGACTAACGGGAAACTGGCCGTGACCGCGCTGACTTATCAGACTCACTCGCACGGGCACGCCCACCCACACGACCATCCCCATGATCACGACCATCCTCACTCAACCGGCTAGACAGGAGTCCTGATGTTCAACCTATTGCGTTTCCCGCTGGAGCCTGGCCCTTATGCGATTACCGTTAGGCAACCTGAGCGCACCCTGGGGGCCACTCTCGGTAATCCCAAGACAACGGCCAAATGTATCGAGGGCAGTTTCACCTTGTGGAGCCCCGAGGTAAGAAGTTTCCCAGTCACTGGCCCGGAAGGCCAACAAGCTTGTCGGCTGAGGCCTCTGGGCGCGCAGGTCGAGGAGTGGACTTTCGACCTGTTTGTAGAGTTCAGGCGCCTCCGACTTGCCGAAGGCGTGGTGGAAGAGGCTTTCTTCGTGCCACGCGGGGCCTGGTTCGAGGGGCTTTGCGGCTTCGTGCTGGCTTATCAGAATGCCGGTGAGACGCCAGTTGAGCTGGCCCTCGAAATTGAGGGGCCTGGCCAGGGCTTCGACAAGGACCGCCTGAAGGTCGTCGTCATCCCGCTGCCGGAGCGGTTCGCAGGCTTCGAAGAGGGTGAAGTCCGGTTCCACCTGCCAGTAGGAGAACGCGCCTGGGTGGTCGTAGCCGCCGTCACCGAAGCCCAGGAAGCAGCACTGGCGGGCAGTCTGGAGCACTGGCGCGCCCTGGTCGAAGGGCTGGAGGCGCAGACGAACAAACTGCTCACTACCACCGTGCCGGTGGACTTCCCCGATGAGCGTATCGCCAGGGCCTGCGTCTGGGCCAAAGCCAATTGCCTGCGCCTGCTGCACGAGTTTCCCCAAGGCTGGGGGATGACCAACAATCCACCTACCGTGTTTGTGGTGGGGCGTGACACCGCCTGGATGGCCGCTGGTCTCGACTGGCTGCTGCCGGAGTTCTCCGCGGCTGCCTTGCGCGTCTTCGGCAAGCATCAGGAGCCGTCCGGCCAGATTGTCGAATATATCGATATGACCTCTGGCGAGTGGGAGGATTATGGCCTGCGCCTGGCCGACAACACGCCTCTCTGGCTGTGGGCGATTCGTCATCACGAACTGGTTACTGGCGATTCCGGCTATGCCGAAAGCCTGCGACCCGAGGTGGAGAAAGCTGTCCGTCAGTTGCTCAGCCTCCGGGGTGAGCGCGGCCTGCTCACTGGCAAACCTGCCGGGACCAATGTCTGGGGTATCTCGAGCTGGCGCAATATAATCCCCGATTACGTCATTTCGGGCGAAGTTATGGAAATCAACTGCCTGGCCTGCCTGGCGATCGGGCAAGCAGCGGCCTTGCTTTCTTCCCAGGAGCTTGCCCGCGAGGCCCAGGCGCTGCGAAAGGCTATCAACGACCAGCTTTGGCAGGGCGACCGGTATCTGCTTGATGTCTACGAGGGCAAGGAACGCGCGCTCCTAACCATCGATCAGGTCTTCCCGGTGCTTTGTGGCGTAACGGACGAAGCCCGGTCGCGCCAGCTCCTGAGTCTGCTACGCGGGCCGGAGTTCCAGGGGCCAGCAGGGCTGCGGGCTGTACCGACCAATTCGCCAGAATATCATCCCACCGAAGCCTGGGGCCTGCTCGGAGGCATCTGGCCCAACCCGATGCTCTGGGCAGCCAAAGCCTTCGCGTCGCTGGACTTCGATTTCGCGCTCGGGCTGGTCTCGCAGGTGGCCGATATGGCCCTGGATACCGAGCGCTTCGTGGGTACGGTGCCCGGGGAGTTCCCCGAGTGGCTGCACGGCGAAGAGCTGGAATCTCGCGGGATGTCGCTTTCTCCCTGGGTGGCGCCGACCTTCCTCTGGGCAGTTGCCGAAGGCCTGCTGGGTTACCAGCCGGGAAGCGAGGAACGCGCCAGTGTGCCCGAGGCCTGGCAAAAAGCCCGATTTGATTCGATTCCCATACTTTGATAAAAGTAAAATATGCTCACATTCTCCTAACAATCGCCTGATAGCTTGAAGGTGCGGGCGGAAATTCGACTATCCAGTCGCCTGCAGGAGTGCAAAAGGGTGAACTTGCTAAAGGAGAAAGCGCCTACCATGCAAGCTTCAGAAGCCGAACAGCAAGCTGTAAGGCTGGAGACTACACCGCAAGGCAGCGCGGTCGAGGACGAAGTGCGTCATATTATGACGCCACCCGGCGAAGTGTGCCTGGCCGCAGTGGAATTGCGCACCTGGTATAGCAGCTTCCTGGCTTTGAAGCCTAGCAGTATGATGATACCCGCAAACAGCATCGTGGCGCTGATTGGGCCCTCTGGCTGCGGCAAATCCACTTTCTTGCGCTGCCTCAACAGGATGAATGATGTCATCCCCGGCTTCAAACTGGAAGGCGACGTGCAACTGGACGGGCAAAGTCTTTATGCCCAGAACGTTGATCCTGTCGAACTACGGAAGAGAGTTGGGATGGTCTTCCAGAAACCAAATCCCTTCCCGATGAGCATCTTCGACAATGTCGCTTACGGGCCGCGCATCCACGGTGAGAAACGCAAAGCTGTACTTGCGGAAATCGTCGAAGAGAGCTTGCAGGGCGCGGCGCTCTGGGATGAGGTCAAAGACAAACTGCATCAAAGTGGCCTTGGCCTGTCGGGCGGTCAGCAGCAGCGGCTGTGCATCGCCAGGACGCTTGCCGTTAAGCCCGAGGTAATTTTGATGGACGAGCCTTGCTCGGCCCTCGACCCAATAGCCACCTTGCGGATAGAAGACCTTATGGTCGAATTGAAGGCCCAGTATACCTTGGTAATCGTCACCCACAATATGCAGCAGGCAGGTCGCGTAAGCGACTATACCGGAGTTTTCTGGGTAGATGAAGGGCGTAGTGGCGTTCTCATAGAATATGGCAAGACTGACGAGCTTTTCACAAATCCACGCCATCCACGGACCGAGGCTTATATCTCGGGCCGTATGGGTTAGTCCCAGGAGGAGCCAGATGCCCCGTCGGCTTACCTTTGAAGAGTCACTTCGCACCATTGACGAGCAACTGCTGGCCGCAGGGCTGACAGGCGAGAAGATGCTCGCTCTCTCGATGGAAGCTTTGACCAGCCCGCAAGAATCGCTGGTACGCGAAATCATAGGGCCTTATGAAGACCAGATGGACGAACTCGAGTTGCAGCTCGAGCACGAGTGCGCCGTCGTGCTGGCCACTCAGCAGCCCACCGCCAGTGATTTGCGGATGATTATGAGCGCGCTGCGCATCGCAGGAGATTTGGAACGCGTTGGCGATTATTGTGTAGATGTGGCCAAAGCGAGCCGGAAGCTGGAGACCGAAGCCTTCCCCGAGGTAATGGCCGACCTGCGCCAGATGCCGGCCATCTGCCTCAATATGCTGCAGCTCTCAATAGAAGCCTTCCGCGGGCTTGATATCGAGAGCGCCGAACGCGTAGGCGTGATGGATAAAGAGATAGACAGGCTGTACAAACGCTGCAAGCGTATGCTTATGAGCACGCTGGAGCGCAGTCCCGAACTGACCGAGACCGGTCTCGAGCTGGTGCTGATTGCGCGCTACTTCGAGCGTATTGGCGACCATATCACCAACGTGGCCGAGCGTGTCATTTACGCAGGAGAAGGCAAGCTGCGTCAGCTTACCCGCAGGCCTGCTCCTGAAGATGCCCAGACCCATCCGGACTTCATCGAAGACTAGAACATCAGGCTAACTACAATTAAAATCCCGGGTTGGGGAGTTTCCCCAATCCGGGATTACTGCTATCTTATTAGGTGGCAAGAGATTTCTCCACTCTGAGGAACTCGGAGGCCTGCTGGATGAAGCACACAAGGTCGCTTGGCCTGGCGTATGCGCTGGGTATTGCTCTGATTTTGGCTGCCTGCCTGGTGGCAAACGCCGCAAATGGGTTCTTCCCCACTGTGGCGCTGGATGAAGAGGGCAATCCGGTGGTCTCCTGGACTACCGATGAGGCCGCGATTGGCTCTTATGTGAGTGCCACCCCGCTTGACCCGACCGGACTGACCGCGCCCAGTTATCTCAACTACCGCCAGAAGGCTGCGGCTACCGAACCGGAGCCGGTTACCGAGCATTCTGTAAAACTGCCGAACGTCCCCTTGGGGCTGGTTATCCATTTCAGGGCGGTCTCGGTCGGAGCCACAAGTGGTACTCTGTTCAGCTCCAACGACACGACTCTGCGGGTGATAACAGATGAGGCTGGCGCAAAGCGGCTGGGCCTTGCGCCCGTGGCCGGCCCAATGGTCAACCTGGTCACTTCCGAGTCGGTCACTCTCTGCTGGCAACTGAACCTTCCTGCCACGGCGATGATTAATGTCCGGGACACGAACGGAGTATTAGTCCGCCGGCAGGTGCTGACAGATCCGGCAACCAGTTTTGAAGTCGTGGTGGACAAGCTGTTGCCAGACAAGGCTTATACCTATGAGCTGGTGCTGACGGCAGAAGGGTTTGAAGACACGCTCACCTTGCCGTCGACTCCCATCCGGACGCAGCGCAACCCGAGTTCGGACTTCAGCTTTGTGGTGATGGGCGACAGCCGCGCGCAATCAGCTTACCCGAGTCTCGACAATCAACTCAACTCGGTCAACTACGCGGTGCTTGGGCAGCTTATCCGGATGGCCAAAGCCGACGGCGCCGAGCTTGCCCTGTTCACCGGAGACCTGGTCAGCGGCGGCGAGAAGCCTGCTTTGCAGATGGACTCCTTCCTGAAGACGATGGCGCCCTTCTGGAGCAGTTTTCCCGTCTACAGTTCACCAGGCAACCACGAGCACGGGCTTCGCGAAGAGGGCAAAACCTGGGATGCCAACTGGCGCGACTGGCTGGTGCTGCCCTTTAACGGTCCACAGGTCGCCGATCCTGCAAGAGACTATTCGGAGTCGACCTTCAGCCTTGATTATGGCTTCTGCCATTTCGTAGCGGTGTGCAGCGATTTCGACTGGGCTCCCGGGCAGATTGACGATGACCAGCTTGCCTGGCTTGATATGGATTTGGCTGAGGCTGCAAAGCGCGGGCAGTTCTGCTTCGTCTTTGCCCACCAGCCAGCCTGGGGCACCGGAGGCCATGTAGGCAGCTCGATGGACAAGTATCCCGAGCAGAGGGACAAGTTCTGGGCTATCCTCGACAAACACAAGGTCAAGGCCTACTTTGCCGGTCACGAGCATAACTACACCCGGATGGTCGTGGACAAGGCAATCAATCCGCTTTGGAAAAACCAGGTGACCCAGATCGTAACCGGCGGAGCGGGCGCGCCCTGGTATCCGCCCGACCTGACCGTACCCTATGCCGGCAGCATCAGGGCGGCAAGCGCCGAAGAGCATTATGTGCTGGTGACCTTGAAGCACAAACGCATCTCGGTAAAGGTAAAGAACCAGTTCGGCGAGGTGCTGGACTCTTTCGATTTGTAAGCGAGGCAAAGCCAGAGGGGCTGGAAAGGACTCGGCCTTGGCCGAGTCCTTTCTTTTTCAAACCAGGTTGGTAACCAGGCCAGACTAGCTGGGCGGGAGATTCTTCAGCCGCTTGAGCAAGCCCTGAAGTATCACTATACGTTGCTCGATAGCCTTATTGTAGCTTGCAAGCAGACTCTGCCCTTTTTCTGTAAGCGAGTAGAGTCGCCTGGCAGGGCCACCGCCTTCGGTGTCCCAGCGAGAAACAATGTATGCCTCTTCTTCAAGACGTCTCAGACCGCGATACACAGCGCCTGGCTCTATGCGAGCCTCGGGATTTAGCGTTTCCAGTTCACTGGCGAGTTCGTAGCCGTGAGTTTCGCCTTTCTCGGCGATAACAAGTAGTACTGATGGCAGCACGAGGCGCGAAGCTGGCAGCCAGCCAACAGGTTCGGCTCCTCCCTCCGCGCGACCGAATCCACCTTTACCAGCGCCTCTTCCGTGAGGGCCACCTGGGCCTGGGCCCCTTCCTCCGCCTCTCATATAAGTCCTGCCTCCCTGGCAAGTATCGCGGCCTGCTCGAGGCCGACTGCAATCGTCTGGATTGCCCGTGTCTGGGCCGAAAAAGGCCATTTTAGCCTCATAGCCCCCCTGAGCATAGTCCTCGGGGGAAAGCAGATAACCTAAATGGTCATTGGCCAGACTGACTAGATAAGCGTTCGTGAAGCCAAGTGCTTCAGCCCCCTGCCTGAAAGCCAGACCCAGCTCGCATGAAACCTCGCCGGGCAGGGCAAGGAAGACAACCGAACCGAGCCCAACCGTTTGCACAAGAGCTGTAGTGCGCTCGAACAAGGCCGCCCCAGGCGCGGTGACAGGTAGCTCGGTAAAGCGAGTGCCAAAGAGGCTTGTGGGTAGCTCATACAAGCCCTTCGCCACCTCGGCGAACTGCTCGCAGAGCGCGCTCCCAAAGGCTTCGACTCCGGCGAAAGCTCCAGTCTCCTCCCGAGCGCAGGGACGCTGATCTCCGGCTGCGGCGTTCAGGAAAAGTACCTCATCAGCTCCGGAAAAGTGCTTCAAACAGTCCACCAAAGGGCCCGGCCAGTCTCGTGAGATAGCCAGGTTGTCAGGGCCAAGCAGGGTTGGATGCGCTCCGAAACTCGTCAGCCAGGCGACCGGCGCGCCCTGGAAGCGCTCCAGCGAAAGGAGTCCAATCGTCGGGTCATGAGGCCCTCCAGGCCGGCGACGATTGCACGCGAAGCCAGGCGCCACGCCAGAGGCAGTCTTCAGAGTGACAGGCTCGAGCCGAGTGACAGCCTCGGCCACCGCTTCGGCGACCGCGTCCAGAGTATAGTCCAGCAAGTTCGGATCGAACTTTCCCATTACGACTTCGGCCAGGCGGTCGCGCGCCAAAGCGCCCGAGCCTGAGTGAGTGTGCGTTGCGGCCAGCAGCAAGTCAGATGGGCCAATCCCTAGGGGAGCAAGCAAGTCGGCTACGCGCGCCCTGACATCCCGAGTGATACCCACCAGGTCGCAGGAGACCAGGGCAAATCGTCGGCTGGCCTGTTCCAGCACAACTGCCCGGGCATAAAGCTCATCGTGGACTTCGGTAGAAGGCCGCCCTTGCCTGGCTGCGTATCCCCCAAGAGGAGTGCCGATGGGAGGCGTGATTGGACGCGAAGCAGCCCCGGCGCGCAACTCAAGGCGCGCCTCGGCCAGTAGTAAAACCAAGGTCAGGCAAATCGCAATTACAACCAAACAGGGCTCCCCCTGGGAAGACCGGCCTTTCAGGGCTCCAGCCGATTTCTAACGCAGTCCTTGCCCACAAGGCAAGCCCTGGCCTTCAAGCCTGGCTGGCAGCCGAAGACACTTCGCCTTTCATCAGATCGGCAAGGTAACCAGACATCCCTGCCACCACGACTATCAAAGGCACGAACAACAGCAAAAAGCCGAGTGAAGCATAAAAGGGTTGGTACCGGAACAACAGTAATAGCGAAAGCCCAAGTAGCTGCGAGCAGGCGGCGAAAAACCAGCCACGCGAACACGAGAGCACACCCACTATAAAGCCTATGAGCATCGCAGCAACCACAGGCTCGAGTGGAATGGTCACCACACTGAAGGGCCGGGCCATTTCCGTTGGATCGAGAAAATGCAGCCAGGCAAGCATACCCAGGAACCACATCAGGGCTCCGAACAAAGCGATACCGACATGACGAAGAAAAGCTGTGCGGCGCAAGCTCTGTACGCTTTCCTGAAGAGAAAGATCATCGCGCAAAAAGGCTACTGCCAGGCGCAAAGCTTCATCATCGCTTGTGCGAGAGTCCATATGACGGGCCCAGGCATGCTCGAGTCTGTAGGCAAGCTGCGCGCGCAGCTCTTTCAACTCGGCATCGGGCACAAGCAAGTTTTGCAGCATTTCCGCGGCAAGCAGGTCCGCTTCGCGCTTGAGTCGCGGATCCTCGGCAGCAGTATAAACAGGCTCGTTTGGCTCCAAGCTGGTTCCCCCTTTTTCTGCAGCTCGGTCTTCATCCAGTTTACGCCAGAGGAAGCCTTCTGTGAACCTTCCTGATGATTCTCTACGACATCTACTGGAAAAACCCTGCGCTCTGCAGGTATAATAAAGGTCTGCTTATGCGACCTCTGGAGCGCAATTGCCTGCTACTGGCGATATTATTTGGCCTCGCCCTATGGGCGGGGGTTTATGTTATGGGGTCGGATTTACTGGTAGGCGATGGCGAGGAATACCACCTCATCGCCGATAATCTGGTAAAGAACGGGCATTACTTCACCCCTATGGAACGCTCTCCCTGGGAGGCGTCCTCGGCCAGACCCGCCGGTTATCCTACCTGGCTTGCGCTCATCTATGCTGTAGTTGGCGTTCATCCGCGCGCCGCAACCTTCCTGCAGGTATTTCTGTGGGGCATCCTGGTCGCAGTCCTGTGCCGAATCGCCTGGCGCCTGTTTGGCGACCGCGCGGCCCTGTTCGCTGGTCTGGTCAGCGCCTGCTGGCTGACCGGGCTGCTTGTCTCAAACACTCTGCATCCCGATCCCGTTTTCGGGTTGTTGCTGCTTCTAGGATTATGGCTCCTCGTCAGGACTCCTGATGCGGTATTGAAACCGACGCTGGGCGCTTTCGCGCTTTGGGGACTGGCAACCTGGTTCAAGCCGCAGGGGCAAGTGTTCCCGTTATATGGCGCTGTCGGACTGGTCACTGCCTTTGGCTCTGTAAAAAAGAAAGTCGGTTATTTCCTGCTTGCCTTGCTTATTTTCGGGCTGATTGTCACTCCCTGGTTGGTGCGCAACAAGCAGGTGTTCGGTGCTTTGGCTTTCTCGACCAAGGCCGATACCACTTTGCTTGAATGGGATGCGGCTCTTATTGAAGCGTATCTGCACAGGAAATCCCTCGACGAGACACGCGCCCAGTTATGGAAAAAAGTCGAGAAACTTATGGGCAAGCCGGTTTCCAATCCGAAAGCCCAGTTTGAAGTTGCCAAAGCGTCAAAGGAAGTATTCCTGGACCAGCTCAAAGCCCAGCCTTATACCTATATTGGCATCTGGCTGGCCACCTCGATAACCGCGCCTCTGGTACCTGACCGCATTTTATGGTTCCAGTTGCTGCGCGGTCATATCACAGTCGACAGCGTGCGCGAGGCTTTCTATGAGGGGGGGCCGTTGAAGGCGCTTTCGACCTTGTACGACGACCCTCTGGGTTGGGTGACCACGCTTCAGACTGCACAGAAGCTCCTGGTGCTCTGGTTCGCGGTGCCAGGCTTTCTGGTATTGATAAGGCTTCAGCGAACTCGCAGGCTCGCCTGGCTGTTTGGCCTGGTAATAGGGGCGCATTGCCTGATGCTCGGGCCTGACGTGATGGGGCGCCTGATGTTGATAGTCGATCCCTTGCTCATCCTGCTGGCTTCGGCAGGTGTCGCAAGAGGAGAACTCTCAGCCGAAGCCGCCGCTGAGACAGCTCCCGGTTAGAGTCGCCTGGATTTCGGAACCCAGACCTTCACCCCTGGCGCCTTCGATGACAGTTCAGGCGAAAACCGATAGTGCTGCTCAAGTGCCCGCGCAATCAGGGGATAATCCGTAAGCCGGGGATTGCTCTCCCCCATCTGCCCGACATCCACGACCAGCGCCACCTGCCTTTTGGCCAAATCATCAGCCCAGTCACGCTCTGCGAACTTGAAAGCTTCGGGATCCGAATTATGGCCTTTGTAACCGGTCAGGAGATTACCGAAAAAGTCGCGTACAGCGGGCAGTCGGTTTGATTTGAGATAGACTGAAGGGCCCCCAAAGACCGCTATCCGCGAGCCGGGCAGCGTCGCTTGCTGCACCAGCTCAACAACGGCAGGGGTGGAGACTCTCTGGCCTTTGTAATACCTTTCAAGACTTTTCGCATCCGAGGCAGCATAAGCCTTCAGAGGGGGCATCGAGGTTCTCAGGGCGCCCAGGACCAGCCATATGACAAAGCAGACAAGCAAAGTGCGAAGCCATCGCTCTCTGGACGAGGGGCCGGTCTCGCGAGGCTTGCCGGATGAGCCCATCACCGCAATCGCACCAGCTGCCGCCAGGGCGCTAAAGGGCGCCAGCATCAAAAAATAATGACCTTGGAAGCGCCCTCCCAGCGATACGGAGGCCAGCCCCCCCAGCAGCAGAAGCAACACAAGCAGCCTGGCGCCTTTATGCTCGGACCCTTCTTCTTTCTGGAGGACATACCAAAGCCCTGGCCAGGCTACCGGAGCATAAACGAGGGCTCTTCCCCCCAGCTTCAGCGGTACGTCAGCCAGCCAGGCGAGGGGCGAGGCTCCCATCGCATAGAGGCCTGGCAAGGTCCAACCGAACAGCACCAGGGCGTCAAGCTCGCCGAGGCTGTGGTAATACCAGACCCAGGGCGCTGCGCCCGCCAGGAAGCCCGTGATTCCCGCCAGCAAAGCGCCAGGCACGGCTTTCGGACGCTTCTGCCACGCCATAAGACCGAAACCCAGCGCCAGTGGGAAGGCAAAGAGAAGCGAGTTTTGGCGCACAAAGGCGGCCTCGACCAGCAGCAGCCCCGCCGGGAAGCCCCAAAGGCTGCTCCCACCGCGCCCCAAAGGTATGAGACAAAGGGCGGCAAGCAGCACGAGCAGGATTGAGACATATTCGGTGCTGGGCTCAAGCCAGTCTATAGGCCTGAACGCAAAACAGGTCGCTCCAACATAACCAAAGGCGGCGTAGAAAGCAGCCCTGGTATCGAAGAGCGCCTTCGCCAGCAGGCCGACTACCAGACTCGTCGCCAAGGTCAAAGCAAGTCCTAGCCACTGCAGAGCGACCAGATTGACTCCGAAAACTTTGAAGAGTCCCAGGAAAAGTAAATCCAGGCCTGGCGGCTTTGTGCTGCCGTACAGGTCGCGCAGAGGTACCAGGCCCTCGGACCAGCCCCAGGCAAGCGTGCCTCTCACCGCCAAGTCGATGTTGAAGATATGGTCGCCAAACCAGGGCAGCCGCGTGAAAACGACCAGGCCAGCGCAAGCCAGTGAAAGCAAGAGGCTCTTCATTTGACGGGCTTTAGGGGCTTCTTCGGCACCCAGACCAGCAATTTGGGCACTTTCGCCGAAAGCTCTGGTGAAAATCGATAGTGCTGCGCGAGCACTTTGGCTACCTGGGGATAATCTTTCAATCTGGGATTACCCTCGCTTTCTATACCGACATCCAACACCAGGGCCGCCTGACCTTTCGCCAGATCCTCCGCCCAATGACGCTCTACAAACTTGAAAGCCTCGGGCTTTGAACTATGGCTGCGATAAGCAGTCACAAAATTGCCCCAGAAGTCGCGCACGGCAGGCAGTCTGTCCGAGGTGATATAGACAGAAGGATGACCAAAAACGGCGATTCGAGAGCCAGGAGGAGTATTCTTCTGGACTAGCGTCTTCACAGCAGGCAACCAGTCTTTCTCCCCGTTGTAATAACCTGTGAGACTGCCAGGATCGTTTCGTGCAATCGCCCGCAAAGGCGGTTGGGCGGTGCCCAGGGTGCCCGCAAACAGCCATACGAAGAACAACAAAGCCAGGGCGCCAGCCACCGGTGAGCCAGGCGTTGATTTCACTTTGCTGGAGTAAACCACTGGCGCCAGCACGGCGATAGCGCCCGCGGCAGCTAGCGCGGCAAAGGGGGCCATCATCAGCAGATAGTGCCCGAAGAAGCGTCCCCCAAGAGAAGCTGCGGCAATCCCTCCCAGCAGCATAAGCAAGACCAGCAGTTTGGCGCCTTTAAGCCGACTGCCTTCTTCTTTCTGGAAGAGATACCCTAGTCCAAGCCCGGCCACCGGCGCGCAGGTTGTGGCCCAGTTGCCCAGCGCAAAGGGCATACCAAGAAGCGCATCTACAGGAGAGTGACCTGTCGCATAGGTACCTGGCAGTGTCCAACTGAACAGCAGCAAGTTATCAAGAGCGCCCAGTTGCCGGTAATACAAGGCCCAGGGAGCGATGCCCCCTGCCAGCCCAGCGAGGCCCCAGAACAGCGCAAAGGGCACAGCTCTGGGTCTTTGGCGCCAGGCCATAAGGCCGAAGCCCAGCGCCAGAGGGAAAGCGAAAAGCAAGACGTTTTGCCTTGTGAAAGCGGCCTCGGCAAGCAGCAGGCCAGAGGGGAAAGCCCACAGGCTGCTCCCCCCGCGAGCAAGTGGCACCAGGCAGAGCGCCGCAAGCAGCACCAGCAAGGTGGCGAGATATTCGGTATGTGGCTCCAGCCAGTCCATCGGCCCATAAACGAAGCAAGAGGCGCCCGCATAAGCAAAAGCGGCATAGAAACCTGCCCGGCCATCGAACAGGGCCTTGGCTAGCAGTCCGACAACCAGCGCAGTAGCGAGCGTCAAGCCCAGGGCCAGCCACTGAAGGCTGACCAGGCTGACTCCGAAAACCTTGAACAGCCCCATATACAGGAGATCCAGGCCTGGCGGCTTGGTGCTTCCATAAAGATCGCGCAGAGGCACAAGGCCCTCTGACCAGCCCCAACCAGAGTGTCCCTCGAACTGCGGTGTCGATGTTGTAATATATGGTCGCCGAACCAGGGCAGCCTGGTAGCCACCACCAGACCTACACAAGCAAGCCCAGCGAGGAAAGCTTTCATCGCTTCAGGTCATCTCCACTGCGCAGGTCTTTACGCCACCAGAGGACAGTATCGCTGCCCCCAAAGGGCGTTTCGACATAATGTTTCTTGAGCGCATCAAAGAGCAAGGGTAGCTCCTCCAGAGTCAGTTTTCCAGGCGACCCGCTGTAGCGCCGAGAGAATAATCCGTTCTGGCAAAATTCTACCAGCACAGGCGGCTTGCGTTCCAATAATTCGGCTACAAAGCCAGGTTCATAAGCCTGAAATACCTCAGGGGCATCATTCCAGCCAAAATAGCCACTCACTCGGGTGCCCCAGATATCTGTAAGTGCCGGCAGACGTTCTGCAAACCAGTAAATTGCAACGCCCCGTCCAATAACAGCAATTCGTTCTCCAGGCCGGATGTGGCTTTGGAGGTATACCCCAACTTCGCGCGCATTTGTAGGCTCACCAGGAGCGTTCAACCGAGCCGTTGTGGATCCGGTGTAGAAATAACTGCGCAGCGCAGGCCGGCTTATCAGCACTACGCCGACCATAAGGTAGAGCGCGCACGCCAGTGGTACCAAGCGGCTCTTTTTCGGCTGGCTTTCCGCTAGTACAGAATACCACCTGGAGGCGCCCATACCCGCAGCCAGCGCAAGGAAGGGCGCAAGCTGCAGGTAATAGTGAGGCGAGTATCTGCCGCCCATGGAGGCAGCGGTAACTGCCCCCAGAAACATTGTGGCGACAAGCTGATATGAAAAATCGGCCTTTCGGTTTTTTTTGCTAAACAAAAACCAGAGGGCGAATACAGCCGGCACAAGCTGGCGACGAAGGTATTTGCCCAGATGAAGGGGAAGATTCAACAGCATCGCTTTGGCGGACAAACCAGCGCTGTAGTGCTGAGTAAGTACGAAACTCTGCAGCCACAGACCGCCCAGAGCGTCTTCTCTCCAGTAATACACGAGCCAGGGCGCAAAGCCAAAGACCATACCGGCCAGACCAAGCGCAAAAGCCAGGGGCAATCGCTGACGCTGGTCTTTCCAAAGCCCCAGCCCAAGGGCAATAAAGAGGAAAAAGCCCAGCACCAGAGCGTTCTGGCGCATCATCACCGCGCAAGCCAGGAGGAAGCCGCAGAGAAAGGCCCAGGCTGACTGGCGCCTGATCACAAACAGCCCGGCCATCAGCACTGCCGCAGTCAGGCAGACCATTTCAGGATATTCAGTATGAGGCTCGAGCCATTGGGCTGGGGTATAGCCAAAGACTACGATGCCTGCGTACAGGGCTGCGGCCAGGGCCCCTGCCCGAGGACTGTCGAGGAGGCGGCCAATCATAAAAACCAGCCCCGCTGTAATCAGCACGAGCAGCAAGGCCAGTAGCTGCAAGGGCACAAGCTTCAGGCCAAACAGCCTGAAACACTGCAGAAAAAGCCAGGCAAGGCCTGGAGTTTTGCTGCTGACAACCGTGTCATGCTCTGGAACCATCCCCTGGGTCCAGGCCCAGGCTTGTACCGCACGGGCAGCTGTGTCTACATTATATAGGCGCTCTCCAAAGTAAGGCAGGCGCGTTGCCAGGACTACAAGCAGACACGCGAACAACCACCAGGAGACTTTCATGGATTCACCTGCGCAACCAGTAGCTTGCCAAAAGCGTACTCAGTAGTGTAGCAGACGAGTTGTCCTGAAACTACGGAGGATAAAATGGGAAAGCGAGGGCGTATGGCAATGATGGTTATTGGGCTTGTGTTAATAGCTTTGCTGGCAATGACCTGCGGGAAGGCTCCAGCTCAACTGGCGCCCGCTGCCCCAATTGAAGAGGGCTTCGAGACAGCCGGTCCTCCCCCTGGCTGGGTTTTTGATATCCCGGAACTTGCTCCCAGAGGCAAATGGGCGCTCGACAGCGAAGTTTTTGCCGGGGGCAAGCAATCCTTAAGACTGGAACCAACTCCTGCCAATGACGAGATGTTCGCCGTCGCGATGGCACTCGAGCCTGCCAGTTGGGGCGGCAAATGGGTTCAGTTGTCCGTGAAGGCGCGCTGCGAGGGACTGTCAGCGCCTGCGCTCGTAATGTTCAGCGATGTAGATAAATACAGCTCGGTCGCGTTGATAAACGATTCGGACACCGGTGGAGAATTCCGCACCTACAGTAAAGGTTTCAGTGTGCCCACCGGTCTCAAGACGCTAATAATCGGCCTCGCTGTCGGCGGGACAACTGGGCGCATCTGGTATGACGATTTGAAAGTCGAGTTGCTCTCAGGGCCTCGCGTGCCTGTTGAAACAAGCGGCTTTGAGCTTGGCGCCACCCATCAGGTGAGCTTTGCGCAAGGCAAGTCTGGCCTGGCCGCCAGTTTCGAAAAGCCGGGCGCAAGCACAATTTTCGAGGCGGCTGGCGTTTTAAAAGCCGAAGTTGGCACTTTGGCCTTCTGGATTTGCCCTGTAGTGCCTGTCAGCCAGCTAGCTGATTTTGCCGGGATATTTACCTGGCACAATCTGCCTTTCTATACAGGCCTGGATGGGGCGGCCCTGCTCTTCTTTTCGCAGGGGAAACAGCTTATTTTTATGATTAACAAGAAGGAACTGACCGTAGCGCCAACCGAATGGCCTGCCGGAGAATGGCATCACGTGGCCATCACCTGGGGTCCAGCGGGCCAGGCGCTCTATGTAGACGGCGTAAAGGGCCTGATGGGAGGCTACACAGGGCCTGTCAGCGACCCGGCAGGAGTCTTCTCGCTGGGCAGTCAGCTCTGGAACGCCTCAGGCTCTACCGTCAGCCGCTGCCTGATTGACGAGGCGCGCGCCTGGGCCTTGCAGCTCACTGACGCCCAAATTGTCGAGCTTGCTCAGGGGATTGAACAAAGTCTGCCCGAGCCGTCCTTCTCTGAGAGCTTCGAGGGCCGGCCTGTGCCCAGGCTCGAAGTGCCGGTGCCTTCCCCACTTGGCCGGGTTGCGCCTGGCGCGCCAGTCGAGATAAATCTGAGGCTGCCCTGTCCAGAGGGCGCAGAAGGCGCGGCGAAGCTTGACTTCTCCTTGCGACCAGCAGGCTTGACCAGGCTGGCCTTCGAAGGCAGTCAGAACGTAAAGCTGCAAGTCGACGCCGCAGGGACCTCCAACAGGGCCACGCTTCAACTGCCCTCAACCCTGGCCGAGGGTACCTACTGGCTCAATGTAAAGCTGACTTATGCTTCGGGCGAGACGACGACTGGCTCTAATGGACTGGTGGTGGATTCTACCTCGGCCCGCGCCTGGCAAAAGGAAGCCAGCCCCGTTGGGCTAGCTGGTTGTTTCTGGAACGTCCCCAATCGCGAGTTCTTCCAGCAGATTGCAGAACTGGGCTCAAGCTGGTATAGGCTGCCCATCAAGTGGAGCGAAGTAGAGCCAGCCCCTGATACCTGGGACTTCACCCGGATGGACGAGTTGGTTGCCTGGGCCGAGGAAGCGGGCATTGAACTGGTGCCCACCTTCCAGTGGGAGGATCCGGTGCCTGACTGGTCGCGCGCGAAGCCTGTCATCGAGGAAGACGAGAACCTGCTGCAATACAAACAACCCCCCGATTCACTCGAAGACTGGTATGACTATGTATATACGGTCGTGAGCCGGTACAAGGGGCGCATCACCTGGTGGATCCCCTGGAACGAGCCCAACCTGACTCTCTACTCGGGCGAATGGGCCAACCCCGAGGCCTATATGGCGATGCTCAAGACGACTCGCGAAGCCAGCAAAGCAGCTGATCCTGACTCGAAACTGCTGGGAATCGGCCTGGCCTCGACAGATATGCCCTTTTACAAGGGGGCACTGGACCTGGGCGTGCTCGAATACTGCGACGCCATCGAAGTGCATCCTTATGTTGGTGGTTATGATCCCGATGAAGCTTCGCCCAATTTCCTAAACTTGCCTGACCCAGGCAGGTCCGCCTGGCTGGACGGGATGCGCAACTTCCATAACCTTATCGAGCAGGCGGGAGGAAGCCATAATCTGTGGATAGGCGAAGCGGGCTGGAATACTGTGGACGACTTTCTCGTCCCAGGCTGGGTAGTTTCCGAGCCTGAACAGGCGACTTACCTGACCAAAGTCTTCGTGGAGACAGCCGCGACCCCCTACATCGAAAAGTATCTTTGGTTCTCGGCGTGGGAACATGCCAGCTTCTCGATATTGAGGACCGACTTCAGCCCGAAACCTGCGGCCTTCACCTTCCGGCTTTGCGCTCGCTATCTGCACGATGCGAAGCTCGTGGCGGACGAATCCACCGAATCGCTCAAGTGGTATGTATTCGAAAGCCCAAGTGCCGGGAAGTTCGCATATGGTTGGAGCCTGGGCGAGCCGGTCGCGCCCCCAGTGGGCGCAAGCCTGGTGCGCAAGGCGCTTAACCAGTATGGGAACGCGCTGCCCGCAGTGCCTGTGACGCTGACGCTGGAACCGGCGCTCTTCCTGTTGAAGTAGGGGGCCAGGTGAGGGGCAGGGAGAAGCCTCTTTGACGTGGAATCTAGTCCTGATGCGCGCCCTGTTCATAATCTTGTTGCTGCTTGGCCTGGCTGCGGGAGCCTGGAGCCAGTTGCTGCAGCGCACCGAGGGCGACTACCTCGGGCAAAACTGGCATATCGACGCCTCGGGCCTCCTCGTCTGGGAAGGCGTCCCTCTCGTGCCGATCGGCTTTACGGGCCTGGGGGACGTAGAGGGGCTTGGGAGACTTGGCCTCGACCACTTTGTGCTGGCAGCCCCGCCAGGCTTCGCCACAGGGCTTGACGCCACCGAGAAGCTTCAGCAGACCGTGAAACTGGCCCAGCGCGCGCGCACTCTCTCTGAGGGGGGCGCGACCTACTTCGTTGCGCTGGGGGGCTTATTACCCTCTCCCCTCGACCGCGGCCCGCAAGCGCTGCCCAAAGAAGACTGGCTAACCTATCAGGTTAAGCAGGTCAACTGGCGCCATCTCGACCCCGGTGCCAAAGAAGTCAAACTGGAATCGCGCCTGATTGGGCCTGGCAGCCCCTTCCCCTTTTACGGTCTGGAAAGCGCTCCGGTGCGCATCTGGGCGCTGGATGAGGTCACGGGGGCCTCGGTCGAGGTTACCCGGGCCGTGCGCGAACGCAAGCTCGTGCGGCGCAGGCAACCTCAACTGGATGAGGACGATAACGCTCAGTTCCTGCCTTTGGAGACAGGCTCTGCGAGCTCGCCCAGGGCAATCCAGCTCGAACTGGACGCCGCAAAAATCCCCCTGAAGGGCGATATCGCCTTTGTCGTGATGGTCGAATTACGGGTGCCTGGCACGCTGGAGACTCTTCCCTCGAGCCTGGCCGCCCTTTGGAAGCCTTCCGTGCTGGCGCGTTTCGAGGGCGCCTTGAAGGCGCTCGCGCCTCATCTGCGCGCCTCCGGCCTGAGGGGCGCCTTGCTTGAGGATGAGTGCAATTCTTACCCGCTGCCCCTGACTTCCGCGGTGTATCCGGACTTCTCGGACGATGAGCCCGTAATGGCGAAGTGGAGGGGCTTTCTAGCTGCCAAATATGGCGATATAACGGGCCTCAACGCAGCCCTTGGCACCGCCTGGACAAGCCTCGAAGAGGCGCCCTGGCAGGTGCCTCCGCTAATCAGCCAGACAGGGCCAGACCCGCTGGAAGAAGGACCGCCAGGGCTTTTTGGCCTTTTTGCCTCCCAGGCCCAGCTTGAGGCGATATCGGCGCTGCAGGACGAGTTCCGCCTGAAGCTTTATGGTGAAGCGCTGGCCGCCTGCGCGGGGCTGATAAAACAAGAACTGGGCAACGTGCCGGTGCTGCTCGCCGCGGCGGGACTGGAAGGCCCTCCGGAGGCTTATCTGGGCCTCCAAAAGGCAGCGTTGATGGCCGGGCTGGATGGGCTTTCGCGCAACCAGTATGGCCAGGTGGTCGAGTTGCCGACTGGCAAGGCAGTGCTGGTATCGCCAGATGGGCGCACTCCCTTCGATTTGACGGGCTTTGCCCTCTGGTGGAAGTCGCTCGAGGCCGAAACTGGCACTACCAAATTGCTGATCGCAGGCGAGTTCGGCTGGCGCTCTTTCGCTTCGCCTGTCGACAGCCCTGACAGCGACCTCGGCGCGAGGACAGCCTTCCCGTCCAAAGCAGCGATGGAACGCTATTGCGAGCTATTGGCAAGCGCTGGCTACAGGGGATTCCTGCGTTTTATGCAGGCGCCCGAGGCCGCCTGGCCCGAGGCTTCCTGGCTTGTTGAACTAAGACCGACTTTGGAGCAATTCGCACTTGCCCCTCCCCCGCCGCCTACTCCGCTGACCGAGCTGGAGCTGGAATTGCTGGCGCGTCAGGGCGCGCTCAAGCTTGTCTATGACGAGGCTGCCGCCAAAGCGGTCTGCCTTGCGGATGAGCGCGTTGCCAAACTGCTGGAGCGCCATCCGGAGGCCAGCCTCCACGTCGAATGGGACGAAGAATTCGGCCAATGGTTCCTCGAGATAAACCTGGGGGCGGAACTGCTTGCCACAGGCTCACTTGGTGACGGGGACGAGAAGCCCGATGAGTTTATAGTGCTCCCGCGGTAGGCAGGAAGCCCTCTACGACCTCGTTGCTGCCATCGGCTTTGATGAGCAGCGCCTTCCCCTCCGGAAGAGCAACCGCCTCTTCAACTTTCCGCTCGCCCTTTTCCCAGATATAGCTTACCTCGGAGGGGCGCGAGGTGAGGGTCATACGCCCTCCGGCATAAATCAGCCCCTCGACGCCGGCCCATTCCAGCGCCTCCGGCAATCTTGGCTGAACGAGCAGGCCCCGGATGTCGGGCTGCGCGCCTACGAGGCCGTAGAGCCAATAACAGGGCACCATCCCGCTTTCGGGGAATTCGCCTTCGACACCCACCGATCCGGCGCTGCCGCCTGGCCCACCCTGCGTCTTCTCGCCGCGCGAAAGGGGACTTCCACCGGCCAGTCGGTCAGGCATCGCATACCTGTCCAGTATCTCGCTGAAACGCTGCCAGGCGCTGCCCGAGCCCAGCCAGCGCGCCCGCGCCATCAGGTCGTCGAAAGAGGTATAGAGGATGGCGCCCCCGTCCTGGCACTGGTCATTGAACTCGGTGCCAGGCCAGTTCATCGCCCACCAGCTTGGGAGAGGCTCTTGCGGCCCCTTCACCAGCGGGTTGTCCAGGGTCGTCGCGCGCGGGGCGAATATCCACTTGCTGTAGATGTCCGCTTTGCCCTCGCTGGAGAGGCCTTTCTCCATCCAGTCATAGACCTGCCTGGCTTTTTCGCCATCGCCAAGCCCAAGCGCCAGCGCCTGCGTGTTGATGAAGGTGAAGCCATAATCCCAGGCCTTGCCGTCCACGTCCACGCAGCCCGCCCAGCGCCCTACCTCCGGAAGCCAGAAGGCCTCGTCAAAGAGGCGCTTTCCCTCTTCTGCAAGGGCCCGGAGGGCCTCTGGAGAGTACCCATCGCCCTTGCCATAAGCCTCTTCAAGCTGGGCCATCGCGACCAGAGAAGCCACAAAGAGCGAATCCGAGAAGGCATCCTTCCAGCCGAAGGGCAGGATGTCCCAGTAGTTGCTTCCGATGCCGCCGGGTTTGCCCGTGTGCAAGTCGCCGCTAGCCAGCATCAGGCCAGTGTCCCCCTCGCAGTCCTCCAGCATAAAACGCATCGCAAGGCGCAGATTGGGCATCATCTTGGCCAGCAGGTCGCTGTCCTGATTGAAGCAGTACAGCCGCCAGGCGCCGAGTATAAAACTGGGGTTGGTCGCAAAATGGCGCGTGTCATAGTCGTTTTCGCCGTTCTTGTCTTCGTCCTTGTAGGGGAAAGGCCAGCCTGAGATATTGCCCCAGCATTTCACATAACCATCAGGGGCCATAATATGGCCAGGATGATATTCTTCTTCGAGCTGCCTGCGCTGCCAGCGACTGTGGAAGTTATCCTGCCAGTCAAGGATGAGGCTGTGCCAGTGTTTCCAGTCGCCTGGCGTGCCGCCGCCAAAATTGAGACCGTGACTGTAAAGGAACTGGGTCGCCAGGTCGGCCGCGCGCGCATCCGAGCCGGTAAACTTCGGAAAATGGCCGGGCGCATACGGCCCGGCGGGCAGCGCCTCGATAGACAGCTTGCCGCGGCCCATCTGCACCTCCACCCAGTCAGGATGGAAGAGGAAAGCCGTGCCTGGCCCATCGCCGAAAAGCAGATCGTAGCCCTCGTTCATCACCGCGCGGCACCAGGTGCCAGTGTTGATTGTGCCAAGGGGCCGGCGTTTGAACTGTTCTATCGGTACCCAAAGGTCGCTTTCGGTATAAAAATGGCGGAACGGGCATACCCGCGCATCGCGCACCTCATAGCCCTCTTGCTGCCAGGGCATCAAGAGGCGCAGGCGAGGCTGAGGCTCGGCTTGCCAACTGGCTTCGAGGGTAAGCCTGGGGCCATCCAGTCCAATCGAAAAATGGGCAGGCACCTTGCGCGTCACGATGAGGCGGAAGGTGAAATCGCCGACCTCCCCTGCCGGCTGCCCATCGCGCAAAGGCTGGCCGTCAGAATAATTGTCAGTTGCGGAGGCCCACCAGCCTACAGTACCGCGCGGGGCGCTTGCCTCCAGAGCATAGACGCCAGGGGGGAGGAAGCCCTCCGAGTCCAGTCCAATCCAGTCATTATCCGCGAAGTGCTCAACTACGAGCTGGCTGATGACAGGCCCCTCTGGCCCGCCCTGCCGCAGCTTCAGGGTAATCCCGCAGTCGGGCTCAGCCCAGGTGGGGAAACGCCCCTGGCAAGTGATACGCGCTTCTTCGCCCAGGAGTGAAGGTCTGGGTCAGCGCGCCTTCCGCAGGCACTGGTACGGGCAGGCTCTCGGCGTATTCGCGGAAGGTATCCACCGCGGTGATGGTCGAGAGGGCGTTTGCCTCTGGCCATTCGATTCTGGAAGGGCTGATAAGAGGCGCGCCAAGCCCTGCCGCAGGAAGGCCCTCGAAGCCAAGCAGGACGCTCTTCCGCGCCTCTTCGGAAGCGCCCTCGTAAAGCAGGTTGGTCTTCCAGTTCGAAGCGCCTGCCGGATCAGCCCAAAGGCCGACCGGCTCGCCTTCCCGTAATTCCAGACGCCAGTAGCCGTTTTCCACGAAACTCACCTCGGCCAGGGCCCCAGATGCAAGCGCGAGCAATACGAGAAGCGCCAGCAGCTTCATCTTGCTTCTCCTTATGGCCAGTTATCGAAGGCAGAAACAAGCTCGAAGCTGCCATCAGGTTTGAGCAGGCAGGCCTGGCCGCGAGGGATCTGGACGACCTCTTCGCGCTTCGTATCTCCCCGAAGGAACGAATAGGTAAGTAGCTCTGGCGTGACCTCCAGATTGAGCGTGCCCCCGGCATAGGCGATACCGCGCACCCCTGCCCATTCCAGAGCGCGAGGGAGTTTGGGACGTATCTTCAGTCCCTCCACGGTTGGCTGCGCGCCGACAAAACCATAAAGCCACAGGCAAGGCACGATGCCACTTTCGGGGAACTCTCCCTCAACGCCCACGGAGCCCGCATGCCCTCCCGGCCCTCCCTGGGGGTCTTCTCCCCGGAAGAGGGGCGCGCCTCCGGACAAGTGGTCGGGCTCGGCATAGCGATCGACAATCGTGGTGAAGCGCTCCCAGGCGTTATCGGGGCTGAAATAGCGCAGTCGTGCCATCACATCGTCATACGAGGTGTAGAGGATAGCCCCTCCATCCTGACACTGGGCCTCGAAGGGCGTGCCAAGCCAGCCCCAGAACCACCAACTCGGCAGTGGCTCCTGCGCGGCGCTCACCGGCGGATTGTGGAAGGTGCTCGCCCTCGGCGCGAACACCCAGCGCGAGTAGGTATCGGCCTCACCGCTGCTGGTGAGGCCCGTTTCCATCCAGTCATATATACGGCGCGCTTTGGTCTCGTCGCCCAGCCCGAAGGCCAACGCCTGCATATTCACGAAGGTGTAGCCATAGTCGTGCGCTACGCCATCAATATCCACGCAGCCGACATACCGACCCGCTTCCTCGTTCCAGAAAGTCTCATCGTAAGCTTTATGCGCGACCCTGGCGAGCTGTCTGTATTCTGCAGGGCTTCTGCCTTCCGGCTGCCCATAGGCCTCTTCCAGCTCGGCCATTGCGCGCAGGCTGCCGTAGAAAAGCGAATTCGAGAAGGCGTCCTTCCACCCAAAGGGCAGGATGTCCCAATAGTTGCTGGGGATACCGCCGTGCTTGCCAGTATGCCCCTCGCCACTAGGCAAGCAGCATGCCGCTCTCGCCGCCCAGTTGCCTGAGCTGATATTCCATCGCCAGCCGCAGCGAGGGCATCAGCTTGTCCAGATAAGCCCTGTCCCGGGTGAAACAGTAATGACGCCAGGCCCCGAGGATGAAGTTGGAATTGGTCGAGAAATGACGCGTGTCATAATCATTGGCGCCATCGCCGTCCTCATCCTTGAAGGGGAACGGCCAGCCGATAGTCGGCCCCCAGGTGTTCACATAGCCGCTGGCTTGCACCTGGCCTCCGACGACATACTGGTCGCTAATCTGGATGGTATTGGCATCGGTCTGGTTGTTGCGTTGCCAGTCGAGAGTAAGTGATAGCCAGTGCTTCCAGGGCGCGCCGGTGCCTACGCCAAAGTTGAGCCCATGACTGTAGAGAAACTCCGTCGTCAGCGCGGCCCGCTTTGTATCCGAGCCTGTGAAGGTCGGGAAATGCGCTGGCACTGGCTGATTCTGGGGCAGCACCTCAACGGTCAGGTCGGTCGAGTTGAATCCGAAGACCATATAGTCCTCGAAGAAAGTCAGCCCGATACCGGCGGTGCCCGAGAAGAGCAGGTCGGCGCCCCCGTTGCCGACGAAACGCACCCAGTTGGCCGCGCTCATCGCCGAATACGGCCTGCGCTTGAACTGGTGGACAGGATAATACATATCAATATCGGTATAGCAGTGATGGAAGGGCGCCACCTTCGGATCGGCGGTCTCATAACCTGACTTCTGCCAGGGTAGCACCCAGTAGAGGGAGGGCTTCTCGCCCTTGCGGCCCTTCTCGGCGGTCATATTCAGCTTGTTGCCCTCGAAGCTCAAGGTCAGCCTGGCCGACTTGCCCACCGTAGCCTCGACCCGGAACTGGCGGTCTCCCCCAACTGGCTGGCCGCTCGCATAAGCTGTGCCTGCAAGGTAGTTATCAGTGCCAGCGCTCCACCAGCCAATCGTGCCCTTGGGTTCTGCCAGTTCAATATAGTACCGCCCTGCAGGCACCATATCGGTGGTCTCCAGCTCGAGCCAGCCATTGTCTTTCACCTTGGTGAATTGCTGCTCTGCGATTAGTTGACCCTCTGGCCCCTCGCGTTTCAGCCGGAGTGTTGCGGCACTGTCAGTTGCGCTCCAGGTGGGCGTGCACACACTGACTCGGAGCCGGGCCCGCACCTGGGTTTCGAAATCCTGGCCGAGGGTAGCCTCTGGCTCAAGCGCGGCAGGCACGCCCCCTTGTTCGGCTGAGGCCAGCAAGCCTCTTTCAAGCGCGGCAGCGTGGTCCCAGACGACGGTGGTACCCTCGATGAGGGGCAGGGCAAGAGTGGCCGGGTCCAGCGCCTCGAAACCGAGAGGGCTCCAGTCCGAAGCTTTCGCAGAGAGCAGATTGGGACCGTACTGGCCTTCGCCTGTGGCATCGGCAAACAGCCCAACCGGCGCGCCTTCGGCCAGGGTGAGCTTCCAGTAGCCTGTCTCGACGGACTGGGTGCCGGCGGCGAGAGCAGTCACGGCAGAGAAAAGCGCAGCAAAAGAAAGTGCCCAGAACAAGAAACGCATTATTGGGTGCCTCCAAGACAGACTTTACAAGGTTTCAGGCCCTGGCGAACTGCTTCCTGGGCGCTTTCGTGCCACAGCAGTTCAACCCTCGAGTCGGCTGGCAGATAACGGCAGCCAGGCAGGTGAAACTTGTCGCCCCCCTGGCTGGAATAAACGGCCGATGAGAGGCTGGGCGCCTCCGGCTGGAGGCTGGCAAGCGAGCGAAACTCTTCTACCGGATCGCGTTTGCAGGCAGGTTTAACTTTGAGAAAATACATCCCCGTGGCCCAGCCCGCGAGCGCGCAAAGAGCTGGGCAAAACAGCAGCGTGATATAGCTGCGCAAGGCGCAGGCAAAAGCTTTGTTCCGATTTGAAAGCCCCGCGACGACCTCAAAGGCGTCTCTCAATCGCTGTTTATCCACCTGGCTTGCCTCTGCTGAAAGAGTGGTATCAGGCAGGGATTCGCCCCTCGGGTGTAGAATCCTGCCGAATCCCAGCCAGAGGTGACCTTCGTGTCGAAGCCAGAACAACGCTATGCGCTGCCGCTAGTCTTGAAATCTGCGCCAGTAGACCTGCCCACCCCCGCTTCTTGCCGCCTCAACCTGCGCGAGTTGCAGCTTGCCGCGGGAGCAGAGGCGCTTATCCATCCTGGAAGTCTCGAAGTGCGCGACCGATTTGGCGAACCCAGCGGTTCTCTTTGGGCAGAAGACCGACTGGCTTTCTACTTTCAGCCGGCCCGGGCGCCATATACGCTCCATTTCGATACGAAACCGCTTGAAACACCACCTTCTCCCCCGCCTTTTATCGGCGCGGGCGAGCCGCTTATGGTGGGTTATCCTGGCCGCGAAGCCGAACTTGGCCTCTGCCTGCATGGCCGGCCTATATTGCTCGACTGGACTGGCACTGGGCAGCTGCAGCTTCTCACCTGGACCCATCCGACAATGCACCAGGGAGGCGTGTATCTGCATCTGGCAGAAGCGACTCTCGAGGGCCGGGAAGCCCCCCTCAGGCAAGCCTGCCGAGTGCCAGATATCGTCTGCCCGGCTGGTCAGAATACCGGATGCCCCCTCTGGCGAGGTCTGGTGCATTGCCATGCAGGCTGGCGGAGAACTGCACAAGGGGAAGGTCGAAGCCGGCTGGCCGGTTTTCCAGGAACCTGTTCCGCTGATCACCACCGAAGGGCGCGTCGTATTCGATGGGATTCCCGAGGCCAGGCCTTTCGTGGTGGACTGGGACGGCGATGGCGTATGGGATCTCCTGATTGGCGGCAACGACTGGAGCGAATACTATCCCTTCGGCGAACGCGCCCACGCGGGGATTGACGAGCCTCATATCGGCTTTGGGCGCGGGTATGATGACCAGGGCAACTGGCTTGGCGGGCCGCTTCATGGCAAGCTCTATTTCGCGCGCAATGTCGGCAGCGCCCGAGGCTCCTCTGTTCGAGCCGCCTGTCCAGCTAGAAGTGGATGGAGAGCCCTTCGATGTGTACGGCGCTGCCTCGCCCGTCGTTGCTGACTGGGCTGGAGACGGCCATCCAGTGCTCTTCGTGGCGGATTTCCTCGGCGCTATCCGCTGCTACCGGCCGACCGAGAACCCGCTTGAGGTCGAGTATCTCGGCAAGCTGGAAGGCCAGTATGGGGGGTATCCCCTGCCCCAGTGGATGGTAACTCTGGACGCCTGGGACTGGACAGGCACAGGACTTCCCGACCTGCTTGCCGGCACCGAGGGCGGCAACATAATGGTGCTCGAAAATGCGGGCGTCGCCCCCGATGGGATGCCCCAGGTGCGCGCGCCGCGCTACCTGAGAGAGGGCCCAGGCTGTCTCACCGTCCACTGCAAAGCTTCGGTGTCAGTAGCTGACTGGGATGCAGACGGCGATTTCGACCTGCTGCTGGCCAACGCGGAGGGCGACTTGCTCGTCTCCACTGACCGAGGCAAGCCCGGCAGGCCCCTCTGGTCAGAGCCTGTCCCACTGCTGGCTGGCGGGAGTGCCCTTCCACATCGAAGCCGGCCCAGGTGGCTCTATCCAGGGGCCAAGTGAAGACCGGTGGGGCTATCTCAACGTCGCGGTTTCGGACTGGCGAGATGGCGGACTGCCCGAACTTATCACCTGTGACGTGCTGGGCCAGGTGCTTTATTTCGCCAATATCGGCTCTCGCGAGGCGCCCGTGCTGGCCGCGCCAGTGCCTTTCACCTGGCAGGGCAAGCCTTTCAAGACTGTCTGGCGACAGAGGCCTCAGGCGGTGCGTCGTTTTCCGGACAAGCCGCAAGAGCTGCTCTGCCTCGACCAGGAAGGCTACCTTACCTTGTACCAGCGCGCCCCGGACGATCCTGCTGCGTTAATCAGCGCTACTCGGCTGCACTACGAATCGGGCGAGGAGATGAAGCTCGATGGCTTCTCCGGGCTGGTTGGGCGCAGCAAATTCGCCGTTTGCGACTGGGACGCGGATGGAGATTTCGATTTGCTGCTTGGGCTTATTCGCGCGCCAGCCTTTGGCCCAGCCCGAGGGCAAAGCCACAGTGCTGCTGATTGAGAACGTTGGCACTACCGAGGCGCCTGTATTCGCAAAGCCGCGCAAGCTACTCTGCGGCGGGGCGCCGATGGGCTTTGGATGCCATTCCGCGACGCCTGAGCCTGTCGACCTGACCGGTGATGGCAGGCTGGACCTGCTTATTGGCTCGGAGAACGGCAAGGTCTATTGCTACTCGCGGCGTTATCTGGAAACCGGCTGCGAACTGGAAATCGGGCCAGGCTAGGCAGCGCTCGCCTCATAACCGGCCTCTTCAACCGCCTCGATGAGGGCAGCAAGAGAAGTCTTGCCTTCATCGAAGGTTACCTGGGCGCTGTTTTCAGCCAGTGAGACTTCGGCCTGTGCGACACCTGCAACTCCCTCCAGCGCTTTGGTCACGCGCTTTACGCAGTGCTCGCAGGTCATACCCCGGATTGCGAGTTTTACAGTTGTCATATTACCTCTCTCCTCAATACAGCCCTGAAGAAGCCCCAGCGGCAGTCAGTCCGGCCATCAGGGCAGTTCCCCAAATCAAAACCATAACAACCGAGACGATAACCAATATGGCGCAGGTCATTATGATGGTGACGAGTCCGGCCAGTCGCCAGCGTTCATTTGACCGAACGAACTCGTCCGCATCGCGCCACTGGCCACTTTCCCAGGAGACCCGGTTGCCAAGAAACCCCAGCGCGATAGAGGCAATCAGCGGCGCCAGCAAGGCCAGGATGAACCAGGCCCACTGCCGGTGATACAGGGTCCACGGCTGAGGCAAGCCTGCCGCGCCCCAGTTGAAGCCTCTGACAGGCGGCTCGTTCCAGTTCTGAGGCCGAGGCCCCTGGTTATCGGTCATAACTGCTCTCCTTCCAGCCTGGTTTGAATACAATTAGCTTACCACAAGCCAACCGTCGCAAGTAGGAAAGACCGGGTGGGAAGCGAAGAGGAGCTTCACAGGGGCAAGCTTGCCCGAGGAGGTTCGGTATGCGCCACCTGATTCTGTCCTTTGCGCTAATCTCAGTGCTGGCTGGAGGCTGCAACGCTATGAAGCTGACGATAGAGGGCACAAGTGATTATCAGATTGTGCTGCCCGCCCAGGCCTCGCCTTCCGAGCGGCACGCTGCCAGTGAGCTGCAAAGCTATCTCGAACAGGCAAGCGGCGCCAGGCTGCCCCTTGTGGACGACACCGCGCCAGGGCAGCAGCATGAGATACTTCTTGGCAACAATTCGCGCCTGGCAGACCTTGGTCTCGTCATCAACTGGAAGAAGCTTGGCAAGGAAGGCTTCACTATCAAGACGCGCGGCGGCAAGCTGATAATCGCAGGCGATGGCCAGCGCGGCACGATGTACGGCGTCTACACCTTCCTCGAGAACTATCTCGGTTTTCGCTGGTTCACCTCGAAGATAACCCGGGTGCCCCATCTGCCCACTATCAGCCTGCCAGCCCATCTCGACGACACCCAGGTCCCTATCCTCGAATACCGGGAGCCCTTCTTCACGGAGGCTTTCGAGGCCGACTGGGCGGCCCGCAACAAGGTAAACGGCCAATCAATGCACCTGGATGAAGAGCGCGGGGGCAAGATAACCTATTTCCCTTTGTACACACCTTCTCCAACTTGCTGCCCCCCGAGAAGTATTTCAAAGATCATCCGGAATACTTTTCGCTTGTAGATGGTCAGCGCCAGGACGGGTATGCGCAGCTTTGCCTCACTAATCCTGACGTGCGCCGGATAGCGCTCGAGGGCGTGCGCCAGTGGATGAAGGAGCACCCCGAGGCAGGCATCTACTCGGTCTCGCAAAATGACGCCTTCCGCAATTGCCAGTGCGACAACTGCCGCGCTCAGGATGAAGCCCAGGGCACGCCGATGGGCTCGCTGCTTAACTTCGTGAACTATATCGCAGGCGAGCTGGCCGACGAGTTCCCCGACAAGGCGATTGATACGCTGGCCTACCAATACACGCGTAAAGCGCCCAAAGACGCACGGCCGCTGCCGAGTGTGATAATCCGCCTGTGCAATATCGAGTGTTGCTTCTCCCATCCCCTTGCGACCTGCGATTCGAGTGAAAACACCAATTTCAGGCGCGATATGGAGGAGTGGGCGCGAGTCTCGGACCGCACCTATATCTGGGATTACAATACCGACTTCGCCAACTACTGGTTGCCCTTCCCCAATTACTGGGTGTTGCAGCCCAATATCAAGTATTTCGTCGAGCACGGCGTAAAGGGCATCTTCGAGGAAGGCGCCTACCCGCCAGGGGGTGGGGGCGAGGGGGCCGAACTGAAAAGCTACATAATGGCCAAGGCCCTCTGGGATCCCGACTATGACGCGGACGTGGCGATTAACGAGTTCTGCGAAGGCGTCTATGGCGCCGCCGCCCCGCTGATGCTGGAGTATCTGCATATGATGGCCGACTCGGTGAAGGACTACCATATGCATATCTGGGAAGGCACCAACGCCCCCTATCTCACACCAGAACTCATCGCGAAAGCCGATGTGCTCTTCAAGCAGATGCTGAAGGTGACCGAGAGAGACGAGTTGGCTCATGCCGAGGTCGAAAAGGCCTGGGTGCCTATCCTCTACGTGCGATGCGCGCAGATGGGCAAAGGCAATCCGGACTTCCTGCCACTGGCAAAACAGCTGTTCGCCATCGTAGACGCCAACGGTTTCGGCCAATGGCGCGAGGGCAATCCTACCGAGAACCTGCGCAATGACTGGCTGGGCGAATAACTGACCTTCCAGGATTGGAAAGGGGCGTCCGGCACTCGTCGGGCGCCCTTTTTTACTGGGTAGAATTGCCCGACTCGGCCAATTATTACTGGGTAAAAATAAGGATATCAATTTTCGCTGGGTTTTATTTCGGTTTGGCTAGCTCCCGCTTCAGCCAGGGTTTGAGAAGCCAGGCCTGCGCCACAATCGTCGCCAGCACGAGAGCGCTCATCAGGGCGAAGGGGGCGCGCAGATTGCCACTCTGGACAGCAAGCCACCCTCCAAGCAGGGGGCCAGAAGCCGCTCCCACGCCGATGAAAGCCTCATGCCAGCCGCCTTTCGCCGCCCTGCCCGAGGTCGCCGCCATCGCGTAGTAGATGCTGGCCCAGTAAGAGAAACCCGCATTCAATCCCACCAGCCCAAAGGCCAGCAGAAGCAACCAGTGCGCCTGGGCTACCAGTCCAATCAATCCGCCCGCCAGCGCCAGCAACTGCCAGCCAAGCTGCAACCGTCCGTTGAACAGCCAGCGCGAGCCCAGCATCATCAGGGCGAATCCAAGGAACCTGCCCCCGCCAAGCAAGCTATTAGCCAGCCCCAACTCGGGCGGGGTGAAGCCAAGTCGAACTCCGAGGTCAGGAAACAAATGCAGGCAGATGCCGATAGTGAAGTAGCTGGCCAGGTTGGCCACCCGGCCGGCAGCGCGGAATCGGTCCGCCTGGAAGGAATCGCCTCCCGCAGTGGTATCTTCTTCGGCACGCGCCTGGTTCTGCACTTTGGCCACCACGAGGAACCCGGCGCCCAGGGCCAGGAAGCCGCTCGCCAGGCCGAAAGCTGCCCCTGGCCCCAGCAGGTAGACCTGCCCAGCGATACGCGGGACGAGGAGTTCGGCTCCAGCCCAGGCCAGGTTGAACCAGGCAAGCAACCCCACCAGAGTGCGATGACGCCGGTCGGCGCCAAGGTCAGTCAGCCAGGCCATCAGCATCGGCCATTGCAGCGCGCCTATCAGACCAATGCCCGCCCGGCAGGCATAAAGCTGGCCCAGGCTCACGCAGTGAGGCGTAATCAGATGGATGCAGGCACCCACCAGACAACCGATGATGGGTGGCGTCTGAAGGCCGAACCGGTCGCCCAGCTTGCCTCCCCAGACTACCGCAAACGCGTAGATGAGCGACCCGCACGCCGCCAGCAGTCCCAGGTCGAAGGAATCCGCCCCCAGCTTGAGCGCTGTCAGCGGGTAGGCGACATACATCGAAGCAAGCGCCGACTCGCAACAAAAGACCGCCGCCAGCACCAACCTGACATCGCGTTTCAAGGCTTAGTCTCCAAACCGGGCAGCTTCAGCGGCGAGCTCCGCAGGTGAAAGCGCCCTCACCCAGACCTTCACTTCATCAATCGAGCCCAGATAATTGGCTGTTGGATGGTTGCGCGAGAAGCCCCCAAGGAAAAGAGAACTTGTCGCAGGCCGGATTGCGCCCTGTCTGGGCAACGAGGCGACCTCCTTCCCCGCCACATACAGGCTCAGCATCTGGCCATCCCAGGTCGCGGCAACATGCGTCCACTTGCCGACCGGCAGCGGATCGCCGCCACTCAGGCCATGGCTCCAATCGGTGATGGGCACCTGGAAGGCGGCCTTGCTTTCCTTGCCCAGTCCAAGTCGCCACCCGGTGCTGGCGCCCGTTATACAGGTCAGCAGCCAATTATCGGATTGGTCAGCCTCTGAGGGATTCACCCAGAGCGACAGCGTAAGGCCCTCCGGTGGCATCAGCAGGCGATTGAAGGGGATCTCGGCGGCATCACCCGTGCAGACCAGGCCTTGCCCCTCGACCCCGGGGCCGTACTCGCAGTCATTGAGAAAGCCTTCCAGCTTGCAGGGAGAGCTGTCTTTCACCATCACCGGATCAGTTTCGTTGAAGGTCCAATGGGCCAGCAGGCCGTCCTCCATAACGGCCGACTTGTCCGCCAGAGCCGACAGGTAGACAGGCCGCTTGGTCATATACCAGCTCTCGCGCGGCGCAAGGCCGATATCTTCGGGGATGAGCTCCTCTGCCGGGGGGCTCGCGGGGTCGCAGAAGACCTCCCGGATAGCGTTCAAGAAGCCAAAACCGGTGCCACTGGTCGGTTCGATATAATGGCCTTCGCCAAACTCCGTCCAGTTGTCGAAGAGCACCACCTTGCTGTCGAGGCTGCTGGCCGGGCGCGAATCAATCTCGACCTTTACCTGCTGGCAAAACTCCTTGAAGGCCGCTGCATCGGGTGCCCCGGTATGGAGACAGCCCAACTCGCCATGCCAGGGACGGGGATCCCAGCCCATCATCGGGTTCACGATGTCGGGCAGAGCGCCGATTTCGCGTTTGGCTTTGAAGATATCCAGTTGGCCCAGCACCCAGGGCCTGTAAGCGTTTTCAACCCCGCCATCAGGATCAGGCCTGGTTGCGTTCCAGGGGCCGAAGGTGGCATAAGCGGAGGTGGCATCCCACCCTTCGGCGGCGAACTGCTGCAGGTTAGCCTCATTGGCCGTGCCCTCGCAAGCCATAATATACAAACCGCCGAGTCCAGCCTCCTCGCAGGCTTTGCGCATCGCCGCAAGGGCCGCCTTCACGCCGTCGCTGCCCCCGAGCTGCTCGCGCATCCGCGGCGGGTAATACACGACCAGTAGCGGCTTGCCGTCCAGCCGCACATAGTTGGCATCGCGGAAGTAGTTCTCAATCCAGAAGGGCAGCAGGTTGTCCAGCAGGTCAGCCAGGTTGACGATGCCTTTCGCGTTGGCGTTCTCCCACATAATCGCATATTTGAACTGGTCTCGGTAAACCGCCTGCTTCAGGCCGTCGTGGATGGCGTGGCCCAGAATCTGGTGGATTTCGGGCTCCAGGTCGCTGCGATACCAGCAGTAGACAAACCCCTGGATACCGTGCTCCAGCGCGTATTTGATGTGCCAGTCGGCGACCTCGGGTTCTCCTTCGTTGTAGAAGCCGATGGCAGGCCTGCGCTCGGGGTAGTTCTCGATCCGGTTCCAGCCCAGATGGGTGCCATCCTTCCACAAGGCGCAGTAATGCATCAGCAACAGGTAATCAGACTTGGCAGGTTTGGGCGGCGGGACATAGTCGGCAGGCGCCACCGGCGGCTTGAAATCAAGCAGCAGGCGCTTTTCGGGCAACTGGCGTCCCTCGGCGGAAAGCCTCAGCAACGCTTCGCCTTTGATTGGAGCCTCAGCTCTGACCTTCCATTCGAAGCGCTGCTGCCACTTGTCGGCAAGCTCGGGCACGCCGCGCTCGAGACCATCCAGAGGGACGACGCCAGGTGGCAGTTCCAGAGTAACTTGCACGTCCTTTGCTGGCAGGAAGGAGTTGCGCACGATTGCGACAAGTGTCTCCTCTCGCCCTGCGCGCAACACCGCGCGGTAGGTCGTGAAGCTGCGCGGATAGACAAAGGCAGGCCCTTGCGGGGCGTCTCCAACCCACAGCCCTTCCAGGTCGAAGCCGCCAGGCCCTGGTGGAAGCAATCCGACGGCAAGCGCCCTCAGGCGGCCTTTCCAGTTTGCGCTGTGAGACATATCGGCGAGGCTGGACTGCCCTTCCAGCACCGGGAAACTGACTTCGCCACTCCCCGCGTCGGTAACGAAAAGCAGCCTGCCGTAGGTTGTCTGGCCAGCAGGTTTGAGCAGCAGCGAAACCAAAGGCAGGCTAGAGACATCAGCCCCCAGGCCGCCAGTGAATAGCCAGGCGTCCTGCTCGTCAGAGGCGATGCGGAGCGCCGAGGCGGTCTCCTCCATTTTGCCGCCTGCGCCAGCCTGCCAGGCGCCCCAACCCGCCTCGGGGCTGAAAGCAAGCCCTGCCCCGCTCGCAGGCGCCTGGGCAGCTAGCAGCAAATCGCGCTTGAGTCTGGCCGAGGGATTTGTTATCCGCAATTCGTCGAGTCGCACCTGCCCGCCAATCTCGAGTGGAGTGTCAGCGGGCAGAACCGAGCCAGTCCTGACGCTTTCCCAGACTTCTCCATTGACCTCGAGGCGCGCCATTACCCCATCCCAGGAGGCGATAAGGTGGTTCCAGACGCCGGGTCTAGGTCGCGGCGCGCCGAGCCTGGGTTCCCACTCGTTGAGATAGACGAAAAAGGCCAGCCTGCCGCCCTCACTGACGGGATCGAGGCGCAGTTGATACTCCTGATCCTTGATGGCGATAAGGGTATGGGTGGTGGGCACTTCGTCGAAGTAAATCCAGCAGTCCAGGCTGAATCCAGCGGTAAGAGAAAGCTCCGGCCTGCTCTCGAGTACAAGTGGAGCATCAAGCTCGGTCAGGCACTGGCCCTGGTGGCCGGGAGCGAAGCTGGCCCGTCCCTCAAGCCTGCCAGCCAGGGGGGAGGAGTCCGTCAGATTGCCTTCAAAGGCGAAGTCCGCAACGACCTCGGCCTGGGCTAGAGCCCCCAGGGCAATCGAAAACAGAAGAGCCAGTATGAGAACCAGTTTCATTGCAGGACTCCTTAATGCGGCGAGGCTTCACTGGCGAGTTCTTCTGCCGAAAGTGCCCTTACCCACAGCTTTACCTCGTCCAGTTCGCCCTTGAAGTTATTCTGGATACCACCAATCCCGAAGCCGCCCAGATAAAGCGAGTTTGTAGCAGCGCGCATCGGCCCTTTGCGTTCCAGTTCGCCGACCAGATGACCGTTAGCGAAAACGCGCATCGTGATGTTGTCGAAGGTAGCGGCGACGTGGGTCCACTCTCCCACTGGCACCTCATAATTAGAGACCAGTAGATGGCTCCATTCAGTGACTGGCACCTGGAAAGCGAGCTTGCCCCCTCCAAGCCCAAAACGCCAGCCGCAGTTTGCCGCGGTTATGCAAGTGGCAAACCAGGTGTCGGCCTGGTTTGGCTGGGAGGGTTTAACCCACATACTGAGGGTGAAGCCCTCCGAAGGTGTGTAGAGGGCATTGTTGGGCAGTTCGACGATGTCCTTGCCACAAGCAAGCGCCTTGCCGCTGATGCCGTCAGTCTTGCCGCAGTCTCGCAGAAAACCGTGCAGCTTGCAGGCGGAGGTATCAATTGCAAGGCGCGGGTCGTTTGAGTCGAAAGTCCAGTGAGCCAGCAGGCCGTCTTCCAGGAGGAAGGTCTTGTCCTCCATCGCTGACAGCATCGCCTGCCGCTTGGCGCCGTACCAGGTCTCCGGCACCGGCAGGCCGACATCCTCGGGGATTACGTTTTCCGAGGGCGGGCTGGCAGGGTCGCAGAAGACCTCCCGGATGGCATCTACGTAGGAGAAGCCAAGGCCCGTCGTCGGCTCGATGTAATGGCCCTCGCCGAACTCGGTCCAGTTGTCCAGCACAACGATATGCTTGTCCAGGCCATCGCCGGGTTTGGCTTCGACAAAGGCTTTGGCGCGCTCGAGGGCGCGCTTCCAGGCGGCTGGATCGGGCGTGCCGGCATACATCGTATTGCTCTCGCCGTGCCAGGGGCGAGAGTCCCAGCCCATCATCACGTCCACGATGTCAGGCAGCGCGCCGACGTCCTGCTTGGCCTGCCAGGTGTCAGCCTGCCCAAGAAGCCAGGTGTCATAATCCCAGGCCAGGGCGCCGTCCCAGTCAGGCTCAGGGTCATGCCAGGTGCTGGCAATCCCATAGGCGGAAGTCGCATCCCAGCCTTCGGCCTGAAGGCGCCTCTGAAGGTTCGCATCCGCCCCGCCGACGCAGGCGATAAGGGTAAGACCCTTGAAACCAGCCTGCTGGCATTGCTGCCTCATCGCATCCAGCACTTCGCGGGTCTCCTCGACACCGCCGAAGTAGCCGTTCAACAGTTGGGGCTGCCAGACAAAGAGCACCGGCTTGCCGTCCAGCACGAGGTAGCTCGGGTCGGTGAAGTAGTTCTCAATCCAGAAGGGCAGCAAATTGTCCAGCATATCGGCGCGGTCTTTTACACCCAGCGCGCAGCCGTTCTCCCACATTATCGTGTACTTGAACAGGTCCTTGTAGCGAGCTTTCTTGAGCCCGTCGTGGATGGCGTGACCGAGGGACTGGTGAATCTCGGGCTCAAAGTCGCTGCGGTACCAGCAGTAGATAAAGCCCTGGATGCCGTGTTCCACCGCGTATTTGATATGCCAGTCGGCGACCTCGGGGGTGCCCTCATCATAGAAACCGATGGCGGGCCGGCGCTCGGGGTAGTTCTCGATGCGGTTCCAGCCATAGTGGGTGCCGTCTTTCCACAGGGCGCAGTAATGCATCAGCAACAGGTAATCGGATTTTGCAGGCTTTGGCACAGGCACATAGTCGGCCGGCGGCCCTGCCAGGGGCGGCAGGAAGTCCAGTGCCAGCGTCTTGCCAGGGGGATGATGGCCCTCCAGGGTGAGGACAACCTCCGCTGTGCCTTTAACCGGCGCCTCGGCGCGCACCTTCCACTCGAGCCTCGCCTGGGAAGCCGGCTGGACGAGGGGTACCGAGCGGAGTGTTCCCTCCAGAGCCGTAACGCCTTCGGGCAGAATCAACTCGGCAGACAGGTCTTCCAGCAGGCCATACGGGTTGCGCACGATTGCGACCAGCGTCTCGTCGCGGCCGGCGCGCAGATTGGCGCGCCAGGGGGCAAGACTGCGCACATAGGCGAAGGGCGGCCCCATCGGCTTTGCGCCAATCCAGACGCCTTCCAGAGTAAAATCCGAGGGCTGGCCAGGGAGAGGGCCAACTGCAAGCGCCCTCAGTGTGCCGCCCCAGGCTTTGCAGCCCGCCATCGCGGCCAGGCCAGGCGTATCCTGACCAAGCAGGAAAGTTACCTCTCCCCTGCCTTTGTCGGTGACGAAAAGCGCTCGGCCATACTTGATGGCGTTTTCGGATTGCAGGGCAAGCGACAGCAGCGGCAGCCCTTCAACCTCGGAGGCAAGTGAGGGATTCAGGACCGCTTCGGCGCCGGTCAAACGCAGGCCAGCAGCGGTCGCCAGGACCTCTCCAGTCCCGTTTGCCCTCCAGCCCTCAAAACCGGCCTCCGGCGTGAAGGCCAGCGCACGATTAGGCTGCGAGCCAGGGGTTGCAAGGGCGTCAAGCAGCTCGCGCTTGAGCCTGGCGGAGGCGTTGGAGATACTTAAAGAGTCCAGGCGATAACCGGGCCCGCCGAAAGTCAGAGGGCCTCCTGCTGGTTCAGAGGGACCAATGCGCATCCGCTCCGAGCTTTCGCCATCGACCGCAAGGCGCGCTTTGAACGCCATCCCAACTGGCGATGAGATGGTACCACCGGTGCAGCTCGGGCCTGGCAACCGAGGCCCGGGCCTCCCAGCCGCCAACCATAACAAAAAAGGAGAAACGCCCGCCCTCGCTTTCCGGGTCGAGACGCAACTGGTATTCGTCCGGCTTCTGGACAATCCAGGTGTGGAAGCCGGTAAACTCCTCAAAGTACACCCAGCAGTCGATAACCAGGCCAGGGGCAAGCTCCAACTCAGGCTGCGAAGGCACCTCAAGGGCGCGCTCAACAGGGCCAAGCGCCTGGCCTTCCCGGCCTTCGGCCCAGACTGGGGCCACGCCTCCAGCGACAAGCGCAAGCGGCGAATCGTCAGCCAGGTTGCCTTCGAAGCTCCAGGAGCCGACCAGGTCGGCCTGCTGGGCCAAAGCCCACGAGGCCAGCAGCAACAAGCACAGAGCAAAAGTAAACATTAGGCACCTCACGAGGTAGGTCCTCCAGTTATTTGGTGAAGATGAGATAACCGAACCGAGCTGGCACATGGAAGGAAGGCGGATTGGTGAGCGTCGGGCTCCAGCACCAATATTCCTCTTTGGGCGCTCTCTCTATGCGATAAAAATTCGCCCGCCACACGACGCCAGGTTTGGGCGCATAGCGTGTCAGCGAGCGGAAGGGCAAGGCCATCGAGCATTCCCAGCCCTCATCCACATCGTCCGGCTGTTCCACAGTCCCTTTGACGCGCACCTTGCACACCAGGTCGCGGCAATTCCACGAATCACGTCTTTCAGGCAGCGCTGCCGGGCCCTGAGGCCAGCGGATAGTGGTGTCGAAGACCGCTCCCAGAGGATTGACATTGATTTCGCGATACTGGTAGGGGTCGCCAAAAGGCGCGCAGAAGAACTCCAGGCATTCTTCAAGGAAGACTTCCGCATCGCGCTCGGTCATCGTGGCTCTGATATCGGGGTCTTCGGCCCAGCGCCAGATATACAGGCAATCAGCATCCCAGGCGACTTTGGTGACGGTCTTCAGCGGGGCGAGGGCAGAGCCATCGGCCAGCCAGTAGTCACCGAGCCTGGGCACCTCAGCCCAGTTGATGGCATCGGGATCGCCTTTGGCCCCGTCATCGCCTCGCCAGGTCACCTGGCAGCTAAGGGGATAAGCGAACTGCTCCTCCGGACTACCTGCCGTCGCGAAACACGCCATACCAATCACAACTCCCAGTACAGCCAGCCACCTGTCCATGACGCCACCTCCGCCCTAAGGCCAGTGTTCTTAGCTGCTAGAAATAACAAACCGCCTTTCTGGCCTGGGGATCGGCCACAACAGTCGCTCCCGCGCCAGACTGGGCAGTCAGGTCTATAACTTTTACCAGTTGCTCGTATTCGCCTGCGTCGGGCAACAATTCCAGCAAAGCATTGGGCGCCGAGGTGAAGAAAGCCTCGTTGAAGGCACAGTCAGGATCATCGGGATAGACGGGCAGATAGATGATCTGGCCTTCTACCAAATCCTGAAAGAAATGGGTCCCGTAACTGACCTCGGGCACATGGCCGGCCTCTTCTCGCGCCAGCTCTACAAGCACGGCGGCGTTGTGGATGTCGGCATAACCCACATTTACGCCCAGGGAGATATTACTCGAGCCCCACCGGCCTGGCCCCATCATCATCAGTTTGCCCGCCGAGATGCGCGGATGAGCGTTAAGCCTGCCAACGAGCCGGCCAAGCGACTTTTTGACTTCGAGTGATTCGATAGAGTCATACCATTTCGGGTCAAGGTAGACGATGTGACGGATGCCCTTCACCACCCCGCCACTTACCATCCGGTCAGACCTGAATAGAGTGCGCTCAGCGGGCGCTTCGACTGATTCGGTAACAGGCCCGGCCAGGCCTGGCAGCCAAAGCGGGCGACACTGCAACAAGTTGAAACGCACCTGCCCCGCGCGACTGATTGAAGCAGTAAATTCGGTATCCACGGCATGCCCGTAAGCCGCCTCGAGCCTGGCCAGCATCGCGCCCATAATCTTCACAAAGGGAGTGCGCCTGATCAGGTTGTTGAAAGTCAGCACAAGCTGATTCGAGGGCGCATCCAGCCAGTTGGTGGCGGGGTCCTGCACGAAGCCATCGGCGAGCACCGAGGCCAGCAGATACAGGTTGGGATAATTGGCGCCTTCGAGCACCTCGGCGCTTGGGCGCGTCAGCAGCCTGTTCTCGGCGAGGTCCAGCAGGTCTACCTGGCGCTGGGAATACTTGGCGACCTCGGTGCCGACCTCGGGCCGCAGCTCTGGATGGCTGATGGCAATCATCCGCGGATAGTCGCCGCCAACTCTGTCTACGGCGCGCGTGCCCAGACCAAAGACGAGGCGGACCATCCCCTGGTTGGCATCGATGCGGTCGCTCCAGGCGTAGAGGTTCTTCGAGAAGGCCACTCCAGCCACGCTCGGGAAGAAAGCCTGCTTGTAGGGCATCCCTGACACTCGCTGGACGAGGATAGCCATCTGCTCATCGCTCTCGCCCAGGCCCCGCTTGCGCCTGTAGGAGAGCGCATCAGGATTGAGAGCGCTCGCGTAGACGAGTTTTACGGCGTTGCAGAAAGCCTCCAGGCGCTGTTCGGGGTCGCCCTGGTTGGCGCAGAACTCGCTATGATATTTGCCCGCGAAGGCGTTGCCGAAACTGTCTTCGAGCAGGCTGGAAGAGCGCACGATTATCGGCGCCTGGCCGAAATAATCCAGCAAGTTGCGGAACTGCTCCTGTATGGCCGGCGAGAACTTGCCAGCCAGGAAGAGCCGCTCTACTTCCTCGAACTCATCGCGCGAAAAAGAAGCGTTGCGCGAAAGCTGGAGGCGCATCCGGAAGAGGTCGTTGTTCACGAGGAAAGTGAAGAAAACATCCGAGCCGATGTAGAAGGAATCATGCGGCTCCAACACCTCGGCGAAATCAATCTCGGCCCCCGCTTCAGAGGCGGCATCGAGCAGTATGCGCCTGGCAACGAGCATCCCAGCGGCCTTGCCGCCTATCCTGCCGGAGCCAATCAGCCGGTCGCGTATGCCGAACAGGTCATCGAGGGTGAGATACTCGTCAGCCAGCCGGCTGAACTCGGGATGCGCGCCGATGAGCATCCGGCAGAGCTCCTGCTTCAGGGCTCCGAACTCGGGATCGGTCTTGTCAGGCAGCAGGCCCTGCGCGCGATACTGGCTCAGCTTGCTGTAGACGCTCTCCCAGGGCGCAATTGAGCCTGCCCGGCAGCAGAGGGCGACGAGCAGCACCGGTCACAGTGGCCGCTTCGCCGCTCTGGAAGACTGGATCCCAGTCTCCCTCGGCCACCATATGGGGCATAAACATCTGGGGAGAATAGCGATCCCAGACTTTGATTGGGTGGATATACATCCGCCCTTCGGTGCGGTAGACGTCAATCAGTATCTGGGTGGTGTCGCGTATGCGCGCGACCGCCTGGTGGGCGTGCTGGCCGCGCGTCAGGGCAAAATAGGTGACCGTCTCAAGCTCGAAAAGATAGGGGCAAGTGACCTGGAAGAAGTTCGCGAGCAACTCGTCGGTCGCCCATTCGACCGCCAGCGCCGAGAGGTTGTCGAAGACATAGAAGGCCTCCAGGCCGCGCTGCTCGATGATCTCGTGTACCTCGCGGCTGAAGTAGTCGAATCCGGGGCCTGGATCGAGTTCGATTATCTCAAGGCCAGGCAGCGCCTCGAGCACCGGCTCATGAGGCGCAAAACGCAGATAAACGACGCGGCGGCCTTCTTTGAGCGAGCGGTCGACAAAGGGGCGCACAAAATAGAGATAATCTGCCAGGTCATCAACTTGCCAGACGACATTATCGCCCAGGCGCAGCCCCTGCAGCACCTCGTCTAGCTCTTCGAGTCCACTCGGTACGGTCGGAAGCTCCATTTACACGCTCCCTTGCTTATAAATCGTCTCTACTGACTCTCTTCGCCCAGGAGAGCCCCTTCCCTGCACCGGCAGGAACAGCCCGGTTGGGTGTAGAATCTAGGAATCGTGCTCTGATACGTGCAGGCGCGTTAAAAAGATTTGCACATATGTAAAGCTGGATTCGGCAGCTTTCTGACCGAGTGGCAAAGACCAGGAGCAGCTGCATGGTACGCATTATCCGTGTAGGCGGCAGCGTGATAGGCGAGGGGGCGACTCTCCGAGCAGTATGCGAGGCCAACAAAGCCGACCTGCGCGAGGCTGACCTCCGGGGGGCCAACCTTCAGGGAGCCAATCTGAGCAAGGCTTATCTAAGCTTTGCGAGTCTGTTTGGGGCCAACCTCACCAAGGCCAACTTCAGTCAGGCTGTCCTGCGCAAGGTCAACTTGCGTACAGCTAACCTGGAAAGAGCCAACCTGAGCCAAGCCGATCTGGAGGAGGCTGACCTGTTTGGGGCCAACCTCACCAAGGCCAACTTGAATAAGGCCCTCCTGTTTGAGGCTAGCCTGAGCGAGGCCAGACTTACCGGAGCCAACCTGCGCGATGTCCTCCTGAGCGAGGCTGAATTGCAGGGAACCGACTTGAGCAAGGCCAACTTGCAAGGGGCAAACTTGTGGCTAGCCAATTTGCGCGGGGCCAACCTTTCGGGGGCCAATCTGCGAGATGCAGACCTGCGCGGCACTAACCTGGAGGGGGCCGATCTGCGCTCGGTTGACCTGAGCAAAGCCGATATACGCGAGGCCGAGTTGACCGGCATCATCACCGATGCCAGCACGAAAGGTCTGCCGGCCTGAACGCTGACCAACAACTTCCCAAAAGCCAGGTGAACACAGATGAGCAAGCGACTCAAACTGGTTTCCATCGGGTGCGCGAGCGGGTTCGGCAGGGGCGTCCTGGCCGATGTGCTGGGCTCGCCGGAGTTCGATGAGTTCGCCACAGAACTGGTGCTGGTAGACCTCGATTCGGTCGGACTGGACCGGATGCTCAAGTTTGGAGAGCGGTTGAAAGAGCACTTTGGCTCCAAAGTGAAGCTCTCGGCGACCACCAACCGCCTCCAGGCGCTGCCCGGCGCCGATTATGTCATCACCAGCGTCGCCATCAAACGCTATCCCCTTTGGGAACAGGATTTCCGCGCGCCGATGGCCTTCGGCTTCAAGCATTGCCTGGGCGAGAACGGCGGGCCGGGGGCTGTCTTCCACGCGCTGCGCAACTATCAATTGATGGTGCCAATTGCCGAAGATATGGAACGGCTCTGCCCCGAGGCGCTTGCTGCTCAACTTCACCAATCCCGAGTCGCGCATCATTATGGCGGTCTCGAAACTCACCCGGATCAACTCAGTCGGCCTGTGCCACGGGATGATGGGCGGGCGCGAGGGGGTAAGCCGCATCCTTGGGCGGCCGCTGGAAGAGCTGGATATCGTCGCCGGCGGGCTCAACCACTTCTTCTGGGTGACCGCTATCCGTGACAAGGCGACCGGGGAGGACCTGTATCCTGCCTTCCGCGCGAAGATGGCTGACCCCGATTGCCCCGCGATGCCGCCGCTGGTGCGCAAGATGGTGGAAGTCTTCGGTTGCTATACCTATCCCTCGGATGACCACATCGGAGAGTATCTCTCCTTCGCGACCGACTTCACCGGGCAGCTCTGGCATTACGGGCAGGAGTGGCGGTCAGTGCCCTTGACGCCGCCCGAGCCCGAACCGAGTGACCTTGAGGTCTGCGCGAGCGGGGCAAAGCCTGTAGATGAGCACCTGGCGAGGAAAAGCGGCGAGCTCGCTATCCCCATCATACTTGGCATCGAGTGCGACCTGGGCAACTGGGAGTGCGCGGTAAACGTGCCCAATACCGAGGGCTATGTAGCCAATCTCGACTGCGATGGCGTGGTCGAGGTGCCCGCCGTAATGGATGCCGGCGGGGTGCATCCGCAGCCGATTGGACCGCTGCCGGAGGGCCTGGCGGCTTTCTGCAACCTGCAGATTGCCATCCAGAAGCTATCTGGTCGAGGCCTACCGCGAGAAGTCCAGGCGACTGCTGCTGCAGACACTGCTGCTTGACCCTGTCGTGGATAGCGCCCCACGCGCCGAGCAATTGCTGGATTATATGTTGCATCTGCAAAAGGATTATCTGCCCGAGTTTCACTAGGGAGGAGCTATGGAAGCCCAGGAAAGCGAGCTGCTGGCAACACTGGCCGAGGCGGAAGAGCGCCACACCCCTGGCTCTGCCACTTTGGCCTCTGCGCTAAGCAATCTGGGCGGTTTCTATAGTGCGACAGGACGCCCTGAAAAAGCGCTGGTTTACCTGGAGCGAGCTGCCCAGGAAGCGAAGGCCTTCGGTGACGAATTCGCCGGGAGTGCAGCCATCTACAACAATCTCGGCACAGCGTATTTCCAACTGGGCAGGCATAAAGAGGCCCTGTGGCTGCTGGAGAAAGCCGTCGCTATCGCGAGGCGGACGCTCGGTCCTGATAATCCCGACACTTTACGGATGGCCAAGACACTGGAAGGCTGCAAGCTGGCGGCCAGGAGCAACCGGCGCGGCTGTCTGCTCAGCTTCTTGTTGCCCTGGCATAAATAACAAACTGAGGCGATACGGATGACAACTACCACTGCCCTTGCTGCCTGCCTGCTGCTGGTTTTGCTCGTGCTGCTTGCCACTGGCGCAAGCGCTGGTCGCTGGGTCAGCGTGCCGGTGGGCGACCTGGTGCTCGGATTTGGGCCTGAGCGCGGTCTGACCGTGGACTGGTGCGGCCAGCGGATTGTAGAAGGCTCCTCCGTCGTTTTTCACGATGGCGGCTGGAAGGAGGTCTATCTCAGCCTGCCAGGCCACGTGGAAGACATCCAGGTGACCGAGACAGCAGGGGGAGGCAAGCAACTGCGTATCCTCAGCGCGCCCAAAGACGCCGGCTTCGAGTATGACTACACCATCACGGGAAGGCCCAACGGCACGGTCGAGATGGCTTTCTCCTGCACCAAATTGAAGGCTATTCCGCTTGGGGTAGAGACCTGTTTCGTCCAGCTTCCCGAAGCGCCTATCGTCGGGCAGGCTTACGAAGTGACCGGGGAAAGCGAGGCGCGCAAGGGGTTTGTAGCTCTCGAGGCGACCAGTAAAGAGATCGACGCCACGACCTTGCTGGCGCATCAGGCAAACCGGATGGTGATCCATTCGCGCGTGGGCGATCTGGAGTTTTCCACAGAGGGTGGCTCCTGGTTCTCTCTCATCGACGGCCGGCTGCGATTTGGCGGGACACCGGTCAGTGGGTGGTATTGGGGCGGGATGCTTGGGATAGCTCCAGAGCTGGGCAAGACAGCAAGTTACGGATTTACCCTTAAGTGTCTTGGAAGACCGCCGGTTGCCGCCCCGGCGCTTTCAGGCGGCGCGCCTCGCCTCTTGCCGGTGGCCTCTGCTACCGGAGAGGCGCAAATCAGCGAGCGCCCAGTGCTCATCCCCGCGCCTCAAAGCAGGTGCGCTGGGGGCAAGGTGCCTTCGAGCTCACTTCCAAAACTCCAATAATCGTGCGAGACAAGCCAGCCCCTGAAGATCTGCGGGCCGTGCGCGACCTCAATAGCGAACTCCAGAAGCGTTTTGGCTTCAGGCTGCCAGTGCTGGAGGCGCACGAAGTGCTTTCGCCGGTTGGCGCCCTGGTGCTGGGCGAGGCCGAATATAACAAACACCTCGCTGGAGCTTCTTCTCCCGGCAAGTCAGAGGGCTATTTTCTAAGGGTCAGCCCCTCCGGTGTGCTGCTGGCAGGCCAGGACCAGAGGGGCACCTACTGGGGCGTCCAGACGCTGCTGCAGCTGCTAGGCCAGGGCGAAGCAGGACCAGAACTGCCCTCCGTGCGTATCACCGATTGGCCCGATTTTATGCTGCGCGGGGCGCATCTTTGCCTTGGCGACCCTGACCTGTCAGCGACGAAACTCCTGATAGGCGAGGTGCTGCGGCGCTACAAGCTCAACACCGTCGTGCTGGAAATCGAATCCATAAAGTGGGAGTCGCATCCCGAAATCAATCCTAACGGCCCAACGCCTCAGCAGATTGGTGAGCTTGCCGATTTCTGCCGCGAGCATTTTATGGAGCCCGTCCCGCAAATCCAGTCAGGCGGCCACTGTGAATACTGGCTCTTCCGCGATGGGCAGCACAAGGACCTGGCAGAAGATCCAGCAAATCCCTACAACTACTGCCCCTCGAATCCGGCGGTCTACGACCTGCTTTTCGACTTGTTTGAAGAGACTGAGAAGTGGCTGAAGCCGAAGTATTTCCATATGGGGCACGATGAGATGTGGGGAGTCTATGCCGAGTGCCCGCGTTGCCAGGGTAAAAGCGCCGGCGAGCTTTTCGCCGAGGATGTGACGCGCATCCACGATTGGTGGGCCCAGCGCGGCGTCGAGACGATGCTGTGGGGCGATATGGCGCTGGCTCCGATTGACGCGCCAGGCGGGACTGACGCTTACAACGGAGGCGGCGAGAAGCAGTTTGCCACCTGCCTGCCGCTGCTGCCGAAGGACCTGATTGTGTGCGACTGGCATTACGGCGGCACTTACGAGCACTTCGCAAGCCTGCCCTTGTGGAAGGAGCAGGGCAAGCGGGTCATCGCAGGCCCGTGGTTCGACCTGAACAACATTTGGAACTTCTCGCGCGATGCGGCGCGCTTCGACAACGTGATGGGGATGATTGGGACGACCTGGTGCGGGGTGGGCAGCCTGGAGGCCGCCTTCGACTACAATATCAATTATCTCGCCTCGCTCGTCTACACCGCTGACTGTGCCTGGAGCCTTGGCCAGAGAGCGCCCGACAAGTTGCCGTACAACATCGAAGAACGCTATCTGGCGCCTCTCCAGCTCGAGCGCGCCGAACCCTCGGCAGGCTTCCTGGTAGACCTGTCAGGCCTCGCGAATAGAGCGCTGGTGGATGCCGATGGGTCTGGCTGGATGGGCTTTGGCGCAGGGCGCGACCTCTCGGCGCTGCCTCAGGGCGAAGTCCTGCTCGGTAAGACGCGCTTCCTCATCGGACCAAAGGCAATCGTCCTGGCAGGCAGTCTGGCGCCTACCTCCCTGCCGATTGCGGTAGAGGGAATCCAGCTTGGCCAGAAGGCAGCAAGTCTCTCGCTGCTGGTGACCTGCGGATTCACAGTGCCCTCGGGCGCACAGGTCGCAACGCTGAGGGTGCATTACGCCGATGGCCAAAGCCTGGAAGCGCCCCTGCATTACAACCGGCAGTTGCGCGCTTTCTACCACAACAGGTCGACTCTCAGCAGTCCGCAAGTCTGGCAGGGCGCAACGCCTGGCGGGCAACCACTCGGACTCAGCAACTGGACCTGGGCCAATCCGCGCCCAGAGGAGCCAATCGCCTCGGTGGATTTCGTTTCCACAGGCACAGGCGCCTGCCCGGCGCTGGTTGCTCTAACGGTCCTGACGGACTAAGCGCCCAGCTTCGCAAGGGCTTGTTCGAGCAAGGCAACGGCATCAGCTTCCTTCAGGCTGATGGTGCGTATGTGGGCTGCCAGGCTCAGCCTGAACTCACGATTAACCAGATCACGCTTGATGACCGGGTCGTCCATGTCCATCCCCCAGGGCCACAGCCCTGCGCAGTCATCGGCAGCCTGGTGGTAAAGGTCCGCGGCAGCGAGCAACTCGGTCCTGGCTTCGGGGAGTATATCCGCAGCCCAGCGCAGGAAGCCCGCAGCATTGCGGCGTTCTTCCAGCATCACGCACTGGTCACCGTGGATCATCACGCGCCAGCCAAGTGCCTCGTCGTTACCCTCGGGGAAGTCCTCGTCTAGCTCGAATCCCGCTGCCCAGGCTTCATATGCAGCCAACCCGGCCACGTGGTCAGGATGGTTAGGCAGGACTGGCATCCGGGCAAGCTCCACAGCCCACTTCAGGCTACTGGCGACCACTTCGCGAGGGGCCGGGCGTGGCACTCGGGCGCCCAGAGTCATTACAGCGGCTTCCTGCTTCGGCGCTTGCTCGAACCAGTCCTTCTGCTCGTAATAGCCAGGCGAGTCGGGCTCCTGGAAGTAGCTCCAGCCGATGAGGGCTTCTCCATCGCGCTGAATAGCCTGTCACAAGGCCGCATTCCGGAGGCCCTACGATGCCAAAAACTAGCGCCGGACGACCTGCCTCAAGGCTTGTCTTGATAACGTCGAGTACAGCCTGACGGCTCTCCCAGCCTGTGATGGTGTAATCGAATCCGAGCGCCTCGAACAAGCGTCTGAAGGGGGCCATCCCATAGCGCATCAGGTCTATGTTGCCGCCGTCCATCTTCTCGTATGCATGCCTGAACGCCGCGCCGGAGGCGCCCATCAGGTAGTCATAGTCAGGGGTCTCGCCCAGATATTCCAGCAGGGCATAAACCGATCCAGGTGTCGGCGAGAGATGCCGATGGAAGCCAATCCGCGGCACATCTTCAAGCACCAGGCGACCTTCGATGGCTTGGCGAGGAGCTTGTCTGGGTTTGACCGGCAAGTGGAGATAAATTTGGTGGTCTTCAGGATAGCTTGCGAGGTAGCACTCGGCCATATACCCGCCGGATGACTCCCAGTCGGGTGAGACTTGGCTCCACTGACCATAAAAATAGCTCAGAACCCGGTCAATATCAGCCACATCGTTGCACTGCAGCACAGCGTAACTGGTCGCTGGCACTTCCCAGGCCACGAAGCCTTCTGGCAGGTCTTTTGTAGAATCTACTTCCCAACCTGCCAGATACTTGAAATGGTCCGGCGACTGCATGGGGATCGCTACTCCGAATCCCCAGGCTGGGCCTGAGATGGCTGTGAGTTCATCTTTGCGGGCAAGGAGTCTGTCCCAAAGCCGAGGGGGACTCTCCTCTGGAAATTCGCAGATCAAACCAGCAACTAAAAACGCAGGAAGCTGTACGATGTTGACATCAGGGGCAGAAGCAGTGTCACTCATTCCAGGTCGCCTCCAGTTAGTGAGCCTTCGGCGAATTATGCCACGTCCATACAAGCTGTCAATACAGGGCAGGTAAAGGTTTTCACAACGCGAAAAGGCGCCAATAACTAAGGCAAATTCGCTAGACAAGGTGAGCCTGATGAGCCAAAATCCGATGCCGGTAGTAGACTTCTCTTATTCTTTCGCCACCCCTCACAGGATGGCCGTTGGCTTGCCCGACGCAAGTGAGCGCACACTGCTGGACCTTGCTCCCGGCGGGCTCAAGCTCTCCTGGACGACCGATGACCTGACCACCTTCCCCGTGCTGGCTTTCAAGACGCCAAAGGTGGAATGGGGGCTTCAACTCGGCTTCGAAGTCGATGGCCAAGAGGTAACCGAAAGCTCCTGGCGGCGCGTCGAGGGCTATTTCCCCGCACTTGAGACTAACTTCACCAGCGCGGGCTGTGAAGCGAAGCTGACCTGCTGGGGCGGCAAGTCGGCTTGCGTCACCCGAATCGAAGCGCATAATACCGACGCGAAGGCCCACCGCCTGGTGATACGCGTCCAGTCTACAGCCTGGGGGGAGAATCCCGCCTGGGTGCGTCCGGGCGAGTGGCCAGGCGACGCCCTGCAATGCGGGTGGAATGAGCGCGCCGACAAGTTGCTTGCCTTCGCCACAGGGGCAGATGGTTATAGCCTGGTTGATTCCGGGATGGCGCCCTCCCCCAACTCGATGGTGCTGGTCTTCGATCTGGCAACTGGGGAGAGCAAGACAGGCTACCTGGTAAGACCCTATGAGGCTTATCGCAAGGAACTGCCCGAACTGCGCAAGCGCGACTGGGAGGTCGAAATCGTTGAAGCTCGAGCGGAGTGGCAACGGCTTCTGGATTCTACTACCCAGTTTCAGGTGCCTGATGAAGGCGCCCATCAGGCTTACAAAGCGTGTCTGGCCGATTGTTTTGTAATGCGCGAACCGATTGCAGATGGCTCTATCGCCAGCGTGCCAGGCAGTGAAGTCTACCGCGCCGCGAACACGGGCGAAGCCGCTATTGTCGCTATCGCACTTGACCAGCACGGGCTGCCCAGGGAGGCGGAGCTTGGCTTTCGCGCGCCGCTTGCGATGCAGGAGGAGGACGGCAACTGGGAAGATGAACGCGGCTGGGGTCATTTTATGTGGGCCTCCAGTGGCTTCAAGGCCTGGGCGCTCTGGGAGCATTACAAGCTTACTGGAGACAAGGGCTATCTGCGCGCGCTCTTCCCACGACTGCTTGCCAGCGCGCGTTTCCACGAGGCGGAGCGTGAGACCACGCGCCTCGAACCACGCCATGAGCACCGGGCCACCTATGGGCTGCTTCCGCGCGGCTTCGGAGATTGTGGATTAAAGGACGACGGCGATCTCTATGGAGTCTTCCTCCCCCACAACTACCTGGCCTGGTACGCCGATCAGGTGGCGCTGTGGGCCGCGCAGGAACTCGGCGAGTCAACGGTCGAACTCGAGCAGCTAGTTACGCGCGCAAGAGGCGACCTGCTGGCGGCGATGGAGTGGGGCGCAATCAGGGAAGCTGACTCTGCCTGGCTGCCTGGCGTGCCTGGTAAAACTTCGGGCAGTCGCTGGGGCGCCCTGTATGCGCTTACGCCGTGCAGGCTGCTCGTAGACGATCACCCCCTGATAGAAGGCAGCCTGGCCAAGTTCGAGACTCCTCTAAGCGAAGGCGGCCTGCCTGTCGACACTGGCTGGCTTGCCGGAGGGCTGTGGGTCGCCATCGCCCTGGACAACTTCGCCGAGGCGCATCTGGCGCGCGATGAAGGCGATGCGGTAGCCTCACTTTTCTACGCAACGCTCAACCATGCGACCCCACTGGTTACCTGGTGTGAAGAGCGTTCTCCCGAGCCGGGCGCGACCACTTGCACGGGCGACAGGCAGCATCTCTGGACCCCTGTGGCAGTTGTCAGATGCCTGCGCAACCTGATGATACGAGAAGACTTGCAGGCTCAGGGCCTGCATATTGCCCAGGGGATGCCGCGTCACTGGCTCGGTAGCGGGGCTCGTGTTGGCGCGGAGAAGGCGACGACACACTTTGGACCTGTAACTTATTATCTGCAGTACGATGAAGCGACTGGCACGGTGGAAGGCACTCTCAAAGCTGACTGGCGCGAGGCGCCGGACTGGGTGGATTTCCATCTGCGCCTGCCTGAAGGGCTTCGAATCACCCTGGTTGAACCGGACGCAAGCCTGGAGTTGCTTTCGCCTGAGCGACTCCGCTGGAGTCCAGAAGCTGACAAACTCCACTTCAGCGTAAAAGTGGGTGTTAGCTAGGCAGCAAGGCGTGGTAGGATACTAGAAGAGGCTTGCAGCATCGCTGGAGGTGGCCGCTATGGATCATACACCGCGCGGCACGGGTGACAGCCTGACATATTTCGCATCGGCCGAACGAACTGGCCCTGAACAGCTTCAGTCGGAGCGTAAACGCTTTCTGGAAGATGAGCTGGCTGTAGCGTTGCTTGAAGCAATCCCCGGCCTTGCCGTCGTGCTTAATCTAGACCGCCAGATAATTGCTGCCAACACCCGGGTCCTTGAACTGATGGACCTCGAAAGCCCAGATGCGCTGCTTGGACAGCGTCCTGGCGAAGCCTTACAGTGCGTCCACGTAGAAAATAACCCAAACGGTTGCGGTACAGGCGAACCTTGCCAGCTTTGCGGGGCCGTAAACGCGGTACTCGAGTGCATGGAGAACAAGGCAACTGCCCAGCGAGAGTGCCGGCTGCGCACAAAACTCAAGCGAGATGGCGGCGCAGTGGACGTTGATGTGCAGGCTTCCTTCATCCGGCTGGGCGATCTGGAACTAATCGTCGCCGCTATGCGCGATATTAGCGCCGAGAAACGCCGGGCTGTGCTGGAGCGAGCTTTCTTCCACGATGTGCTCAATGTTGCCTCGGGCCTCAAAGCCCTGGTAGAACTGCTCGCCTGGCCGACCGAGGATGAAGAGGCCGAGGCTGAATATCGGCGCGAACTTGGCCGTCTGACTAACCAGATCACCGATGAGTTGATTGCCCAGCGCCAGCTAATGCAGGCGGAGACCGGACGTCTGACACCGGACTTCCAGCAAGTCAGCATCAGCGAGATACTGGAATCGGTGGCTGACCTTTATCGCCACACTCAGTCGCTATCGGCAAAGAGGTCCAGCTTACCACGATGCCTCCCTCAACTTTCGAGACCGATCCAGTGCTGCTCCGACGGGTGCTCGGCAACCTGGTAAAAAACGCGCTCGAGGCCACTCCGCCAGGGGGCACAGTAGAACTCGGCGCCGATGACCATGGAGCAAGGCTTGTCTTCTCAGTGCATAATGAAGGGGCTATGCCTGCCGAGGTGCAGCAGCAGCTCTTCCAAAGGTCTTTCTCCACCAAGGGCGAGACAGGCCGGGGCATCGGGACTTTCAGCGCAAGGCTGCTGACAGAACGCTGTCTGGGCGGTGTGATCGGTTTCACCAGCAGCGAAGGGCTGGGCACCACTTTTACAGTCGCTCTGCCGCGGCAAGGCAAACCCAGGATAACAGCCGCTGCCGAAACCGGTGCAGGGAGCTGAGCCCAGGGGGCGAATCCTGCCGCACCTGATTTAAGTGGCAGGAGGCCCTTATATGGACTGGCTCAGAAAACGGCAGCGCCTCTACTGGTATGACCAATATGCGCTGAACGAGCAGGCGACGGCCTTCGCCGCCTATGACCCCGACCGGATCGCCAAAGAGCTAACGGACCTCGGCTCAGACCTGGTGGCCCTGTATGCGGGCAACCAGTTTGGCATCGCCTATTATCCAAGCGCAATCGTTCCGCAGCATCCGGGCCTTGCCGGCCGCGACTATTTCGGCGAAGTGTCCAGTCGCCTCAAGGCGGCAGGCGTGCGCGTCATCGCCTACATAAACTGGCTCAATTCGGCCCATCCAGAGTGGCGCGTGGTGCCCGTTGGGGCCTTTGAGGCCGAAGTCCGCAAGTCTGCCCCGCTTGCGAGTTGGGCGAATCCTGACCTGCCAGAATACCGCGTCCAGGCGCTGCCCGGCGGGGCCTGGCAGGTGCCCTGCGCCAACTCTCCGCGCCGCGAGCAGGTCGTCGCGCTGGCCCGGGAGATCTGCGAAAAATACCAGCCTGACGCCTTCCATATGGATATGTTCCACTGCGTCGAGCCTTGCGTGTGCGAGTTTTGCAGGCCGAGTCTCGAGGCGTTGCTTGGCACTGCGAATCCGACCTGGGAGGAACTGCGGGCAGGTTGGCGCACGTATATAGACTGGAAGGCCGAACGCCAGGCAAGTCTCATCGCCGAACTCACAGGTGTCCTGCACGAATATGGGGTAGTTGCCGCGCACAACGCCTCGGTGCCGCTGACGCCGGAGCTTATCGGCTTCGGCGAGGGGTGGCTGCCCCATTTGGACGTCTTTCTTTCAGAGGCTTTCGAGGCCTTCTACTCCCCCTGCTGCGACCTCAATACGTCCAGCCTGACAGTAAAACTGCATCACGGCTTGGGGATGCCCTCCTGGATGCTGCGCACATCGCACTCGGCCCATTACGGCCACTGGCCTATCAGCAAAGCCCAGTGGGAGCTTTCCGCCTCGGCGGTCAAAGCCAACAATGGCGGGGCTTTTGGCCCTTGCGGAATCGGCGCTTATCCAGACACCACAACAGCAAAACGCCTTTATGACAACGTTCGCCACGGATTCGATTTCTATATGGCAGATGATGATCTTGCCGACGGCGCCGTGTCACAGGCGAAGGTCGCGTTGCTGTTCAGTTGGGCGACCCGCAAGTATTCAGGGTCTCGGGGCGATTATTACTGGCTGGAAGAGCTGACCGGCTGGAGCCGCCTGCTGACGGAGGAGCATTATCCCTTTGATGCAGTCATCGCAGAACGCCTGACCTCGCCAGCCGACCTGGCGCAGTTTTCGCTGGTCATTCTCCCGGAGCCTACCAACCTCAGCAATGCCTGCTGCGAAGTGCTGCGACAGTGGGTCAAGGCGGGTGGGACGCTGATTGCGACCGGAGAGACGTCACTCGAGGATGAGAAGGGCTTCTGGCGCGAAGATTTCGGCTTGGCTGAGGTGTTGGGCATCACGTGGGAGGGCGCGGTCGAGGGCCCCTTTGCACTGGAGCGTCCCATCGAGCCGACGCCGTATAAGGGCGCGTTTCAATTTGTGGAAACAACCGGGCAAGTGCTTGCCCGCCGTATCGAGACCGACCCGGCGGGTTCTGTGGGCGGTGTAGAGGACCCGCTTCCTGTTGGACCGGCGAAGTGGCCTGCCGTTACAATCAGCGACTTCGGGCGGGGGAAGGCTTATTACGTCGCCTTCGGCCTGGGGCGCTATTTTGAGCAGCATGGAGAAGAACATACCGGCGAGCTGATGAGCGAGCTTGTGAAGGCTGCCTTCCCGATGCGTCAACTTGAGGTCGAGGCGCCGAAGACCGTCGAGGTTACGCTTTTCCGCCAGGAAGCCGAGGGCCGCGTCATCGTCCATCTCGCCAACCGGACAGTGCCCTGGTCACTGCCTACGGCCCTGCGCCAACCTGACGAAATCATACCAGTCAGTGACGTTGTAGTAAGGCTGCCTGCGCCTGAGAGCCTGCCAAAAGTCGAGTTCCGTCAGGTGGAAGGCCGCTGGGATATAGCTGGCAAGTGGCTTGAAGTGAGACTCGAGCGGCTGGGCGCTTACGCGGCCATCGTGGTGACTTCAGACTGAATAAAAGAGGTTGGTACGCCCGGCAGGAATTGAACCTGCGACCTTTCGGTCCGGAGCCGAACGCTCTATCCGCTGAGCTACGGGCGCACGCGAGGGGTAGTATAGCGCATCCTTCTCGCTTGGGAAAGGCCTTGCGCCCTGCAGGACAGGCGGCCCGTTCGGAGAAACTGGCTTTTATGAATAATCAGTTGCTGCTAGTGCTTGTACTCGGATTGCTAGCCAGCCTTTTTTGCCAGGCCAGGTCGGCAGATTACTTCTCGGTGCGCGATTTCGGAGCGGTTGGAGATGGCATAACCGACGACTCGGGGGCCTTCCAGGCGGCTATTGACGCGGCTTTTCTGGCTGGTGGGGGCGTTGTTTTCGTGCCCGGTGCGCCGGAAGGCTGGCGGCTTGAGCGTCCTTTACTCGTGCGCCCTGATGTAACGCTGAAGGGCATCCATGCAGGGCCTGCAGATGCAGCTTTTCTTGCGGTGCATGATGCGGGGCAGGATGCACCCAAAGCAGTGCCCTATCGCCCCATCGCAGGAGGCTTGTTACTGGCCCAGGCTGATTATCCAGCCCTTACTCTGGCGCATAATTCAGGCGTCGATGGACTTACCTTCGTCTACCCCGACCAGGTGCCATATACCGCGCTCCCAATCAAACGTTATCCGCCCATGCTGTCAGTGCGCGGTTTCGGCCAGCAGGCCCAGGTGCCCGGAATTCCACGGAGCGAGGCCATACCCTTTGATGGCCCGCTATCAGGGCGGTCTGTCACAATCAGGAATATCGGCGCGCTTAACGCATATCAGCTACTCGAATTCGTTGGTGAAAATCCCCCGCTGCGGCAGATAGCCCAGAACACTGTGGATGGGCTGTGGGGCTATCCGCTCTCTGTAGGGATTAATATCCAGAACAGCCTCGATACCATCGTACTGCGCAATCTGCAATTCCGGCCGACCTTCTTCCATCCTGCATGCGGGGAGATAAGCAAGACCGCGTTAGGGCTTGTGCTGGGCAAGTCGGATGGACTGTTCCTTTCCGATGTGCTGGTTTTCGGGCTTGCGGTCGGGATACTGCACAAGGCTGAGGAAGGCAGCCTGGGGGCTTTCTCGGTCCGCGCGAGCAACGTCAATCTGGAAGCCCTCATCCCTGTATGGTTCGACAGCCAGGCAGTGGACGACCAGGTGCAGTATGACAACAGCTTTATCTTCCACACCCAGTTCGGCTTCACGCCGAAGCCTGACGATGTCTACAGTCGCGCGGGCCATACGTTGCTACCGGAGCTCTCCTTCACGCCGGCCGACTTCTGCACCGTGCGGGTCAGCAACACCTGCGAGCGCGATACCTTCCAGTCATATATAAGGTTCGTAGGATGCGGTTTTCATCCCAAGGGCGGAGGGCCAGTCTGCCGCGTCGAGGGAAACCGGCTTGTGCGAGTCCTGATAGCCAGCTCGAACCTGGTCTACTTCCGCCGCGCCGTGCTGGAGGCAGCGTCTGGCGCTCAGGTGCTCGCGACAATCACGGGCAACGACCTCCTGTGCTGGTCAACCGACTTGTCTCAGGGTGATAAAACGCCTGCCACTCATCTGATCGACTTCTCAGAGGCTGGCTCAACCGCGAGGGCCATCTTCAATTCGAATATGTTGCATGGCGTGCATCCAGCGCTTATGGAAGAGCTGGAAAAAGATCCGCGCATCGTGGCCGAAGGTAACTGTGCGCTCTAGGCTCCTTCGGTTTACAATCAAGGATGGAACCTATGAGAGTCAATCTTTCATCACTAATCTGCCTGTTACTTACCTGTTCCGCGACCGCTTGCTATGCCCAGGAGGGTACCGTTATGAACGAAGCCAGTCCCGCCCCGCAACTTAAAGCTGTCGGCCCGTGGAGCTTCTGGGGCCACAATACGGTCATCTTCACCTCGGACGACCAGTTCCGCGCGGTGGCCGCCGATCCGAGCCAGCCGGTAAAGGGCTTCCTGCTGCACGATATGGAGGCTGCCGTCAGCTTTGAGGAACTGGTGAAAGGCGCAGCCGACCGTCACGGTCGCGAAGTCACCATCTCATATGACTTCTTCTTCGGGGGAAACAAGCGCGAATTGCATCTCAACGCGCCTGAACTCAAGGAAGCGGTCATCAAGATGAACGACGTCTGCAAGCGTTATGGCCTTGGCTTTGGCGCGAGCGCGCTCAACCCGCTGGACCTGGGTTGGGACTTCCGCGACGAGTTCGGTGTGAGCGGTGAGCAGCATGTCTTCCAGGAAGGCGCTTTGAATCCGGATGGCACCTTCGAAGTTACCGCGCCACTTAACAAGGTTTGGGTAAACAACAAAGGTCCGGTAGAACTGCAACTGCTTGGAGTCAAGGCTTTCAGCTTCGAAGAGAGTCGCCTGGACGGGAGCAGCTATTATGTAGTGAAGCCCGAAAGCATCCAGGCCAGTTGAGAGTGTCAGCTTTGAAGAGGTGCCTGGCGACTTCTACGGGCGCAAGCATCCCGACCCGCAGCAGCGCCCCTTCCCCGCCCAGTTTGTCTGCGGCAAGCTCAAGGTCACAGGTCAGGCGCCTGCCGGCAGCGGCAACAAGGTGCTGGTTGTGCTGATGATGGGCACGCCCGAGATGGACTATTTCGATCGCCGGGCCTGGGATTACACCAAGGGCCTGCTGGACTGGTACAACGAGCGCGGCGTGCAGTTCATCAACTTCTACAGCGATGAGATGCATATCTGGTTCGACTGGGACCTGGGTACCCACTTCGGCCCGACGGAGTTGCGCACGCGGTATATGAGTCCCGCGCTCCAGGGCAGGTTGCTGGACTCGACGCCAGGTGACTGGGACGATGCGGACAAGCTGCTGGTCTATCACGCATATGGGATGCATCCTGACGATCCCTATGCCCAGCATGTGCTTGGGCCAGAACCTGCCGACGTCGCGGCCACGATGGTGCTGAGGAAAAACTACTTCGAGCTGCTTCAAAATCAGGTTAAAGGGCTATGCGCCAAGGGGCGGGAATATGCCGAAGAGCTGTACGGCAAGCCCTGCACTTCGCGCAATCATGCCACCTGGCAGGAGTCGCCCACCTGCGACCACATGGGGCCGGTGCGCTATGACTATACCCCTGCCTACGAGTCGTCGGCGTCCATCCGGGAGGCTATCAGCGGTTGCTACGACTATTTTTCCTGGGGCGACTATCTGACGGGTGGAGGCAACGATTTCTGCGAAGGCGGCTACCTGGACCGCGACTACTACGGCGGGGCGATGACCGCCAGCCAGGCGGCAGTCAACGAATATGAGACGTCCTATTGGGGCGCCTGGGGCTTCCCGCGCGAGGTCGGCACCAGGATGAACGGAGTAGCTGCGGCGTATGGCTTCGGCGGCGCGCCAGGCAATCTGGTTCACGATGCACGGCCTCGCACAAGCGACGTGCTGCTGGTCTATCCGCTGGATTTGCTGTATTCAGAGGAGCGTTTTGGTAGCTGGATGGTGCAATATGGCTATGCCAACTATCTCACCGACCACAAGTTGCTCGAGCTCGGGCGCATCGAGAAGGGCCGGCTGAAGGCGGGCCTGGGCGATTATTCTACTGTCGTGGTGCTTTACAGCCCCTTCATGCGGAAGGCAACGCTCGCGCTGTTGCGGGACTTCGTGATGGCAGGAGGCACGCTCATCTGGCAGTCAGCACCGGCTGAAACTGACCCCGACACGGGCGAGTCGCTGACCAGTCGGTTTACCCAGCTTTTTGGAGTAGAGCCGGACTCGAACCTGTTGAAGAGCTTCTCAACAAACGAAGTGCGTTTTGAAGGACCGCTTGCCCAGGTGGCGCCGATGCCGGTGCTGACCGACCTTTTGCCTGACCGCACCTATCCGGTGCAGGTGGCATATGACGAGGTGCAAATCGCCGCGAGGTCTGTGGATGGACGAATAATTGGCTCTTATCGCAAGCTTGGTAAAGGCATCGCGGTGTTCCTCGGTTGCAGGCTACGCGACGACCAGAGCGCCTCCACCGGGCAAGATGTGCGGACACTTTTCGAGGTGCTGGATACGCTAGGTGCCTATCCGAAGTCGGACGCAGCGCCGACCGAGGACAACCCGGAATGGCTTTCTCGCACGCGAGATGATTACTTCTTCGCGCGTTTTGGCAATGGCGCGGTAGCAGTTGCGCCTCACTTTAAGGGCATTGTTGAGCAATGGCCTGGGGGATTCTTCCGTAACGAGGAGCAGGACAAGCCTATCGTAGAGCGTCTGACGCTGCCGCCAATGCAGGTGAGGCTGGAGGGCCAATGGGTGGCCGGCCATCAGGTTAGTGTGAGCTCGACCGCACCGGTTTTTTGGCGGCTGAACGATCAGGGAGAGCTCCTGGCCATCGCCTGCAATCGACTGAACCAGTTCGTGGCCGATGGCAAGGAAAAGAGAGTGACCTCCGAGCCGGCCCAGGTGGCCTTTGCGCTAGTCCCAGCCGAACGGCTGCCGGATGGCTACACAGCGGGGCTGGCGATTCTCTGCCGCGCGCCCGAACTCTATCTGCCTGCCGCTCTGGGTGACTGGTCAACAGCAGAGGCCTATCGAGATGATTATCACACAGGGCTCAACCTGTATGCCATCGAACTGGAGCGTAGCTTCGGCCCAGAGGGGACGACAGTCAAACTGCCCGAAGCTCATCGGGGCGCGCTACACTATCTGCTGAAGAGGTGAGTGCAGCCCCTTGAGATTCCGTCGCCTGCTGTTGTCGCTGGTTATATTCTGGCTGGCCTGGACGTTTATTGCCTGGGCTGGCCAGGTACCGTTCCTCGACTGGCAACAGCTTCAAAATCCAATTCTTGCCTATCCTGACTGGTCAATAAAAGATGCCTGCCTGACCTGGCATGAGGGCAACTTCTACTGCTTCTTCTCGGCCTTCTACTGGGACAGAGGCGAGGTACGAAGCCATGTCGTTGGGGTGCGTTCACCCGACCTGGTGCGCTGGTCGGCACCGCTCTTCAACTGGAGCGGAGCGGAACTGGGCTGGCGCGGGGCTTGCAGCCCAGACATCACGCGCCTAGGCGAAGTCTGGTATCTGACCTTCAACCGCTGGGGCGATGAACCTCTCAACCAGCTCTTCTATGCCACCTCTTGTGACCTGATTCACTGGGAGACTTACCTGCCGCTGGCGACCAACCTGACCAATGGCATCCGTGCTATCGATGCCGCACTGGCCTGCCACAAAGGGATATACTACCTGGCCTATAAGGAGCGTCAGACACCCACCCTTGCGACCGCCGAGGTCGTCGGTCCTTCTGGCTGGCGCAAACTTGGTCAGTTGGAAGGCGCCGAGAACTACCAGCTTCTTTTGATTGACAGCCACTGGTACCTGCTGTGGACAAAAATGGACAAGGACGACCACCATCCATGTCTTGCCCGGATGAAGGGCAGTGGCGATGACCCCGAGGATTGGCTGGCCTGGCAGGGATTCAGGCGGCTGAAGGTTCCCCGCGAGCCTGGTTTTGACCAAGTCGGCAATGCTGCCAGCCTGGTAGACTGGCGCGCCCACGATGGCTACTTCTACCTGTTATATGCGCAACGGGTCGACCAGCCGGACCGCTGGAACAATTACTCCGGGCGCGGCTACAACAGACTCGGACTGGCCAGGTCACACGATCTGATGTACTGGGAAGTTCCGCCTGGCCGGGCTTAAAAACTGATCACTGCTACGGCTGGCCCGCTCAGCCCTGCTGGTTTGGCAGGGCTAGTCTGGGCTTGCTCGGGCAGCCACTGACCTGTTAATACCTCCAGCCAGCGGATCCGCTTCGGGTCGAGGCTTGCTTCCAGTGAAGCCTGCGCGCAGCCCTCGGGCAGAAAAACCACAAGCTGCTTCCCCAGCCAGGCGCCGAAAGCTGGCTCCGCATACCACCTCGGGTGTTGGGCGGAAAACACCTTGCCCGCAAAGTTGTCCGAGTGGGGCAATCAGTTTGCGACCCTGGTGGCCTTCGGTGTAGCGAGTTGTGGCTGAACCGTAACCAAAGGGCGAATCGTCCTGCAGCATATAATGGCCCCCGCACAGCGCAGCCGCCCAGAAAACTGGCAAAAAGCCTTCAGGGCCCGTGCCGCCTGCGAGACCCTGATATTCGGGATTAGCCTCGTCAATCACCACGGGTTTGCCTTTACCCGCATAGCGGCGCCAAAGTTCAACGTTTTGCGCCAAGTCGAAACTGGGGTGGAAGGTGACGTAATCGCACTCCGGCGCAGCAAGCCAGAACTCGGGCGGAGCCTGGCCAAAATCGGCGTTCATCGCGATGGGGGCGCGGCTATGGGCCTTCACATAGCGCAGCCAATACAGGTTCCACTCATCGCTGGCGGTCGAGCCTTCGTTGCACAGCTCGAAGCAGACGTTGTCGAATTCGGCGGTCTCAAGCAACATCCGGCGTACATAACGACGTTCCACTAGCTGGACACGCGAACTTGCAAGGTCATAGGCCTCGAAGCCGTCGTGGTCGTTGTTGATTGGGCCGCCATTGCGATAGCAGAAGGGATGCCACCACCAGCCTCGGGCACTGCCGCGCACGGCTGGCTCCAGAAGGCACTCATCGAAGAGGCTTATCTGGACGATGAGTTCGCGCTCACTTGCGGCATCGCAAAGGTCGCGGATGCGCTGCCAATAGCGTTCATCCCACTTGCCAAAATCATACTGCGGCAAGCCATCAAAACCAGGGCTCTTGCCGGTCCTTGCCCAGGGCATCAAGGCCTCGACTGGATAATCCGTACCCCAGCGGTCACTGTCGGAGTTGCGTCCATCAGACCACTGGCGAACAGGCCAAAGCCCCCAGAAGGCGATGCAGTTAAGGCCCTCTTTCTGCACGTCATCGAGCCAGGCTTCGTAATCAAGAGCAGAGTTGCCAAGCGCGCCCTGGAAGCTGTCTCCGAGCAAAGTGACCGGCTGGCCTCTGAACCAGAACTGCCCCTCCTTAACCTCCAGCGCCCAGCTGGAACTAGTGCAGAGCAACAGTCCCAAAAGCAAAATCAAACTTCTCATCTGACTGCCTCCGCTTGCCTTGGTGCCTCCAGCATAAGGGAGGCGCCAGGAACTGGCAAGCCAGGTCAGTAGCTAAATTCTTGGGTGTATTGCTTCCAGAACAACCTGAGCAGTGCGATGAATATCAGGACAGCCAGAACCGCTGCACCGAAGGCGACCTTGACAGGGTCGCACTCGATGCCCGAAATATGACTGAACCATTCTGCTCCTTGTTGAACCCAGGCCAGCGTTGTAGCAGCCAGTGAAAAATAAGTGAAGCCCAGTATCAACATAAAAACCAACGCTGCAAGTGCAATCAACATAGTTAGTCTCCTCCTCTAGTGCGTAGCGAGCTGCGAATTGGAATCGCGCGCCTTCCCTGACGCATCCACCTGGAACCTAACAACCGACAGGCGCCCAGTGTTTTGGACCAATTCCTACACTGGCGAGCCCAAGCAGGGCGATCGAACAGAGCCATCTCAACATCGTTTTCACCTCTGGCCAGATTCAGAAATATCTTCTGTTGCCTTAGGTATAGGCACGAAGCGTGCCAAAGTTTAGGGTTGAGATAATCTTTTTCAGGATGTTTACGGATTGGAAACAAAAATTGGGGCATCTAGAGGGGTTTTGAGGCTTCCTGGTCACGGCGCAGTCGGCAAAGGTCACAAATTTGCTTTGGAGTTGGGGTGCCGCAATCGGCGCAGGGACGCCATTCTTGGGCTTCGACTCTGGGCTTGAGCAGTTTGCGCAGGTTGTGCAGGACGATTAGTTTGCTGCCTGGAGCGACTTGCTCAAGAGTTTCGGCTACTTCCTTCAAAGAATGAGACTCGGGGACGAACAGGGGGCAGATTGCCTCAGCCAGGGGCAGCTGGCGCACCTCGGTGTAGGCGGCGGTCGCGGCTTCGGGGATGAAAAACAGCGGTTTTACCTTGCGCGGCAGGTAGTCGGTCGCCTCGAGGACAGGCTGCGGAGACCAGAAACGTCCGCTGATGAGATTCTTGACCATATATTGCAGTTGATCTTCAAGGGTATGCCCGGTCGCCAGTACTTCGCACCGGTCAGGGGTAAGCTCGCGCGTGATAAGGGCGCGGCGACAGATGCCACAAACGGCGCAGACTGGCCATTTTCGCACAGCTTCGATATGGACGCCATATTTCGCAAGTGGAAGCACCTCAAGCGGGCACTCGGAGCTGGTCGCAGAGCTGCCTGATGGCGGCTTCACACTGGGCCGAATAGCCTTCAAGACCCATGTCGACATAAAAGGCGGTGAGATGGAAATAAAGGTCCTTCTGCAAGGCCCGAAGCGCGCCTAATAGCGCAGCGCTGTCCTTGCCTCCCGAGACGCCCACCATCATTCGGTCGCCTCTTTTAATCTGGCCGAGGCTGGTGAGGGTGGTCTTCACTTTCTTTTCGAAATAGCGGGGCAGGCAGCCTGAGCAGAGGTGGACGGCCCATTCGGTGATATGCCAGGTGGACTCGGCCCGGTGGCAGACATCACAGGGGCGGTCGGGAGCGCTCATCGGCTAGTCAGCCTTCAGCAAGAGGTCGTGAAGCTCCGCAGGGGTATGGACGACATATTCGGGCTCCAGCGCGGCGAACCTGGGCAGCAAGCCGCCTTCCTCCCAGGTCGTCAGCACAGGCGTAAGACCAGCGGCGCGCGCCGCCAGGATGTCTCCACGCGAATCGCCGATATAAACGGCGCGACTTGCGTCTACTCCCAACCTGGCCAGTGCGACCAGCAGGCTTTCGGGATGAGGTTTGTAGTGTTTCACGTCGGTGCCCGTGACCACAAAGTCGAAATAATCAAGCAGGTCTTCGTGTTGCAGCGAGAAATGCGAAGCCCACTGGCCTTTTGCGGTGACCAGCACCTGGGGCAGACCCGCCTTTTGCACGGCCTCCAGTACCTCCCGGACGCCCTCGAAGACTGTCGCATAACGACTGTGCCAAAGGGAATAATGCCGCTGGAACTCGGCCCAGGCTTCAGTTGCCAGTTCAGGGGGGAAGCTGTTCCTGATTACGACCTCATCGGGGGGGCCGAACCGCACTCTGATCTCTTCCTGACTGACCTCGCGGTGCAGCAAGGTGCTGTCCAGGTGCTGATATACCGCATAGATGAGCGGCATACTGTTGGTAATCGTGCCGTCCAGATCCCATAACACGGCCTCAGGCAAATCGCGAAGCATAATTTTTCCCATCCAAACAGCGAAGGGCGCCCCTGGGAGAGCGCCCTGCCCTGAAACTAGCCAGAACTGGCGAACTTAATTTTCAGTTTCGACATCTACGCCCCGCTTGCGCAGGCTGGAAAGGATGCCGTCGAGGAAATCTACGTTGTTCTTGCTCTGGCGCAGCATATCAAGCACGCGCTTTATGGCCTCTTCGGCGCTGGCGTGGCTGATGGCGCGGCGCAAAGCCCAGACGGCCTTCAGCTCGTCTGGCGAAAGCAGCAACTCTTCGTGGCGAGTACCTGACAGGCGGATATCAATGGCAGGGAAGATACGCTTCTCGGCGAGGCTTCGGTCGAGGACAAGCTCCCAGTTGCCGGTGCCTTTGAATTCCTCGAAAATCATATCGTCCATACGGCTGCCTGTATCAACGAGCGCGGTGGCAAGCACGGTAAGACTGCCGCCTTCTTCGATGTTGCGGGCGGCGCCGAAGAAACGCTTGGGCCGGTACATAGCCGAGGGATCAAGACCACCGGAAAGCGTGCGGCCGCTTGGATTGACGGTGATGTTGCTTGCGCGCGAAAGCCGGGTGATGGAGTCCAGCAGCACGACGACGTCCTTGCCCTGCTCCACCAGGCGCTGGGCGCGGTTGAGCACCAGATCGGCCACGCGCAGGTGGTTTTCAGGCAGTTCATCGAAGGTGCTGGCGATAACTTCGGCGCGCACAGAACGCCGGATGTCGGTGACTTCCTCGGGCCGCTCGTCTATCAGCAAGACCATCATATGAGCATCGGGGTAATTTTCCGTGATGCTGTTGGCTATGGTCTTGAGAAGGGTCGTCTTGCCTGCTTTGGGCGGCGCGACTATCATCCCGCGCTGGCCGAGGCCGATTGGCGCTACCAGGTCAATCAGGCGCGGCGATATCTTGCTTGGGCCAGTCTCGAGCTTGAGTCGCTGGTTGGGATAAACCGGGGTCAGGTCTTCGAAGGCAGGCCTGGTACGGGCCACCTCCGGATCATCGCCGTTGATGGCTTCGATGCGCAGCAGCGCGAAGAAACGCTCGCTGTCTTTGGGGGCGCGTACCTGACCCGAGACCAGGTCGCCGTTCTTCAGCTTGAATTTGCGAATCTGGGTGTCCGCCACCCAGACGTCCTCATCGCTGGGAACGAAACCGCGCACGCGCAGCAAGCCATACTTCTCGCCTGGCTGGTCGCCTTGCAGCACATCGAGCAGGCCCTCGCGGAACATAAGGCCTTTCTTCTCGGTCTGCGTCTGGATAATGGCGAAAATAAGCTCCGATTTCCGCAGCTTGGTGTAACCCGTAATACCAATGTCTCGGGCTACTTCATAAAGCTGCTCGAGGTTCATACTCTCGAGTGCGGACAAATCGAACGCTTTGCCTTTGGGTCCCTGCTGCTTTGCCAAGTTGGCTCCTCCCTAATCCTGTGAGACTGCCCTGGGGTTAACTGATGCAATATATGGAAGACACCGAAACTGCTCGTTCCAGTCGAGACCGTAGCCCACCAGAAATTCGTCTGGCATCTCTTGCCCTGTATACCGGGGTTGTATGGGTACCTGCAGGCGAGAGGGTTTGGTGAGCAAAGTGCAGACTTCAAGCGAAGCAGTTTCGAATTGGGCCAGTGCCGCCAGAAGCGCCTGCAGCGTGATGCCCGTGTCTAATATATCCTCGATAATTACGACATGCCTGCCTTTCAGCCGGTCTTTCAGGTTATCGGCATATTCCAGCTTTACTTTACCCGTGGAGTGAGCGCCACTATACGAACTTGTCCGAACAAATTCCAGAGTGTAGGGAAAGTCGAGTTGTCTGGTGAGGTCCGCCGCGAATATGAAAGCTCCCTTTAAGGTTACCACAAACACCGGAGACTTGTCACCGTAGTCTCTGGCAAGTTCTTTTGCCAGTCTCGCGACGATGACCTGAAGCTCCTCTTCGGTAAGGATAACGCGCGCGAGTTCGGCAGGCAACTGACCCATCGCTACTCCCACTCGATGGTCGCGGGAGGCTTGGGGGTCACATCGTAGACGACCCGATTCACACCCGCCACTTCATTTACAATACGCGAGCTTATGCGCGTAATCAGCTCCCAGGGGAGCTTGGCAAAGTCGGCAGTCATCGCGTCCTGGCTCTCGACTGCGCGCAAGACGATGGGATAGGCATAAGTGCGGGCATCGCCCATAACGCCGACACTCTGGATGGCTGGCAGCACGCCGAAAACCTGCCAAAGCTGCCTGTAAAGCCCCGCCTGCTTTATCTCGCCGACAATAATGGCGTCCGCTTCGCGCAGGATACTCAGACGCTCTTCAGTGACCTCGCCGATGATGCGGATAGCAAGCCCCGGCCCTGGGAAGGGATGGCGCCAAATCATGTCAGAGGGCAGTCCGGCGGTCTCGCCTACGCGCCGCACTTCGTCCTTGAACAGCTCGCGCAGTGGCTCGCAGAGCGAGAATTGCATATCTTCGGGCAGGCCGCCGACATTGTGGTGGCTCTTGATGATCTCGGCTTTACCTCCGCCCGACTCGATAACATCGGGGTAGATGGTGCCCTGGCCAAGAAAATCGAAATGACCGAGTTTAGTGGCTTCTTCTTCGAAGACGCGGATGAACTCTTCGCCAATTATGAGCCGTTTGCGCTCAGGCTCGATGACGCCAGCCAGCTTGGTAAGGAAGCGATAAACTGCATCAACGCGGATTAGCTCGCTACGAAAATGCTCGTGGAAGACGCGCTCCACCTGGTCGCCTTCGTTTTTACGCAGCAAGCCGTGATCAACGAAAACACAGGTCTGGCGCTCACCGACGGCTTTATCAATCAAAGCGGCGGTCACCAGACTGTCCACGCCGCCGCTAACGGCGGTCAGCACCCGGCCCTCGCCCACCTGCTCGCGGATGCGCCTGACAGCCAGCTCGACGAAATGCTCCGCCGTCCAGTCGCGCGCGCAGCTTGCAGGCGTCTTCGAGGAAATGCCGGAGCACCTCAAGCCCGAGGGGCGTGTGAACAACCTCGGGATGGAACTGCACCCCGTAAAGCTGCCGGGAGGCGTTACCCATCGCGGCAATTGGAGTCGAAGCAGTCTTGGCCAGTATCTTGAAGTCTTTCGGAGCCTGCTCTACCAGGTCGCCATGACTCATCCAGCAGTTGAATTGCTGAGGGAAGTCCTCGAAGAGCAAGTCCTGGCTTACGACCTGAGCGAGGGCGGGGCCATATTCGCGCTGAGCGCCGTGTGACACCTTCCCGCCAAGCATAAAAGCCGTCAGTTGCATTCCATAACAGATGCCCAGGATGGGGATACCCAGGTCGAAAATCGCCGGATCGCACCGAGGCGCGCCTTCATCATAGACACTGGCGGGACCACCGCTCAGGATAAGGCCTTTGGGGCCAAGCGCGGCAATCTCGCTTGCCGACATATCGCCCGGCACAAGCTCGGAATAGACCTTGAGTTCACGAATTTTACGGGTGATCAACTGATTATACTGCGCGCCAAAATCAAGTACGAGGACAGTTTCTCGTGACCCGGTGGTGGGATTCATAAGTTCTGCTTCCTGCTTCGGCCCTTCGGGAAGATGAGATTGAGGTGAAGGATGGCTCCTGTTTTTCGCAATATACGCGCTAGGAAAGTCTTTGTCAACAAGTTTATGAAGTCTCTTTACATCGGCAGGGAGTGGCCTTTTGCCGGGGAATCTCCTCGCGGTCGGAACTTGCGCGCCTGGCGCGGAGGGAGTAGAACAAGCGGATGAAACCAGCAACCATATTACTGTACGTTGCACTAGTGTTTACCTTTGGGGGAATCGTCTTGAGTGATGCGGGAAGCCAGCCTCTGCTGACAATCGAACAGGGAATCGCAGATTACCAAGTTTTCCAGAGAGGGACAGACAACACAGCCACAATTGAAGTCGCCGGCACTTGCGGCGCTGACGGCGCCGTTTGGGCGCGTGTGGAAGCCGGCGGCAAGCCTGTCGAGGGTCTGTGTCCAGTTGAAGTCGGCGTGTGCGAGCAGGGCGCCTTGAAAGCTACTCTCCAGGGCGTCCCAGTCGGCGGGCCTTATACCATCAGGCTTGCGGTGACCAATCCGGATGAAACACCGAAAGCCTCGGTCACCTTCGAACACGTGCTAGTCGGCGACCTGTGGCTGCTGGCGGGTCAATCGAATATGGAGGGCGTCGGCAACCTCGATGGCAGCCAGGAAGAGCCCTCTCCCCTCGTGAACGTCTATCGGTTGCGCTACCTCTGGGATGAGGGGCGCGAGCCTATCCATCGCCTTTGGGAGTCGCCCGACCCAGTTCATACTGGGCCCTGGGGCGAGGGGCACAAGCAACCCACCAAGGAAGAGGCCGACAAGCTGGCCGCGACGCTGGCAAAGGGCGCGGGACTGGGCATCCCCTTTGCCAAGCGGATGGTAGAGTTCACTGGAGTGCCTATCGGCCTCGTGCCGACCGGGCATGGGGGCACCTCGATGGACCAGTGGAGCCCCGACCTGAAGGACCAGGGCGGCAATTCGCTTTATGGTTCGATGTCGAAAGCCCTCCAGGCCGTCGGCGGCAAGGTTGCTGGCGCGCTCTGGTACCAGGGCGAATCAGACGCCAATGGGGACGCCCAGCCGGTTTACAAGGCCAAGTTCGCGCGGCTCATCGAGAGCATCCGGACCGATGTGGGCAATCCCAATCTACCCTTCTACTGGGTGCAGATAGGCCCCTTCGCCGTACCGGAAGATCCCAACCTGCGCAAGTATCTGGAACGCCGTGCAAGACGATGAGCGCACGCTGGAAACCGAATTGCCCAATACTTTTGTGGTGGCCTCCAACGACCTGGCGCTGGATGATCTCATCCACGTTGGCACGGCAGGCCATAAGCAGCTTGGGCTACGGTTCGCCCAGTACGCGGCGGGCAAGGCCAAGCGCGGGCCAAGGCTGGCAGGGGTGGAACGCTTCCCCGGCGGCCTTCGTGTGGTGTTCGATGAGGTAAATGGCAAACTGCTGCCCGAGACGCGCATCTGGGGCTTCAGCCTGCGGATGGCCGATGGCTCCAATGCCAACGCCATATATAAGGCCCTTGTCGATCCCGAACGCCCGAACTGCGTATTGCTCTATACACAGGATCCGGCGCCTGTCGACTGGACGCTGTGGTATGGCTGGGGCATCTATCCGGCTTGCAACCTGCATGATGAAGCCGGGATGGCCGCGCTTACGATGGGGCCTATCGCGCTTCCGGAGTAGGTTCGAAGAAGCAAGTGAGATGGGGAGTCCTCTTTCTAATGGCTCAATAAGCTGTTGGTTGTCTCGCCCAGATTGCTGGAGCTAGTTTTCAGGATACAAAGGGAGGACAGTCATGCCTGGAAAACCTGTCTGGTACACAGGATTGCTTCTTGCTGGAGTCGTAATTGGCGCCGTTATTATCGCGTCTTTCCTGGCCAACGCCGATGGCTCCGGTCAATCTGGCGAAGAGCCGGAAGCTGTGCCGGTTGGACTCGTCGGTGACCAGGGGCCAGCGATTCTGGCGTTGCCTGGATTGGGTAACGGAACAGCCCCGTCTTGGGCCATACCTGGCTTGCGTCTGACTTACAAAGTACAGACCGCGACGATTATCGGAACCGGCGAGAACTGGAAGGAAGACGAGAACGGCGCCTGGCAAACTGAAGACGGCAGGCGCTGGTCTCCAGGTGAAAAGGGTTCGAACGCAGCCGAAGGCTACCTGCAGATTGATGTGACGGCGCTAGCGGATGGCGTCTGCGCTCTCTACGTTTCTTTCTATCTCATCAGCAACCCGGGCGAAGCGCCAAAGCTGTCGTTTTCTTATCCGGTCATTGGATACGCGGCCAACGCCGGCGGATTTTGGGTGAACCCGGCCGAACTGAAGAAAGCCAAGAACACTGTGACCGACAGCCTCAAGGTGCTCCGCATGCCCTACACCTATAACGGCGTGACGCACGATGCCGTTTGGATCCAGTCGCTCAGCGACAAGGGCAATATGATGTATGTCTACGACGAAAAGACCGGCGTGCTTCTGCACGATGCCGTCTCCGCCGAGGGCAAGGAGTCGCCCGTCATTGGTCGAGATGAAGTGAGCAACACGCCCAGTACAACGCTGGCTTCGGGCAACCTCCTCTCGCAACGGCTGGTTAAGTATCCCTGGCTTGGCAAGAACGTAACCGAATGGTCATCGAATCCCGAACCGCTGAGATACCTTGGAACGACGCTCGTGCCGACTGCCGGCGGCGCTCCACTCCAGCTCGGTCAAGAGCTTAAAATCAAGCCGCAAGGCAATGGGAACGGCTGGGTTCGCTATGCGGTGGTCCTGACGACGACTAATCCGATTGGTATGCCTCCGCAGTTGTCACCGAGCGAGACGATCAGCGGATTGGGCCAGTTCGGAGGAGTCTACATACCGCCTTCTGTGCTCACGACCCTGACCAAAGGCCAGAAGCTTGATTCAGATCCGATCACGCTGACCGTGGTCAGCGTAAAATCGGTTTCAGACAGCCAGGTTGTCCTAGCGTCAATTAGCCCGGCCGAGACGCTTCTATGGGGCTACGACCGAAAGACCGGCCTCATGAATTTGATCGACAAAGAAGACCACAACATATATGCGCCGATCCGCACGACTTTGAAACTCGCCAAATGATCAGGGGGCCCTTCTTTATCGCGGTCATGGTTCAATCGCCAACGGGACCCGGCGTGGACAAAGCTTGCTCCGGCGCCTGGTGACCGGACATTGGGAGATGGCCGCGCTTACGATGGGGCCTATCGCGCTTCCGGAGTAGGTTCGAAGAAGCAAGTGAGATGGGGAGTCCTCAGGTTCGCGCCAGCACGCAGTTGCCCAGGCCCGAGCCAATAAGGAGGGCTCCCCATTTTTCGTACGCCCCAGAAAAAGGCACTGCTGAGAGCGCGTGAGCGACCGAATCCGGCACGATGGTGATGGGAGGGAGCGGTTCTTCCCTCAAAACCTCTCCAAGCTCCCATTCCAGTGCTTCTTTCAAGTGGAAGGGCGGATAACGCCATTCGGGAAGGGCTCTTGCCCCATCGATTACCGCCCCGCTGGCGTCCAGCGTCCCTGGCGTTGTGAGGCAGAAACCAGCCAGGGGAGCCTCGCGCAAAGTCGCTTCATCCACGAGTTCGGCCATCCGGCGCGCAATAAGGCTGATCAGCCGGTCTCGGTTGCCATCTTCTTCGGCGTGATGAGGCTGCTTGCCACTGGCTTCGATGGACGCAAAAGGCTTGTCCTCGCATATAGGAGCAGTCTTGAGATGGAGTCCCCATCTCAGATTTGTTCCCCCGAGGTCTACCACTGGGAAAGCCGCGCCAATCGGAGCCGCCTCCCAGTCGCCAAACAGCGGGGCGCCCAGCAGAGCGCTCTCCTCCGGATGGGCGGGCAGAAGGGCAACTGAAAGAGGGCATCCCCATCGCTCCAAAGAGGTGGCAAGGAGGGGCAAGAGGCTTTCTCCAACTGGGGGTTCAAGCGCTCCTCCACCCAGCCAGACGTGTTCTACGCCCTTCCAGCAGGCCCAGTCGGAGAGATACGCAAGGCCGGCGGCCATCCGGTCGGCGTAGCGGGAAAGCCCGTGGTAGATGGCTTCGAGTTCGCCATATTCTCGCAGGAGCTGGCTTGCGCTAGCGGGGGGCAATTCGACTCCCACATCAACCAGGGCGGCGCTCAAGAGGGCCGAGAGCGCCCTTCCCCGCACCAGCGCCTCAAACTCGGCACCGGGTTCTTCCGCCCAAAAGCCCGCAAGCCCTCTGGCATCCCGATAGCCAAGTACTTTGAGGCCCGAAATCATGGCAGGCGGACTTCCTCAGGCGCGACTTCGGCCTTCCGGGCGGCGTCCTGCCAGGTGATGCGCAATTTCATTGCCACAAAGACCGCAACGAGCGAGAGCAGCGCGCCGAAGAGGAAGGGCAATCGGTAACCATATTGAGCCCAGATAAGCCCGCCGACCAGTGGCACGGTAACCGCGGCGGCGTGGTTCATCGTCACGCCCATCGCATAAGTGGTCTTCAGATCTGCGTCAGGATGCTCGCGTTTGACATAGGTATGCAGCGCGTTAGAAAGCGGGTACAGCGCATTGTCCAGGATAAAGAGGGCATACAGCACATACACATTGGGCGAATACGCGTAGCCAATGAAGACTGGTATCAGCGAGCCGAAGCTTATAATTAGCGAGCTCCGTTCGCCTATCCTGTCTATCAGTCGGCCTATCACTGGCTGAGCCAGCATAGTCACAAAAGTATTGACTACCATCAGCAGGGCGATAGTAGACATCGGCTGTTCGTATTCTTTGACCAGCACATAGACCGCAAAAGTGATGAAAACTTGCTTGCGCGCCCCTTGCAGAAGGGACATCCAGTAGTAAAGTGAGAGCTTCTTGTCGAAGCTCCACGCCACTTTGGGCCTGTCCAGATGCTTCTTCAGACGTATCTGGAAGAGGAAGACCGACGATAAACCCACCAAAATTGCGGATATCGTGAACAGCAAGAGGTAGTCCGGCCTCTCGACGCCCTTCCCCATAAAGGCGGCAAAAGCCATCCCGAAGAGGGAAGCAATGGCAGCAACGGCGCCAAGCTCGCCCATCCGGGCGCCCTCTTTGCCCTTTTCGGACGAGTCCATAATTATGGCCTGAGAGAGGGGCATCCAGAGATGCAAGCCAGTGCTCCAGAGTACCGACATCACCACGATGCCTGAATAGCTGGTGACAAAGTGATAACCATAGTAGCCAAGCGCCATAACAAGCACCGAAAGCCCTGCGGCGATTGGCTCGGGCAGCCAGGCGACCAGCGCGGTCAGGGCCGCGGAAAAAAAGCCCGGGGTCTCGCGCAGAGATTCCAGCAAGCCAAGCTGACCTGGATCGATGTTGTGCCAGTTGAGGAAGTTGAAAAAAATGGCAATCTGCAAGCCCATCCCCAGCGAGAAGAAGACGGTGGCAGCAGCCATAAGTTTGAGAGGCCTGTTCCAGCCAAGTTCGGGTAGCTTCATAGAGGGGCAGATTAGCAGACCGGCCAGTCTTGCGAAACCCACTTGCCAAATAAAAACCGGGCCTCCCTTGCGGAAGACCCGGTTGCTGTTCGCGCAGCGCGAAGATTGTTAGTTCTTCTCGTCGTAGACCATCTTGTTCAGCGCATTGAGATAGGCCTTGGCAGCCGAAACGAGGATATCCATCTCGGAGCCGCGCCCCAGATACATCCGGTCGCCCTTGCCAAGTTTGACGGTGACCTCGCCCAGCGCATCGGTACCGCCGGAGATAGACTTCACCGAGAAGTCCACCAGCGTGTGCTCGACTTTCACCACATCAGAAATGGCCTTGTAGATGGAATCTATCGGCCCCACGCCAATCGCCGCGTGGTCGATGCGTTCCTCGCCCTTCATCAGGCTGACCGTCGCGGTCGCCTTTACGGGCGAGCCAGCAATCACGGTGACATAGTCCAGCGTGAAGGTCTCGGGCACCTGCCGCACCTCGTCGGCTACGATAGAGGCGATATCCTCATCGTAGATGTCCTTCTTGGCGTCTGCGAGTTGCTTGAAGCGCCGGAAGGCCTTCTCTTCCTCTTTCTGGTCCAGCTCGAAGCCAAGCTCAATCAGCTTCTTGCGGAAGGCATGCCGGCCGCTATGCTTGCCGAGCACCAGTTTGGACTCGGTCAGCCCTACGGCCTCGGCATCCATTATCTCGTAGGTGCGTTTCTCCACCATAACCCCGTGCTGGTGGATGCCCGCCTCGTGGGCGAAGGCATTGGCGCCTACGATAGCTTTGTTCGGTTGCACCTGGATGCCCGTTATCTCGGTGACCATCCGGCTGCACTTCATTATCTGCGAAGTGTCGATGTCGGTGTGGACCTCCGTAGCAAAAGCATCCGGGCGGGTCTTGATGGCCATAACGACCTCTTCGAGGGCGCAGTTGCCCGCGCGCTCTCCAAGCCCGTTGATGGTGCACTCGACCTGACGCGCTCCGGCGCGCACGGCCCCGAGCGAGTTGGCGACCGCCAATCCCAGGTCGTTGTGGCAGTGGACGGAGATTATTGCATCGCCCACATTTGGCACCCGCTCCATAACTGCGCGCAGGCGCGCCTCGAACTCCCAGGGCAGCGTGTAGCCCACCGTGTCGGGTATATTGACGACGCTCGCGCCGGCCTTGATAACCTCTTCGACCACCTTGCACAGGAAGTCGATATCAGTCCTGCCGGCATCCTCAGCGGAGAACTCAACGGTCTCGCAAAGGCTTCGAGCGAACTTGACATGTTCGATAGCAGAGGCCAGCACCTCATCCGGACTCATCTTCAGCTTGCGCTCCATATGGATGGGCGAAGTTGCGATGAAGGTATGGATAAGTGGCCTCTCGGCGTACTTGACCGCGTTCCAGACCGCTTCGATATCTTCTTTGCGGCATCTGGAAAGACCCGCGATAGCTGGCCCTTTTACTTCGCGCGCGACCAGTTGTACGGCCTCGAAATCCCCTTCCGAAGAGATGGGGAAACCAGCCTCGATGACATCCACCTTGAGCCGGGCTAGTAGCAGGGCAAGCTCGAGTTTCTCATCGAGGTTCATGCTCGCGCCCGGCGATTGCTCGCCGTCGCGCAGAGTCGTGTCGAATATCCAGACTTTCTCTGACATCACTCTCACCTGTTGGTTCGGCTGCGCGACAGCCTTGGAATACGGAGCAGAAGGCCTTGAAGCCTCCTGTCCTGACTGGATTGTGGCAGTATGGGCTTCCTTTTGTCAAACGGAAGGCGTTTTGGCGCGGCAATTAACGCACTGTTGCAGAGTATTGGCCTGCCGACATCCGCACCGAAAGCAGCCTTACCGAATCGTCCCAGGGGCTGTAGGCCGAAGTGGAGCCTCCCACAGGACGCAGACTGCGCCAGGCGGGAAGGCGCGCTGTGAGGGTGAAGGGCAGCTCGGAGTTTACGTCCACCTCGATGCCCCCTGTCGCCAGGTCAAAGCGCATATCGTCAAGCCTGCCAGGCAGCCATTCGGACAGGCTTACAGGGGCACGATAGCCCATCGCCCAGGCGTATTGGGGCCACCACTCGAGGGAGGGACGTTTTGTGCCCCAGGCCGAGAAGAGCGGTTCTACTTCTTCAGGAGAAGCCGAAAGCGCGCACCGCGCGGCCAGGAAGGAGAAGAGGTCATCCTCGCCCCTTCCGCCACTTTGAGCCGCCTCGCCTGCCAACCGGGCGAGCGCGACAGGCGCTACTTCGACATAGAGATCGGCGGTTTCCGGCGAGATTGTTGGCGCGGCCAGAAGGTCCATAAGCAGGTCGCTGGCGCCGCGTCCAACTGACCTGGGCCCAGCGTGTTCATCGTATTCCAGTATGGTAAGCGGGCCGGCCGATCTGAGCCTCATAACTTTGGAAGCCAAATCCTTCAAAACGCAGCAGCAACGCAATCGAGAGCCGGGCGGCCAGATACCAGCCGAAGTCGGCCTTCTCCTGCTTGCCCAGCGCGGCGGCCAGCTTGGCGTAGGCAAGGCTTGCCCCATACGAGTTGATCAGGGTGTCGGCGTCTACCCTTTCACCGGATTCAAGCGCCCCTGGCGCAGGCACGGCCCAGCCGGAGGCGCGAGAGATATACTGAGCCATCCGGTCGATGAGGTATCCTTTTTCGGCGAGCTCTTCCCAGCGCCCGGTATACCGGGCAAAGTCGGCCAGACCATAAAGCGCGCGGGCAATCTCAGGCCCTACGGGCGCGAGTTGATCGTCCCGTTCGATTCTGCCCCATTCGGAGCAGACCCAATACTGAGAACCTGAAAGCGGTTCTACGCGCAGTCGCCAGGACTCGGGGATGAGCGCCCCCATCGCGGCTCGCGGCCACTTGTCCAGCAATTGCCAGCGCGTGCCCTGCGAGAGGAAAGACCAGCACTGGGCGATCTGGCTCCAGCCGTCCATCGTGACATCGCGAGGCATCTGCCGCGGGCTTGCAAGCCAGCCTGTCTGGTCATCCAGCCAGTCGCGCGCCCAGTCGTCGAGAGCCTGACTCTGCCTGTTGTCTCGGGCCGGCCTCAGCGCCACATAGTGACCGCCCCGAGGTAGCGGAAGGGTATATTCAACCGCGTTGGCTTCTACATACCGGCAAGGGCCCCACTTGCCCGGGAAACAGCCGGCAGCGGTTCAGCAAGCACTCTCACAGGCAACCCGCGCGCGATTGCGGTGCTGACCCAGGGCGGGATGGGCGCGAGGTCTACTGGCTTGCTTCCAAAATCGTCAGCGAAGCGCACATAATCATATTGATCGCGTACCCAGACCGAATCCTCCCGGGTGACGAACCACTCGATGCAGCGCACTGGATAGTTGCGCAGGAGCGAAGCCACGATCTCGACATTGGCCAGGGCTTGCTGCTCGGTCCAGGGCAAAGGCGCTACGCCCACATAACCAGCAGGCCCAGCCCAGTCGACAATCAGGGCGCCTCTTTCCAGTCGCAAGGCAAGCGGGCGATGTTGAAATACCAACTGCACCGGCTGCGCGGAAGGGCCGCTGCCCCATAGCGCGATAATCCAGCCAGCAGCCAGCGCGGCCGGATTGTAGCTGGCAAGGCTTGCGGCAGGCAGTCGCACAAGGCCCTGAGCCGCGGGAATCAGGATTTCGGAAAGCGGGCTTCCTGCCCCGCGCGCCGAGAACTCAAGCGAGGCAGCCTCGGTCGAGAGCAAAGCGCCAGGGGCAAGCTCGCCCCAGGTCAGCGAGAGCGGCACCGAGCCTCCGGCCACTTCGTAATTCCAGCGGAGCTTGGCGGTAGTCCAGTCGGCGGAAGCGTCCTTGTAACCAGGCCAACGCCAGTCGAAGCTGACAGTTTCGCCCGCGGGCAGGAAATCAGGCAGCCGGTCGGTCTCGAAGTCGGAAGGCGCGCGCTCAGCGCCTGGCACGCCAAACACCAGCTCGAAGCGTGGCTTGCCTGGGCTGGTGAGGGCAAGCCCCTCGCCTGTGAAATTGCACCACTGGGCGCCGCTTGTGACGCTCCAGCCGAAGTGGCCAAAGCCGCGATAGGAGACTCCCTCTTGAAGCGGAGCGCCCAGGATTTCTGCAAGCGCTGAATCGCCCTGGCGTTGCACAGCGTCGATTTGGCGCACTACGGCCCCGATTGCTGAAGGAGTCCGTGCCTGGTTCAAGTCTCGACCGAGTTCGGAGTTGAGCTGGCGTATCTCCTGCAGCGGTCCAAGGCGGCGTCCAGAAGCGCCTCCAAGCGACTCCAGAGCAAACCTGGTGCGTTCGAGTCGTTCTAGCGCCTCATCCAGGTCGCGTAAAGCGTCACGCAGGTCACTGGAAAGCGAATCCGCCCGCGACAGATCTCCCTTGCGCAGCGCGTCTTCAGCGTCTTGAAAATTGAGTCCGCGCGCTCCATGCCTGGCAGCCAGGTTATGCGCCAGGCTCAGCCGGGAGCTCAGCTGCCTTCCCCAACTGGCGCCAGACTGGATAAATTCGAGTTCGCCTGAAAAATCATCTTTACCCGAGGGATCATAAGCCGCCACAAAAGAGATACAACGCGGATCCACCGCGTTAAAGGAGGCCGCAGAGCTTTGACCAGTCCGGCGGAAAGCTGACAGAGGGACTTCTACTTCGGAATCTTCGGGCGCCGCGCGACCTTCAAGCTGGGTGGAATATTCGAAAATCCCGCCGTGCATATCCCAGAGGGTGATAGAAAGCGCTTCGGCGGAAGTTGCCCCGCTCCAGTCGAAGCTCACGAGGTCAGTGTATTCATCCGCCCAGGCGCCCACGACAGGGGGATAAAAAGCCAAGCGGCCATCGTCCAGCGACCGGCCGACAACGGCAGGAAAGGCCTGCCAGGAGGCAAGCAACAGGAGGAGCAGGCAAATACCAAGCCAAAGCCGAAATTGTGAGTTGGCCATAGAAGCTCCTTTTTCTTATATAGACGCTTCCGGCCACGCCAGGTTCTCGCGTGTCTCGGGAACTTTGCTCCCGAAACCTTCCAGCGCCTGAGATTGCCAACTAGCGGGGGGGCGGGGGCGATGCCCCCGCGCCTTTATGCCTTGGCACTTCAGCCTTAAGCTTTTCCCATAAATTGGCGGGCGTCAGCCCGCCCTTGTTTTTCGCCTTTGGCTCTCCACCCGGCGGGCATAGCCCGCCCTTGCCTTTCGCACTGGCACTTGGTTCTTTTAAGCTGGGCGGGTCTCAGACCCGCCCCTACATAAAACCTTAAGGTTTCGGGAGCGGAGACTCCCGAAACCATGGGCGTTGGCCCGGAACAGGTCAGCTGGGCGGGTCTCAGACCCGCCCCTACATCTGAGGCATTACAGCGCAAAGGAAGCTTGGGCCATATAGGCGTTTTGAGCGCTTGCTCCACAAAAGGCTTCTTTCGGTCCATCGGCTCTTTAGTAGGGGCGGGTCTGAGACCCGCCCAGCCTTCTTCGAGCACCTAATTAGAGTCTCGGGAGCAAGCTCCCGAGACACCCCCAGAAGGAAGCGAACGCCCGCGCCAGGTTCCCGCTTGACCGAGCGGCGTTCGATGTGTACCTTCCCTTGCAGCAAATATGGCAACCGAGCAGCCACAATCCGAGCCTGACCTGGTGCTCGACGCGGCGCTGCGCGAACGAGCCCTGGGATGCAACGACAGCGCCGTCGCTGGCGGTTTCGCGGCGCTTGCCAGCCAGGCGAGAACAGCTTTACTAGCAGCAGGATTGCCTGAAGACCGGTGCGAGAAAGCCCTCGAGCAATTGAAAAATTATGCTCACCTGACCTTGCCCGAACGGCGCAAGTTGCTTAACGGATTGATACGCTGGCTGGATCCGGAGGCCGCCGACCCGAAAGCCGAGTTCCGTGCTGGAGCCCCGCTCTCCCCAGAAGCTCCTCTCACCGAATTATTCGGCGTGGGCAAAAGAGTAAGCCTTCTCGAACCGCTGGGCCTGGCGACGGTCGGCGACCTCTTACGTTATTATCCCCTCCGGCACGAAGATCGAACCAGCCTGGCGCGACTTGCCGATTTGCGCTCGGGGATGAAGCAGCCGGTCTGCGTCGAGGTGACCGGCGAGGGCGAAACCCAGCGCATCAGAGGCGGCAAGAGCATAACCAAAGTACCCATCGCCGATGCCTCGGGGCGAGGTTATCTGGTCTGGTTCAACCAGAGCTTCAGGCAAGGCCAGTTCAAGGTCGGGGCGCGCCTTTATTGTTATGGAAAAGCCCGGGCCTACGGCGGCATAACAGAGCTATCGGCGCCTGAATGCGAGCTGGTGCGCGAGGAAGATTCGCTCTCCATTGGCCGCATCGTGCCAGTCTACGGTCTTACGAAGGGGCTTGGGCAGTGGCTGGTACGCAAACTTGCCTGGCAAGCCCTCGAGCGCGCGCTGCCCCAGGTGGAAGAGCCCTTCCCTCTCAGGCTGCTTGCCGAAGAGAAACTGGTGCCCCTGGCCCCGGCGCTCAGGCAAATCCACTACCCAGATTCCTTCCTGGACAAGGAGCAAGCCCGCAAGCGACTTGCTTTCGAAGAATTGCTGATTCTGCAGCTTGTGGTGGCCAGACGCCGGCAGGAAGCAAGAACCCCCGAGAGTCCTGTTTTCAAGCTGGACGAGGGATTTCGCCAGAAGCTGAAGGCCTTGTTGCCCTTCCAGCTTACCAACGCGCAGAAACGGGCCGTCAACGACCTGTCACGAGATATGTGTTCGCCCCATCCGATGAACCGGCTCCTGCACGGCGATGTCGGCTCGGGCAAGACGCTGGTCGCTTGTGCAGCGATGCTGCTGGCAGCCCACAATGGCTTCCAGTCGGCGATAATGGCGCCAACCGAACTGCTGGCCGAGCAGCACGCCAGGTCGCTTGCCGACCTGCTGGAAAAAGCTGGGCTCACTTTTGCCTTGCTGACCGGCAGCCAACCTCAGGCAGAGCGCAAGCGACTGCTGACAGCTCTGGCAGAGGGTAAACTGGACGTCGCTATCGGCACCCACGCGCTGTTTCAGAAGCAGGTCGAGTTCGCCAATCTGGGCCTGCTGGTTGTGGATGAGCAGCACCGATTTGGCGTTGCGCAGCGCGAGGCCTTGCGCTCGAAGGGAGGCGCTCCGCATATGCTGGCGATGTCGGCAACGCCCATACCGCGGACGCTTGCTCTCACCGTTTACGGCGACCTGGACGTATCCACCCTGGACGAGCTACCCGCAGGCCGAAAACCTGTCGAAACTAAACTTTACTCTCTTGGTGACAGGCGGTATGCTTACGCGTTCGTTGTCGAGCGACTGCAGGAAGGCGAACAGGCCTTCATCGTCTGCCCGCTCATCGAGGGCTCCGACGCGCTGGAAGCCGAGGCCGCTACAGAACTTGCCGAAAAACTCTCGGCGACCTATCTGAAAGGCTTCGAAGTGGGACTCGCCCATGGCCGGCTGCCTACCGCTGAACGCCAGGCGGTAATGGAGCGTTTCCGGTCGGGAGAGCTTCGCGCGCTGGTCTCCACCACCGTCATCGAGGTCGGGGTGGACGTACCAAACGCCACCGTGATGGTCGTCGAGAACGCGGAACGCTTCGGGCTGGCGCAGCTTCATCAGTTGCGCGGTCGCGTTGGCCGGGGAGCAAGCAAGTCTTATTGCCTGCTTGTCAGCGACCTGCGTTCGGAGGAATCCCGGACGCGCCTGAGGGCGCTTGAGAAATATACCGACGGGTTCAAGCTGGCGGAGCTGGATTTGGAGCTGCGCGGGCCAGGCGAGTTCTTTGGAACGAAACAGCATGGGCTGCCGGACCTGAAAATAGCCAATCTCTTCGAGGATACCCAACTGCTCAGAAGCGCAAGAGAGCAGGCCTTCGACCTGATTGAGGCCGATCCGGAGCTTGCCGCTCCCGAACACGCGGGGCTGAAGCGACTGCTGGAAGCACAGCAATTGCGCCTGGCACGGCTTGCTTCGAGTAACTAGAAGGTAATAATAAGGGCGGAAAAACGCGGGGGTATTACCCCCCCACCCCCACTAGTTTGAGGCCAATGCGGATTATCTCTGGAAAATCGAAAGGCAGACAGCTCTCAGCCGAAGGCTGCGGGAAGGCCAGGCCGACCAGCGGGCGGGCCAGGGCGGCGCTTTTCGACTCGATGGGCGCCTTCGTAGCGGACGCCTTTTTTGTGGACTGGTGCGCAGGAACAGGGGCTGTAGGATTGGAAGCGCTCTCAAGAGGTGCGGCCAAGGTCTTGTTCGTCGAGGCCAACAAGGGTTGTTTTTTCACCTTGCTCGCCAATTTGAAGGCCCTGGGCTTGCAGGAACAAGGCGAGTGCTGGCTGAAAGATATAAGGGTGGCTGCGCGCCAGATGGCAGGGCGAGGGCTAAAGGCCGATGTGCTGTTCGCCGATCCCCCTTATCAGGAAGGCTTTATCGAGTTAATCGCCGAACTAATAAGCAAATATTCGCCGGTGGCGGACGATGGGATGATTGTGCTGCAACTCGAGGCAGCAAACCTGGCGCCCGAGTCACTTGGAGAGTTTAATCTGCGTCGGACAATGCCCGCTACAGGGGCAGTTTTTGCCTTTTATGCCAAGGGAGACCAGTGATGGGGGCTGCACATAAACCAAGTATAGCCGTATATGCCGGTACCTTCGATCCGGTTACCTTTGGGCATCTCGACATCCTGCAAAGGGCCTGCGAGGTATTCGACAAGGTGCTGGTGGCGGTGGTCGAAACCCCCTCCAAGAAGCAATTGTTCACTGCCGAGGAACGACTGGCTTTCATCAAAGAGGCAACAGCCAACTTGCCCCAGGTCGAAGTGAGATTATTCTCGGGACTTTTGGTCCGATTTGCCAAAACTGCCGGAGCAAAGGTTATAATCAGAGGGCTGCGCGCGATAAGCGACTTCGAATACGAGTTTCAGATGGCGCTGATGAACCGACAACTGGCGCCAGATATGGATACAGTATTTATGATGACCAGCCCAGAACACGCCTTCCTGAGCTCTAGCCTGGTGAAGGAAGTAGCGGCTCTGGGTGGGCCGATTGCTGCCTTTGTGCCGGCCAACGTGGAAGCGGCGGTCCGTTTGAGGTACCAGCCAAGCCAAGCTTCACCGGGGGAGTGAGACTATGTCCGATGTATACAGAGCACTCGATGCGATAGAGCGAATGGTTGACGGCTCGCCCCATCTGCCGTTGTTCAAGCGGTTTATGGTGAAAGAGGGGGACTTCTTCGACCTGACGCGCAAGCTGCGGCAGAGTCTTCCCCTGGAGTTGCGCGATGCCCAGGAGCTTATGACTCGCCAGGAGGAAGTACTGGCCGAGGCTCAGCAAAAAGCCGATGACATAATCGCGCGTTCCAAGGCCGAAGGACGCAGGCTTGTGGACGAGCACGAAGTTACCCTCGCCGCCGAAGCCGAGGCCTCGCGCATACTCGAGCAGGCACGAGACGAGGCCGCCGAGATCCGGCTCGCCGCCCAGGAATGGTCTTATGAGTTGTTCGACCGGCTAAGCCGCAAGGCCGAAGCCGTGGCCGATGCCCTTGAAAAAGCCAAGACGCGGCTCCGACCCGAGGAAGACGAGGGGCTTGAACCCTCCTCCGAGGAAGCTGCTGAAGAAGATAACCTCGAAGAGGAGGACTAGGTCTCCCATGGAGAAAGCTATCGACAAGATTAAGGCGCTTGCCCAGAGCGTCGAAATGACGGTGATGCTGCCTGAAGCGTCGGACGAGCGGACGCTGAAGGCGGCGCGTATCTGCGAGGATGAGCGACTAGCGCGAATTGTGCTGGTAGGTGACGAGGCCAAAATCGGGGAGCTAGCCAGGCAGGAAGCAGTTTCCCTCGATGGCATTGAAATTATCAACCCAGCAACTTCTCCCCTCCTCGACGAGTATTCTGCCCTCCTCTATGAACTGCGCAAGTCCAAAGGCATGACCCCCGAGCAAGCCCGCGAGATCGCCCAGGACGAACTTTATTTTGGTTGCCTGCACGTGAAGGCTGGCCGGGCCAATGGGCAGGTCTCGGGCGCTATCCACTCGACTGCTGACACCGTGCGGCCCGCCCTGCAGATCCTCCGCACCGCGCCTGGCTGCAAGCTGGTTTCGGCTTTCTTCCTTATGGAAGTGCCTGACTGCGAATACGGCAACAACGGGACTTTCTTCTTTGCGGACAGCGGTCTGGTCGAGAATCCGAGCGCCGAAGAGCTGGCCGAGATAGCCATAACGACGGCCAAGACCTGCAAGACTTTACTGGGTATCGAGCCTTATGTCGCCATGCTCTCCTATTCGACCAAGGGCAGCGCCAATTCAGTACTGACAGAAAAAGTTGTAGAAGCCACTCGCATCGCCAAAGAGCGCGAACCTGGGCTTCTGCTCGATGGCGAATTGCAGGTAGACGCGGCTATCGTGCCCTGGGTTGGCGAATCAAAAGCCCCTGGCAGCCCTGTCGCTGGCAAAGCGAACGTCCTCATATTCCCTGAACTTAGCTCTGGCAATATCGCTTACAAGCTGGTCCAGCGGCTAGCCAGGGCCGACGCGACTGGACCAATCCTGCAGGGCATCGCCCGGCCGGTGAATGACCTCTCGCGCGGTTGCAGTGTCGAAGATATCGTGAATGCCGTGGCTATCACCGTCGCCCAGGCGACTGCCAACTAGCCGCTCCATCAGACAGAAAAAGGTGCAATTACAGATGAAGATCCTCGTTCTAAATTGTGGCAGTTCGTCCGTGAAATACAAGCTTTTCAAATTGAATGGCGCGGCAGCCGATCCTCTGGCTGAAGGCAAGGTCGAGCGAGTGGCTGTTGCGGCCCATGGCGAGCAGGATTTGGACTACAAGCCAGCCGGCGGGGCGAAGGTCGAGAAGAAAGTAGATGGCGCAACCCATAAAGACGCCATAGCGCGCATTTTCGAGATGCTCGTTGATCCCGAAGTCGGCGTACTCGATGACATCTGCGAGATAGGAGCTGTAGGCCACCGGGTCGTTCATGGCGGCGAGAAGGTCGCCGATCCAGTGCTGGTGGACGAGGCGCTAATCCAGGTCATCGAATCCTATTTCTCACTTAGTCCTTTGCACAACCCGGCCAACCTGCAGGGTATCCGCGCGGCAATGGAATTGCTGCCTGGCGTCCCGCAGAGCGCCATCTTCGACACTGCTTTCCACGCCAGGATGCCCGAACGCGCCTGGCGCTATGCACTGCCGGATGAGTATTACGAGAAGTATGGCATCAGGCGGTATGGTTTCCATGGCACCTCGCATCGGTATGTTGCGATGCAGGCGATGGAGCTGCTTGAAGAGCTGGGCGTACCTGCCCACGAATCGAAGCTCATCACCGTGCATCTGGGCAACGGAGGCAGCGTCGCCGCCGTCAAAGGCGGGGTCAGCATCGACACCTCGATGGGCACGACGCCTGTCGAAGGCCTGATAATGGGTACTCGGTGCGGCGATATCGATCCGGCCATCCCGCCCTTCATAATGCAGAAGACGGGTATGTCCCCCGCCGAATTCGACACGGTAATGAACAAGAAAAGCGGACTGCTGGCTCTGACCGGCGGTTATACCGATATGCGAGATATCCTGGACCTGGCCGCCGAGGGCAATGAGCGCTGCGAACTGGCTCTGGATATGTTCTGCTACCGAGTGCGCAAGTATATCGGTTCCTATGTCGCAGCGCTGGGAGGGCTCGATGCGGTCGTCTTTACAGGTGGCATCGGGGAGAACTCCGGTTATATCAGGGCGCGTATCTGCGAGGGACTCGAATATCTGGGGCTCGAGATAGACCCAGCCCTCAACGAGGAGCGCGGGCAGCGGATTGTCTCGAAAGCCGGGACGCGCGCGCGGATCCTTGCCATCCCTACCAACGAAGAACTAATGATCGCCCTCGACACGCAGGGCTTGATCGAGAAGGCCGCCCCGTCGGCCCAGGTGGTTTCCTGAAAGGAGATTGCCGCGCCAGGACTGGTGGTGAAACCAAATGCTGCGTTTCCCCATCCCCAGGGCTTTAGAGGCCACTGGGGGCACGATTGAGGTTCACGTTGAAGACAAGATCCGGCTGCCGGAGGATTCGGACTGCCGGCTTGTTTCGCTGGTAGAAGGCGACCTCAGGCTCAATCGGGCAGGCCAGCTTGTTCATGTGCAGGGCGAGTTAGCCTTTACACTGGAATGCGCCTGCACCAAATGCCTGCAGCCCTTCCGCCTTAGTCAGCGGGTGACTGTGCAGGAAGAATGCCCTCCTACCCATTATGAGGAGGGCAAGTACGAGCGTCCGGATGAAAGCTACTGGACCGAACTGGAAGAGGAATTGCCTCTCTTCATCAGGCAGCACGTTGACCTGACTGACATTATTACCGAGTATGTGCTATTATCTGTGCCGCCTTACCCTGCGTGCTCGTCAGAGTGCAAGGGACTTTGTGGCCAGTGCGGCGCCAACCTTAACGAAGGAGACTGCGGCTGTAGTCCTTTACAGTCCGAGTCGCCTTTTGCGGTGCTGCGCGACCTGCTAGACGACGAGTCGAAGCAGAACTGAAACAGGCAGGTCCGCTGCCTTGCTCATCGGAGGAGAACCAAGCAATGGGAGTTCCAAAGAGGAAGAGGTCTCATTCACGCCAGCATTCGCGGATGGCCAACAAGCATGTTGCCACTCCTACCCTTATCGAATGCCCCAACGCCAGCTGCGAAGCGCTAATTCAGCCTCATACCGCTTGCCCGCGCTGTGGTTATTATCAGGGGCGCGAGGTAATCGAAATCAATACCGAACGCCGTGAACGCATGGAAAACGCCTAAACCTTCTCGCTTCGGTGGAGCTGGTAGATGCGCGTTGCAGTTGATGCTATGGGTGGCGACTTCGCCCCGGGAGAAATAGTCCGGGGCACGCTGCTAGCTGCCCGCGATCTGGGCGCCGAGTTCGTCCTGGTAGGTAGCGAGCAGGCAATCCGCGCTCAGTTACCTGGCGGGAAACTGCCTGAAGGGGTAACCATCCACAACACCTCCGAGCAGGTCGCAATGGGTGAAAAAGCCACCAGAGCCCTGCGCAAGCAGGACTCGTCCCTGGTGGTTGGCGCCAGGCTCCTGAAGGAGCACGCGGTCGACGCTTTCTTTACCGCGGGCAATACCGGCGCCGCGGTAGCAGTCGCGCTAACGGTAGTTGGCAAGCTGCCCGGAATCGATCGTGCCTATATCGCCGTCATAATGCCCACCACCGAAGGCGAAGTTGTGCTGATGGATGGCGGCGCGACGGTAGATTGCAAGCCGCGTCATTTCGTCGAGATGGCCTTGATGGGCTCTGTCTATGCGAAAGCCAGGCTCAAGGTGGACTCGCCCCGTATCGCCATCCTGAACGTCGGTGAGGAAGACGCGAAAGGCTCCAAGGTCGTAAAAGAAGCTCATGAGCTGATACGGCAGACGGACCTTAATTTCCTTGGCAACACCGAGGGAGACAGGCTGTTTGCGGGGGAATGCGAAGTCATCCTGTGCGATGGGTTCGTGGGGAACGTGGCGCTCAAAGTCGCCGAAAGCAGCGTGAAGTTCGCCTTCAAGCTGCTCGCGCGCGAACTCAGGGCGCGCCCGCTGGACAGGCTGGCAGGGCTTATCATCAAGCGGTCCGCAATGAAGCGACTGGCGCGCGACCTCGATTACAGCGCGCACGGGGGCGCTTTACTCCTCGGTATAAACGGCACTTATGTAATTGGTCATGGCAAGTCCTCGGACACGGCAGTGCATCAGGCCTTGCGTGTCACAGTAGATAGCATCCGGTTCGGAGTAGTCGATTTCATTCGGGAATCGGTCCCCAGAGAAGTCGCTGGACTGGACAAAGGCTTGATGCAGGAAGACGAAGCGCCGACTCAAGGGTGATAGTTTTGGACGCACGACCACGCGCTGCCATAAAGGGATTAGGGACCGCCATACCCGAGAGGGTCGTTACCAATGTCGATCTGGAGCAACTCGTCGATACCACTGACGAGTGGATAACATCTCGCACCGGCATCAAGGAACGCCGCCTGGTCTCGGGCGATGAGACCGCCTCGAGCCTGGCCGAGCTGGCTTGCAAGCGCGCCCTGGCGGATGCCGGGATGACTGCTGACCAACTCGATCTTATCATCGCCTGCACCTTCACTGGCGATTATAGACTGCCGGCGGTTTCCAACCTGCTTGAGGACCGACTTGGCGCCACAAAAGCGGGCGCCTTCGACTTGTCGGCGGCCTGCGCGGGATTTGTCTATGGACTGGTGACTGCCTCCCAGTTCATCCAGGCTGGGTCCTATCGCAACGTGCTTGTGTCCAGCGTCGAGGTGCTCTCCAGTGTCACAGACTGGGAAGACCGCTCCACCTGCGTGCTGTTCGGCGATGGCGCGGGCGCCGCTGTGCTTACCCCCGCGGAGGGCGAAGAGGGACTGCAGTCTTTCGTGCTGGGCTCGCGAGGCTCGGGTGCTGAAGAACTTATCATCCCTTATGGCGGCTCCAGGACGCCCCTCACCCCCGAGACCCTGGCCGAGCATAAACATTTCGTGCATATGAATGGCCGTGAGGTCTTCAAGTTCGCCGTCACCGTAATGGGCGAATCTTCGCTCCAGGTTATCGAAGGAGCTGGCTGGCAGCCTGCGGACGTTGATCTCATAATCCCCCATCAGGCCAACAAGCGCATCGTGGACGCCGCGATGAAGCGCCTGGAGTTGCCGATGGAGAAAGCTTTTATGAACCTCGAGCGGTTCGGCAACACCTCGAGTGCCTCCGTACCGCTGGCCCTCGATGAGGCGCTCGCGCGTGGACTGGTCAAAGAGGGCGACAAGCTCGTGATGTCGGCCTTCGGAGGCGGACTGACCTATGCCGCTTGTTCACTTGTCTGGGGTACAGCCAAAGGCAGCATGAAGGATTATATGGCGGAGCAACTGGTATGAGCGTAGCGTTAGTTTTCCCAGGCCAGGGCGCCCAGAAAGTCGGGATGATGGCGGAGTTGCTGGCTGCCTCGGCGCTTATGCGCGAGCGGCTGGCCGAGGCCTCCGACCTGGTCGAACTGGACCTGGCCAAACTTGTCGCCGAAGGCCCAGAGGCGGAATTAAACGCCACGGCGCAAGCTCAGCCGGTGCTCTTCACTCTGTGCGGGGCGCTTTTCGAGGAGTGCGCCGCGCGCTATCCAGAGCTTGCCTCCGAGGTTGCTTTTTGCGCAGGCCATTCACTTGGCGAATACACTGCCCTCTTTGCGGCAGGAGTTATCGACTTCGCAACTGGCGTAAAGCTGACCCGCGAGCGCGGCCTGCTGATGGGAAGCGCCTCGGTGCCGGGAGGGATGCGCGCGGTCATCGGGCTGGACGCCGATCAGATCGCGCCTCTGTGCAGAGCAGCGAGTACCGAGGGGGAGTATTGCTCACCTGCCAATATCAACGCGCCCGGCCAGGTGGTTATCTCGGGCGCTGAAGCCGCTCTTGACCGCGCTGCGGAATTGCTCAAAGCCGCTGGCGCCAAGCGCGTCCTTCCGCTGGCTGTAAGCGGGCCGTTCCATTCCGCTTATATGGCCCCTGTCGCGGCCAGGATGGAGCAGCTTCTTGAGGGCGTAAGTCTTTCGCCCGCTCGCTGGCCTGTCGTAGCCAATGTGACTGGCCAACCTGTGGTTTCGCCGGAGGAGGTGGGCCTCGAATTGGTTGCCCAATTGACAAACGGCGTCGAATGGGTAAAATCGGTGCAGCTTATGGTGGACCGGGGGGTTCACCAGTTTGTAGAGCTTGGCGCGAAAGATCTGCTTGGCGGGATGATAAAGCGCATCAACAGCGAAGCCAATACCCTCAGCGTTTGGGACACTGGCTCGCTGGAGGCGCTTGGTGGGGGGAGCCTATAATGCCAGACCTTTCAGGTAAAGTCGCCCTGGTTACAGGTTCAGCTCGCGGAATTGGCAAAGCCATTGCGCTGGAGCTTGCCAAAGGGGGCGCCGACCTCGTTATCTCCGATCTCCAGGAAGACTGGTGCAGTGACGCCGTCGCCGAGATGGAGGCAACTGGCCGCCGCGCTATCGGGGTAGGCTGCGATGTGGCAAATCCTGAATCTTGCGAGGCGCTGGTTGCGCGCGCCCTTGAGGTTTTCGGCCGGCTTGATATCCTGGTCAACAACGCCGGTATCACCAAAGACAACCTTATAATGCGGATGAAGCCCGAGGAATGGGAAGCCGTCATCAACGTGAATCTGGGCGGTGTCTTCTATTGCACCAAGGCCGTGGTTCGCACGATGATCAAACAGCGCGGCGGGGCTATCATCAATCTGGCCTCGGTAGTGGGCCTTATGGGGAATACCGGGCAGGCCAATTACTCGGCCTCGAAGGGCGGGGTCATCGCGCTAACCAAGACCACCGCCAAAGAACTCGGCGGTAAGGGCATCCGCGTGAACGCCGTGGCGCCTGGCTTTATCCAGACCGCAATGACGGACAAATTGCCCGAAGAAGCGCGGCGCAAGTTTTTGGACAACATCCCCCTGGGGCGCGCTGGCACACCCGAGGATGTCGCCCAGGTAGTGGCTTTCCTGGCTTCTGATGAAGCCAGTTACCTCACCGGTCAGGTGCTCTGCATCGACGGTGGGTTACTGATGTAGCTAACTAGACAACAACGCTAGGAAGGGGAGTGGAACACGAGTGGCTATCTTTGACAAAGTAAGGGACATCGTTGTAAGCGAGCTGGGCGTCACCGAGGAAGAAGTGACCCCGGATGCCAAGTTCGTGGATGACCTGGGCGCGGATTCGCTGGACGTCGTCGAACTCATTATGAAGTTCGAGGAAGAGTTTGACCTCGAGATTCCTGATGAGGACGCCGAGACGCTCCAGACCATCCAGGACTCGGTAGATTACATCGAGAAGAAGCTAAAAGAGGGTTAGGACTCTTTTCCCAGCCTGAGCCGGGGGGGCTGTGCAGCCTGGTAGCTGCCTGGCTCCTCCGGCCTTTTGCGTAAAAGACCAGGGCTATACAGCTAGTATTAGCCTAGTTTGGTCATCAAATAGGAGTGTTGCCCGGATGGACCGCCGACTAGTCATAACCGGCCTGGGCGCCGTAACTTCGATTGGCCTGGATGTTCAATCCACCTGGGAAGGACTGCTGGCTGGCAAAAATGGGGTCGGGCCGATAACCCGGTTTGACGCCAGCAGCTATGACGTGCGCATTGCCGCCGAAGTTAAAGACTTCGATATCGAGCTTTATATGGACAAGCGCGAGGCGCGCAGGCTGGATATGTTCGTCCAGTATGCCATCGCCGCTGCTCAGCAGGCTGTCGACCAGAGTGGCCTGGACTTCTCCAAATTGTCGCCTGACCGTACAGGGGTCATCGTCGGCTCGGGCGTTGGCGGCACCTACACCTGGGAAGACCAGCATGCCATTCTGCTCGAGAAAGGCCCGCGGCGCGTCAGTCCTTTCTTCATCCCGATGATGATTATAGATATGGCTCCAGGGATGATTGCGATGCGCTGGGGGCTTGAAGGGCCCAACTATTCGACCGTCTCGGCCTGTGCCAGCGGTTCGTCCACCCTGATCGCTGCCGCGGCTCATATCGAACGCGGAGAGACCGACGTGATGATTGTCGGAGGCGCTGAAGCGGCTGTCTCGCAGCTTTGCGTTGCTGGTTTCGACAGCCTGAAGGCTCTTTCCACTCGTAATGACGCGCCTGAGAAAGCCTCCCGCCCCTTCGATGCGGAGCGCGATGGCTTCATAATTGGCGAGGGCGCAGGCATCCTGGTGCTTGAGGAGCTTGAGCATGCCAAGGCGCGCGGGGCCGAGATCCTGGCCGAACTGGTAGGCTTTGGAGCCTCAGGCGACGCGTACCATATGACCGCCCCGCATCCCGAGGGCAGAGGCGCTATCCTGGCGATGCAGAGCGCCTTGAAGCTGGCCAAAGCAAATCTGGAGGACGTCGGCTATATCAACGCCCACGGCACCTCGACAGAATACAACGACAAGGTCGAAACACTGGCCATAAAGACTCTCTTCGGCGACCACGCCCGCAATATCGCCGTAAACTCGTCCAAGTCCATGCTCGGCCATATGCTGGGCGCTGGCGGACCGGTTGAGGCTATTGCCACCATACTGCAGCTAAGGCACGGCATACTGCATCAGACGGCCAACTACGAGGTGCCCGATCCCGAGTGCGATCTGGATTACGTGCCCGAAGGGCCTCGCGAGACCAAGGCGAAGCTGGCTCTATGTAATTCGTTCGGATTCGGCGGGCATAATGCGGTGCTGGCGTTAGCCAAATACGAAGGCTAACCCTAGCAGCCCAGGAGGCCGCCCGATGGACACCGCTCCAGAAGCCCTGCTTACCGAGCAAGCTGCCCGGACTGGCAGTATTGCTCGAAGGCTTGCTGGGAGAGTCTCTGAAGGCGCCCGAGCTGCTTCGGCAGGCACTTGTGCATTCATCTGCCGTGCAGGAAGCCGCTTTGACAGGTTTCGAGCATAATGAGCGGCTGGAGTTCCTGGGCGATGCCGTGCTGGAACTTGCCGTGACCGAAGAGCTTTACGCTCGCTTCCCTGAGCTGCAGGAAGGCGCGCTTTCGAAGATCCGCGCGACCCTGGTGCGCACCGGCACGCTTGCCCAGGTAGCCAGGAGATGGGGCCTGGATACTCTGCTGGTGTGTGGCGCAACCGCGAGGCGCTCGGGGTCGCCGCACCAAAGGCCCCTGGCTGGCGCAGTCGAGGCAGTGCTGGGCGCGGTCTATTTGCAACTCGGTTACGCCAGCTCCAGGCGACTGGTTGCGCTGTTGCTGGCTGAAGAACTGGCCCAGGCAGGCACGGCGGGCTTGTTCTACGATTTCAAATCGCGTTTCCAGCAGGAATGCCAGCAGCGATACGGCCAATTGCCTGTTTATGTTGTGCTGGCCTCCTTGGGCCCGCCTCATGAGCCGTTCTTCCAGGTCGAAGCCCAGGTGGCAGGGCGCTCGCCAGGCCAGGGCGAAGGTCGCACCAAGAAAGAAGCTGAACAACAAGCGGCTCGCGCTGCTTTGACCGCTGAGGGGATGCTCGATGATAATCCTGGCTATTAACTCCGGAGGCTCAAGCTTCAAATACCGAGCCTACCAGATGCCCGAGCAACTGGAACTTGCCAAAGGCAGCCTCGAGCGCGTCGGCAGTCAGGAAGCCGTGCTCAAGCACCAGAAGGCTGGCCGCGAAGCCCTAGTGCGTACGCAGCCAATCCCAGGCCACCGCGAGGCTATCCAGGCTGCGCTGGCCCTGCTGATGGATCCTGAAGAAGGCGTCATAACCGACCTGTCCGAGCTTGACTCGATCGCCCATAAGCTCATCCACAGCGGCCCTGACCAGGTAGCCGCCAAGCGACTGGGATTTGAGTCGCTGCCTTTGCTGCGCGATGGGGCCAAACTTGCCCCTCTGCACACCCAGTTTATGGTGCTTGGAGTCGAGCTGTGCCTCGAACTCGCCCCCGAGGTTGCCCAGGTGGGCGTTTTTGAAACCAGTTTCCACAGGACCTTGCCGCCGAAAGCCTATACCTACGCCTTCCCCGCTAGCTGGATTGAAAAATATGGTCTGCGCCGGTTCGGCTTCCACAGTATGTCTCATAGTTATCTGGCCGAGCGGGTGCCCGAGTTGCTTGGGCGCTCTGCCCAGGGACTGCGCCAAATCAACTGCCATCTGGGTAGCGGGAGCAGTATCTGCGCCGTGCTGTCAGGCGAGTCGGTGGACATCTCGAGCGGCTTCAGCCCCGAGGCGGGCATCCCGATGTCGACTCGTCCGGGCGATTATGACGCTGAAGCGCTCCTTTTCGCGATGGAACAAGAGGGCCTTTCGCGCCTGGACGTCATCAAGAAGTTGACGAAGGAGAGCGGCCTGCTGGCGCTTTCGGGCGTTTCGGATGACAACCGGGATATCCGGGCAGCCGCAGAAGCTGGCAACGAACGCGCCGCGCTTGCCCTGGAGGTACTCGCCTACTCGGTGCAGAAATATATCGGCGCCTATATGGCCACCCTCGCTGGTTGTGATGTAATTGCCTTCAGCGGGGGCATCGGCGAGAACGAAGCAGGCACCAGAGCGGCCATCCTGGCGCCTTTTGGCTATGTCGGCCTCAGGCTCGATGAGACCGCCAATGCTTCCGGACCTGCCGAAAGACGCATCTCGGCGCCCGATTCAGCAATCGAAGTCTGGGTAGTTCCCACTAATGAAGAAGTTATGGTCGCGCGTCATGCGTATAATTTGCTACAATCCGAGTGACTTCTAGCCTGGAGGAACCACAATGGGCCTTGTCCCGATGGGAGACCTGCTGACGCAGGCCAAAGAATACAAGTTTGCGGTCGGAGGTTTCGACCTGCTTAACCTCGAGATGCTGGCAGCCCTCGAAGAAGCCGCCACCGAGGCTACCTCACCTATCATACTGATGATCGCCGAGGTTCACTTCAAGTACCTGAAAGTCGAGGATCTGGCCCCTGCCATCCGCAAAGTCGCCCAGGAAGCGCCTATCCCTGTCGCCGTCCACCTCGACCATGGTGTCACGCTCGAGGCCATAATGCGCGCCATACGCGCCGGCTTTAGCTCCGTGATGTTCGACGGCAGCAAGCTGCCCTTCGAAGAGAACGTCGAGAAGACCGCCGACATCGTGCGGTTCGCTCATGCTTGCGGTGTCACTGTCGAAGCCGAACTTGGCCATGTAGGCGGTGGTGAAGGCGCGCTAACCCCGAAAGCCGCTGATGAGGCGGCCTTCACCGATCCCGTAAACGCCGCCGAGTTCGTCCGCCGGACTGGCGTGGACGCGCTTGCAATTGCCGTTGGCAACGTCCATGGCATCTACAAGGGTGAGCCGAACCTCGATTTCGACCGGATCGCGCGCATCCGCGATTTGTGCGACATCCCCCTGGTATTGCACGGAGGCAGTGGTATCTCGGACGACGATTTCCGCAAGGCTATCTCGCTTGGCATCGCGAAAATCAATATCTACACCGAGATGCAGATGCGCCTCATCCAGTATATGCGCGAATATATCACCGAAGCCGGCGACAAGTCGGAATATACCGAACTACTGCTGCACCAGAGGCGCGCCGTGCGCGAAGTCGCGGTGCAGAAGATGAAGGTCTTCGGCACCTACGGCCTGTGCGGCCCCAACAATCCGGCCTGTCTCAACTGCGGTGGCTGCGATGTCAGGGCCAATTTCGCCGACAAGGCTCCCACGCCTTCGACCAAGGCGACGGCCCCAGTGGCTTCTACTACTGTCGAAGCGCCCGACCGCGCTGTTATCGAAGCTATCACTCGCCAGGTGATGGACAAGCTTGCGGGCAAGTAAAGCTGGAATATACCTCCTGGCGCTGCTGCTGGCGGCCGCTCTTCTGACCGCCTTGCCAGCCGCAGCCCAGGAGCAACCGGCCCCCACTCAGCCTGCTCCTGCTCAGCCGACTGCTACTCCCCCGCCTGCTCCCGTAGTGCCTCTGGCCAACCTGACGCGCAATGCGCTTGGCAAAGTGGTACTTGCGGCCGAAGGCAGATCCCTTCCTTTACTGGCAGGCTGGTTCAACCGGAAACCTGACAATCTGGAACTCGGTCGGGCCTGCGGGCTCAATACCGTGATCCGCGCCATCACTGTCCGCAATCCCGAACTTGCCCTGAACGAGGCCCTGGAGGCCCTGGCGGCGGCCGAGGCGTCCGACCTTTATCTCATCCTCGAACTGCGTCCCTATGTTGCGCGCGGAGATGCGGCTATCGCAGTCGAGGACGCGCTGAAGAACTTCCCCACCCTTGTCGGCCCCCTGGTCAAGAAACTTGCCGCCAGCAAGCGCGTCGTTGCCTGGACAGTAGATTATCGTGAACTCGCCTACCTGCCGCCAACCCCCAAAGAGTTTCGGGGTTGGGTGCTCGCCAATTATGCCGACCTGCCGCAGGTAAACCAGGCCTGGGGCACCGCGCTGACGAATTTTGACACGCTGACCCTCTCCGATGCGCTCAATGTGCCGCTGCCCAACTTCCACGCGCCCGGTTATGCCTGGCTCGATCCCAATCTGGCCTGGGCCCAGGCTCATGAAGACCGCCTGCTTGCGCTGCTTGCGGCAGTTAAACAGCATGATCCACTGCGACCGCTGCTGGTGGATGTGCCTGCCGACCCGTATGTGGCCCTTGTGGTGCCTCCCGCCTACCTGGGGATGTTTGTTTCGGCTTTTTTCGAGCAAGCCGAGGGAGAAAGCGCACTTTCTCTGCCCGCCCTCGCTGCCTGTATGCGGGCCAACCGGTTCGCCTGTTTCCCCTTATATGCCAGCGATATGGGACGAGAAGACAGGCTGCGCGCGCCTGGCCTGAAATTGAAAGAGTTCGTCCAGCGAGCCGCTTTGCGCGGCACCTCGGGCGTGGTCATACCCCAACAGTTTCTACCCAGCAGACCTCTTGACGCAGTGGAGCTCGAGGCTGCCCTTGCCGAGGGCAAGCGCCTGACGGCCTGTTTCGTGCAGCCTGCACTGACCCCAGTGCTTGTGACCCACTTCCCCAAGTATTTTGGCCTGGGCGCGGCCTATCAGCAGTTTTTCGACGATGACTGGAGATGCGCTTCGGATTTCTCCGAAGGCACGCCTTTTGCCTCTTGCGATGTGGTATCGAGCCGCGACCTGTGGGAGTTTGTGAACCTCGATAACTATAGCCTCTGCCTGCTGCCTGCCCAGTTTGAGCTGCCTGAAGAAGCCACCGCCGCGCTTGGAGATTTCGTAGCGGGAGGTGGCGCCCTCATCGCCGATTTGGGCTTTGCCTGCGACCGGGCAGAGGGGCATATCTCCTCGATGCCTGAGGATGCAAAGCTGCTGCTTGGGCTCCCGATGCTCGCCGAAGAGCTGGGAGGGCAAGGAGAGCTTGCGGTCTATACGCAGATCTCGGCCTTGCCCGCTTTTCGCGCAGGTGAAGCCACCAACGCGGCCTTGTCAGGCCTGCCTTTCGGCGACAGATGGGTAATGGCCTTCCCCGGTAATCAGACCCATGTCTTTATGCTCTGGCGGGCGATGCGCTCGCGCCTGATAAACATCCCTGTCTATGCCGGGATATTCGCTCACCCCATCGAATCGGGCTGGGCGTTTTTCGGCTCTACCAGTCTCTGGGCCAGATGGTCCAGCGAAGACCTCGCCTGGAGCAAGTTCCATTTGCCCCTCGCGATGGAACGCGCTCAGGCTGCCTTGATGCCTGTGACGCCCGACCGGCTGCCCGGGCGAGATGGCGCGCGGATTGCGGCCTTCCCCCAGTTTGTCGTCGCCCAGTCAGGGGATGAGGGAAAGCTGCCTCTTGAGGTGGAAGTCCATCACCTGGGAGGTGCGGTTTTCCAGGAGGCGATCTGTCAGGTATTCGCGCCCGCTCTGGGGCTTGCCTCTGACACGGTGCGCCTGTTTGGCGCTGCCAGCGCCGACCCGCAACTACTGACACCGCTGGCTTTGCAGGCGACACCTTCCAATAATCAGGTTTGGCTGCAGGCGCGAGAAGCTATCGCAGACCGACTAGAACTGGACGCCTTCGGCCCTGGCGCCGGGCTTCAGCAAACCGAGACAGGCGAGCAACTGGTCGGTCCCGCTGGTCAGGTGGAAGTAGCCTTTACGCTTTCGGATGGCCTGTACCGGGTGCAGCCTGGCTCAAGCCATGTCCTGGGGATAAGAGACGCCGTTGGGGGCACCCGGGTAATGCCTCTGACAGCGGATGAGCAGGGCAGGCTCAGGTTTGCGCTGTCTGTCAGCGAGACTCGCCTGGTGCTAATCCCCGCCGAAAAACTGAGGCCCGGCGCCACGACACCGGACCTCGATTAGACCTTTAGCTTTATTGCCGCGAGTTAGCTGCGGATCTGCCCCTCGCCCTGGACGATCCACTTTATGGTTGTAAGTTCGCGCAGCCCCATCGGCCCCCGCGCGTGAAGCTTCTGCGTGCTGATGCCTATCTCGGCGCCCAGCCCATACTGCCCGCCATCAGTGAAACGCGTCGAGGCGTTTACATTTACCGCCGCTGCATCCACCTGCTGGCAGAACTGGGTCGCGTGGAAGTAGTCATCCGTCACGATGGCCTCAGTGTGCCTGGTGCCATAAGTGTTGATATGGGCGATGGCCTCCTCCAGCGAAGTGACCACTTTGACCGCCATCACCAGGGCCAGATACTCCTCGCGCCAGTCGTCCTCGGTGGCAGGCTTGATGGGCAACTCTGGACAGAGTTGGCGTGTCATATCGCAGCCGCGCAGCTCCACCTTGCTGTCCACAAGCGCCTGTACAAGCACAGGGAGGTATTCTGCCGCGACGTCCTGATGCACCAGGAGAGTCTCGGCGGCGTTGCAGACGCCTGGCCGGTGGCACTTGGAGTTCACCACGAGAGGCTTGGCGATCTCCAGTTTGCTTGGCGAATCAATATAAACGTGACAATTGCCAACGCCCGTCTCTATGGTCGGCACGGTGGCATTTTCGGTAACACTCTGGATAAGCCCCGCTCCGCCGCGCGGGATCAGCACGTCGAGATAAGCCTTTGCGCGCATAAGCTCTCGGGCGGTCTCCCGGTCGGTGTTCTCGATGAGCTGGACAGAGTCCTTGGGAAGCCCGGCTTTCTCGAGGCCTTCCTGGATGACCCTTACGAGAGCGGTATTACTGCGGATGGCTTCCTTGCCGCCGCGCAGCACGACCGCATTGCCTGACTTGAGGCAGAGCGCCGCGGCGTCCACTGTCACGTTTGGGCGGGCCTCGTAGATGATCCCCACCACGCCCATTGGCACCCTTATACGGGTGATTCGCAGTCCATTGGGCCGGCGCAGCCCATCAACGACCTCGCCTACCGGATCGGCAAGCCCTACGACCTCGCGCACCGAATCGGCTATGCTCTTCAGCCGCCCTTCGCTCAGCAGCAACCTGTCCAGCAAGGCTTCCGTCATACCGTTTTCCTTGCCGGCGCGCATATCTTTGGTGTTCTCGGTGAGGATATAACCGGTCCGCTCTTCGAGCAGATCAGCAATAAGTTCGAGGGCTTTGTTCTTATCCGCAGTCGGCAGCGAAGCGAGCACAAGAGCAGCGCGCCTGGCAGCCTGGCCTTTGGTCTGGACTTCGACAAGTGGCTCCACGGGGCACGTACCTCCTAAGGATTTACAACCATATCATCGCGATGCACAACTTCTTCACAGACGAACTCATCGCCAAGTTGCTTGCGCGCCTCGGCGGAGCGCAGGCCCATAACCTGCTGGAGTTCGCGATAACCGTATCTTACCAGACCACGCGCAAGCACTTCGCCCGCCTCATCGGCGATATCGACAAGATCGCCTGCCTCAAAGCGTCCAGCCACTTTCACAAGGCCGGCCGCGAGCAGGCTCTTGCCGCGCTCGAGCAAGGCCAGGCGCGCGCCGTCATTTACAGTAAGCGTGCCGCGCTTGACCCGCGCATAAGCTAGCCAGCGCTTGCGGTTTTCGAGTCGCTTGCTCTGCGCTACAAAGCGCGTGCCGACTTCCTGCCCGTCGGCTGCCCTGACCAGTACCTCATCAGCCCTGGCGTGAGCCAGCACAACCTCGATACCCGCCTTTGTGGCTAGCCGCGCCGCCTGCAGTTTGGTCGCCATCCCCCCGCGCGAAACGCTGTCACCCTTGCCGAAATCCAGGGCGAACAGCGTCTTGTCCACGGAGGCCACCTCGCGGATCACAGTTTTTTGTTCGAGGTCAGAATAAAAGCCCTCTACATCGGTGAGTAGCACCAACAGGTCTGCATCCAGCATCGAGGCGACCATCGCCGCCAGAGTGTCGTTGTCACCGAAACATAGCTCATCCACGGCAACTGTATCATTTTCGTTGACAACAGGCACGACGCCCAGGCGGAAAAGCTCGACAAGACAGGCGCGGGCATTGAGGTATCGAGCGCGGTCTTCGAGGTCATAACGGGTCAGCAGTACCTGCCCGACGTGAAGCTGCTGCTTTTGGAAGGCCCTTCCCCACGTGTTCATCAGGGCGCTCTGGCCTACCGCGGCAAGGGCCTGCTGAGCGGTGAGTTCGTCAGGCTGGTCGACGCCAAGCAATTGCAGCCCTGAGCGCACAGCCCCCGAACTGACAAGCAAGGTCTCCCAGCCTAGAGAGCGCAATTTGCCCACTTGCTCGGCCAGGTTCGCCATATAGGCCTCGTCCAGCCCTCCACCGGGAGCGGAAAGCGACGAGCTACCAAGTTTCACAACCAGTTTTTTCAGATTGCAGTTCGCCAAGGGCGTCTCTCCTCAGTCGAAGAGGGGCATATCGGTGAATTGCAGCTCGAACTCGCCAATCCTGACGGTCGAACCTTCCCTTGCGCCCAGCGCGCGCAGCTTGTCGATGACCCCAATGCGCTGCATACGCTTATGCAGATAATACAACGCCTCGGTGCTTGTGAAGTCAACTCGCCACAGAAACTTTTCTATCCCTCCGCCAGAGACAAGAAAGACGTCTTCTTCCTCTTCGGAAGCGTTGACCTCAAGAGGGGCTTCAGTTCGAGAACAATCCAGATGCTGCGGCTCTTCCAGTACCGGGTTGGCCGCGCGCTCGGCATCGACGAGAGCGCCCAGGGTGTTAATCAGTGAATCCAGGCCCCAGCCGGTCGCGGTGCTTGCACAGAAGACCTGCCTGCCTGTCGACTTGAACTGCTTGGTGTATTCCTCGACAGCTTCCTCATCGAAGGCCCACAGGTCGAACTTGTTGAGCACGATAAACTCGGGGCGGCGCGCCAGGTCGGAGTCATAACGCTCAAGCTCGGTGCGCAGAGTCTGCCAGGCCCCCAAAGCCTCTTCAGGGGTCTTCTCGGAACAGTCCACGACGTGAACCAGCACGCCGCAGCGCTCCAGATGCCTGAGGAAGTCATGTCCCAGCCCCGCCCCTTCACTGGCGCCCTCGATAAGCCCTGGCAGATCAGCCATAGTGAACTCTACCTGGTCAGTCTTGACGACGCCCAAATGAGGCTTAAGGGTTGTAAAGGGATAATTGGCTATCTTCGGGCGCGCCCGAGAGACCTGGGTAATGAGGCTGGACTTGCCCGCGTTGGGCAATCCAAGCAAACCGACATCAGCCAGCAGTTTGAGTTCGAGGCGAAGGTTGCGCTCCTCCCCCGGCTCGCCCATCTCGGCAAGGGTAGGCGCCTGATGGACAGGATCGGTAAAGGAGGCATTGCCCCGGCCTCCCCGGCCACCACTCGCAACAATCGCGGTCGACCCGGCAATCCTGAGGTCGGCCAGCAACTCGCCCGAGTCGGCATCAAAGATTTGCGTGCCCGCAGGCACGGGGATGACCAGGTCAGCGCCAGCCGCGCCAACGCGGTTGTTGGTGCCACCCTTGCCCCCGACCTCGGCCTTGAACTGATGCTGGTATTTAAATTCGAGGAGTGAACTCAGCCTGGAGGTAGCTTCCAAAACGACAGAACCGCCCGGCGCCCCATCTCCACCATCGGGACCACCGCGCGGCACGAACTTCTCCCGGTGGAAATGAGCCATCCCATCGCCACCGTTACCTGCTTTGACAAAGAGAGTGGCCTCGTCAAGGAAGGCTGCCAGTTTCTGCTCATTGCTGTCAGACAACTGCCTTCACCTCGAGGCCACTAGCCACAAACCTGATTGAAGCTGTCTCCTAAGCTACAACGATTGGGTCGACGGAGACGCGCCTCTCCTTCTTGCCCTTGCCGAAGATCTCGAACTTCACGGTACCTTCGATAAGTGAATAGATGGTGTAATCTCTGCCAAGCCCGACGTTCTTCCCCGGCTTGATGGGGGTGCCGCACTGACGCACAATGATGGCCCCTGCGCGCACGAACTCGCCACCGTAGGCCTTTACGCCCCGACGCTGAGCATTACTGTCGCGACCGTTGCGGCTAGAGCCGCCTGCTTTTTTATGTGCCATTAAGTCTCAACTCCAGGCTAAGCTCGCCAAAGGGCGAGGGAAATTACTTCGTGATTTTGTCTATCCTGATCTTGGTGTAGCGCTGGCGATGTCCCTGGACCTTGTGCCACTCGTTACGCTTCGACTTGAACTTGGCGATGCGGATCTTTTTGTCTTTCTCTTCGCCCAGCACGGTCGCAGAAATCGTCACGCCCGCGAGTACGGGAGTGCCTACTTCGACTTTGTCGTCCTCTGCAAGCAGATAGACTTCCTCGAAGGCAACAGTAGAGCCCGTCTCGGCCTTCAGAAGGTCGACGAAGACGATAGTGCCCTCTTCGAGTTTGTACTGCTTACCTTTTATCTTGGCTACTGCGTACATCTAAGGTTCACCCACTGGTGACGCGCGGCAAACTCGCCGCGCAGGCTGATGGTCCCTGCCCCGCGGCGGCGCCATAATATAGCACCGCCCGGCGCGACCTGTCAAGGGTCACTGACTTCGGTTGCTCAGGTCTCGTAAATCTCTCGGGGCCATTCGGTTATTACTGTTTGCTGCTCCAGCCTGACAAGAGTATGGGGCGCCACGTTTTGCTCAAGCACCACGCCCGCCCCGACGATGCCCGCAGGCCCGATGATGCGCCCAGGCATAAGCAGGGCGCCAACTCCAGTGCGCGAATAATCGCCATACAGCACGCCGGAAAGCTCTTCAGCCTCATAGTAGCGCCCCTTCAACTTGACCCGGGTCAGCCCATTATCAAAGCGCAAGGTGCCTGTCATCGTGCCAGCGCCAATCTCGGAGCCCTCGCCGAAGATGCCCGCCAGCTCCATATAGTGCGAAAAGCGCGAACCTTTCAAAGCGATACCTTCGAATTCACAACAATGGAGTGCGGTGCAATCCTCATCCAGCATCCCGCGTACCTCGGCATTTGGGCCCAATCCGGCTGCCCTTCCCCACCCAGGTACCTGAATGCACCAGGCTGCCGAACCTGACTCGCGCGCCCGCCTCGAGCCAGACAGGCCCTTCAAGGCAAGCGCCAGCCTCGACCACCGCGCCAGGCCCTACATAGACAGGCCCGCTCACCCGGGCGCCCTCTTCAATCAGGCCTCCCTCGGCGACTACCACCTGGCCGGCCAGCTTCGCGATACGTTCCTCAAACAGGTGGCGATAAGCCCGGACGGTGTCCCAGGCGAAATCTACATCTACCCACCAGTTTTCCAGCGCGCAAGTGGAGAGGGGTGTCCCGGCAGCTGAGGCAAGCGGAATAAGCTCAAGCAGGTCGCGTTCTTCTTTGGGCGGGGTACCGACAAAGGTCTCCTGCAACAAGCCGGAAACAGAGGCAGCAAACCTCACAGCGGCCGGACGCAAGGCCCATATTCCTGCGAGGACAGCGGCCTGGCGCGCCTCAGCCTCTGGAGCGGAGTAACCGCTAGCTTTGCCCTCTGCGCTATGCACGCGCGCATAGTGGCCGGCCTTTTCGACCTGCTTGGTCGCTACCACGCCCAGTTCGGCCTGCTGAAAGGCCTCTAGAACCTGCGGCAAAACGCCTGGCCCAAAGGCCAGATCGCCATAAACGACCAGGGCGTCCTCGCCGGCAAGCCACTCTTCAGCGGCCAGCAGGGCATCGGCAGTGCCGAGGGGCGCCCTCTGTTCAAGCAAGGTAACGGCCAGGCCTTCTTGCGGGTTAGCAGCAAGCCAGTAAGCGATGCGCTCTTTGCGATGGCCAGCTACAACCGCAATCTTCGATATGCCGACCGCTTTCAGGCGGTCGAAGAGATGCCCGAGCAGCGGCTTCTCGCAGACAGGCCAGAGGGTCTTGGGCCTGTAGTAGTCGAAAGGCTGGAAATAGCTGCCTCGGCCCGCGGCCAGGATAACGGCTTTCATAAAGGTCCCCCCAGTATCGCCAGGTGCCGGCGATTATACCACCAGCTTAGCTAATGAACTGGTAGACAGGCAGGTTGAAGATCGAAGAAAGAGCACTCCAGAAGCCCTGGATAATCATATCGCCAAGTGCGATACCCAGCGCGAAGGGGATGGTCTTGCGGTAAAGGCGGATGCCTCCATACCGGACAATGAGAGTCTTGATAAGCCAGGCGCAGAAATAGGCGAACCAGAAGACTTCGCCAGTCGGGTTGTTTGACAGCACGTAGCCAATAGGATTGAGCGGCCACCAGGTGATATGGGTGCGCAGCAGCATCAACGCCCAGGTGATGATGGCGCCTGGGATGGCCAGAGTGACTTCCGACAGGTCGGGCAGACTGCCCTCTCTAAGCCAGCGGACGGCGGTGTCATTGGCCCAGAAACCAACCCAGCGCGGCCCGCCATAGACTTTGGCGGAGCTTAGGCCATAGAGGTGCGAGGCCGCCAGCGTCGCCGCGAAGCCCGCTATCAGCGCGACACAGGTCGCCGCAATCAAGGCGACGGCCGTCTTCTTGCGCGACAGGCCCGAGGCATCGGCCAGTTTCAGGCCTTCGAGTTGGGCGGGCATCGGGATGCTTCGGATATCCGCCAGGAACCACATCACGCTGGAAAGCCCCACCAGACTTTTACCTTCGAAGCGCGCTGTGCCAAGGGTGTTCATCACGACGTCGGTGGAAGTGCGCGAGCCAAACACCCAGGGCGGCCCAGCTTCGGCCCTGGCGCGCGAGAGAGTAACCCCAAACAGCAGGAAGAGCCCAAAGATAACCAGGGTAAGCCACCAGGGCAGGCCCAGCACCCAGCCAAAAAGTATCAGGCCAATCAGCCCGAACCCGAGGCCCCAAAGTCCAAACAGCGCCATCCGGTCGTCTTCTTCGAGGGGCGCTTTGGCGCGCGCGCGCCGGATAAGGTCGAGGGTGTCCTTCCGCACCAGCCAGAGGGCCGCCAGCCCAAAAGCAGCATACGAGCCGACGTTGGACTCCGCAATAAAGGGGAAAGCCCTGCCATGCGCCCCGAAGGGGGCATCCAGCCCCAGAATATTGGACCCGATAAGCACTACGAAGCGCACTGCCATAAAGAACCACAGGCTGAAGGACAGGTCAGTCGGCGCAAGATAAGCGATTCCGAAGAAGAAGGGCGAGCCTTTGAGGAAGAACCGCCCGACCGCTTTCCACGGCAGATTCACAAAAAGGCTGGGCGCGAAGTCCTCGTGTTTGAGCAGGAAGGCCGGCACAGCCGGATACCAGTAGTTGAAGGCGAGCAGGGTCTGCAGTGCAATCGGGATGGAGGCGCCAATCCAGAGGGTGCGGTTGGTCAACCAGCCCCGGCGTTTCTCGACCAGCTCCAGGGGGATCTGCGCCAGCGGAAAGCTGAGCCTTTCTCGCCTGACCCACCTGCGCCAGACCAGCAGGTTGATGGAAAGCATCACGCAGAAAGCGACCAGCATAAACCCAAGCCAGAAGGCTGCAATCGGGAGCCAGGCCAGCCAGTCGGGGCTCGACTCGCCGATGAACAGAGGGCGCACCAGCGCGCGGCTGGAAGGTTTTACGAACTGCGGAAGCCAGCCCAGCACTTCATCGTAGTGGTTGGAGTCATCCGCATAAAAAGCCGCAGTGCCAACCACTGGCAGCAGCATATGCAGCATCGCATAACCAGCAAAACCAGAGGTCGCGGAGATCATCAGATAGACGAGGAGTATCTCCTGCCTGGTTATCGCGAGCCTCTTCCAGTAGGAAAGGGCCACGAGGATGACCAACACGAGCACTGCGGGGATCACCAGGCACCAGGAGCTGATAAAGACGCGCGCGGGCACCTCGCTGTAGGCAATCCAGAGGGAGGTTGCGGCGACCAGCACAAGGCCAAGCACCCAGAAGCCCCACCGCGGGGCCTGGGTTGAGAAGTCTGGCTCCTGAACTGGCTGCGTCTCTTGACTCATCAGGCGGGCGATACCCGCGCCGAGTCTGCTAAGAGGCAGCCTGTTCGGCGGCCTTCAGCACCTCGAGCGCCCTGGCGGCTTCGGCGGCCAAATCGTTCCAACCGCCCTCGATGGAGATTCGCCCTTTATAGTCGATCTCCTTCAGAGCGCGCATCAAGGGCACAAAGTCATGTTCCTCAAGGCCTGGCGCCTTCCGAGAGCCTGGCACCGCTACGTGGACATGCACCAGGAAGTTGCCCGCCTGGTGGACGACCTCGAGCGGTTCGCCTTCTTCGACCAGATGGTAATAATCCATCAAGACCTGAACGCGACACGATTGCACGGCGCGGACATACTCCAGCCCTTCGGCGACCGTGTTGATTACATTGCTCTCGGCCGAACGCAGAGGCTCGATTGCGATGCCCAGGTTGTGGTCGGCGGCGTGAGAAGCGGCCAGCCTGAGGAAGGCGCGCAGTTGGGCTTCGGCCTCCTCGCGAGGCCAGCCTTCGGGGATGCGCCTGGCGCCTCCACTGCCGAAGACGATTATCCGCCCGCCCAGCTTGCTGATGCGGATAAAAGCCAGATCGATATAATCTGACACGGCCTGCAGATCCACATCCGGACCTGTGACCTTGAGTTCGCCAGGAAGCAGGCAGTTCCAGGCATCACAAGGAAGGCCTGCCTCGGCTGTCTGGGCCCGAAGCGTTGCGAGGCCGTCCCAGTCACGTTCTTTTGGCTTTACCGTGCCAACAGCAAGCTCAATATAGTCATAGCCGGCTGCTTTAAGTGCAGGGCTTGCGTCCACTCCGGCGCATACGCCATATCTGAATCCCATTAGGAAACCTCTTTCGTTTAGTCGCCCAGGAAAGCGCCCTGAGCTTTGAGTTGCTCTCTCAGTTTGTTGAGGTCAATCGCTCTCAGATCGCCGTCCGCCTCGGCCGCAAGCGCCGCCGCGACCCCTGCCCCATCACCGATAGCCGCCGCGATGGGCATAACGCGCGTTGCCGAATGGGCCTCATGGGTCGACGAGATAGGCCTTCCCGCAATCACGAGGTTGCGCGCGCCTTGAGGCAGCAGGCAGCGATAAGGGATGTCGTACCAGTCACCGGCAGGGGGCCATTGATGCACCACTCCGCCTCCATCCGGGTCGTGGATGTCCACCATATACGAGCCGCAGGCGATAGCGTCGGGATGCTTGCGCGCTTCAGTGACATCCTCGGCGATAAGGGTATAATCTCCGACGATGCGCCGGCTTTCGCGTACCCCTACCTGCCCCGGCAAGCGCGAGAGATGCGCCTGCTCGAAGCCTGTGATATTGGCAATCATCCACGCGGCCAGCTCGAAGGCCTGCCTGCGGCCTTCGGCCTCGGCCCAGGTCATATCGTCCACGTCGGTGCCATGCCGCCGCACAATGCGTGTATTGTTGAAATGCACCTGACCGGGGTGCGTGGTGTAGAAATACAGCACTCCCCAGTCCAGCGGGATGCTGACCTCGCCGCGCGCGCGCGCCGCTTTGAAGGCGTTATCGATGTCGGTCTTGCTGGGCATCCGTTCTTCATCCACGCCGCTCATCTCGAAGCAGCAGGTCATCGGCTGGGTCAGCCCATCGCCAGGCCGACCTTGCTCGAAGGGGCAACCTGCCAGCGCGGCCAGATCGGCATCGCCAGTCGCGTCCACGAAGACTTTGGCGCTCGCTGCCTGAAGGCCCGATTTGCTCGCATAGATGGCGGCTTTGAGCGTTTCGCCCTCTTTCGCTGCATCACAGAGGTAGCTATGGAAGAGCAACTCGATGCCGGCTTCCTGGCAAAGCTCTTCAGTAGCACGGGCATAGACATCCGAATCGAAGGCCCAGGGTCCTTTCGGTCCGCCAAGGCCCCCGGGGAAGCTCGCGAGCTTGTCCAGCAGCTTCTGGAAGCTGCCGAAGATGATCTGTCGCTGGCCCGCGAAGAAGGTCATAAAGGGATTCACGAGGCCGACCGTCGCCATCCCGCCGAGCATCCCGTACTGCTCGATAAGCAGCACCCTGGCCCCGGCCTGGGCGGCGGATAGCGCGGCGGCAACTCCACCTGGTCCTCCACCGACCACAACCACGTCGGCTTTGTGAGTGACAGGCGCCTCGTGGACGCTCAGCGGAACATACTCCATTGTTAGCCCTCCCGATGGGACTCCAGTTCGGCTTTCAAGAGTTCGTTCAACTTCTGGGGATTGGCCTTGCCCTGGCTGGCCTTCATCGCCTGGCCGACGAAGAAGCCAATCAGCTTCTCATTGCCCGCCAGATACCGGGCCAGCGAGTCGGCATTGTCCGCCACGACCTGTTTTACAAGTTCCTGGAGGGCCGAATCGTCCGAGATCTGCACGAGGCCCTGTTCCTCGACGATAGCCTTTGGCGATTTGCCCGTCTCGAACTGCACCTCGAAGACCTGCTTGGCCTGCTTGCCGCTGATTATGCCCTCGGCGATGAGAGTCAACAATTCGGCCAGGGCCTCGGGGCTGACCTTCGACTCCCATACTGCGATGCCGGCCTCATTGGCCTTGCCCGAGAAATCGCCCATCAACCAGTTGGCGGCAGCTTTCGGATCAGCTCCGGCTGCCAGGCATTCCTCAAAGTATCCAGCCAGGCGCCGATCCTCGGTCAGGTTGGTCGCATCATAATCAGACAGACCGAGTTCGGCCAGGAAGCGCTGCTTCTTCGCCAGGGGCAATTCTGGCAGCGCGCAGCTTGCGCTCGGTGATGGACTCAGGCGACAGGTTGAGTTGCAACAGGTCAGGCTCTGGGAAGTACCGATAATCGTGGGCGCTCTCCTTGCTGCGCATTACGCCCGTCTTGCCGGTCTCCTCGAAATAGCGGCGGGTCTCCTGCACGATGGCCTCGCCCCGCCGCAGAGCGCGACTCTGGCGTTCTACCTCGTATTTTAGCCCGTTGTACACGGCGCGGAAGGAGTTAAGGTTCTTCAACTCAACCTTGGTGCCGAACTCCACCTGTCCCACCGGCCTGATACTTACATTGGGCTCGCAGCGCAGAGAGCCTTCTTCCATATTGCCATCGCAGACGCCCAGGTAGCGCAGTATCTGCCGCAGCCGGACGATATACTCCCGGGCCTCTTCGGCAGAGCGGATATCCGGCTCGGTGACGATCTCCATCAGAGGGGTGCCGCCCCGGTTATAGTCCACCAGGCTGGCGTCCCCGCCGGTATGAGCGGTGCGGGCGGTGTCCTCTTCCAGATGAACCCGCGTAATGCCGATGCGCCTGGTGTCTGCCCTCGACTTCAATATCGAGATAGCCCTTATGGCAGAGCGGCGTCTCATACTGGGTTATCTGATAAGCCTTCGGCAGGTCGGGATAGAAGTAATTTTTGCGCGCAAAGATGCTCTCTTCGGCTATCTCGCAGTTGAGGGCAAGCCCCGTCCGCACCACGAAATCAACCGCCCGCTCATTCAGCACGGGCAGCACCCCAGGGAAGCCGAGGCAGACAGGACAGACCTGCGTGTTCGGCTCCGCGCCGAAAGCTGTCGAGCAACCGCAGAACAACTTCGAGCTGGTAAGCAGCTGCGCGTGGACTTCCATTCCTATTACGACTTCGTATTCATCAGCCATTGGTGGCGCTCCCGTTACAGTGCGGGGGATTGCTTGTGCCAGTCGGTGGACTGCTCATAAGCCCAGGCCAGGTTGAGCAGACTCGCTTCATCCCAGGCCTTCGTGATTAGCTGCAGGCCTACCGGCAGCCCCTCCGAGAAGCCGCACGGCAGGCTTATACCTGGCAGCCCAGCCATATTCACCGGAATAGTGCAGATGTCCGACATATACATTTTTAGTGGATCGGCAGCGCGTTCGCCAAACTTGAAAGCCACGGTTGGAGAAGTTGGCGAAAGCAGCGCGTCATACTTCCCAAACAAGGTGTCGAAGTCGCGCGCCAGCAGCGTCCTGGCCTGCTGGGCCTTGCCGTAAAAGGCGTCGTAATAACCGGCCGACAGCGCGTAGGTACCAATCATAATGCGCCGCTTGACCTCGGGGCCAAAACCCTCGCCGCGCGTGGTCTTGAACAGCTCGATATAATCCTTCCCCACTACCTCGGCGCGGTAACCGTATTGCACCCCGTCATAACGGGCCAGGTTGGAACTCGCCTCGGCCGGTGCGATGATGTAGTAGGTGGCCAGAGCATATTCGGCATGCGGGAAGGAGACTTCCTCTACCTCGGCGCCAAGCTCGGTGTAACGTTCGAACTGCGGCCAGCACCAGGTCGCGTATCTCGGGCTCTATCCCCTCGCCCATAAATTCTTTGATAAGGCCCAGCTTGCGCCCTTCGAGGGGCCTGTCCAGGCATTCGAGCCAGTTTTCGGTCGGCACCTCGGCCGAAGTCGAATCCTTCGCATCGTGCCCGGCGATCAGGTTGAGCGCCAGTGCCGAGTCGCGTACATCCCGGGTGAGCGGGCCTATCTGGTCCAGCGAGCTGGCGAAAGCTATCAGCCCATAACGCGAGACGCGCCCATAGGTCGGCTTGAGGCCGACGACCCCGCAGAAGGACGCGGGCTGGCGGATAGAGCCCCCCGTGTCCGAGCCGAGGCTCAGCGCCACCTGACGCGCAGCGACGGTCGCCGCCGCCCCTCCGCTGCTGCCGCCTGGCACGCAGTCGAGGTTCCAGGGATTATGGGTCGAGAAGAAAGCCGAATTTTCAGTCGAGGAGCCCATCGCGAACTCATCGAGGTTGGTCTTGCCCGTGATGGGCATCCGCTGGGCCTTGATGCGAGCCACGACTTCAGCATCGTAGGGGGGCACGAAGTTTTCCAGCATCTTGCTGCTGCAGGTCGTTCGTACGCCTTTGGTGCACATCAGATCCTTGACTGCGATTGGCACGCCAGCAAGCGGAGGCAGCTCTTCACCAGCGGCGCGCGCCTCATCCACGGCACGGGCCGTCTCCATCGCAGTCTCGCAGGTCACTGTCACATAGCTGTTTATCTGCGGCTCGAGGCTGACCAGTCGGCCAAGGATCGCTTCAGTCACTTCTGAGGCCGAGGCCTCGCCTGAGGCCAGTAGTTGCTGCGTCTCGTAGCCCGAATACTCCCAAAACTCCACTCGACTCACTCCAACGAGATAAGCGCTACTCTTCCATAACAAGGGGGACGGCGAAACTGCCCTGACGCGCGTCAGGCGCATTGGCAAGCGCTTCCTCGCGCGGCATCGAAGGCTTGACTTTGTCGGCGCGCAGTGGAGTGGAACGCTGCAGGGTATGTTTCATCGGGGGGATGCCTGTCGTATCCAGCTCGTCAAGTTTGGCTACGTAGGCCAGGATCCGGGAGAGTTCCTCGGTCAGTCTGGCTTTCTCATCCTCGCCCAGCGCCATCCGGGCCAGATTTGCAACGTATTCGACTTCTGAAAGCGTAATCTCCATCGGCATGCCCTCCCCTGGATGGCGCGATTATATCACTGGCCCCTCTGCCCTTCAAAGGGAGGAGAGGACAATTGCACAGGCCTGGCTCTGCTATAATGGTTTTGGCGCCTCACGGAGGTGAACGGCCATGAGACAATCGCGAGTCGTTCTTATTTGCCTGGTATTGATTATCGGCCTTTCCTGCCTGCTGGCTTTAGCCCAGCAGCCAACCTACCAGGACATGCCCAGCTCTGGAAGAGTAGCTTACAGGCTCTCCATCACTGGTGGCATCGATCCTTTCCTCACCGATTATCTTATCGCCGGATTGAAGAAGGCTCAGGCCTCGGGCGCCGAGATCGTCATCATGCAAATCGATACCCCAGGAGGGCTGCTTACCAGTACACAATCGCTGGTACAAGAGATGCTCGCCTGCCAGGTACCAATTGTATGCTGGGTCGCCCCCTCTGGCGCCGGCGCAGGCTCGGCTGGCGCTATCATTACCATCGCCGGCAACATCGTGGCAATGGCAGAGGGCACCAACATCGGCGCGGCCCATCCGGTCTCCATCGCCCCAGGCGGGATGCCCGGTCAGCCCGAGACTGCTCCCGGTGATACCGCGGTGATGGAAGACAAGATAGTAAACTTCACCGCCTCCTTCGTAAAGTCTATCGCCGAGCAACGCGGCCGCAGCCAGGAATGGGCCGAGAAGATCGTCCGGGAGAGCCTCGCTGAGACCGCCTCCGAGGCCGTGACATCAGGCATCTGCGACTTTATCGCCAACGACACCAACGAGTTGCTGACGAAACTGGACGGTCGCCAGGTTAAGCTTGCCAGCGGCTATGTAACCCTGGCAACCAGAGGCCTGCCTATTGAAGATCATGTAATGACCCCGCAGGAAAACTTCCTTCATGCGGTCGCCGATCCCAATGTGGCCTATCTGCTTTTGACCATTGGGATAATGGCCATCATCTACGAGCTGGCAAGTCCCGGTGGCGTTGTAGCCGGAGTGGTGGGCGTTATCAGCTTGCTGCTTGGCCTTACGGCACTTTCGGCTCTCGAGGTAAATCTGGGCGGTCTGCTGCTTATCGTGCTGGCCATCGCCCTGTTCATAATCGACCTCAAGATGCCCACCCACGGGGTGCTTACGGCAGGCGGGGTGGTCGCCCTGGCTTTAGGCTCGATGATGTTGCTCTCGCCCAGTCGCACGACCTATCCCATCGGCCGAGAGGTCATCTTTACTGTCGTGCTCACGCTCACGGCCTTCTTCGTGTTCGCCGTTGGGGCGGTTATCAAAGCGATGCGGAAGCAACCCTTTATGGGGCGAGAAGGCTATATCCACGACATTGGCGAGGTACGCAAGCTTATCACCGCCGAGGAACCCGGCACTCTGGCACTGGATGGCACCCTGTGGACTGCTTATTCGGTGAGCGAGGCGATCATACCCGCCGGCGAACGCGCCCGAGTCGTGAGGATGGAAGGGCTCAAGTTTTGGGTTGAACCTGTTGACGAAGAAAGCGAGCAAGGCCAAGAGGGCCCAGCGCCCTCATCGGCTTTATAGGAGGGAGTCTGGATGGAAGCTGTATGGACCTTCATCGTGCTGGTGGTGCTCTTCATCATCAGTGGAATCAGGATCGTGAACGAGTATGAGCGCGGTGTTATCTTCCGCCTCGGTCGCCTCGTGGGCGCGCGCGGGCCTGGCCTGTTTTACGTCATCCCCATCATCGAGAAGATGATTAAGGTCGACTTGCGTATCGTCACCCTTGATGTGCCCAAGCAGGACGTCATCACCCGAGACAACATCACCGTAAAGGTGAATGCGGTCTGCTATTTCCAGGTGCTAAATCCCGAGAACGCGATTGTCAAGGTCGCCAACTATCTGCTGGCCACCAGCCAGATAGCCCAGACGACCCTGCGTAGCGTCCTGGGGCAGGTTGAGCTGGACGAACTGCTGGCGGATCGCGAAAGTGTCAACGAGCGCCTGCAGAAGATAATTGACGAGCAGACCGACCCCTGGGGTATCAAGGTGACCCTGGTCGAGGTGAAAGACGTAGATTTGCCTGACACCATGCAGCGCGCAATAGGCCGCCAGGCCGAGGCCGAACGTACCCGCCGCGCCATTGTCATCGGCGCCGAGGGCGAGTTCGAGGCTTCCACGCGCCTCACCGAAGCCGCCAAGATAATGTCGTCCGAGCCTGGCGCACTGCAACTGCGCTACCTCAAGACCCTTTCGGAGATCTCGACCGAGAACACGACGACTATCGTCTTCCCTCTGCCCCTTGAGATACTGAGGGGCTTCAAGGAGTTCTCCGGTGTCCTGGGCGCGATGAAGGGCGGCTCCGACGAAGAAAGCTAATTAGGGCTTGTCTGAAAGTCTTAGGGGGTCGGTCTCCGGACCGGCCCTGCCTTTTTTATAGAGGTCTTGATGCCCGAACTACCCGAAGTTAAGTGGCTGGTCGACCAGCTCAACCAGTACATCACAGGCCGGACTATTACCGAGATTGAGCTTGGCAAGACCAAAGCCACCAATTTCGAAAAAGCCTTGGTACGTAAGGCGCTGCTGGGCGCCAGTTTTGCCCACATCGAGCACTTCGGCAAGCTGATGTTGCTGCAGCTGGCAGAGCGCGATGAGGTTGTCCATATGCATCTGCAATTCGGTGGGCGGGTATTGCTTGATGCTGATGAGGGGCCTGAGGTCGACGCCCATCTGGTCGCTCGCCTGCGCTTCGAGGATGGCCATACGCTCACCTTTAAGGACTTCCAGCTTGGGTATGTCGAACTCCTTTCAGCCGAGGAGAGTCGCGAGGCTATAGAGGCCTTCAACCCGGGTCCTGAAGCGTTGTCGGAGGAATTCTCTGCCGAATACTTGTGGAAGGCAATCGGAGGCCGTTCCGTCGGCATAAAAGAAGTGCTGCAGAACCAGCATATCGTTACCGGAATCGGCAATATCTATGCGACCGAGGCGCTTTGGACCTGCCAGCTTCACCCCAGGCAGCCCGCCAATACCCTCAAGCGAGTCGAACTAGAGAGCCTGGTGGCTACACTGCGCAGCCAGTTACAGTCCGCTTATGAGCAGCACGGGGTGGCAGGCGATTTTCGCGATCTCCTGGGCCAGCCTGGCGCTTACGGTGAGGAGCTGCAGGTGATGTGGAAGGAAGAGCAACCCTGCCCGCGCTGCCAGAGCCTGATAGAGAAGACCAAAGTCGCCGGTCGAGGCACCTATATCTGCCCCTTTTGCCAGCGACTGCGCCGCCGCCTGCCCAGGGAGAAGCAACGATGACAGACCCTCGCCGCATCGCCTTCGCCACCGTAGGTTGCAAGCTCAACCAGTATGAGACCTCTGCCCTCGAGGCCGCCTTCGAGGCGGCGGGCTTCCAGCGCGTAGACTTCGATCAGGTCGCCGATGTCTATGTGGTCAACTCCTGCGCGGTCACCCACCGAAGCGAGGCGGACTCTCGCAAGCTGGCCAGGCGAGCCGCAAGACTAAATCCGGAAGCCCTCGTGGTGCTGGCTGGTTGCTATTCCCAGCTTCAGCCTGAACAAGCCTCCGCGGTGGAAGGAGTTGGCCTGGTCGTAGGCACCGACGCCCGGCAGCACCTGGTAGCCCTGGTGGAAGAAGCCCTCTCGGGCGTTCTCCCCCGCCAGGCACTGACCGATTTCCAGCCTGGCGCAGTGGTCTCGGGCCCCACCTCGGCGCCCCGCCGCAGGGCCTACCTCAAAGTGCAGGACGGCTGCGACTTCGACTGCGCCTACTGTGCCATAACGCTTGCGCGCGGGCCAAGCCGCTCTCGCCAGGTGGAAGAAATCCTGCGCGAGGCTGAAGTATTGCTCGAACGAGGCGCCGTAGAACTCATCCTGACCGGTGTCAATGTCGGTGACTGGGGCAAGGGCTACTCTCCAAGGCGCACTCTGGCGTGGCTCGCGCGGAAACTGCTCGCACTTGGAGAGGGCTTCCGGCTGCGTTTCTCCTCGCTGGAGCCGCAGTTCCTCTCAGGGGAGCTTTTCGAGCTGCTCGGCTTCGAGCCTCGCATCGCGCCCCACCTGCATATGCCGCTGCAGAGTGGCTCCGAGCGGTTGCTGGAGCGGATGCGCCGCCCGCACACGGTCGCGCAGTTTATCAAATTTTGCTCCATCGCGAAGTTCAACGACCCGGCGGTGGGCCTTGGCACCGACCTCATCACTGGCCTGCCGGGCGAGAGCGGACGAAGACTTCGAGGCGACCCTCAATCTGGTGGAGGCCCTGCCGCTGACCTACGGGCATGTGTTCAGTTATTCCGAGCGCCCTGGGACGCTCGCCGCGACCTGGATGGATGACGTGCCTCCCGAGGTGAAGAAAGCCCGCACGCGCGCCCTGCGCGAGGCGCTGGCCGCTAAAGCAGGCGCAGTTCCTCCAGCGGATGATCGGCCGGCGGCTGGAAGTAGTCGCCGAGGAAGAAGTCTCCCCTGGCCTCTGGCAGGGCACCAGTGGCAACTATCTTACGGTGCGCTTTGCGGCTTCTTCCCCCCTGCCCTCGCCGAAGTGGAAATATCCGAGGTGCAGGACGACTGGCTTGTGGGTACACTAATACAAGAAAATTGAGGTACCGGGAGGCGGGTATGGAAAGATTGCCCTGGCTGGCTGGACTGCTGCTCGCGGCGGCTTTCCTGCTGGCCCTCTACCGCAACCTGCCGCGCGCGTATGGGGCGTCACTTCCCTGGAAGTTCCTGCTGATCGGGCTCATCTCGCTGCTCTTTCTTATCGCCCTTCTCCTGCTGCCGGGGACGCTGCAAGGCCTCTACGATATAGGCGAGTAAGCCCCACTCTGAGGCGACTTTTATGTATGTGAATCTGCTCTTCCTGGCTGTTGTGCTGATGGCGCTTATGTGCTCGGGGACTCTGGCCGTCGCGGGGCTATACTTTTTCAAACGCGACAGGAAGAAGAGCCATATCCTGTTTGCTCTCGCGGTGGTGATGCTAGCCCTGGGCCTGGTGCTGGCCAATGGCCTGATGGCTTTCTTCGGAGAACTGACGGTGGGGGCTGGAGGCTGAGCGCGTGGACGACTCTTTGCTAATCGCCATCCTGGTCTTCGCCTCGCTCGTCTTCATCGCCCTGCTGGCAGGAGTAGTCCTCGCCTGGAATCGCTCCCGCGCGCTTGCCCTGGCTCTGCTTGCCCTCGGCCTGCTGCTGCTCGCTACCGGCTACCTGCTCACCACCAAGATCACCGCCCTCCTCGAAGTGCTGACGGAGGAGCTGTGACTGGAGATCGGCTTATAAGACGCCGTCTGTTTGACACCGAAATCTTCAGTCCACCTGGCCATTGAGAATAGAGTGATGGATAGAGGAAGTTTTGTCATGGGTTGGGGCAGTCGATAAAAATGCGGTTACCTGTCGTCTGACCTGCTCACTTTGTGCGTGCAACAATGAACAGCTTGATAGTCACATTAGGCTGTAAGCTAGTAGATCCGCCATACGTAATAACCCGGAGTAGATCGAAGTTGTATGTTCTACCTCAAATGCAGCCTCGACCTTGTTGCCCGCGAGCCACAACACATCAATGCTGTGAACGAGCGAGGTCGTCTCTTGGTCGAGTCCAAGGGCGTAACTCGTTAACACAATAAGTTGACAAGTCAGTGCTAGAGCAGACTCGCTGTCGGCTGTCTGGTGCAATCCAGACTTGCATCCTAAGCAGCCGCCTATCTCAGCGAGCTGACGCTGTACCTCGATATGCTGGATCTGCAGACTGTAGGTCGTCTATACCGAGGACTCCTTGACAATTTCCGCAAGCTGGATGATCGCCGAATATTCATCCTCTGTCAGAGTAGCATACTCGGCTATTCAGAACAAACTCCATTCGGGCTGTGGTTCTTTCTATCTTTAGACGAGAACAGGATTATCAAGCGCTCACAGGAGAGACTAAAGATAGCTTCCCTTGCGCTCTACTGGATTGAAACTACCTTGACAATCCCTACTATAGCTTTTCGGGCTTGTTAGGTAATAAGTGCCTGGTCACCCTTGCGGACTTTTTCTTTGATTCGCTTGTGCATGACGGGTGCCTTAATAAAGTCGCCACCCCAGTCCGTGGTGCTTGCTGTAAAGATGCTCTCTGAATCCCACAAAGCGGGATTAGTAACCAACAGCCAATGGCATCCGGTTTTTGAATCACCCATTCTGCCCCTCCCAACTGACCCATATGACTTTGCATCATACCATGTCTCAGCGAGCAGGCAGTCCATCCTTGACACACATAAAGAGGCTCCAGGCTTTTTTGCCTGGAGCCTCTCGTGTCTATCAGATGCCTGGAGTACGGCTTTAGCGGTTGCGAACGACTACTTCGTCGCTGCCAGCGAACAGGCCGCCGTCTTTCTTAGCGCCGGTAAGTTCGAGTATGGCCGAGGGAGGGGCTACGATGGCCTCTACCGCCTGGCGCGAGAACTTGGCTACAAGCTCTCCCCTGTTGTCGGCGAAGACGCCCAGCGGTACAAGACCGCTAAGCCTTACCGAGGAGGCGTCTACGGCGCTCAGAGCGAGTTCGACGTGGACAGTTACGTCCTGCCCTGGTACGCCAATCACAATGGTGCTGGGCGATACTACAGCTACGACTGACTGTACGTCTTCTGCGATACCTGCCTGCATAACAAGAGCGAGCGCTGCTACTGCAACTACCAGACTGATAACAAGAAGGGCTTTGCGCTGTTTGAGGACCTGCATTGGTTTCCCCCTAAGGTGAAGTGCTTGCTTTCGTATACGCTATCATACCCTAGTTCGCGGAAGCCCACGCGTGATATCACAAAATATTAGGTATTTCTTTGTATAAAAGTTTGCAACAGCCTTGCCAAATATTTTGCAAAGCCAAGTGCTATAATTAACTCGGAGGGGAGGTCAGATGGTAGTTCTCGCTCCGCTGTTCTTCCTGGTGCTGCTGGCAGTCGGCGTCTTGCTGCTTGGGGCAGGATTTATGCTCTGGCCTGGGAGCAGGCCGCTTTCGGTGGTCTGCTTCGCGCTGGCTTCGTTGCTGTATCTCTACGCAGCAGGTTATGTGGTGGCAAGCGCAGTTAAACTCGTACTTGGGCTCTAACGAAGCAGGCTCGGTGGGTAACGGGCAAAGAAGCTGGTGCCGGAGGCCGGGCTCGAACCGGCACGGGGGTATAAGCCCCGCAGGATTTTAAGTCCCGTGCGTCTGCCAATTCCGCCACTCCGGCAAAGGAGTGGAGGCGGCGGCCGGAATTGAACCGGCGAATAGAGGTTTTGCAGACCTCTGCCTTACCACTTGGCTACGCCGCCCCTAAGTAAAAAAGCCTCCGAACACGGAGGCTTTGGGTGTTGCGGGTGGAGCGGAAGACGGGACTTGAACCCGCGACCCCAACCTTGGCAAGGTTGTGCTCTACCAGCTGAGCTACTTCCGCGCGCGCATTATATTACCGCTTGTTTCATTATCGTGCAAGGGGTGGAGCGGAAGACGGGACTCGAACCCGCGACACCCAGCTTGGGAAGCTGGTGCTCTACCAACTGAGCTACTTCCGCATCGAGTGGTGGGCGAAACAGGGATTGAACCTGTGACCTGCTGTGCGTGAGACAGCCGCTCTCCCAACTGAGCTATTCGCCCACTTTGTGCTTCTGGTGCCCAGGGCGGGACTTGAACCCGCACGAACGTTATGTTCACTAGGCCCTCAACCTAGCGCGTCTGCCATTTCCGCCACCTGGGCACGGCGTTGATTATAGCCACGGCCCGGAGGCGCGTCAACACCTTACCGAGAGCCTCTCCTTCAAAAATCGCACGGCGCCTCACAATTGTCAAGTCAGAGGGTCTCTAGCGCTGCCTGTCAACCTGCCGCGCCCACTGGTGGAAGAACCGCGTGTAGGTCGAAATAAGCCCCTCTGCGCGCTCATTGCTGACCATCGCACAGTCGCCCATCTCATTCCAGCTATAAAATCCAACCCCCTCGGCCCAGTCCAGCGCCTGCCTGACATAACCATCCAGCAACGTCTGGTTGCGCACATCGGCTTCCAACCCGCCCTGGCCTGTCCTGTGGGCGAATACGAGCTTCTGGCCGCGCGCTCTGAAAGGTATCAGCCCCTCGGCGTTCATCGAGCTTGGCCCCGCGGTGCGGAACACCACGATATCGGCATAGGTGACTGTCTCGAGGAAGCTGGCTGCCCCATAACTGTAACCGACCGCGTGGGGGTGCTTCCAGCCAGGGGGATAAGGCACCTCGGCGATGATGAGCAAGTCGGGGTAGTTGCGCAGCAGCCGTTGCTTGATGGCATCCATCGCTGCGTTCACGACCTCGGCACGGAAGTGCGCGTGGTCCTGGGTCGTCTGCGGCACAGGAGTCACTTCGTCTGTCGGATACGGGAATCTGGCTGTATCACGAGGATCAACCGCTTCGAAAGAAGCATACTGCGTGCCCCAGGCCTGGTTGAGTTTGTCTAGCGAGCCGTATTTGGCCTTGAGCCAGGCGCGGAACCGCTGCTGGGTAGCCTCATCATAGCCTGCGCCATCCCAGCCGACCTCTACCGACAGCGCTACCGCCGGCCTGACCTTCCCTTCCCACTGAAGCCGCAGCAGGCCGGGCCGATCATGGTATCTGTCGAGATACTCGCAGCAGTAGAGGTAGAGCAGATCCTGATAACGCATATCCCAAAGCAGGGCATTGTTGGGCCTGCCCTGGACATCCTCGGACATCGGTGTCTCGGTGCCGTAATACGAAAGCGCTTCCGCCCTGTGAGAAGCCAAATCCGCCCCGCACTTGAGTTCGAGCCAGGGCAGAATCATAAAGTTATGCGCTTCGGCGAATTTGTATTCCCGGTCGAGGTATTTCCAGTTGTTGTGGCGCGACTGGGAGAACTCATGGTCATAGAAAAGCGTGTTCACGCCCATCTGACCAACCCGGATATGATCGCGCTCCATCGCGCTATCGTCCGAGGTCCAGGGTTCCCACCAATGGCCAAAGAAGTAGCAACCCACGAGGGGACGGCCATCAGCGAGCCTCAGGGCCTCGGTGAAGGCGGGACTTGTCAGCAGGCAGAGGAGCAACACTAGCAATATGACTTGCGGCATATAACGACCTCCGAAGGGCAGGTATGACAAGAGGTTAGCCCTGAGGCGCCGGTTCCCTGCCTACTCGAGCAGGTCTTCGCGCACTTCGCGCAATCTGTGGGCTGCGATTACAGCCAGAATCGAGAAGAAGAAACTCAGTCCAAAGACCAATTCGTAGGAGAAAAGGTCTACCAGCCCGCCTGCCAGAGTGCTGATGATGGCAAGTGGGGCAATCAGGGTATTGAAGAAGCCTACATAGGTAGGCCGAGCGCGCTGGGGCGCCAGATTGAGCAAGTAGGTCGCGCCACCGAGGGCCTGCCCGCTAGTTACGAAGGCTGCGATGGCCACCATCAGCAGCAGCAGAGGTAGACGCAAGTCCACCACGCCCCCTCCCAGGCCAAACAACCCAGCCAGATGGGCCTCCCAGCCAGGTGAAGGGTGTACCTGGAGCCTTGGCAGCATCCCCAGGAGGACACTCATAGTGGTCACGCCGACCATCCCGATGCTGGAAGTGACCCACAAGCGCCTGTCACCACGAAACTCGCTCATAGGCGCCCAGAAAAGATTGGATAGCGCCGCGCTCAGTGCCGCCACGCCTGTCATAATGCCCGCGAAACCTGCAGTTGCGCCAAAGACTTCGACGGCCATCGTAGCGAAGAAAGGCAATCCCATCGCCGAGAGCGACCAGAAGATGGTCACTGCCCAGAGCCTGCGCAGGTCTTCGTCTCTGCGAAAGGTGCGCACCCCATGAGCGAACGAAAAAAGCAAGGTCGCCGAATGACCAGTGACAGGCCCGGGTGGCTCTTCCACCATACAGAAAGACGCCCAGCCCGCTGCCACTAGCGATACGCCAAGTCCTGTCAGCACAACATAGTTTAACGGGAAACCCAGCGTCGGCGAGTCCAGCACTCGCTGGATGGCAAATCCACTGCCGAAGGCCAGCAGGTTTCCGAGCAGCATCCGGGTCGCAAAGAAGCGACCGCGCTTGTCGGGGGGCATAATCTTGGAGACGATATCCATAAAAGGCACGCCCGACAGGCCGTTGGTCAGCGCATAAACAAACAGCGAAACCAGGATAAGATAACCTGCAAGTTTGGGATTGGTGCCTCCCAGGCTGCCTATAACGACGGGCAAGCTGGCCAGTGAGAGCGTCCTGAAGACGGTGTTTACCCGGTAGAAGGCCATCTTGCGCGGCTTGTTGAGGACATAACCTGAGACCAGCAGTTGCGGAATCAGCCAGCCTGCTGAGAGCAAGGTCGTGAGCATCCCGACGATGAGCTTGCTTCCAAGTAGTTCGAGCAGCAATACCGAGAGGATAGTCGAGGGATTGAACAGGGCAAAACCCCACATAAAGAGGCTGCCATTCAATACCCCATATAAAAAGTTCCGCCGATACAGAGCGGCGGGGTCAACCGATTTGATATTCTCTGGTGCTTGCTCGACAGCCATGTGAATCAAGGTCAGGCCGCGCGCAAAGCAAGGCGGTCTGGCTCTCTCCAATTATACCCAGAATGGCGAACAGGTTCCATTCACTGGCCCCTCTCCCTGCAGGTTAACAGTACTTTTCAGCCAATTACTTAATCAGTCTCAGGAGGTATCAAAGATGCGTAGCGGTTTATTTGTGCTATTTGCAATTTTACTTGGAGCCGGGATTGGCCTGGCTGCGACCAACCAGGTCGTTAATCCGGGCTTTGAGGCCGGAGATGGAACCAGCCCTCAGAGCTGGTCTTTCAATGCCGCGCTCGGTGACCTGGCAAGCCGGTCTGCGCTGAGAAGCCATACAGGGCAGTATTCGCTGGCTTTTGAGAGGCACCGCAGGGACGACTGGGGCGGCGGTCAGTGCCCCTCCTGGCGCACCGAAAACGTGCGGCGCTGGCTGGTGGCTGCCTGGGTGTGGACCGAGGCCTGCTCACCCGTTGATCACCTTTACGTGCGCTTTTTTGGCGAGGCGGGGTACGTTGGCCAATTTGGCCCTGAGCTGCCAGCGAACTCGGGTGGCTGGGTCTTTCTGTATCAGCTAATTGAAGCCCCCGAAGGCGCCGTGACGGCGGATTTCTCGCCGCAGATACGTTCACTGGCCCCCGCCAAAGTCTGGATTGACGATGTCCTGGTGTGTCCTGCCACCGAGGTCGAAGGGCTGGATGAAACTGAGCTCAAGGCTCTGGTCGCTTCTCTTGCGCCTCAGGCAACCAGCGTGTTGCTTGGGACGGAGGCCGCAGAGCGCTACCTCGAAGCCAGTCAGGGAGTGCAGCTTGCTCCACTTGTGGCTTCCTTCGCTTCGGGCGCAACGCTTACCCTCAAACTTCCAGCCTCGATGCTGCCCGCAGGAGGCGTGCTGCTTGAAACCTCTGGCCCCCTCAAGCTCGAGACGCGCCCAGGCAAAAGCTGGATTGAAAGTCCTTCGAAAGGTAATCGGGTTCTGGCTGGAATAACCCAACTCAGTTTCCAAGTGCCGGCGCCTCTGGACTCGGGAGAGGTATGGCTCAGGCTCACTGCAACCGAACCTGTCGAGGTGTATTCGTTGGAATTCTTCCCTGATGGACTTGACTTGGACCTGGATGCTATCCCTGATGCCCTCGAGAGCTTCCTTGGCGCCAATCTGTCAGCAGCCGAAGGCCCCTTCGCAAGCAGGGCCAATCCGCCGCGCAGCTCCTTCCAGAATCCGACCGGATATCTCGATACGAACGATCTCAAGACCGACATCGCAATTGTCGCTGGAAGCGATCCAGAGAAAATAAAGAGTTGGCAGCGCAAGGGTTACGAGACCCATGTGATGTATGGCTTCCGCGATGGGCAGGCCTGGGTGGACGCCCATCCCGAGGACTGTCAGACCACAGGCGGAGGCACGGCGCTGACCTGCGGGCCGGGTTCTTATTATCTCGTGCCCAGCGAGAACCGCGTCCAGCGGGCGCTTGAGTATTTTACTGAAGCACTTGAGGGGGGTACGCAAGGCGTCTGCCCGGAGGAGCCGGAGTTTTTCTCCTCGGCAGGCTATTCGGGCGCTTTCAAACAGGCCTTCGAAGAGCGTTATGGTCGCCCGTGGAGCGATGACCAGACCCCTCAGAACCGCTGGGAATGGGAAATCCTGAAGGGCGATATGGAAGTCCACATAATGAGTGAGATCTACAAACTCGCCCAGGACTGGGATCCCTCGGTCAAGCGCTTCCTGCTGGCCCACAGCCCCGTAAACTACACGGCAATCGGCGCAGTCTTCCCGCATTACAAGCTGTTGAAGACTGGCCTGGTCACCGAGATGGTCAACCAGACCTGGTCGGATATGCTGCGCGGCGCCATCCGGTATGCCGGCGTAAGCAAACCTCGCATCGTAGAGCTGGGCTATCTCGAATATTCCTCAGCCTACGCGCTGTGCCGAGGGCTGGTGCCGGTTTGGTTTCTGCAAGATCCCCTGGCGGACGCGCCCAGCCTGACGATGGATCAGTACCATTTCGAATATGAGGCGACCGTAATCGGCGCCCTGATGCGGCCCGAGGTAAGCAATTATGAAGTCATCCCCTGGCCTGTGCGAGTTTTCGGGCGCATCCCAGACCAGTATGAACAGGAAGTGATGAGTATCATCCGGGCCCTTGAAGAAATGCAGGACTTCGACGGCGACTGGGCCTGGGCCAATCCCGCTGGGCAGGTCGCTGTGGCTTTCGGAGATGGGGCCTGTTATCAGCGCGGTGGCCCCCTGGCCAGTGATATGGATGGCTGTTACGGCCTGATGTTGCCCCTCCTCTATTCAGGCTATGCCTTCGATGTTGCCCATATAGACAGGTTCGCTGAACCCGGATATCTGGCGCCGTACAAGGTGCTCTTCCTCAGTTATGACGGGCAGAAACCGCTGGAGGCCGCAGTCAATGCAGCCCTGGCCGACTGGGTAAAGGCAGGCGGCACCCTCGTCCTCTTTGGCGCGGGCGATGCTTTCGACGAAGTGGACGAGTGGTGGAAGGCTGCGGGCTTCGCTTCTCCTCAGGATGAACTCCTTGCCCAGCTTGGAGTCGAGGTCGCGGCGCGCGACAACCTGGGTACGGACGGGGCAGTCGAGGGCGAATATGTCACCGCCCTTGAAAGCGACTACACCGGCCGCAACGGAGATAATCGGGGCTGGATCGACCTTGAACTCTCTGCTCAGATTGCCTCGACTGGTCAGGCCTTCATCAAGTTTGAGGACACTCTCCCCGAGGACGGCTGGGGCGCCGCGGTAGAGCAGGTGGAAATCTGGGTTAACGGCCAGCTTGCAACAAGCTTCCTGACAGGCAGTCCCGAAGAGGCTCCCTACGTCGCTGTAGATCATGGCTCGGGCTACAACGGAATACGTTTTGCCGATGGTGACCGGTTCTGGATATATGGTTTCACCTTCCCCAAGGGCCAACGCCTTATGGTGCGACTGATGATCCAGAACCAGTATCGAGTCAGCGTCTCGGACACCGAACCACGCGCGGTAGCTCGCTCGCTGGTCGTCCCGGCCGGCTCGCTGCTGACCGGAGGCTTTGACGAGTTGCCTTCCAGTGGTTCTCCTCGCGTCAGCGCTTATCCCTGTGCTGAGGCTGAGACCTTGCTGACCGCAGGGCAGGGAGGCAAGGCGGTTGGATTCCATCGCGCGGTCGACGCTGGGCAACTCTGGTTCCTGGGAGTAAATCCCGCCCTTACCGCGAAGACGCCCCAGGGCGCTGAACTGGTGCAGCGCTTGCTGGCTTTGACCTTGCAGGAACAAGGGCTCAGCGCCCCTGCGGAGGCCGACCAGCAAGGGCTGCTTCTGCAGCGCGGGCCTTATACCCTCTGCAAGCAATGGGAAGGCCAGCGCAGGCTGAGCGGGACGTTTATCAATATCTTCGATCCCGAACTCAGCCTTATAGAGGAGCTTGTCCTCGGGCAGGAAGAGCATTGCCTGCTGCGCGATGTGTCGGCAGAACTCTCAGCGCCCACCCCAACAGTGCTCTGGATAACCTCGAAACTCAACTGGCAACAGGCAGATGAGGCTGGACTGAAGCTGCTGGTTTCAGGTCCTGCCAACTGCGATGCGCGCGCGCGCCTGGGCCTGGCGGGACGCGAGGTAGCCTCGGTGGAAGCCCTCGGCGCAGACGGCAAGCCGCGCAAGTGTGACTTCATGGTCGAAGGCGAGACCTTGTTGCTGAAGTATATCGACGAACCTGCCGGGCTGGCCTTCAAGCTCACCTGGCGTCAGTAAAAAGACAAGCCAAGGGCGGAGCCTCTAGTGGCTCCGCCCTTTTTATTGCCAGGCAAAAATCAGTCCTCAGGGGGAGCCCAAAGACAAAGACCATTCGAGACTGCCCTGCATGTGCCGTCCGAAGGTCTGTTAAGCAATTTTCCATCCAGGTAGAGGGCCGATGAGCCGCCTCCATCGAGGTTCAGCGCCTGCAAGCAATCCAGGTCTTCTTTCATCAGCTTCGCCAGATTCGGCAGGTTGATGCCGATACTCCAGCAAGGTTGACGACCATCCACAACAATCAGCACCTGGTCTCCCTTGGCGGTCAATCCGAAGGCAGTGCGCGGATGCAAGTTCATATGGAAGGCCTCTCCGAAGCCTTCTCGGTCTTCAGCCGCCACCGATTTGCCCTCTGTCAGCAGGCGCGGCCCTCCACCAAGAGCCCAGACGACATCTTTGATTGCGGGACTAATTCCAGTTGTGATTTCGACTTTCATCCCTGGCTTCAGTTCGGGAAGCGTTTTGGCAACTTCAGCCAGCATAGAGACCGCCCAGCCATCGGGCGGCAGGTCGAGTTCAACGGGCTCTTTGGTCAGCGCGACCAGCTTGTCCTCGCGCACGGTGAAGACAACGCCACCTTCAACTTTGGGAGTCTTGTCACCCCATTCGGGAGTCAGGATTGTAACACCCCCTGTAAAGACCTGAGAGGAGTTCACCAATTTAGCTTGCAAGGTCTTGTCGCCGATAACGACCTGGCCCTTCGCCTGATAGGCGCCAATATGAAATTTGCCCGTCTTGTCCTGGGCGAGGGCAGTGCGGTTGCCGTAATGCCAGGCTACGACCCGGCCCTTCGTATAGACCAGGCCGACCGCTGGCCCCTGCCAGGTGAAATATCCCCCATTTATGGCGGCGTAAGCGCCCGCCGCGCGTGCAATCTGGTCGATAGGGCGGCGCTTCCAGATGGTCTCATCGGCGATCAGAGCGCCTAGTGAAAGGTCTTTGGCCTCGTGGGAGACGACCAAAGCCCAGGCTCGGACCGGCCCATCAGGGGTGCCGCGGCCAATTCGCACCAGTTTCAGGCCTGGGCGCACTTCTTCCTCATCGCGCCAGTTGAACAACTTGCAAAAATCCACGACCAGCCGTTCAGGCTCGTGCAGGACGAACACCTTGGGCGTGAAGGTAGACTCTACATGAGTCAGTTCGATTATGGTCGCGCCGTCAGTCCGAGTTGCCTCGGTATCGACCAGCATCCACGATTTGACGGCCTCCAGCCCAGCCAGCGCCTGATCACTCAGAGTCGCTTTGATTCGCAAGGAAAGCAGGTTGGGCGAGGTGCGCTCGGCATATTCGAAGGGGCCAGAAATATCGAACACCAGCCGAAGCTGCTCGGGCGAATCGGAATAACGCACCTCGGTAAGGGTAAGCGGCGCCGAGGCTGGCGCCTCCTGGGCAAACACCGAGCCAGCAAGCCCAAACAGTCCAACAAGTATAAGAAACAAGAAGCGAGACTTCATTCTTCCCTCCGGGAAAGCGCCGGCGAGCCGGCAATACAGTATCTCCACAACCTGTCAGTGGCCTGGCTGATGCCCACACGGGGCCTTACAAGCACCTTTTGTGCCGGTACCGACTCACCCTCGACAAGTTGCACAGGTGGCAGGCGCAGGTCATGGCCGCACAAGGCGGCTTCCAGCGCAAGAGTCTTGCACAACTTGCCTGGCCCGGCAAGCAGACGCAAATCAACCTGCTTTCCAAAGCCTTCAAGCGGCTCTGCAGCGCGTATCAGCACTGCTTCTGGCACCCCTTCCTCGGCACAGACCACATTGAAACAGTGATACATCCCGTAAATGAGATACATATAAGCGGTGCCAGGCGAGCCGAACATCGGTGCGTTGCGGCGAGTCTTGCCGCGCGAGGCGTGACAGGCTGGATCCTCGGCCAGATAAGCTTCTGTCTCGACCACTCGCGCAACCAAACGCTGCCCGTCCAGTTCTCTGACGATAAAAGCGCCCAGCAAGTTGCGCGCCACTTCAAGGGTTGGCTGCAGATAGAAGTCGCGGGGCAGAGGCTTCAATTGCTTATAACCTGGCTGCTGGCGACCACCAGGAAACCAGGCAACTCCTTGTCCAGGTAATGTTGAAGCCATCTGTGCAGCGCTTTATGCGCTTCGAGCAAGTACCTCGTTAGACACCTCGACCGACTCCTGGCGCTCCAGAAGGCCTTGAAAATAGCTGGTGAATTCTGGGCTGCGAAAATGCCGGGCGCCCTTGGCCTGGGCGCAAGTCTTACAGGCAAGGCCTCCAGCTCTTGGCGAGAAATAGCTTTCGCCAGCGACCGGCTCGCCGCACACGGGGCAATAACGAAGCGAAGGCTCTGCGCCCCATTCGGAAAGCAAAGCCATCAGGAGCGCCTGGACAAGCTGGACTGGTTGCTCGGTGGTTTCAAGCTGCTTGAGCTGTCTCAGTACAAGCTCGAAGATGAGCTCATTCGGCTGGCCCTTCAGGCAGAGGGCTTCCACCACTTCGAGGACAAGCAAAGCGAGAAAGGATTTTCGCCAGTCACGGCGCAGTCCTGAGAAGGCATCCAGCACTTCGACCTGGGTAAGGGTATGCATCGAACGCCCTTCGGCGATCTGACACCTGATATACATCGCGGGTTCGGTAGAAGCGCGCAGTTTGCTCTTGGGCTTGCGCGCGCCTCGGACGCGGCAGACCAGCTTGCCTTGAGGGCCGGTCAAAATCATTGCGAGCCGATCAGCTTCGCCCAGCTCGCGATTGGAAAGTACCAGCCCCTCGACAGTGAGAGGTTGCCTTGTGGTCACTTGGAGGCGGCTTCCTCGGCTTTTTCCATAAAGTCAGCGAAGTTGGAACAGCCCACCCTGTTGGCGCCCAGGTCGGCCAGGCGCAGCGCCGTATCGGCTTCCATCGTTGGCGCCATAAGCTTAATGCCCATCTCGGCGCCCACACAGTCGCGTACGAGCCGCAACGCATCGGTGACAGGCTCTACCTGCGGTTGCTGGAAGAACAAAGTGAGGAAGTCCACACTCACCTCGCGCAGTGTGGTGACAAGTCTGGCTAGTTCGGCAGGCTCGAGATAATCCACGGGGATGGCGAGTTTGAGCATACCCTCTTCCCCGCTGTGAGTCAGGCCGGTGACTGTAACCGTGTCTTTTAATTCTTCGGCTTCGGCGACTACCACATCAAAATCGCCCGATTTCAAGGCCGAAAGATTCACGAAAACTTCTATCTCGCCCGCGCCAACTTTCGTCAGCAACTGGGCCGAATAGACCTTCACGGAAAGGGCGTCCACGCCGTAGGGGTAGCCGATGGTCGCAGAACATTTCACATCGGTGCCGGCGAGTTGCCTCGCGGCAAAAGGCACCCAGCAGGGAAAGACCGAGACACACGCGAAATGGCGGTTCTTGGCCAGCGAGCAGGCCTGAGAGATATCATTCCGCCCCGCTGTCGGTAATATGATGGAATACTCCATCAGTTTGGGTAGCAATTCTTTGGCCAGCATGCCTCGCTCCTGGGAGCCCCTCCCTTTCGGGGCGATATCCTGTCTAGGTTACCCTATTTCGGTTCCTGTTCTCAACTTTTTTACAAATTGCACTAGAGAATTCTCCGCCTCGGCTGGACTTCCTGCTTCGGCAATAATTCGCACCAGCGCGCTTCCTACAATTGCAGCGTCGGCATATTCCCAGGCCTGGCGCACCTGCTGGGCGGACTTGATACCAAATCCCACCGCAAGCGGCTTGTCGGTCAGCCTGCGCAGCTTCGCGACCAGCTCGCGCGAATCATCCGAGAGAGCCTCGCTCTCGCCCGTCACGCCTGCCCTCGCCAGGCAATAAACGAAACCTGTCGAGTGCTTCGCAATGGCTTCAAGACGCCGCTGGCTCGAATTGGGCGCCGCCAGGAAGACCGTCGCAAGCCCTGTGGGCTGGGCATAGGCGGTTATAAGCTCAGCCTCGAGCGGCGGCAAATCGGCAATGATAAAACCGTCCACTCCAGCTTCAACAGCGTCCTTGCAGGCCGCCTCAAGTCCATAACTATAAAAAGGATTCATATATCCCATAAGGAGTATCGGCGTTTCGACTTCCTGCCTTAAGGCCCGCACTGTTTCGAAAATCCCTTCGAGGGTGACGCCGGCATCCAGCGCGCGGTAAGCCGCCGCCTGGTTAACTGGCCCATCGGCAATCGGATCGGAGAAAGGCACTCCCAGCTCGACGATATCCGCCCCGCCCTCAATCAGCCCGTGGACGTGAGCTTTCGTTGCCTCCAGCCCGCCGTCTCCAGCCACGATAAAAGCGATGAGGCCTTTCTGACCATCACCGCGCAGTTTTGCGAAGGTGGCATCGATCCGGTTCATCGTCACTCCACCCCCACGCCGAGTTTCATTATGGTCTCGGCATCTTTGTCGCCGCGCCCCGACAGGCAGATCATTATCGAAGCCTCGGGTGGAAGCTCCTTGGCCAGTTTCATCGCATAGGCAACCGCGTGGGCGGACTCCAGCGCCGGGATGATGCCCTCGGCGCGAGAGAGAGTCTCCAGCGCCTCCAGAGCTTCCTCATCGGTGGCTGACACATACTCGCCGCGGCCGGTGTCCTTCAGCCAGGAATGCTCAGGCCCAACGCCTGGATAATCCAGGCCAGCCGAGATGGAATGGGTCTCCGCCACCTGGCCATGCTCGTCCTGCAGCAGGTAAGTCTTGGCCCCGTGCAACACGCCAGGGCGGCCCTTGGCCAGCGAAGCGCCATGCTTGCCCGTCTCCAGCCCCAGCCCGGCGGCTTCTACCCCAATAAGGCGCACGCCTGGATCTTCGATGAAGTTGTAGAAAGCTCCCATCGCGTTGCTTCCGCCTCCCACGCAGGCCACGATGGCGGTCGGCAGCTTGCCAATCTGCGCAAGCGACTGCTGCCTGGCTTCTTTACTGATGATGGACTGGAAAGTGCGGACGATCATCGGATAGGGATGCATCCCAACGACCGAGCCCAGCACAAAATGGGTATGGTCGAGATTGGTGACCCAGTCGCGGATGGCCTCGTTGGTGGCATCCTTCAGCGTCTTGCTGCCGCTTGTCACAGGGCAGACCTTGGAGCCAAGCAGTTTCATTTTGTAGACGTTGAGCGCCTGGCGCTGGGTGTCGATCTCGCCCATATAAACCGTGCAATCAAGTCCAAACAGCGCGGCGACGGTGGCGGTAGCCACGCCATGCATCCCTGCGCCAGTCTCGGCGATGACGCGCGGCTTGCCCATCCGCTTTGCCAGCAGGCACTGGCCTACAGTGTTGTTGAGCTTGTGCGAGCCAGTATGGCAAAGGTCTTCGCGCTTGAGATACAGCCGCGCTCCACCTGCCAGCCTGGTCAGATTCTCGGCGAAGTAGAGCGGGGTCGGCCTGCCCACATAATCGGCCAGGTAATAGGCCATCTTCGCCTGAAACTCCGCGTCCGCCATCGCCTCGTGGAAGACCTGTTCCAGCTCTTCCAGCGCGGTAGAGGCTATCTCGGGCGCAAAACTGCCCCCGAACTCGCCATAATAACCCCTTTCGTCAGGGCCCATCTTCACTCTAATCAGTGCCTCCTGCCGGCTCGCCTGGGCCTTGGCCCAGCGCCTGCCTGTAACAACTCCCGGATAAGCTCTTCTGGCTCTTCCGCTCTCATTAAAGAAGTCCCTACCAGCAACGCGTCAACGCCCGCCGCTCGCAGCTCGCGCGCCTGCTCGGGGCCGTGGATACCGCTCTCGCTGACCAGCACTGCCTCATCCGGCACCTGCCCGGCCAACTCGAAAGTGGCCGCGAGATCGACTTCGAGGGTCGTCAGATTGCGGTTGTTGATGCCGATAACTCTGGCGCCAGCGGCAAGCGCCTCTTCCAGTTCTGCCTCGCCTCGGACCTCGACCAGCGGCTCCAGCCCCAGGTCGCGCGCATAGGCAAGCAGCCGGGCAAGCTCGTCCTGCTCCAGTACGGCGGCCATCAGTAAAGCCGATGACGCCTGGGCCGACCTGGCTTCTGCAAGCTGCACTTCGTGGACGATGAAGTCCTTCCGCAGCACCGGCAGCGCGGGCAAAGCCTGCTGGACGAAGATCAGATCATCCATCCCGCCTCCGAACCTGCTCGGTTCGGTGAGTACCGACACCGCTGCCGCGCCTGCTTCGGCATAAAACTTGGCCACCTTCACTGGATCAGCCTTGGGGCGGATGTTTCCTTGCGAGGGAGAAGCCCGTTTAACCTCGCAAATCAGGCTCAGACTATCAGAAGCCTTCAAAGCTGCTCGGAAATCCGGCGCCGGTGGGCGTTTGCGCGCCACCTCTTCCAGTTGCTTGTGGTAGGGCAGAGCCGCCTCGACCCGTTGTTTTGCAGTGGCAACAAGCTCGGCCAACACGCCGGCAAGAGGCTTCATCAGCCTTCCTTCTCCGGTGCAAGTTCCGCTGTAAGCCGCCTGAGCTCGTTCAATGCCTCTAGCGCGTGACCGCCCGCCAGGCTCTCTCGGGCCGCCGCCAGCGCCTCCACGAGGTCTGCATAATCATCGGTCGTGAGCAGCGCCGCAGCTGCATTGGCCAGCACCAGGTCAGCAGCAGGGCCGGCCTCGCCTTTGAACATCCGCTCGATAAGCGCGGCGTTTTCTTCAGGACTGCCCCCCGCCACGTCCTCAGGCCGGCAGCGCGCGAGGCCAAGCTCCTCAGGCGAGAGGACATAACTCTCCACCTTGCCGCCTCTGACCTCGGAAACAAAGGTGCGCGAGAAAGTCGAAACTTCATCCAGTCCGCCTTCGCCATGCACGACCAGAGCGCGCTCGGTGCCCATCGCCGCAAGCGCCTCTGCCAGGGTCTCGGTCAGGTCGGCATCGAACACACCGAGCAACTGCCGCTTCGCCCCTGCCGGGTTGGTCAGCGGTCCCAGCACGTTGAAGACAGTCCGCTGCGCCAGCTCGCGCCTGGGGCCGATGGCGTGTTTCATTGCCGGATGCAGCGCGGGCGCGAAAAGGAAGCCCAGGCCAATCTCGTCCACGCAGCGTCCGACCGCTTCAGGCGCCAGGTCTATCCGGACTCCCAGCGCTTCCAGCACATCCGCGCTGCCCGACCGACTGGAGACCGACCGGTTGCCATGCTTGGCGACTGCATGCCCAGTGCCTGCGACCACGAAAGCCGCCGCCGTGCTGACATTGAAGGTCTTGATGCGGTCTCCGCCAGTGCCACAGGTGTCGATTACCTCGCGATGCACAGGGATTGTGACAGCCCTGGACCGCATCACCTTGGCGAAGGAGGCTATCTCGGCGGGCGTTTCGCCCTTCAACCGAAGCGCTATCAGGAAGCCCGCGAGCTGGGCCGGCGTCGCAAGGCCATCCATCACGTCTTCCATCAGTTTGCTTGCTTCGAAGGCCGACAGATCCTCGCCGGCCAGCACCCGGGTCAGCGCCTGCTGGATGGCAGTGCGCGAGGCTGCGCCCGCGTCCTGGGGCCGCCTGCCGCCAAACTTGACAAGCTCGAGCCAGTTCATCAGCAGTTGCTTGCCCTGAGCGGTGAGGATTGACTCCGGATGGAACTGCACGCCTTCGAGGTTGAACTCCTTGTGACGCAGCCCCATTATCTCGCCGGTGTCGCTTTCGGCACTTATTTCAAGCTGTGCGGGCAGAGAAGCCCTGTCCACCAGCAGGCTGTGATACCGGATGGCCTCGAAAGGCGAGGGCAGGCCCCGGAAGAGATTACGTTCATCGTGACTTATGGGCGAGGTCTTGCCGTGCATCAGCCTCTCGGCGCGCACAATGTCGCCGCCAAAGGCCTGTCCAAGCGCCTGATGGCCGAGGCACACGCCCAGGATTGGCGTCTTGCCAGCCAGCTCGCGGATAAGCGGCACCGAGAGGCCCGCATCCTCCGGCCTGCCTGGCCCTGGCGAGATGACGATTCCCTCAGGAGCGAGGGCGGCTACCTCTTCAATCGTTATCTTGTCGTTGCGCACGACCTCGAGCTCTGCGCCGAGTTCGCCGAAATACTGCGCCAGGTTGTAGGTGAAGGAGTCGTAGTTGTCGATTATCAAAATCATTACTGGCTCCCTCCCTGGGCCATATCCACCGCGGTAAGCAGCGCTCTGGCCTTGTGAAGCGTCTCATGCCATTCTCGCTCGGGCACCGAATCCGCCACAATGCCCGCGCCCGCCTGGCCGTAGAGCTTGCCGCCTTTGGCCATCAGGGTGCGGATGGTGATGCAAGTGTCCATCCCACCGGAATAGCTGAAATATCCAACCGCCCCGCCATATGCGCCGCGCCGGCAGGGCTCCAGTTCGTCAATCAGTTCCATCGCGCGCACCTTGGGCGCCCCGCTGACTGTCCCCGCGGGGAAGCACGCCCTCAGCGCATCTAGTTCAGTCCTGCCCTCGGCCAGTTGACCGCGCACCTCGGAGACAATGTGCATCACGTGGGAATAACGCTCCACCACGAACAGCTCGGGCACCTGTACCGAGCCGAACTCGCAGACCCGCCCCAGGTCGTTGCGGCCGAGGTCCACCAGCATCACATGCTCGGCGCGTTCCTTCTCGTCGGCCAGCAATTCGCGCTCCAGCAGCCTGTCGTCTTCGACCGTTGCCCCGCGCGGCCTGGTCCCTGCGATTGGTCGCACCCGCGCGGTGCCATCGTTCACCGTAAGCAGCACTTCGGGCGAGGTGCCGATAAGTTGCACATCCCCGCAGTGCAGGTAGTACATATAAGGTGAGGGATTAAGGGTGCGCAGCGCCCGATATACCGAGAAGGGATCGCCCTCGAAGTCGCGCTCCAGCCGCTGCGAAACGACCACCTGGATGATGTCGCCTGCCGCGATATACTCTTTGGCCGCCGAGACCGATGCTTCGAACTCTGCCTTGGTCAGATTGGAAGCTGGCACTTCAGGGCTGCCCTCCACCGGAGTAAGCGCGGGCGCTTCGACCTGGCGGTGGCGCAGTTGCTCGGCCAGCTTCTCAAGTTCTACCTGCGCCTGCTCGTAGGCGTAGCGAGGGTTGCCCCCTATCCGCGCATTATGCACCAGTTGCAGCACATGGCGGCTGTGGTCGAAGACGATAATGGTGTCGTAGAAGACCAGATAGGTGTCCCAGATGGCCAGCTCGTCAGGTTGGGTCTCGGGCAGCTCTTCGAAAAAGTGCACCAGGTCCCAGCCGAGATAGCCAACACAGCCCCCGGCCATCGAAGGCAGTTGGGGCAGCCTTGGGGCGCGCCGGGCGTCCAGCGCCTCCTGCACCAGGTGGAGTGGATCTTTATCTGCTGGCAGGTCGAAGGCTTCGAGATGGCTGCCAGTCTCATATTCGACATGGCGCCCTTTGGTGCGGATGACGAGTTCGGGCTGGGTCAGCACAAAGGAATAACGACCGAGGCGCTCGCCTCCCTCGACGCTCTCAAGCAGCCCTGTGTTGGGGCTGTTAGCGACCTTGAGATAAGCCGAAGGGGGCGTCTCGAAATCCAGCAATAGCTCTGTATATACCGGCACTACCGGATATTGCTGAGCTAACTCTTCAAACTGGGCAAAGCTGGGATAATACATAAGCAGGGGCCTCCTTGACGCCTGGAACTGCCGAAGGCGGAAGGACTAATACCAGGACCACTTGAGGGCGGTATCGAAAGCCAGCTCGATACGCTCCCAGGTCGTGTCGGTCTGAAGAGAGTGCTCGGTGCAGAAGAGGTAACCGCCACCGACTTTCAGCTCTTGCATCCTTCTTGTAACCTCGGCCTCCAGCTCGGCAAGCGGGGCGTGCGGCAACAAGTGGACGATATCGAGGGTGCCGTAGAGGGTCAGCTTGGCGCCCCACTCGGCCTTGATTGCGTACGGATCCATCCCCGCCGATGTCTGGCAGGGGTGAAGCACATCGAAGCCCAGCTTGATTATGCCCTCGAGTACCTCGTTGACATTGCCATCGCTGTGCAGCGAGGCAGGCTTGCCCAGGCGCTTGATCTCATCCACGATGCGCTTCTCTTCGGGATAGACCAGTTCCCACCAGTCAGTCGGGGAGAACATAAGCCCGCGCGTCGCGCCCCAGTCGTCCGAGACGTGGATGACATCGCCGCCGAGTTTCGCCGCGAGCTGCGCCTGCTGGATAGCCGCATCGGCGATCTGACCGAGCAACCGACCGAACTTCTCGCGCTCCATCGCCTGGGTCATCAGGGCGTTTTCGATGCCGAAAAGTCCTGCGGCTGCCTCGTGGACGCCGCAGATCTGGATGAAGATAGCCCTGCCTTTGGAGTGGTGATGGGCGATCTCGGCCTTGATGGGGTCGCCGGCCGTGTCCGGCAGGTCCTCGAACTCGATGACGTCGAGTTCATCGTCCCTCAGAGGCCCCTCATGGAGGCGTCCCTTAAGCGGGGGCAGCGGAAGGAAGGCGGTATGCATATCGAGCCCAAAACGCTCGTACCAGCCTTCTACGCTGCCGTAACGTTCGATGGCCTGGGGGCCCATATCGCCTGGGCCCCCATTGTAATTCCAAAGGTTGAGCGGCGCGCGATCGCCTTCGCGGTGCTCGATCGCTGCCATAATGCGTTCCAGGCCAGTCATCGGCTTAGCCGAACAGCTCCTTGAGGACCACAGGCTGCTTGCGGGCGCCTGATTCATAGGCGGCGAGGGCTACTTTCAGCGCCTCGAGGCCATCCTGACCCGAAGTGAGTGGTTCCTTATTCTCTGTTATAGCGGATATGAACCCCTGAATCAACAGGAAATCCATATCATCGCCCCAATAGACCCATTCGGATTTTGTTGCCTGTTTGGGGTATTTTGCCAAGTCCTGCGCAAACATATCCATCTTTGTTACACCGGCTTCACCTACGACTTCAATCGTCACGTCGCCCCAGGTCGGATAGCCTGGTGGGCGCGACCAACTGCAGTCCAGTGTCGCAATGACGCCGTTCTCGAGCTGCATACTGAGCAACCCAATATCGTCGATGCCATATTCGGTATATAGCTTCTCATCGTATTCGGCATAGACTTCGGCCACGTTGCTGCCGGTCATTGCGCGGATGAGGTCCACGACATGCACGGTATGGTCCATAACCGCGCCGCCGCCAGACTCTTCCTTCACGCAGAACCAGTCACCGATCATCGAGCCGCGGTTGGTGCCGACGATAGCTTTCACCGCGCCCAGCTTGCCGCTGGTGACGACCTCGCACAGCCCCTCGTAAGCCGGATGGAAGCGGCAGGGGAAGGCGGTCATCAGCTTGACGCCGGCCTTGGCGCAAGCGTCAATCATCGCCTTGCCGTCCTCGACCGTAGTCGCAAGCGGCTTCTCGCACAGCACGTGCTTGCCCGCCTCGGCTGCCGCGATGGCAAGCCCCGCGTGACGCGCATTACTGCTGTCAATGACGATAGCCTGGGCATCGCGAGCGAGCGCATCTGCCAAATTGGCGATATAGGGCACGCCGAAGCTGGCAGCAGCCTGCTGGCCGCGCGCTGGATTCTCGTCCCAGATGAAGTCCAGCTCTGCGCCTTCGGCCTGCTGGATGGAGTGCGCATAACTGCCTGCGTGCAAATGGGCAAAGCTTAAGATACCAAGCTTCATTTTCCTCACCTCAACTCGCCAGGGTAATGGGCTTGCCGCTGGCGGCGGACTCGATGGCGGCGAAGGCTATCTCCAGTGCCGCTCTGGCATCGCGCGCAGTTACAATTGGCTCTTCTTTGCCCTCGATGCAAGCGAAGAAATGCTTGAGCTCGAGGCCATAAGGCGAGGCCTTGGTTGGGCTGGCGGGCACGATGACTCCAGGCCCTGTGCCGCCTGTTGCCTGCACCTTGGTCAGCAGGGGTTGCATCTCGGAGAGCTTGTATTCGAGCACTCCGCCTGTCCCGCTGACCTCAAAGCCGCAGTCGAAGCCCGTCACATGGGCAAAGCTCCCCTCCAGGTGCGCAATGGCGCCCGAGGTGAATCTCAGCGTCACGAGGATGATGTCGGCATGGTATGGCTCTCGGGTGTTGAAGCGCCGCGCGAACACGCGCTCCACAGGCCCGAAGGCCCAGTTGACCCAGTCGATGTCATGGATGAGCAAATCAAGCGGCGCGCCGCCCGAAAGCGCATCGTCAGCGAACCAGTCGTCCGTCCCGCGCGGGAACTGGCAGCAACGCCAGGTGCGGATCATTCCCGGCTCGCCTACCGCGCCCGATTTGAGCAGGTCATAGCCCTTGCGGAACTCGGGGAAGAAACGCAGCACCTGAGCCACGAAGAGCTGCTTTCCCGAGGCGTCAGCGGCCCGGATCATCGCATCCGCCTGTTCGATGGTACGCGCCATTGGCTTTTCGCAGATGACATGCTTGCCCGCTTCGAGCCCCTTGATGGCGTACTCGGAATGCACATAGGTAGGGGTGCAGACATCGAGGACGTCAATCTCCTGCTCGGCGAGCATCCTGGCAAAATCGTCGTAAGCCTTGACGCCCCAGGTGCTGGCGAAATCAAGAGCCCGGTCCAGCTTGTAGTCCATTACAGCGACTAACTCCGCCCCCGGCACGATGCCGTACCCACTGGCGTGGGTACGCGCCATTCCGCCGGAGCCGACCAGCGCAACCTTCATAACCGTCTCACTCCCGTTTGGAAGATAAAGGAAGTATCGTGGCCCAGCCTGGAGACGCGCCGGACCACCTGCTTGCCAAGGTCTGGGATAAGCTTTCTCTGTGTTATCTCGCTTTCCTTCTAGTAGCCCAAAAGGAAACAGTAATCAGAAGAGGGTATAGCGTTCCTGTGGGCCGGCAAGTTTGGCAAACAGCCAAAAGAAGAAAGGCGCCAGTATCGCGCTATACAGGGCGCCCTCAAGCGACCAGCGTAGATAATTGGCAGCGCCAAGTGAAGGCACAAAGAGGAAATGCAGCCAGTAGAAGGCTGCTGTGAAACCTGCCGCCACAACCGCCTGCACCAGCATATTGGTCTCGGCGGCTATCCGCTGCAGTGTCCCCGCGGCCGCGCCCAGCACCAGCGCGCAAGCGGGCAAGCACTGCCAGATGGACCGGCTGGGCCAGCCCAAGGCCCAGTCCCACTGCAAAACCGGCGATAGCCCCTCCCATCGTGCCAACGCGCAGTGCCGCTGCCGCTACAGCAAGCAGCCAGAAATCAGGCACCACTCCAAAGATGGCAAACCTCCAGCCCAGGGTTATCTGAGCCAGCAACAAGGCAAGCAAGGTAACCACCAGACGCCCTAGTGCTGCCTTACTCAGAGGGCTCGCCCCCCGCTCCCGGAAGCAGCACCGATACCTCTTCCAGATTGGAGAAGTCCGTATATGGCAGCACAGTGGCGGTCTTGACATGGGTTACTGGATCAGGCGTAACCGAGGTGACGATGCCAACGGGCAGGCCTTTGGGGAAAACTCCGCCTAGCCCAGAGGTAACCACTTCCTCGCCAGGTTCCAGCAGGTCCGAGCCGGCTACATAGTCCATCATCAGATAGACTTCGCCCGTCCCCTTGATTACGCCATTGGAGCGATTGTCAGCCGACAGCACCGCTACGCCCGAGTTGGCGTCAGTAATCAGCAGTATGGTGGAAGAGAAGAGCGACGATTCGAGCACCTGCCCCACCAGCCCCTGACCCGAGACCACAGGCGCGCCCGGCTGGATGCCGGACTCGACGCCCGCGCTGATACGCAAGGTTTGGTACAGGTTGGTGACGGAGCGGCCCACCACCCGCGCGCTGGTGCGAGTGTAGCCCTGAGGTACCGGCAGGTTTAACAGCTGGGAGAGCCGCCGATTCTCCCGGCGCAGCTCTTCGAGTTCGGTGATAATAAGTTGAGCCTCGCCAAGCTGCCGCTTCAACTCGGTGTTGCTTCGCATCAGGCTGACGTTGCTGGAAAGCGTGCCGCGCACCTTCCCCACCGTGCCTGTGACGCCGCTGAAGAACCAGTCGATAGGACTGAACAGCGTCGAGCAGACGTAGCCAAGGGGACGCAGGCCGAAGCCATCAGTGCGGGCTCCCCACGCGACAAAAAACACGGCCAGCATCAGGATAGCCAGCACGCGGATTGTGCGGTCGCGCCACCACATCGTCGCTGCTCCCGAAAGGCCTGCTTCAGGCCTGGCCTACGAAGACTTCCTTGAGGGTTTCGATCTCTTCCAGCGCCCGGCCACAACCCTCGACTACGCAGTAAAGCGGTTCGTCCGCGTGCCGCACGGGCATATTGGTTTCCGAAGCGATCAGATCGTCTATCCCTTTCAGCAACGCCCCGCCCCCGGCGAGCATTATCCCGCTTTCGATAATATCAGCCGAAAGCTCGGGCGGCGTGTTTTCGAGTGTCTGCTTGACGGTCTCAACTATGGTCATCAGAGGTTCCTGGATGGCCGAGCGCACCTCATCAGAGGTAATAGTCACCTGCTTGGGCAGGCCGGTCACCAGGTCGCGGCCGCGGATGTCTATCTCCAGCAAGTCCTCGGTCGGGTAAGCCGAACCGATACGCATCTTCACTTCTTCGGCAGTGCGCTCACCGATCAGGAGGCTATGTTCTCGGCGCACATACTGGACGATGGCTTCGTCTATCTCATCGCCCGCGACACGCACCGACTTGCTTGCGCAGATGCCCCCAAGCGAGATAACAGCGACTTCGGTGGTGCCGCCTCCGATATCGACTATCATACTGCCGCGAGGCTCGGTGATAGGCAGCCCGGCGCCAATTGCGGCAGCCATAGGCTCTTCTATGAGGAAGGAACGCTTGGCCCCCGCGTTCTTGCTGGCTTCGAGGACAGCGCGCTTCTCGACTTCGGTGACACCACTTGGGATACCAATAATAACCAGCGGTTTCATAAGGAAACCGCGTTGATGCACTTTCCGGATGAACTGCTCGATCATAGCCTGAGCGACGTCGAAATCTGCGATAACGCCATCGGAAAGAGGCCTGATAGCGATAATGTTGCTTGGGGTGCGCCCGACCATACGTTTGGCTTCATCGCCAACAGCAAGTACCTTGCGCGTATGCTGCTCCATCGCAACGACCGAGGGCTCCTGCACCATAATGCCTCTGCCCTTCACGTAGATGAGCGTGTTGGCAGTGCCCAGGTCGATGCCCATATCTCGGGAGAACCCGCTAAACCACGATTGCCACACGGCTGCCTTCAACCTCGCTTCACGTTCCGCCTGAAGGCCTTGCCGGGGAACGCGTGTTAAATGGCTGTGAACGAGGGTTAATTATACCTCAAAGCCGCAGCTAGCGGCCTTGATGCCCGCCTCCTGGAAACCCTTTCCGGCGCCTTACCGGGGAGTCAGCGCCAATATACCACATCCCCGCTTTTTTAGCAGCCCATCGAGCAGGGCAAGAGGCAGTCCGACCACATTGAAATAATCCCCTTCAATATGGCTGACGAACACGGACGCCCTCTCCTGGATGCCATAGGCACCCGCTTTGTCGAGAGGCTCTCCTGTGGCCACATAGGCCTCGATCTCCCACTCCTCGAGCGGGCGGAACCAGACCGAGGTGCGCGCCACATCGGCCTCAAGCCACTCTCGCGAGCGGACTGCAACTCCTGTCAGCACCTCATGGCGGTTGCCAGACAGGCGCCGCAGCATTGTTTTGGCTTCTTCGGCAGAATTGGGCTTGCCCAGGATGGCGCCTGCAATCACAACGATGGTGTCAGCGCCAACAAGCAGTTCGTCCTCGGCGGCTTCAAGCGCGAGCACCTTCGCCCTGGCATTAGCGAGCGCCACTTCTGACGGTTCTCCCTCGGCTAGTTCTGGAGGTTGCTCCAAAGCAAGACGCACTTCGAAGTCAAGCCCAAGCGCCGAGAGCAGCTCTCGGCGCCTTGGCGAGGCGGACGCAAGCACAAGACGAGGCTGGCTGCTCATTCCTCAAACCGTCCTGCCAGCACCGCGCCACACTTGTCGCAGGCAGCGCCTTGCAGGCCCACCAGGCGCGTAGAATAACCTTCTCGCACAACCAGCAGGTTGCCGCACTCGACGCAGTGCGTGTTCGAGCCCAGAGAACTCAGCACATTGCCCAGGTAGACATAGTTCAACCTGGCCCGACCGAGCTCGTAAGCCTTGTCCAGCCGCTCTTCCGGTGTCGCTGGAAGGTCCATCTGATACTGGGGGAAATACCTGGAAAAATGTAAAGGAATATCCTCCGACAGGCTGGCTACCCAGTCCACAAGTCGCTTGATCTGGTCATCGCTGTCGTTCTGCCCCGTCACCAGCAGGTTGGTCAGCTCTACATGCACTTTCGCCTTGACGAGTTCGGTTATAGCGCGCTGGACTGGCTTCAGCTTGCCTCCGCACAGGCGATTGTAATACCCCTCGTCCAAAGACTTGATATCTACGTTGATAGCGTCGATGAAGGGTATCAGCTCTGCCAGAGGCTTCGGGTTGATGTAGCCGTTGGATACCAGGACGTTGCACAGGCCTGCTTCGCGGACAAGTTTTGAACAGTCGAGTACATATTCGAACTGGATAAGAGGCTCGTTATAGGTGTAGCAGAGGCCCAGGTTGCCGGGCTGCCGTAAAGCAAGCTCGACCGCGGCCTTTGGAGGAAGCTCCTGGGTATACGCCAGATTGCCTGTCTGGCTGGTCTCGTGATTCTGGCAGAACAGACAATGGAAATTGCATCCGATGCTGCCGATGGACAGGATGCGCCGGCCTGGGAAAAAGTGATAGAGAGGCTTCTTCTCGATAGGATCGAGGCTGGCAGAGGTCACTCGGCCATAAGTCGTCGCAATCAGTTGGCCTTCCTGCATGCGGCGGACAAGACAATCCCCCGCCTCACCTTCCGAAAGCACGCAAGCCTGGGGGCAAAGCTCGCACTGCAGGCGATCGTCTCCGCGCCTGGCCCAATAGCTTGCGATTTTCATTGGACTCACTCCTCGGGTAAGGTGATGGGCGGTTCCCCCTTGATAGAATCAAGCAGACCCCGCGCTTCGGCGATAACCTCCTCCGAGCCTGATACCATAAGCCACACAGCGCCTTCTGCCCCGTTAACGCCGCCGGCCCCTATCTGGATGGCTGTCGCGCCTGTCAGCACAGCGATAGCCTCGATCTCGGTGATGACCGTGCCCTGGATTGGGAACAGGCTGGGCACTCCTTCGAGTTCTACGCCCGGTTCCCGGATGAGTTCAGCCGCCCTCATTATGTCGGTGGCTATCTCTTTCTCCAGCCCGACAGGGATAACCAATTCGATTTTGCGCGCAACCAGCAAGGGATAAGCGCCCAGGGTGCCTCCCGCAAGATCGCCAATCAGCACGCCAGCGATGCCAGAGGCATAGTTGAGGGCGTTGGCGCCCTTCATGAAAACATCGCCCCGCCTCATCCGTTTGGCAACCTCGCCACTGGTCGTACCAGTCAGCTTCTCGCCCTTCTCGAAGAGATATTCGTCATAATTCAACCTCTTGATGCGCTTGTGGGCGGGTACGGTAATACCTGCGCTATAACTGCCGCGATCAATCGCCTCGCCGGTCAGCTCTTCTACCAGCAGGGCGTTGGTCGTACCCCGGCCGATCACGAGGATGCCTTCTTCATAGGCTTTGCGCACACTGGGCAACGCCGCGACGCCCTTGGCTATCAGGCGCTTCCCTTCCGAACTCGTCAGGCTGGTTGCGAATTTCATTTCGCGTCACCTCTATTCCATATAGTGGATGCGGTCGGCGTATTTGGCAAGCATCCGGCGGTTATATTCGTCTCCCCCGTCCACATTGCCGCTGAGGAAGATGGGCGGCTCGAGGCCCCGGCGCGCGTATTCGGCGACCACTTCGCAGATTAGCGCGTTGAGTATCAGAGCGCCTCCGATGGTCGAGGTCGGCCCTACCTTCGAGGGGACACCTTCCACCTCGATTGCGGCATCGCCGATTGGGCAATGGTGGTCGAGGATGAAATCCACCACATCGTAAAGCTTGAGCCCGCCCTTCTGGCGCGAGGCCAGAGGCTTTGAGGCAGTCAGAGAAGTGACGCCGATAACGTAAAGGCCCATCTCCCTCCCTGCCTGGGCGACTTCAATGGGCACCGCGTTGCGCCCAGAGACCGAGGCCACGATAAGCACATCGCCCGCTTTGGCCGGCGATTCCTCAATCATTATGCGCCCGTAATCGTGCACGCGTTCCATCCGGCTGGTGCGCAGCGCGGGCCGCACTTTGAGGTCGCATTCCATCGAGAAGAGCGCATTGCATAGCATAAAGCCCCCCGCTCGATAGACAAGCTCCTGCGTCAGGATAGAGGCGTGCGAGCAGCCGAACGACCAGAGCGTCCCGCCTGTTTCGAGCCGGTCGGTAATCGTCCTGGCAAGCTCGGCAAGCTTGGGTAATTCTTCTTCCTGGATTACCGCCAGTTGGGCCAGTACCGCTTCGAAATACTTTTCAGCGCTCATAATAACCCCCGCTAGATGCCTTTCTCGAAGAAATTCTTTTCCATCTGCTCGATGAAAGCAGGCCCATCGTCCCGGTTGACGCTCATATAGACCGAAGGCTGATGGCCAGCAGCGACGAGTTTTTCGATTAATTCTGCCGTAATAGCCCAAAAAGCCATCGCCGCGCCGAGGCCAGAGGTCGGGCAGCACTTGACGGGCAAGCCCTTCGACCTCGAGGGCAGCATCGCCGAACTCGGCCCCGTTGTCCACGACAACATCGGCCACTTCAAAGAGTCGTTTGCCCGAAGGATGGGTCGAGGTGAGCTGACTGCTGTAGTCCACCGAGGTCAGCGCGATCACCTTCGCGCCCTCTTCCTGGGCAGCGATCGCAAGGCCTATCTGCACGGCGTTACGGCCCGACACGGAGCCAACTATCACCACATCGCCGGCCTTCACCTGACTGCACTGGATGGCCAGCCTGGGCAGGTCAGGCAGCCGGTCCATCCGGGGGTTCTCTTTTGGCGTACGGTTGGCCCGGGGCCTTACGGGATTGTTGATGGACAGCCCAAACTCGAGCGCGTTGACCATATACATCCCGCCCGCGCGGCCGATGGCCTCGCGCATCAGCATATGGCCGCTGTCGTGGATATGCAGCGCCCCGCCGTTAGTCACCGAATCGAATATAAGCTGGGCCGCCGCCTCGATTTGAGGTTTCCCTTCGCCCTCGAAGTGCGCAATAAGGCGCCTCATCTGATCAAACCATTTGTCCTTAAGCACTGCCTTTTCCCCCTTGAGCGCCCGCCACGAGGCGAGCGTGAGTTGATGCACCAATTCGTCCACTTCAAAACCCAGTCTTGCCAGACCCGAAAGCGCGCAGCCGGCGGCGGGTGGCAACTCCAGTGTCGTGACCCTGGCCTGCGGCAGCAGCTCACTTGCGCGTTGGCTGACCAGGGCTGCCACCAGCCCCTTGCGCTGCAGCACCCCGCCTGCCAGCACGACATCCGAAGGAGGCTCCTCTCCCTCCAGCTTGCGCGCTACTACTTCGAGCTGTCGATTCAGTTCTTCCGCGGCATCTGTCAGAATCTGGCGAGAGACGCTATCTCCCGCGTCCGCCTCATCCGCTACCAGTTTGGAAAGAGAAGCGATCTCCCAGCGCGACAATTTGGTCACGTAAACCAGAGGCACCAGGGCGCCCAGGTCAGGCAATTTGAAGCGCTCGCAAAGTCGCTGGACAAGAGTCGTCGAGGGCAAAGCTTCCTGATAAGACTGGAAGGCCCGCTTCAGCGCCTCGACGCCAATCCAGTAGCCACTGCCGAAATCGCCAAGGGTTGGCCCTCCCCCGCCTACATGAGCGCGGTAGCCCTCTGGCCCGCAGTAAGTGACAAAGCTGCCCGTCCCCGCCAGGATGACAAGCGAGTGCGGCTTGCCGAGCGCCGCGTAACTGCAGGCCTCGCACTCGCTGATCGCCCAAATAAAGGACAAGGGCGTGTATTCGGCCAGCGTCTCGCCCACCGGCCCCTGCCCTCCAACCGCGAAAGTACAGCCGATGCCAAGGACCTGGGGCGGCTCGGGGAGCGTCGAAAAAGCTCCCTTAAGCGCCGTCCTCGTCGAAGTCGCCACGACTTCGTCCGAGGCGTAGAGCGTCGCCGAAGTGCCACCCAGCCCCTCTCCGAGGACCTGCCCGGTCAGGTCGAGCACGACGGCCTGGGTCTTCGACCCGCCGCCATCGAGGCCCAGCACGACTTGCAGTCTAGCCTCTGCCATCGCGAGACCAGGCCACCTGCCCGCCAATCAGAGTCTCCATCACGTTCAGGTCAGAGTCCAGCACAACATAGTCGGCAGCTGCGCCCAGCACCGTGCCATATCGCCCCTGAGTCAGCCCCAGGAAGCGCGCCGGCGTATAAGTCGCCATCCGGATAGCCTCTAAGGGACTTGCGCCGAGGAACCGTACCGCGCGCCTTACCGCCTCGTCCATCGTTATGACGCTGCCGGCCAGCGTGCCATTTGGCAGATAACAGGCGTCCTCTTTTACAATCATCCGTATCCCGGCCAGCTCGTATTCGCCAGGGGGAAGGCCTGTTGCGGTGTTGCCATCGGTAATGAGGACAATCCAGTCCGCTCCGCGCGCCTCGAACAGAACTCTCATAGCCGGTGGCAGCACGTGCACACCGTCACAGATAAGCTCGCAGTAGGTCTCGGAGGTCGCCATTGCCGCGCCAACCACACCAGGGGAGCGATGACCAAATCCGCTCATCCCGTTAAAGGTATGCACGAAGGAGTTCATACCCAGATTTGCTGCCAGCACCGCCAGCTCGAAGCTTGCATCTGTATGCCCAATTGTCAGCTTCAGATTTGGATCGGCGAATTGCAGCTTGCCGAGGTCTACTTCTTCTGGGGCAAGGATCAGACGATTAATCTTGCCCGCGCAGGAGTTCACCTGCGCCAGAGCCTCCGCATCCAGCGCGGCGATGCTCTCTTCGGGCTGCGCGCCTTTCTTGGTCTTGCTTATGAAGGGCCCTTCCCAATAAAGCCCGGCATACCGCGCCCCCTTGTATCCTGGGGCCTCGGTCAGCTTTTTCAATTCTTCCATCACGTCGGTCTGAGCCACCAACTGGGAGACCGGACTCGTGACGAAGGTCGGCATAATATGGGTTGTGCCATGCGGGATGTACTGCTCCAGGCACTTCAGCCCTTCTTCAGCCGTGCAAGTGGTGAAGTCCACCCCGAAACCACCATGCGTATGCACGTCAATCAAGCCGGGCGCCAGATAACCGCCTACTGCCTCGAGGGTTATGTCCGCTCCCGGATCGAAGGCTTCGCCTTCCTGGTATATGGCAGCCAGCCTGCCCTTCTCGATGCGCGCCGCTGCAATCGGCGAAAGCCCGGCTGGACCGACAAGCTGGCAGTCAGTAATAAGGACTGAGGGGGTATCCATTAGTGCTCCTCCCAAAGTGTTCTTTGACCCTTTGTTTGGCCGCGGAGCCGCCATATCCTGCCCTCAGAGCAGGCTTCACAGCGAATTAGGCGAAGATTGCCCCAATTACTGTTGAAGGTGATTACCTTGCGTTTTGAACCTCTGCTGATCCTGGCTTTGCTCACTCTGCTAGCTGCCCTGGCCCAGAGCCAGCAGCAACTGCTCTTCCGACCAGGCACCCCCGAGGAGGCGCCTTATCTCATCGCTCAACACTCGGTGGTGAGAGAGATAGGTTATGATCCGCTTTGCCCTTATACTCGCATCGCAGACGGCCAGACGATGTTCTATACCTACCGGTTTGCGCCTGGCCAGGGTCATATGGCCTGGCTGATGCTGCTTGTGGACACCCAGTTTGATATCAGCGCCGCGCCTGAGCCAGCTGAAGGCACCGAGCCAGTCTTCCAGAAAGTGTCATCGGTAGACAACCACGAGGTATATGGCACCTGGGTATTGGTCGACCTGACGCCCTTCCTGGCCGGCAGTGAGGCCGTGCTGGTGAAGTTCGAAGACCGCTACAAGGAAGATGGCTGGGGCGCGCTGCTGTCAGAACTGCGCCTCTTTGATGCCGGTCCAGGCCCTGCCACGCGGCTGGAACTCGATGCTGGCGAGCCTGTCCTGAGTCCAGACAATCTGTGAGGCTGACGCGCCAGTTTGAGGCCCCAGCCGAGTGGAAGGACCAGTCGCTGGGGCTCTATTTCGGCCAAATTGCTGGCGACAGTGCAGCAGGTCACCTTGAATGATAAACCTCTGATGCTTGGGCCAACCTGGGATGGCGGACTGTGGGCCGATGTCAGCGCGGTCACTCTCACGGGAGGCACGAACCGGCTGGAAGTCACTCTCTTACCCCTTGATGGCCAGGCTGGCTTCTGGAGTCCTGTCCGCGTCGGCCTGCTTATGCCCGCCTGCTCTGCGCCACAGACCAAGAAGTTTGGGGAGCAAGGCTGGCAGCGCAACCGGAATTTCGCCCCTTACGACCCTGTGAATATAAACTGGCTGGCCGGCAACTATATGCAGTGTCTCTACGACCAACGCTACGACCTGTTGACCTTCAAACCGAGCGAACGCAATCCCATCCATTTTGTTCACGACACTTCGCGCAGCCTGCTGGCTCTGGCGGACGAGGCACTTTACACGCCTGTCGTGCGGCTCGAACTCGCAAGGCGCCTTTGGAAAGGGGTGAAAAACGCCGAACTGCCCGGTGGCGAACACCTTTATGCCTTCAAGCACGACCCGCGTCCAGTGGATATCCGTCCACGTCCCGAGGCGCCCTCGCGCCTGACCTTGGCCCATAAAGGCGATAATGTCGCCCTGACCCCTGACATGGCGCCCTGCCTCCAGCAAGAGGGCAATTGGACAACCTTGGAAGACTATTCCGATACCCCGGTTGTGCGCGATGAGACAGGCTGGAGCTTCGACCGAGTCTGGCGTGGCGAGGCCGGCTCGCTCCAGGCGGCCTGCCGGTTCCTGCCAGGCGATGCCGACACCCCGCCCAAACTCACTTTGACGCCCTCTGGCCTGGACAACTGGGCTTTCGGCTTCGAGCAGCTCTCGACCGCAGGGCGCTGGTTCGTTCCTGGCTCCTGGGGCGCTGAAGCAGTTGTCCTGCCTGACGGCAAGCAGCTCTGGGCCGAAGAGGCCGCTCCGTCAATAGAAGCGCCTGACTTCGACTACCTGCTGCTGCGCGGGGGCAACTCTGGCCAACTGACTTATTGCCGCGCCTTGCTCGTTATCTGGAGCCGCAAGCCCGACCGCATCGCCTTCACCACCACTCAGGGTGGCCGGCGCGGCGTATTACTCGATTCGATGCGACTCGAATTCAGTGGCCAGGCCCCTGTAGAGCTTGCCGTGCTGCCCTTCTCAGGTTTCCCCGAAGGACTTAGGAGCCCCCGCGCGATGGCTGACAACTATCTCGCCACCGGGAAACTCGGCGCAGGGAGCTACGATCCTGTCTGGACTGTGAACGAAAACGGCATCGGTCCTGGCGGACTGGCTGCGGCCGCCTGGCTCTTCCGCGAATTTGGCGCGCCCGAGGCTGAGGAGGCAGAGCAAGTCGCTCTGGCCGCCTACCGGGCTACCCTCGACCGCGAAAGGGAAGGCGTGACCACCCAGCAGCTCTACCACTTGATCCACGGCTGCGAATATATGTTGCTGCTCGGGCATATGGAATACCGGTCCGAGGCCCAGCGTTGGGGCGACAAAATGCTGGAGGAACAGTCTGAAGACGGCTCCTGGCCCTGGCTCAATTTCCAGCTTCGTAATATGGTTGCCCTTATCCGGGTCGAACGGCTGACCCAGGCGCCGCGCTTCAACGCAGCACTGGCAAAGGCTCTTTCTACACTGGAGTGGCGCGATGAGGGGCTCTTCTGGAAGGACCAGCCAGGCGGCCTCGACGACTTCACCGGCGCCTTGCCAGTAGCTATCTACGGCGCGCTGGGGCGCTTCGAGCTGGCCCAGCGCAGTATGGACAGCAACACCAACTATATCGATGACCGGGGCTTCTCTGCCTGCTCTGACCTCAATCCTTATATGCTTGGAATCTCACTCAGCAGCGCCTCTCTTCCCACCGAGCCGAAGCTTAAGTTGGGTTTAGGTCAATTCGCTGGCTATAATGAAGAGGGGGCCTGGCTTCTTGATGGTCCCTCATGTTATGCCGTAACTGCATACCAGCCGCTGGCTGCCCAGGTGACGCTTCCCCTGGTGCGCTGAAGGTCGATAGCGACTTTGATAGCGGCATGGGAGGGTAGCGCGCGCCCAATCTGGGCCCACGCAGATGATAAGTTTCAGCGACAGACCGGCTGACTGGAAAGCGGGCGTGGCCTTGGTGGTCGTGCTCGGTGGCGTCTTCATGCTTTGGAGCATCAATGTCCCCGCTGCCGCCGCGGTCGCAGCCTTCTTGCAGTTCCTGGCTTTCACCGCCTGTATCTACCTGGCTGCCAAAGCGCGTTCAGTAGCCCTGCTACTCCCCGCAACCCTCCTTTGCCTGATGACAGGGCTTGCGGTGGAGACCTTCTTCGATGTGCTTTCGCCGGTTTCCGTGGCTGCGTTCAAGGACCGCGATGTCCTGCTGGTCGCCCTCAATGCGATTATCTCGCTGCTTGCTGGCTATTTCCTCTGGGCTTATCTGAAAGCCCAGCGCAGGCAGGCAGAACTAGCCGAGTCGCGTTTTGATCGACTGATGGAGATGCTTCCCGAGGCAGCTTTCCTCGCTGATACGACTGGTGTGGTCCGCCATTGCAATCCGGCCCTCGCTAATCTCGTTGGCCACGATCCCACTGGCGAAAATTGCAACCAGGTGATTTTTGGCACAGCGCCTGGCTGCCCTGATTGCCTGGGAGAAAAAGTCATTCAAGGGGAAACCCGTACCTGGGAGTGCATCCAGCCTCAGACTGGTCGAGTCTTGAATATCGTTCAATGCGATGTGTTCGATGACAAAGGCGGCATACTGCGCCTTTCGCTCATCCGCGATCTTACCGAGCTACGTACCCAGGAATCCGCCCTCATAGAGAGTGCCGATCGTTTCAGAGCCATCTTCGAGGGATCGATGGACGCGGCTCTGGTCGAGACTATGGATGGTCGTATATTGGCCGCAAATTCTGCAGCCGCCGACCTGCTTGGCTATACCCACAGAGAATTGTTGCAGCTTCAAGCCCTGGACCTGGTGCCTGATGCCCTTAGAGCTGAGCTTCCAACTCCCGAAGACCTGAGCGCGCTGCCAGAGGGCGCTCGATTCGAGTCGGAATGTCTCACCAAGGATGGCTCCATCCTGCCTGTCGAGTTAGCCGCCAAAGCTATCTCGCTGGCTGGCACTCCCCTGTTGCTTGTAGATTTGCGCGATCTGCGGCCTCTCAGGATGGCCCAATCTCAGCTTGAAGCGGCCTATATCCATCAGCGCAAGCTTGTTGATGCCATTGGCAAGATAGGCATTGGAGTTTTCCTGGTAAGAGAATACGCCGGCAAGCGCGCCACCATCGTGTACTGCAACCCAACTGCGGCCTCGATGGTGGGGGCAACGCCCGAAGAGCTGGAGTTCCACCGCAGCCTGGCCGAACTGGTTGCTCCCGAGGATCTGCCTCTCCTCGACCGCGAATACGCGCGCGCGGACCGGGGCGAGCGACTACGTACCCAAATCAGGTTGCACCTGCTTAACAAGAAGGGCGAGCGTCGCCTGGTCGAAGCCCATGTGGTGGCCTTCCCCGCTGAGGAGGACGAAGGCCCCGGCTGGCTTGGTTTCGTGATGGACGTCACCGAATCAACCAAACGCGAAGCTACCCGCCTGCAACGTTGCCGGTTCGAACTCGTTGGCAAACTGGCAAGCGGTATCGCTCACGACTTCCGCAATTATCTGGGCGCTATCAAAGGTCAGGCCGAGATGGCATCGCAAACCGAGCCCCTTCCCGAACAGGCCAGAGCAAGCCTTGCCAGGTTGCTTGACACCACCTGTTCGGCTAATCTGCTCGCCGAGCGACTGATGGCTTTCGCTCACCACGGGGAAGCCACTCAAACCAGCCCAGTTGACCTCAACGAAGCCCTTGAGACCGTGCTTGCAATTTCGACGGCCATCACGGCTCATCTCGAAATCGAGGTGAATCTGGCAAGTGACCTGCCGAGGGTCAACGCCTGGCCTGGCTCGCTTGAACAGATCATCTTGAATCTGCTTCTCAACGCCGCCTCTGCAACCCAGCCGGGCGGCAGTCTGACCATCACTACCTCTCGAAAAAATAACGAGATAGAAATCGTTTTCACCGATACCGGCTGCGGGATGGACAGCGATACTCTGGAGCGCCTTTTCGAGTTGTTCTTTACCACCCGCGCAAACAATGGAGGCACTGGACTAGGCCTCTATATTGTGAAGTCCACGCTGGACGAACTTGGCGGGCGGATCGAAGTTGCAAGCATTCCAGGAGCAGGCAGCACCTTCCATCTCTACTTGCCAGTCGCCGACCAGGCTTAATCCTGCTGCCAAACATAAAGGGCGCCCCTAAGGGGACGCCCTTTTTTATTTATAGCTCAGCTTGCCTGGATAATTACTTCAGGAAGTCCGCCAGGTTGGTTTTGGTGACCAGTACTACTGGGACATCGACTTCTTTGCCTGGCTCAAGCGTACCGAGCTGCTTCACGAAGTCGACGGCGCTCTTGCCCATCTCCTCGGGCTGCTGGGCGATAGTGGCGCCGACCTTCCCCGCCTTTATGGCCTCGAGGGCTTCGTTATTGCCATCGAAGCCGCAAATCAGCACGTCGTCCCGCCCAGCGGTCTCGCAAGCGCGCAGAGCGCCCAGGGCCATCTCGTCGTTCTGGCAGAAGACGCCCTTGATGTCCTTGTGGGCCTGCAGCATATTCTGCATCACGGTCAACGCTTTGGAGCGGTCGCTGTCGGCAGGCTGCTTGGCCACTACCTGCAGCCCGGCCGCCTTGGCGGCCTCCTCGAAGCCCTTGCCGCGCTTTTGGGCGTTCTCGGCGCCGAGTTGGCACTGGATATGCGCGACCTTCGCGCCTTTGCCAAGCTCCTTGGCCATCCACTCGCCCGCAAGCTTGCCGCCCGCGAAGTTGTCAGAGATGATGAGCGCTGCGTACTCTCCCCCGCTGATGCCGATATCCACGATGATGACAGGCACGCCGGCCTCGTTAGCCTGCTTTACCGCTGGCACGATGGGGTCGCTCTCATAAGGTGAAATCAAAAGCGCCTTGGGCTTCTTCTGCAGGATGTTCTGGATGTCCGAAAGCTGCTTGTCGGCCTTGCCCTGGGCATCGAGAGTCTGCAATTTGTAGCCAGCCAGTTTTGCGCCTTCTTCCACCCCTGCGCTGACCCGCAGCCAGTAGGTGTTGTTGAGGTCAGGGGCGGAATAGACAATCAACTCGCCCGTTGCCTCGGGCGGAGCGCTCACGCCGGCAGGCGGCGCCACGGCAACAGGTTCTTCAGTCTTCGCGCAGCCCGAAAGCGCGCCGATGAGTGAGAGCAGTACTACTACCAGGATGGCCACGATGGCCAGTTTGAAAAGGAGTTTCGTCATAGCGGCAGTCACCGTCCAAAAGAGTCCGAATCCAGCCAGTCCAAGTCCCGCAAGCCCCGCCAGTATCGCGATAGGGGCCATAACAAGTCCCAGGAAGAAAGCTCCCGCCGCCGCGATCGCGAGCAGGATACCAAGCCCAACGAGTTTCATAAGCTACCACCTAAGCAGAACGGCTTTCGGCTCGCACGCGCAGTCTATCTGCCAGCACGGCCAGCACAATCATAGCACCCGCGGCCGCCTGCTGCCAGAAGGGATTGATTTGGAGCAAATTCATACCGTTCTGCAGCACGACGAGGATGAGCGCGCCGCAAGCTGTCGCAAGCACGCTGCCGCGCCCGCCCATCAGGCTGGTGCCCCCGATGACCACCGCTGCGATGGCGTCGAGTTCCAGCCCCTGCCCAGCCCGAGAGTCAATCGAGTTGAGCCTGGAGGCCCAAACCAGGCCGCCAAGGCCCGCGCAGAAGCCACTAAGCCCATAGACCGCGAGTTTTATTTTGCTGACCGCAACCCCTGAAAGCCTGGCCGCTACCTCATTGGCCCCCACCGCATAAACATAACGGCCAAAAGGCAACCACTTCAAGGTCACGAAAGCCAGCGCATAAAGCACCACCAGCAGCACTGGCGCCCAGGTTGCAAGCGACTGAAAGCTTTCCGGGAAATCCGAGATGGCCTTCCCCGTGGTATAGACCAGCACCAGGCTGCGGGCAATGGCATACATCCCAAGGGTCACAACAAAGGGAGGGAGCTGGAAATGAGCCACCAGGCTGCCCATCCCAAGCCCAAGCAGAGTACCCAGGCCTAGCGACACGAGCACCCCAACCGCCACATCGCCCTGGGCGATAAAGTGAGCGCCGACTGCGCCGGCAAGCGCCAGCACCGAGCCGACCGAGAGGTCGATACCCGCTGTCAGAATCACAAAGGTGCTGCCCACTGCGAGGATGGCAACGACCGCTACCTGCTGCAGCACGTTCTTCCAGTTGGCCGCCGAGAGGAAACTCGGTTGGTCATTGAGGAAGTAATCCAGCCCCGCAATCAGCGCGCACAGCCCAACCAGGCCAATCAGTGGACCAGATTTTCCTATCAGACGCCCAATACCCTTCACCAGGCGGCACCCCTTCGAGCTAGAAAACGCAGCGACCGGTCACCCGGCCGCTGCGCTAGTTTGCTGGCCGGCTTCTGGACTAAGCCCAGTAGGCCTCGCCTGGAGGTTCGGCTATTACGGCTTCCTTGAGGAAAGCGATGGCTTTCGCCAGGCCTTCCTGCGGAGACATCAGGCTGTCCTCGTGCTCGATTGAAAGCACTCCATCGTAGCCCACGAGCCTGAGCTGGCTGATCATATGCTTCCAGACCTCGGCCCCGTGCCCGTAACCCACAGTGCGGAAAATCCAGCCGCGGTTAATCTCGTCGGTATAGCTCTTGGTGTCCAGCACGCCATTGAGCATGCAGTTGTAAGGATCTACCTTGGCGTCCTTGGCGTGGAAATGCCACAGGCACTCGCCCAGCTTGCGTATGGCATAGGCCGGGTCGATGCCCTGCCAGAAGAGATGGCTAGGGTCGAAGTTGGCGCCAATCGCATCGCCTGCGGCCGCGCGCAGCTTCAGCAGCGTCTCGGGGTTGTACACCACGAAGTTGGGGTGCATCTCGAGGGCAATCTTGGTCACCCCATGCTCCTTGGCGAACTTGACCTCTTTCTTCCAATAGGGGATGACCTTCTTCTTCCACTGCCATTCCAGCACGTTGGCGTGGTCTTCAGGCCAGGGGGCAACTACCCAGTTGGGGGCAGTGGACTTGTCCGAGTCGCCAGGACAACCGGAGAAGGTAATAACTGTGTCCAGGCCGATCTTCTCGGCCAGCAGCACGGTGTTCTGCCAGGCCTCGTGATGCTCCTTGGCCAGTGCCTTGTTTGGATGCAGCGCATTGCCATGGCATGACAGTGCCGACAGCGTCAGGCCGCGACTCTCGATAGCTTTTGTAAAAGCCTTCAGTTTCGCGGGGCTGGCAAGCAAGGCCACCGGATCGCAGTGGGCGTTGCCTGGGTAAGCGCCCGAGCCAAGCTCTACGGCTTCCGCGCCGGCCTCTTTCACATAGTCCAGAGCTTTCTCAAGGGGCAGGTCACTCAGCAAAGCAGTCAGTACGCCAATCTTCATTGGATTCGTCCCTCCTTAGAGTTGGTCCACAGCAATCCACTGCTTCTCATGGCAGCTTGTTTCGACAGCTTCGAGCACCTGCTGGCACGCGACTCCGTCGTAGAAGTTGGGCGAGGGCATCTCGTCCCGCGCCATCGCATTCATCAGATTGTAGACCTGATGAACGAAGGTATGCTCCCAACCAATAATGTGACCCGGAGGCCACCAGGCCGAGACATAAGGATGGGACGCTTCGGTCGTCTGGATGAGACGGAAACCGTGGAGTCCTTCTTTGTCCTTCCGGCTGTAATACATCAACTCGTTCAACCGTTCGAGGTTGAATACCAGGCTCCCTTCAGAACCGTTGATCTCGAAGAAGTTGTAGTTCTTGTGGCCTGGAGCAAAGCGCGTGGCCTCGAAAGTCCCCACGGCGCCATTTTCGAAGTCGGCCAGGAAGATGGTCGCATCATCCACGGTCACATCGCCCATCTGGTCGGACTTCTGGGCGGTCAGTCCGGTCATCCGTTCGGCTATCGGACGCTGCTTGATGAAGGTGCGGTCAAGTCCGACGACCTGCTTTATTTCGCCCACGAGCCACCTGGCCAGGTCGATGCTGTGCGCGCCCAGGTCGCCAAGCGCGCCGGAACCAGCGACTTCTTTGTCCAGGCGCCATACCAGCGGGAACTCGGGATCTACAATCCAGTCCTGCAGATACTGAGAACGCCAGTGGAAGATCTCCCCCAGGGCGCCCTCTTCAATCAGCTGTTTGGCCAGGGCGATGGCGGGTACGGTGCGATAGTTGAAGTTGATCATATGCTTCACGCCATTAGCTTCGCAGGCCTTCAGCATAGCGCGCCCATCCTTCAGACTGAGCGCCATCGGTTTTTCACAGTAGACTGATTTGCCCGCTTCGGCCGCCGCAATGCTCATCCAGGAGTGGGCGTTCGAGGGCGAGGTAATGTCCACTAGCTGGATGTCGTCGCGCTTGAGGGCGGTCGCGTAGTCGGTTTCGACCCCCTGCCAGCCGAACTGGGCAGCGGCCTCCGTTACCCATTCCTTGTTGCGGCCAATCAGCAGCTTCATCACTGGCTCGGCTTCCACTTCGGGGAAGAACATCTTGAGGCTGTGATAGGCGTTTGAATGGGCCTTGCCCATAAACTTGTAGCCTACCAGGGCCACTCCGATCTGTTTGCTCAAACTGGGCACCTCCCGTGAGGTATATTGACATCGGCTGGGGCTATCCCCTGTGTTCTCGCCTGATTTCTATCCTTCCTGCCGCTCTCCTGCTTTATTTCCTCATCCGGTGCGATTTCTGGACCAAAAACTACGGCCGGTGCGCTTTAGGGCGTCCCGGCCGTGTATTACTGCAGCGTCAGTCTGGTCAGTTCTGCCAGGGTTCGATTATAACTTTGCTGAAGAATCTGTCTCGCGCGTACATCCATTTGAGCGCGCCGGGCGCCTCGTCCAGGCTGATCCGGTGCGAGACAAGTGGTTCGGCCTTAAGCTGGCCGCTGGCCATATAAGCGAGGATTGTTTCCCACTCGTTCACAGGGAAGGGCTTTATGGACGAGTTCCACGACCCATACAGGCTGAGCTGGCGCCTGAGTATCTTCTCGAACCGCGCCTTCGTCACATCAACATCGCCGTTGGCGCTACCGACATAAACGATATGCCCCAGCCTGGCCGCTGCGTCGATTGCCAGGGCCTGGGTAACAGGCGAGCCTGCCGTGTCAATCACGAAATCACTGCCCTTGCCGCCAGTCGCCTCAAAAATAGCTTCGATGGCATCGCCCTTGCGGCTGTCCACCTCGACTACCTTGCCAGGCAGCTTGAGCGAGCGCAGCAGTTCGAACTTCTCATCGAACATATCCACAACGCACAGGGTGCCACAACCGCGCAGTTTGAGCAGCTCAGCCGCAAACAGCCCAATCGGCCCCGCGCCAAATACGGTCGCGCTGGCGCCAAAATCAAGCTGGCCGCGCCTGATAGCGTGCAAGGCCACCGCCGCCGGATCAACCGTCGCGCCCGCCTCAAAGCTGACGTTGTCAGGCAACTTGACGCAGTTCCAGGCCTTTACAGCGATAAATTGCGCGAAGGCGCCATCTCGCCGGGAGCCATAATACCCATAGTTTTCGCACATCGTGTATTCGCCAATCTGACAGAAGGCACACTGCATACAGGGCTCGAGGGGCATCACCGTTACGCGGTCGCCCTGGGCAAGCCCTTCGACACCTTCGCCCAGCGCCACGACTTCTCCGGGAAATTCATGCCCAGGCACGATGGGGTGATAGTAGGCGCCCAGAGCGTTAACACGAGGCAGGTCAGAGCCACAAACTCCGCAGGCGACGACCCTTATCAGCACTTCGCTGGCGGTTGGACTGGGCATATCCCAGCCTTCGACTCTGATATCTCCTGGCCCATACAGCACTACTGCTCTCATCTTGTCTGCCATTACTATCAACTCTCCTATTGGTTGCGGAAAGCCTTGATGAAAGCCGGTGTAAGCGTCCTCATCAGGTCCATATAAACTGCAAATTCACGCTTGTAGACAGCTTGCTGGGCCGGATCGGGCTGGGTCGTCTCCTGCACCTTACCCATCGCGGCCGCGGCTTCTTCGACCGCGCCGTAAAGCCCTGCCGCCGTAGCGCCGAGGATAGCCCCCCCAAGGGAAACCGCCTCCGCCGTGCCTGGCAGCGCCACCGGAAGTCCAGCGGCCGAGGCGAGGATCTGCCTCCACAAGGGGCTGTAGGCGCCGCCTCCGAGCATCCTTACCTCGCGCGTCCTTATGCCAAGCTTGCGGGCAAGTTCGAGGTTGGCGACCAGTTCAAAGGCTACCCCTTCCATTATCGCCCTGGCCAGATGAGCCCGGGTATGCCCGAGCGACAGGCCAAAAACTACCCCGCGCGCCTCGGGCACCCAGTGGGGTGAGCCTGCTCCCATAAAGTGAGGGATAACTTTTACTCCCTCCGCCCCTGGCGGTACCGAGGCTGCCAGCTCGGTGATGACCTCGTAGGGATCGACGCCTCTCAACCTGGCTTCGGCGACCTCGGGGCAGGCCAGTTCGTCCCGGAACCAGCGCAGTACTGACCCTGTAGTCCAGAGCGCTGGCTCTAGTAGCCACTTGCCAGGGATGGCCGAGCAACCACAGATCATTGTTTGCGAGTCGTCCAGAATTGGCTGAGGGGTGGTCACCGCGATTACGGAAGCCGTGCCTATGCTGCACGCAACGATGTCCTGACTGATTGCGCCCGCTCCGAGCGCCCCTGCCTGCTGGTCGCCAGCGCCCGCGCATACCAGGCAGTCTGATGGCAAGCCGGTAACCTGGGCTATTACGGCCAGCACTGGGCCAATTGGAGTGCCTGGCGCGACCAGGTCGGGCATCCTGCTGGCTGTGAGGCCCACTGCCTCGAGCAGCTCGGGCTCCCATTTGCGTTCGCGCACGTTCATCAGCATCGTGCGACTGGAGATAGACTGATCGGTCACATACTTGCCCGACAGTTTGGCCAGAAGGAAATCTCCTGGCTGGAGAAACTTCTCGGCTGCCGCGAAGGCCTCGGGCTGATTGCGCGCTATCCAGAGGATCTTGGCCGCCGAGAAAGCTGGATCTATGCGGAGTCCGGTCAGCAGATGGACTCGTTCGCGGCCAAGCCGCCTTTCGAGCTCCTCTGCCTGGGGGCCAGTGCGCTTGTCCATCCAGATAATACAGTGAGAAAGTGGTTCACAGCCGGGGCCAACCGGCACAATGCCCTCTCGCTGGCTGGTAACCGTCATTGCGACGAGACGCCCTTGCTCCTGGGTGCGGCTGACGGCTTCGGTAATAACCGCAAGAGCGGCCTTCCACCATTCGGCGGGGTCCTGCTCGGCCCAGTCGGGCCGGGGATGATAAGTTGGGTGTTCTCGGCTGATGGCGGTAACCTGGACGCCTTCAGCGGTGAAAACGACAGCTTTACAGTTGGTAGTGCCCAAATCGAGGTTCAACAGCAGCGGTTGCATCACACGACCTCCCACTTGGCTAGCAGGCAGGCAAGGCAACGCCCTGCCCAAGAGGCATAATAGCAGAGGAAGCGCGTCAGACGTAAGAGGAAAGGTGTCGCTTAAGTGAGCTTTCTGGCCTGAGCCAGAGCATGCCCCAGCAGCTCTTCGAAGGTGCTGCCGTGCTTTCCGGTGCTGGCCCTGCCCACGCGTACAAACTCGGCCAGTTCCAGTTCGCGAGAAGCTTCCAGCGCTTCGGCCGCAATCCGCTGGAAGACCGCTTCGGCCTGCACATCCTGGGCGCTCCAGAGAGCACAGATCCGGAATCTGCCGTTCTTGCGCACAACTGTATTAGGCGGCAGGGCAGCTTTGAAGGCCAGTTGCACCCGCTGAAGCCAGTCGGCAAGTTTTGCCCCTGCTTCAGGCTGGGAAAGCGCCGCTATTGCATCCACAAAAAGCGTCCCTAGTTCGATTTCCTGCTGGATAAAGGCATCCAGAGGCTCAGGCCGGGGAGCCAGCGTGACTTGTGAGGCAAATTTGCGTCCGATTGTGACCTGGGCCGTGGGGCCTTTTGGTTCATCCATAAAAGCTGCCAGTTTACTCCTGACTCGTTGCAATAAAGCGTGCGCGTGCGGTCTTGATAATTTCAACGCTCTGGCCAAAGCGCTTTCGTTGCAGCCCTCGCGCCAGAAAACTGATAGCGCCTGACGTTCGTCAGGGCGAAGTCGCTCCATCGCAAGGGCAAGAAACGCATTTGCTTCAGGCTCTGACAATCTCGATTCGGGCCTGGGATTGCCCATTTCCCAGCAAAACTCGTCCTCGGGCAAAGGCTCGGTTGCGGTCACAGGCCTGCCCTGGCGACCTGAACCTCCTTCGCCTGCTTGCGCGCAGCCTCGTCGCGCTCTCAGAAAGTGTCGCATTCGTCCGGTGACGTGCGGCATCGCGTAAGTTGCGAATTGCACCCCTTTGTCCGGGTCGTATCTGCCCACTGCCTGAAGTAATCCTTCGAGCCCTTCCTGCACGCAGTCGTCGACCTCTACCTCGGGAGCAAACCGGCGGGCCAACCAGACGAAGTAGGGCCTTGCTTCGTCCAGAGCTTTCGCCATGCGTTTGCAATCGCCCTTGGTTTGAGCCGCTTGCCACACTGCCTGTAGCAGTTCCGTCAGTGTAGGGCGTGCCGAATCGGCGCTAGAAGACGCCGCCATTAACTGCCTGCTCCCGTTGTATCTGCGATGCGTTGCCACGAAGGGGACCTAAGGTGTAATTCTACCACCCTCAGGTGGGTTTGTGGGGCAGTTTGCTTAAACTTCTATATTAAACTTTGCTTAGAATATCGCGCAGAGACATCCCCGTCTTGTTTGTTATAAATTTGTAAAAACTCTGGGTATGAGCGGCGATATCGTTGTGGTAACAGCGTGCCTGGCCGTCCCTGCCCACTTGGCGATTTCTTCCATAGTGATACGGTCGTTGCCCTGGGCGCCCAGGAAGACTGCCTCGTCACCGAAAGCAGCGCCCTCTACCTCGGTGACATCGAGCAAGGTCATCCCCATACAGACGCGCCCGAGGATTCGGCACCGCTGTCCGCGTACCAGCGCGAAGCCGCGATTAGTGAGCTGTATGCTGAGCCCTTCCGCATAACCGATTGGCGCAACGGCCACCAGACTGTCGCGCTCCAGGTGATAGAGATGGTTGTAGGAGACCCCTGCGCCTTTCGGCATCCACTTCACCTGCACAAGCCGGCTTGCAAGCTTCATCACTGGCCGTAGTTCGAGAGGAACCGATTCTGAACCGTCAGGATAGCCGCCATACAGCAGCAAGCCGCATCTCACCAGATTGCAGCCCTCGAAAGGCGCGACAAACATCCCGCCTGAGGCAGCCAGGTGCACTACCGGAGGCAGCAAGCCTTCCCGGCCGAGTTCGGCCCGCAGCCTGTCAAATTCGCCAACCTGGGGAGCAAGCGAGGGAGCCCCTGGTGAAGCCTGCGCCAGATGGGTAAAAAGGCCTTCCACCTCGAAACTGGCCGACTTTTGGGCATACCGGGCCAGCTCCAGAAACTTGTCTCCCCACTGGCCGAGGCGACCCATCCCAGTATCGGCTTTCAGATGGACCGTCAGCCTGCGCCCTGTGCCAGAAAGCGCCTCTTCCAGCGCGCGAGCTTGCTCGAGCGAGGAAAGTGTGACTCTTGTCTCGTCATCCACCCAGCCCAGCTCGCCCGGCATCAGGGAGATCATCGCCAGGATTGGCATGCCTGGCGCTACTTCGCGCAGCCCTTGTTCGGCAATCTCAGCAGGGCTGGAAACCGCAAGCCAGCTAGCCCCTGCGGCGACCAAGGCCTGGGCGCACTCACGCGCCCCATGGCCGTAAGCGTTGCTCTTCACAACGGCGGCTAGCTCAGCGCGTCCGGCAAGCCTGCGCCTGACCTCGCTCAGATTATGGGCAAGAGCCGCCAAATCCACTTCAGCCCAGGTGGTGTGCTGTTGAGGCAACCAAGTCACTTCCCAAATGCCATTCTTGCTACCGTCACTTCTGTTTTCGCCAGGCGCAAACTGAAGCCTGCAAGCAAAACCCCGTCCAAAGTAAGGGACGGGGTTGCCGAAACTGCTAACTGGCGGTTGCCGTTATTGCTGCGCGCCGATGACGCCCCCGCCCTCGCCTACCAGAGTAGCGAAAGCACTCGGGTTGGTCGTCTTCTCGTAGGCGTCTTCGTAGGTGATTAGCTTGCGTTTCACCAGTCCGGCCAGCGACTGGTCGAGGGTCATCATGCCCTGTTTTGTCGCCGTCTGAAGCACCGAGTGGATCTGGTGGGTCTTGCTCTCGCGGATCATGTTGCGCACCGCAGGCACCGCAAGCATTACCTCGTAAGCGGCTATCCGGCCTTTGCCATCAGCCCTTTTCACCAGGGTCTGCGAGATAACCCCAAGCAGGTTGGAGGCCATCTGGATACGCACCTGGGCCTGCTGATGGGTCGGGAAAACGTCTATTACCCGGTCGATAGTCTGGACAGCGTCCTGCGTGTGCAACGTGCCGAACACCAGGTGGCCAGTCTCCGCGGCGGTGATGGCTAGTCCAATCGTTTCAAGGTCGCGCATCTCACCGATGAGGATGACGTCCGGGTCCTGACGCAAAACGTATTTGAGCGCGTTGGCGAAGGACCGAGTGTCCCGGTTCAGCTCGCGCTGATTGACCAGGGCCTTCTTGTCTTCGTGAACGAACTCGACTGGGTCCTCAACGGTAACTACATGATGCTCGAAGCTCTCGTTGATGTAGTTGATCATCGCGGACTGGGTCGTCGACTTGCCCGAGCCGGCAGGCCCTGTAACCAGCACGAGGCCCCTGGGGCGCTCGGACAAATAACGACAGGCCGGCGGCAGACCGAGTTCTTCCATTGTGCTGATTTTGTAGGGGATTACGCGCCAGACCGAACCGACCCGGCCTCTTTGGACCAGCACATTGCCTCGAAAACGGGCTATGCCGGGTATCTCATAGGCCACGTCAAGCTCCCAATCGCGTTCGAACTGCTCTATCTGCCATTCTTCGAGCACGGAATAAGCCAGTTCGCGCGCCTGGGCGGCAGGGATAACGGGAAATTCTTCTATCGGAGACAGATCGCCATATCGTCTTAGCAGCGGTTTTGAGTCGGATTTCACGTGCAAGTCCGAAGCGTCCCTGTCTACACATTCTCTAAGTAGCGCGTCGAGAGTCAAATCCATTTTGCCTTGTCCTTTTTATGCCAGTTCAGGTCGTGACGTTGCTTTACACTATTAGCGCCGTGCAAGCTGTTCAAACTCGCGTGGAGACTGCGCCTTGGAAAGCGCGTCCTCGTATTTTATCTTCCTGTCGCGCACCAGCCGCAGCAGATCCTGGTCCAGAGTGAACATACCTCTATCCATACCCGTCTGGATAAGCGTGGGGATCTGATGGGTCTTGCCCTCGCGGATGTTAGCCCGGATAGCAGGCGTCGCAAGCATAACCTCGAAGGCCGGCACGCGCCCCTTGCCTTCGGCCATAGGCAGCAGCGTCTGGCAGACTACCGCCTCAAGCGTTACGGCCAGCTGCATACGCACCTGCTGCTGCTGGGCTGGCGGGAAAACGTCGATGATACGGTCTACCGTCTGCGCCGCATCGGTAGTATGCAAAGTGGCAAATACCAGATGGCCAGTCTCAGCCGCTGTGATTGCCAGGCCGATTGTCTCGAGGTCGCGCATCTCGCCGACCAGGATGACGTCAGGATTTTGTCTCATAACGTGCTTCAGCGCATGCGAGAAGCCGTGAGTGTCCATCCCTACCTCGCGCTGGTTGAGCGCCGACATCCGATCCTGGTGGATGAACTCTATCGGGTCCTCGATGGTGATGATATGCGACCGCTTCGTCGTGTTGATGAAGTGGATCATCGCCGCCAGTGTCGTTGACTTGCCCGAACCAGTAGGTCCAGTGACCAGCACGAAACCTCGGGGGCGAAGCGATATCTCCTTCAGCACCGGAGGCAGCGCAAGCTCGTCAATGGTCTTGATGTCGATGGGGATGGCGCGCAGCACCATACCGACCGCGCCTTGCTGACGGAACATATTGACCCGGAAACGCGATACTTCATGCAGTTCGTAGGACATATCAAGTTCCCAGTTGCGTTCGAACTTCTCCCGCCGGTCTCCATCCATAAGCCCGTATGCCAGGCCATGGGTGTCCTCGGCGGACATCGCAGGCATATTGAGTCGCCTGAGCAATCCGTCTACGCGAATAACCGGCGGTTCGCCGGCCCTGACATGGAGGTCGGACCCTCCAGCTTCGACCATAGTGCGCAATAATTCGTCTAAAACAAAACTCATAAAGGCTCTCCCAAAAAGCCAGCCTATTGCGCTTCGCGGCGCAGCATCTGGCGCATCTCAGTGCGGTTTCCGGCATATTCAAGGGCCATCTCGGCCGAGATTAGCCCCTGCTTGAAATATTCGACCAGACACTGGTTCATCGTTTGCATCTCCCAGTGCTGCCGGCCCTGATCAATATACTCGTAAATCTGCGAGGAACGGCCTTCCTCTATAAGCTTGGCGATTGTCGGTGTGACGATCATTATCTCCTGCGCTGCCACTCGGCCAGTGCGGTCCGAACGCGGCACCAGCGCCTGCGAAACAGCCCCTACCAGCGAGTTCGCAAGTCTCAGCGAGATCTGCGGTTTGTCATGGGGCGGGAATATGTTGATGATACGCTCGATGGTCTCCGAGGCGCTGTTCGTGTGCAGGGTCGAGAAGACCAGATGGCCAGTCTCTGCCGCCTGCAGGGCTACGGTCATTGTCTCGGCATCGCGCATCTCACCGATAAGGATGACATCGGGGCTTTCTCGGACTACGTACTTCAGCGCGGCCGAGAAAGAGTTGGTATCAAGGCCTACCTCGCGCTGGCTGATAATACAACTGCGGTCGCTGTGAACATACTCGACTGGATCCTCGATGGTGATGATATGCTTGTGCATCGTCGAGTTGATATGGTCTATCATCGCCGCGAGGGTCGTGGACTTACCTGAACCTGTCGGCCCAGTTACCAGCAGCAAGCCCTGACGCCGCATTACAATCTTCTTCAGCACCTGAGGCAAGCCCAGTTCATCAATGGTCTGAACGACGATGGGGATCAAACGCACGACCATCGCGATACTGCCCATCTGCTGGAAGACGTTGATTCTGAGTCGCGCTACGCCCGGGACCGTTACGCCCACGTCAAGCTCATGGTTCAGCTCGAACTCGGCTATCTGGTCGTCGGTCATTACGCTGTAAGCAAGCCGTTGAGTGTCGTCAGAACTCAGTTCTTCGAACTCCTGAAGCACTTCGATGGAGCCAGTCCTTCTCATCGCAGGGGGCACGCCCTCTTTTATAAAGAGGTCGGAAGCACGCACTTCGGCGCACCTGACTATCAGGTCCTTCAGCTCAATCATAAGGGCTCCTCCTGGGTAGCTGCAGCGACCCAATACTATTGCAGAAAAGCCCCCTTAATTCAATAGGGAGCTTATCGCGAATCAATATAAAGAATTGGCGGCGTCTTCCGCCTCTCCTGCTAATCACCAAACCGGAAAGCGTAGACATCCGCATCAACAAGCGCAAGCCGCAGCCTCACAGGGGTGCCGGCCAACCTGGCCAGAGCTGGTTCCCCTTCCCAGTCTACAGCCAGTTCGAAGCCATCTCCGATGACCTGATGGCATCGCTCCAGCTCGAAACCTGGCACAGGCGCGCCACTCCTGTCCTGGATTTCCACCTGCACGCTCCCGCCAGCCGAGGTCGAGCAATTTAGTCGTAAGGCACTTCCCTCGAAGGTGAAAAGTTTCGTGATTACTTCTCCCCCACTTGACCCTGCCTGGAGAGAGGCAAACCGGTCCAGGGGCAGGCTTAGCCTGCGGAAACGCGCTCCCTCCGACTGATAACGCTCGCTGATATAGAGCGAAAGTTCCTGATCGCCTGTCTGGGCCAGTCCTGCCGCTACCATATGGCTGCGGTCAGCCCATTCGGCGATATCCAGGCCAGGCCTGACGAAGGCTTCAGGCCAGAGATAAAAATGCACGGCATCGCGGCTGGTCATAAACCCAGCATCCGAGATGCCAGGATAGGGACGTTCTGGCAGCACCTTGCGTTCTTCGAAGAACCGCTTGGGGAAGCCAAGCAGCAAATGCGGCGCGCGGAAGTAAGGCCGGATTGCTGTCGTGTAAAGCTGCGTGGCAATCTCGTTGGTCCTCTCGCTCCACCGGCTTGGGGCCCAGGCAAGGAAATCCTCACTCCAGGTCACGCGGAAGGTGCGCCTGCCCTCTGTGAAATCACGCGGGAAGGCCATATAGCAGCCGCGAACCTCGTCCCAGAAACTCACATTGAGCGAGTCGAAAGCTCCCTCGGTAATCACAGCCTCTTCCCGTAGCCTTTGCCAATGCAGGCCATCGGCGCTGACATAGGCGATTAAGTCATGGCCTTGCCAGGCCCTGGTGCTTCCCCCAAGGGCCTTGTAGCGCTGCTCTGGCGGGCAGGCAGGATTGGTGTCATAGAAGGGCGCGAAGTTGTGGCAGGCTTCTTCGCCCATCAGGATTATGTTATTGGCCCTGGTGCCGGCGGCTTCGTAAAGCCCTAGCTCCGGCCGGCTCCAGTGGAGGCCATCCGGGCTGGTGGCTACGCAAGTCACTTCAGGCTGTGATACGCCGATGTCGCCCGAAGCCCGGTAATACATAAAGAAGCCCTCAGGGGTTTGCAGCACGCTTGCATAGGCGCTGGTGTTGCCTTCCCAGGGCGCGTCCAGCACCAGAGCCACCTCCTCAGTGCGAGGCTGATTCAAGCGCAATTCGGCCCCTTCGAGGCGCTCCAGAAGAAAATCATCAACGAAAAGCTCGAGCCTTGAGCCAAGCTTTACCAAATCCTGCTCGGAATTCCACCCGACTGGCGCCCAGGTTGGCTCCGCAGCCCAGACCAAACCACACAGCAGCACTAGCGAGCACTAGCAAGCCTGGCAAAGCCACGTTGCACCGCCCCCCACTTCAAGGATATGGCTAACTTCTTGTGTAAAGCTGCCTCTCCTGCTTTGCAGGAAGCCTCAGGGCAAGGGCTAATTACAGCGGAGTTTCATCCAGAAGGAGCCCAGCCTGCATGTCCGAGCAATCAGAACCTCGTCCTCTAGCGCCGGCGCCTCAGCCTGTCAGCGAACCCTGGCGCGTTACCTGGCGCAGCATCCTGATTGGCCTTGTGCTGGTGCCCTTCAACGTCTACTGGGTGATCGCGGCTGAGCTTCGTTATTATCTGATTCTCACCCTTAATCCGCTCTTCGTTACCCCTATCGCCTGGCTTTTCGGGCTGGTAATGCTTAATCTGCTTGTGCATCGTTTCTTCCCAAAACTCGCGCTCAAAACAAGCGAGTTGGTGGTCATCTACGTAATGCTCGTGATGAGCTGCACCATCGCCACCCACGACTACATTATCAATCTGGTCTCCGAAATCGGCTGGCTCAGATGGTTCGCAAGCCCTGAAAACCAGTGGGAATCCTTAATATTCGGCCATCTGCCAAAGTGGCTGCTGGTCTGGGACAAGGACGCGCTCAAAGGGTATTTCCAGGGAGGCAGCTCGCTGCTTGAAGAGGAAGCCTGGCGCGTTTGGGTGCGCCCGCTGGCCTTCTGGTCCCTCTTCATTTTTGCCTCCTGCTGGATAATGATGTGCCTTTCGACCATCCTCACGGAAGGCCTGGACCGAAGACCAGAAGCTCTCCTTCCCCATTGTGCGCCTGCCCCTGGTGCTGACCTCGGCCGCGCGCGGAGAGCCAGTCTTCAAGAACCGCCTGCTCTGGATTGGCTTCGGGGTGGCCTTTGGGCTCTCTTTACTCAACGAGTTGCATGGCATCTTTCCCGCTGTGCCGGGCATCCAGATCCGCGCAAGACCAATCCAGTTTAATAATCCACCCTGGAATGCCACCTGGCCCTGGTTCTTCACCTGGTATCCCTTCGCCATCGGCCTGTGTTATCTGGTGCCGCTGGATGTCTCCTTCGGCTGCTGGTTCTTCTACCTGTTTACCAAGCTCCAGGCCATAATCGCAGTGCAACTTGGCTATTCAGGTAGGACCCAACTTTCCGATGCTGATGGAGCAAGGCATCGGTGCCTGGTGCGCCTTTGGGATAATCCTGCTCTGGGGGACGCGCAACCATCTCAAGGCCTTTTATCGAGCTGCGATAAGTTCGGCCAAAGGGGACGATGCGGACGAGCCTCTCTCGCGCAAGCTGGCTTTCTGGGGCCTCTGGGTGGGGATTGCCGTCTTCTTTGGCTTCTGGGTAGCGGCGGGGATGCGCCCGTTGCTTGCCGCGATGATGCTGGCGATGTATGTGCTGCTCTCAATAGCCATCTCGCGTGTCAGAGCCGAAGCTGCCGGGCAGCATACAGTGTGGGATCTCGAGCCTCTCAACACCTTCCGCCTGTTTGATTCCAAGTGGCTTGGGCCCAGCAATATGGCAACTGGCGCGCTCGCGCACTGGTTCTGGCGGCTCAACCGTAGTCACATAATGCCAAGCCAGCTCGAATCGTTGAAGCTTGCGCAGGAGAACCATATCCGCCTGCGGGGGCTTACCTTCCCCATACTGCTGGCGCTGGTAGTCTCGACTTTTGTTGGTATGTGGGCCGTGCTTCACGTGCTTTACGCGGATGGAGCGATGTCCAAATGCGTTGGCTTCGCCGCGTGGACCAACTATGAAGCCTGGGGCTGGCTGGACAATGGCCTCAAGCAGGGCTGGCGCGCCGAACCCAGCCGCTGGATTGCCGTCGGCGCAGCCGCGAGTGCGATTGGCGGCCTGACCTGGCTTCGCAGCCGGTTCGTCGGTTTCCCTCTTCATCCGCTTGGCTATTGTATCGGCCCTGGGCTTATCTGGCTGTGGGCGCCTTTCCTCATCGCCTGGCTCATCAAGCGCCTGGTGCTGCGTTATGGCGGGCTGCGTCTCTACCGCAACAGCCTGCCCTTCTTCTTCGGGCTGGTCCTTGGCGACTATGTGTCCGGCGCCTTATGGTCCGTAATCGGCCTGGTCACGGGACTGCCCAGTTATCAGATATTCCACTAGCGGCTAGTCTGCCACCTCGCCCCGCAGCCGCATATAGAAGCACTGCGGGCTGGCCTGCCCATCAGGGCTCGCTTCGAACTCGAACCTGAGGCGCACCTGGCGCGCAGGCCGCATCTTGTCCAGCTTGAGGCTTTGTTGACCGGCCTTCAGAGGCTTTTGGAGAGTCTCTTTCACGCTTGTAAAGCCGTCATCCGAGGTCTCTACTACCAGGCCAAGCGCTCCTCCGTTAGTCACGAAGTCCAGCTCCACCTGTTGGAGCTGCACTGGCTGCCCCCAATCGAAAACCTCGCTCTGGTACCAGCCGCTTGCAGGATAGAGCCGCACCACTGGCGTGATAGCTTCCCAGGCCTGGTTGAAGCCGAGTTCTGCGGGCGCCAGCGCTCCGCGAGTCACGCGCGCCTCATCGATTGCTCCTGCAAAGTTGAAGCTTCCCCCGAAACTCCCGATGGAGAGGGGCTCCTTCGAAGTCGAGAGCCCAATCGGGCTGATATCCACTGCCTGGGAGTTGTCCAGTTGCCCATCAAGATAAAGATTGAGTTGTTGGGCCTCCCGGTCCACGACCAGCGCGGCGTGATGCCAGGCGCCATCGTTGACTGGCGCTTTGCCCTGCGCCTCGCGGAATATGACCCCATCCTGCATAACCCAGCCGGTGAGCTTGCCGTCCTTCGTGCCCAGACAGTAGGCGCCAGGACGCGCCATCAGCACCTGGTTCTCGGGCGAATCCGTCTTGAACCAGGCCTCAAGGGTAAAGCTCTCCTCAGCCGAGAAATCGAGGTGGGAAGCATAGCTGGCCGCAAGCCAGCTTGCCCCATCTACAGCAATCGCCTGGCTACCTTCGATATGCCCCTCAGCGCCAAACTGGACGGCCCCCTGAACCCTGGTTTCAGCGCCCCAGCCGCTGGAGTCGGCGCCGTCCGCTTCAAACTGCCATAACCCGACAAGCGGCCCCTCTGGCTTCTCACGCTCCAGTGAGATGAATTGCCCGCCGTTCACGCTGACATCCTTGCTGGTCTGCCACCTGTCGCCTGTGGCCCAGTGGCGGGTCACCGTCAGCCCGCCCCACTCAGGCGGCATAGGCCGAAGTCAATTCCCATTCCATCGTCTTCGTAGGTATGAAAACCTGCTCTCCAGGAGTGATGGTCACCTGGTCATCTTGTATAGCGATATGTTGAATCTGGCCCTTCCACAGCACGTCAAGGCTGGCCTCGCGCCAGCCTTCGGGAAGACGAGGATTTACCTCCAGCTTGTCCCAGGAGAGCTCCACCCCAAGGAGTCCCTGCACCAGCGCAGCCGGCACGGCAATCAGGTCGGAGAGATAGGGTTCATCGCTTGCCCCGAACCCAATTTTGCCGTCCACCTGAAGCCAGTTATTACCCATAAAGCTGTGCTCAAGGCCTGCCTGGCCCCATTTCTCGAGCCGCTCGAGCGCCCCGGCCCTGTCGCCTGCCCAGGCGCGCGCCATCACTTCCCAGTAGGTCTGCGCCAGGAAGCTGCCGCAGTTCATGTATACTGGGAAAGTTGCGCTGCCACACGAGCAGATAGTTGATGTGGTCAGGCACGGGCCAATAGGCCGACAGCGAACCGGCCCCGGTGTAGCCATAATCGCGCTCTAGCTCTGTTATGCGAGCATCAAGAGTCGCAAGTAGCAGGCTTGCCTGCTCCTCCGAAAGTAGTCCAAGCGTTACCGCTGGGAACTGACACACGTCGGCTGCGTAGGTGACCTTCTCTCCGTCATAGGCGATCCAGTCGGACAGGCGCGGCCCTCCTGGGGCGTCGGGATTCCAGAACACTTTCGCAAAGGAGGCCTTGATTTGGGCAGCCGCGCGCTCGTAGCGGGCAGCTTCGGGGCCTCGACCAGCCGCGCGTTCCATCTCGGCAAGGTCCAGCAGCGCCTTGTAGAACAGCGCATTGTGGTTGGCATTCACGCCGGAGGTCGGCATCGCGTCATAATACCAGTGGCCCGAGGGCCCCAGGTCATATAGCCCATCGGCGTTGCGCCTGTCGATAAAGTATTTGATCATATGCTCCATCGTCGGCAGGTACTGCCGCACGAAAGCCAGGTCGCCCGTGTGGACGAGATAGGCTCTTGTACCGATTATCGTGTTCACCAGGCTGTCCACGAATTCGCCGCTCGAGTCATAGCCGAAGTTGCTGCGCCCATCCGCCTGCACGGTGCCGAAGATGCGCGAGAGGTGCTTGCGGAAGCCACTTGCCACATCGAAAGAAGCGCTGGAAAGCTGTCCCTCGGCCGGTATGCCTGCTTCCAGAGCGAAGCCCTGCATCCAGGGAGAGCCATTGTAATACCAGCCGTCTGATTCATTACCGAAGTCATAACCAGCCTGGTCATTAACTACGCCCCCATTAAGGAGCGAGGTGTAGATACTCTGGACTACCTGCTGCAGTGCCTTGTCGGGCACCTCGGCTTCCAGTTGATAGCCACTCTCAGTCTTGGGCAGGGGACTCAGAGCAAGCTCGGTTTGCTCGATATCGCCCTGCTTGTGGCTACTGCCGTTAGCGCAGTTGCTGACCGCGCCAATCTCACTCAACCACGCAAAGCACCCTCGCCTGTAGAGATAACCGCCCTCGACCTCGACGCGGGGTTCCATCTCGTTATGCCAGTTGGTCCAGAGCTTGACGATGGCCCAAGGATCACGGTCGAGGAGGAGTTGCGTATTGTTCAGGCTCATCTTGTACTGCGCGCCATGCATAGGCGACCGGTAATAAGGATCGAAACTGGCCTTCATCCTGTCAGGGTCGTACCAGAGGGTAGTCGTGACGCAGTTGGGCAGCACTCCCGAAGTGGCTGGGTCGACCGGTCGGTTGCTGAAGAAGAGGGCCGGCGAGCCTTCGAAACGTGCCTCGAAGTCCACAAGCCACCGGCGTTCTACCTGCCAAATCAACTCGTTAGCCCTGGTTGAAAGGGTCCAGGTCTCCTCGGCGACTGGCGGCGCATCAGGAGCAGAACGCAAGGTCACGCCTTCCAGTCTCACTGTGCCCAGGCCTGTGTCAACCACCTGCGCGGGGCTGAAACGACTCTCATACCGGGTGCCAGCTGCATCCACAACATAGGTGTAGGCCTGGGTGCCCCAGGTCATAAAGCCGCGCTGCCACAGGTAGCCCTGAGGCGAGAGCAAGGATTGGGGCTCCAATTGCCCTGACTGGTTACGCAGCACCAGCTTGTCCAGAGCTGGCGCCTCGGCTGACAGCTCCGCGCGACCAAAGTCGGCTTCGATAACGTAAGGAGCAGCGGTTCTTCCTGCCCCTGCTAAAACCAATATCAGCAAAAGCGCCAGCAACGATTGATGCATATGGCCCACCCTCCCAGGCAGGTAATTGATTAACTCCAGAAGGCTTCGAGCAAGCCAGGGCGAAACTAGATTCAATACTCTATATCAAATCCCGCCTGCGGGATACAGGAGGCTTTCCGATGCCAACTGAAACAATGACTCCGCGAGAGCGCTGGACGGCCGTGCTTTCAAGACAAACTCCCGACCGGGTGCCGATGGATTACTGGGCCACTGGCGAGGCTACAAACAAGCTGCTCGCGCACCTGGGCTGCGATTTCCCCACGATGCTGAAGCAGCTGCATATAGACCTGCCCTACAATATTGGCCCGGCCTATGTTGGCCCTACGCCGCCCGAGGGCGAGGATATCTACGGCCTGAAGCACCGCACCGTGGATTATGGCACTGGCGTGTATACCGAGGCCATCAACTCGCCACTGGCCGAGTATGAGACTGTCGAGGAGATAGAAGCCAGCTACACCTGGCCCTCAATCGACTGGTTCGACTTCTCGGTTATCTCTGCCCAGGTAAAGGGCCACGAGCACGAGCCTATCCGGGGCGGCGGGTCGGAGCCTTTCCTCCTTTACAAGCTGCTGCGCGGGGAGGAACAGGCCTTTATCGACCTGATCGAGAACCCTGATATCGTGCACTATTGCCTGGGCAAGCTGTACGATCTGGCCTATCAGACTACCCAGCGTATATTCGAGGCTGCCCCAGGCCAGGTGCTGTTCGCCTATGTCGCCGAAGACGTGGGCGGGCAGGAGGCACTGATGTATTCTCCCAGGCAGATGCGCGAGTTCTTCCATCCCCATATGAAGCGGATGATAGACCTGGTTCATTCGGCAGGCGCTTATGTTTTCCACCACACGGATGGAGCAGTAAGGGATATCCTGCCCGACCTCGTGGCCCTTGGCTTCGATGTACTCAATCCCGTCCAGTGGCGCTGCATCGGGATGGAGCGCGAAGGGCTCAAGCGCGATTTTGGCGACAAGCTGGTCTTCCACGGCGCGGTAGACAACCAATACACACTGCCTTTCGGCACGGTAGAAGAAGTGCGCGAGGAAGTAGCCTACAACTTGCAGGTGCTGGGCGCGGGCGGCGGGTATATCATCGCCCCCTGTCATAATATCCAGGCGGTAGGCCCTGCCGAGAACGTCGTCGCGCTGTATGAGGCTGGCTACGAGCTGGGCTGGAGCTGACTCCAGCAGGAATCAGGATGAACCAAACCGGTGAGCTAAAACTGGACTGGGAGAGCCTGCGCGCGCTGCAGCCTTCGGCGCGCCTTGCAAGGTTGCATCAGCGCTTTCAGCAGCGCTACGCCGAACTTGGCAGGCAGATCTGGTACGAAGATGACGAGGTGGACGCTCGCGAACAGGCCTGCCTTGCCGCTTATCGAGCCACTAGCGGCCAGCCGGCGATTCTGCGGCGCGCCAGGCTCCTCGTCGAGTTCGCGCAGCGGGCTATCGTCCGAGTCGAGCCGGACGAATATATCGTCGGTTCTCAAAAGCACCAGGGCAGGCCGTGGACGCCCGAGGTCATCGCGGAGTTGCAGCAGCTCGGTTACGCCGGCACCACCGGCCACATCGTCCACGACTTCGAGACGCTAATCCAGCTGGGCGTGTCTGGGCTGAAGGAGAAGGTCGAAGAAGCCCCCCAAAACACCAACCTGGCCGGCTTCAAGCAAGCACTGGATGCCTTCGCGCTTTACCTTCAGCGTCACGCCGAGGCGCGTCCCGAGTTGCGAGCTCTCACTGACCGCGCGCCGGCCACCTTCGCTGAAGGGCTGCAACTGGTGTGGCTGGCGCAGTGCTTCCTTCATGCGGAGAATCCCTCAGCGGCCCTCTCCTTCGGCCGGCTGGACCTGCATCTCTGGCCCCTGCTATATGCTGACCTTCTGGCTGGCCGGCTCGACTAGCCAGGCAGCTTTCGACCTGGTGGGGGCCTTCCTCATCAAGTGCTGCGAGGGCGAGGAGAGCCAAAACCTCGTGCTTGGCGGGGTGGACGAGACAGGCGCGGACGCAAGCAACCCGCTGTCGCTACTCTTCCTGGCAGCGATGAAGTCGCTGAAGACTTTCCAACCAAGTCTGACTGTCCGCTGGCATGACGGGATGGACCCGGACTTCGCGCAGGCCGCTGCGGAACTTGCCGCCGTCGGCACCGGCAACCCCGGCTTTATGAACGATCCGGTCGTCATCGCGGGCCTCGTGCAGGTCGGCATCCCGCTTGACCGGGCGCGCGACTGGGCCGTTGTCGGTTGCTATGAGGCTTGTCCGGATGGAGACAGCTACCCCAATACGGTGCTAGCCCGATTGAACCTGGTCGAAGCGCTTTATCGCTATCTGAGCGTTTCTCCTTCCCTTGCTCCGGCTAGCTTCGAGGAGCTGCTTGCAGGCTGGATCAAGACTGTGCAGACAGTGTATACAAACGAAGTGCTGCCGGCCTGTCAGGCGGCCTGGAACTACTTCCGCGACCATGCGCCTTCGCCCTTCGGCAGCCTGCTTATACGAGGTTGTGTTGAAAAGGGGCTGCCCCTTGAAGCGGGCGCGGCGCCTTTCAACCTGGTTGGCATCAATATCCTCGGCCTTGGTACGGTCGTCGACAGCCTCCACGTCCTTCGAGAGCTGGTCTTCGAGCGCCGCGAAATAGCCTGGCACGAGCTGGTCCAGGCTGTCAGCGACGATTTCGCCGACGAGACCTTGCGAGCGCTTGTGCAGAAAGTCTCAGGGCGATATGGCGAGGACAACGAAGCGACCAACTCCCTGGCCGCTGAAGTCTCGACTGCTATCGCTCAGCTAGTGTTGAGAAGTCGGCTGGAGGGAGGCGTGCGGCCTTATCCTGGCTTCTTCGCCTTCGGGGCGGATATCTTGCTGGTAGACACCCCCTCCCCCGACGGCAGGCGGAAGGGCGACCTGATCAGCTATGGGGTGGCACCTTCCTCGGGCGTTACTACCTCACCAACGGCAGCGATGGCCTCAGCCGCCCATGTCGCGCAGCAGTCTGGCTGCTTGCGGCAACCCCTTCGCCCTCACGCTGGACCGACGCGCCGCGAAAGGAACAAGGGGCATTAAGCTCATCCGGGAGCTTGTAGACACCTACTTCAGCCTGGGCGGGTCGCATCTCCACTTCAATCTGGCAAGCGCCGATGAAATGCGACGCGCTCAGTCGGAGCCGCAGAGTTACCGCGACCTGACCGTGCGCGTCAGCGGCTATAGCGCGCGGTTTGTGCAAGTTGCCCCTCACTGGCAGAACGCCTTGATTGAGCGCGCCGAGAACGAGCACCAGGAGGCTTCCCCATGAAAGCGCGAGTGCTGGTCATAGGCTCAAGCAATATGGATATGGTCATCGCCGTGCCGCATCTCCCCGCCCCCGGCGAGACGGTACTTGGGGGCGAGTTTCGCCAGGTGATGGGCGGTAAGGGCGCTAACCAGGCGGTCGCTGCCGCGCGCGCCGGGGCCGAGGTTACCTTCATCACCGCGCTTGGCGACGATGACCTCGGGCGCACCTCGGCCGACAGACTGCGCTCGGAGGGGATAAACCTCTGCCACGCCATCCATGCCCCCGACACCCCCAACGGAGTAGCCTTTATTTTGGTCGGAGAAGGCGGCGAAAATCTTATCGCGGTCGCCGCGGGAGCCAATTCTGCCCTCTCGCCAGCTCATATCCAGGCTACGGAGACTGCTTTTGAAGACGCTCAGGTGGTCTTGTTGCAGCTTGAGATACCGATGGAGACCGTGCTGGCGACCGTCGCGCTTGCTAGATCCTATGGTTGCAAGGTATTGCTCAATCCCGCGCCGATGCCGGAAGGTGGGCTGCCGGCCGAGTTGCTCGCCCAGGTGGATGTCTTTACCCCCAACGAAGGCGAACTGCTCGCGATGGAGCATACAACCTCACTGGAAGAGGCAGCTCGAAGGGCGCTAGCTCAGGGGCCGAAGCTCGTTGTCACAACGAAGGGCGCCGAGGGCGCTCACGCCTTCACTGCCGAGGGCGAGGTCAGCGTGCCTGCCATCGAGGTCGCGCCGATTGACACCGTGGGAGCCGGCGATTGCTTCGCGGGCACTCTCGCAGTTGCGCTTGCGGAGGGGCAGCAGTTGGAGGCCGCTCTGCGCTTCGCGGTCACTGCGGCAGGGCTTTCCACGACCCGGGAAGGCGCGATGGACTCAATGCCCACCCGCGGCGAGATCGAAGCCAGGCTGGGCTAGGCCAAGCCAGGGCTAGCCTGCTTCCAGCTCGCTGACATGACGCGTCCAGTCTTCGTGGTACAGCCTGGCGTCAAACTCCCAGAAGGCCCTGAACAGCTCTTCCTGTTCCGCAGGCGTAAAAAGCTTCATCACAGGCAAGAAGAAATTGCGGTCTTCTTTCTCGATGTGCCTTGGATAGAAATCCAGCAATTGGCGGATGTGTCCAACGATTGGCTGGAGGGCATCAAACTCCCCCTGCTGATAAGCGGCGCGCGCGGTATCCAGCTCGCGTGTCAGCTTGCGGCCTGCAATATGCTCTGCTCGCAGCTCTCCGAGGATTCTTGCCTGATCGCTTGAAAGGGGTTTGGCATCTAGCGCAACAAAGAGCAAGTCTTCTTCCTTGCCGTGATGGCAGTGATCGGCATACTGGCGGATAAACGCCACGAAATCTACGAGCAGAGAGTCGTCCACCTTCCCTGCTTCGAGGTCAGCGAGCTGCCTCCTGGCCAGGCTGAGTCGGCGTTCGATCAGCCGGTGCTCAATCATCAAAGGCGCAATTGGTAACATGGCCCTCCCTCCTGACGACAGGCTAGTTGGTCGGGGCTTCGATGACGGAGTTGAGGATTCCTGCCGGGGGAAAGGCCTTTTAACGCCGTCGCTTGCTAAGTTCGTGAAGCAGCGATAAGTCGCCGCATACCAGCGCATCGCGCTTCTGGTGACTCCAGCCCTTTAACTGACGCTCTCTTCGCATCGCAGCAAGCTGGTCGGGGTGCTCCTCGGAGTAGACGAGGGTAACAGGGCGGCGGTGGGCAGTATAGGCAGCCGCCTTCCCCTGATTATGTAACTTGACTCGAGCCTCGAGCTCCTGTGTGGAACCTACATAATAAGTACCGTCACTGCATAGCAGGATGTAGACATAATGGATCACTTATTTGCTCCTCCAGTGGTGTAACACCTTAGGTTAAGCAGGCCTGGAAAGGACAGAGATGACAGAGATGATGGAGCGGACAAAAAGGCAGAGTGGTAGATGCCCCTCGACTCGCGGGTTTTTCGGAGTTATATACCTACTTGCTTCGATGTGGCCGAAGGCCAATATAGTCTTGTGAATGCCCCTCGACTCCCTGTGGTCGCTCGGGACACCATCCGACTCGCGGAGTTCTTCAGGGGAAGATACTTACTCACTTCGATGCGGCCGAAGGCCATGAGCGAGCGACGAGTGCCAACTCGCCGCGAGTCGAATGGTGGAGCTGACGGGGGTCGAACCCGTGGCCTTCTGAATGCCATTCAGACGCGCTCCCAACTGCGCCACAGCCCCACCTGAACTGCGAGCGATATTATAGGGCAGCCCTCCGGACGTTGTCAACCGAGTCGAAGGGCCTTGGCCAGTTACTCCGAGCTGGATTCAGTCTCGACGCGCGACCTGGCCGCGAAGGTCAGCTTGCCATCAGCCTCGTCCACCACAATTGTATCCTTGGGCAGGAACTCTCGGCGCAGCAGGCGGCTGGCCAGTTCGTTCTGCATATAACGCTGGATGGCCCTCTTAAGCGGTCTGGCGCCATAGACGGGATCGTAGCCGCGCTCAGCCAGGAACTCTCGCGCCGGTTCGCGTACTTCGAGCTTCAAGTCCTGCTCTGCAAGTTGCTTGGCCACGCGCGCAAGCTGGATGTCCACTATCTCCTTGATGAGCGACCTGTCCAGTGTGTGAAAGACGATTACCTCGTCGATCCGATTGAGCAGCTCGGGACGGAGATAGCTTTTCAGTTCGTCCATCACCGCCTCGTAGACCGCCTCGTAGGCGCTACCTTCTTCAGTCAGTTGCTGGATGCGCTGGCTGCCGACATTGCTGGTCATAAGGACCACAGTGTTGCGGAAATCTACTGTCCGCCCCTGGCCATCGGTCAGACGACCATCGTCAAGCAGTTGTAGCAGCACATTGAACACGTCCGGATGGGCCTTCTCAATCTCATCCAGCAGCACGACCGAATAAGGCCGGCGCCGGACTGTCTCGGTCAGCTGACCGCCTTCTTCGTACCCGACATAACCAGGAGGGGCGCCAATCAGCCGCGCAACGGTGTGCTTCTCCTGATACTCGGACATATCGAGTCGCACCAGGGCGTCCTCGTCATCGAAGAGGAACTGCGCCAGCGCGCGCGCAAGTTCGGTCTTCCCTACACCCGTCGGGCCAAGGAAGAGAAAAGAGCCTATTGGCCGGCGGGCATCCTGCATCCCCGAACGCGCCCGTCTGACTGCCTCCGAGACCGCGCGAACGGCTTCGTCCTGACCACGGACTCGCTCGTGAAGGCGGTCTTCCATAGTGAGCAGTTTGTCCTGTTCGGATTCCAGCAGCCGACTGACGGGGATTCCTGTCCACTCGCCCACGATGTCAGCGATGTCATCGGCTGTGACCTCATCGCGCACTTGATGTTCGGCTTCCCAGGCGCCGCGCGCTTGCTGATACTCGGCCTTGATACGTTCGGCCTCTTCCGCAAGTTGTTTTGCCTTGGCCCAGTCTTCAACCGAGACAGCCTGCTTGCCGGCTTCTGTAATCTGCTGGAGTTGGCGCTCAAGTTGCTTCAGGTCGTCGGGTTGCTGCTGGGTGGTAAGGCGCACTCGCGCGGCGGCTTCATCCATCAGGTCTATCGCCTTGTCCGGCAGAAAGCGCCCCTGGATGTAGCGATGCGAAAGCTTAACCGCGGCCTCCAGCGCCTCATCAGGCAGCTTTACCTTGTGGTGCGCCTCATAACGCGGGGCAAGCCCTTTCAAGATGGCGACTGCCGTCTCCGGGTCGGGCTCTTCGATATACACCTGCTGGAAGCGTCGCTCGAGGGCTGGATCCTTCTCGATATGCTTGTGGAACTCATCGAGCGTCGTCGCGCCGACGCATTGCAACTCGCCGCGCGCAAGGGCAGGCTTGAGCATATTGGAGGCGTCAATCGCGCCTTCGGCCCCGCCCGCGCCGACGACGGTATGCAGCTCGTCAATGAAGGTAATCAGCTCTCCATGCGAGGCGCGTATCTCGTCCATAACGGCCTTGAGGCGCTCCTCGAACTCGCCGCGGAACTTCGTTCCCGCCACCAGCGCCGACATATCGAGCTGGATGAGTTTCTTGTTACGCAGATCGTCAGGCACTTTGCCATCTGCAAGTTGCTGCGCAAGCCCCTCGGCGATGGCCGTCTTGCCAACGCCCGGGTCGCCAATCAGCACCGGGTTGTTTTTGGTGCGCCGACAGAGTATCTGTATGGTGCGCTGGATCTCCTTATCGCGCCCAATCACGGGGTCGAGCTTGCCAGCCCGGGCCAGTTCGGTCAGATCACGGCCATATTTCTTGAGCATATTGTACTTCTGGTCGCCGCGCTCATCGGTCACGTTGGTGCTGCCGCGCACAGTTTTCAAAGCCGAAAAGAGGCGATCTTGCGTGACCCCTGCGCGCGCAAGCAGACGCCCCGCGGGCGACTGAGGGAAGTCCAGCATCGCAAGCAAAAGATGCTCGACGCCAGCGAATTCGTCCTTCATCGAGTCGGCTTTCTGAAGCGCGCCTTCAAGCAGGGAGAGGCACCCTGAAGCCATATAAATCTGCGGCTGGTTGCCCTGTACCTGCATCTGCGGCTTGGCGGAGACGGACTGCTCGGCCAGGCTTGTCAGCTCGCCGACATTGGCGCCTGCCTCGCGCAGCACCTCGGGCGCCAGGCCTTCTTCTTGCAAAAGCATCGCAAGCAAGAGTTCGTCAGAGTCCAGTTCGTAATGCCTGTATCTCGTCAGCAACTCCTGCGAGAGGGCGAAGACCTCGCGTGTTTTTTCGGTAAACTTGCCTAACAGCTCTGACATATTCCTATACATCGCTGGGCTCACCAGCCTCACTTGCAAGTTCTTGATAACGCTCCATCACGAAGCGCAGGCGAGAGCGCTCCTGTTCCAATTCCTGCTGGAGGCTCTCGAGTTTGTCCAGCAAATCGAGCGCCAGTTCCACGCCAGCCAGATTAAGGCCCATCTCCTGGGTCATCCGCTGGATGCGCCGCAGCCGTTCCACATCGCGCTCAGAGTACATCCGCCGTTTGCGAGTCGTCCTGCGCGGGCAGATTAAGCCTCGGCGCTCGTACATCCGCAAAGTCTGAGGATGCACGTCAGCAAGTCTTGCGGCTACGCTTATCACGAAGAGAGCTTCTTCTCCGCGCGCTTCTGTAGAGCCATTTTTTTCGTAATCATCGGTCATACCCGGTCGCCCCTTGCCCAGTTAACTGCTTTCACCGAGGCTATCATCAAGTTGCTCGAGCAGGTTGCGCTGCTCTTCGGTCAGTTCTTTGGGCACCTTGACCGCGATGACAGCGTAGAGGTCGCCCCCCGCTTCCTTGCCGCGCCCAGGCAGGCCCAGTCCTTTGAGGCGAAACTTCTGGCCGCCCTGGGTGCCGGCAGAAAGCTTCAACTTGACTGAGCCAGTCAGGGTAGGCACTCGCGCTTCGCCACCGAGAGCCGCCTGCGCGAAGCTGACGGGTACATTAACATACAAGTCATGCCCCTCGGCGCGAAAAGTCGGATGCGGTACCAGGTGGGTGCGCAGGAACAGATCGCCCTTCGGCCCGCCTGCAGCGCCCGGGCCGCCCTGACCCGCGAGGCGTACTCTGCTGCCCTCGGTCACTCCCTTGGGCACGCGCACTTTGAGCTTGCGCGGCGAAGCGGAAAAGCCTGCGCCATGACATTCGGGGCAAAGCCCTCCCTCGGTCTGGCCACTTCCAGAGCAGCGCGCGCAGGGCTCCTGCAGTGTGAGAGTCAGCTCTCGCTCCACCCCGCTGGCTGCTTCTTCAAGAGTCAGCTTCAGGTCAGCCTCAATGTCCTGGCCCTTGCGCGGCTGGGGTTGCCTGGCGCCAAAGCCGAAAGTGCTTCGGCCGCGCCCTGCCGGCCCTGCCTCAGTCTGACCAAAGCCCCCAAAAAGGTTTTGGAACAAATCGTCCAGATCTCCGACATCCTGGGTCGAATAGGTGCGGAAGCCGCCCGGTCCACCGCCGGCGCCTCCCTGGCCGAAACCAGCCGCCTCCGGGTCTACGCCCTCGGGGAAGACAGTGCCATACTGCTCATACTGCTTGCGCTTCTTCTCGTCGGAGAGGACCTGAAAAGCCTCGTTGATCTCTTTGAACTTCTCAGCCGACTTCTCATCGCCAGGATTTACATCAGGATGAAACTTGCGCGCGAGCTTGCGATAGGCCTTCTTGATTTCGGCCGTAGTGGCATCACGCTTCACGCCAAGAGTCTCAAAATAGTCGTTGTTCGGCGTTCTCATAGTTCACCACCTGGCCTGGCTTTGGGCAATCGCACGGTAAGCTCGCCAAGAGCGAGCCGGCTACTGGCTTTCTCAAAATCAATTGGCACATCAAACCTGAAGGCCCTCTGAAAAGCGCCTTGCGCCCGTTCGCGCATGTGGTAGAGACAAGGTTCAGCTTCATAGGCCATACGCAGGCCTGAGACAGTGACGGTATCGCCTTGCACTTCGACAGTCAGATCGTCCTCAGCTGTGCCTGGCACCTCGAGCACCAGCAGATATTCGTCCTGCCTTTCACAGATGCTGACTGCGGGCGTCCAGCCGGCCACCTCGAACGCTTCTTGACCTGGGGCCTGAGCAAAGCGCGGTATCAGCCCGAACTCAGGCGGGCGCGCGGCGCGCACCTGCTCCAGCCTCTTCAGCGACCAATAAAACCTGTCTATACCGCCAGCCATCTGCAACTCCGGTATCTGCGAAACGCCCCGGGTTTTGGCCCGGGGCGCTTCACTTGCCTGCTTATTCCTCGGACGTTATATCGATTTTGCGACTCCTGGCTTCCGCGGCTTTCGGCAGCTTCACCGTCAGCACGCCGTCTTTTAGGCCCGCGGAGATCGCATCGGCCTTTACCGGGGTGTTGAGCGTGAAGGCCCTTTGGAAGCTTCCATATGAACGCTCAATCCGGTGATAGCCTTCTTTCTCCTGTTCCTGCTCGAACTTGCGTTCGCCCTTGATGACCACGGTGTCACCGGTCACCTGCAGGTCCACGTCTTCAGGCTTTACGCCAGGCAAGTCGACGTGGATGATGAACTCTTCCTCGGTCTCTTTTACATCAACCGAAGGCGCCCAGACCGCTGGGCGCAGATCTTCGCCGGCCCAGCGCAAAGGTGAAGGCAGGTCGAAGGCGCGCGTGAGGCGACTTCTCATATCCTCCAGCTCCGCGAAGGGATCCCAGCGATTTGCGTCTGCGCGACGCACGGGTTTCTTCTCTTGTGCCATTTCAGGACACCTCCCAGTTTGGGATTAATTAATTGGAGGGAGCCACAGCCCCCAGCCAGTACCACGCTTATTTGGTTTCGTCCTCGGTAAACTCGGCGTCTATGACTTCGCCCTCGCCGGCCTGCTGGCCAGCTTCGGCTTCGCCCCCTGCTTCGGCCCCTGCAGAAGCTTCCTGCTGAGCCTGATAAGCCGCCTGACCTACCGCGAGCAGCGCCTCTTGCAGCGACTCGGCAGCGCTGTTGATAGCAGCGATGTCTTCGCCATCGAGAACCTTCTTTGCGCTCTCGACTTCGGCCTCGACCTTGCTCTTCGCATCGGCCGGTACCTGGTCGCCCAGTTCTTTCAAAGTCTTCTCGGACTGGTAGATTAAGCTGATCGAGCTTGTTACGAGCCTCGACTTTTTCGCGCAAGCGCTTGTCCTCGTCAGAATGAGCCTCAGCCTCTTTGACCATCCGGTCGATCTCGTCGCTGCCAAGCTGGCCAGTGCCGCTGATGGTCACTTTCTGCTCTTTGCCAGTGCCCTTGTCCTTGGCGTTGACGTGGAGGATGCCGTTGGCGTCGATATCGAAGGTAACCTCGATTTGCGGGATGCCCCGCGGCGCCGGCGGCAGGCCAGTAAGCTGAAAACGCCCAAGCGTCCGGTTGCCCGCAGCCATCTCGCGTTCGCCCTGCAGCACGTGGATCTCCACCGTGTGCTGGCCGTCTTCGGCCGTGGTGAAGGTCTCGGTCCGCGCGGTCGGGATGGTCGTATTCCGCGGGATGACCTTGGTGGTAACGCCGCCCAGGGTCTCGATACCCAGCGAAAGCGGTGTAACGTCAAGCAGCACGACGTCCTGGATGTCGCCTCCGAGTACCGCGCCCTGGATGGCAGCGCCTACCGCGACGACTTCGTCCGGGTTGACACCTTTATGCGGATCCTTTCCGGTCGAGTTCTTTACCAGTTCCTGGATGGCCGGGATACGAGTCGAACCGCCGACCAGGATGACCTCGTCGAGGTTTTCCTTGGATACGCCGGCATCGCTCATAGCGCGCTCCATCGGCCCGACGGTCTTCTTGAAGAGGTCTTCGCAAAGCTGCTCGAACTTGGAGCGGGTCAGGGTCATCTCCAGATGCTTGGGCCCGTTCTGGTCCGCTGTAATGAAGGGCAGGCTTATGCTGGTCTGCACCATACTCGAAAGCTCTATCTTGGCCTTCTCGGCAGCTTCCTTCAGCCGCTGATGGGCCTGGGCATCCTTGCGCAAATCGATACCGCTCTCGCGCAGGAACTCCTCGGCAAGCCAGTCCATTACACGCTCGTCAAAATCGTCGCCGCCAAGCCGCGTGTCACCCGCGGTGGATTTGACTTCGAACACGCCATCGCCCACCTCGAGGATGGACACGTCGAAGGTACCGCCACCCAGGTCGTAGACGAGGATGGTCTCTTCCTTCTTCTTGTCCAGTCCATAAGCAAGTGAAGCCGCGGTAGGCTCGTTGATTATGCGCTTCACGTTGAGGCCGGCGATCTCGCCCGCGTTTTTCGTGGCAGTGCGCTGAGCGTCGTCAAAATAGGCAGGCACAGTTATGACCGCATCGGTTACAGGCTCGCCCAGGTAGGCTTCCGCGTCCCGCTTCAGCTTCTGCAAGATGCGCGCGGAGATCTCCTCCGGACTGTATTCTTTGCCGTCTACCGTTACCCGGTCGCGCGTGCCGATTTTGCGCTTGATAGAAGCCACCGTGCGCTCGGGATTGAGGATCGCCTGGCGTTTGGCGACCTGCCCGACCAGGGTCTGGCCGTCTTTACTGAAAGCAACCACCGATGGGGTAGTGCGACCCCCTTCGGCATTGGCGATAACGACTGGATCGCCATGCTCCACAACGGCAACCACCGAGTTGGTGGTGCCCAAATCAATTCCAATGATCTTGCCCATAGTTTTATGCTTCTCCTTTACGGAAGTCATGGCTATTATGCCAATGAGACTATACAACTTGATAGCTATACTGTCAAGTAGGTTCTTGCCTTCGATAAACACCCAAAACAAGAGGCGGAGTTCCCGATTCAGGAACCCCGCCTCAGTTTTTATTGAGCGTTATACGCTCAACTTTAGTTAGCCTCTAGGGAGTAGGTGGCTGGCTGGCTGCCGAAGTCAAATAACTGAGCCTCTGGCTGGCTGCGAGCGGAGCAGCTGGCCCGATAAGCAAGAAACGGACCTCGGCTTCGGAAATTATGGGGCCACTTGCCACGGCGCCCCCGGGCAGAGTGTCGCCGAAGATCTGCATTGCCCGGTCGTGGATGCGGTCCAGAGTACGGTTGCTGCCATATTCCTCTTCCGGGATGACCCGCACATCAGCGAAGAGATCCTGCAACTGCTGGAACCTGCGCGCATAAGTAGGATCGCTTTCCAGGATATTGAGCGTTGCAAGCACGTTCTGAGCCTCGGTGCGCCTGCGAGCGATGTAAGCGTTTTTATTGGAGAAACGCACTGTGTCAGCTGCCTGAGCTACCAGTCGAACCATTGTGTCTTCAAGCTGCTGGGCGTTCTGGTCTGGCGGAGGAGGTTGCAAAGCGGCAGCTTCCATATCGGGCGCTTCCCACTCGATTAGCAGCCTCTGCTGAGGGCTTAGCACTTCGCGGAACTGCCGCATCATCCCAGCGGCCGGATCATTGCCTGGGCCTCCCCGGCCAACCCGTGGTCCTCCAGCCCGACCTCCTCGGTTGCCCCCTGTCAGCGCGCGGCTAAAGGCCTGAAGCTCCTGACCTTTGGGCCAGCCTCCCGAAAGAAGCGTCTCGCGGATAGTGGCAAGCTGCGCGCTAATCTGACCCAGTTCATCTACGAAAGTCTTGGCGGCTTCCTGTTGTTGCTGCTGATAGCCGGCCACCATCTGTTGGACTCTGGCGACCTGTTCCTGGTTGAGTTTGAGATCAACCAGCAGATAGATAAGGTCCAGCCCGTCAAGGGTCGTATCAAGCTGCGAGACCGGCGGGGCAAGATAAGGTGTACCCTGGGCAAAAGCCGGCACTACCGAAAGTACAAGGCCAAGCAGTAGAATGAGAGTGATTGTTCTCATTGGTTGCCCCCTCCCTTTATCGCATAAAGGTTGAGAAGAGTCGCTGTGCGTGGATGAGCCAGGAAAAGTTCGAAAAGTGAAGCCGTGATCCGCTTGCTACGCAAGGGATCAAAGCTTTCCTGCGCGCCCACCCCAAGCTGAGCCGCCAGCATCTGACCTCCATACTGGCCAAAGCGCTGCAGTTGGTCGGGGGTGGCTTGCCTGGCCCGATTCATCGCCTCGAGCATCACTGCGTGATGTTGTTTGATGGCTTCGGGATCGTTGCCCAGGATGGCCGCAATATATTGGTCAGCCCAGACATCCTTGTTGGCTTCATACTGCTCTGCTGGTATGGGGCGCAGCTCCTGGAAGGCGACCATAACTTGCTGGGCCGCCTCAAGGCGTTGCGCATCAAGCTCGCGCGCAGCAGCTTCATCTTCAGGAGTCATTATGAGGATGATCTGATCGGGCGTGAGCAAGCCATAAGCCTGGTCAAAGGCAGGATTAACCTGGGCCTCGATCGCGGCCAGAGCGTCATCCAGCGCGCCGAAGACTCGATCCATATTGGCCTGGGCTGCAGGCGGGGTCGCCTGACCGGCTGCCGCAGCCTGATAGGCCGCAACCAACTCCTGGGTCAGCTGAGTATAAGCGGCTGACTTGGCCTGGATGGTCTGGGAGGCGCCGGTGGCGATGACCTGAGTTATCGGCACGAGCTGACCGGCCTGGGTCGGAGTGATTTTGAGGAAACGCGCGATAAGCAGAAGCTTCACATCTTCGAACAGGGTCAGCGGGGGTATCTCTTCAGCCACCTGCTGAGCCATCGCAAACTGCGCAGTCAGCGGACAGAGCAACATCAAGAGCCCCGCCAACACAAATACTGCGCGCAATGGACTGCGTCTCACTGCGCCCACCTCCACTGTAGGCTAGCAATACTATATATACAGACTACAAAAACTCACAAAGGTTCAACTTGCGAAGCGCGTTTGCCCAGAATCACCAATCCTGGTTTTGCGCCTAGCTCAAATTCATCTACCAGATCGCAAGCGATTCCAAGCCCTCGACCTGATTCGGAAAGTGGATCATAAGGCTCGCCGGGGGTGAAGAGCCCTTCCCCCTCATCCTGGATACTGACGGTAATAAAATGCCCGTCTTCCTCAAATCGCCCCACAAGTTGCACTTGCCTGTGCGCTTCCTGCTGGTTGCCATGGATTATGGCATTTGCCAGTACCTCGCCAATCGCCAGGATAAAGTCTTCGCGCTCCTGATGATTAAGCCTGCTTGGCGCCAGCCAGCTTCTGAGCGCGCGCCGAGCCGCAGGTAGCGCGCTGCGCCGGCTTTCCAGCACCAGTTGGAAGTGGTTCTCGTCCAAGCGCCAACTTGCTCCTGCTGTACTACGCGATGGACTAGCTGCTGCGTTTCAATACGATACCCTCGAGCAGGTCGCCCACATCTTCACACAGGTCGATGGCCATCTCGATATAGTCGTATATCTCGCGCCACTTAAGGGCTTCAAGCGCCTGGATATCAGGCTCGGAAAAAAGCGCCGCGAGGGCCTTGCGGCCAACCTTGTCGCCCTCATTCTCGATGCTGTTAACTTTTATGCAGTGCTCGGCAAGTTTCTCGGGATGGCTGAGATGCTTGAGTTCACCAACCGCCAGGACGACCTCCTGAGTGGCGCCTAGAAGAATCTCGGCAAGGTCTACCAGGTCAGGCCGGATTGTTTCTATATTGTAAAGGATTAGCCGGTCGGCCGTAGCCTCGACCTGGTCGACCAGGTCGTCCAGCAGGGAGGTAAGTGACCGCACGTCATCGCGCGCAATAGGGGTTGTATAGCTGCGATGGGCCATCTGGATGATCTCGTGGACTATCAGGTCGGCCTCGCGCTCGATATTGAAAATGGTATCGAAGTGTTCTGCGCGATTGCCATAGTCAGCAAGCATTGTAGTGAACTGCCTGGAAGCAAGCACGGCATTACCCGCCAATTTTTCAAACAGTTCGAAGAAGGGATCGTTAGCTTCTGGATAACTCATCCTGCTCACCAAGACTCCTTTGGGTCGTTGTGGGGCCCAAACAGGCTATAAAAGACCAAATTCCCCTGAGCTAACCGACGCATCAGGGGCAAAACCCTCGCGGTTGTAATAAGTCTAGCATATCACCTTTATTCGCCAGGAGGAACCTGCCCTGGGGCAACCAGCGGCTCCTCGCCCATTGGGACGCCAAAGGTGGCCTGATGCAACAAGCGGAGCAGAGGCCTGGGATCTATGAAATGGCCTGGATAAATCTCTTCGAGAGGCTTCTCAGCATCGAAAACGTCGCGCTGTTCGCCGTCGCCAAGCAGATAAAGCCCAAATATCGGCGCGCTGCCCTGGCCAAGTGAGCCAACGTTATACGAGAAAGTACGTCCCGCCTCGAGCGGCTCTCCCAGCCTGAACTTGCCCAGCACCCGACCCAGATTGGCGTAGCAATAAAGAAACTGGTGGTCACGAAGCCAGATCTGACTCCACCCTCCGATGCGATCAAGCAGCCCGTGGGCGTGCTCCTGGGGGGTGTTCAAGCGCAGGAAACGGGACTCCGAAGTGACGCGCATAACCTGGGCCAGATCGTCGGCAGCGACAAGCTGCACTCCGCAGAAAGCCGCTGGAAGAAATTCTTCACTGCCCTCGGGAGATTGTGCAAGCCAGTTGCCAAGCAGGCCGTAGGTCGGCTTTACCATTGGATACAGCTTGCCTTCGAAGGCGCCCTCAGGCAACTCGACAGGCCAAAGGGTGAAACGCAGCTTGCTCCCAGGGCTGAAACCGATAAAACCGAGGGGATCGGCCTCTACCTGGCCTGGCAACCACTCGCCATTAAGCAAAAGGTTGCCGCAAACGACCGGTTGGCCGCCAAAAATGACAGCAAACTGGCTCTCGCCAAGACGCACCTGAGCGGTTGGGAGCACAACTGACAGCACCTCGAACTCTAGAGACCGGCCATCAGGCAGCGCGATAGCGACAGGGATGTTGGGTTCTGCCTCGACAAGTTTGGGCCAGCCACCGAAAATTGGCGCGGCAAGTGCCGACGCTGACAGAAGCAACAGCCCAAGCAGAACCAGTATACCTGGCCTCTTAATCGAGATAAGGTTTCGCCTCCGCGACAGGCCCCTCAGGGCCTTCTTGCAATATGACTTCCCGGAAGGGAGCGAGTTCCATCAAGGTCTCCTCCGGCAGGTCGAGATGGCGTTTTATGAGCTCAAGCAGCATTGGGCCACTTGCCCGATGGCTTCCATCAAGCGCTTTCACGGCGAAACCCAGGCCTGTCTTCGTATCTCCGGCTGCAATCAGGCCCTCTGCACCACCCTTACTGAGAACCCGACAGCCCGTCGCCTGCATCAACTTGAGCGCCGGGAAAGTTAGCGTCGTCGTCAACTCAGGATAGGCCGATATAGCCTGCCTTAGGCGCGAGGCGGCACTGGCAAGCTCCTCAGATAAACCTTCCCCACTGGCAAACCGGGCAAATCCGGTTGCAGTCTGACTTAATGATACCCAAAATACCGGCACTCCACAGCCATCAATCCCCAGCGGGATGGCCTCGGGAGCCAGCCCGCAGAACTCCGCAACACAGCGCAAGGCCAGTTGCTGGACTGGGTGATCGGGCCTCATATAAGTCTCAAGTGGCCAGCCCCGGAGCCTCGAGACAGCCAGCATCGAAGCATGCTTGCCTGAGCAGTTGTTGCATATGGCGGTGGGCTCAAGACCGGCTCTGGCAAGCGCAAGGGTGACTGATTCTTCGAGAGGGGGATGCGGCTTGCATTGGAAGAAAGATTCATCCAGCCCAGCTTTGGCGAGCAGGCTGCGTATGGCAGCTAGTTGGTCAGGACGCGCGCCGTGACTTCCGCAGGCGATAGCGATTTCTGAAAGGTCGAGAGCCAAGGCGAGGTCCGAGCCTGTTATCGGCAGTATGGCCGCCTGGAGGAACTTCCCGCAGGAACGCAGATAGGCAGACCTCTGCCAGTCTCCATAGGCAGCAACCACTTCACCCGAGGGCGCGCACACCACAGCAGCGCAGTGATGAAGTGACTCCAGCCTGCCACAGCGAGTTACTTCGACTCTGCAGCCAGTCTCAGGCATCGGCGGGAGAGTCCTCAGAATCGTCAGAGGCGGCAGAAGCCTCAGCCTGAGCGCGTTCTTCCGCGGTCTTGCGTTCTACATAGTTCAGCTTGAGGTTGGATTCCAGAGTATTGAGTTCGCGTTTTGCATCGACGGGCAGAGCCAGGCTCGAGCTGATCAATCAGGTATTCGATTACGTTGATTGCAAGGCGCGCTTGCTCCAAATCGGTTTCCTGTTTGCCTGTTGAGGGACTTACCATCAGGCCCAGCCGGACCCAGGTCTGGGAGGCCAGCATAGCAACAAACTGCATCAAATAATCCTGGACCGTCGCTTCAGGCAGCGGATTGGCGTCTTCAGACTGCTCACTTTGATCGAAGTCATCCATTACCAAGGCACCTCCAAGGGGGTAAAAGGCTTGAAACAACAATCGCCACGCGGCCCAAAGGCTGTTGCGTGGCGATTGTTGTAACACCTTATCAATATAATCATTCAGGAAACAAGGGCCCTCAGACCCTTGTTTCTGTGCGTGCTTGACTCCCAGTGTCTCCTTACCCTCCTGGTGGGGCGGGCGGAGCAACTGGAGCCGCAGGCGGTGTAGCCGACGAACCGTCCGGCGTGGCCGGGAGAGTCATGTTACCTGCGGGTGCGATTGGCGGCGCGGTCTCGGTCTTTTTGCCGTAGATAAGCTGCCAAGCCACATACAGCAGCACCAACACGATAATAATCACCACTACGGCGACTGCTGGGCTAATTTGGCCTTTCACTGGGTGTCACCTCCTTGTTTCGAAAGGTGCAACCTGCTTCTATTCGCTCTCGGCCTAAGCCGTAAAGCCCATGATCTTCGAGCCTACCCCAGTATACCACCACATGGCCACCACACAAGCACCTGTTCTTTACTAACCCAGAATCTCCTGCAAGGTCTTGCCGCGTTTTTCTGCAAGTTGCTGGGCGCTCTTCAACTGACGCAGGCCATTGAAGGTGGCCTTGGCGATGTTGACAGAGTTATCACTGCCCAACGATTTCGACAGGATATCTTTTACTCCTGCAAGTTCGACAACGGCGCGCACAGAACCTCCCGCAATAACTCCAGTACCTGGAGAAGCGGGCTTGAGCATAACGCGAGCAGCCCCCTGTCGGCCGACCAGGCTATGCGGGATGGTGGTGCCGCGCAGGGGGATAGTGACCATATTCTGCTTGGCGCGATCAAGCGCTTTACGGATGGCGTCCCGGGTGTCGCGACTCTTGCCGATGCCAAGGCCTACACGGCCTTTGCCATCGCCTACGGCGGCAACTACGCGCCAGCGCAAAATGCGGGCGCCTTTGGTGGTCTTCTGAACTCTGTCTATACGGACTACGCGCTCCTCAAACTCTGGAGCCTGCTCTTCTTCGCGATAATTACTCACCCAAGGGTTCCTCCTAGCGCATAACAAACCACGAAACAGTGCGAACTATACAGTGACTCAAGCCTGACTGTCAACCGCACTTCCCATACCGCGGCTGTTGAACCTGTTCATTGCGGTCTCAAAGCCCTCTCTCAGCACCGATATGACCGCTTCAGTGGCTTGAGCCAAGGTTGGTTCCAGCAGTTCGATTTCCTGCTTTGAAAACCTGCCCAACACCCATTTAACTGCGTCAGAGCCTTCCGGTGGCGCGCCGATGCCTAGCCGGAGACGAGGCACTTCACGGCTGCCGAGTTGCTTTATAACCGACTCGAGCCCTCTGTGGCCCCCTGAGGAGCCGCCAGGCCTGAGCCTGAGCGTGCCCAGTGGCAGGTCAAGATCATCATAGATAAGGAGCCCCTGGCTGGGCTCAAGTCCAAGCCCTTTAAGCGCGCTGACTACGGCCTTGCCACTGTCGTTCATATAGGTCTGCGGTTTGAGCAACCCGACCTGTTTACCTTCAGCCTTCCCCGCCCCATACAGGGACAAATAGGCAAGTTTTTTCACTTTGATGCCCCAGCGCTCTGCCAGCAGGTTGACAACGAAAAAGCCAACATTATGGCGAGTGCCGGGATACTGGGGTTCAGGATTGCCCAGTCCCACTATTAGCGCCTCTGGCGAGGCGGCGTTACCAGGCTTTCTCCAGAACATCCAGCGCACCAGGCCGAGAGCTACTCGGCTTCCTCGGAGGCTTCTTCGCCCTCGGCGCCCTTGGCACCTTCGACGCCCTCGCCTTCGCCTTCGACTTCCTCGGCTTCCGGCTCAATGATCTCGAGTCTGGGAGCAGCGACGGAAAGGAGGGGAGCGTCCTTTGCGATTGTCGCCTCGACGCCTTCTTCGAGTTGCAAGTCGGCCACCGTAATCGTCGTGCCAATGGTCAGTTCGGTCACATCGACAAGGACTGCTTCCGGGATCTTGTCGAGTGGAGCGCTGATCGGCAGGCTGTAAAGGATCTGATCCACAACCGCGCCTTCAAGAGCGATTGCTTTGCATACGCCTTCGATATGAACTGGTACATCAACCTGGACTGTCTGACCGGCTTCTACTATCTGGAAGTCGATATTGAGCAGCTCCCGGGTGAGAGGCTCGCTTTCGAGTTCTTTCATCAGAGCAAGCCGCGGCTTCTTCTCGCCTTCGATTGTCACCGAGAAGACATCGCGCATAAGCTCGTTCCGGCCATGATGAAGGAGGATCTCCTTCACTGTGGTCATATCGACCTGGATTGCGACACTCCCAATACTGGGGCCGTAAACGACTCCGGGTACATAGCCTGCCTTGCGAGCGCGGCCTGCGGCTTCTTTACCGCTGGCGTCCCTGCGCTTGAGTTCGAGGTTCATACGGTCTGCCATGTTTATCTCTCCTGCCAGTCTAGTCGAAGGACCAGTACCGTTCGTAGAGGGCCGAAACGGACAGGTCCTCATGGATTCTCTCTATTGCATCACCGAGGCTCTGAGCGATACTCAGCACCTCAATCTTGGGACAGCACTTTTCTTCAGGAATCGGTATTGTATTCGTAACCACGAGTTTCTCCAGAGTGGATTCCTGGATACGCTCGATAGCCGGACCCGACAGCACGGCATGCGTAGCACAGGCCCAGACGGACCTGGCGCCTCGCTTCATCAGCTCGCCAGCGCCCTCGCAGATAGTGCCCGCGGTGTCGATAAGGTCGTCTACCATAACGCAGACTTTCCCCTCGACGTCGCCGATAACATCCATAATATGGACCTGATTGGGTTCAGGCCGACGCTTGGCAATTATAACAAGATTCGCGTCCAGTCGGTCAGCGAATTTCTTGGCCCTGGCTACGCCGCCCACATCAGGCGAGACAACGACTATCTCATCGCCGTGCAGCCCCGAAGCGCGCAGGTGCCTGGCCAGCACCGGGCCGGCTGGCAGATGATCGACCGGGATGTCGAAAAAGCCCTGGATTTGCCCGACATGCATATCAAAAGAGACGACCCGGTCAGCCCCTGCAGACTGAATCAGGTTGGCGACAAGCTTGGCGCTAATAGGAGAACGCGGATTGTCTTTCTGATCCTGCCTGGCATATCCAAAATAAGGCAGCACCGCGGTAACCCTCGCCGCGGAGGCGCGCTTGAGCGCGTCCAGAGCGATGAGCAGTTGCATCAGATGCTCGTTGGCAGGCGTCGAGGTCGGCTGGATGAAGAACACGTCACAGCCTCGCACACTTTCCTGTACCTGGAGGCGGGTCTCTCCATCGCTGAAAGCGCCTATCCGGATTTGTCCGAGCTGCGTATGGAGATACTCAGCCACAAGCCGCCCCAGCTCGGGGTTGGCGTTGCCTGCGAATATCTTCATCAGCCTGGTTGCCATAAGGGTTCGCTCCCGAAACTCCCTCTCGCACCAAAACTGGTTGCGCCTACGCAACGCAACCAGCCTGCCTGAGAGCAACGGATTCTAGCACATGGTAGGACGGCATGACTATAGCGAATAGTTCAAGGCGCTGTCAACCGCACAAGCGCTGAAAGACAGGCCACGAAAGGAGCCGGCAAAGTAAACCGAGCCTTCCCCCCAGGTTGCCTGACCTGATACCCTTCTAGCATATAGAAAGATGATCCAGGCAGGAGGGTACAGATGGCCCAGCAATCAGGGAGGAATCGTCAGATGCTCGTTCCAACTATCGTCCTGGCAACGCTTGCCCTAGTTCTGACCACGCTTGCTTACAGAAAAGGCCTGCATCAGCAAGGGTTTGAGACTGGCCTGAACTTGCTGCTGTCAATCCTGCCGCTGCTTGTTTTCGCTTTTGTAGTAGCCGGGATGATGCAAGTCCTGGTTCCAAAAGAGCAGGTAGCCCAATGGGTCGGCGAGGGCTCTGGTCTGAAGGGGCTGTTGATAGCAACCGGAGCGGGAGCCTTCGCTCCTGGCGGGCCTTACGTAAATCTGCCTATTGCGCTCGGGCTGGTGAACTCGGGCGCCAGCATCGGAGCCTTTGTGGCTTTCCTGACGTCGTGGTCGCTTTGGGCCTTTGCCAGGGCGCCAGTAGAGATAGGCATCCTGGGCTGGCGGCTGTGGCTAATCAGGCTGACCTGCACTTTCTTTTTCCCGCCGATTGCAGGTATTATCGCCAACATCCTGTTCAAAGGATTCAAAGTTTGAAGTCGTTTTTACTCGTAATAATTAGCTGCTGCACCCTCTTGCTTATTCAGGCAGGAGGAGGCGCGAGCGATGATTCTGACTTCGAGGTGCAAAAGATGAACCAGTCAGCCCTTCCCAGAAGCGAGCATCCAAGGCCCGATTTCGAGCGCGTCGACTGGCTGTGCCTGAATGGCCAGTGGCAGTTCGCCGAAAGTGATGAGTATGAACCTCGGCTGAGGCTTTCGGACGCGGTGTATCCCGACGAGATAACCGTGCCCTTCTGCCGCGAGAGCGAGCTATCAGGGCTTGGGCGCAAAGGCTTTGTAAACCACGTCTGGTACAGGCGTACCTTCGAGCGCCCCGCAGACTGGACTGCGCCGCGGACCTTGCTGCATATCGGCGCCTCAGACTGGAAGACTGAAGTCTGGGTGAACGGGCGGCGGGTCGGAGAGCATATCGGTGGCAGCGCAGCTTTCGCTTTTGATGTCACCTCTGCCCTGGCGGAAGGTCAAAACACGGTCGTAATCCACGCCTTTGACGACACCCGCAGCGGCCTGCAGGCGCTTGGCAAGCAATGCCCAGAGCTGGAGAGCTTCGGTTGCCTGTATACGCGCACGACGGGCCTCTGGCAAAGCGTCTGGCTCGAAGGCGTTGGGGACACCTATATAAAAGGGTTTCAGATAATCTCCGATGTGGACAACTCCAGATTGCTCGTGAACGCGCAAGTCGAAGGGCCCTGTTCGGGCCTTACGTTGCTGGCGGTTGCCAAGGCTGATGGCAAGCTGGCAGGGCGGGAAGCCATCGCGCTGGACTGGCGCAACAACCATCTGGTCGTAGACTTGTCCGAGAAGCACCTCTGGTCGCCGAGTGATCCCTTCCTCTACGACCTTGAGCTTGCCGTGATGGAGGGCGACAGAGTTGTAGACAGGGTAGCAAGCTACTTCGGGCTGCGTAAAATCAGCATCAAAGGCGCGGCCATCCTGCTGAACGATGAGCCCGTCTTCCAGCGGCTGGTGCTGGACCAGGGCTTCTACCCCGATGGGATCTGGACCGCCTCGAGTGATGCCGAACTGAAGGCCGATATCGAGCGCTCGATGGCAGTTGGCTTCAATGGAGCCAGACTGCACCAGAAGGTCTTCGAGCCGCGTTTCCTCTACTGGGCCGATAAACTTGGATATATGGTATGGGGCGAATTCCCCAACTGGGGCCTTAATTATGAAAATCCCGCCATCGACCAGCCCGTGATGAGCGAGTGGGCAGAACTCGTCCAGCGCGACCGCAACCATCCAGCACTTGTCGGCTGGTGCCCTTTCAATGAGACGCCCTCAAGCGCCATCAGGCTGCAGAACGCCGTCGTAGACTTGACGCGCAAGCTCGATCCCAGCCGGCCTGTCCTCGACACCAGCGGCTGGACTCACGGCCTGGCTGATCCGGAAGTTATGGACCAGCACGACTATGACCAAAATCCGGAGAGCTTCCGCAAGCGCTGGCTTGAGGACTATGAAGTTGGGATGCTTGCGCCCGCCCCCTATGGCGCAGCCAGTGGCCTGCTGCCCTTCTTCGTCAGCGAATGGGGCGGCATTGGCTGGGACACCGGCGCCGCCGGTTGGGGTTATGGCAACGCGCCCAAGAGCCTGGAAGAGTTTTATACCCGCCTTGAAGGCTTGACCGATGCCCTGCTCGACAATGCGCTGATGTTTGGTTTCTGTTACACTCAGCTTACCGACGTGGAGCAGGAACGTAATGGGATGTATACCTATGACCGGCAGCCCAAGTTCGATGTGCCTCGTGTCCACGCCCTGCTCAGCAAACCAGCCGCCTTCGAGCAGACCCCGCCCACCGAGGTCAACGCGCCTAAAGTCACCTGGAAGGTCCTCTCGCCCAGCGCCAACGAGAGCGGCGCCGAGTGGCTTTACACTTTGGAAACCCCAAACAGCAACTGGCAAGTAGCCGATTATGACGATTCTACCTGGCAAACCGGCCAGGCTCCTTTCGGCGCCAAAGAGGGTTGGGAGAAGCGCATCAACACCCCCTGGACCACCAAAGACCTCTGGGTCAGGCGCAACTTCAACTGGGACGGCAGTGACTTCGACCTCGCCTTGCTCGGTATCCACTATGACAACGATACCGAAGTCTATGTCAATGGCCAGCTCATCTGGCAGGCTGACCGCTGGAATGACCGCTATCAGGCCTTCGATATCACTGAAACCTTGAAAGACGCACTTGTAGAGGGACCTAATACTCTCGCCGCCCACTGCTGGCAGGACACCGGCGGCCAGTTCCTGGACCTGGCGGTGCTGACGGGAGCGGAGTAGGAAGACCGCAGGGCTCCGCCCCTGCACCCCGCTGGGGACAGTGTCCCCAGACCCCCGGACTCAAAGAGAAAGCGAGGACCGAATTTCAGGCCCTCGCTCTCTCTTTGGGGGCCCAAGGGCCCCGGAAATACCATCTCGAGCCGGAGTTAAGAGCAAAAATCCTGCAATACTCCTATCCAACTCCTGCCGGCACGACAAGGTCACGAGGCTGTACCTCTATACTCCGGCTGCGGCACAGTCTTCCTGGCCCAACGGGCCCAGTCGTGGGGCTCCCCCCAGCGGGGAGCTTCACGGCTGATTTCGCGGGTCTGGGGAGGCTCTCCCCAGCGGGGTGCAGGGGTGGAACCCCGCGCTTTTCCGCTACCGAGGCCCTGGCCAGTCGCCATACAAAGGATAGAGGCCTTTTACGGGCTCGATGCCGGTAACCTGTTCGCCGAACCAGCTCACATAGTAGATGAAGTGATAAGCAAATTCTCGTTCCTGGCGCACGGTGGGCTGGAAGGTGACCTCAAAGGTCGTGTTCGGCTCGTGGTTTTCGACGAGGGCATAAATCCCAACCTGTTCGAAGCTCACCGGCTGACCTGATTTGGTTATTGAGAGGCTTCCTGATTCGATATGGGTGGGTATGCGCACCAGCAGGTTGCGTGGTTGCTTCACAGTGATGGAGAGCTTCCCTTCCAGCGGCAACGCGCTCTCGACCTTCGCCAGGGCGTTCTCCCAGGAGAAGAGCAGATTGACTCGCACACCCAGGCTGTCCTCGGTGATGGTATGGTTGATGGCTTCGCACAAGCCCTGCACCGCCCCCTGGGTGATATCCACAGTATTTATGGGCGAGGAGGGCTTCTGCAGATGGGCATTGGGCGTGGGGAAGCCGAACCCACCGATCATCCGCGCCAGCAGGTTGTATTCGTGATCGCCGGCGGGGCTCTCGTTCTCCACGCAGAAGCTCGAATCGAGCACCTGACTGGGCAATAGCGCCCCGCGCAGCCAGATCTCGGCGCGCTCGTAGTAAGTGGGGTCGCGATGGGCAGCCAGCGCCAGCCAGAGCTGCACCATATCGCCTATCTGATTCACTTCGCCCTGGTCGGTCTCGAGCCAGGCTTGCTCCTTCACCCAACCGTAGGTCGTCCAGTATTCGCGCAGTCCGACTTCGGCAGCGCGCCGGACGGCCTCGACCATCGCCTCATCGCCAACTGTGAGCGCATAATCGAGGATGCCCGAGAGCGAACTGGTTATCGAGTGAACGTGGTTGCCCGCCAGGTCGGTCAGCAGGCCGTGCTCATCGAAAGAGACGTCCATCACGTATTTCGCATAGCCGCCTGCCAGCCTCAGTGCGAGGCTCTCGCCAGTCAGCCGGTAGTATTTCATCAGCGGGCCTACCACCCGGCCAGAACTCACTGTCTGCACTTCGCCGATGCCAACCCAGACACCCTGCCGGCCCAGTTCTGCGATACGCTCCCAGGCATACCGTCCGCCAGGCAGGCTCAGCTTGTCGAGCGTAGCGAGCATACCATGCGCATACTTGCGGGCTTCATCGCTGTCGCGCAGCTTTATCAGCCAGTAAAGCCCTTCCAGTGCCTCGCGCACGTTGTGGAACTCCACTCCGCGCTTGAACTCCGCTGGAGGTAGATTATAGAAGGAGGGCAAGCTGTCCTCGTTGTCGAGGCAACCGAAGAGATAGTCTGCATAGACAGTGGTCGCAGGCTCGGGGGCAGGTCGTCCCAGTGTCTCTTCCGTGATGAATAGCGTGTCCAGCGCGCGTCCGGTCACGTGCGGGATGCCTATCTCGTGAGCGTGGCCCGCAAAGCAAGTCCCATCATCGCGCCTCGTAATATGGAAGAAGGGCTCGCTCTCTTTATCTGCGTCCAGCATCCCCGCGACATACTGCGTCGCAAGCTCCAGTCGCTGCGTCATATCAACTTCGTACCACATCGGATAGGCCTCCCCCAATCGGATGCCTCTACAGTTCGCTCCTCGCTGCTTGATTCCTTGCGAGGAGAGGAAAGACCGCAGGGACTCCGCCCCTGCACCCCGCTGGGGACAGTGTCCCCAGACCCCCGAACTCAAAGAGAAAGCGAGGACCGAATTTCAGGCCCTCGCTCTCTCTTTGGGGGCCCAAGGGCCCCGGAAATACCATCTCGAGCCGGAGTTAAGAGCAAAAATCCTGCAATACTCCTGATTCAACTCCTGCCGGCACGACAAGGTCACGAAGCTGTGGCTCTATACTCCGGCTGCGGCTAGTGTTCCTGGCCCAACGGGCCCAGTCGTGGGGCTCCCCCGCAGCGGGGAGCTTCACGGCTGATTTCGCGGGTCTGGGGAGGCTCTCCCCAGCGGGGGCGTGGGGGCAGAGCCCCCGCGATACCCTTTCCCGTCCTACAATACGCCCAAAGTCGCCAATCGCTGAGCTTCGGTCAGCGGTTCGGCCGGTATGTTCGTCGATAGCGCGGACGGCGCCATCGAGGACAGCGGTGACAAGTTTACCGGATGCGGCTGGATTACCGCACAAGTGCGGCGCGTCGAGAAGGCCGGTCTTGATGGCGCTGGTGATGCAGCGGGGACAGGTCCACGAGTCGCCGCAACCACAAGAGCGACTCTTTAGCGCAGCAAGCAGCAGAGCGGCTTCGGAGAGAAGCTCGGCTTTGCGGGCCTGGACCTCGGGATCGAGGGTCATATCAGGCACGCCTTCGAGGCAGTCCTCGAGTACGCCTTGTACAAGGCGGCAGCTCTCGACAAGCTCATGCGGCAGCACAGCGTGATCAGCTTCCGAGAAACCAACGACATGCATAATCGAGGGCTTCACCTGGAGCTGCAAGACCGTCGAGGCAGCAAGCTGGCCCTTGGCCTGGTCGAGGCCGGGCAGGAAGAACATCAAACCTGCGCGTGTCTCCCGGATGGTCGTAAAACTGCTGGAATGGAGGCTCTCGATGAGTTCGATTTTCGCCAGCATCTTCGCCAGGTCCATCTTGAAGCTCGTACCAGCGGGGGTGTTGAACATATACTGGGCGACATACTGCCTGACGCCTAGCTGGCGCGCGTTGTAAGCGGCCAGAAAAGCCATCACAACGGCGATGGTGTCGTGAGCAGAGCGTAAACTCCAGTGGTGGGACTCGTTGCACTCGAGGGGGATACCGCGCGCGCCGTACCAGGCGATGGCCTGCTGGTTCTCGGTAATAGCCTCCTCCAGAGGACGCTCGCTACGGGCGTCGAGTACATTGTACCAGCACAGGGGCACCGCGCCCCAGGCATTATGGATGGTCGCGACATGGACCTCTGCCCACCTGATGAGGTCGCGCGTGCCCGCATAACAGCGCAGCAGGGGGTAGTTACCGCACCTGGTAGCCTCAAAAAGAGCCTTAAGATCCTCTGGCGTGCGTAGTGGCACACCACCAGCACCATCAAGGGACAGGTCCATATCGTCCGGGTGGAAAAAATGCTGCTGGGCATTCTGGTCAGGACCGATTGAGAAGACATCCAACACGCCGGATTCGGCAATCTCGGTGGCCCCGTCAATCGTCGCCTGCAAGGTTGGTTGCCCGAAATGGTGACGCAGTATCGGGAAGGGGCGCTTGGTCTCGATGCGCTCGAGTAAAGTATCGCCCAGGTGCTGAGCATCGCCACCGATGGCCTCGCCGCGCAGCCAGGCGGCAGGAGCCAGGCGCCCCTCTGTGCCATCAAACACAGCTTCAAAAAGACCAGACTCGCGCGCAACACCCGAGACCTGGGGGGTGCCGCCAAAGACCAGACGCCTTCCAGGGAGGCCTGCTCGATCGAGTTGTTGCTTCAGGTCGGCAAGCAGCGCGCGCAAGGGCTCAGGTGAAAGACGATAACTGACCGCGAGGACGTCGGGCTTCAACTCTACCGCTTTGGCCACGAAATCGGCCGGTGGCAGTGCCGCACCCGCGAATTCGGCGTCCCACCCGTTGCGACGGGCGGTTTCGAGAAAACTGAGCACGCCAGCGACATGCACGCAGTTGCCAAGGCTTGCTCCTAGTATCCGCTTAGTCTCCATTATCCTCTCCCTCCAGCACCACTCGCCGCAACCTGCGTACGTCCATACCATCGATGCCAAGGCGTTCCACAGTGCGGCCTGTCGCGAAGAAATCTACATCAAGCAGGGCCCCCGCAACCTGGGTTATGCTGCGCATCAACGTCATGTCGCAACCATATTGCTCGCCAATTGAGATCATTGGTACCAGGCACATGGGGGCGTCTTCCATCAGATACCGGTATGCGAGGGTGGGCGGGGCCTTGATACCCGCGTAGCCGGTATTGGCCTGGATGGCTTCGAACAGGTCGCGGCCTGGGGCATCGTAAGCCATATACAGCCACTTGCGGACGGGGATGACCCGGACGCCCACTGACTGGGCAACGGCAAGACGCTCGGCGTCAACAGCCTCGAGATAACGGGCGACAGATGGCGTGATGCCCGAATGGTAGTAATCGAAGTTGCCGTGTTGGTCCTCGATGCGCGCGGCGTTTACAATCATCACGGCGGGGTGGAACATCACGGCAACATTGGATAGGCTGGTCTGCAGCACGTTGTCTGCGGCGACGAACTGCGGATAAGCCAACCGCAGGCGCTTCAGCAGCTCGCCAGTGCGATAAGCCGGCAGTGCGGCTACAGCGACGGTACTCTTGACCGCAAAGATGCGGCTCTGAGCGGGGCTGACGACCCGGCTTGCGAAGAGAAAAGTCTCGGCCTCGCCGAGGATGAGATTAGCTTTGCAGCCCTCTTCCAGAAGCACGCGGCGAAACTCGAGCGCGCCGCCGGTTCTGCCCGGATTCAGGACAACCATCTGGCTGTCAGTTAGATGGGGAGCACAGGCACGAGCAACAAGCTCATGCCCAAGCGCTGGCACGACTACCATTATTATGTCGGCGCCCGAGACAGCCTGTTCGATATCGGTAGTAGCAACGTCGATGCGGGCCGCACCGCCCGAGAGCGGGCAATTCGCAGCTACTACAAGGTCGACTCCTCCACGCTGCTGGATGGCTTGCAGGCGCTCGAGAGAGCGGTTCCAAAGCCTTACTTCGAAACCTCTGAGAGCGAGATCGGCCGCCATCGCGGTGCCACCATGACCCGCGCCAAGCACAGCAAAGACTGGTTTGCTGGTTTCCATAAGCGGTGCCTCCCTACCGGGGTAATGGTTTGGTATGGGTGATCAACGTGTGGAAGGGCGAGGCGTCCCGGCGGCCGCGCTGGCCCCTAGTTACAGGTCGGTGCAGTCGTACTCTTTACTAGCTTGCTTTATCATAATACAGTAATATTACAGCTTCCTCAAATCCATAGACGTTCAGAAGCCCCAGAAGTTCCACCCACCCTTCAACGAACAGGCCCGGTAAGGTCACGAAGTTGTGTCTTGATGTTCCGGCTGAGGCACAGTCTTCCGTCCCATCGAATACAGCCCTCTCGCCTCCCCTCTGCGGGGGGGGCGGGGGAGGGCTGCTCTTCTGCGGGTCTGGGGAGGCCCCCGCGTCCCTGCGCAGCGAGGGGGGCGGGGGCCCCGCGATCCTGCGACTTCGCGCGAGTGGGGGCGGGGGCAGAGCCCCCGCGATACCCTTTTGCGACTTCGCGCGAGTGGGTGGCGGGGGCAGAGCCCCCGCGATACCCTTTTGCGACTTCGCGCGAGTGGGTGGCGGGGGCTGGAGCCCCCGTGACTTTATCGTATCAGCTCTACCACCTGGTAAAGGCCGATGGGCGGGACCTCCACTAGCCAGCGGTCGCCGGAGCGTTTCACCTGGAGCTGCGCGCCGGTGAGGGGCAGGCGCGCGGACGTGGGCTGGAAGGCGCAAGAGAGCCGCACTGAGTGACCGGTCGGTTTCAGCCAGTCGGCGAGGGCATTATCGAGGCTATAGAGATGCACCAGGACCCGGCTTTCATCGGGCTGGAAACAACCTGCGTGGACGCTGGGTGGCGCTTCCAGCGCGATGGGCGGCGGTGCGAGTCGCTTGAGGACATCGGCGAGTTCGGTCACGAGGACGCCCGTTTCGAGCAGGCTGTTTTCACCCTCTTCAAAGTCGAGAAGAAGGACGCGCTCCGAGGCGCCATCAGGCAAACGTCGCGCCAGACTCAGGTTATCCAAATACCAGCTCCCCGGGGCGGTACCTGAGCCGAAGATGACAAACCAGTCAGTCTTGTTGTAATCGGGCTGCAGTGAGGCGCCGGTGGCTTCAGCGACGCTGCCATCCTCGCGGGTGATAATCACTTTGAAAGTAGAGGTCGTGCCTGCGCCCGCAAAGTCATAAGCAAGCGCGAAGTGAAACCATTCGTTAAGGGGAACGGGCACTGTACCGCCGTTCGAGAGATGCGCAAGCCCATCGGAGGTCAGGTCGACCGAAGGGCCGAGGATAGGCTGTTCGTGCGAGCGCACCTCGAAGGTGACTCTGGCGCCTTCTTCCAGCCGCAGATCACACTCCAGCAGGCCGCCTGCAGATTCGGGCGCGCTGAAAGCAGGCAGGTTGTTTTCAAGATCGGGATAGAAGGTCTGTGGGGCGATAGGGCCATCCACGAATTTGAGGCTGTAGCTGCCACTGGCAGCCTGCTCGTCGCTGACAAAGAGCTGGGTGTCACCGCCGGATGCAGGAGAACTGCCGAACATTCGCGAGGGATCGGCAGTAACCACAATCACTTGCCCCTCACCATAGGGCCGCTGGGCCATGCCCGGGCGACCTTCTTCAGTGAGGAAGAGGGGCTCCCACTCGGAGGCCGTGAAGTCCGCTGGCGTGGTGACCCCATTGACGGCAAAGGGTTGGCCCTCCCCCACCGGTTCGAGGCGAGTGGCTTCGATGTGGAGGTTCGCGGCGTCGAGTTGCCGGTTGAAGGAAAAGCCAAGGGCGTGTTCCAGCACCCTGGCAGTTGCAGGCTCGCCCTGGGGAGTCTTTTGGCCAGCGCCGATACCCAGCACCAGCACTCCGCCTCGCCGCGCAAAATCGAGCGCGGTGCGGGCTTGCTGGCCGGAAAGGGCCGGCGAGAGGGGCATCAGCAGTACGTCATACTTCGCAAGTTTTGCCTGGGTAAAATCGGCATCGAAAATAATATCGGGGGGTAGATGGGCCTCCAGCAAGGCCCAGGTCCAGTTGCCAAGAGCGCTCCAGAAGAAGTCAGAGGGATTCTGGATGTCGCCCCCACGGGCGAAGACGAAGGTCTCCGACTGCTGGGAGAGGTGCAGGGCGACATGCGGCAGCGAAGGAGCGCCGATGTAGGGCGTGATAGCCTTCAACACAGGGCTCATCAGCGCGGCGGTCTGGGCCATCATCGGATTGCTGCTGTCTCCGCCGAAAGACGGGCGTCCCCCAGCCACATAAGAGTTAAGGGCGTGCGGGATCAGGTTCTCGGCGGTAAGCTCGGGCGTGGCGGCGATATCGAAAGCGCGCCAAACTTCGGACTGACTACGACCATAGGCGCGATTCAGGCGTTGGGTAAGGTCGAGAGTGACAGGTGAAAAGGCCTCCGAGCCTGTAATGATGTCAGCGTCATAATGGTCAACCGGGATGGCGCTGTGCCAGGGGATACCTGGCCGGTGGTAGTGGTTGATGACGACGGCGGCTTCAGGGCAAGCCTCCCGGATGCGCCGGGCAGCTGTCCCGATAAATTCGCCAAATTTCTGATAGCGCCACTCAACCCAGGTGCGGAAGGTGGTGTCTTCGAAGCTGTAGACAGTCGGTAAGTCAAGGCCAGTGTCGGCCTTGAAGGCCGCCTGACAGGTCTCACAGTAGCAGGTGATCGGCAGCGGGCGATTCCAGATTGGCGTCCAGGCTGCGCCATCGAACCAGATGCCATCGAGGTCGAGTCGCTTGATTGCATCGATGCAGTAGTTGATCATCGCCTCGCCGTAACCAGTCATATGGCAGCAGAAGAAAGAGGCTTCGGCCTCGCGATACCAGGGCACGACCGAGACCTGGCGCCAGTCGGGATGCGCGAGGTTGGCGGACTGGCCTATGGAGAGGGCATACCAGCTCATCACGGCCTGGCCTTTGGCGTGCATCTCGGCGACCCAGGCCTTCATTATAGCCTCGTTCTCGGCCAGGTCCTGACCTGCTACTGGAGGGAGATAATCGTTGTCAAGATAGGGACAACCGACAGGATCTACAATAGAGATCCACCGGCCGTCCACGCCGGCTTCGGCCAGAGCGCCTTCGATCCGCTGCCTTTCGACGGGGTCTTTCATCTGCTGCGGACCCGGCCGGGCCTCGATGCGGAAGACAGCCTTGCCATAGGGCGTCTGCTCGATGGGGACAGCGGCGGCCAGCGAGGCCACCAACATAAAGGCAATACAGAAGAGCTTCATTTCCATTTCTTTTACTCCTTATTGCGCGCGGGTCAGTTCGACGACCTGGTAAAGGCCGATGGGCGGCACTTCAACGAGCCAGCGGTCACCGGCGCGCTTCACCGAAAGTGTATTACCAGACAAGGCAAGCCTGGCAGCCTTCACGGGAAAGCCGCAGTCGAGGGTCGCATCAGGGCCGGTCGGTTGTTGCCAGTCGGAGACTGGTGCTCCAAAGTTATAGAGATGCACCAGGACTCGCTCGGAGTCGGGCTCGAAGCAGCCCATATGCACACTGGTATCAGCCTCCAGCCGGACAGGCTGGGCTTCGAGCGAATCTACCAGCGAGGCCACCAGCCGGGGCAGCGCGCTGCTGGTGGTTAGACTCTGCACGCCTTCCTCGAAATCCATCGCCAGCAGACGCTGCGACTCGCCCGAGGAGGGGAGGCTGGCGAGGGTCAGGTTGTCCAGGTACCACGTCCCTGACGCTTCGCCTGGGCCATAAATCACGAGCCAGTCAGTGCGCAGATAGCCGTCTGCCTGCAATTTGCCTGTGCCGGTCTGAATTTTGCCCTGGGCATCGGTCAGCGTGAGGGTGAAGGGAGTTTCCTCACCGGCAGGCGCAAAGCGATACTCCAGCTTGAGGTGGAACCACTGACCGCCAGGCGCCTCGAGCACATCGCCTGCGAACAGGCCGACGCGACCGTCGGGATGAAGGCGGACACTGGGACCGCCTTTGGGATCGAGGGTCGAACGCAACTCGAGAGCGAGGTCGGCGCCCTCTTCAAGGCGCAGGTCGACTTCCAGGAGCCCTCCCGAGTAACTGGGCAGGCCGAAGGAAGGCAGATTCAGCTCGAGGTCGGGATAGAAAGGCTGAGGGGCTTCGAGGCCATCCACAAATTTTAGGCTGAACTTGCCTGTAGCGGCTTGCTCCTCGGTGACTAAGAGCTGCGTGTCGCCGCCAGAGGAGGGCCGGACCTGAGCGTTGCTGGCAGGCTCCAGAGCGCAGAGCAGCACCTGGCCATCGCCGTAGGGACGCGAGGCCAGCACGGGGCCCTGAACAGGATTCGAATAGAGCGGCGACCACTCGGGCGCCTCGAGTGCGAGGGGACAGAGCACCCCGTTAAGGTTGAGGACTTCGCCTTCGAGGCCCTGGAGCTGCACCGCGACAGGCCCCAGAGCGTTGGGATCAAGTTTGGACAGGTACCGGAACCCAAGTTTTTCGGTCAGCAGATTGACCCTGGCTGGTTCACCTTTGGGGTCAGCCTGGCCGGCGCCCAGGCCCAGCACGAGGGTACCTCCCTGCCTTGCGAAATCCAGGGCGACGCGCGCCTCGGCAGCCGAAAGGGCCGGCGACAGGGGCATCAGCAGCACCTGGTAGCGAGAGAGTTTTTCCTGGGTAAAATCCGCGTCGAAGATATAGTCGGGCGTCAGCCCAGCGCCAAGGAAGCTCCAGTCCCAGTTCTCAAGGGCGCGCCAATAGTAGTTGGGCGGCTCTGAAAGAGGCCCGCCGCGGGTGAAGAAGAAAGTCTCCGACTGCTGAGAGACATGCAGTGCGGCATACGGCAGGCTTGGGCCTCCCACGAAGGGTTGGATGGCTTTCAGGATGGGGCTCATCAGACTGAAGGCTTCGGCTGCGCGCGGGTCGGCGGGATTGCCTCCGAAGGAAGGATAGGTGCCAGCCGCATAGCAGGTTAGCGCATGAGGCAGCATCACGTTGGCGGTTGCTTCAGGGCTTTCTCGCACATCCAGGGCATGCCAGACCTCGGACTGAGGGCGGCCATAGGCGCGGGTCAGGCGGCTGACCAGGTCGGCCATCGGGGGCTCAAAGGCTTCAGAGCCTGTGATGATGTCGGCCTGGTATTTGTCTATCGGGACAGCGCTCTCCCAGGGGATGCCCGGCCTGTGATAGTGATTTATTACTACAGCGCAGTCAGGATGCGCGGCCCGGATGCGCCCGGCGACCTGTTCAATATACTCGCCGAACTTGCGGGTACGCCACTCAACCCAGTCGCGGAACTCGGGATTGCTCCACTCGAGTATCACAGGCAGGGGACGCCCTTTTTCTTCCATATAGACTTGCTGGCAGGTATCACAAAAACAGGTCAGCGGCACAGGGCGCGTCCAGATTGGCGTCCAGACCGACCCGTCAAACCAGACACCATCGAGGTCGAGACGGCCGATTGCATCTATAAGATAATTGGTAAGCGCGTCTCCGAAGCCAGTCATTGGGCAACAGAGCTTCCCCAGATGAGGCTCGGGCCCCCAGGGCAGCTGTGAGACCTGGCGCCACTCGGGGTGGACCTGCCAGGCTGACTCGCAGATGGCCATCCCGAACCAGGTCATCACCGGAGTGCCCCGAGCGTGCATCTCGGCGACCCACTCTTTGAGGATTGCTTCATTTTCGGCAGGATTGGCCTCGACACAGGGCAACCAGGGATTCTCCAGATAAGGATTGCCACTGGGGTCAACAACAGCAATCCAGCGGGCATCCACTCCGGCATCGGCCAGGGCCTGTTCCATCGCTTGGCGCTGGACGGGATCCTTAACTTGCTGCGGCCCCGGTCGGCCCTCGAAACGGATTATCGAGCGCCCGTAAGGAGTTTGTTCGGTTGGGGTGGCAGCGACCAGGGCCGTCAGTGAGAGCAGAACAATAAAGGTAATCAACATACGCATAAGGCACCTCCAGTAGGACTGGACGAGAGTTCGTGGCAGGGCAGCCTTTCCCTGCGGCAGGCTCGCATCGGATTGAACCGCATCGAGAGATAACGGAATTGTGTCTCTATACTCCGGCTGGGGCACAGTCATCCGTCCCCTCGAATACAGCCCTCAAGACTCCCCTTTATGGGGGGGCTGGAGGGCTGCCTTCTGCGGGTCTGGGGAGGCTCTCCCCAGCGGGGGCGTGGGGGCAGAGCCCCCGCGATACCCTTTCGCGTCTTCGCGCGAGTGGGTGACGGGGTCTGGAGCCCCCGCCTAGCCCTCGGATGTGATAGAATACCCGCGATGTCATATTGGGCGCCGTCCTCCAGAAAGCGACGGCTCGGTGAGCCAACTGAATAGCACTACCTAGCGCCTGGACCTTCACTTAGGTGAAGGTTGACGAGGGGGAGGTTAATCGAAAGCTTCGGCGGGTGCCTCCCGGCTGACCAGGGTCGAAAGGTTTGGGACAAAACCCGAGGGTAACCTCGGGAACAGAACTCAAGCCGACTGGTGCTCACTGCACAGGGAGTCTCCCCATGTGCGGACTTGCTGGTTTCGCGGGCAAATCGCCCGCCCACCCCGTGCTACTTGATGTGCTCGAGTTGCTCGAATATCGAGGCTACGACTCGGCAGGCGTGGCACTGCTTACCTCTTCTCAGGAGCTTCACGTGCGCAAGGCCGTTGGGCCTATCGCAGCGCTGCGCGCGAAGCTTGCGCTCTCTCCTGTCGAAGGCCAGACTGGTATTGCGCACACGCGCTGGGCAACTCATGGCGAAGTCAGCGAAGAGAACGCCCATCCCCATCTCGACTGTGAAGGCAACCTTGCCCTGGTGCATAACGGGGTCGTCGAGAACGCCGAGGAGCTACGTCGAGAGCTGCTTGCGCGCGGCCACAGCCTGGAATCCCAGACTGACACCGAGTTGCTAGCTCACAGGCTTGAAGAGCTGCTGGCCGAAGGAACAGAGCCAGGACCAGCGCTCGGACAATTGCTTGGCGAATTCACCGGATCGGCAGCCCTGTGCCTGATGCTGAAGAACGAACCTGGAGTCATATACGGGGCCCGCAAGGTATCGCCGCTTCTAGTCTTTCGCCTGCCGGAAGGTCATCTGCTTTGCTCTGACCGGGTAGGAGTGCCCAGGCGCACCCAAACCTGGCGGCCTGTAGTCGATGGAGAAGTAGTAAGGATAACTCCTGAGACTGCCTGCGTCCTGCAAGAGGACGCCTGGCAACCTATGGAGCTCGAACCAATAGGAGAATTCGCGGACTTTGAGGAGCCTTGCGAGGAAAGCTCGCGCCTGCTGACAGAGATACTTCAGCAGCCCGAGGCAGTGGCTCGTACACTTGAAGCCCTCGCCTCGGGAGCGGCTTTCTACGGAGACCCAGAACCGCTGGTTGCCGCTCTGGCTGAAGCGCCCCGGGTAATTATCGCCGCTTGCGGGACAGCTTATCACGCAGGCCTGGTGCCCAAATACCTTCTGGAGCCTGAAATCGAGCAGCAGTGGCTTTCGCGGTCGGCTTCCGAGTTGTTGACAGTCTTCCCCCGGAGTTATCGCGGCGCTCCTGTCCTTGCCATCAGCCAGTCAGGTGAGACGGCTGACACTCTGGCGCTGGTGCGGAAGCTTACCGAGGCCGGGAAGTCCAGCTTTGGCCATCTGCAATGCCCGTCATTCGACCCTGACGCGTGAGGCGCCTCAGGGCATCATCACGCCGGCTGGGCCGGAGCTTTCGGTGGCTTCGACCAAAGCTTTCACAGCCCAGCTTGCGGTGCTGCTGTGGCTTGCGCGCAGGGTGGCAGCCGACCGGGGCGAGGGGCAACTGGCCGCTCGTCTCGAGCAAGGGCTAGAGGAAGCTCCCGAAGTAATCGCGCAAGTCCTGGCCAGGAGCGATGAGGCCAGGCAGCTTGCCATCGAACACCTTGCCCAGGCCGAGTCGGTGCTTTACATTGGGCGGGGTGAGGGGTATGCGCTGGCGCGCGAGGGAGCTTTGAAGCTCAAAGAGATCACCTATCTGCCCTCCGAAGGCCTGCCTGCGGGCGAACTCAAACACGGTCCACTTGCGCTGGTCGGCTCCAAGTGTCCAGTTGTGGCCCTGCTGCAGCAAAATGCTTTCTACCACAAGACCTTGACCAACTGCGAAGAGATAGCAGCCCGAGGCGCCGATGTGCTGGTAGTGGCGGTCGGAGCGGAAGCAATTGCGGCGGCAAGGCAGCGTTTTGCCGCTGTACTGGCTGTTGACTGCAAACAGCAGGCTGCTGGCCTGTTTGGCATCGCCACCTGGTTGCAGCTACTGGCCTGCCATGCAGCCGATGCGATGGGCCGCAATGTGGACAGGCCACGCAACCTGGCCAAGAGCGTCACTGTTGAATAGAAGCTAAGGGCCGGCGGAGGTCTACCTTCGCCGGCCGGCCTATTTTCCAAAGCGTAACGTTTTCACCCCCACTATTTACCCTCTGCCGGTTATCTTCAGGTTAAGCTGGTTTACCATACCGTTGATTGGCCAGCTCCTTGGGGAGCCCTCTGGAGGCCACCGGGCCAATGCCTACGCCCTTTCTAGCCTTGCCGAAAAGCGATGTTAAAAAACTGTCCGAAAAGCGAAAAGGTTTGTTGACGAGTTTCTGGAGGTATCATAGGCTTGTTATTGGAGTAAACCTTTATTTCCCGTAGATGGCGGGGGGAGGTGGCGGCTATGTCTCTTGGCGATTTTGCAGGGATGTTGCTACTGGGATTCTTTGTTTATTTCGCAGCTTTGCATACGGTTTTCGATGCTTTGCGTCCCAGGCTTGGGCAGCTACTTGAATATTTCGGTTACACGGCCACCCCTGATCAGCTCAGCGTGATGAGTATTGGGGTAGTCACAGTCATTGCCATAGCTGCCTTCGTCTGGATTTACAAACGCTTCGTGCCCACTTTTACCTGAGCGACTCTCCAGGTTTCGCCCCTGTAAGCCCTGCCTTCTCCAGAGGCAGGGCTTTTTGCTGCAAGGAGAGATTACGCTTGGTTAACAACCTGAATCACCCCCGAAATATTCAGAAAAAGTAAGGAAACAGTCCTTCTCGGTAGTTGACAGCTTGGCCAACCCTTGGTAAAGTATTGGCAACGGGCAGCAATACTTGGGTATAGTTAATAAATCCGGACTTGGGGTGACGTTAAGATGGGCTTCGCCGACATCGCAGGTTTGTTCCTGATAATCCTGTTCGTCTACTTCGCAGGTATGCACATTATGTACGATGCCTTGCGCCCCATGCTGGCCAATGTACTCGAGTACTTCGGAGTCATTCTTTCCGATGATATGCTTAGCCTCGCGACGATCGGATTTGTTACGCTTTGCGCCATCGCGCTCATCGTAATGGCATGGCGCCGATACGTTCCCAACTTCAGCTAAGCACCGAAATTTGGATATAAAAAAGAACCCCACCTCAATGAGGTGGGGTTTTCTTATGCCTGGCTTAAAGAAACTCAGCTACCGGATTTCGAGAAAGTTGGGCCGTCGGGCACATTCGGACAGACATATTTGGGGTCTCGCGCAAAAGACAAGGCGCTGTCATATCCGATGATACCCGCATCGAAGAGCCGCTTGAGTACCCGGTCCAGCGTCTCCATACCCTGGTCCAGTTGCGTCTGCATCACCGAATACACCATAGACTCGTTCTTGTCTTCCCTTATCAGGTTGCGTACCCCCGTATTGGCGAGCAGCAACTCATATGCCAGCACGCGGCCTGGGCGATCGAGGCGCGGCAGCAGCACCTGGGCAAGCACTGCCTGGAGAGTAGAGGCCAGCATTACCCTTATCTGGCGCTGCTGGTCGGCGGGAAAGACATCCACTATGCGTCCGATGGTGCCTGTAGCGGTCGCGGTGTGAAGGGTTGCCAGCACCAGATGGCCAGTCTCGGCGGCAGTCAGGGCGGTCTGGATGGTCTCCAGGTCGCGCATCTCCCCCACGCAAATCACATCCGGATCTTGTCTGAGGGCATGAACAAGCGCCCGACCGAAGGATTTGGTGTCAGAATAGACCTCTTGCTGCACCACCAGGCTGCGCTTGTTGTCGTGGAGATACTCAATTGGGTCTTCGATAGTGATTATCTTGGCCCGGCGTTCGCGGTTTATCTGGTCTATAAGGGTGTTCATCGTGCTGGTCTTGCCCATGCCAGTCGCGCCAGTAACCAGCACCAGGCCATGAGGCAGGCGGGCCAGTTCTTCGACCACTGGCGGCAGGCCAAGCTCGGGCAAGGAGCGGATCTGGTTGAAGCCGATACGAATGGCGCCCTCGACCTTGCCCTGCTGGTAGTAGACGCTCACTCTGAAATAGCCCACATTGTAGCACCGTGTAAGCGAAACAGAGTTCCAGCTCCTCTTCGAAACGCGTAATCTGATACGGCGTCATCAAAGAGTAAAGCGCCTCGCGCAACTCGGGCTGCAAGAGTTCTGACTCGTCCATCGGGGTAATCTGGCCGTCAATACGCAGCACCGGCGGACTGTTCGTCAGCAAGTGCAAGTCGGAAGCGCCGCGCTTCACGGCCTCGGCAAGCAGTTGATCAATCTGGATCATCTAGCCTCCCTCATCATGCCTGAAAAGCCTGCCAAGTTGCGCCAGCAGGCCTTTGGGTTTCAATCTTTCGGCAAGGGCAAGACAACGTTTGTCTCGCGGGGCAAGAGCGAGCAGCTTGGTGACCGCTTCGTAGGCAGAGCTTGACTGGCCTGCCTGTTCGAGACAAGTGACATAACGGAAAAGCAACTCGGGCGTCTCGGGATTATGAACCAGTGGCAGCTCGAAATATGTGAGCGCCTCCTGCGCGAAGCCATGTTCTTGCCAGGCAAAGGCGCAGGCAAGTGAGACAAGCCAGTCGTCGGACAGTTCAAGCGCGCGCGAAAAGCAATGGCGAGCAGGCGTGTTAGAGCCCCCCAGGCTAAGCAGCAAGTCGCCGCGCAGCGCCCATTCCAGCCAGAAGTCGCCCTCAAGCGAGAGCGACAGATCAGAGCAGGCAAGAGCCTGGTCACGCTGGCCAAGCCTGCCCAGAGCAGCGCCTCGCACAGAAAGTAGCTGCTTGCTTTTGGGATAGTTGGCAAGCCCCTGAGCGGCCAGCAGTTCTGCGCGCGAGTGGTCAGCCAGGTGGAAGTTGGCAAGGCTCTGGCCAACCCAGCCAGGCAGCAACCGTTGATCCTCCTGGACAGCGCGCGAATAGTCGCGCAGCGCCTCTGCCCATTCCAGCTTGCGATACCAGGCATCGGCGCGCTCAAGCAGCCCCCAGGCGCCTGAACCCTGGCTGGCTGGCCCAACAGGAGGGGCGCTCAGGCTCTCTTCACACCATAGTCGGTCCAGGCCCGGCTTATTCATATACGATTCTCACCTGCCAGATTATAACAGCGTAAAGAGGAAGGAATGGCGAATCCGGTCGAATCACATTCCCCAGAACGTTGTCTTGTGCTAATATCACGGGCAATGAGAAGCCTGTCCTGGATGTTTGGATTATTGATATGTGGCGTATTCCTGCTAACCCCTGGCTGGGCGCAGGAACAATCCGCCGAGGTCACGATTTACACTATGCCAGCCGACCTGACTTTGCTGGGCGCGCCGCGCTTCTATCAACAGCAGGCAGATGGGCAGATTGTGCAAATCCCGATGCCCAGGGCGGGCGGCCAGTATTATGTCACCTCGATATTGCTCAACCGAGGGCCAGGGGCGGTAAGCAATATCAAAGTCAATTTCGTCGCCGAGACAGTAAAGAGCAAGCTGACCGGCGACTATGTGATTGAGTTTCTCCCGCCCGGCGAAAGCACCCTGGTGAGTACCTGGATTTCGATGACGGACAAGCCGCAGAATGTCGGCATCTGGGTCGAATCCCCGCCTGAGGTGCCTGACCAGGATTTGTCCAACAACGGCGCGATGAGAGTTGTGAGCATCGCTTCGCCCCATTTTGATTTTTCCTGGCTCGCCTTCCTGATGCTGGCGCTTGCAGCCGCAGCGCTAATCGGGCTTGGGGTTTACCGCCTGCTGCTTGGGAGGAGCCGGAATGAGAGCTAGCCTGCTTGCACTGGGACTGCTCGTGCTGCTTGTTTCGGTTGCCTGGGGCCAGGTGCAGCTTCCCCTGGAGCAAAGCCAGCCTCTGGTCGGTTCGTATAAAGAGGGCTGGAAGCTCATAGATGATGAACCAGGAGCCGAAGCCAAATACTGCATCGCGACCACAGCCGAAAATGCAATCGTTGCAATGAGCTTCGAGCTGCCCGAGACTGGCACTTATGGCATTTATGTACGCCTGTCCAGTCGCGCTGCGTTGCTTCAACTGGACCTTGCAGGGCTAAGTCTGAAGGTTACCCCCCCGCTCACGAACGCGCGCAAGTGGCGCACCGTGAAAGCTGGCGAGGCCAGCCTTGCGGCGGGTAAATACGATGCCAGCCTGCGTCTTGTGGCAGATGAAGATACCCTGATGTCCAATGTCCCACTGGATGTAACTTATGTGGATTACATCGAACTGCGACCTGAGGCGCCAGAGCCGAAAGCACTGCTTACCGCTCAAGCAGGTGATTTGACAGTGGATGGAGGCGGGGCTACCGGCGCAAAGCTAACTAGCGGCCAGGTGGTTACTTTCATCGGCGGGATTATCAACTCGGGGACAGGCACCTCGAGCGGCTGGAGCGCGCGGCTCGCTCTCAATTATGGCAAACACGGCGTTTTTACGCTGGGAGAGGCTGCTACGGCACTAGCCCTTGAGCCTGGAGCCAGGCTCGAACTGAAGCGCAGATGGCTCGCTGTGCCTGGCGACTATGAGTTGCGTCTTACCTTGTATGATGAGAAAGATCAACTTGCTGGGCAAGCAGTCGCGCGTTTCGAGGTTGTGCCGCCCTCGGCAAAACTGCTTCGGGCGCTGCTTTGGTTGCTTGCTTTGGGCCTGCTTGTCGCGGCAGCAGGATTATGGATCAACTGGCGCCGTTTGCCGAAGGAAAGCAGTATATAGTGTAGTCGGGGGAGCGCAGCACACTGCCTCCCTCGAGCACCGCATCAAAGCGCAAGGTATGAGGCCCCTCCGCCAGCGAATCTCCCTTCAGGCTGCAATCGTAGGGCTTGCGGTTGGTCACGAGTATGGCCGCGCCATCCAGATAGAAAATCACATATCTCGGAATCCTGCCATCGGCGACCACGGCATTGAGCTTGACCTTCCCCACCACGACACTGCCATCGCGTATGCCGTGTATCCAGATGTCTCCCTGAGAGCCGGACCCATTGGCGGGTGGGTAGTTATTGGATTCCATAGGCAGTTCTTTTACCGGTCGATAATTGCGCGGGGCTTCGTCTCCTACGTGGGAGAGAAAATAATCACTCGAAATAAGCGCCGAATAGGCCGCCCGGACGCGCGGACTTTCGACAAGCGAGTAGTTCTTGGTGTTGCGATTATGGGCGATAGTGTTCATCGAGAAGTAGAAGACAGCCTTCACCCGTGGATACCTCGCAGGCAGCGAACCATACAGGCGCGCAATAGCATCGCAGGCGAATTCCTCGCTCTGCAGCTCGGATTTACTCGAGGCATAAGCGGCAGCAAACTCGCTGATGGCGACGGGCTTGCGCGAGGCCCAGTGCTTGTAAAACTTGTCCAGCCAGTACCGGGGGTCTTCGGCGCCAGCTGCCTCTTTGGCAATCCCCATCGAGCGGGGCACAGAGTAGATGTCGATGCCAACCCAGTCTACCCACTCATCTCCTGGGTAGTAGAGCGGGTGGACATCATAGGGGGTCGCCGATACAGTCCAGACGAGGGCCACATTAGGCGCGAAACGCTTCATTGCCTCGCTGACTATCCGAAACTTTTCCTTGTAGAGAGCCGCATCGCCGCTGTAGTTGGTCCAGGGGCCGTTCATCTCGGACGCAAAACGCAGGAAAATTGGCACCCCAGCCGAGCCTGCCTCTATGGCGAAGTTCTTGAGGTAGTCATCGCGTTGCACCTTGTCGAGGCCTTCGTTAGGCTCCCAGGCGATGCAAGGTGTGACACCCAGTGTCTTGAGGGTAGCAACCCAGTCGCGCGGGAAGGGCCTGCCATACCCCACATAACGCAGAAAAGTGGCGTGATCCTTGCCAAGGACTTTCTGAAACGTCGCTACATCGCCCCTGACCTCGGTTTCGAGATCAACGTAGGCGCCCAGATAACAACCCCGGAGTGGCTCATGCTTGCCCAGATCAGCCCAGGCAGAAATATTTCCAACGACAAGAAGGACCGCAAGGGTCAGAAAAACAATGGCTTTTATCACTCACCAAGCACCTGAATAAGGACTCGCCGACTGCGCTGGCGGACGTCGAAATCAACTACAACAATTTGCTGCCATGTGCCAAGTAAAAGTTCACGCCCACTGAAGGGGATGCTGACCGAAGGGCCAAAGAGCATAGACCTCATATGGCTATGACCATTATCATCGTGCCAGGTTTCGTTATGGTAATACTGATGGTCAGACGGAAGCCATTTTTCCAGGAATTCTTTCAGGTCGCGTTTCAGGCCAGGCTCGAATTCCATTGTGAGGACAGAAGCCGTCGAACCGGGCACGAAAATTGTTACGAGGCCTTCCTTGAGGCCACTTTCCTGCACCAATTGACGCACTTCGTTGGTAAGGTCAACCATATCGACGTTGCCAGTGGATTGCAGCTTGAGTTCACGCGTCAGCACGCCCATTGGCGCTCCCCTCCCCAGCTCCCTGCAAAGTCCATAAGGGCTCAGCTCCCGCCCGCCACTGGAACCGAACTTCAAGTCCAGAGGGCAACCGAACAGGCTCCTTCTCCTGAAAAGGCAAACCTGCCAGAGCTCTTTGTTCTACCATCAACTGGGCAACGGCAGCCAGTTCTTCAGCGGTAGGATTCCCCCGGGCGAGCCCTGCCACCAGCGCAAGCAGAGAATCAAAGCTGTAACTTTCTTCAACGACTGGCAACCAGAAACCTTTCTCAGGCTCTACTGGCACAGGCGAAAGGACATACCGGGTTTCTCGTCCACGCGCTTTAGTTGTACTGGTTGCTCGCCACCCAAGCGCCAAAAGCAAGTGAGCGAGCTTCCGGGCCAGGCCGGAATATATCCCTCTTTCGCCGATCAGATGGGGTAGTCCGGATATCCTGGGCAATGCCAGGAGGCCAAGACAAGCCAGTTCGGGACTAAGACCAGGTGGCACTCCAATTCGCCAGCGCCCTGGCTTCAGCTTTACTGCAGGATAAACCATCCGAGTTATAAGTACTTCATCAAACAGGGCCGGCATAAAAGGAGGTTCGACCTGCCCTTCAGCTGCGTAAACGAGCACCTGCAAATCAGTCGCCTGAGCGCGCAACTCGCGAAGTCGATCCCCAACCTCCAGGTCCAAAGCCCAAATCAGGTCCAGCGGCAACACAAGCGCGGCGACACTTTGCGCTCGCCGGCGAGCGACATGAAGGGCTTTATGAGCGCCTGCTTTGGTCCAGGATTCGCTGATGCGAAGCTTCAGGCCCAGGGCGCAAGCCAAGCTACCCAACCGCTGAAGCGCGCCGGGCTCAGGCTCACTACTCGGGATAAACCAGACTGCCGCGTTCATATTTGCCAATTATACACGGCTTCGCAGAAAGCCCGAAGCCGCTAGTCGACCAGATCGCCTGGCAGGTCGAAGAGTTTGCGCGCGGGACGTATTGCGCGTTCGGCTGTCGCCTCGGGCGCCGGCCTGGGGCTGGAGACAGCTTCCGGTGCGGTTTCCTGGACAGCTCGGGGCCTGGCTTCCCATCTGGACTTTTCCTGGCTGGCAAGCAACCTCATATACAGCCATTCCCCCCCAGCAAGGGGAAGCGCCTCTATTAGCAGTGAAACGGCTTTGGACTGGTCCGCTAGCGAAGCAGTAAACTCGCTAGGCAGAAAGTCGTTCCAAAGCCAGTTTGGCAGGCGGCGGAGCGGTAGCCTCGGCATCACTCACGAGCACCAAGCGCAGGTTATCCTTGCCAGGCAGCAGGAAGACGGCGCGCGCTGAAGGCTCCGAGGCCAGCGCCTGGGTAGCCCAATCACGCAGTTCGCGCCAGGAGCGACTCGCTTTCAGGCGTTTTCGCGCTTCGGTATACCCCACCGAAGCAAGCCAGTTGGCCGTCTCGGGCGCGGGAGCCAGGCGACACACAACCTTGCGCCCCTGACGCAGGGTCTCGATTACGCCCTCTTCTTCAAGGGCGCGCACATGCGCATAGGTAGGTTGATAGCTGAGGTCAATATGTTCACAAAGCGTAAGGATAGCGAGCGGCGCGCCCAAATAGGTGCGCTTCAACTCGGAGAGGATCTGAGCCACGGATTCGTAGCGCATTTGATCACCGGATGCCTGAGATAGCGACACATTTGATTTATTGTCACTCTCAATATACCGCAGAAGCGCGCGTGAAGCACCCGGGAGGAGAAAGAGAAGGGCCAGCCCGCCGGACTGGCCCTTGATTACACTAGCCAGCCAAAGCTTTGCCGATAGCCTCGGCCTGTTTCATCAGGTCCTTGCGCTTGCTGGCATCGTCCTTGTCCATTACACCTACTGCGCGCAAGAGCTGGCACTCGAAACCAAACCAGGAGAGGAAGCCAGCGTATTTGTCATATACCTCGGCATAAAGCGCCGCATTCGGGTCACCCTGGGCCAGCACGAAGACGAGTTTCTTGCCGGGCTTCAGGCGCGAGGGCTCGGGATTGGTGGTGAAATCGGCCTTGAGATACCCGTACATCCGGTCGATGAAAGCCTTCGTCTGGGCGTTCAGCTCGCCGAAGTAGACTGGACTGGCGATTATCAACGCATCGGCTTTCTCGACTGCGTCAATCGCTTTGGTAAGGTCATCGTTAATCACGCATTTGTCGGCCTTCTTCTTACAGGCCATACAGGCAACGCAGCCTTTGAATTCGCTCTTGCCGATTTTGAAGCTTTTGGTGTCGGCTCCGGCTTCCTTGGCAGAATCGAGAATCTTCTCGGCCAGCGTAGCGCTGTTTCCGCTTGAGCGCGGGCTGCCGAGGATGGCTATTACCTTCATCGTGAGCCTCCTTTCCCCCTGAGGGGCAGCGCTCTTAGGCGCCGAATTTCACCTGGGTATTATTGAACTGGGTCAGGATAGGCATCAGGTCTTTGCCTTTGATGCGGCAAACGACGCCAGCGGCGCAAGAACGCTCGCCGAACTCGGTGACGCTATCGGCGCGCACATCCGGGCCATAGAAAACAACCGGCAGCGGATCTCCACTGTGGTCGCCAACCCCAATTGGAGTTGAATGGTCGCCCGTGACCACCATATAGGCGCCGGTAGTCTTAACTGCCTCGAGGAGGCCAGCTACAAGCTGATCGAGCAGGCGGATAGCTTGCTGTTTGGTCTCTGCGCCACTGTCGTGCCCGGCGATATCGGGGGCCTTGAGGTTGCAGAGTATAAGGCCATACCTGGGCAGCGCCTCGCTGATTACAGCAGCGAAAGACTGGATGTCCGTGTCCAATCCTCCTGTGCCGCCTGGCACGTCAAGGATATCCATCCCGAGATAATTGCCGATGCCCTTGATGAGGCCGGTCTCGACAATACAGGCGGACTTGCAGCCGTAGCGCGCTTCTATGCTGCCAATATTGGGGGCTTCCCCCGCGCCTCGCGGCACGATTGAGTTGGCAGGCTTGAGGCCGGCGGCGATGCGGGCCTGGTTGACAGGGTGATTCTTGAGCGCCGCATAAGAGCGCCTGACGAACTCGTTGAGTATGCGAGCGGTCTTCTCTGCCGCGGGCACTTTGGCTTCGGCCTCAAGCAGCTTGGCGCCCTCGTGATGAGGATCTACATCGGTCACTTCAGCCGACAGGCCCGGCCCGCGCAGCACCAGAGCAGCCCTGTGAGCGACCGACTCTTTCACAAAGCAGGTGACGTCTTCGATTACCATCTCGTTGACCTCGGCCACGAGTTGGTCAGTGCCCTCTTCGATACGGCCAGCGCGCCGGTCCACCGCGATGAAGTCGTCGTCGATGGTGGTGAAGTTGCAGCGGAAGGCGACATCGCCGGGCTTAACTTCCATACCTATGCCCGCCGCTTCGAAGGGGCCGCGGCCTGTGTAGACTTCGTAAGGGTCATAACCCAGGATGGCCAGGTGCGCGGTGTCGCTCCCAGCGCGGATGCCAGGTCCAATCGGGTCCATCAGACCGCATTCGCCGTTTGTGGCCAGCCAGTCCAGGGTCGGGGTGGGAGTCGCTTCGAGGGGCGTCCTACCGCCGAAAGCCGCAATTGGCCTGTCTCCAAGACCATCGCCTATCAGTATGAGCAGAGGAGCGGGTGCATCTGACATTGTGGTACCTCCAGAGTGTAGCTAAGCCGGAAGGCTGGTCTTGTCGACCAAGGCTCATCCGGATAACTTGCTGATATGGACTTCTCCACTTGAAAAAGCGCGTTCCTGGCCATCGTGGCCGCGCACCAGTAATTCACCGTTCGAAGCAAACCCAGTCGCCAGTCCTCGAAAATCGCCCTCGGCCGTGGTAATTGTCACACTGCGATGACGCAGTAAATCCACCGCTCGAGCTGCCTGGAGCAAAGCCTCGAGTTGGCCTGCCCGAGCGAGACTAGTGGCTGATGTAAAAGCTCTTGCAATACACCTGGCGACTTCGATGCGCGTGGCTTCGGGCGCTCTTTCCGAGAGCGTTGTCGCCTCGGGCAGCCCCCTGTCCAGGGCCTTGCCAAGCACGTTGAAACCGACCCCAACCACCAGCGCATCTCGGCCAGCCTGATGACGCGCTTCTGCCAGTATGCCAGCCACCTTGGCACTTGACAAGAAGAGGTCGTTCGGCCATCTGACCCGTAAGGGCAAGTCGAAAACGGCACCTATTTCCTGCGCCAGCAGCCCTGCGATGCCCAGGACCACCAGGCCAGGCGAGGGCAAAGGGCCTTCCAGAAAGAGAGTGCAAAGCACGTCCTGGGAGGGCGGCGAGAGCCACTCGCGCTCTCTTCTGCCCCTGCCTGCCCTCTGGTATTCGGTAACCAGCAGCGCGCGGTCGGGCAGTTGCTCCATCAGGGCAAGCGCATCGCTATTGGTGGAAGCCGTCTCTGGACAGTGCAGCACCAGCAATTCTTCGGACTGCCACTCAGAAGGCAACAACCACCCCTCTTCAGGAGTCTCATACTGCCAGTCCGCAAGCCGATAACCGGCTTCCTCGAGCTGGGCGAGGCAAGCCTGGAGTTCAGATTCTGCGACCCCTGTTTGACCGGCCAGCTCGGCTAGAGACCTGGAGCTGGCGGCTTTACCGCGCAGACTCGAAAGCACCTCGCGCCGAGGGGGCTTGCCCAAAGGCTCAGTCAACCTCGGTGACTTCGAGGGAAATATCCAGGGCGCGGGCCGAATGGGTCAGCGCGCCGACTGAGATGAAATCGACGCCCGTCTCGGCGATGGCGCGGACGGTATCCAGGCTGACTCGGCCCGAGGCCTCGAGCCTGGCGCGTCCTGCAACCAGCGCGACAGCTTCCCTCAGCAGGTCCGGATTCATATTGTCGAGCATAATCCAGTCGGCCTGAGCTGCCAGAGCCTCGCGCACCTGGTCAAGGTTCTCGGTTTCGACTTCAATACGTAAAGCTGGCGAGACCGTCGCCCTGGCTTGCTCGATGGCTTGCCGCAACCCACCGGCAGCCTTGATGTGGTTGTCCTTGATGAGCACCATACTGTCGAGGCGCAAGCGATGGTTTTGGCCTCCGCCTACAAGCACGGCATACTTCTGCAGTGCTCTCAGCCCCGGCAAAGTCTTACGGGTGTCGAGGATACTGGCCCCTGTGCCTTCGATGGCGCGAACAAACTGGCCGGTCAGGCTCGCGACGCCCGACATATGCTGAAGGAAGTTGAGCGCGACTCGTTCAGCCTGCAGCAGGCTGCGCAGGCTGCCCCGGACACTTGCCACTTCGTCTCCAGACTCGACGGCTGCCCCCTCGGGCAAATCGAAGGTGACCTCGAGCGACTCATCTACCTGCCGAAAGGCTTCAGCAAAAAGCGCCAGCCCGCAGACGATGCCGCTTGCCTTGGCAATCGCGCGCGCAAGTCCCTGACGCCCCAGAGGCACGGTGGCCTGACTCGTGACATCACCAAAGCCGACATCCTCAGCCAGCGCGGCGGTCACAAGCGGCGCATAAAGGGCGCGGTCCAGAGCCAGTTGGCCTCTCATCGGGGGTTTACTCCTCGGGCCAGAGAGCTGAATGGTCTTTGACAGTAACGATCTCATTGGCATCGTCCAGCACGACGACGCGCGGCTTATGAGAGGCGAGTTCTTTCTCTTCAAGCCAGACATACGAGAGGATAAGCACCTTGTCTCCGCGCTCGGCCTTGCGGGCAGCGGCGCCGTTAAGGCAGATACGCTTCGAGCCTGGAGGGCCGACGATGACGTAAGTCTCGATGCGCTCGCCGTTGGTGACATTGAGGACATGAACCTGTTCAAAAGGCCTTAGTCCAGCAGCCCGGATTAGCTCCTCGTCTATCTCGATGGAGCCCTCATAATCGAGGTTGGCATCAGTAACGCGCGCTCCGTGCAGCTTGCATTTGAGAAGATTCAAAAACATTTACCTCACCCTTCTGGGACCAACAGCAGATTGTCAATAAGCCGGGTTACACCCAGGAACACGGCTTCCACCATCCTGGCTGGGCCTTCGATGGTTTCTACAGGTTCGAGCGTCTCGGGATCGACCAAAGCTACATAGTCTATTTTAGCGGAAGCAGCGCCAAGAATCACCCCTCGGGCAGCTTCGAGCACTACTTCGCTAGACTTCTCCCCCGACTTCACGAGCTGCTCGGCTGTGAGCAGTGCCTTGTAAAGCACCAGCGCCTGCTGGCGTTCGTCAGGAGAAAGGTACTTGTTGCGACTGCTCATCGCCAGGCCATCGGGCTCCCGTATCAGCGGGCAAGGCACTACCTCGACGCCTTGATGCAGGTCGGCGGCCATCCGCTTGACTACCTGGAGTTGCTGATAATCCTTCAACCCAAAATAGGCTTTGTCGGGTCGCACCAGATTGAAGAGTATGGTCACGACGGTACAGACGCCATCGAAATGAGTCGGTCGTGAAGCCCCGCAAAGCCCAGAGGTCAAAGCCTCGACATGCACCCGGGTGAGGGGCGCTCGCGGATAGATTTCCTCAACTGAGGGGGCAAAGACCACAGCGCAGCCGGCGGCTTCGGCCAGCGCGCAGTCGGCCTCCAGTGTCCTGGGATAAGCCGCGAGGTCTTCGCTCGGACCGAACTGGGTTGGATTTACGAAGATGGAAGTCACCACGAAGTCGCACTCGGCAGCCGCCTGACGGATTAGCGAGCCATGCCCCTGATGCAGAGCGCCCATTGTCGGCACGAGGCCAACTGACTGGCCTTTGGCTCGCACTTCGGCAACCAGCTTTTGAAGCTCCGCGTTGGTGTGAACTAGTAGCATTGCTAGTCGCGCTCCGGGCGGCGCTTCAAAGCCTCCAGGAGCCCCTGGTCGGCCCGGAAACAGTGAGTTTCGTCTGGGAAGAGCGCCCGAGCGAACCTCGGCCACATATTGCCCAAGGGCCTCGATTATGGCCTCTCCCAACTCGGCGTAGCGCTTGTTGTGTTTGAAGCTCTGGCCTGGCACAAGCCCCAGCAGGTCATGCCACACAAGCACCTGGCCTGAACAATGAGGCCCGGCGCCAATCCCGATGGTGGGGATATCCAGCTCTTCGGTTACGAGTCCAGCCAGGTCGTCGGGAATGCACTCGAGCACCAGGGCGAAGCAGCCCAGCTCTTGCAGCTTCCTGGCATCGGCAAGCAAGGCGGTCGCCTCATCCGCTTGCTTTGCGCGGACTATCTGCGTGCCGAACTGGATGGCCCGCTGAGGCGTGTAACCCAGATGGCCCATCACCGGGATGCCCGCCGCCAGGATGGCCGAGATGGCCTCGGCGTGCAGGACGCCTTCCAGCTTGACCGCGTGCGCCCCGCCTTCCACAACGAAGCGCCCAGCATTGCGGACGGCCTCTTCCACCGACACCTGGAAGGACAGGAAGGGCATATCGCCGATGACCATTGGCGAAGTGACGGCCCGGCTGACCGCGGCAGTATGGAGTATCATCGCGTCCATCGTGGTCGGCAGCGTGGTCGGGTAGCCAAGGACGGTCGTCCCGAGCGAATCACCCACCAGCAGCAGGTCAAGTCCAGCTGCTTCGGCCAGTTTGGCGCTTGGGAAATCATACGCCGTGACCATCGCGAATTTCTCTCCGGCTTCATACCGGGCACGTAAATCGGTTATCGAGAAAGCTTTGCCGCTCATAGGGGCACCTCTTGGGCGCTACGACCAGTAAGTGGGACGAAAAAAAGTTCCGCAGGCCCACCCAAAGAATACCAGATTCGTGGCAGGCCCTGAAAGCCAGAGGGCAAGCATCACGAGCTGGGCGGGCACGAGCAGAGCCAGCAGCAGACATAAGGCCATTGCAGCCGCATAACAGAGCAGGATGCTGAAAGAGAACTCTCCCTCAAACAGGGACACCAGCAGGTAGACCGGCAGCGCCACGGCGAAGTTGATAAAGTTGACCAGCATCAATAATACGCCGCGCGGGACTGCAGAGCTGCCCATCCCTCGATAGAACATCGCATCATCGAAGTATTCTACTACTCCAATCGCATCGAAGAGCAGACCGAGGGCAAAGGCGTCGATGGCGCCAATCCAGAGCAAGACGCGAGGCAGTTCTTCAAGCGACGAATCCGGCAGCCAATAGCGAAGCAGTATAATAGAAGCGAGAAGCCAGCCGGCAGCAAGGATGCCCACATAAGCTCTGGCGCGCTCGAACTTGGCCGCCAGACGCGGCGTATACCAGCGTCCCAGGTCATCGCGCCAGGTGTGAGAGGGCTTATGCCAGGCATCGCCCTGCTTGCCCAGGTCGAAGCGAGCTTCACTGGGGACTGGCCCTCTGGCGGCTTTCGCAAGCACCTGGTCGAGTCGATTTTGCACTGCTGGATTATGTTTGCTGTACCTGAGGGCCTGCGTGTAGGCCTCAATTGCGGTATCAAAATCCTGTTGCTCGAGGGCTATCTCGCCCACCAGCCACCAGGCATCCCAGTCGGATTCGAGCAAGTGAGCCGCTTTGAGGGCGAGTTCCTTGGCGGGGCTAAGCATTCCACCCGCCCTCACAATACGCGCCTTGCGGAAAAGCTCCTGACCTTCGCGAAGCTCGGTCCGACGCCGGCGAGCTTCTTCCTCTGCCGCGCGCCGCTTGTCTTCCATCGCCAGCAATTGGTTGTAGGCCTGGCGACGCTCGGGATCACTCAAGACTTCCCAGGCCTGATAGATGAGCTTGATGCGTTCATCGGCCTTGCCTTTATCGTCAGCGACATCGGGGTGGAAACGCTTTACCTTGTCGCGATAGGCCTTGCGCACCTGCTCGGGGGTCGCGTTGCGGGCCACGCCGAGTAGTTGGTAATAATCGTTGACTCGCGCTCTCATCTCCGCGCGCCCGTTAGTCCGTGATGCTTAGCATAGCGCCGTAATACTGCACCCAGAAGGAGATTACGAGTATCGCCGGCAAGCACCAGTACAATAGCCAGCATTGCGACTGAGAGCACAATGGCAAGCACCCTCAGGTCGGAGCGTGCCTGCTGTTGCAGTTCTCTGGCAGCGGTTTGGAGCATCTGGTCAGTGTCGCCGGTGTCCTCGCCGGTGTAGAGCATCTGCATCGCCTGGAACGGCACAAGGCCAAGCGGCTCAAGCACTTCAGTCAGCCGGGCCCCCTGCCTGAGGCGCGGTATTATCGCTTGCAGCCTCAATTGCAGCACCGTATTGCCGACTACTGGCAAGGCCAGTTCGGCCGCCTCATGGTAGGAGAGGCCAGACTTCACCGAGAGGGCAAGCATATTCATAAAACGAGATATCCCAAGCCGCCGGTTCAGCCCCGCCAGGCCAGGGACATACAGCTTCAACCAGTCGAAACACAGCGCCACCGGTCGAATATTTTTGGCAAACTGATAAAACAGCAACCCGCCAAATATGACAATCGCCAGACCTACCAACATCAGGATTGGTAGCGACAGATTCATATCGAACTTGAAGCCGGATTTGGTCGCCTGGCGCGAGGCCCAGGCAAAGATGAAGGGCATCGGACCAATCAGGATCAGGAAGCAACCCAGCTCGACTTTGGGCAAGGCTGTCTTCCAGCGGATCTCCTGCATCAGTTCGTGCTCATACTCATAATGCTCTGCAAGATTTTCGAGGGCTTCTTCCAGATGGCCAGAGGCCTCTCCCGCCTTAAGCACGCCCAAGGCGAAGTAGGGGACCACGTCAGTGCGCCGGGCCATCGCTTCCACAAAGGACTGGCCTTCGCGGACCGTAGACTGCAACTCGGAAGCCAGCGAACGGATACGCGAGTTGTGCGTGGTGCGCAGTACTATCTCGAAAGTGCGCGCAAGCGGCAGGCCAGCACTGACCGAGGACTTCAAGCTGCGAAAGAAAACGGCCAGGTCAATTGGCTTTACCCGTGATCTGCCCCGCGGTAAAGGGCGACCTGGACGAGGTTGGGCATCGGGAGCGCCGGTTCGAGTAGTAGCTGCTGCCTCCTCGCCGGCTTTCTTGATTTCTACTGGTGTAAGGCCCTGGCTAGAGAGCTGGCGAGAGATCTCGTTAGCGCTCTCACCTAGTGCCTCGCCTTCTTTTAACGCGCCTTGCTGGTCTTTGGCGACCCAACGATAACGCATACAAGCTACTCCTCTTGCCACCAATACTGGCCCTGGAAGACGCGCAGTTTTTGTCCTTCGGCCAAGGTTCTGGCAGCGGCTTCGGCGACCGTCTCTCCCCAGGGCAACTGCAGCCCAGGGGCTAATTCGGCTAGTGGCACCAGGGCGAAAGCGCGCTGGCCCAGGCGCGGATGGGGCACGACCAGGTCAGGCTCGGCTAGTGTAGCATCTCCAAAAAGCAGTATATCAAGATCGATAGGACGATCAGGCTCGGGCCGGCGACGTCCCAGCTTGGCCTCGATTTCGAGCAACCTTTCGAGCAGCAACCTCGCAGTAAGGACTGTGGCTACTTCTACTACGGCGTTGAGGAAGGCTGGAGTTTCAGGTTTCATTCCGACAGGGGCGGTTTCATAAAGGCTTGAGATGGCTTTGACCTCGATGCCCTCGCTTGAAAGGCGTTCGACAGCCCCCTGAAGCGAGGCGAGTCGGTCGCCGAGATTGGCGCCCAGGCCGATAAAGGCGCGGGTGATCATCCCCGCTCCCTGTGGAGCTCCACGGCAACGGACTCGAGTTGGCCTCTGAAAGGCAGTTTCGACTTGGTCACGCGCACGGTTACCGCGTCAATTGGATACTCGGCAAGCAGCATCGCCGCGATAGCCTCGGCAATCGCCTCGATCAGGTAATACGACCCAGCGTCGATAACTTGCTGGATGGCCTCCAGAATGGTGGTGTAGTCTACCGTCTGAGTGATATCGTCAGTTTTACCTGCGGCAGAGAGGTCCCGGAAGAGTTCCAAATCTACGCGCACCTGCTGGCCCAGTTCCCGCTCAGCTTTGTGCACGCCGTAATGGGCATAAAAAACAAGTCCTGAAAGGATGAGCTTGTCCTGCTTCACTTCAGGCCCTCCCGATGGCGGCGGCGATGTCGGCAGCCAAACGGCCTTCTGCCGCCTCATGCACCCGGATAACACTTGCTCCGTTCAGTATAGCAGCGGTGTGCGCAGCCAGGGTGCCAGGCAACCTGTCCGCGTCAATATCACCGGCCAGTTTACCAAGGAAAGATTTGCGCGAGGCGCCGACCAGTAGTGGGCGGCCCAGTGAGCGCAGCTCACCAAGGCGCTTCAGCAGCAGCAGATTGGCAGCAAGTGTCTTTCCGAAGCCAATCCCCGGGTCAAACACAAGCTGCTCAGGCGCCAGCCCTGCCTCGCAAGCCGCGTCCAGCCGGCCGGAGAGATACTCGAAAACGACGTCGCTGACTTCAGGACCAAGGGGACTCTCCTGCATCGTCTCTGGCGGCCATAGAGAATGCATACAGACGGCGCCAGCGCCAGTCTTGGCAAGGAGTTCGAGCATCCCAGGCTCCTCAAGGCCTCTGACGCAGTTGACTATGACAGCACCCGCCTCCAGGGCGGCGCGCGCCACTTCAGGCTTGTAGGTGTCGACCGAAACAGGGGCTTCGAAGCGACGAGAAAGGGCCTCAATTGTTGGGATAATCCGGGCCAGTTCTTCCTCGAGCGCAACGCGCGGAGAGCCAGGCCGGGTGGATTCTCCTCCGACATCCAGCAAATTGGCACCGGCGGCAAGGGCGGCCTCTGCCTGCGCGAGGGCAGCGTCCACACTGCCGGCCAGGCCATCACCCGAGAAGGAATCGGGCGTCATATTGAGGATGGCCATCACCTTGGGCGAATCGGCAGAAAGCTTCAACGCGCCGCCCGCGTGGCGCCATTCATACTGCCAGAATTCGAGTCGCACAAGCAGTTCGGCCAGGTCGAGGCCAAGCTGGGCCAGACCAAAAGGCTGCCATTCGAGTTTCTCCGAAAGCGCCCCTAACTGCGCTCTGGTCCCGAACAGCAGCACATCGGAGAACTCGGTCTTGCCAGTGAGGACGTTGCGATGGACGGCGGCATCGCCCCCGCGCGCCAGTAGTTCCTGCTTGAGGATAGCCGCGGCCGGTTGAGGGGCGCCAGTCACCTTGACACAAAGCCCACTGCGTTTAGCGAGAAAAATCGGATAGGAGGCCTCATCAACGCCCACCAGGCGCAACTCGGTAAGAAGGGTCCGTTCGTCCTGCGGTTCGATCGGACGTATCAACACGGAGGGCCTCCTCAGTTCGGCAGCAGGCCGCGTTTGGCGCGGGTTGTCCCAAGCTGGCTCAAATCAAATTGGGCCAGCCGGCGCAAGCCGTCCTCGGACAAATGGAACCCGTGGTCATCAAGTGTGGCTTCGAGATCGTCGCGCAATTCCATACGGAAAAGGGTGTCTTCAGAGGCCAAAGTCAATATCTGCCTCGCCTGCAGGCGATCAAGCAATTCTATAACCTGGCCCAGTTCGCGCTGGAGATGGTCAGGCGGTTCCAGCTCGAGGGCGGCTTCGAAGTGGATGGCTGCACCAGGCACATCCTCCAGTTCGAAAAGCAACTTGCCAAGCTTGTAATGGGCCGAATAATCCTGTGGGGTCAGCATGGTGAGTCGCTCCGCCGCGGGCAAAGCGTCCTGCACCCGCCCCTGGGCAAGCAGCGAATCCAGCATAAGGCCAAGGCCTTCGAGGTCTTCCCCATGCAGCTTCAGCATGGCAGCAGCCATCTGTTCGGCCTGGTTAAAATCACCGGACGACATCAGGTTACGCCCCTGCCGATGAAGCTGAGCGAGCGTCGAATAAATGCCTGGGTTGAGCCTTCTTGTCATTCTTTCCTCAGAACAGACCTAAGAATAGTCCCATCACCGGCGAGGTCTATGCTCTCGGCGGCTGGGTGCCTGGGCAGACCAGGCATTGTCATTACGTCGCCTGTGTAAGCCACGACGAAACCTGCTCCTGCCGAGGGCTTCACATCGCGCACTTGTATAGCAAAACCTCGCGGAGCGCCAAGCAGTTCCGGATTGTCAGATAAGGAATACTGGGTCTTGGCCATACAAATTGGCAGCTTGTTAAGTCCAAGCGCCTCGAGTTGCTCTATCCGCTTGTCCGCGGCATCGGTATATACCACTCTGTCGGCGCCATATATCTCATGCGCAATGATACCAAGCTTGGACTTCAGGCTCATATCAGGATGATACAGGGGCCTGAAATTCGCTGGATTGGCCGCTAGCTCGGTGGTCAGCGCCTCGACAAGCGCTTCACCGCCAGCGCCTCCCTTTGCCCACAGTTCACTTGGCGCGGCAGGCATCCCGTGATCACGGCAGAGCTCCAGCAAGTAATCGACTTCCTCAAGGCTGTCCGAGGCAAACTGATTAACAGCGACCACGGCAGGCACGCCGAAGACCCGGACGTTCTCGAACTGTTTCTGAAGATTCTGGAAACCTGTCTTAAGCACCTGCTGCCAGGTCGCGCCTTGCTCTGTAAGCGCGTTCCCATGATGCTTGATGGCTCTGAGCGAGGCAACGAGCACAGCCCCGGCAGGATGAAGACCACCAGCGGGACACTTTATGTCGAAGAACTTCTCCGCCCCCAGATCGGCGCCAAAGCCAGCCTCTGTAACGACAAAATCGGCGCTCTTCAGAGCGAACCTGGTCGCCATCAGCGAGCTGCAGCCATGCGCGATATTGGCGAAAGGCCCTCCGTGAACGAAAGCCGGTGTGCCTTCCAGCGTCTGGACAAGGTTGGGTTGCAGCGCGTCGCGCAGCAGCGCCGCCATCGCCCCGTGCGCTTGAAGCTGGGCCGCGGTGACAGGCTCTCCCTTGGTCGAATAGCCAACCACTATGCGCCCCAGGCGCTCTCGAAGGTCGGCCCAACCCGTCGCCAGGCAGAGGATAGCCATCACTTCACTGGCTGTGGTTATCTGATAAGCAGTCTGGCGCGGCACGCCGTTCTGGGCCGAACCAAGTCCTATGACCAAGTCGCGCAAGGCGCGGTCGTTCATATCCACAACTCGCGGAAAGAGGATGCTGCGCGAGTCCAGACCGAGTGGGTTGCCCTGATGCAGGTGGTTGTCCACCATCGCAGCCAGCAGATTGTGCGCGGCACTGACCGCGTGCAGGTCGCCTGTGAAGTGAAGGTTGATGTCCTCCATCGGCACGACTTGGGACCAGCCCCCGCCGGCGGCGCCGCCCTTCATCCCAAAACACGGCCCCAGAGAAGGCTCGCGCGTAGCACAGATGGCTTTTTTCCCCTCCCGGCATAGCGCCTGGGTAAGGCCGATGGTCTGGGTCGTTTTCCCCTCGCCGGCTTTGGTGGGAGTCATCGCCGTCATAAGGATCAGCTTGCCATCGGGCTGGCTTGCGAGTCGATCCCAGGCCGCAAGAGAGACCTTGGCCTTGTATTTGCCATACGGCTCAAGCTCTTCAGGCAGGAACCCGGCTTCCTCTGCGATGGCTTCAATGGGGCGCAGAGTGACACTATTTGCTATTTCCAGATCGGTCTTTAGCAGTTCGCTCATCTAATCGAATCCTTCCAGCCAGTACTCCAGAATTTGTTGCTCACGAAAGTGTAACAGCTTGAGCCGCGTTGCCGGCTTTTTGGGCAGATAACGTTGTTCGACCAGGCCTATCAGTTCGCTTCCGATGACGCTCAGTCCCTGGCGCTGAGCCTCTTCGGAGATGGTATCAAAGAGCTCGGTCAGGCTAACCAGTTCAGGACGATAAACGTTCATCGAAACTTGCACAAGCCCCCGGCTTTCAAGCTCGAGGCCCAGCGCCCTTACGCCCTGGAAGCCTCCTTGAGCCTCGCGGACGCGAGAAGCGATATTTTTTGCGCCTGCAAGTGGGCCTTCGAGCAGCACATTATATGCTATAAGCGCGGATCGCGCTCCTACGCAGACTACCCCGTATTCGGCGTTTGGGCTGGCAAGCGGGCAGTCTGCCTGACTGACCAGAATTGCGTGATGGCTGGCAAGCCTGGCAAGCTCGTTTCTGAGGTCAGGAAGTTGCTCTCGTTCGGGCTTATGCGCCGCCCAGCCGTAAAGAAAGCCTGCGATACCGAGTTCTGTCGCAAACAGCGAACAGGCCTGCTCTGCCAGCGCGACTGCCTCGGCCTGGGTGGAATCGAGCACTGGCACGAAGGGCACGACATCAATAAGGCCAAAGGCCGGATGGACCCCGAGATAACCTTCGAAGTCAGCAAGCTCGGTCAGCAACCGTCCTGCGACAAGCAAGGCTTCGAGTAACTCGGGGCCAGTCCCGATGAGAGAGAATACACTGCGGCAGTGGTCTACATCGTAGGACCAGTCAGCCAGGCGAGCAGAGCCCGCAAGAAGGGCTTCTTCAACCCGGTGAAGCGCGGGCAGATTGCGTCCCTCGGCGAAATTGACTGGACACCAAAAAAGTTGCCTGCTCACCGCGCGCTCCTATTGAAACGAAAAGCGCGAGCTAGTCGCTCGCGCTTCGAGTACTCGATTAGCGAGCCTCTCACCCCGCAAGGCCGCCTTCCAGACCAGGTTGCTGGCCAGGGAGTTGCCGGCCAGATTTTTTTTCTGGCTCTGACGTGGCGTCTTCCTCGGAGTCTTCGCCTTCGGATTCAGCAGCAGGCTGAAGTTGTTCGTTCACGATCTCTGTGCCCATCGCCTCGGCAATCAACCGATCCAGCTCTTCTCCCTGGATAGTCTCTCGCTCAAGCAAGGTCTCAGCGATGTGGTCCAGGGCAGGACGATGCTCTGCCAGCAGATTCTCAGCCGTCGAATAGGCATGCGTAATGATTTGTTTTACCTCTTCATCCACGAGCTGGGCCAGATCTTCGCTGTAGTTGCGCTCTTCGACCAGGTCACGTCCCAGGAAAACAGGCCCATGCTTGCGTCCAACGGCCACGGGACCGATCTTCTCGCTCATCCCGAACTCGGTGACCATACGCCTTGCGACGTCAGAGACGCGTTCCAGATCGTTCTGGGCGCCTGTGGTGATTTCCTGGAAGACCATATTCTCGGAGACACGCCCCCCAAGCATGGCCGCAAGCTGAGCCATAAGCTCGGTGCGCGAAACCAGATACCGGTCTTCTTCAGGAAGCTGGACCGTATAACCCATTGCCATGCCTCGTGGCAGAATTGTGACTTTGTGGACAGGAGTTGCCTCAGGAAGGAGTTTTCCCACCAGCGCATGCCCTGCCTCGTGATAAGCCACGATGCGCCGCTCATTGACGGTCATCACGCGGCTGCGGCGTTCTGGCCCGGCGATAACTCGGTCTATTGCTTCTTCGAATTCGGACATCGTAAGCTGAGTGCGCCGGCGCCTTGCAGTAAGCAGCGCCGCCTCATTGACCATATTCTCAAGGTCGGCTCCAGTGAAGCCAACGGTGCGCCTGGCAAGCACCATTGCCTCTACATCGGGGCCGATTGGCTTGCCTTTGAGATAAAGCTCGATGATCTCTTGCCGCCCTTTCAGGTCAGGAGAATCGACTACTACGCGCCTGTCGAACCGGCCAGGGCGCAGCAAAGCAGGGTCAAGTACGTCGGGGCGGTTGGTCGCGGCCAGCACGATGATGCCTGCCTGGGGATCGAAGCCGTCCATCTCGACGAGCAAGGCGTTAAGGGTCTGCTCTCTCTCATCGTGCCCACCCCCAAGCCCGGCGCCCCTTGACGCCCAACAGCGTCAATCTCGTCAATAAAGACGATGCAGGAGCCCGACTGCTTGGCCTGGTCGAACAGGTCGCGGACGCGTGAGGCGCCCACGCCGACGAACATCTCAACAAAATCGCTGCCGGAAATGTAGAAGAAAGGCACTCCCGCTTCGCCGGCGACGGCCTTTGCCAGGAGCGTCTTGCCGCAGCCAGGCGGGCCTACGAGCAGCACTCCCTTGGGGATCTTCGCGCCAAGTTTTACATATCTGGATTGATCGCGCAGGAACTCGACAACCTCTTGCAGGTCTTCCTTGGCCTCTTCAAGCCCGGCCACATCACTGAATTTGAGCTTGGGCAGATGGTCGCCCGCCAGGCGAGCGCGGCTCTTGCCAAAGCTCATCGCCTGACCGGTGCCGCTCTGCATCTGGCGCATCATCATCAACCAGAAAAATCCGAGCAAGCCGACAACTATCAGCAAGGGCAGCAGACTGGTGAACCACTTTTCGGCGGTAGATTCTCGACTTGATTTGACAATCATCTGGCTGTTGGCTTTTCTGAGCCGCTCTGCCAGGTCTACGTCGGGCGGGATGGTTGCAACTACCTGCCTGCCATCGGTGGTCTTGCCAACGGCGCGCTCTCGACCGACCTCAGCCTCGCGCAACTCGTTGTTTTCGACCTTCTCCATAAAGGCCGAATAAGTGAGCTGTTGGGGTTGAGGCTTGTTGACGCTCCAAAGAGCGACAGCTATAGCCACTGTCAGCAACACGAGCAATAAGGTCGTGACGCTGTTGTAATTCCTCACAAGTGCCTCCAGCCGAAAAGGGGTATCCCGGCTTACTGTTTTGAAATTCTCAAGTCTATTATAACAAGCAGAGAGACCTTCAGGACAGTTCCAATCCTCCCAGCCAAGTTATTGGCAGGCAGGCTTTGTCACTTTAGGGCCGAAGCTAGCCTGGTGAGCGGGGCTGGAACTATCAGACTGAAAGCCGACCTGGGCCTGGCAGATTATATACCTGTCTGGGCTGGGTGGTCATCTTTCCGGCTCGGTACCGGCTTTTTCGAGCAACCCGATAACTGGGCGTCAGACGAACTGCAATACTGGGTGTCTTATAGAAGTCACTGAATCTCCCACAAGCGAGAGTGCGCAAAATGTACCGTATGAGGTTACCAAAGATGATACTTGCTGCGGCCGCTTTATTGTTGATGCTGACAGGGGCGCTAGCCCTGGCAGAAGAGCCTTTCGTTGGATATTTCAACTCTTACCCCTCCGAAGTTGACGGAATGGAGTTGATGCCGGCGACGGGCGTGACGGGGATGGACTCCATCTCGGGCGGCTGGCGGATGGCGTGGTTCCAGCGCGAACCGCTCGATTTCAGCCCACTGGAAGCCCAAATTGCTTATGCAAAGGAGCATGGGCTGCAGCTTGCGATCATCTCGGAGCTCAATCCGTTGTTCTGTCCCGACTGGCTGCGCACCGAGCTGGGCAAAGCTGGAGAACAGGCCCTGGGTCCAAACGGGCAGGCAAGCGGAGAGCCGACCCTTCATTCGCCCCTGTTCCGCGCAGAGCAGGAGCGCATCGTGGACGCGCTGGCGGCCTGGCTTGCCGAGCACGACCCGGACGGCGTGGTTAAGTATATCCACCCCGGGGCAGAATGGTGGTACCCACTCATCACTCGCTACCACCCGCTGGAGATCGCGGCTTTCCAGCGGTGGCTGCAGACGAAATACAACACTTTGGATGCGTTGAACACGGCGTGGGAGGCGGACTTTACCAGTTTTGAAGAGGTCGAGGCGCCCAAACTCGGGCTGGTTGGACAGGACAAGGGTCTGCACCTGGGCCAACTGATGGCGCTAGATGGCGGGGCAGCTGAGGCGTCCTGGAGCACCGGGGCAGCCTCCGACCCCACCGCCCAGCCCGGGCCAACGACCTATTCGGAAATCAAGGAGGGCCACACCTACACCCTGACCTGCTGGACCAGAACCGAAGGCGTGACAGGAGATGGAGCCTATCTGGAGTACAACTGGGTACGGCCTACTGGCGGGGCGCCCTTCGCGAGCACCAACAGCGAGAAGGTGCGTGGCACTAGCGAGTGGACGCGGCTCACGGTCACTGGGACCGCCCCGGCTGGTACAGGGCGGGCCTGGGTGTTGCTGAAGCTGGTGGGCAAGGGGACGGCGTACTTCTCCTCCCCGCTGCTCGTGGAAGAGGGACAGGAGGACAACCTGCTGCCCCGGCCGGAGGGCCAGGAAGCTCCCGCTGGCTGGTCGGTGCAGAATTGGAGCGTTTCGCCTGGCCTCGAGACCGGATGGGCGCCGGATGGTGGGCCGGAGGGTGCGGGTGTCTTTCGCATTACGGCCCTCGGACAGCCCGCCAACAGGCCCTGGGCCAACCACAACGCCGCTGTGGCCGACTTTACCGCCTACTGGTACGAGGCTGGGGCCGACTATATCGCGGATTTGGGCGCGCTGGTGAAGGAGCGCATCCCCGACCGCAAGCTGGTCACCTACCTCACGATGAGCTTTGGCTTCCCCGCCGAGTGGGACTACACGCAAAGTAGCACCATCAGCCCTGACCTCGTAGCGATGAAGGGCGAGGCCTTCGATGCCATCGGTATGCAGGTATGCTCGGCCGATGGCGATCCCTACAGGGCGACCGTCTGCATGGATGTCGCGCGCAAGTATGGCAAGCCCCTCTGGGCGGTAGACCTGATAGACTTCACCTCGGGCGTGTACCTGGGGGAGCGGCCTCTTGCTCAGCTCACTCATAGCGCCATCCAGCACGGTACGGTAGGCCTTAACTGGTGCGGCTGGCACCTGGGCGCGGTCGCAGACTACAGCTACTATCCGACCTTCAGCCTGGAGGAGCTAACGCGCCTCGGGACTACCAGTGTTGCGGGCATCAAGCTGCTTGAGGGAGCCAAGCCGGTCGCCAAGGTCGCCCTTATCGAGCCTCTCACGCCCCTCTTGCCGGATGAGGAAGAGGGCCCAGGCAATGACTTCCGCAGCTTTATGGGCTGGTACAAGCTGCTGGAGCTACGCCATGAGCCGGTAGATGTCGTCACACTGACTGAACTAACGCTGAAACCAGAATCACTCAGAGGCTATGACTGGGTGCTGGTGCCGGACTGCGCAAGACTGCCGCAAAAGGCACTGGAAGCCCTCACTGCCTATTCAGAGGAAGGGGGCACCGTAATCACCGGAGGGCGTTTTGCCCTTCAGGATGAGGCGGCAAGGCCCCTTCCGGAAGAGGCTAAAGACAGCTGCAAGAGGCTAGAGCTCCAGGACTACGGCAAGGCCTATACCGGCCAGCCCGTCCGAGACAGGCACTGGGGAAATACGCCGCCTCTGTTCCTCTGGCCTGCGCCTTCTCGAGAGGGAGAAGAGTCCAGACGCAAAGGCCTTGCGGCCCTCGACCAGGCACTTTCAGCAAAGGGCTTTGAGGCGCCTTTTGAGATACTGCCCGGCAGCGCGCAGCTCTCTTGCTTCCTCTGGCAGGCGCCCGGAAGGCAGTTGCTATACCTCGTGAACCGGGCCGAGAAGCCTTTCGAGGGCGGCAAGCTGCTAAGGAGAGGGGCAAAAGAGGGCCAGGTGACCGTCCATCCCGACTGCGGAGAGGGCCAGCCGGCCTCCACCAGCAACAGTCAGGAAGGCCTGCTGATAGATCTGCCTGCCTTTGATGTGGCCTGTGTAGTGGAACTAGCCGACTAATTTTGGGTGCGGAAGATGGCTGGCTCGCTGCCCGCGTCCATCGGGGCAGTGAGCACCCAGCGGTTGCCCTCGCGCCGGAAGAAAGCCCCCTCCTCCGGTTGCCCATCCGGAGCCGAAGCCAAGGGCTTCCAGGTCGAAAGAGAGAGTCGCCTACGTTGCCGAGGGCTACGACACATAGCTCTCGCGGGTTCTTCTGCCAGAGGGCAACGGGCCCCTTGGTGGTCAGGTCGCCGAAGTCGAAGGCCTCTCCACGCCCGTCAGCGTAGACCTCGCCCTCTACCTGCGCCCAGTCCACGGGCTTCTGCCTGCCTTCCGGAAGCCAATGGCCGCCCTTTGCATCGTTTCCCTCAAACCAGAAGCCCCACTGGGGCAATAAGGCGTCCTTCCACGTTCCAAAGCCCTTCGCCGCGGTTCACCCAAACGCGTGTGCCATCGTCATAGGTGGCCTTTGTACGGAAGAGGGAGTCACCCTCGTACTCGAAGCCGGTGAAGGCCTTCCCGAAGACCTGCTCGTTGAAGGCGTGCATCCTGTAGTAGAGACGCCCGATATAGGCCACGCGCTGCCTGACGGGGCTGAATACATCGGGCCAGAGGAAGCCAGCCTCGCCCATCAATATTTGGGCCGAGATATAGTCGTCGAAGAGCACCTCTTCGTTGGTCCAGTCCTCGGTGTTATGGAACTGCAGGCTGTCATCGCCCGCGTACATCGCATACCAGCCCATCCCGAAGTCCGCATATTGGCGGTGGTAAAGCAACGACAGGTGCGGAAACCAGTCATGCGGGGCCGGATTGCCATGGAAGAAGTATGGGAAAAAGTAGGCCTGCGAGGTATCTACATGCGGCAGTTGCCACTCCCAGGCGTCTTCCGAGACGATAGGGGGATCTGCTCTATCCGGAAGGCCGTTGCCGTTGCCTTCGATGTCTTTGGCGGTATCCAGATAATGGGCATAACCGTCAAATAACTCCCTGCCGTTGTACTCCTTGCCTTCCCAGTCCCAGACTCGGTCGAAGAAGCGCGTCGCCACGACATCAATGAAGAGACCTTGAGGATCAACATATTGGTTCAGTAGCTCATGCACCTGGCGAGAAGCCTCCTCCCCCACCCAGGGGAAGACCGCGTGCCATTCTTTGCCCGCCGCCTTGTCCGTCCAGGCGATGATAGGGTCGCCCTTCGCATCATACATCACTGCTTTGGGGTCATAGCCTGGCGCATCGGTGCCGAACTCTGTCTGGTTGTCATAAGGGCAGTAGAGGGCGCCGGCTGCAAAACAGATGTCGTTGAAGGCCCTCATCTGCTCAGGCTCATCGCCTTTGCGCGGAGGCCAGTAGTTGGGCGCTTCGTTGCCCATCCAGCCGAACTGGACGAAAGCCAGATCGGTGATGCCGCGCTGGAAGAAAGGTTTGGCCATCTCTTTTGCCATCTGACCGGACGTAGCCCCGCTGAAAGCGTATTGGCGGCCCTTCAACACGGGGTTGGGCATATAGTCAGGCAGCTTCAGGGCGACCTCGTCACGGAGTCCTATCAAAAGACGCGCGAAGGGCTTTGCCCCCCAGTAAAAGCGCATCACTTCGGTGCCACAGCTAGCGGCGAGGGCGAACTGACCCTTCGGACCATCGCACCAGAAGCGCGTAGCGACGCCATCTACGAGGCAGTAGAGGGCGCCTTTTTCGGTCTCCAGCCCGTGACCGCGCATATAGGTGGCGTGACCCATCACGGGATAACGCAGCTCATAGGGGAGGGTGGGTTTATCCATTACGAAGCCCTTGCTGAGGAAGAGGCGTGTGATGGGCGTGCCCTCGGCGCGCCATCCGGCTTCCCATCCGATGACCTCATCGCCAGTGACTTCCAGGCGCAGGCAGTTGGCCTCGAGAAGCGCGGTAGCCCAAACCTGGTAGCGGTTCTCACCATCAATAATAAAGCTCTCGGCCGCCTCGAAACCGCCTTCAAGAGGGGTGATAATCCTTCCTTCGCCCATCAACAGCTCTTCCTCGTGCCCTCTGAAGGTCACCTTGAGGCTTTCCAGCACCCAGTCACCCGTCTCAGTACGCAGCGTCAGGCCAGCAAGCAGGCTACCAGTCGACTGGGAGGGCCCCTCCAGCCTGGCAGCTAACGATTGCGCCGCGATTAGCACTAGCAACAACAGGATTATCTTCATAAAGAAGCCCTCCAAAGAGCCTCACAGAGGCAATAGGGGATAGCCGTGTTTGGTGATGAAGCCAACGATTATCCAGATGGCTCCATTGATGGTGTCACCGAGGATAAGCCCCATAAAGACGGGCCTCGCGCGCCGATAGAGCGTTGGACCCCCATAGCGCAGGATGAGCGTCTTCAGCACCCAGGCGATGAAGAAGGAGAAGCCAAACACCTTGCCAGGATAACTACCTGCAGCAATCCAGCCTGCCCGGGTGGAGGCTCATCCAGGGCAGGCGAGAGCGCAGGAAAAGCAACAGCCAGCAACCGATAGCGCCCCCGATGACCCCCGCACCGACGGCCCAATTCCCGTTGGTGGGCATTGTAATGGCACTTGCTGCATAACGTAGAGGGCGTTGCGGAGCTTCGACATAAGTCCATGCGTTGAATAGGGCGGTGCCGCCTCCACTGTGATAGGGCATAGCGACCGCCATCCAGCCGGAGCCGATTGTGCCGGCGATGACAGCTGCGACCATTGCCCAAAGCAAGGCCTTGCGATTGGCTCTAAGGCTGTCGGCGAGCTTCTGCGCGCCAACAAGCTGCGGCAGCATATATTCGCGCAGGTCGACCCCGTAGACATTTTCAACAATTGAGGGCACTACGATAGAACGCGGATCCCAAACCTTGCTGCCAAGCAGGTTGGTCAGTATCTCGCTGCCCGTAAAAGGTCCCTGCAGGAAGAGCACCCCGGCCTGAGAGGCAATCCAGGCGAGCGCAATGTAAGCGACCTGAGCAACAACAACCGTCGCCAAGGCCATCCACAGGTTGACCCCTGCGACCATAAGCCAGACTATCATCCCGAGCAGGGTGATCAGGTAGCCTAGAGTCGCCCATCGGTAGGAGACGCTCTCGGGTTCCTTGAGCTGTGGCTGGCGATGGAAGATGCCGCGGAAGACGCTAGCGAAGTGGTCTCGCCCCACCCAGAAAGCCCAAAGTGTGATGACGAGTGAGGCGCCGGCCGAGGTGTAGCTCGAGAGGGCCGAGTCGCAATAACCGACCGCCACGCCGGCGATGGTCATACCATAGAAAAGCATCCCAAACCGGACGAGTCGGTAGAGCACGAACATAAACCAGAGGCTAAAGAGCACCTCATTATTGATCAGATAGCTGACCCCTATCACCAGTGGGAAGATCGTGAGAGCCCAATCTTGAAAGGCAGACCAGATGCCAGGTAAACCGTAAATCCAGCGATAGGTATGGGGAGGCGCCGGTATTTGCGGGTAGAGGCGGTTTAGGCCTATCAGCGTGTGGTAGACCGTAAGCAGGCCGACGGTCCACCACATCGGCTTGCTGTGGAAGAAGCGCGGCAGCAGATGGCCTGGCTCGGGCTCCTCCATTACCTCCAGGGGCAACTGAACGAGCGGAAAGGTAAAACGCTCTCGGTCTACCCATTCGGCCCGGATGAGTATGGAAAAGAAGAAGAACGAGCCCCATAGCAGAGCAGTGAAGAGGCCCCAGGTTAGCAAGGGGACAGCCCATTGCCCCCAGGGTACCTTTTCCCAGCCTTTAAGTCCTTCCAGGAAACCCCAAACGGCACGCTCATGAGTGATCTGCATCCAGGAGGGGATATTGGTCACCAGCGACTCGGCCCAGCCGTTTTCAGGGGTCGCGTAGTACGTCATCGCGGGCAGTTGCGGGATCAGATAGCGCATCAGGCCCGAGCTGCCTATGGCACTGCTGGCAGTTAACATCGCCCAGATGAAGGCCAGTTCGGCGGCAGACAGCCGCTTGCGCGGGGCCACTTTTCCCAGGATGACGTTGACGACAAGGATAAAGAAGAGCAGATAGAAGAAGTGCGCAACTGGAAAATAGTTCCCGCTGAGGTAGGTGGCGCCTATCTTGAAGTCGTTATATGGGGTGGCGAACGCCAGCACGCCACTTCCAAAGAGGCCAATCAGGAAGGCTCTCAAGGTAAGCGGGCTGCGCGATACAGGCTTTGCTAGCTGGTGTTCGCTCGTTGCAGCGATATAAAGCGCCTCCTTATGCCCAGGGGGAGTCGTTTTCTGTTCGGCGCGACATAAGGCTTTCCTGCTGGCAGGGGGACACCTTTTATATCTCGAAACCTTGGCCAGCGACTGAGGAGATGGCGTTATGAAAATTGGCTTGATTGTTTTACTGGGATTGCTGCTAGGCCTTTCTGCCTGGACTGCCACCCTGCCTGTTGAAGTGCCGATGCAGGGAGTCGAGTGGGAAGAAGGTGTGTTGTTTTCCTGCCTGCAAGGTATGATGAACCGCGAGGGGCCAAACGTCTTCCTCAACTGGCATCAGTACTGCGAGCCGTGGCTGGACTGGGACAGGACGCGCTTCGGCGCGAATCCAGAGCTGCTCGCCGACCGATGGGAGCTGCTGGACCTGGCCAGGCCTTATGTGAAGGGCTATGTGCTGTGGGATCCAGTCTGGCCGGAGGAAGGCAACCTCGCCGCCAACTATGCGGCCCAGCAAGACTTGATTCCCGTCCCCAAGCCGCTCGAGGCGCGCGTTGCAGCCTACGGCTACCAGAAGGTTGCGGATATCACCGAGCAGTTCGCCGGTTGGGACTTCCCCCGGATTTATGACTGGACGCTGGCCAACCTGACCGACTGGAACAAATCGGTCGTGGCGTGCCTGACCACGCCAATAGAGCTGCGGTTTGATGTCAGTGGATATATCCGCGAGGACGGCCTTACAATCAGGTTCTCGGACACGCGGACTGAAGATGGTATGGGCGCCAAGTTCGAGTTGATGACGCTGCTGGACGAGGCCAACAGACCTCTTGTGCAGGTGACCGCGGGCGCTCCGGACGAGGGCGATTATCTGATTGATGAATACAGGTCCTGGTTCGATCCTGAAGGCGACCGTATCGCCGACCAGGACCAATATTTTACTTATCGCCTGCCCGCAACGCCCGGCCAGTCTTACAGCCTGAGAGTGCGCGTAAAAAATGGCTACAAGGTAGAAGCACTGGATGCCGAGGGCAACTGGCAGGTGCTGGCGCAGGCCCACTTAGTGATGGAGAACGGTCAGTGGACGATAGTCCCGTATATACCCTATCCAGAAAACTTCACACGCGATTATGTAGTGGCGCATAAAGGCCTCTTCTTCAACCTTTCGGCGGACCCGGACAACTACCCAGAAGAATACGCCGTGCGAAACCGGTTGCTTGATTCTATGGATAAGCCTGGCTGGGTACTTGGCTGGCAGACCGAACGCGACTCCGAAGCCTTGCACGTCCAGCAAGCAAGCACCACCGGAAATTTCGTCATCTGCAGCGGCGCGCCCAATTTTTCCTGGCATCAATGGATGAAGCCAGAGGCCTTGCCGAAGCCAAAAGTGGTACCGCCTCCTCCTCTCGAGAAGGGAAAAGTCTACGTCTCCTTCATCTTGTCTGACGGCGATGCGACCTGGTGCCTGTATTCTTTCCAGGAAGGCCGTTGGCCTGACCCGGCGCGCGGCCAGGTGCCCTTTGGCTGGGAAGTGCAACCTCTGGTGCACAAGCTGGCACCCGATATATTCACCTATTATGTGGAGCAGGCTACCGACCAGGATGCGCTCATCGGCGGCTTTGGCGCGGGCTACAATTATCCCAACCTGATGGCCCAGGACGACCTCGAACGCTACCTCAACTTCGTGGGCGAGACTCTGGATACTACAGGTTATCAATATGCGGCGGTACTCTGCTGGGGGCCGGCGACCCGCGATTTCGCGCTGACCTGGGAGGCCGCAGTAGGCGACCGCCTGGTGGGGATGCAGGAGGGGTATGCGGGCATCGTAGGGGATGACTATCCACTACCGGATCTCATCTGGCTGAAAACGCGCCTGCCCAGAGGACCAAGTACCAAGGAACAGTTGTTGGAGCAACTGAGGCATCTGGCGGCTGTCTCGCCCGAACGCCCTCTGTTCGTGCCAATCCATCTGCCCCTTGGGCCGTTCCGCAGTCCAGACGATGCCCTCTGGATTCAGCAGCAGCTTGATCCGGAGCAGTTCCAGCTCGTGCGTCCTGACCAGCTTTTCGCGTTGGCCAAGAGAATATTACGACACCAATCCAGTCGTCGAATATCCCCGCCAGGCGATCGCGTTAGAAGGTCTGCCTTTGAGCATCGAAGCGAGACTGTCCAATGCCAGCCAGAGCGAGCAGACTTACAACCTGATGGTGGAAGAAGCGCCGCTGGTTAAGGTGAATATGACTCTCTCACCCCGCGCACAAGGCACTGCGAAGCTTGCCTTCCCCGCCAAAGAGGGCGAGTTGAACTTGAAAGTGAGCTGGCCAGGAGGCGAGCTGGGCCGGAAACTGGCCGTACACGTTATCCCATCACTCGCCCTGCCAGAGCAGCCAAAGAGCGCCCAGTTGGTCAGCCTTTACAGCGCGGCTCTCGATTCTGCGCACCGGTCGGGGAGCCTGGGCGAGGCAGAGGACGCCTGGCAAGACCGGGTGTGGGTCTCTGGCCAGCTAGAAGAGGAGTGGGGCAACTACACCCTCTATGGTCCTTATCTGCCTGTGCCCGGCCGGCGACTATCTGGCCCTCTTCCGGCTGAAGCCGAACGCAGTCTTGCCAGAGGGTAGCCTGGGTGAGGTAGACGTTTTCGAGCATGGAGAGGTACTAGGCAAGCAGCAACTACGAGGGGCAGACCTTCTCCAGGAGGGCTGGAGCTATATCGCGGTGCCTTTCTCCAATGACGCAGACCGGGAACAAGTGGAATACCGACTGCTGCTGACGGCGCCCGAGGCGCAGCTTATTATCGACAGCGTGGCAGTCTTCAGAGTGACCTACTAGAGCGAAAGGGGCCCGGTTGATTGGCCGGGCCCCTTCTCCACTCATGATTCGCTTCGGAAATCCTCGGCCTGCAGCTTGCGCTGTTCGGCGGCTTCATACTGGCGCTTCACGCCTGGCAGCACACCGCTCATCACTACCAGCAGAATCAGTCCGAGCAGCAGCAGCGGGTAGTAAACGTGATAGGGCTGCTTTTGCACGAGCGCGACGACCCCAGCAACCAGCGCCACAGCACCGACCAGCCTGAGCAGTTTGTAAGTCCCCAGCAGGAAAGCCTTGTGCAGCCCCTTGGGAGCCCAGAGGCTGGTCAGGGTGCCTATCAGGCCTCCCAGTATGCCAATAAAAGCTCCCCCACCTGCGCCAATCCAGATACCAGTCTGCATCCCATACCACTCAGTCATCGCGCTTCTCCTCCTCGGACTTCTTCCTGTAGGCTTCTCGAAGCCGTCTTGGCTCCGGAAATCGTTATCTCGCCAGCTTCTATAAGGTCGGCCATCAGATCGAGCACCTCATCCGGGGCTCGCTCGGTCCTGGCCTGCTGCAATTTCTCAATCAGCTTGTCCAGCCGGCCTCTGAGCGTTGGGTAACTGACTCCATACTGCTTGGCGACCTCTTTCAGCGAGCCGGAGGCCAGGACGAACCTGGTGATGAACTCCAGCTCCTGCGCGTCAAGGTAAGCAAGCGGGCTTTTCTGCAAGTCTTCGCGTTTCATAACCCTCAACTCTATTCAGACTAACCAGAGCATACCATATCCTTTCACTTTATGCAAGTAGTTTTTCACATTATTAAAGTTTCTGGGCAAGCGAAAGCCCTTTTCGGGCCTTCGCGGGATATCTAGCAGGAGACGTTGATTGTGAAGAGAGGCCGCGCGGTCTCTTCGGTGTCGAACGCATCGGTCCAGGCCTCGGGCACTGGCGCAAAGCCGTTTGCCCAGGTCAGTTGGACAGCCAGCGTAGCCCCTGGCTCACTGGGCTGAAGGGCGACATAGCGAGTCTCATAGGGAGGCAGTTCCATATCGCCCGAACCGCGCCTTGGCGCGCCACCCACGATGCAGACGCGCTGCCAGGCACTGGTCAGATTCTGGACGCGCAGATACTGCCAGTCCCGGTCCTTGACCAGTGGATGGACTTTTATCCACTGGCCCAGCACACTGCCCATAACCTCGGGCTTCATCGCTGCCCAGAACTGGTCTTTGAACCAGGCGATACACCTGCCGGCTTTTACAGCTTCGAGGGCGCCAGCGACAGAGCGTTCTTTCACAAGCAGCACGTTCTTGCACCGGGGCCAGGTGTGATCGTTGAAGGGGTCATGCATATCAGTGACTGCGAACAGGCCAACTCCGTAATGGGCGGCCCAATTCAGGCTTTTGGGATAGAACCAGATGCCCCCGCGCGAGATGGCTCCCCAGGGCACCCCCTCACTATCCTTGTCGATCCCCTCATTGATGACTTCAATACCGCAGAACTTGCCCTCTTCCAGAGCCTTCGCTGCCAGTGGTTTCAGGGTCTGACCCGGATGCGCCCAAAAAGCGATGGCGCCCTGACGCTCGATCTCGGCGAAGAGCGCGGCGTGGTCTTCGGAGGTGTCCATCGGCTCGGTGAGACCGAGTACCACGACATGCCCGAGCGCCTCATAAGGGCTGAACTGGATCTCTGTACCAGGAATCAGAATAAGACCAAGCTGCTCGGCCAGGCGAGTGGCGGGTTCGTTGCCCGAGATGCGACTGTGGTCGGTCAGCGCGACGGCATCCAGGCCTGCTTCAGCGGCCTCCCAGACGCGTTCCTCAGGCGAAAGCTGCCCATCCGAGACGTTGCTATGGAGGTGAAGATCCACTACAAGTGGATAATACCGCTCTCCTGCAAGTTCCACCTCGGGGAAGAAGTTATGACGTTGAACTCGCTGGGCGATATCGCGCTCTGGCAAGGCCATTTGGGAAACCTCCAATGCTACTGGCTACAGTTGAACGACCGGCCACCCGGTTCGGCAGCCGCGTCTCTCCCCTGCCCTGGCTAGACGACTTTGGCAAACAGGGTGCAGGGAGAGCTGTCCAGTTCGGGCAGGAAGAGCGGGGCGAGTATGACTTGCTCGAGCGCGCCCCCCTGCAGCTCGGGAGCTGAGAGATCAACGTCCTCGATCAGCATTATGGCGCGCTCATCCTGCCGGTCCATCCCGCAGAGCAACTGGTGGGTGAGGGTGCCTTCGCGCTTGTGCTGGTAGCCGCTGACTGAGACCATATCCACGGCGATTGCTCGCAGCCTGGGATAGCGATTCATCAACAGATGCGCCGCGCCAGCCGACAGGCCTGGATTATGGGTGACATAGAACTCTGGATCAGCCAGGCGATATTTTTCGCCAAATCCGGTGCGCACGAGCAGCAGGTCGGCGTCTTCCAATTCCTCTTTGAAACCGAGCAGGTCGCTTTCGGTGATGAGGGCATCAGGCTCTTTCTCAAGCGAGATCAGCACCGGCGAATCGAACACATAATGGCCCGCTTCGAAAGCCGAGACGCTCTTGCCCGCTCCGTTGAAGTGTTTGGGGCCATCTACATGGGTGCCCGCGTGGTTGGACATACAGAATCTGTAGACGAAGCAGACCGAACTCGAGCCTTCGGCAATCTCGCTGTCGGCCTCGAACTCGAGGTTGGGTGTGCCCGGCCAGACGGGCATATTGGTCACGACATCATATGAAAGACGTAGCCAGGCCATTGGTGACTCCTTGGGGCCTCAGCCCTCGAAATTGGCGCTGAAGGTCGCGCGGCGCAGCTCGTGAGCGCCATCTGCTCTGGCGGCCTCGAAATACAGCCAGTAAGAGTCTCTCTCAAAGGGCACACACTCGAGATAGCGCAACGAGCCGGTAGCGAAAGGCGAAGCGTAGAAGTGGCTCTGGGTGCTGAGTTTATGCCAGTTGAGCATATCCCAGCTTATCGCAAGGCCTGCTTTCTCCTCGCGCACTTCTTCCCTTGTGCGCGCGCCATCATAGAACATGAGCCAAAGCCCCTGCATCCTGCAAACGCAGGTCGCCCGAGCACTCAGGCTGTCCCATCCCTCGCCAAGTGCCAGCACCTGGCCATGCCAGTGAAAGTCCCGACCATTCGGGCTGGAGGCAAATCCAGTCGCTTCGTAGCCTTCGCCAAAATCCGCATACAGGCAATACTGGCCGCCAATATTGAGCACGAAAGGATCTTTTACGTGGCCGGTACCAAGGCTCTTGGGGGTGAGTACCTCATGTCTGCTATAGGGATCGAGCAATTCGGGCCTTTCGGCCTCCAGCACGTCTATCTGCCAGCCCCCAGTTGGGCACTCATAACTGAGATAAAGCCGATAAAGGCCGTCGGGGCAGTAGAGGAGAGAGCCTTTCTCGATACTGGCGGATTCAAAGTCGGCGGCGGTGCAGGCCCAGATTTCGGTGAAATACAGGCCATCTTCGCTTTCGGCAAGATGAAAAGTGTGGCCGCGCTTTTCGGAGCTTCGCTCGCGCCAGGTTAGGAGCCAGCGGCCCCCCAGAGGGTCGAAGGTGATACCAGGGGCGCCAGCCCAATTGCCAGGGCCTTCGCCTGGGGCCTCGACTACAAGCTCGGTTGTTTCCAAATCAATTGGTGGCAGTGCGGCATACCACTTGCCTGCCGCGGCGGGTGTAGCGGGTCTCAGTTGGTGCATCGAGGCATCCCTCACAACCAGCTCAAAACGGACAGGCGCATTATTCTCCTGCTGACTCAATCCGTCAAATAGCGAAACCGGAACCGTTGCCTGGAGCGTATACAGCATAAGGCCATCAAGTCAGGGGGGATATCAATGAGAAATAAACCCTTAGTCAAAGCTTTACTCTTCTTCGTGCTGATGCTGGTGATGATAATCGGCGGGGCTGGGAACGCTCAGCAACCTGGGCCAGAAGCCATACCGGACTGGTACAACCTGGCCGAGTTCCAGCAGGACGCCGATTTGCTGAAGGACTTCGTCGCTCTCAAACTGACTGCGGAAGAATGGCCTCAGTTCGCGCAGCTTTGGCAGCAGTTCCGCTTCGCTACGGCGCTTCAAGATAAGGCGATGCGATCGCAGCTTGAAAAAATCAGGCAGCAGCTTGCGAAGGCCCAGACTCAAGAGGCCTATGACCAGGCAGCCGGGCAAGCCGAGGCGATAAAGAGCCAACTGGAGACAACCTACAAGCAGGCACTCGAGACCACTGTCCAGGCAGTGAAAAACCTGCTTGGTCCAGAGCGCTGCAAGCAACTTGAGATTAAAAATACTTTATTTGACTGGGCACAAGGCGTTATAGAAACTTCGCGTAAGATTAGGAAAGAAAATCCTACTTATTGGGAGACTCTTCGCGAAGATATAATCGGCAGTCTGTCGGAGAACTCTTCAGCCGGTCACGAAGTTTTCCCTGTCAGCGAGATCCGGTTCTGGCTAAATGAAGTCAGCACGATGTCAGACGTGCAGCTCGAGCAGCGCAGATGGGAGTTATACACGCAGTTTGCGTACTGGTTGTGGCCGAAGTCGATGGTGGATATGGCGCTTGCCGAATTGGACAAGAAAGACCATCTGGCCGAGTATCTGACAGGTATCCTGACCAACCCTATGATGCCTTATGCCTTGCAGGCCAAGCTGGCCGCTTTGGCCCCTGCCCCTTAGCCAGAAAAAAGGGGCGAGGGCACAAGTCCCCCGCCCCTTACTTTTTGTATTACTGGCTAGCTCTCGTCACAGAGAGACTTGAGGTAGTCGACGTCTTTCTTCAGGATTTCCTTGCGTTCGTCCATCTCGAACTTGCCGAGTGACTCATCTTCGCAGTTGAAACCCCGCTTGTAGCCAGCGGCCTTGAGCAAGGCAGCGACGCGCTCATGGTCGATGTCGCCCTCGTAGATGGGGCTGACATACTTGCCATATTCCCAGCCCAGTTCGCGCTTTGATGTTGCGATACTCGGCGGGATAGTTGATGTTCTTCACGTGGGTGTGTTTGGTGCGCGGCGCCATGCGCTCGAGGATGCCATAAACGTCCTCGATGGGATGACCGGCCCAATAGAAGTTGCCGGTATCCATTGTGACGCCAAGGCGGTCCGAACCTACCGCATCGAAGAGCTGCTCGAGGAAGTTGGGATCGTTGCCCTGAAAACCGTGGTTCTCGATACCGTATTCGATGCCGCTGCCTTCGGTACGGGCAATAACCTCGCGCATTGCCTCGGCGAATTTCTCGACGCGCTCAGCCAGGGGCAGGTCGCGCTCGCCACTCATCATCGCGTCGATCCGGATGGCCTCGCAGCCAAGCTCTTTGGCAAGTTCGGTCACCCCTACTACCCAGTCGCGCTCGGCCTGCTTCTCGTCGTGGTTGAAGTTGGTAGCGAGCAGGATACCATCAATCTTGATTCCCTCGGCAGCAAGGATCCGCTTATACTCGGCCTTCTCAGCCGCATCGGCAAGGCACAGGTGCCCGCCCAGCGGATTGGTGACCTTGTATTCACGGTCCATTGCGATCTCAACGTTGAAGAGATCCACTGCTTTGAGGCCTTCGAGAAGGGTGGGATAACCTGCCGCGAGAAGAATATCGTCACGAATACCGGGATACATCTTTACGCCCCCTGACGTTTGGATTTGTACGAACCACCGGGCAGTATAGCAGTCTTGACGCAGCTGTAAACCACCTTAAGGCCCAAGTCGTGGTATATTCGATAACTGGGAGGGAGCAAAATGAAAAGTCCAGCTCTGATCCTGCTTGTTCTAGGCCTGCTAACTGGCTTGCTCGCTGGCTGCCAGGTTGGCCAACAGGCCAGTGTGCCACCGCTTGAGCCTGAAGATCCTCCCCTGAGAGTAGTGGTCAGCATCCCGCCACTTGCCGACTGGGTGCGCGAGCTTGCCGGTCCCGAAGCTGAAGTAACCTGCCTGCTGCCTCCTGGCGCAAGCCCCCACACTTTTGAGCCGACCCCTCAGCAAGTTACTGATTTATCCAAAGCTGATGTTTTCGTAATGATCGGACTGGGCCTTGAAGAATGGGCTGGCAAGCTTGTAGAGGCTCTGTCCAAATCTGATGTTCGGATAATCAAGCTGGGCGATGCGCTGGCCGCCGATCATCCACTGCGCAAGTCAGAGTTCCTGGCCAACCCGCATGTCTGGCTTGGGCCGGATTTCGCAAGCGAACTGGTACTGCGCCTCTCCTATGGGCTGGAAAATGAAGATCCCCTGCAGGGGGGCCAATACAAAGAGCATCGCGAGACGTATTTGAAGCAGCTTCAGGCTATGAAGACGCAACTGACAGCTTTGCTCGAGCCTTACAAAGGGGCTCCGGTAATATCTTTCCACAACGCGTTTTCCTATTTCTACGAACAACTGGGCCTTAAAGAAGCTGGGCTAATCGAGGAGCATGCAGGAGTAGAGCCTGCAGCCAGCCACCTGGCAGAGCTCGTCCAGCAGGCTAAAGCTGCCCAGGTACGCGTTGTCATCGCAGAGCCCCAGCTTTCCGATCAGGCAGCCCAGGTTATTGCCAAAGAAACCGGCGCGAAAGTGGTTAAGCTCGATCCCCTCGGCGGTGCTGGCGGCGAGCGGACTAGCTATATCGAGCTTCAGCTTGCCAATGGGCGCGCGTTGGCGGAGGCGCTGGGCAGTGGCTACTAATCCAGGCGAACAGGCAACTGAGGAGAAGACGCGCGATGGTCAGGTCATCGTTAGTGCCAAAGGGCTTTCTTTTGCCTGGGGCTCACTGCAGGTGCTGCAGAACCTGGATTTCGAAGTAAGAGAAGGCGAACTGGTTGGCGTCGTCGGGCCAAATGGGGGCGGTAAAAGCACTCTCCTCAAGTTGCTGATGGGCGTACTCAAACCTTCGGCAGGCGAGATAAGCGTGTTTGGTTTACCCCCTGACCGACTTGGCGCCCGTAAAACCTGGGTAGGCTACCTGCCCCAGCGCGCGCAGGCCAATTGGGACTTCCCCGCTACAGTGAAGGATGTCGTCCTGATGGGCAGCTTCGGGAAACTGGGCCTTGGACGCGGTCCCTCACCCGAGGTCGCAGAACGCGCCCTCGACCTGCTCGCGGCGGTAGACCTGGCTGACCTCCAGGATCGCCCAATAGGGCAGCTTTCGGGCGGGCAACAACAACGCGCGCTTATCGCCCGCAGCCTGATAAATCAACCAAAATTGCTGCTGTTGGACGAGCCCACCGCCGGCCTTGATTCCGTCGTCCAGGACGAACTGTATCAACTGCTGCGCGATTTTCGCGAGCAGATGAACCTGACCTTGATTGTCGTCTCCCATGACATTGGCCTGCTGACCGAATATGTGGATTACCTCGTCTGCCTGTCGCGTCATATGCACTGGCATGGTCATCCAGAACTCCTGTCAGAAGAGACCCTTAAGGAGTTCTATGGCTGCGAGCTTGGTTATTATTTCCACAGGCATGAAGAGCATCAGCGCAGGTTCCACTCGCACGAAGACGAGGACCTCTAGATGGCTTTTTTCACTGACCTGGCCGACCTTGAGTTTCTGCAGAGAGCTTTTTTGGCTGGCCTGTTGATAAGCGGGCTGTGTTCGGTCTTGTCAGTCTTTGTCGTATATCAAAAACTGGCTTTCATTGGACAGGGTATCTCCCACGCGGCTTTTGGCGGCATCGCGCTTGGCCTGCTTATTACCGGAGCCGACAGTCCCAACGCGCTGGTAAATCTCATTACAGCCCTCTTCGCTCTGGCCATCGCCGCGCTCATAACCGAATCTACCCGCGATTCGAAACTCTCGAGCGACACGGCGATAGGCGTCTTCTTTGCGGTCTCGATGGCGCTTGGCCTGGTGCTGCTGGCCCTGAGAGAAAATTACACCGCGCAAGCTTTCAGCTATCTGTTTGGTAGCATCCTGGCGGTCTCACAGCAGGACTTGTACCTTATCCTGGGACTTTTTCTAGTCATAATGTTTGGTGTGGGACTGCTTTGGAAGGAGCTTGTGGCTATCTCTTTCGACGCCGAGATGGCCGAAATGACGGGTATACCCGTCCGCCTGGTCCGTCACCTGCTGCTTGCGATGCTGGCGGTGACTATCGTGGTGGCGATGAAGCTGGTAGGCGCGGTGCTGGTCAGCGCCTTCCTCGTCATACCTGGCGCTACAGCGGCTTTGCTTGGCAAGCGCTTCAATACTGTAGTCGTCTTGTCTGCGATATTCGCTTTTTTCGCGACTTGCGCAGGGCTGTATCTTTCGTATGCGCTGGAACTGCCCTCAGGGGCAACTATCGTGCTATGCCAGTTCGTTTTCTTCGTCCTGGCCTGGGCTTCCTACAAACTGCGCGGGGCCGATTAGCTACCAGGGCGCGCCGCCTTCTCCGCGCTCAGGGCTCTGGCCTTCAAGCGCTTTCACTTCAGCCAGCTTGATATTGTCCAGCACCACCTCGGCCGGATACTGGGACGACCAGAATATCCGGTAATCGTCGAACTCCTCAGGTGTGAACTGGATAAACCAGTGGCCCGACTGGCCTTGCCGCGCCCGGATGAACCGGTTGGTACCCAGGTCGCGCTCCCAGCCACCTGTGTCCGTATGCGCGGCGACGCCAAGGTTGGTCTGCTCCCGACCGCCAGTATCGAGTACAAGATAATCAAAATCAAGCCTGTAGGTCTTGCCGCGTTCGAGTTTGGCCGCCTCGGGGGCCATCATCGCGAGCATCACCCACTCGTGATCGAAACCGCGCGCATCGAACTTCGCCGACTGCTTGCCCCCAAGTACCTCGTCAGGGTCAGTGGTCAGGTTGCGCCTGGCCTGGGCCTCGGGCAGCGCGTCAGGGAAGCCCTCCTCGAAATCCCACGAAAGCAGCGGCTGAATCACTTCTACTCCTTCGGCAAGCTCCATCCAGAGAGGCAGCGTAGCGCGTTTCGGATTTCCTTCGAGCCTCTCGGCGATAAGGGCGCGTTCTCGCTCAAAATACGGCAACTGGGTGCGAAAGTTACCCTTCACAAATTGATAGCCTGTCCAGAGGTCCATATGGTCCCAGGGCGGTTGCAGATTTACCTCTGACCGCCAGAAAGTAAACTCGCCAGGATGGAGTTCCCAACCCAGGTCGGCCAACTTGCGCCAGGCCGCAAGAGACGTGTCCAGTTCGGAGAGGCACAGCCGTTTGTTTTCTTCAGGATTTATGCCCAGCCGCCAGCACTCCCACGCCACGGCAGCGCGCAGTTTGGCGGCGAAGTGGTTACCGAGATAACAATTCATATGCAGCAGAGCGCATATTTTGCGAGCCTCGGTGGCTTCAGTTTCCTCGCGGCCTTCCAGCAGCAAATCACACTGCTCAAGAGCTGTCAGGGTCGTCTGAGCGCGAGTAGCCAGTTCGTCGGCCACTTCCAGCGGGGTAGTGGCCCGGGGAGGCGTTCCGTCGGCAAGGCTTTGAGCATATTCGGCAACGCCCATCACGCGGATACCCCAGTCGGGATTGGGCCAGGTGAGCCCCATATTGGGGTGCATCAAGCCATCTTCGCCGATGTAGTCGTGGTTCTCGAAGACATAGGTCTCGATTGTCGGCATTGCTACCAGGTTTACCAGCGGCAGGCCAATATAAGGGTGGTAGTGGTCGGTCTGGGAATGGACTAGCTGGACAAAGCGCAGCAGTATGCCCGAGCCCTCGGTCATCGCGGTCCATAGGGCATCGGCAAGCTCCGGAGAGCCATACTTGCGAGCAAGCTTGGCCTTCCACAGACTGTCAGGCCAGTCGGCTGTCGCATCCCACTGAAAACGTCCCAGGGCCTCGCGAGCGAGCCATTTGCTGCCAAGCCACTCGTAGGAGTCCAGCCCCTGGAAGAAGGAACCACTACCGCGCTTCTCGGGCAGGTCAGCTAGCAACCGCTGGAGGAAGGGCAAATCGCACCAATACTGCCAGGCGGTCGAAGTGCCAAGCCCTCCCAGGCAAACGACATCACGGCCTACGGCATCGGCCGTCATCCGCACGCGCGGGTCAACCTGGTCCGAGAAGAGCTGCTCGTATTGCAGGTAGTGCATCACTTCAGAGGGGCCTTGGTATTCATCCAGCAGGGCCTTCGCCTGGTCGGGGTAGCTGCACCAGGTCCAGAACACCAGCAGCGGTCTAGGCTCCAGTTCGTTAAGGCCGCCTACGAGGGCCTCGCGCACAAAATCGACACAGTTTGGAGGCGTCTCAGCCGCCATCGTCATCAGCCCACCGAGGTCCGGATATTCAGTGAACAAGGCCTTGACCGCCTGTTTTGTATAGTCGCGCACCAGGGGCGTGTCGGCGCCAAACTCGGGTACGTTTTGCGCCTCGGCAAATTTTGGCGTCAGACAGATGTTCCACGTCAGCAGATAGATGCGCACGCCGTATTGGGCAGCGGTTTCGAGGATCCAGTGAAATTGCTTGCGGTAGGCCTCCTGAAGTTCAGGATTAAAATACTGGGCCTCAGGATAGCCTGGCACCGTAACAAGTGCAGGATAGGGGTGAGGATGCCAGTAGACGAGGGCGTTCTGGCGACCCCGGGCAAGCTCCTGGAACTGGCCGCGCCAGTTGGCCTCATCGAACCACCACCAGTCGGTAGTCTGTTCGGTCGGCCCATAACCTGACCATTGGTTCGCGTACATCGTCGTGCCAAGCCAGAAGGGGAAGCTGCCTGCCTGGCCGCGGTAGCGCAGCATCGGGGTGGAGGTCTCGACCTTCGCTGTGAAGAGGGGCCGGCCGTCATCGAGCCGCTGACGCAGTTCAATCAACCCATAGAAGGCGCCTGTCCGGGTGAAGCCCACCACCAGCGCGCCTTCCCCGTGCAGTACCAGCGCAAAACCTTCCTCCCCGAGCTTCGCCAGGTCGAGGTCAGCGGGCAGCAAGCCGCGGGCAGTCTCCCAGTGAGCGCTCTCGGGCCAGGCGATAAACAGGTCTGAGTCGCCAAGTTGCCCCTCGAAGGGCAGCAAGGGCCTCGAGGCGACAGTCCAGCGAGGGTGAGCGACCTCCTGAGCGGCCCACCAGAGGCCTTCCTCAGTCTCCGGCGCGTCAACATAGATCCGCTGGAAAGCCAGCGCCTGGGAGGCGAGGGCGAGGCCAAGCAGGACGACAACAAGACTGGCTTTCATAGAAGCGCCTCCCCTAAGTCTGAGCGCTTGCGGCATCAGCCCTGGCTAGCAGTTCATCCTGCTCGGTGCGGGAGAGGTCCACGAACCGCGCGCAGAAGCCCGCGATGCGCACCACGAGACCCTGATGCAGATTCGGCTGTTGTTGAGCCTCGCGCAGCAGCGCTGGATCAAGACACTGGACCTGCAGCTCCTGCCCGCCGGCGGTGAAGAAGCCCTCGGCCAGAGCGAGCACCACCTCGGGGCTGGCGACCGCGCCGTCGAGTGTCAGATTGAGATTGTATCCGCCTCGGTAGTAGCGCGCGGCGTCCAGCTTCAGCACGCTGGCAAGCAGGCCGGTTGGCCCGGCAGGGCTTACCCCAAGCGCTGGGCCAATACTGTCAGAGAGTGGTTCTCCCGCCCTGCGGCCATCGGGCGAAGCGGCCAGGTGCAGGCCATCCAGCCGGTGCAGGCTGCGCACAACATGGCAGACAACATGGCGGCGGCCATATTGGACATCCAACTCGTCAAGGAGGCGCTCTCGCAGCTCGATCAACCGCAGCGCCCACACATCTGCGGTTTCCTCATCGCGCCCCCATCTGCCGCGCGAGTGCAGCAGCAGGCGCAGGGCCTCGTCGGAAAAGTCGTCTCTCAAGGCCTCGGCAACCTGGCTCAGGCTAATCTGACGCTCCTTGAAGACCAGCTCGCTCAGGGCCAGGAGGGCATTGGCAGCGTTTGTCAGGCCTCGCTCATAGGTGCCGGCAAGCTGGTACTTCTCGCCGACCAGGAGGTCTTTGCCTTGTTCAATACAGCCCGTCATCAGTGCGGAAGTGAAGGGCGTTGGACACTCCTCCGCCAGCCGCAGCCGGTGGGCTTCACCCCACTTGCGCAGCTGCCCAAGCGAGGCGCGCAGTCGCTGCTCATACAGGCCAAGCAACGCGTCCATATCGGCGATAGAATCGAGATCCGGATGGGCAGTAAGCGTTTCCGAAAGGCAACGCACATAAGGCACGCTGCCGCACAAGGCCATCGCCGACTCGCATGAACGGCCAGGTATGCCCAGTTCGTTGCAGCCGATGACGCAGTAGTCCCAGGCATCCTCGGGAGTACAACCAGCCTCGATGAAGCCCTGGGCGGTCGGCCCATCGCCGATGAGCAAGGGCATCACATGGCCTGAGCAGAGTGATTCCGCCGCCTGGCGTTTGATGGCCTCCGGCAGCTTTGGATGCCAACGCAGAAAGACCTGGGGATCGCCGACTCGCAGGCGTCCTGCCGCGGCCAGGAAACAACTTGTGAGTTCATTACACCGGTCCTTGCCAGTGGCGTCTGCCCCGCCCACCGTGATAGCCTGCGTCTTGCTGCCGCGTCCATTCCACGAGTTGGCGGTCAGCTTGAGCATCCACGCAGCGATGAGGGCGGTAGCTTCCTCGGCATCGAAGTCGTCGGTTATGAAGGGGGCCAGTATACGGTCTGGCAGACCGACAGAAAGCGAGATAGCATGGCCCTCTAGAACGCTGGCCAGGTGCACCAAAGCGATGCTCTGCAGCCCCTCGAACAGGCTGCGCGCAGGCTTCGCAGGCACTTGGGAGAGGGCCTTGGCGATGCGCAGAAGGCACTCTCGGCGGGTTGGATCGCCCTCTTCAGCGGCCCTTACAAGCGCCGCCTGCCTGTAGCGCTCTGCCCAGGCGAGGACCGCTTCGAGCGACAGCTTCATCGCCTGGCGATAAACGCCCTCGGGCGAATCATCAGCCGGAAAGTGAGCCAGTTCTGTGAGGAAGGAACCCAGCCCCTCGTGCACAACGCGCGACAGGTCAACCGCCAGGTGGCCGACGTCACACAAGCCGCCGAAGCTGCGCTCGCGCCAGAACTCCACCAGGTCAGCGGGGACAGGAGCGCCTTCCCACAGCGCATCCAGCCCGTCGTGCTCCAGCAGCACTTGCGCATCGGCCCCAAAGCCGTGTTCGGGGATGAGCATCCACTCGCGGGGCCTGGGCGAGGTGTTACCCGCAAAAACTGGATTGGAATCGAGGTCCAGGGTCATCTCGGCGAGTACTTTTGTGAAGGCTTTCGCGCGCAAAAGAGGCCTTGGCTCGCTCTCGTGAGTGACCCAGGCGTCAGTAACCAGCCGCGCGCGCTCGAAACCGAGGTTGTCCTTCGCCGCAAGCAGGCTGTCGCGGCTCTCCTCGACAAGCTGCCAAAGAGCCTCAGGCTGCAACTTCGTTTCTTGCACGCTCCCCTCCTAATCGCCCAGCCGGCGATTGACCTCGCGTATCGCCTCTAGCTGGTAAAGACGCCCGCTGGCCTGGCTCAGGTTCCAGCTTGTGTCGTCGGTGTCGAGACGGAAGACCCAGACCGCAGCGAGGGGGACACCCGTCTCTTCGAAGGCGTCCAGGATCTCACTGAAACGCGCGCGCGCCTCGTCAGCACCGAGTTCGTTGCTGGCGCCGAACTCGCCCACGAACAAAGGCTTGCCGCTGCGCCTCGCGGCTTCCATACTGGCCTCGAGCAACAGCCTGGGCGAGAAGGGCCGCCCGAAGCGTTCGCCCCCTTCGGGGTAGAGATGGGCTGAAAGGGTGTCTACCGGATCAGGATTATCGCCAATCAGCATATCGATGTATTGATGCCAGGTGTCGCCTTTCCACGAGAGCTCGGTCCACTGGTGCCAGGCGCTTGGACGCGGGAAGCCACTTCCTGTGCCGATCATCCGCCAGGGATCGTGCCTGCGAACTTCCTTTGCAAACTCGCTAAAGGCGGTGCGGATTGCCTCGTGGGTCAGGTCGTCCAGCTCGCTGCGAGTCGGCGGGGCACCAAGTTCGGGGACTGTCGTCGGGCGGTGTTCGGCAGCATTGGGCAGGTCGGCCATCAGGTTGTACTCATTGCCGAACTCCCAGCCCCAGATGGCGGGCGACCCACGATAGCGGGTGACGACCTCTTTGGTGTACTTGCGCATAAAGGCGAGGGTCTTGCTCCTCGGATTTCCCCAGGCACTGACTGGTTCCTTCACCAGGTCGGGCACGGCGTGGTAGTTCCAGAAAAGGCTCGGTATAAGGCCGATGCCGTGGCGCTCGGCGCTAGCCACGACACCATCAAAAAGCTCGAAATAACGCTGCTTGTCTTCGAGGTAGAGCTTGTATTCAGGCGTCCAGAAGGGCCCGCCCAGTATGCGCGCGAAAGGGATGCCGTCAGCCGGCAAGCGTCTCAAAGCCCTGCTCATACTTGGGGCTATCAGGATTCAACAGCGCCTGGAAGAAGGCATCGAAGTAGTTGACCCCGATGCCGCGATAGGGCTGCCCAGCGCGCGTCAGCGTCCCGGTCTCATCCACATGCAGGCCTGGCTTTACAGAACCTGCCAGCGCCCCGGTCTCAAGGGCAAGCAGTGCAAGTCCGAGAAGCACCCCCAGGAACGGTTCTCTAATCATAATGACCCTCTCTCTCTACCAAGGTAGGGTTTTACTTCAACCCAGGCGCCCCTTTGCCTGCCTGGCTGGCTCAACGTTCCAGCTTCAGCACGAGGGGATAATCCATAACCAGCACGCCGTCCACAATCAGCTCATCGCCTTCGTAATGGGCCTCTAGCTGCTGCGTCAGGCACTGGAGAGTATCCACCGCGGTAACGCGCTTTACATCCGGTACAGTGATGCGGACCTTGACATGAACTCCCTCATACGCGTCACCCTGGCCTGGATTCAAGGCCGACCAAAGGGCGACCAGCATCTCGCCGTCTCTGCCTTCAAGGACTGTTGTATGCAGCTCAGGCGCCTCGCCTTCGGTTTTCACCTGGGATAGAAAGATCCGGCTTTGCCCCTGAGAGCAGCGTAGCCATAGCGCGCAACGAATAGTAAAGGGGCTTGGGCGAAAGGTCCTCCATCCTGAGCACTGCCCAGTCCAGCTCGCCGTTGCGGTTGGCCAGCGACCACCAGACACAGTGGACCTCGGTCAATGTGCCCATGAGGAAGAATCTGGCTCCCTGCTTGGCCTCGGCCAGCTCGCTGGTGCCTGACTGATAAGCGTCAAGCCTGTCGGAGATGGCATTCCACTCGTTGGCCCAGAACTCGAAGCCAGGATTGTATTTCTCAAACTTGGCCTTGAGGAAGGCAAGCATCTCCTCCCAGGTCTCGAAGCCCAGGTCTTCCTTGGAGACGCTGACCTGCTTGCCGTCGACAACATCCAGCGAACCCAGGCCGAGCTCGGGCCAGGCCATCGTATAAGGATGGAAACCGATTGCGTCCAGATAAGGCCCAGCGCCTTGTTCGAGCGCCTCCGAGATGAGCGTTGGCGCCAGTGCCGCCGTGCCACCAACCATCACTTTGATCTCCGGGTCTACTTCTTTTAGCGCCTTGCCCGTCTCGCGCAGCAAGGTGCCAAAGGCGACGGGATCGGGCGGGCAGCCATACCAGGCCCAGCTATTTTCTTCGTTCCATATCTCGTAATACTTCACGCGCCCCTTGAAATGCTGGGCGACAAAGCGGGCGTAGTTCACGAAGCCCTCGATGGCCTCGGGCGTGGTCGGACCGCCATCTCCCATAAAGGGATGCCCATGCAGCCACAGTGGGCCAATGTCTCCGAGCGGAGGAGTCGCTTCATACAGCGGATTGCCGTAATCCAGCGTGTAGAGGATATCGACGCCGTTTTCGACGGAGTCGGTCACCGCCTGGTCGGTGCGCGGGTCGATGTAATACTGGCCTTTCTGCTGCTCTACCATCGCCCAGGCGGTCCAGTCGCCCCACTGGCCGACGCGGTTCCACTTCACGCCGATATCATATAGCGAGGGATAAGTCGCCTCGATGTCCTCGCGCGAGTTGTACCAGGAGCGATGGGTCCAGGGCACGGCCACTTTTGCGCCTTCCGAGGCAAGCGCCATATTGCGTCCTGCCTTATCCAGCGCCACAATTTCTGACAGGCGGAAGTAATAACAGGTAAAGAACTCCGTGAAGAAGCCTCCACAGGCCGAATACCTGCTGACTTCGATTCTTATAGCGTCCGCCTCGAGGGGCTGCTCAAGCTGGATGACATAAGGCTGCTTGGGCGAGTCGCCAGCCTCGCTGGGCAGACGCAACCCCTTCGCCTGATGCACAGTGCGCCACTCTCCGCCTGCGCGCAGCTTCACTTCGAAGTCCACAGGGAAGCCCTCGGCGCGCCAATAAGGTACAAGGTTTATCTGAACAATCTCGGCCGGCCTGGCGAAGGTCACTTCAGCCCAGTCCACAGGGCCTGGAACGGGCGTGCGGTGCGCGTGACCCGACCAGTTGGTGGTCTCATCGCCATCTATCAGGAAATCCGGCTCGAAGATGGGTTCGAAATCCTCCCCGCGCGGCAGGTGGGCAGTGATTCCGAAGTAATTTTCCGGCAGCTCGCTTGAGCGCTTCGTTTGGAGAGGTTCCAAAGGCGCAGGATTATCCTGTTGCAGTGACTGGGGCTCCGGCATCAGACGCCAGAAGCCCCCGGGACCAGTGCAAAGCCGGCTCCTGTCTTTCTCCTCGATGCAGACGGTCGAGTAGTCAGCCATCACGATGGTATTTTCGCGGAACTCGGCGGCGCTCCACTGGAACTGGATGCCAACCGGGCCAGGCTCATCGGCGACCAGTTGCCACTCGATCCGGCGCGACTCGCCAGGAAGGAGTTCATCCAGCACGAGAGGGGCCTTGTTGCCCAGCACCCGAACTGGTCCTGTGAGTTGCAGGCGTTGCTTCGAGACCGGCACCGGCATATCTCCCGTGTTGGTAACCTGCACGACGACCGGCGTTGGCGCGCGGGGAGTCATCACCGGCTGCGGCATCCAGAGGCACTCTACCTCGGCCCTCTGACCGAGCCTCTCCTCATAAAGGGCGATGTCATCGAGCAGCCAGGCGCCCTCGCCAGGGTTGCTCTGTTCGTTCAGGCGCGGCGCAATCAACACCCCGACCGCGGCTGGCAGGTTCAGGAAGTCGAAGGCCAGGCTCCCCTCGTGCCACTGTCCATCGCCTACGTGTTCGGCAGGCACCGCCACCTGGGCGCGGCTGACCTCGATGCCGTCCTGATTGATGGCGATGACACAGAAGCGCAGATTGTCGCCTCCGACCGTTGAGACTAGTGCCTTGTAATGGAATAGGAGCTTGCCGCGCTTTACGGAGATTGAGTCCGAGGTTACGCCCGCGGTGGAGTCGGTAGTGGTCTCCATCCTGAGGGCGATACTGCCCTCATACGCCTCGCCGGTGATCGTAGTGCCCCGGTAGGCATGCCAGCCAAGGGGGAAATTATCGCCAGCCGGATTGAGTTGCTCAAAAGAGGGATTGGGGCAGAGGCTGGATTGCGCGTTTACCGGGCACATAAACAATCCTCCCAGGCAGGTAATAAGGGGCAGGAGCCAGAATCTCATAGCAGATGGCCTCCCTTCAGGGAGGAAAAGGTACCGCTTCCTCCGCGTGCGCCCTTATTGGCGACAGAGGGGGAGAGTCCTTGTATTGGTTATCCTCTTTCCAGTAAGGAGACATGGCATGGGACTTGGCAAGCAGGTAAGGCTCAACCGGATTTTTTCTCACCCCTCGGGACGGCTATGTTCGGTCGCGATAGACCATTTTATCGGCTATCAGGAGGGGATGCCCGCCGGGCTTTATGATCTGCCCAAAACCCTCGCGGCCCTCGTAGCTGGGCGTCCCGATGCGGTGACGATGCATAAAGGCGCGGCGCTAGCCTGCTGGGGACCGCATGCTGGTCAGGTGCCGTTGATCGTTCAGAGCCTTATCGGCAGGCCCGATGACAGCGCGGATGAGTTGCTCGCGAGCCCGGAGGATGCCGTACGGCTTGGCGCCGACGCCTTCGCTACCTGCGCCTTCGTGAAAGGCTTCACGGAAGCCGCCCATCTCAGGCGCGCAGCCGACCTGGTACGCCAGGCTGAGAAGCTCGAGATGCCTGTTGTGTTGCATATCTACCCCCGACGCTTCCATCATGAGGATAAAGCCGACATCGTTTTTGATGCCGAGTCGGTAGCCTGGGCCGTCCGCTGCGGGATGGAGGTTGGCGTTGATGTTATCAAGACGCCCTTCTGCGGCGACGCCGCAAGCTTCGGACAGATAATCCGGTCTTGCCCAATCCCGGTTGTGGCAGCCGGAGGGCCCAAAACCACTAATCTGGAAGATGCCCTGGTCGCGATGCAACGAGTGGTGGCAAGTGGAGGGCGAGGCGCCACCATCGGTCGCAACATCTGGAGCCACGAGGAGCCAACCAAAGCGCTGCTGGCCTTCAAATCGGTCATCCACGACAACGCCACTCCTGCCGAGGCACTGGCCGCTGCAGGGCTTGCCTGAGCCTAACGACCTGTCTGGAGAAGGATGAATTATGGATTTCGCACACCTCGTCGCCTCGCTTGAGGAAGCTCTAAGCGAGCTTCCTCTGCTCGATGCGCATACCCATATGGACGCAGTCCATCCTGCCGCGCGCGGACTGGATGATGTGCTGCTGTACCATATGGTCATCTCCGATCTCTACAGCGCTGGCTGCCCTGATGGCGGAAGACTTAGCGAGTGGCCCTCGGTTGAGGAGTCTCACTCTCGCCTTGAGCGCGCGCTGCCTTATGTAAAGCACATCCAGAATACAAGTTGCTTCTGGGGCGTCCGGATCATCTTGCGCGACCTCTACGGGTGGGAAGGGCCAGTGCTCGAAAGTAACTGGCGCACTTTGGATACCCTGATTCGCGAACGCGCCACCCAGTCAGACTGGGCGTGGCAAATACTGGACAAAGCCGGAATAAAGCGCACCTGCACCGAGCTTTGGCGCAGGCATGAGGGCCAGGCCGATGAGCGTTTTCAGTACAGCCTGGAATGGGCTTTCTTCGCGCGCAGTCAGTGGGGTGAATTCGACACTGCCCTGTACGAACTCGAAAATGCCTGGAGCCAGGGAGGCCCCGGCGCTCCTCTTCCCGTGACGGCTGGCGAGGCCAGGTCAGTGCCGGTCAGGCAAATCCACACGCTGGATGATGTGGAAGAGGCGCTGGACTTCTATTATGAGGCAATCCCTTACGATGAGGTGCTAAGCACAGCTCAGCATCTCTCGACCGACCTCGCATATCGCCAGGTAAGCCAGAGTGAGATGGCCGATGCCCTGACCAGGCGAGGCCAGGCCGGCCCCACCGAGCGCGACACCTACGCAAGCTATGTGCTTGAAGGGTTCCTCTCGCGCCTGGGCAAGCTGGGGCGGCCTTTTGTGTTCCAGTTCTCACTTGGGGCCGAACCGCTGCCCTATGAGACCGTCTCTCGACTCAATCCGCCGACTATCGCTCATCTGGCAGAACTCGTTGCAAGGCACCCAAGCGTGCAATTCCAGTGTTTCCTTTCCAGCGCGGCTGCCAACCAGTCGCTTTGCACCCTGGCGCGCGAGCTGCCCAACTTCTCGCTGGCCGGCTACTGGTGGCACAATTTCTTCCCTACTTTCATCGAGCAGGTGCTCTCAGAGCGGCTGGATATGCTCTCGACGCGCAAGCAGGTCGGCTTCTTCTCTGACGCTTACACAGCCGAATGGGCGTACGCCAAAGCGGTCCTGATCAGAAAGGCAATGGCTCGGGTGCTGGCTTCGAAAATCGCCCAGGGTCAGTACGACTTCGAGTCAGCAGTGGGCATCGCGCGCGCCTTGCTGTTCGAAAGCGCCCAGGACCTGCTTGGGATGACGCCTCGCGAAGGCTGACACCTAATATGACTGCCTGTCCAGACAGCGATACTGGATGGCTTCGGCAACATGGGCGACCTGAAGGTTCTCGAGCCCTTCCAAATCGGCGATCGTGCGAGCAAGTTTTAATATCCGGTCATAAGCGCGTGGAGAAAGAGCAAATTTCGCGACTGCAACTTTCAGCAATCTCTGCGCTTCCTCGCTGATCTGGCAGAAACGGGCCACCTCTCGCGGTCCAAGTTCGGCATTGGAGATAAGCTTCGTGCCTGCATAACGTGCGGTTTGGCGCACTCTGGCGGCGATTACTCGCTGCTGGATGGTGGCCGAAGTCTCTCCCTCGGGCCTTGCGCCCAGTTCTTCAGGCCTCAGCCGGGGAACTTCCAGATGGATGTCTATCCTGTCCAGCAGCGGCCCACTAATTTTCTTGCGATAGTTACGTACATACTGGGCACTGCAGGTGCAAGGCTTTACGGGGTCGCCAAAGAAACCGCAGGGGCAGGGATTCATCGCGCCGCAGAGCATAAAACTGGCCGCATAAGCCACCCGACCCGAGGCGCGCGCAATCGTAACGAGCTGGTCCTCAAGCGGCTGGCGCATTGCCTCAAGCACATCGCGGGGGAATTCGGCCAGCTCATCAAGGAAAAGTACTCCCCGGTGGGCCAGGCTAACCTCGCCCGGCATCGGATTTGGCCCGCCTCCGATTATCCCGGCGCGCGAAGCCGTATGGTGAGGCGCGCGGAAGGGGCGCTTCGAGATCATCGAGGTGTCTCGGGGCAGCAAACCACTCAGGCTATAAAGCTTGCTCACTTCGAGTGCTTCCTGCCTGGTGAGCGGTGGCAGTATGGTAGGCAGGCGGCGCGCCAGCATGGTCTTGCCGGAGCCCGGCGGGCCAATCATCAGCAGGTTGTGCCCGCCGGCGGCAGCGACTTCCATCGCGCGCTTTACGTGTTCCTGGCCCTTTACCTCGGCAAAATCTGCACCGGAGGGCCCTTCGTTGAGGCGGCTCCAGTCAGGGGGATCGGCCGCTGGCGCTTCGGAAGGCTTCGCCAGGGCCTTCACTGCCTGGTTGAGCGTAGTAATGGGCACCACATGCAAACCGTCCACCATCGCAGCCTCGGTGCCGTTTTCAGTGGGCACTATCAGAAATCGCTTGCCCTGCTGGTGGGCTGTCATAGCAATCGGCAGCACGCCTGTGATGGGATTCACCCGCCCATCGAGTGAAAGCTCTCCGACGAAAGCCCATTTGTCTTCTTCGAAGGCTGGCAGTTGCTCGGAGGCGCGCAGTATGGAAAGCGCAATTGGCAAATCCAGCCCTGGCCCTTCCTTTTTGATGTCGGCGGGCGAGAGATTGACCGTCACCCTTTTCCCAGGGAACTCATACCCGGCGTTTTTTACCGCCGACTGCACTCGCTCGCGGCTTTCGCGCATAGCCGCATCAGGCAAGCCCACCAGAAAAAACTTCGACTGGCCTCGCGCCAGGTCACTTTCGACCCTTACCAGGTAACCTTCAGGCCCCGAAAGCACCACACCATGCAGGCTTGCCAGCATAGAGTTCATCCTCCATCTCAAGGTCCTCAAATAACTCGATACGCACTAGCCTGGCGGTGTTCGGCTTAACCCAGACCGCGACGGCATCAAAGCGGAAGTCCACCGTACCCGCTGCCCCTCTCTCAAGCAGGAAGGCCTTGGCAGCGCGCAGCAGGCGTTTCTGTTTTTCTCTGCCGATGGCCTCAAGAGGAGTAGTTACCGCATCCAGCGCGCGAGTCTTAACCTCGACAAAACACACTCTGTCACCCTTCAGCGCCACGATATCGAGTTCTCCATAGGCGACGCGGAAGTTACGAGCGACCAGTTTGTAGCCTTTCGACCGCAAAAAGCGGCAGGCGTGGTCCTCGCCCACCTCGCCCAGGAGTTTTCGCCGGGGTAACAACTTGCGCCAATTCCACATAGTTTTGTGCAATGCAAGAAACGTGCCAGAAACATCATAAGAGGGCTTGAGGAGGGCAAAAAAAAGCCTTCCTCTGCGGTCGGTCGGCGCAGAGAAAGGCCTGGAGCTGATTTTTAGGCTTTACAATCGAATTAGCTTATCGGCCAGACCGGTTGCATCTCCCAGGCGGTGGCGGCAAGCGCCATCGCCAGACCGCCAGTCGCAAAGAGCTGCACGCCCAGGCTGTCAGGGCGCGAGGGATAGACGCGCTTGGTAAGACAAAGACGGTCGTTCGCGAAGACCTCCACCACACTCCGGTCAACGAAAACTCGCAGCCTGAGCGCTTCGCCAGTTGCAAGCGCAAACGGGGCAACCTGGGGGTCTCGCCCCACCATCGTCAGATCGAGGCTGGCGCGAGTCGGATCCAGGCCAAGCGTCTCGGCCTCCCGGTCAAAGAGGATTGTCGTCTCTTCCTCATTGTGAGGGCTGCACAGCACGTTGATGCCCACCGAAGTTGCGGAGCCAGGTTCAATAGTAAGGTCGAGTTCCAGCCTGTCGCTCTCGAATCCTTGGAGCCATACGGGCGCTTCAGGCGATAACATCATCCCGCCACAAGTGACAGGCTGGCCGCGCAAGGCCGCAAGCTCCGGGACAGGCTGGAGGCTCAGTGAACCGTTTTCTTCAAGAGCAATCATCCGGGGCAGCGACATAATCCCCGCCCAGCCAGAGGAAAACTGGCGCTCATCGGTCGTACCCTCGGGCACCCATGCGATGACGATGCGCCGGCCCTGGTCATCGCCCCAGGAGAGAGGCGCCATCAGGTCGCCGCAAGTATTGATACGGGCCAGGCCAAAGCGCGTGAAGTTGAGCCGGCCGTGGGTCTCGGGGGTAAAGTGGTCGCCTTCCAGTCGGCCGATGTAATACTGACCGCCGCGGTTGTGACTTGCGAAAAGCAGCATATGTCGGTCGCCGAAGGGGAAGAATTCTGGCACGGCGCAGTCCTCGCCAGGCTCGGTATCTAAACCACCCTCGTAGAAGAGTCCTGTGTCCTCCCAGTTGGTCAGGTCATCCGAGCGCCAGTGGTAGGCAAGGTCATGACCGAAGGAGAGCGCGTCTCTGCCATCGCCCGTGGAAGCTGAAGAGATCCGCCCCGAGAGGGTATGGTAGCCGCGTTCGTCCTTCCATATACACGGATCATATACGCGCGCCGGGTCGGGCGGGATAACCGGATTTGCCGGATGTTTGGTCCATTCAGTCAGCCACTCGTCTGAGGCACTGGCCAGGCAGTTGCCGCTCTGGTGGGCGTGGTAGATGGCCCACACACGGTCGCCATCGGCGCAAGCAGTACCGCTCCAGACACCCTTCTCATCATAAAGACCTGGCTCGGGCGAAAGGGCGATGGGCAGGTCCTCCCAATGCACGAGGTCGCTGCTGACCGCGTGCGCCCAGTGCTTGTTCCAGTCGCCTGAGCGCCAGTCGGGGGCATATTGATAGAAAAGGTGGTATCTCCCCCGCCAAAAAACAGTGCCATTGGGGTCGTTGAGATACTCTCCAGGCGCCACAAAATGGTAGGCTGGGCGATACCGGTCGCCAGCAAGCGCCTCTCGCAGGAGCTTCATATCCTCCAGAGTCATTTTAATAGCCCACCGCAGCCAGGTGCTGGGCGAGAAACTCCTGCACCCTCACAGGCTGGCCTGTTTTGCTGCTCTCGATGGCCGCGAAGATGAGCGCCATAGACTGCAGATTGGCCTCGACGTTGGTCTCCATCGGCGGCCCGCCGTCCAACCAGGCGACATATTGCTGGATGAGCCAGGCATTCTGCCACAAAGGCTGTTCGAGCAATTGCACCTCCTCTCCCTCTCCCTCGACTGCATTGCGCGCGACCACTTCAGGCATATAGGGGAAGGCTTCGATCTCGCGATGGTCCATTACCAGCGTGCCGCCCTCGCATTCGGCGCGGACATATTCCTGTGTCCAGCAATTGAGGCCGACCGCGTTGGTCTTGGCGCCTTCGTAGAAGATGCGCACGCCGTTTGCAAGCCGCATTGTAATCAGCGCCTGAGAGTCGCCTGCGAACTCGCCCCAGGCGGGTTGCCAGCCCTGACAATAAAGCTCCTCGCAAAGAGCCCCTCCCATATCCACCAGCAGGTCCAGATGATGCACGGAGCCCTCGATAAGCAGCGGATAAGGGATCTCGTAGCGAAACTTGCCCCAGGTCGCAAACCGGCGGCATTCACAGGTGAAACGGCTGACAAGGTAGTCAAGCGCGCCCCACTTGCCTGAGCGCAGTTGCTGCCGGAGGGTTGTCTTGTCCTGGTCGAAGCGATGGCTCATCGTGACGCCCATCTTGACGCCGGCATCGCGCGCTTTCTTCGCGATACGGCAGGCGCCTTCCATCGTGTCGGCGATAGGCTTCTCGGAGAGGATGTTCAAGCCGTGTTCGAGGGCGAGGTCTACCATCCCCTCGTGGAAGGCCGGCGGCACGACGATGGTGCAGAAATCGGCCTCGCATTCTTCCATCGCCTGGCGAGCGTCGGTGTAGAGCTGCTCATCGGTAAGGCCAAGACCGTTCTTCGCATTGATGAAGTGGTCGGGATTGATATCAACCGCGGCGACAACCTCGACAAGACCTTGCTGGACGCTCGGGGGCAAGAAAGCCACGCACCAGGCGCCGCCGAAGCCGCCGGTGCCGATGTGGATGCAACGATAAGCCATTGAAGGAACCTCCTCGGAATAAGCTAACCGAAGCAGGTTCGCGCTGGCTAGCCGGCTTCCTGCAGCAGGATGAGAGCTGATTCAGGCGCAATCTGAAGCTGGAGCTGGCCTGTTTCGGCCAGGACCTCCGTGTTGTCGGTAAGGCTGACGTACCGGTTCGTACCGAGCGAAGGTAGATTAAGTGAGACTGCCTCGGGCATCAGGTTGAGCAGCACGAAGCCGCGCTCAAAAACGCGTATAAGGCAGCCGTCAACGACCTCCAGCCCGGATATGGGTTTACCAAGTCGCGCCGAATTAAGGCGGCGATAGAACTCTTGCTGGCCTGGCACCGCCTCGAGGGTGAATTCATCAGCCGGCGCTCGAGGCATCGGCCCAGATGACATCGAAGAGCCGCGCCCAGGCAAGGGACAGCACTGCGGCAGGGCGGACGTCGTCTCCCTTGAAAGCGCCGAAATAGGGCAGGCACATCACTCGCTTGCCGTGCTGGGCGGCCTGCTGGGCTTGCGTTCCATACCAAAGCAGCTCTGGCCAGGTGGCGGTCAGCTTTGTCGATTCGCCCCCAAAGGGGAAAGCCTCGAGCAGTTGGACATCGGTATAGGCCCAGTGAGAGGGCACAAGCCCTGTGACTGGATTCTGAACGACGCTAGCCTCGGGATTTGCAGCTTTCACAGCTTCATAAACACGCCGCTGGAGGGCTTCCCAGGCCTGGGTGTTGGTCTGGGCGGGGCCGAGATGCTCATGCGCGCCGAACTCGGGGCCGTGACATCCCACCGTGGCCCCTGCCAGGTCGATGAAGACCCCATCGAAGCCTAATCCTAGCAGCCCTTCTGTCTGGTGCAAGGCCGCCTCGACCAGTCCAGGCTGGAAACAACAGGTGTTGAGCAGGCCAGGATGGTTGAAACTGAGGCCCCAGGCATCGTGTTGGACCTTGCCCTCGGCATCGATACAGCGCCAGTCAGGATGGGCTTTGAGGTCGCGCTCTTCATTATACAGCGACTGGAACCACTCGCTGTAGACTTCCCGGCCGCCCGCCTTCTGCAAGTCGGTATCGAGCAGGCAGGTATAGGTCACATAATGCAGCAGCTTGCCACCCCCTTCGTGCACGCGCGCAAGTGCTACCGCATCCGGCGTGCTGCCAATAATCAAAGGGAAACCTGAAAGCTGGCTTTCGACTCGCTCGGGCGTCCAGTCCTCGGCAGGATGATAGAAGAAGGCCGTGGTCTCAATTTCTTTCAGCCAGTCGGGCGCGGGCTTGCCCCAATCCACAGGCTCGGGCAGACCAGCCTCAGGACCGAGCGGTTCGAGTTCAGGCAGGTGCAGGGCAAGCACAGCTTCTGCAAGGCGCTGAGCCTCTTCCACATCGCTTGCCCACCCGAGGGCGAAACTTGCCTGCTGGACCTGGCCCGGTTCTACCAGGGCAGAACGCGGCAAGGCGTGCAGGTAGAAGCTGCCCGGCTCTCCGCCTGACCGCCCGAAGTCATTGGTCGGCAGCAGCACCAGACCTCCCTGGCCGGTCGCACTGGGAAGGAAATACCACTGCCTGCAGGGCAGAGTGTGCCACTCTGCGTCCTGGATGACAGTCTCCCGAAGGCCATCGGCCTCAAGTGCAACGTAGCGTGACAGACCGTAGTTGCTCTGCCAGAAATAGTAATCGCCGGCCAGGTCGCCGAGGTGGGTCAAGCGTGAGGTTACGACGACCACTGGAAGCTCTCTAAGCGCAAGCAAACGCACCTCGACTTCCCTTTCGCCGGCAAGGGGGAAGGTCGCGACAAGTCTTTCTCCTTCAGGAGCGGCTTGCTGCTTGAGCCCCTCGAGGGCAGGCTCTGGCGCAGCCCAACCTTCCGCCTGGAGGAAGGAGGCTTCGAGCACAACCTCGCCTCCTGGAGTGGCCAACCGGATACGCCCATCTTCGGGGCCAAGTGAGGCCTGAAGCGATCCCGTCTGCAGCACTGTCGAAGCAGTATCCTGCCCCTGCCCAAGGACCATCAGGCTGCCCAGCAAGCCCAGCACCAGCGCCACTAGCAGTCTACTTGTTTTCAAGTGTCGTCCCCTCTCGGAATACTTTGGCAAGCGCGGCCACAGCAGGTTTTGGATTCCCGAGAAAATCAATTATCGAAGTGTTGGACGAACAGGGGAAACAGTCATGACCCATCCACAAGATGATGCCCCCACAGCGCGGGAAGCGCTTCTTGCAGGTGCGAGCGGCCACCGAGAGAGCCTCAGCCTGACGCGCCTGGCTCCAGGCGATGAACTCGGCCTTGTCCACAGGCGCGCGACCCTTCTCCTGCTCGAAAGTAGCCCATTCCATCCACCACCAGGAATCGAACTGGCGGCGGAAGGCAGGGGCTTCTCCACCCGGCTTCACGAAAGCGTCAGGCGCGCAGTATTCCTCTACCAGTGCAAGTGGAGAGGCGCCAGGGCAGCCGACCTCCGAGCGCAGCAGCGAATCGTCGGCTTCCCAGAACTCTTCCCACGCTGCCAGTCCCTTGTCCGGCCGCCAGGGGCCGTGGACGTCCCAGTGGGGCCAGGCATCGAAATACGCCGGATCATCGTAGAACTCTGGGCCATAGGGCGAGGTTGGCATAAAGCGCCTGCCAGGGTCCAGCCGTCGCCACGACTTCTGCCAGCGCGGCGATCAGTGGATGACTCAGGTCGGGCGCATAACGCTTTCTTGTGCCACTGCTGTCGTCGATGCGGCTGAGTTCATTGCCCCCGCACCAAAGCAGCAGGCAAGCGTGGTGGCGACGCCGGTTTACCCAGGACTCCGCAAGGGCGGCTAGCTCGGCGATAGCCTCAGGCGCTTCAGGCGGCCAGTTCTCAAAAGTCGAGGAGGAAAGGGGGAACTCTTGCCAGACCATCAGCCCCAACTCATCACACAGGTCATAGAAAGCGGTCTTTTCAAGGATGCCTCCTCCCCATACGCGCAGGCAATTCACCCCCATATCGCGGTACAGAGTAAGGATATGGCGGTAGTCGCCCTCGGTCAGATCGTGAAAGTTTGGCCTGATGGGCGTCCAGTTGATGCCCTGCAAAAATACAGGGCAACCATTTACGACACAGAGCCAATCAGTGGCCCCCTCAGGCGCGCCCTCGCAGGATGCCCAGTCAAAACTGCGGAAGCCCACTCGGTGCGAAAGTCGATCCTGTTTTCGGCCAGCCGCGTCGCAGAGAACCACTTCCGCCGTGTAGAGCGGTTGCTCGCCTTGCCCGTTTGGCCACCACAGTTCGACCTCAAGGTCAGGCCAGTCGAGTCCCGAGGCTGCAAACTGGTCGGCGGGGAGAGTCTCCGAACGCACCTGGCCGGCTTCTCCGGACAGTGTAACCGTGACAGTTGCGCCCTCCTCGGCAGCCAGTTGGCCGGTGAGGCAAAGGGCTCCGGTGCCGGCGGGCTCAACACTGGCGTGGCAATTGAGTGATTCCAGCCCTGAGCCCTCACTGATTTCCAGCAGGAGATCGTCCCAGATGCCGACCGGGACGAGGCGGACCATCCAGTCCCAGCTATAACTGAAGCGGGCCTTCCAGTCGGTGAATCTGGAAGTGAATCCCGTGTATCCAAGCCATTGCGGGGGCATCGCGAAAATCAGTCGGAGCTTGGAACCAGGCTTCAGATGAGCGGTCAAGTCGAAAACGCAGGGCGCGTGGCCTCCGCGGAATTCTCCAATGAGGGTGGCATCGACATAAAGCCAGCCCGAGTAGTCAAGACCGAGGCAGGTCAGCTTCACCTGTCCGCCAGCGGCAAGCCACTCGGCCGGCAATTCGGCTTCGTAGACCCAGTGGCGATGTTCTACCCATTCACAGTCCAGGGCCGCAAGGCCTTTATTCCAGTCCGAGATACGACCAGCGGCAAGCAGAGCTTGCTGGACTGAACCCGGCACCCGGGCGGGGATACTGGCGACTTCGGCGATATAACTGTCGGTAAGCCAGGGCTCGCTGAGGACCGCAAGCCAAAAATTGGGTGTAAATCCTGCCAAACGCCAATTTAGCGCATGAAGGTCAAATCTTGAAGGCAAGTTAATCGCGCTCCCCTTTCCAGATGCAAAGTTTGTCCCAGGCACTTGCCAGCAACCAGTCAGGAGGCCGCAAAGCCCGTGGTTATTAGGTTTATGACAAATCGCGACTGTCTTATTCAAGCTCATGCAGTTTGTTTCCTGCTCGCACGAGGCAACCGACCGGAGGCCCTTTCGTGTGTAATTCAAACATTTTGATGGAAAAAGACGGCAAAAACCCAGTTGACCAAATAGAAAGGCGTGTTAGAATGGACTTGTGCATCGCGCGGCAAATTGTCGAACGATGCATTGCTCAGGAGATCCAAGGGGGAGAAGGCATGGCCAGAGGCAAAGTCAAGTGGTTCAGCGCGGAGAAGGGTTACGGGTTCCTAACTGGTGAAGACAACAAGGACGTCTTCGTTCACTACTCCGCAATCGAGATGGATGGCTTCAAGACGCTTGAGGAGGGTGACGAAGTCGAGTTCGAAATAGTAGAGGACTCGCGCGGCCCCAAGGCTGCTCACGTCACGAAACCGTAAGTCTTGCAAAGCCCAACCTGCGAGGAGAGGAGGGACCCAGTAGGGTCCCTCCTCTCTTTTTGTGCAAATTAAACTAGCTTGGCAGCCTAGCTCTGTTGCAACGCCTTCACCGCATCAGCCACCCACATCACCAGGTCGGAGGGCAGCAGGGCAGGGCGAGTAACAAGCGGGGCAGCCAGGTCGCCAGCCAGCCCATGCAGATAGACAGCCAGGCGCGCAGAACGGACTGGAGAGTGTTTTTGAGCCAGCAGACTGCCTATCAGGCCGGTCAGCACGTCTCCGCTCCCTCCAGTAGCCATCCCTTCATTACCGGTTGGATTGATGGAAAGGGCGCCCATCGGCTCGGCGATGAGGGTTGAGGCCCCCTTCAGCACCACCGTGGCGCCAGAGGCAGCGGCGGCTTGCCTGGCAGCGGTCAGCCTGTCCTTAAGCACATCCACAGTGGCGATCTCCATAAGGCTGGCGAGTTCGCCCGGATGGGGAGTAAGGACCATCGGCGCAGAAACAGATTTCAGGAAGGCGGCCCCCTCCAGAGCGTTCAGGCCATCGGCATCCAGCACAAGAGGTATCTCCAGTTGGGGAAGCAAGCTGCGCACCAGTTGCTGGGTCTCAGGATGCCTGCCAAGGCCAGGGCCAATCGCAACGGCATTGGCAGCGCGCAATTCCTCGAGCAGGCGAGCCTCTGAGGCCAGTGCCAGGGTGCCGGCTTCAGTTTCGGGCAGTGGCACAGTGATCGCTTCGACCACTTTGGAATCCACTAGCTGCCAGATACTTTCAGGCACCGCGACCTTAACCAGGCCAGCGCCCAGATGGAGAGCGGCCCTGGCGGCGAGGATAGCAGCCCCGCTCATCCCGCGCGAGCCAGCCACTACCAGCAAGGTGCCCAGGCTCCCCTTATGAGCGTCGGGACGACGGCACTCCAGCACTTCCTCCAGGATTGAGGCGGCAACCTCGCGTGTAACAAGATCGGCTTCCGCGCGCGCCCCTGCTTTGACTTCGGGGGGTAGCCCTATACAGGCCTGACGCAATTCGCCCACATATTGCAAGCCCGGATGCAAAAAAAGCCCCACTTTCGGCAGGCCAAAGGTGACAGTGATATCTGCCTGGACGGCAATCCCGGGGACGACGCCAGTTGCCGCATCAACGCCACTTGGGACATCGAGGCTGAGCACGGGAGCGGCAGTCATCTGGGTCAGGGCAATTGCCAGAGCGATAAGGCCTTTGGGCTCTCCGTGGAAACCTGTGCCAAGCAAGGCGTCCACCATCACACCGTAATGGCCGAAATTGGAACTGAGTTCAAGCAAATCAGATTCGTCCGAAACAAACTGGGCAGGTATGCCCCAACGCTCGAGCAGGGCAAAATTGGCAGCGGTATCTTCACTGAAACGAGAGCGATCGGCGAAAACCAGCACGACAACATCGAGACCACGACTGGCAAGATGCCGGGCGCAGACAAAGCCGTCTCCCCCGTTGTTGCCAGCTCCCGAGAGTACAACAGCGCTGGGGCCAAGCGCCACCTCTTCGGCAACATCGGCAGCGGCTCGACCGGCGACTTCCATAAGCAGACGACTTGGGACAGCAAACTCTTCGATGGCGCGCCTGTCAGCTTCCCTACAGGCGTCGGGACTGTAGAGCTTCATTGTGGCCTCTCCCTGTCACAAAATATAACGAATATATAACTATGTAATACCTTAAAATGTCGGCAAGCTAACACCCGCCTAGTTTAACAGCACTTCTACTGCTTTTCCAACTTCTAGCTGAACCTTAGAGTAGAGTACGCCTTATTCTGGAATAACCTCCCAATAATTACCCTTGTACTAGATTATCGAAACAGATAAAGTTGCGCCGGTGGTTGCTTATGGCATCAGTAGATAAACCGGTCGTCGCGCAGGATAATCTGCCGGCTGCCGTTCGTGAGACTCTGGAGCAAGCTGGATTCTCAACTGAAGGGCTTCTTGCCGCACTAGATTCCGAACTTAAACTCGATGGTCAGTTTGGCGCTGCGTGGCTTATCGTGACGCCTGACCAACTGGTCGTGCTCGAAGGCGCCACAGTAAAAGACCTGACCGTCACCCGGCACCAGGCACTTGGCGAGATTGAGCAACTCGATCGACTCGATTATTTCGGCAATACCATACTCGAAGCCAGGCAGGACGGCCATAAAGAACAGCTTCTGAGGCTGCCTCCTCGCAAGGCGCTCGGGTTTTCACGCGAACTGGTATCCATCAACCGCCATATAAAGGAACTACGCGGTGAGGACACCGATCAGTTTCGCCTGCCCCCTGTTCACAAGCCGCCGGACATCTGTGAGAAATGTGGCCAGCCTATCATCCAGTGGATAGGCAGTTGCCTCAACTGTATCAACCACGCCCAATTGCTCAAACGGCTCCTTGGACTGGGCAAGCCCTATTGGCTGGTCATCGCCGCGGGCTTGCTCATAATGGCGCTGCTCGAAGGTATCCAGCTCGCTCAACCCCTGATCCAGGGGCAGATGGTAGACCAGGCTATTACGGTTTTGCCTGATGCGACAGATGCTACCCGGCTGGAACATGTCGATTTGCTGAAGTGGTATATCCTGCTTCTGCTTGGCTTCAGGCTGGTAGCGCTTGCCTTTGGCGGCCTGCGCGGTTATCTGATGGACTGGCTTGGCGAACACATCACCTACGACCTGCGCAAGCGCCTGTACGAGCATACCCAGCGCCTGTCGCTCTCCTTCTACGACCGCAAACAGACCGGGTGGGTAATGGACCGCATCACCAACGATGCGCCCAACCTGCAGGATTTCGTGACCTGGCAGCTGCCTGACCTCCTCAGCAACAGTATCAAGCTGGTGCTGGTGCCGGTCATCCTGCTCACTAAAAACTGGATGCTGGCAGTGCTGAGCTTGCTGCCCGGCGCCAATAGTAATCCTGGGCGCCTGGCTCTTCATGAGGCGCATCAGGCCCGCTTTTGTGCGCTGGTGGGGCCGGCGGAGCGCCGTCTATTCGCTGCTGGGCGATGTCATCCCAGGTGTAAAAGTCGTGAAGGCCTTCGTGCAGGAGCGCCGCGAGGCGGAGCGGTTCGAGAGCCGCAGCAAGCCCCTGATGCAGGCGGGTATCTATGTATCTCGGCTCTTCAATATGTTCTTCCCCGCCATAGACAGCAGCACGGCTCTAGGTGAGTTGGTCGTCCTGGGCGTTGGCGGTTATATGGTCGTGATGAACCAGAACGAGATGACCCTTGGCACCTTGTGGGCCTTCACCGGGATGCTGTGGATGTTCTATATGCCACTGCATCAGCTCAGTTTCCTGTCCCACCGGCTGCAGCGCGCTTTCACCGCGGCTCAGCGTATCTTTGAAGTGCTGGACACTGAACCTGACATAATGGACAAGCCCGATGCCCAGGTATTCGAAATCAAGGGCGCCGTCACCTTTGATAATGTGACCTTCGGCTATGACCCGAGCGTCCCGGTCCTCAGAGGAGTCAGCTTCGATGTGAAAGCTGGCGAGATGATCGGCCTGGTCGGGCCAAGTGGCGCGGGCAAGAGCACCACCATGTCGCTGCTGACGCGCTTCTACGATGTGCAGGAAGGCAGTATCCTGGTGGATGGTGCGGACACGCGAGATATCGGCCTTGACTGCCTGCGCAGCCAGATAGCCATCGTGCCCCAGGAGCCGCTGCTCTTCCACGCGACAGTTTCGGACAACATCGCCTATGGCAGACCTGGCGCAAGCCGGGAAGAGATAATCCGCGCCGCCAAGGCCGCCAACGCGCACGACTTTGTGATGAGGCTGCCCGAAGGCTATGACACCATGGTGGGCGAGCGAGGCAGCCGCGTATCGGGTGGCGAGCGCCAGCGTATCTCCATTGCCCGTGCCGTGCTGATGGATCCCAAGATCCTTATCCTCGACGAGGCGACTTCTTCGGTGGACAGCGAAACCGAAGAGCTGATCCGGGAAGCCATCGAGCGCCTCATCAAGAACCGCACGACTTTCGCCATAGCGCATCGCCTGTCTACGCTGAGAAGCGCCAACAGGTTGATAGTCCTCGAAGAGGGCAAGCTGGCCGAGATTGGCTCGCATGCCGAGCTTCTGGCCAAAGAAGAGGGCACCTTCAAGCGCCTGGTGGAGATCCAGTCCAACCTTTCAAGCATCGTGGCAGTGGGTGGTTAGTATGGCCGAACAAGAAATCGAGCCGGGCCTTGAGCAACAGCCCGAAGAGGTCACCGAGACGGCTGAAGAACGCGAACAGGCCAGGCGCCTTGAGCTTGCCAAGCGTCACGAACTGGTTATCCTGGAGCCGGAGCAAGTCAGGCTCGAGTTGGTGGATGGCGCCCATCTGAAGCTGCTGCTGGGCGAGGAAGAACACGCCGATATAAGCATCAAACAAGGCTTCCCGCTTACAGCGCCAAATCAATATGTAGCAGTCCTCAACAAAGAGGGCAAAGAGATCGGTATGATCCCCGACTCTACCTTGCTGGACAATGCCTCTCAGGCGGCGCTAGCGCACTATTTCGGCACTGCTTATTATGAGGTGCGCATTATTAAGGTGCTGAGTGTGCGCTCTACTTTCGGTATCACAACCTGGAAGATGACTACCGACCGGGGCGAACGCACGCTCGTGGTCAGAGATCGCAGTGACATCCGCAAGCTGCCGCCCGACCGGCTGCTTTTCACCGATATCGAAGGGATGCGCTATCTGGTGGACGATTATTCCAGGCTGGATGCGCGCAGTCAGATGCTGATTGAGGAATATACCTGAGTCCTGAGCAAGGGCCGTTGGTTGACCGACGGCCAATCCTCTCCTACAATAACGGCGAACCACCTGGCAGAGGACCAAGCGAGGATTTGGATTGCCTACCGAGAGTGCCCTGGCAGGGCTCGAGGGCGGCCAGGTGCTAGTCCTGAACGCCAATTACGAGCCTCTTAACGTGACCTCGATGAGGCGGGCCGTCGTGCTGCTTCTGATGGACAAAGCAGCGGCGATAAGGCTAGACTCGCTCACTTTCCACTCGGAGTTTGAGGCGGTCCGCGCCCCGACCGTGGTCAAATTGCACAGCTATGTGCATCGCCCGGTGCCCCAGCTCAGCCTCTCGCGCAAGGCCATAATGGCGCGCGACAACTATCAGTGCCAGTATTGTGGGCGCAAAGATCGCGCGCTTACCCTCGATCACGTTATTCCGAGAACGCGCGGGGGACAGACCACCTGGGACAATCTCGTCGCCTGCTGCCAGCGCTGCAATGGCCGTAAAGGCCAGCATCGGCTTGAAGAAGTCAATATGAAACTGCTGCGCCAACCAGTCAGGCCTCGTTTTGTGCCCTATATTAGCCTCTCGAAGTTCGTTGCAGCTCTCCATAAACCAGAATGGCGCGAGTATCTGCTGCCTTTTTCAAAAGGACTGGATTTCCTTGAAGATGACCTGTCGCAAGATTAGCCTGGCCCTTGCACTTGGCGTACTTTTGCTTTCTCCCCTGGCTGTTTTCGCCAGCGTAAAGGCGAAGCTGCTTGGTACCAGTCCCCAATTGCTGGCTGAGCCTTCGCTTGCCTGCCCAGTGCGGCTCGCCGTGCCCACAGGTGAGGAAGTCGAAGTATTAAGTCTGGCCCAGGGCTGGTGCCTGGTGCAGCTTGGGACTAACACCGGTTATGTGCCTGAGGAATCACTGGCCTTCCCCGCTACCTCACTTGCGCTGAGCTCAGCCTATAAGCTCCCACCCGAAAGCTGGAAAGGCCAGCTAACCGAGCCACCAGTGTTCTCTCCCAGGGGAGATTACGCCTGGTTTGTGGGGCTTAAGGACGAGAAAGAACCCGCGCGCAATTTGTATAGCCTGCTATATGGCTTCGAGTTGGCCTCGGGACAAGTGGAAGAACTGACCACTTTTGCACTTACAGAAGCTCAGATTACGGCCGCGGCCAGAATATCAAAGGAAGCCCTGCCTTCCCTGATGATCCAGCGGCTTGCACTTTCACCCGAAGGGCTCCAGCTTGCAGTCGAACGCTATCAGGACCTTCCCAAAGCCAGTACTTCGTCTGTACTCGTGTTGTCGCAGTCTGGGCTGGAACTCGAGAGCCTCGAGCAACCTGGGCTCACAGCGCCTGTCTTCCTGATGGAGGAGCTGGTTGCGTGCCTGGAGCGCAACACCGAAGGGCCAGACGCCTTGCGGTTGCATTGGGTGGCAAGAGCCGCCGATGACACTGTCTACCCACTGGAAGATGCCGCAACGCGCCGGTACCTGGCGCTGGCGCCCTCTCCCGAGGGCCGCCGGCTGGCGCTGCTGCGCTCGCCACTGACTGGCTCGCAGCCGAAGCTGGAGCTGGCTTTGCTCACCTTCACCGAGGGACAGCCCGATTTCAAGGTGCTGGCCATCCTGCCTGGGATGAAAGCGCCTTACGCCTTGCGCTGGCTCGATGAGACCCATATTGGGCTGACCTGTATCGAAGCCGCCCGCTCCCAGGCGATGGCGGTCGTCGTAGATTTGGAGGACCCAGACAATCCGACTTCTTATTGGGATCTGGGCGATTGGGCGACCTGGCTGCCTCATGGGACGGGCTTTCTGACTCTTAACAAGGGCGACCTTTATCTGCGCGAGTTGACTTCAACTGACCAGATTAGACTAACCACGACAGGCAATGTGGATGATATCAAGGGCTCTGGCCCGCTGGTGGCTCTCTCCCCCACTGGCCGCGAACTGCTGGTGTCCCGCGAGGGCCGGCTTTGGCTGCTGCGGCTGACCCCGAAATTGAATTAATCCTCTTTTTTATATTCCGATTTAATGCTACACTACCTCTAGCCTCACGTTCCTGACGGACTCCACCTGCTCGCCCGACAGGTGAATTCCAAGGAGAGCGCTATGAGCGAAACGCAAGTTCCACCCGCGTCACCCAGGCGACGAGTCTCTGGCTGGCTACTGTTTGGCCTGGTACTGCTCGCGATCTTTCTCCTCCCGATGCTGTGGGTGGTCGGTGGGAGCCTGCTGCAGACGCTCTCGGCCCTTGCCCCGTATCACCTGCCCCAGGATGGCACCCTCTACGGCCCTTTCGAGTCGCCCGTCCACTACTACGACAAGGCTTTCGTCGGATATGACGCGGCAGGGAACCACTCTGTTGCGGTCGTCGCGGTGGGCTCGGAGCAGGAGTTTTGGCTTTGCGATGGCAAGCCGATAGGTCCTGTAACCACAGGTCCGGATAACCGCGACAACTTCAATCGCGTGCGCGGAGGACTGGACGCTGAGGGCAAGCTCTGGGCGACCTCCCTCGATTACTACTACGATGGCCACTACTGGAAGGCGGCCTCCCTGCGCCCAGAGGGCGGCACCAGCAGCCTCAACTACACCTTCGGCGAGGTGCCCTGCAGGTTTGGAGGGCTGGCCTGCGGCGCCGCTATGTTGACGCAGCAAACGCCTACCGGCCCGGCGGCGATGGAGCGATATTATTACCTCGCCTTCGGCGACAAGCTTCTAGGACCAGGTGCATATGGCTGCAAAGCCGTGGTCACGGGCAAGCCAGGTGTACCCTGGTTCGGTTATAAAGTACCGGGGACTACCGAATACCGCCTCGCCCGCGGCGCGGAGAAGCCAGACTCCTTCGCGCGGCTGTGGGGTCCCTACGCCAACCTCAACGGCGCGACTCGTATCACCTTTATGTATTCCAACAGCCAGGATGGGCCGGTCTGGCTGTGGGATAACGGCAACCAGGCAGGCCCGTATCTCGCAGGCGGCGAGGTGTTGCTCTCGCCCGATGGCAAACGCCTGGCCCTCAACCTGAAGGATGCCAAGGGCGCCGTGCTGATGGCCGAAGGGAAAGAACTCGTCCGTGGCCAGCAGATCGATGCCTTCTTCGCTCCTCCGGGCAACCAGCTCATCGCTTTCGTGATGGGGAATTCTTGCGATGACAGGCAGATCTGGATCGACGGCAAGCCGACCTCCCTCTCGACCCCCAATCTCAGCTTCGACACGGGCTTCGTGCAGCGCTCCACGACCGGTAAGACAGTGGCTTTCCACTGCATCGATGCGAAGGACAGGCGCACCTGGGTCTGGGTGAACGGCAAGCTGCTCGGGCCGTATGGCAAAATCGCCGACCTCGCCTTTGGGCCGGGGCCAGACGATTACTCCTTCTGGGCAAGCGACCTTGCTGGCTCCTTCACCAGCTTCTTGCCGAACGGTGGAGGCAGCGAGCAGGATTGGCAGCAATCCTATCTGGTCGTCCAGGGCAAGAAGCTGGAGGGCTACACACTGGCCAGCGGTTATCGCCACATCCCCGGCCCGGTACTGCCCTCAGGCACGCACGTGGCACCCGAGCGGGTCGTGGAGAAGGCCGGAGAGCAATATGTGTGGGCGGGTGGAGAATTTATCGGTCCCTTCCCTCGAGTAGTCTCGGTACGCCGCGACAACCCGCAGGGCCCGCTTACTATTTTTTACAGCAGCAACTCCCTCGTCCATCGCCTGCTGTCCGAGCAGTTCCAACAACAGCGTCCTGGCGCCGTCTGGGTGAACGGCGAGCGGCTCAGCCTGAGGCAGTATAGCCACCTGGCTCGCACCAAGGCAGGGCCAACATACCTCTGCAACCGGCTGGACTGGCCCGTGAACAGCAACCTCCCAGCACCCGAGGTTTGGGTGGCCGGCAAGCGTTATGGCCCCTTCGACAAGCTGCTGGCTTATGCGGTCAGCCCGAAGGCAAACGAGTTCACTCTGGCTTTCATCAAGGACGGCAAGAGCTATCTCTGGCAAGGCCCCATTCCGCCAGACTAGGGAGGCGTATAGTAGATGCAGCAACCCGAACCCGGTCAGCGCAGACCGAGCCGATTCGCCAAACTGTGGTTACCGCTGATACTTGCAAGCCCGACGATCGTCCTGGGGCTGATATTAGTCTACTCACTGGTAACGCAGCTGGCCGGCTGCGGTCTGGAGAAGCTGCAGCGGATCAGCAACCCCTCGGAAAAGGTCGTGCCAGCCGGAGGAACCCTCTTGGGCCCCTACGAGCGACTGGGCCAGTGGCCCTCTTTCGAGGGCGGACTTGCGGCCTACGACCAGGCGGGCAAGCATTCCGTCCTCGTAGCCTCGCTTGGAACCGGCAGCGAAGTGTGGCTGATAGATGGGCAGGCACATGGGCCGGTTCTCGGCACGGGGGGCGACCTTCGCAGGCCCGAAGCCGGGCTGGATGCGGCTGGGCGGTTGTGGGTTGCTCTCGGCGAGGTCTGCTACAACGGCTACCTCAATGCATGCGGCTCGCTGCAGCCCACTAGCGGCAAGCGAGACACGATGTATGAAGACTATGCCCCGCTGCTTGGCAAAGACGGCAAGACCGCGGGTGGGTGCTTCCTGGATATGGACCGTACCCTCCCCAGAAGCGGCGGCGGCAACTGTGTCCCATACTGGTTCGCGTGGAAGGGCAAGCTGTATGGCCCTGCGGCCAGTTTCTGGTGCGGCCAGCGGCTGAGCGATGGCGCGCTGGTGTTTGGTTACCACGATGCCAAGGATGGCAAGTGGTACCTGCGGATGGGCGATGAGGTGAAGGGCCCCTTCGCGACCCTGGAAGGCCCCGTGCTAAGTGAGAAGCAACCCCAGCGCATCGTCTACTCATACCAGGAGAAGGTGTCTGGCCCTGCCTGGGTTGTGGATTCGGGCAAGCGCAGTGGCCCCTTCGAAGTGGCGCCTGAGGTGGATCTCTCCGCCGATGGCAAGCACCTGGCGCTAATCGCGAAGGGCGGCGACCGCACCACGGTGTGGCTGGACGGCAAAAAGCTTGGCGTCTTCGGGGATGTTGGTCACGATGGCTTCATCGGAGAGAGGCAGAGCTTTGTCTTCTCCGCGACTGAACCTGGCCAAACCGGCTCTCGCGTGTGGGTGGATGGGAAGCCAGTCGCCAGGAGGCCTGCAGATGGCCGCTATAGCGGCCCCTTCCGTGGATGGGAGGGCCAATCGAGACTCGCCTTCGGCTACCGGGTGGAGGGCTCTGAGCAAGTGGGTGTCTGGTTCGAGGGCAAGCGCTACGGACCCTACGAGGCGGTACTCGGGCTGGGGCTGCCTCCTGGCGAAGGCCACGTCATCTACTGGGCGACCCCGCCAGGTACCCCCTGGACGTACAACAACAACTTGCAGGACGCCTTCTCGCGTGAGAAGTGGCAGCTCTTCGTTGACGGCAAGCTCGTTGGCAATTATTGGCGGCCCGGGCAGATGGCGGATGTGGACGCTTTGTGGCCCGACTACACGCAGCGCAACCCGGCGCGGGAGTGGTTCAACTCGACCCCCAAGGTGCTCTGCGAGGACGCCACCGGCCAATATGTACTAGTGGATGGCAAGCCGGTAGGCCCCTTCGGCTATGTGGTGTCAGCCAGGGAGGAATCGCCCTCTGGACCCCTCGCTATCTTCTATGTGGACAAGGCTGAGGATGCCATGAAGCGCCCCAGTGGCTCTTACAGCAGCAGCGACAAGCCGGCGCCCGACCACGTCTGGGTGGCAGGGCAACGGTACAGCCTGGAGCAGTATCAGAAGCAGCGGGAGATCGCAGGCGCCGTGACGTTTACAGTGCCTGGGCCGGAGCACTCCTGGCCCCACCCGCTGCGGGCGGTCTGGATTGCTGGCAACAAGCTTGGACCCGTCGACGACGTGCTAGCCTGCACAGTAAGCCCGGACGGCAAGCAAGCGCTCCTGGCCTTCATCCGGGAGAACAACACTTATCTCTGGCAGGGGCCGGTAGGTGAGGCGCAATGACAAGTGAGCCGAGGCGTCGTTCCTGGCTGTACCGCAATGCCTGGTGGCTGATTCTGGTTTCCTATTTCGGCCTCCAGGTGGCCTCTGCTACAAAGGAAGCCTGGTCTACCTGGTGGCTCTCGCTGCAGCAGCGGCTGATTCCCATCTCCCAGACCGTGCCAAAGGGAGGGCAGCTTTACGGTCCATTCGGCTCGGCATCCAGCTACGGAGGCCTTGTGCTCTTCACCCCGAGCGGCAGCCATTCCGTGGCCGTAGTCGCAAGTGCTGGCGGCTCCGTCACGTGGCTGAATGACGGCCAACTTGTGGAGACTACCGGCCACCCGACGGCTCAGAGCCTGACGGTTGACGGCCCCAGATCTGGGCTGGACTGGGGCACGGACCGACGAGGCGGGGTGTGGGTGTCGGCGGGCAGCGTGTGGTATGAGGGCAAGCTGCACTCCCTCGGGCGTCCGAAAGGCGGTCCAGGTGGCCTGCGCTACAGCGAGCCGCATTTCTATATGGCCGGCCCCGAGGGGCAATTAGTAGCGCGCCTTCGAGCCGGCCACCTGACTGTTTTCGAGTATGATGGCCGCTTCTCCCCACTGGCTGCGGTGATGGGCGTCCAGGCCTGCTGGGACCGCGCGGCGAACAAGCCGTTGATCGGTTTCAGGGGCGAATATGACAAAGGCTACCTCTGGGATGGCACGAACACCCAGGGCCCCTTCGTAGAGGTATCCGGCCCGACTGCAAGCCTCACAGGTACCCCGCGCATTGCGTATATGGTGCGCGAGCAGGAAGACGGCCCCGCCTGGCTCGTGGATCAAGGGCGCAAGGTCCAGCGGTTTGACGGAATTGGCGAGCCGACGCTTTCTGACGATGGCAAGCATCTGCAGGTTCTCTTCAACTCGAAGCGCGGGGCGCGGGTGTGGTATGACGGCAAATGGCTTGGGCCCTTCCGGAAGGTGAGTTCGCTTGGCACGTGCCCCGGCACTGGCCACCTGGCTTTTGAGGCTTCGACTGGGCAGCCACTACGCAACGCAATTTACCTCGACGGGAAAGAGATTGGCCGGGGCGAGGGCCCTATGGGGCCCCTCTGGCCGCAGGCCTTCCTGCCCAACGGCAAGCTAGTCTGGCTGGATAGTCCCAAGCCAGGCGAAGTCTGGGTGCATGCAGGCGCCAATCAGTGGGGCCCCTACAAATACGTGGGCTGGGTTGCTCCTGCTGGAGAACTGGGCGATGTCTGGTACTGGGCGGATCTGCAGGGCAAGACGCCTCAGTCCCTGAAGGGCTTTTATATGGACGGACGCAAGCTTATCGACGCAGAGCCCAGGCGCACTCCCAACGCAGCGCAGCGGTTGGAGGACTTCACCAACTACAAGCCAGTGCGCGGTGCGGAGGGCCAGGCCAACGCCACGCCGGTCGTATGTATGAACGGGGAAGGCCAATACGTGCTGGTGAACGGGAAATCCATCGGCCCCTTCGGCTGGGTGGACTTCGTTCGCGAGGAGTCCGTCAGCGGCCCCATCACCGCCTTCTGCAAGAAGGACAACTCGAGCCTGCGCCAGATGCGCGAGTATTTGCTACAAGACAACGGCATTGAAGACCAGCGACCAGGCAAGGTCGCGCCTAATCAGGTGTGGATTGACGGGCAAACTTACTCGCTACGCCAGTATAAGCGGCTAAGGCAGGCGGGCGGCTTCCCCACCAGCTACCACGATGCGAGGCGCCAGGGCGGTTACCTCTGGGTCGGCGGGGAGAAGCTCGGACCCTTCGAGAACCTCTATGATTACGCCATCAGCCCCGATGGCAAGCAACTCCTGCTTGCCTTTTCGTATCGCGGGCAGGCTTATCTCTGGCAGGGGCCTGTGCCAGGGCAAGAGGAGAAGAGCAAACAATGAACCGCGCTCGCTCTGACTCCTGGCTGTACCGCAATGGCTGGTGGGTAGTGCTCGTTATATGGGTTATCGGCAGCTTCTGGAGCACTGTCCGAGAGGCCTGGCCCTCCCGGTGGCTCTCGCTTGAGCAGCGCTGGCTGGCAGCCAGGCAGGCTCACTCAACTTTGGAGCAGGTCATCCCCAAGGCCGGGCAACTCTGCGGGCCCTATCCGGGCGGCGAGGCACTGACCCTTTACACCCCCGACGGGAAGCACTCGGTGGCGACCCGGTTGCTGCCCGATGGGCGAGAAGTATGGCTCACCGATGGCAAGCTGCAGGGGCCACTTGAGGGGCACGAGTATGGTCAGGGCGATTTGGACACGCAAGGGCCATATCTCAAGTGGGGCCAGCTCTGGCGAGGATCGCTCTGGGTCGGTGCCACCAACGTCTGGCTCGACGGCCAGCTGCTGCATAATTACTACATACCCGAGTTGAAGCGAGGTCAGCCTGCAAGCCCCTATGTTGCGAGCCCCGACGGTCAGCGCGCCCTGTGTCAGGTGCCGCTAAGTGGCGCCTACTGCGTACTGAATTATCAGGATGAGCATACTCCTCTCCTCGACACCTTCCAGGTCTGGGCCTGCTGGGACAGGGCGCGCAACAGGCCACTGGCGCGCTACCAGGTCGGCCGGAAGGCCTACTACCTCTGGGATGGCACAACTACCCAGGGCCCCTTCGTAGAGTTATCCGGCCCGACCGCAAGCCTCACCGGTACCCCGCGCCTGGTCTATATGGTGCGCGAGCGGGAAGACGGCCCCGTCTGGCTGGTAGACCAGGGGCGTAAAGTGCAGCGTTTTGACGAAATTGGCGAGCCGACGCTTTCCGATGACGGCAAGCATCTGGCGCTAGTTTTCGAAAGCAAGGACAGCGCAAAGGTGTGGTTCGATGGGAAGTGGCTGGGCCCCTTCCACGGCGTTTCAAGTGTCGGCGAGAGGCCAGGTAGCGGCCATCTGGGGTTCTTCGCTTACAAGAAGGACAAAAAACCGAACGAGTTCTACGTGGACGGGCAGCTCATCGGGCAAGGCTCCGTGGCTTCGGGGCCCTTCGTCTACAACCCCTTCCTGTCAACCGGCCAACCCGCCTGGGTCGAGAATCACGAGCAGGGGGGCCAGGAATGGGTGCGCGCCGGCGATAGACGCTACGGCCCTTATGAGGACGTCAGATGGCTTGGGGAGGTGGGCAAGACAGGGCAGGTGTGTTATTGGGCGATTCCAGCGGGGCAGGCCCAGGACACCCCGCCCAGCTTCTGCCTTGATGGGCGAGTAATACTGAAGGGCTCACCGGCAAGCGGACTCAATTCCTTAGGAACGTTGGAGGAGCTAACCAACTACAAGCCGGTGAGAGGAGCGGAGGGCGTGTTAAATTTGACGCCCGGGTGGATCATTACGACACCCAAAGGCCAGCAAGTCCTGGTAGACGGGAAACCTGTCGGCCTCTTCGGCTGGGTAAACTTCGTGCGGGAAGAGTCGCACTCCGGTCCGCTCACCATCTGCTATGCGCATGAGAGCGCAACCCTTCGGCACCAGCGAGAGGAAGGGCGTCCACCTGCGATGCCTGGCCACTTGCGCCCAGAGGGCGGCGACCCAACCAACGTGTGGGTTGACGGGCAAACTTACTCGCTACGCCAGTACAAGCGGCTGGCCAAGGCAGGCGGCTTCCCAACCAGCCTCAACGAGGCAGGCGAGAGGATTGGCTACTTCTGGCTCGCAGGGCAGCGCTATGGCCCCTTTGACCAGGTGCAGGATTACGCCATCAGCCCCGATGGCAAGCAACTCCTGCTTGCCTTTTCGTATCGCGGGCAGGCTTATCTCTGGCAAGGGCCTGTCCCCCAGTAGAGCAGGAGAAGCGGCGCTCTCCCCGAAGGTCCGGGCAACCTTACAAGGGGTGATGAGAGATGCGCTGGAGTATTCTGCTGCTTCTGATAAGCCTGATAGCTGGTCTTGCCTGCGGGCAGACTGTCATCCAGACCTGGGATTTCAAGACTGATGCCCAAGGGTGGCATAGTGACCACTCGGTAGCGCCACTTACAGTCCAGGACGGCAAGCTCCTCGCCAAGGCAACTGGCGGCGACCCCTACATCACCTTGCCCGAGCCTGCCTTCCGTATCGAAGGCAACGATTTTCAGGTCATCGAGATCACGCTGGCCTCGGACAAATCGGGCTTCGCGGAATTTTTCTGGAATAATTTCGCCGATGGTGCCGACCTCGGCTTCCGGCCGAATTATGAGATGCGCTTCCAGGTCACCGGAGACGGCACTGAGCAGGTATATCGCATATTCCCAGGCTGGTCAGGCACCATTACGCGCCTCCGGCTGGACCTGCTGGAGCAGGCAACTTTCCGTATTGAGAGCATCCGACTGCTGCAGTACCCCGTGCAGAAGAGCGATTTCAAAGGCGGCAGAATCGCTTTTGAAAGTGGCGCGCCTGGATTCATACCCACCTCGGGGATTGAGACCTTTGCAACCGCAGACGGCAAGCTGAAGCTGACCTGCAAAGGCTCGGTGGCCTCGCTGCTCGGGCCGATGATGGAACTGGACCTGGCAGAGCATCCGATTCTGACCTTCCGCTGCGCAGCGCCAAGCGCGCGGGCTTTTGTGCTGAGTTACAAGACGGCTGACAAGCCGGGGATGAACAGCCAGGCGGCCTTGTATATCCCGGCAAATCGCGACCCGGGACCGCACACTTATGTGGTCGACCTGTCCAGGCAGCGCGGCTGGGAGGGGAGCCTGCGCCGGCTCCAGTTCGACGTTTATTCCAACACTAGCGGCGCCTGGCCCCTCGAGCTGGAGCTTTTCGCTCTGGGCAAGACCGCTCTCGATGAGCCTCGAGTTGAACTCTCGGAGGTGACCCTTGGCCGGGCTGTCGCTACCGTGGGAGAGCCCTTCACTCTCAGCGCGAAGCTGCTTAATCCTTCCGAGCAACCCGTGCGCGAAGTTAAGCTGGCACTGACCGATGCGAAGGGCGCCGTGCTTGCCACAGCGGAGATACCAGGACTCACAGCGGGAGAGGAACGCCTGGTGCCCCTGCGCGTTACGCTCTCTACCCCTGCCGCGATAAACGCTACGCTGAAGGCAACGGCGGAGGGAGGGGCCGGCTCGAGCTGTGCCTTGCAACTGCTTGCCAGCAAAGCGCTGCCCGAAGTCGGCGCCGAGACCAGGCCTTTCTGTAAAAAACTTGACGGCGGTCTGGCAATTGGGAACGAGTTGGTCTGCCTCGTGGCGGCTGACAATGGCCCGCGTGGCGTCTATCCCTTTGAGCTGCGCGCGCGGAAAGGCGCTGGGTGGAGCACCGTTGGCACGCTGCCCTGGCCTATTGAGTTGTGGCTGCCCGCCGAGAAAGGCGGCTTTGAACGCACCTCGGTGAATCCAGCCTTTGGTTCTTTCACTTTTACCGAAAGTGAAGGGCAGGCGCTGCTTTCGGCCAGTTACAAGTTTGACTTCGAGGGCAATAACTACACAGCCAAGTTGTTCATCAGGGCAACCGCCGGTAAACCCTATCTCGACTACACGGCTACCCTGGCTGGCCTGCCAGTGGCGCCTGTCGGCAAGTTTGGGCCTGGGCCTTTCCTGGCGGGCGAGGGCGCCTGGGGCGCCGACTACGCCAACGCCTGGTTCGCGGGGCTTGAGTACCTTGGGCCTGGCGATAATTCACTCAACCTGCTTGATGCGGCCCCGCCAGTCAACGAACTGATTACCCCCCACCCTAACCGGGTGACGATGCCCCTGATGGCTGCGGCCAGCAGCGATGGGCTGGTCGCCGGGCTGATGTGGGATCCAAACGCCAAGTGGGATCGTATCCGCAACCGGCTCTCGAGTACTTTTGCGGCGCCAAACTTCTTGCTGGGGCAGCAGAACACGCTGATGCAGGTCTGGGCGCCTGGCATACCCGATTATGTGGAAGAAAATCAGCCGCTGGCCTTCAAGCCCTATATTACGCAGGCGGACAGGCCTCTTGCAGTGGCTATCAGGCTCTTTGCCCGGGCGGATAGTGAAATCACCCAGGTGGCGGCTGACTGGTACAACTGGTACGGGGCGCCGGCCTTGCCCGAACTGCCGCGCAGCTACACCGAGACGCTCGAGGTCAGCATTAAATCTTTTGAGACCTTGCTCAAGGTGCCAGGCAAAGGGTGGCGCGGTGTGCTGCCGTGGGAGCCGAGCAAGAATCCCGGTATCGCGCTCTGCTATGTGCAGGCTGATGAGTTACTTGGTAAACAAGGCGAATACACCCGCAAGGCACTGACCGAACTTGGGAGTGGCCGCAACGCGGAACTGGCAGCGCGGATTGGCCCAAGCCTGGCTCAGGAGCTGCGCAACCTGCGCGATGGGGCGCTTGGCGCCTCGCGCGGGATGAACGAAGAGGGCGGCTGGACCTTCAGCCCCAACGAGGACACCGCGGCACTTGGCAACAAGGGCGATGAGGGCCTCGGATTCACCGCGCGCAACTCGTGGATTATCTGGCGGGCCGCGCGCATAACGGGCGATGAGAAACTGATCGAGGCCGGCGAGAAGACCTTCAGGTATATGGAGCGTTTCTCCGTGCCTGCCGCCTCGCAGGTCTGGGAGATACCCGTCCACGCCCCAGATATCCTCGCTTCGGCCCAGGCTTGCGCAGCCTATCTGGAAGCCTACAAAACGACCGGCAAGCAGGAATATCTGGAGAAGTCGGTCTACTGGGCGCGGACTGGCCTGCCTTTCGTCTATGTCTGGGAGCAGCAAGAAGAGGGGCTCGAACCGATGCTCTACGGCACCATACCAATCTTCGGCGCGACCTTCTGGGTTGGCTCCTGGTATGGGCGGCTGGTGCAGTGGTGCGGGCTTGAGTATTCGCTGGCCTTGCTGGACCTGGCAGAATACGATACCAGCCTCGACTGGCGCCATATCGCGGCTGGTATCGTGAGAAGCGGCATCCGACAGCAGCGGCTGGAGCCCGACTACTATGGGTGTTATCCCGACAGTTGGGGGATGCTCGACAAGGCTATCTCCTGGGGGCTTATGCTCTCGCCTCAGCGGATAATTGACAACGTAGCGGCGCTGCTGGGCAATACGAGTGACTTGAAGACCAGGGTAGTTGAGGGAGCCGGCGGCAAGCTGAGGTTGAACGGCGCGGCCGAGTTATCTCAAGCTGACCTGGTGGAAGGCAAGCTTACCTGCCAGGTGGCTTATACCGAGGGGTATGAGAATCACCTTGTCCTGTCCGATACGCGCCGGCCAACCGCGGTGCTGGTGGAAGGCAAGGCTCTCCCCTACGCGGACGATCTGGCTAGCAGCCAGGGCTCGGCCTGGACTTACCAGCCCGCTTATGCGATGGCCGAGATCAGGTTGATGCAGCCGGCTGAAGTGGTGAACCTTGAAATCCAGGGGGCTGGCTTTGCGACACCGCCCCCCCCTGCGACCAGTTGGGAATTCGCTGTGGATGCGTCAGGCTGGACGCCGGCCAACGGGGTAGAGTTCGTCGGGATGGCTGTGGGAGCAGCCCAGTTCCGCATCACTGGCGACGATCCTTACCTTGTCGGGCCTGAGACCAGTTTCGAGGCTTCGAGCAAGCAGCTTGTCAAAGTCAGGGTGAAAGCTCCCACAGCCGGACCGATTGACTTGTATTTCACCACCGACACGGCGGGATTCGCAGCCGGTATGAGCCTTACCGTCGAGTACACAAACCCCGGCGAGTGGCAGGAGTTAGTCTTCCCTGCCGGGACGAACCCCAACTGGAAGGGCCTTATTACCAGGCTCAGGCTGGATCCACCCGGTCAGGTGGGCGATGTGGTCGAGGTTGATTATGTCAGGCCGGACTAGGTCCTTCCTGCTGGTATTGCTTGGGTTGCTCGCTTTCCCTTGCCTGGCATCGACATAGAGCTGTCTCCGAGCAGTCAGTATACCTTTGATGCGCCAGGCCAGGTGCAGGATTTCGAGCTGAAGGCCGAGGTGCTGCTGCCGGCAGGTTATGAGAATGAAGAAGCCTGCATCACCTTCCGCCGGGTAGGCGAGGAGTTCGAGCAGGTCTACCTGGACAGGCGCTCAGGCACAGTTGCGCACATCAAGGCAGCCCCTGGCGGTTGGACAACCGCTGCAAGACGTAACATCCCGCCGCCGGCTGCCGACACCTGGCTCTCGCTGCGCCTGGTAGTACAGGGCTCCGAGGTCTTCTTCTGGCTGGACGGCGCCCAGGTGCTGCATTCACGCGATGTTCAGCCGCGCGCGGGCCTGGTGGGGCTCAGAATCGGAAACGGCAGAGCGCTTTGGCGCAACCTGACGGTGACCCCTCTGGCTGAGGATGCCCCGAAGCCAGAGTGCGAGTTCGGGCTTGCCTGCCCCATCGAGTGCTGGCGCACAGCCCCCCCAAAGTCTGGTTCCGAAACAGTCACAGAGGCGGGCTTTATCGAGCTTTCAGCTCTTCCTCGCTACGCCGAGGCTGGCGTCCCGGCACGGTTTGAGGTTTCGCCTGTTTTCAGGGAGAAAGCCCGAATCACGGTGCGCCTGCTTGATGCCAAAGGCAAGGCAGGGCCGGAATACAAAACCACTACCGATGGGCAGTTCTCGACTTCACTTGCCCCGACCGGCGCGCCTGGTCTTCAGAAGGTCCAGGTGCTTGTAAACGGCAAGCTTGCACTGGAGGAGGAGTTCGAAGTGATAGCCCAGACGAAGTTCTCGGTGCCTGAATCACCCGAGCTGGAAGCCTTTTTCAACCGGATGACAGCCCAGGTGAGGGGCGATTCGAGCACCCATACCCTTGATGGTGTAACGGTCAGAACCAATCCGACCTGGATACGCGACCATATCCACGAGCTAAAAGGCTACAAGTTTTGGGAGAAAGACCTGACCAGCGCGCTGGAGTTCCTTTGCGAGCGCCAAACGGCGCCTGGCTTCTTCTACGAGATATTTATGGCCAGCGATGATGCGCATACGACCTTCGTAAACCCCGATTGTGTGCAGTTCTATCCTGAGGACAAGATGGCCCTCGTGCGCCTGGAGCTGGAGGCCGATGTCGAGTATCTGATGGTCGAGGGCTGTTATCAGGCCTGGCAAGCGACTGGTGATGACGAGTGGTTGGCCAGGGTGCTGCCCCCTCTTGCAAGAGGCCTCGACTATTGTATGAGCGACCCCAAGCGTTGGGATCCCACTCACGGCCTGCTCAAACGTACCTTTACGGTAGACACCTGGGACTTTAGCTGGGGAGTATCTGACAGCAACCGGCGGATTGAACCGCCCATCCCGATGGCGATTATGCACGGGGACAATACAGGGCTAATCCAGGCCTGCCACCAGGTAGAGCGCCTCTGGGACTACTTGGGCGATGAAACAGCTGCCGCATATTGGGCCCAAAAAGCCAGTCTCCTGCGGCGCAACCTGTTCCAGACCTGCTGGAACGGGAGTTTCTTCACTCACCAGGTGCATCTCGACGGCAATCCACTGCCCGCGGGCGAGACGCCCGAAGAGCAGCGACTGTCACTTTCCAACGCTTACGCGCTCAATCGGGACGTGCTGGAGTTCGATGAAGGCCGGAAGGTGCTGGCAGAGTATCAAAACAGACGCAAGCAACACGGCGAGGCACTCTTTTCGGAATGGTACAGCGTCGATCCCCCCTATCAGGCCTTCCCTATGGGGGGCCACACGATGACCGCCGGCACCTATATAAACGGCGGGCTGGCAGGTTTCGTTGGCGGAGAACTGGCCAAGGGCGCCTTCCAGTACGGCGAGGAAGCCTATGGCTGGGATCTGCTCGAGCGCGCAAGGAAGCAGGTCGAACAGGATGGCTCCATATATTTCCTCTATACAGCAGACGGCGCCAATCAGGGCGGGGGTCCATCGGGCTGGGCGGCAGCGGCTTTCATCTCGGCTTTGATGGAAGGCCTGGCCGGCCTCGAAGACAGGGGCAAGCTCTGGCAGCAGGCGCGCATATCTCCTCGCTGGGCTATCACCGGACTCACTCAGGCCAGTATCACAGCCGCCTACGGGCCGTCAGGCGCCTGGTTGGGCTATGACTGGACTTTGGCCGAAGACCACCTTACTCTCGTCCTGCGCGGCTCTGGCGTTGAAGATGCCGACTTCCACGTGTTGCTGCCGGCGGGCAAGCGACTCCGCAAGGTACTGGCAGGCGGCAAGCAGGTACCTGCAATCGAGGACGTGCTGGCCGAAAGCCATTACGCGGATTTCGAGGTGAAAGGCGAGGTCGCGGCTACCGGAGCGCCGATCGAAATCTACTTCGATTAACTCTGGGGATTTTGACAGCTAGCAGGGAGCCGGATGACCGGCTCCCTTTTACTTGCCGCTTAATAAACTTCAGGAGCGCGCTGGATGCGCGGGTCGGTGAAGAAATCTGCCTCGTCGGTGCTCATCGTGGAGAACTCCGACACGACAGCGCCCTCCGGACCACCCTGGAACCAGTGCAACGTGTTGGGCTCCAGCGTATACTGCTCGCCTGGCTTCAGGATGACCTCGTGGAAAACCGAATAGAATTCTCCCGGAGGCGTCCCCTTGATATTGGCAGTGGGCATCCCTGCGACGTACAGCCAAACCTCGCCCCAGCGACAGCGGAAAGTCTCTTCCTTGCCTGGTATGACGCCATCGTTAGGGTGCCTGTGTTCTGGGCAGGTCTGGCCTGGGAAGAGGACCAGTTCCTTCGCACAGCAACGCTTGGTGTTGACGTAGGTGACGATTTCGAGACCGGTTTTTTCCAGTTCTCCCAGCCCGAACTCCGCGACTTCGACACCGGCTTTTTCTTCTTCGGTCAAGGCAATACAGGCTTTCTCGAAATACTCGAGGGTCCGCGCGACGGCGGCTTCATACTCGGCTCTTGATATGGCCATCTTTCATCCTCCTGGCATTACGTTGGCTTGGCCCCTATTTTACTACGAAATTCGGTTGTTGTTCCCAGTAGACAAGGAAGAAGGTATCCTATATTATCTTGCCGCCTGTCGGGAGCTTGGCGCCGATGGGCGAATCGCCTATGGAGAGCCAAACCTTACCCTTGTCGGCCGCGCCTCAGGGCCGCCCTTTGTCGCTTGTCCGCGTCGAGGGTGGTCATGGATTTCGCCGGCGGCTTGCAGAGCTGGGAATGACCCCTGGCACACCTGTAAAGGTGTTGCGCAACGAGCCGGGTTCTCCTCTTGTTGTAGAGCTAAGAGGGTCAAGGTTGATGCTTGGCCGAGGAGTAGCGGACCGGATCCTGGTTTCGCTTTCATGATGCCTGACAAAAGTGATGGTGCTGCTAACCAGGGCTGCAAAGCCCCGCTAGTAGTCTCCTCAAAGCTTCCTGCCCTCGAGGAGGCGCCCTGTGACAGCGCCTGACTCCCGCCTGGTTGCCCTTCTGGGCAATCCCAATTGTGGCAAGACGACCCTCTTCAACGCGCTTACCGGCGCCCATCAATACGTGGGCAACTGGCCAGGGGTCACGGTAGAACGTAAAGAAGGCCATGTCGAAGCAGGCGACAAAGATTTCCGTCTGGTTGATTTGCCTGGCATCTACAGCCTCACCCCTTATACTCTTGAAGAGGTCATCGCTCGAGATTTCCTGCTGGAACGACAGCCTTCTCTTGTTATTACCGTGGTGGATGCCTCCAATCTGGAGCGCGGGCTTAATCTCATCCTGCAGGTGCTAGAGCTGTCTTTGCCCGTGGTGCTGGTTCTCAATATGATTGACCTGGCCGAAGCGGACGGGCAGGAGATAAATATCGCTCAACTTTCCAGCTTGCTTGGGGTGCCTGTGATACCCGCTGTTGCCTCCAGAGACCAGGGGATAGAAGAACTAAAAGCTGCCCTGCTCGAATCACTGGACAACAAAGTCTCCCTGACACCTTTCCGCCCTCAGTATTCGCGCGAGATAGAAACCGAGCTGACTGCCCTGGAAGCTCTTCTGCTGCAGGAGAAGCTGTCCACCAACAATATGCCCTCACGCTGGGTCGCAATAAAGTTGCTCGAAGGCGACCCGCTTGTCTGTGACTTGCTGCTGCCGCAGTCAGGCGAGATCGCAGCCAGAGTCCAGGAGGGCGCCCGACGGCTTGAAGAGCTGCTGGGAGATTCGCCCGAGACTCTGCTCGTTGATCGCTCGGTATGGCCTGATCGCGGGGCTTGGGAAAGAAGTCATCAAGCGAGTCTCCAAGGCCAGCAAATATGAGCTGTCGGACAAGCTGGACTCCTTTGTGATGAGCCGCAACCTCGGTTTTATTCTGTTTGCCCTGGTGATGTGGGCGGTCTTCCAGCTTACCTTCAAAGTCTCAGCTCCAATAAACGATTTGCTGGAGCAGCTCTTTGTAGTAATCGGCCAGGGGGTAGCCGGGCTTTTTCCCGCCGAAGGCAACCTGGCCTGGGTTGGCTCACTGGTGGCGGACGGGCTGGTCGCAGGGGTTGGCGCGGTGCTCTCCTTTATGCCGAGCTTGTTCGTGCTCTTCTTGCTGATGAGCTTTCTGGAGGACTCGGGCTATCTGGCTCGTGTGGCTTTCATAACCGACCGGCTGATGCACCGGCTTGGCCTTCACGGGAAATCCTTTATCCCCTTGCTGCTCGGTTTTGGTTGTAGTGTGCCCGCGATAATGGCTACTCGCACGCTGGAGAATGCTCGCGACCGACTGCTGACCATACTGATAGCGCCCCTGATCTCGTGCAGCGCGCGACTGCCAGTCTATGTGCTGATAGCAGGTGCGGTGTTTACCAACCACCAGGGCACCGCCATTTTCGCCATCTATATGCTCAGCATCGTGTTTGCGCTTGGAGTAGGTATGCTGCTGCGCAAGCTCCTGTTCCGCTCCGAGAGTCCTGCCTTCATAATGGAACTGCCTCCGTATATGATGCCAACCAGTCGCAGCCTGCTGACCCATACCTGGGAGCGTTGCAAGCATTTCCTGATCAAAGCTGGCACGGTTATATTGCTTGCCTCTGCCATACTCTGGCTGGTCGCGAGTTTCCCCCAGGGCGTGGAATATGCCTCCAAGGACAGCTATCTGGGACGCCTTGGGACTTTTGTAGCGCCGGTGCTTGCGCCTTGCGGCTTCGGCGAATGGCAGCCATCGGTAGCCGTGCTGAGCGGATTTGCGGCCAAGGAGATAGTCGTAAGCAGCTTCGGCACCCTGTATGCGCCCGAGCTGGCCGGTGGCAAGACGCTGACCGCCGTGGTAGCCAACCATTTCACCCCAGCCTCTGGTTTCGCCTTTATGGTTTTTGTGCTGCTCTATGTGCCCTGCGTTGCCACTCTGGCAGCGGTAAAGGTAGAGACCAACTCGTGGAAATGGCCCGCCTTCGTCCTTTGCTATACGGTCGGGCTGGCCTGGATTATGGCAACGATTACTTTCCAGTTGCTGCGGCTCTTGGGGATGGGCTGAGGTATGGCGATTATCAGCGACCTGCTCAAATTGCTGCATGAAACCAGTGGACCACTGACCGTGCCCGAACTGGCGCGGCTGACCGGCACGAATCGCGAGTTGGTCGAGTCCGCCCTGGAGGAGCTGGCGCGCCTGGGCAAGCTGCAGAAAGTCGCTGCGGACTGCGGGCAGGCAAGCTGCCCACTAGAAACCAGTTGCGGGGGCTGTCCCCATTGCGGCAAGCCCGAGGCTGGCCTGAAATGCCCCTTTGCCTGGCGCCTGAGCGAAGGAAAACTTCCGGCTAGAGCAGTCCTGCCTCTCCGAGTTCGGTATAGAGATTGCCTAAAAGTAGCTCGCGCACCGGCTTGAAAGAGCAGCGGTGGAGCGGGCAAGGCCCAAGCTCTGCCAAAGCGCTTTTATGTTCGGGCGTCGCATACCCCTTGTGTTTGGCAAAACCATACCCGGGATATTCTTCTTCCATTTGCACCATATACCGGTCTCGTTCGACTTTGGCGACGATGGAAGCGGCCGCTATCGAAGCGCACCGGGCATCTCCCTTGATGACTTTCTGCTGGTTAAAGGGCAAGCCGGGAATGGACAGCCCATCAATCAGCACGAGGCAAGGCCGGCCCCCGAGCGCCGCCAGAGCGCGTTTCATCGCGAGGATGGAGGCCTGATAAATGTTGAGCTTCTCAATCTCCGCAACGCTTGCCTGACCTACGCCTAGAGGGATGGCGCGGCCTCTCAGTTGAGCATAAAGCGCCTCGCGCTGCAGCTCTGAGAGGGTCTTGGAATCGCGCACATCAGGCAGTGAATGCTGACGCGTAATCGCCACAGCACCGGCGAAGACCGGCCCAGCCAGACACCCGCGTCCAGCCTCGTCGAGGCCGGCTATCCATTGGGCGCCCTGATCCCAGGCTGCGCGTTCGAAGCGGAGCAAATTGAGTATCTCCTTGTGGTTGCAAAGCCGTCCAGGGAGAGCACGCCGGTCCGGTTGGCAGAAGAAGACAGCGAAAGTGGACTGGCATATCGCAATGCGACGGGTAAAACAGCGCGCCTCCCCCCAGAGGCTCTTTACAGTTCTCTGGCAGAAGGTCAGTTCCTCCCGCCAGAGACGAAGTTATCAAGCTTTTCTTCAAGCAATAAAGAAGGCCAGACTTGCGCCTGGCCCTGTTAGTTGACTGGTTGGGGTTGGCCTGCTCTGGCCCTACAGCAGGTGCATTCGGTTGAGAGGCCAGAAAATGCACAAGGCCTTCCCTATGATACGATTCTGATCCAGCAAGCCCCACACGTGACCATCATTAGAGTCATCCCGGTTGTCGCCAAACACCAGCAACTGACCCTCAGGCACGACGCCACCTGGCACGACATATTCGGTATCAAAGTCGTAATCGGGCAAGTTTTCGGGGGTTACATAAGGCTCGTCAAGTGGTTCGCCATTTACATAGACGATGCCCCCGACAACCTCGTTCTGGTTGACATATCGGCGTCCCACAACCTGGATATGGTCACCAGGCAGGCCGACGATGCGTTTGATGAAATCCTTCTTGTCCTGATCTCCAGGGCCAAGCGCTTCGGGCGGCGCGGCGAAGACGATAATATCGCCCCGCTGCGGGGTCTTGAGCCAGTAGACGAACTTGTTGACCAGCAGCCTGTCCTGGATTTGCAGGGTCGGCAGCATCGACTCGCTCGGGATGAAGAAAGTCTGCACCACGAACGGTTTGATGATCATAAACACTAGGACAATAGCCACCAGAAACGCATCCACCAGGTCGATGGTGGACTTGATAAGGCTCTTGTCATCCAGTGGATCGTTGCCTCCTGCTGGAGTTACGGCATCCGCCTTGCGGCGCCAGATAGTGTAGACGATGCGGACCAGGACCAGCACCGAAAACAGTACTGCCAGCATGATGGCTGTGTTCTTGTTAAGAATCAAGCCGCGTCACCAGTTCCAGGCGCCCAAAGGCGCCCGGTCGAATTGGACTACTGTCTGCCGCGTTCCTTAAGTCTGGCTTTCTTGCCGATGCGGTTACGCAGGAAGAAGAGCTTCGCCCTGCGCACCTTGCCGTGGCGCGTGACTTCGATCTTCTCAATCCTTGGAGAATGCAGCGGGAAGATCCGCTCGACGCCTACACCGTGGCTAATCTTGCGCACGGTGAACATCTCGCGCAGGCCATCGCCGCGCCGGGCGATAACTACACCCTCGAATACCTGAGTGCGCTCGGTGTCGCCTTCCTTGATGCGGAAGGAAACGCGCACATTGTCACCGGCGTTGAATTCGGTGGTCTGTTCCCTCAGCTGCGCTGACTCAATCCGATTGATAACGTCCATCTTCTGGTCCTCCGTTTGGCTGTTCGGCCTGCGCCGCCAGCTCCTGTCCAATTTCATCCAGCAAAGCCTGCTCTTCGCCCGTCAGTTCCGTGGCCTCAAGCAGGTCAGCTCGCCGCTCAAGCGTCCGCTTGAGGGCCATCTTCAGTCGCCAGCGCCGCACTTCTTCGTGGTGACCTGACAGCAGTACGTCAGGTACGCGCCAGCCTCTGAACTCGGCGGGCCGGGTGTAGTGGGGGTGCTCGAGCAGGAAGCCCGAAAAAGACTCCATCACGGTGGAGTCACCCTCTCCCACTACCCCTGGCAGCAGCCGCACAGTGGCGTCGATTATAACCGCCGCGGCCAGTTCTCCGCCAGTCAAAACATAATCGCCAATTGAGACTTCATCGGTGGCCAGGTGCTCGCGCACTCGCTCGTCGACGCTCTCATAGTGACCGCATAACACCAGAAGCCGCTCCGAGTCGCCAAGCTCCTCTGCAAACTCCTGGTCGAACACTCGTCCCTGCGGCGTCGTAAGCAACACTCTGGACGCCTCGCGGGTGCCCCAATCGGCAAAGATGGTCTCCGCCGCCTTGAAGAAAGGCTCTGGCTTGAGCACCATCCCGGCTCCGCCGCCATAAGGCGCGTCATCCGCGGTGCGATGCAGGTCGTCAGTGAACTCGCGCAGATTCCAAAGCCTGATGTCCACCAGGCCTTTCTCCACCGCGCGCCCAAGTATACTGTGCCCTAGCGGGCCTTCCAGCGCCTCGGGAAACAACGTGACGACGTCGATCCTCATACATCGGCCTTGCGCAGCCCTGGCCTGTCCTCAACTATCACTCGCCGTGCCTTCAGATCGATCTGTTTCACGATCTGCCTGATGGCGGGCACCAGAGCCACCGGTGTCTCATACACATCGTTGGCGGGATAGTTCAGTACCTCGATAATCGGGCCCAGACTTTCGCCGCTCTCTGTGACGATCTCAAGCCCGAGAAGTTCGTCTACATAGAACTCGTCAGGCTCATCGAGGGGCAGACGATCCGCCTCTCGAATCAAAATCCGGCTGGTCGCCAACGCCTTGGCCGCCTCTCTGCTGTCTATGCCTTCGAGCTTCAGCAGCAGCAGTTTGTCTCTGAACTCTACCCGTTCGATTTTGAACAGGCGCTTGCCGCGCACCGTCTCAATCGCGACCTGCTTGAGCAGCTCGAAACGCTCAGGATCGAAGGTCATAGGCTCGACCTTGACGCTGCCATCCAGCCCCGAAGAGGTACGCAGCAGCCCTACTGTGACGTCCCACTCATCAAGCGGTTCGCCCACGGTGCCAGGCCCCCTCAGGGAAGTATCTCCAGTGTCACTTTCTTGTCGTCCTTCATCGCGGCAGCTTTGACGATGGTCCTCAAAGCATTTGCGATGCGTCCCTGCTTGCCAATTATCTTGCCCAGGTCATCCGAGGCGACTTTTACCTCGATGACAATGGTGCGCTCGCCCTCAACTTGGTTGATCTCTACCGCGTCGGGGGAATCCACCAAGGCTCTCACAACGAACTCGACGAACTCCTTCACCACACCCACCCCCAACTTCTAGACGAGATCGAACATCCGACGGCGTCTAGCTCTGTTCGGTTTCTTCGGTTGGCTCTTCAAGGGTCGGCTCTTCAGCTACCGGCTCTTCAACAACCTCCGCTACTGGCTCTTCAACAACTTCCGCGACAGCTTCTTCCGCCACTGGTTCTTCGGCAACTGGTTCTTCGGCAACAACCTCTTCGGCAACTGCTTCTTCAACCACGGGAGCCTCTTCGACAACCGGAGCCTCTTCCACTTTCGGCGCTTTGGCCTCGGCGGCAACAGGAGCTTCGGGAGTTGCACTACCGAGTAGACCTGCCTTTACCTGGCTATACAGGCTGGCAACAGTCTCGCTCATCTTGGCGCCTTTGGCTACCCAGCTATCGGCCTTCTCGGTGTCGAACTCAACGCGAGCCGGCTTGGTAAGCGGATCGTACCAGCCCAGCTCTTCTACTGACCTGCCCTGACGGGGCTTCTTGCAATCTGCGACTACGATGCGATAGAAAGGACGCTTCTTCGCCCCAAGTCTCTTCAGTCTGATCTTAAGCACTTACGGGGTCACCTCCACGGTGTCTGCACCTATACAACTAGAACCCACGCAGATTGAAGGGGAGTTTGCCCTTCTTTGCTGCAGAGCCCATACCTTTCATCATCTTCTTCATCTGGCGAAACTGCTTGAGCAGTTCGTTTACATCGTGCACTTTCTTGCCGCTACCGGCCGCTATCCGCTTGCGCCGGCTTGAGCTTATCAGATCCGGGTTCCGGCGCTCTTCCAGCGTCATCGACTGGATCATTGCTTCCAGGTGTTTGAGTTGGCTCTCGTCCACCTGCAGGTTAAGCTTCTTCTTCATGGCGCCGAATCCGGGCATCATATCCAGGATATGATCGAGTGGCCCCATATTGCGAAGCTGTTTCATCTGCTTAAGGAAGTCCTCGAAGTTGAACTCCGCGCGCATCAGGCGCTCGGTCATCCGCTTCGCTTCTTCCTGATCTACCTGCTCTTCGGCTTTCTCGATGAGCGAGAGCACATCGCCCATCCCGAGGATACGCGAAGCCATCCGGTCAGGATAGAAAGGCTCGAGCGCATCGAGCTTCTCTCCGACGCCCACCAGCTTGATGGGCTTGCCGGTGACCGCTCTCACCGAGAGGGCGGCGCCACCGCGCGCATCGCCGTCCAGCTTGGTTAGTACAAGGCCCGTAAGCCCGATGCGCGCATCGAACTCGCCAGCAACGTTAACGGCTTCCTGGCCTGTCTGCGAGTCCACGACCAGTAGCACTTCGGCCGGCCTGACGGCGGCCTTCATCCGCTCGAGTTCCTGCATCAAATCATCATCGAGCTGAAGCCGGCCCGCGGTATCCAGCAGCACCAAATCGTTGCCATGCTGACGCGCGTGCGCAAAACCCGCCTTTGCGATGTCCACCGGATCAGTCCCAGTGCCCATCTGGAAGACGTCCACCTCGGCCATCTCGGCGACCCGTTGGAGCTGGTCAATCGCGGCCGGGCGATACACGTCGCACGCCACGAGCAAAGGCCTATGGCCCTCTTTCTTCAGCCTGCGCGCAAGTTTGCCGGCGCAGGTGGTCTTGCCGCTGCCCTGGAGGCCAACCAGCATCAGCGCGGCAGGCCTTGCGGGGCCGAATTCCAGTTTGGCCTGCTCCGTCCCAAGCAACTCTACGAGCTTGTCTCGCACCAGCTTCACGAGTTGCTGGTCAGGGCTAAGGCTCTTCAGTACGGCCTCGCCGATAGCTTCCTCTTCGAGGCTCTTTACAAAGTCTTTTACGACTTTGTAGTTGACATCCGCCTCAAGTAGCACCAGCCTGATTTCGCGCAGGCCCGTCTTAACGTCAGCTTCCGTCAGCTTGCCCTTGTTGCGCAGCCGAGAGAAGACGCCGGAGAGTTTATCGGTCAGGCTCTCAAACATTGCTACCTTAAAAAACGAGCGCAGCCCTACTCCCCTCAGCGCTCAGGGGCGTCCCTCGCGAGAGGAAGGTGTCCCGTACCACACGAGGGCGGGGCTGCGTCCGAGCAGACTGGACTAGGCCGTTCAGCGCGGTGAGATTATAGAGATGGCCTCTCCCGCTGTCAAGCCAGACCCTGGGCTCAGAACCCCAGATTCAGGGCAGCATTACCAGGCCGCAACGCTCGCCATCTTTGATCTGTACAGTCTTGGCATCGGCGTCGTATTCGACTTTGCAGTTCATTGCTTCGGAAACGAACCGAAGTGGCACCAGGGTACGCTCATTGCGAACCACAGGCTTCGCCAGCAGATTGCCTACCTTCCGACTGCCGTCCGAATAACGAATCTTGAAGTGCCTGTCCCCTATCCAGAGATTGACCGAGATGCCTTTGCGGATGGCTTCGATGTGCTTGTCGGCCGAAGTGTAGTTGACCTCGGCGCCCAGCCACTCGAAGATGGCTCTCATCGGCACGAGCGTTGTGCCATTCACAATAATTGCCGGCGCATCGGTGCGGATAATCTCACAGGCATCTTCGTCAGCAAGCGCGATGCAGGCAACCAGTCCCAGCAGCACAGCCAGAATCAACAGAACAAGCAACAAGGGCTTCATTGGCAAATCACTCCTCTAGCGAGCAGCAGGCTCGAGTTTATAGGTGCCAGGTTTCAATTCGATTGCGCCTTTTACAAGCTGCAGGATGGCGCCATCAGCAGCGATGAGCCTGGCCTCCTGATAACCAGGCAATCTTAGCCTGAGCGTTTTCGGCTCCGAGTCCAGCGTGCGGGTCATCCCCTCGTGCCAGTATTCGCCCGAGGGATAATGCTCAGTCACGTTGGGCGTTATTACAAGTGTAGCACCTTCTGCAGAGGCTTTCAGTTGCACCAGCCCGGTTCCATCATATTCCCAGTAGGGACAATTGCCTACGGCCATAATCTCGCGCGGGGTCCGGGGTATTGGCAAGGGCCTCCAGTCGGTCGGGGCGCTCTGCCTGTAGACGTCTGGGCGCGCCTCGATACTGACATCATGCTCGAAGCTGAAGGCGACGCCCAGTTCAGGCAGGATATTGCCCATTGGCTCTGGCGCGAAGGGTGTTCCCCTCGGCAGATCAAAAAATACATCACTCGCAATGAGGAAGCTGACGGCTTTGCGGGGCGTGTACCAGAAGTTCAGATAATGGATATTCCAGTCGCTGTTGCGATCGGCGGTTACGATTGTGTCGTACTGGAACTGGGTTGCGATCTGGACCTCGGCATCGCGCCACATCGCAGCGAAAGGCGGATACATATAACTGCGACTCGTCGAGATGGCATCGAACTCGTAGACGATACGCGCAAGGCTATCCAGAGCCTCGGGGAAGCTGTCGGCGTTGTAGGAGGCCATATAGTTGTCGGCCGTTGTGTCATGGCCTTTCCAGCCTTCCGAGCTGCCGATATAGCGGCCTGTGGTGAAGAGCTGGGCATGGGAAAGGTAAAATCCGAGATGCAATCCCTCCACCGTATGCGCTGCGAAGAAAGCGATGCCCGCAGGCTGCCTGGCCCCTGCCTCGCGCAAGGCGCGCAGATTGCCATTGGCCCAGCTAGCTGCCAATTCGCAACTGAAGGCATCGTAGGTCATCGCGTTATCAGGCAGGGCGTTGGCCTCGAGCCAATCGGCATAAAGCTGCCGTAACTCGGTAATCTCGCGTTCTTCAGCGCCGCTGGTCACCTGGCCATAACTGTAGTAGGTCGGCTCATTGAGCAACTCATAACAGGCGATGCAGGGCTCTTTGGCGTACGGATTGCCGGTATATCGGTTCACATGGGTTAGCAGCTGGTTCAGGTAGTTCTTCTCCGCCGCTTTTGCTTCAGCGCCCCAGAGCAGAGCTTCCTTCGGATGCAATACCGAGAAGGCATCCGGGCGCTGCGAAGGCGACCCCCACCAGGCCATCGTGGTCATAACAAAGTAGAGACTGCGCCGGTTGCACTCGGCAATAAGAAAATCAAGCAGTTCCAGATGCTCGTTGTCTATCAGATTGCCCTGGGCATCGGACATCTCGGTGTCGAAGAGATGCAGCCGCAGCACCTCTATACCCATCTGCTGCATCATATCGAGGTCTTCCACGATGGCTTTATGGAAATCGGCACCCCTGGCCTGCATATTGGTGTACTGGCCCCAGGCCATCGGGTAGTAGTTGGTGCCCCAGAGAGCGACCTCCTGGCCTTCCATATAATAGAGGACGCCCTCTTCCTCGAAAATCGGGCGCATGGGCAAGGCTGGGCCAACGGCGCCCGGGGCTGATCTGGGCGCGGGTTTGGGGGCATAGTCAGTCAGGACAAGGCCCTTCGCCAGGTCGCGAGAGATCACTTCTTCGGGGGCGATATAAAGAGGCAGCTTGTAAAGCCCACCGCCCCAGGCCGTATTATGAACGCGCACGGCAACCAGATTAGGCTCTCCATACCGGATCAAGTCGGAAGGGATGACATAATTGCGGGGGTTGTCCCAGCCACCTGTCTCGCCAATCTTCTGGCCGTTGAAAAAAGTGGCATCGTTGTCGTCCACCTGCACCATATGCAGCATCAACGGCTTGCCGGCCCAGCCCTCTGGGATTACGACCTCTCGCCTGAGCCAGGTGTAGCCAACGTCTTCAAGGGTGTAGGGGACGATGTGCGGCTGGAAGCCCTCCAGAGAAGCGTCTTCAGCCGCATAGCCAAGCGAGGTATCATCACCAACGAACTTCACCTGCCAGGCGCCAGCGAGGCTGGTAAGGGAGGTCAGCCGCAGCTTGAGCTGTTCACTCTGGCCCGGCGCGTTGCAACTGACTCGCACCAGTTTGTTCAAGGCCTCAGAGGGAACGGTAATCTCGAAGCTGGCGGTCGCAACCTCATCGCGCTTCAGTTCGAGAAGCCTGCTGGCCGGATTGGCCTCGGCAACAAGCTGAGGAGTGACTCTGACTTTGACAGGTTCGTCCCCTGCGTTGGCTACCACACAAGCGAGGTGGTAACGCCAGGGAAGCTCGGTGGGGATGGCAAAAAGTGCAGCCTTGAAGGCTGGAGCAGCGTTACTCGCGCAGGCAAGACCTAGCGCAAGCAGCATAGCTAGAGCGCACCGCATTGGGCCTCAGCTCCCGTTGGCACCAAGGCCAGGACGTCTTGTTACATATCGAGATCGAGATCGCCCGCCTCGAGGATGCGTTTGCAAATCTCGATCATCTCAAGCGGATCAAAAGGCTTGGTTAGGTAACAATCTACACCGGACTCCCAGCCGCGCGAGATGTCCGATTCCTGGGAAAGGGCGGTGAGCATTATGACCGGGGTTTTGTACAACTCCGGATCGCCGCGCAACTCCTGCAATACCGTCCAGCCGTCTTTCTCGGGCATCATCACATCAAGCAGAATAAGGTCAGGCTTGAGCTCTCTGGCCCTTAGAAGGCCCTGGTTGCCATCGTAAGCGGTTGTGACCTCGTAGCCTTCGAGTTCCAGGTTCGCCTGGATAACTGTTGCTACAGGTACCTCATCATCTACAACCAGAATTTTAACGCTCACACCCATCCCCTCACTGTGTCGCGGATTGAACCGGGTTGCTTAACTCGCCCACATCCGAGATGCGGACTGTGACTGTTTGACCGGGCTTAAGGAAACGTCCCGAGGCGCTGCCAACCCCACTCGGCGTCCCGGTGGCGATGGCATCGCCTGGCCTTAGCGTGCAGATGGTCGAGATGAAGCTGACCACCCGAGCCACGTCGAAAATCATATCGCCCGTGCTGGCCTTCTGGCGCACCTCGCCGTCAATTTCAGTCGACAGTTCGAGGGCATATGGGTCAGGCACTTCCTCGGCGCTGACCAGGTCCGGGCCGCTGGCGGCGTAACCATCCGCCCATTTGCCGTTAAGCCAGTCGAAAAACTTGTCGAAGGGGTGCTCGCTCTCTTCGGCGCCAGAGCGAAAAGCCCGCTCCGAAACATCATTGATTATACTGTAACCATACACCTGCTGCATAGCCTCATCAGGGCTAACATGCCTTGCTTCTCGCCCGATAACCACAAGCAACTCACCTTCGTAGTCTGGCTGCCGAGCGTTAACTGGAATCTGGATAGGCGTCCCGTGACCAATCCCACAGACACCGGGGTGTTTCGAGAAGACCCGTGGCCTGTAGAACTTCTGCTGCTCGGCCGCTTTGAGCGCGAGGATGGATTCGCCTTCTTTGACATGTTCGAGGTAATTGCCCGCAAGCAGAAAGAGCTGCCTGTCGGGCCCGACCACAGGCAGAAACTCGAAACTGCCGGGTTCAAGTGGCGCCGGCAAGGCCTCCGGCCTGGTGGAAAAGGTCTGGCGCAACTCTTGCAGGAAACTGTGAGCCGGCCCGTCAAGTGAGCAGACTGCCTGCCAGTCAGTCAGTAGCCTGACCTCGTCCTCGCGCCCAAGCGTTTTTGCCAGGGCTGACACAGCGTAATACTCCTTGCCAAGTCGTAGCGCGAACTCCCTTCCGCCAGGGCCTTCTACAAGAGCTAGCCTCATCGCGCCTCACCTCGTCTGCCTTTGGCAGGCTTTCGCCTGCGCTGGCTGTGTTTGGCATAATCAAAACCGGCAGCTTCGACCGCTTTGCCCCAACTGCCGAAATGGCGCTTGCTCTTGGCCGCCGCTACCAGCGCTGGCGAGACAGCCAGAGCCTCTTGCTGGCTCAGGCCAACTCCGCGTCTGGCGAGCACCTGAACCCCCAGCTTTACGCGTTCGCGGCTCCAGCGGATGCGCTGTTTCGGCTCTTCCTCTGCCAGTCCAGCAGCCACCAGCGCCGACTGGAAACTGCCGAAGGTCTCCGGCCGGCGCGCTGCTCGATACAAATCGGGCCGAGTCTCGCGCAAAGTTTTGGAATCTGGTACTGATCCGCTTGCCGCAAGCGCCTGCAGCTCCTCGATAATCCGTTCCTTGGAGAGGAAATGCCGCTTGCGCACTTCCTCCGGATCAATCCCGGCGGCCTCCAGCGCTTTACGCCATCCCCCGAAGGCGCCCCTGCCTCTTGCCACCTCGACGAGTTTGGCGTTCTGCTTGCAGAAAACAGGCGACAGCAGATCCTCCCCCGCCGCAAAATGTCTGGCAAGTTCTCGACGCACGCGCTCGGGGTTCCACCTGCTGGCGCTTTTCTTTATACGTCGATACGAATAGCCTGCCGCGCGCACGGCCTCTTTCCAGGTGCCAAAATAAGACCTCGACCGGGCGATATAGAAAAGCTTTGGCTCCCTGCGCTGCATTTCGGAAGGCACCAGCTTCACGCCCTGCTCGTGCAACTCGCGCAGCCGCGTCAGGATCTCCTCTTTCGACCACCGCTTGTTGCGAGAGGTACTCAGGAAGTCAGCTCCTCAAGTGCAGCTTCGATAAGGTCCAGGCCCAGAGCCAGCTCTGCTTCGGTGATCACAAGAGGAGGCGAGAGCCTGAGGCAGTTGCCATAGGTGCCGATGGGCGCAATCAACAGCAAGCCTTTCCGGTAACATAAATCTATCAGCCGCTTCACGAGAGCGGGCGCAGGCTGCTTCGTGACCTTGTCCTCCACCAGTTCAAGCGCCATCGCAAGGCCCATACCGCGCGCCTCTCCCACGATGGAGAAGCGCTCCTGCCAGCTTTTCATCCGCCCCAGAGCCAAGTCGCCAAGCCTGGCGGCGCGATCGCAGAGGTTTTCTTTTTCGATAACATCGATATTGGCCAGCGCCGCGGCATCGCCAAGCGGATTGCCCCCATGCGTGCTGGAAAGCGTGCCAGGCCCCAGGCAATCCATCAGGCTGGACGGCCCAAGCAGCGCCGAGACAGGCAGGCTGCTCGAGAGCCCCTTGCCCAGGCATACGAGGTCAGGCTCCAGGCCGTAATGCTCGAAGGCGAACCATTTGCCCGTGCGCCCAAAGGAGGCCTGCACCTCGTCAATTATCAGCAGGATATCCTTGCTGCGGCACCAGGCCTGCAGCCCCTGCCACCATTCTTTCGGCGCGATTATGCTGCCCGCGCCCCCCTGGTAGGTCTCGACGATGACCGCGGCCACCTTGTGCTCTGTGACCATATCGTAGAAAGGCTCGAGGAAAGCCAGGCATTCCAGGGCGCAACCAGGCCGGCTCTTCCCGAAGGGGCAGCGATAACAATAAGGGAAGGGTGCATGATGGATGCCTGGCACGAAAGGCCCAAAGCCCGAGGCCCCTGCTCCGGAGCGCTTGCCGCCTAAAGAGAGAGCCCCCATCGTCCTGCCATGGAAGGCGCCCCAGAAAGCGATAATCTCATACTTGCCGGTGGCCTTGCGCGCCAGCTTGATGGCCGCTTCGGTAGTCTCGGCGCCTGTGGTGAGGATGAAAGCTCTGTCCAGAGGGGCTGGAGCGAGTTCTACAAGCCGCTTTGAGAGGGCAAGCCGAGGCTCCGAGAGGAAGTCATAACAGTTTATAACCTTGCCTGCCTGCTCGCGGATGGCTTCTACAATCTCGGGACGTGAATGGCCGACATTGGCAACCAGCACTCCCGAGGTAAAATCAAGAAAAACGTTGCCATCGAGATCCTTCACATAGCAGCCTTCAGCCTGATCCCAGACCACAGGCGCCTGTTCGCTCATCGAAGCAGGCTCATACAGCCTGGCTTCCTCCAGCGCCGCGCGGCAGCGCGGGCCGGGCAACTCGGTAAGGATCTCAATACCTTGCTTCATTTTCAGATACTCCTTACACCACACCAGTCCAAAACAAACTCGGTAAGCGCCTCGGCAGCGAGCAGTAATTCGGGGAGCGCGATGCTCTCCCCTGCCGAATGGGCTTCAGCCACGTCGCCAGCACCGAAAACGACGGTCGGCACTTCAGCCACTTTCGCATAAAGGCGCGCATCACAAGAGACGTTCCAGCCAGTGATCTCGGCTTTGCCTCCAGCAGCGCGGGCGGCTTGGTGCAGGCCCAGCGCCAGAGGATGATCGAGAGGGAAAGCGAAAGCCTCGTTGCGCAGCCGGTCGAAGGTCACAGTAGTATGGTCTCGCAGCCAGTCGTCCGGATGGCTGGCGATAAGCGCTCTGAGGTCGGCTTCGACCTCGGCAAGAGTCTTGCTCGGCAGGAAGCCAACTCCGCCTTCCAGCTCGCACCAGCCCGCCACCATCGAGGGCCAGTCACCGCCATGGATTGTCCCAAGATTCACTTGCACTGGCACCTCATAGTGCTCATAACCAGGATAGCCTCGACTTGCTTCGAGTAGCTCTGCCCAATAAGCCCGCAGGCTTTCGGCCAGCAGCCAGGCTTTCTCGATGGCGTTTACGCCCTCCTGGATGCGCCCCATATGCACACTCTTACCTTCCAACCTGTACTTGAACCAGAGCGCGCCGCGGTTGGACGGGTGGATATTCAAACCTGTTGGCTCGAGCACCACGCAACCGGAGGCGCCCTTCGAGGCCAGCGCAAGGGCAAGTGCCCCATTCCCGCCGACCTCTTCTTCGATGACGAAATGGAACTCCAGAGGGCGCTCGAGGGCAAGGCCACGCTCTTTCAGCGCCGCTGCGACCAGGAGGAGAGTGACCACCTGGCCTTTGGCATCAGAGGCTCCGCGTCCGATAAGCCTGTCTCCCACAATCCGGGGGGTGAAGGCCTCCTCCCAGCCTGCGGCCGGGACGGTATCGAGATGGGTGTTAAGGAGCAGCGGAGCGCCTTCGCCCGGCAGCTTCACTACCAGATTGGCCCTTTGCCAGTCTGAAAGCGGCTCGAAAGGGGCGATAAGCCTCATGGGCCAGGGTATCGGCCCCCAGCGGAAGGCGTTGAGGAGCATAACCAAGTTCGATCAGTTTGGCTTCGACCCAGGCCAGGGCGGCTTCTTCCTCCCCCGTTACACTGGGCAGGGCAACCAGGTCTGAGAGCCAGCTTTCCGCGAGCTTGTGGCTGTCCATCCCAGCTCCTATAACAATCCGGCCGCGCGTTGAACGGACTCGATCAGCTCGGGTGTCACGGCGCGCTCAAAGCTGCGGAAACCCGCCAGCTTGAAACCGTGTTTGGCAGCCAGCCCGGCTATCTCTTTCACCTTGTCAGGCTCTATATCGCGCCCCAGAGAGAAGCTTTCGTAGCGCCCTTCGAGAGCCAAAATCATTGTTTCAGACATACAGGCATAGGCAGTGCAGGGGGGGAAGCCGAAGTCCATCCTGAACTCGACCTGGCCTGGCACACTGACCACGCCTCCCTCGATGACGAGCACATCCTGGCGCTCCTTCGCAACGGCGACGGAGACATCCCTTGGCCGGGCGACATCGCATACGACAGCGCCCTTCGTCAGCCAGGCAGGCTGGATGACCGACTCGATTGCGCTGGTAACGGTCACAACAAGAGGCACGTCTTTGAGTGAGGCCTCGATGTCAGAAGTGATCTCGACAGGGCAATCAGGGCAGGCCTCGCGCACTTCTGCCGCCACGCGTTCGGTCCGGGCGCTGTCTCTGCCTACCAGTCGCAGTCCAGCCACAGAATCCGCGAGCAAAATCGCACAGGTGCGCCCAACTGAGCCAGTCGCGCCGATGATGGTGCAAAGCGACTCCGAAGGCTTGTGGCGCATTAGTTCTGCTGCCTGAAGCAACCCTTCGACAGCAGTGGCAACCGTATAGCTGTTGCCGGTGGTGACCGCGATATCTACGTTTTTGGCAACTGTAATTCCCGCATCGCCAGCAATAGAGGTATAGGCGCCCAGGCCTACGATACCTGCGCCATGCTCCTGGGCGATCCGGGCGGATTCTATTATCTTGCCGACCGTGAACTCCTCCGGCATCGTCATTATCGCCTTCGGGGTAAGCGGGCAACCTACGAACCAGCCCTCTGCCTCAACCCCTGTCGCCGATTTGACCCCTGTTATATGGGAGGCGATCCTGGAGTGCTGCTTGTGCAACAGCTTTTCAAGGAGGAAATCAGGCAGTAGCCTGGCGACAGGATACTTCCGAGCCGCCTGCTTGGGCTTGAGCGGGTGAATAATGAAGGCAAAGCGCTCCATAGACCTGGATTATCCTTCCTGCAGCCAGCTAACCTCTGGCTGCAGTTTCAATTCATCCAGCACTGCTTCATACCTGGCTGGGTCGTACTGGGTCGCCCCTGACAGCAACAACACAACCCCTTCGAGGACATTGGTGCCCGAGCTGCGTCCTCCAAAACTTGGGGTTGTGGTTATAAGCGCCTTGAGCCCGCGCTCCTTCAGCAACTGCCGATCCGCTGAAGTGATTGTATTGGTAAGTATATACTTGCCCTCGAGCCTCTCGGGCAGATACTTGCGAATAAAATGGAAGTCGCCACAGATCAACTCGGCCCACTTGTACCACTTGCCAAAGCGCGGTTTGGTCGTTTCCTGCTTTTCGCCTGTGGGATATATCCACTTGAACGGCAAACGCACGATTATCGGAAGTAATAACTTGCCTGCCACAAGGAACTGCCACCAGCGGGTGAAGGCCACTGGCACTCCAAGAGCGAACATCATATCGCCCAGTACCAGGTCGCAGTGGCGGTCGCGCAATTCCTCGGCCAGGCCAAACCGGTCGATGCCGGCAACCAGCAACACTGGCAGCCCCTCAAACTTGAGCACTCCCTGCTCGGCCAGTGAGCGCACCGCGTTGCGCTCGAGGGTAGCCTTGAGGCCCGAGCCATCTACGACAGGCTTTTTCAGCCCTTTGGCAAGTCGCGCCGCATCCCGAAAAGTATAAACCCGCTGCCCCTGGCGCACGTAAAGGTCGATGCCTCCAAGCGCCAGCACATCAGCTTTCTCGTCCCATTCCTCGAGGAGACGTCTATATTCCCCAAGACTGCCATCGGTGCCAAGCCTGAGCAACCTGAACTGCTGCCCGCCAAACTCGGCCTCGACCTCAAAATCACGCGTGCTTGAGCCAAGGGAGATGCTCGCAATAGTCTTCACTGCCAGCTCGCCTCCTCCACACAGGATTTTAGCACCGCGAGAGGTTAGTTAGAAGGCCGCCTGCCGAAGGACGGGCTGACTTTACCCCGAAGGCGCCTTGTGCTATCCTACGCGCAGACGGTTTACTGTGGCTCAGCGCCTGGCGCGAGCACGGTTTACCGAGACAGGAGGAGAAAACAGTGCTTACAGTTGAAGAGAAAGCCGAGGTCATCAAGCAATATCGTCTTGCTGATAACGATACCGGCTCACCCGAAGTGCAGGTCGCTCTGCTTACCACGCGTATCAGCCAGCTTACAGAGCACCTCAAGCTGCACAAGAAGGACTACCACTCCCGCCGCGGTCTGCTTGTTATGGTTGGCGAGCGCCGCCGCATGCTACGTTATCTGGAGCGCACGGACTCGAAGCGTTATCGCGATCTTATCCAGCGCCTCGGTCTGCGTCGCTAAAACCTGTCCTGCTCCCGGTCCGCAAAGCGGGCCGGGAGTTCTGTTCCCTGGTATGTTCCGAGAGTAGTTATCCGACAAGGAAGCCTCTCGGTTAGCACAGGAACCCAGGGCCTCTTCCCCCGCCGCCGGGGAGAGGTGCTGTTAGTTGTTGCTGGCGGCTTAAGGAGGGGCCAAGAGAGCCCCAGGAGGAAGCGTTGAGTAGAATGGAGAAAGTAGAACTAACACTGGCAGGCAAGCCCCTCATAATTGAGACTGGCGAACTGGCCAAACAGGCGGGCGGCTCAATGGTCGTTCGTCACGGAGACAGCGTAGTGCTCTGCACCGCTTGCGTCTCAGACGAAGACCGCGACACCGATTTCCTGCCCTTCACCGTCGATGTCGAAGAGAGGATGTATGCAGCGGGCAAGCTCCCCGGCGGCTTCATCAAGCGCGAGGGACGCCCAAGCGAGGCCGCCACTTTGATGGCCAGGCTTATCGACAGGCCGCTTCGCCCCCTCTTCCCCAAGAAGTTCCGCAGAGATATGCAGGTAGTGGTTTCGCCCCTTTCCGTAGACAATGACACCTCGCTGCCAGCCCTCGGTATCATCGGCGCCAGTGCGGCCTTGATGGCCTCGCAGGCACCCATATATGCCGCGGTAGCTGCTCTTCCCATCGCATATGTCGAAGGCGAGTATATCGCCTTCCCCGACGCGGCTCAGCAGGAAGCCAGCGAGCTCCACATGATAGTGGCGGGCCATCGTGACGGCCTGCTGACCATCGAGATCGAAGCCGAGCAGTTGCCCGAGCCGATTGTACTTGGCGCCATCAAGTTTGCCTGGGAGCAACTGCCCCCGCTGCTTGACGCCATCGAAGCTATCGCCGCGAAGGTCGCCCGGCCCAAGGTTGTTTTCACCGAACCCGAGAAAGACGAGACCCTTAAGACTCTCATCGGTCAGAAATACACCGAAGACCTGAAGACCGCACTGTTCATAAAGACGAAGGAAGCGCGCAGCGCAGCCCTCAGCGCGCTTGACAAGCGTATCAAAACCGAACTGGGCGACGAATACGCCGAGCGGGGCTTCGAGGTCTCAGAGGCTATCGACGATGTCATTAAAGTCGAGCTTCGCAAGTCTATTATGGAACACGGCGTGCGCGCTGATGGCCGCGGCATTGAAGAAGTGCGCGACATTATGTGCAAAGTCGGCTTCCTGCCGCGCGTGCATGGCGCCGGACTTTTCCAGCGCGGCGAGACCCAGGTGCTGACGGTCGCGACGCTAGCGACCATCGGCTCGGCGCAGGTCGTCGATACGATGCTCGAAGCGCCTGACAAGACCTATATGCATCACTACAACTTCCCTCCCTTCTCCGCTGGCGAGACCGGCCGGATGATGGGCCCGCGCAGGCGCGAAATCGGTCACGGTTCCCTGGCCGAGAAAGCCCTGATGCCCGTTCTTCCAACCAAGGAAGCCTTCCCCTATACGGTCCGTCTGGTGTCTGAAGTATTAGAGTCGAACGGCTCCACTTCGATGGGCGCTGTATGCGGCTCGACGCTGGCCTTGATGGACGCGGGCGTGCCGATCACCGCCATTGTCGCAGGGGTCGCGATGGGCCTCGTTACTGACGAGGACCGGTACGTCCTGATGACTGACATTATGGCGCTCGAGGATTTCCTCGGCGACATGGACTGCAAAATTGCCGGCACCGAGAAAGGCGTCACGGCAATGCATCTCGACATGAAAATCAAGGGCCTGCCCGAGCAGCTCCTGGCCGAGGTGTTCGAGCGCGCTCGCAAGGGCCGCCTGCACATCATTGGCAAGATCCGCGACGTCATTTCCGAGCCGCGCGCCGATCTTTCGCCGTTCGCGCCGCGCATCTTCAGCCTGCATATTGACCGCGAGAAGATCGGTCTGGTCATTGGCCCAGGCGGCAAGACCATCAAGAAGATCATCGAAGAGACCAATACTACCATCGACATCGAAGACGATGGCACCGTCTACGTCGCCGCTCTCAACAAGGAAGACGCGGACAAGGCCATCGCCATCATCGACGCGATGACCCACGATCCCGAGCCTGGCCTCGTTACGATGGGTAAAGTCGTGCGCATCGAGCCTTACGGGGCCTTCGTCGAGATAGCTCCAGGCAAGGATGGATTGCTGCACGTCTCGCACATCTCCTGGGAACGCGTCGAGAAAGTCGAAGACAGGCTGCATATCGGCGATGAGGTAGAGGTCAAGATCATAGAAGTCGACGACCTGGGCCGGGTGCGTCTTTCGATGAAAGAGCTCACGCCCAAGCCGGAAGGCTATGTCGAGCGCCCCGAGCGCGAACGCAGTGACCGCGGTAGTGACCGGGGCGGTGACCGGCGCGGCGGTAGTGGCGGCGGCGACCGACGTGGTGGCAGTGGCGGCGGCAGGTCCGGCGGAAGCAGGAATCGCTAAGAGACACTAGCAGGCAGGACCCCCGATGGCACCACTGCGTCGGGGGTCTTGTTTCAATATCTCAGTCTACTGGCTGAGCGCCTCCGAGCTGGAGGGAGACCAATGGCGGATTATATTCGAGTGCTGGTTTGCGGCGCAGCGGGGCAGATGGGTCGTTTTGTAACCCAGGCCGTGCGTAAAGCGCCTGATATGAAAGTGGTAGCTGCGGTGGACAACCGCGAGGTCGGCAGAGACGCCGGCGAGCTGGCCGGGGGCGAAGTCACAGGCACCCCCATCGTCAGCGACCTCGAATGCGCAATCGGGCGCGGCGAGCCGGATGTAATGATTGACTTCACAATCCCCGATGTCGTGCGCCCCAATATGATCGCGGCGCTGAACAAAGGGGTAAGACTGGTCGTCGGCACTACGGGTATTGGCGAGGCCACCCTGGACGAGGTTCAGGCCCTGGTCGAGCAGAAGCGCCTTGGCGCGGTTGTCTGTCCCAACTTCTCGCTTGGCGCCAACCTGATGATGCTGGCCGCAGAGCTTGCGGCGAAGCATTATCCCTATGCCGAGATCATCGAGTTGCACCACGAGAAGAAGAAGGACGCCCCTAGCGGCACGGCGCTGCTTACCGCCGAACTTATCCAGGAGGCCCGCGCGAAGGCAGGTTTTATCCCCGCCAAACCGCCAGGCCCTGAAGTCGCGGCGCGCGGCCTGGCCGCAAGTGGCGTGCCTGTCCACAGTGTCAGACTGCCGGGTTATGTCGCCAACCAGGAAGTTATGTTTAGCGATACTGGCGAGGTGCTTACCATCAAACACGAGAGCACCAGCCGGGAAAGTTTTATGCCTGGAGTCTTAATGGCTGTGCGTTATGTTATGAAGAACAAGGGCTTGACTACGAGCCTGCGAGACATACTGCTCTCGCAGGGCTGAGAGGAGCGATTGGCCTGATGGGTTACACGGTTGCAGTCGTAGGCGTTGGCGCAGTTGGCAAGACAATGCTCGAGGTGCTGGAGGAGCGTAATTTTCCAGCCGATGAGATTCGGGTTTTTGCCCGCACACCTCGCCCAATCGAAGCAGGTGGCAAGACTTACGAGGTACGCAAGACCGAGATCGACGATTTCGAAGGGGTAGACATCGCGCTGTTTGCCAGCGGCGAGGAAGCCTCCAAGGATTACGCCTTCCCCATCGCGGAGAAGTGGGGCACCGTCGTAGTGGACAACAGCGCCACTTTCCGGATGGATGAGCGCTGCCCGCTGGTCGTGCCCGAAGTTAATCCCGAGGCGCTGGACGACCACAACAAAGTCATCGCCAATCCCAATTGCTCGACTATCCAGATGCTTGTCGCCCTGCATCCTCTGAGGAAGCTGGCGAACATAACTCGCATCGTGGTATCGAGTTATCAGGCTGTCTCGGGCACTGGCCGCGATGCGATTGACGAGCTTGCTGCCCAGAACGCGGCGCTGGTAAAGGGAGAGCAAGTCGAGGTCAAGGTCTATCCCCATCAGATAGCTGGCAACCTGCTGCCCCATATCGGCTCTCTATGCAAGGACGAGACGCTGGCAGGCTTCACTACCGAAGAAGAAAAAATGGTGCGCGAGACCCAGCGCATCTTCGATGACGCCAGCATCCGGGTATGCGCCACTTGTGTGCGAGTGCCTGTTTACAACAGCCACTCCGAGTCGGTAAGCGTCGAGTTCGATGGCCCTGTAAGTGTTGAGGACGCGCTGGCGGCTCTGAGCCAGGCGCCCAATCTCATCGTGCAGGACGACCTCGCCTCCGCCGTATATCCAATGCCAATTGAGGCCTCTGGCAGGGATGAGACCTACGTAGGTCGAATAAGGAAGGACCCTTCTGTAGAGCACGGGCTGGCGATGTGGGTGGTCTCCGATAATCTGCGCAAGGGAGCCGCTACCAACGCCATCCAGATAGCAGAGACAATGATCGAGAGAGGTTTGATTCCACAGAAGTAAGTGGAGGAGACTCGCAATGCAGGCGCGGGACTTCGGAAGATTACTGACTGCGATGGTCACTCCTTTCAAGGAAGACCTGAGCGTGGACTATGACGCGGCAGCCGAGGTTGCCTCGCTGCTTGTCGACAGTGGCAGCGAAGGGCTGGTCGTATCAGGCACGACGGGAGAATCACCTACCCTCTCTTCGGAAGAAAAACTGAAGCTTGTCGAGGTCGTGAAAGCGGCGGTCGGCGACCGGGCCAAGATTATGGCCGGCACCTGCAGCAACAACACGCAGGGCTCGATTGAGCTTACCGAAAAGGCAGAAGCGGTCGGCGCCGATGGCATCCTGATGGTCACACCCTATTACAACAGGCCGCCCCAGGAAGGGCTTTTTCAGCATTTCGCGGCCATTGCCAGGGCTACCAGCCTCCCTTGTACCATCTACAATGTGCCCGGCCGCACCGCCTGCAATGTCGAAGCGGAGACCGTGCTGCGCTGCGCCGAGGCTACTCCCAACATCCGCGGCGCCAAAGAAGCCAGCGGCCAGCTTGGTCAGATAACCGAAGTCTGCCGGCTGACGCGCGACATCGAAGATTTCATCGTCTGGAGCGGTAATGACGCGGACACCCTCCCCGTGATGGCGGTTGGGGGTTATGGCATCATCAGTGTAGCCTCGCATATCGTAGGGCGCGAGATGGCTGCAATGGTGAAGCTGTTCGCCGCCGGCCAGGTAGAGGCCGCCGCGCGCATCAACCAGGATATCTCGCCCGTCTATCAGGTGCTCTTCCCCAAGACCAGCGTCAATCCGGTCCCTGTAAAATATGCCCTCGGGCTTATAATGGACCAGCCGGTCTACTACAGGCAGCCACTAGTGCCGCTGGATGAGAAAACGGCAGCCACGGTGCGCAAGGTGATGGAAGGGCTTGGCCTTCTCGAGTGAACTGCTGGCCAGGCTGGCCCTGGCTATCTGCAAATGCGAACGCTGCCCGCTTGCCCAGGGCAGGACCCAGGCCGTGCCAGGGGAAGGCGCCTCTGATGCCCGCGTAATGCTTATTGGCGAAGGACCTGGCGCCCAGGAAGATGAAAGCGGCAGGCCCTTTGTTGGAGCCGCAGGGCAACTCCTCGACAAGCTGCTCGCTCGGGCTGGGCTCAGGCGCGAGGAGGTCTTCATCACCAATGTGGTCAAGTGCAGGCCCCCTGGCAACCGCACTCCTACCACCGAAGAGATAGCCGCCTGCAATGACTGGCTCATCGCTCAGATAGCCGCCATCCAGCCTGAGATCATCGTGTGCATCGGCTCGCCGGCAGCCAAAACCTTGCTCTCCCCCGACTTCCGAATCACCAGGCAGCATGGAGTGCCTCTCGAGAAAGAGGGCATCACCTATCTGCCCGTCTTCCATCCAGCCGCCATCCTGCGCGAAACAGTGCCTATGGAAGCTCTCGAAGGCGATTTTGACGCCTTGCGCCGCTTGCTAACGGGCGAACCAGCGCCTCGCCCGAAATCGGAAGTCGCCCCGCCAATCCCTGAAGCCACCGAACCTGTGCGCGAAGAAGAACCCGGCCAGTTAGGGCTCTTCTAGCGGTCAGCCTGAAGCCGTCTCAGTTCCGCCTCGAAGCGCCTGACGCCCCGCGCATCCTGGTCTACCGTGACCGGAGAGACTTCCAGAGTAGCCGACCACTTCACCAGGTTGCTCCAAAGCAACTGGGCGATAGGCCCCTCGCGGCCAGGTTGAGGCAAATTCAGGCTGTGCCAGAGCAACCCGCCCTTCTCCACCTGTTGCAGTAGCAGGCAGGCGCCTGGCGTGGTGCCATCGGTACTGAGAGTGCCCAGAAGCGAAACGCCCGAAGCGCCAATCAGCGTCTGACCAAACAGTGAGTCCAGCTCTGGACCCGCCAGCCCTCCTGGCGCCAGGCCTTCCAGCAGAGGATGCTTGCGCAGATAGTGAGGCAAAGCCGCAGGATCGGCAGCGGCCTCTGGCGCCTGAAGCCCGAGCGCCTGGGTGGCCAGGTCAGCTCGAACCGGCAAGGTGAAAAATACCACTCCGCCGTTTTCGGCAAAAAGCTTCAGTTGCGCAAGCTTGCGGAAGGCGTCGCGGTCAGCCAGCAAGTCCGGGCAGAGCGCCTACGAGAGCAAGTTTGGCGCCCTGGATATCATCTATGTCTGCAAATTCTGCCGCGTTGTAGCCTGCCCTCTGGAGCGCCGGTAGCAGGTCGCTTCCATAATCCAGGACAAGCACTCGAGAGGCCGGAGGCGACTCGGAGGCCACCACTACCAGTGGCGCCTCAGTTCGGGCTATTTCCTTCCCCGCCTGGGAGAGTCGCGCTAGCAGGCGACACTGGCCTGGCTCTGTCGTCAGTCTCAGGTCGCCCTCGGTGACCAGTTTCACTGGTGTTTTGGGTTCAAGAAAAGTCGGCACCATCCGTTCTTCCAGCACTTTGCCCTTTGGACTTTCGAAGGTTAGCAGCAGTTCTGCAGGGCCTGCGTCCTGTCCCAGGTTGGCAATCTGCACCTGGTACATCACCGGCTGGCCTTGCCAGAGGGCCGCGGCCGAGGTGGAGAGCAGCACTCGCACAGGCTGGTTAGCTTCACGCGTCAGGGCGCCACTGGCTTTAGGCTGGCCCCAGGGGTCGACCAGGCCACTTGTCCAGTTTACAGGATTGTCTTGCCACCAGCGCAGCCTGTAGCCCGCAAAGTCGGTGCTCGCGCGTAGTTGGTCAATCTGCTGCTGGTTAGCCTGCGCCCCTGGTCGCGCTGCAAGGCCGAAGCTAGTCCAGGCAAAGTGCCAAACAATTCGCCAAGGCCGCTCACTCTGCCAGCTCTCCCCCGCTGCCTCGTAGGCAGCTTTCAGGGAAAGATAATCGGGCAGCCACTTGCGATTGCCGAAGGCTTCCAGCACCGAGGGCAGATTGGTCATCCCTCCTGCCTCTACCACTGGAAGGGCTGTATCCAGTAGCCTGAGCCTGGCCGGATCAAGGCCAGCGTCGAAGGCCCCGGCTTCAACTTGCTCTGGTGACAGCAGCCAGGCCACAAAAGCGGGATGATTAGCAAATTGTTCGTTAAGGTTTTGGGCAGATTCGCCTGGGCCCGGCCTGACCAGTACCAGAAGGCCCTGCTTATCGGCCGCCTCAAGCAGCTCTTTGGGGGCATAAGCCGCTTCCACGGCAAGACAGTTAAAGCCTGTCTTTTTCAGTGCCGCCACCTGCGCTGCACAAAAATCTGGCGTCGGCGCTCTGCGGAAGCTGCCCGGGAAATAAGGCGCAATTTCGGCGGATATCAGGGGCAAAGGCTTGCCATTCAGCACAAAATGGCCGTCTGCCTGCCCAAAATCGCACGCGCCAAGGGCAAAATCCAATGAATCCTGGGCGCCAGCTTCGTCCACAAGAGTCACATCCAGCCTGTAGAGGAAGGGCCTGAGTGGACTCCAGAGGGTTGGCGAAGGCAGCAGGAGCTCTGTTTGAGTTTCTGAAAGACCCGGTTCGGCGGTCAGCTTCACCTGGGCTGTTGCGACCTCGGTCTTCGTTTCTGGATCGGTCACCGTAAAGCTTAGAGTCGCAGTCCTGGCGACTTCAAAAGGATTATCCACCTGCACGGACACCTGCAACTTGCCCTCTGCATCCGAGGCAGCTTTGAGAGCAGCAATTTGGACAGCAGCAGTGCCCTCTAGCCAGGTTGAACCGTAAAGCCCGACCAGTCCCTCTCCCCCCTCGCGAGGCGCAAGGCGCACGACAAGCTGATTGGGTCCCCCGTAGTTGAGGTACTTGGTAACCTCGAAAGCTACCTCGCCAAGGTCGCCCTGATGCGAACCCAGCTCCTGCCCGTTGAGCCAGCAGTCTAGTTGCCAACCTGCCGAATCAAATACCAGACACACTCGCTTGCCCAGTAAAGCCGTAGTGGCTGTGAAATCGCGTCTGGCCCAGGCGATGCCCCGGTAAGCCGTCGCAAAGCGATATTCGGCAAGGCAGAAAGGCGCAGAGACAGCTTCGGCGCTTTTGGCAGGGAAAGCCAGCCACCACTGCTGCTCAAGCCCTGTGTTTTCAGCGTCCAGGACTACCCGCCAGTCGCCATCAAGTGAGGCCTGCAGTCGCTGTCCCAAAGCCACAGCAGGAACAAACGCCAGCCAGGCGGCCAGTATCAAGCCGATGATTGCAAGTGCGCGCATCGAAGGCACCTCCTCCTGATAATTGGCCGGCAAGTGATAAAGCCCTGCCGGTCAGGGCGACCGTGATATAATCCTTCCCTGTGGAGAAACCCCTTGCAAAGCTGGAAATAACGAGTTGCAGCCCCGAAGAGACTGAAAATATCGGGATTGCTTTGGCGCGCGCGCTGAGGCCTGGCGACTGGCTGCTTCTGGCCGGCGAACTTGGGGCCGGCAAGACTGTGCTCGTGCGAGGGCTTGTTCACGCTCTGGATTGTCCCGACAGGGTCACCAGCCCCACTTTCTGCCTTATCCAGAGCTACGAAGGCAGCCAGGTGCTGCACCATCTTGATCTCTACAGGCTGGAAAGCCTGCCCGAGATAGCCGATCTGGGGCTTGAAGAGCTGGCGGAAGAGGGCGTGCTGGCCATCGAATGGGCTGAAAAACTCGGCCCCCTCGCGCCCGAGCAAGCACTGCGCGTGGGGCTCGCGTACGGAGAAAGCCCTGATGAGCGGTTAGTCAGTTTCGAAGGTCCCGAAGACTTTATCGAATACCTTCAGGCCGCACTTGGAGGGCAGCGCCTTGCTTGCGATCCAGACTACCAGTGAGACGCTCTCGCTTGCGCTGAAAATTGGGGAGAGTCTTTTCACTTCCGAGCTGATAACGCCGCGCGAGACTTTGACCAGCCTGGCCCCCGCCCTCAAAAGGCTAGGCGAGGAAGCAGGCTGCGAACTTGGTGAAGTCGAGTCGCTTGCGGTCTGCATCGGGCCGGGTTCTTTCACCGGTATCCGCATCGGTGTCGCAACCGCCAAAGCTCTCTCGCAAGCCCTTGGGCTGCCTTGCTACGGTATCCCCAGCCTGCTGGCGCTTGCCTGGGCAGTTGAGGACAAGGCTGGAGAAGTACTGTGCGTCTTGCCGGCTTTCGCCTCAGAGTATTATCTGGCAACGTACTCTGCCGAATCTTCTGGCTGGTGCCAGACCTCCCCGGTCGAAGGCCTTCCACTGGAAGAGCTGACCTTGCGGCTTGCAGAAGCCAGAGCAAAAGGCGTGCGGCTCGTGACCATCGGCACAGCAGCAGGACGCGCGCTGGCCGCACTGGAGAGTGAGGCCCTTTTGCTACCTGAGGGATATCCCCTGGCTGTGCATATCCTGACCTCGGCTGAAAAAATCCTTGCGGGCGCGCCCGAGCCGGCTGGTTTTCGTGATTGCGCGCCAATTTATGTATATCGCTCTCAGGCTGAACGCGCTCTTGGACTGGCGGTGGACTGAGAGATGAGCGCCCGGATACCGCGATATATTATCCGGCGGATGGGTCTGCGCGACCTGCCCGAGGTAATGGAGATAGAGCGACTGAGCTTCGCGCAACCCTGGAGCCACGCGGCTTATCTGGCTGAGCTGGCCAGGCCCCGGTTTTGTCACTATATCGTCTGCTCGGAGAACGGTCAGGTTGTGGCGCAGGCGGGTATGCAACACGCCTTTGAAGAGGCGCATATTACAACCATCGCCACTCATCCTGACTGGCGCGGCAAGAAACTCGGCGAGGCGACCTTGCTCGGACTGCTATTAAAAGGGCTTGAGTTAGGGATTGAAAGAGTGACTTTGGAATTTCGCAAGAGCAACACTGTGGCCCAAAACTTGTACGATAAATATGGTTTCGTAGTGGTTGGGGTGCGCAGAGGGTACTATCAAGATAACGGAGAAGACGCGCTGGTCGCGGTGCTCGAGGGGCTCTGCTTTCCCGAGGGCCGAGAGCGCCTGCTTGGCCTGACCCGCGCGCTCGAGGAGCAACTGGACGTTGGTTTTAGGAATTGAGACCTCTTGCGATGAGACCGGCGTCGCGCTTGTCAGCGATGGCTGGACCCTCATCGCAAGCAAACTGGCAAGTCAGATAGACGTCCACCGGCTTTTCGGGGGCGTGGTGCCCGAGGTGGCCTCGAGACAGCATCTGAAGGCACTTGGGCCCCTCGTCGAGGAGGTGCTGGCCGAGGCTGGGGTGGGCTTCGAGGCGGTTTCCGCGGTCGGCGTCTGCAACCGGCCCGGGCTGGTCGGTGCGCTGGTCGTGGGAGTTGCAGCCGCGAAGGCCTACGCACTGGCTCTCGATGTGCCAATATATGGAGTAGATCATCTGACGGCCCACTGCGCCGCCAATTATCTGGTGGAGGAGCCAATCGAGCCGCCGTATCTGGCGCTAATCGCCTCTGGCGGCCATACTCAGCTCAACCTGTTTACCGACTATACCGAGAGCCAGGTCCTTGGCGCTACACTCGATGACGCTGCGGGCGAAGCCTTCGACAAAGTCGCCAAGCTGATGAACCTGGGCTATCCTGGCGGGCCGATTATCGATCAGCTTGCCGGCCAGGGAGATCCAAAGAGGGCGGCGCTCCCGAGGGCCTGGCTGCCAGGAACCTGGGATTTCTCCTTCAGTGGACTTAAAACTGCAGTTTTTCGTCTACTAGAAAGCAGCGAAGGAAAAGCCCTTTCGCAAGCAGATTTGGCGGCATCTTTCCAGTGGGCGGTGGCTGATGTGCTTTCCGCCAAACTGGTGGCAGCCGCCGAGAAAGAAGGTTTGGAGCGTATCGCCCTGGCCGGAGGCGTAGCGGCCAATAGTGCCTTGCGCGCCCTGGCTACCGAGCGCGCGGCAGTGGCTGGGCTCAGGCTCTGGATTCCGCCGCTTGCTCTCTGTGGCGATACCGGCGCAACAATTGCTTCGCTAGCCTGGTTCGAAGCCAGAGTCCGGCCGCCAGATGGGCTGGATCTGGACGCCTTTGCTACAATAAAGAGAAGGGGCGCGCGAGTGCTCGATTAATCGAGCGCGCGGTTGATCGAGCGTGCGGGTAATCCCGAGGAGGCGCTTTGGATGCGTCACACTTTGAGGCTTGGCCTGGTCTTGCTTGTAATACTGGCGCTGGCTACTGCAGCGTACAGTTTCTCGTTGCGCACCACGATGGAGAAGCTGCTTGGCTCGCTTTATAGCAGCGCCATCGAGTCCGCCTACGACCTGGAAGGCGACCCGCTCGCCAACGATTATCTGGAGCGCGTTGCCAGGCCTATTGCCGAAGCCACGGGCAATACGGATTTCAGATTCAGGTTCCGCATCGTGGATGACAGCGAAGTCAATGCCTTCGCGCTGCCTGGCGGATATATCTATATCAATCGCGGTCTGCTCGAAAGCGCCGATCGCACCGATGAGCTGGCTGGGGTCATCGGCCACGAGCTGGCCCATGTGACCCAGCACCATAGCTGGGACACCCTCAAGACCTCCATCCTGGCCGATCTGGTGCTCAGTCAACTGGATATCAACGACGATGCGACTGCCCTTATCGTCGGGCTAGGCGCGCAACTGGTCTTCCTCAGCTACAGCCGCGATCATGAGCGCGAAGCTGACAAGATGGGCGCACGGTTTACCTTGCGGGGTGGCTTCGATCCAGATGGCCTGACAGGTTTTATGGCGACTTTGCTCGAGCTGAACGATGATGAGCCTTCGCGCCTCGAGCGCCTGATGAGCACCCATCCGGATACCCGCAGCCGCCTTGAGGGCCTGCTCAAGCGCAATCCTGCCGAGCTTGGTTCTCCCGGCCAATATGTAAAACTGGCCGACCTGCAGTATAACCGGGGGCTTATCTATACCGCCCTGCGCAACTATGAAAAAGCCTTGCAGGTCGATCCGAGCGACCTGCGAGCAAAAGCTGGCCTGCTGAGAGCAGCTTACGTGGTGGGCGAAGAGACGCCAACCGCTTATGGCCCTGGCAATTTTGCCCAGGATCCTGAGGCGGCGGACTGGGCGCGCATGTTCGCAGTGCTGGCTCCTCTGCCTGGCGTTCAAAGCCCTCCCCAGTTTGTGGAGACACTGATTGCGAAGGCTGATACGGCAACCTCGGCAGCCCTGCGGGAAGGCGGCCAGACCCTGGCGGCAACCACGGGACTCGTCTCCAGCCTGATGGAGCTGCCTGAATTTGAGGAGTTCGCCTTCCACGCGAATGAATTGCTGGGAGAAGACGAGATTAAAGGCAACGCCTTCGCAAGAGAGACCTTGGGGGCCGTCGCCGAAAGCATTCAGACTCTGCGTTCTATGGCAAGCGGCCTCTCGAAGCTTCAGACCGATTCGACGCGCCAACTGGATACCAGTGGAGAGCTGCTTGAGCGCGCCCAGGCCTTGGCACTGGCCGGTAAACTGCCAGCAGGTTATCTCGAAGCGTTGACAGAGGACCTCGAGCAAGCTGCGATGGAGACTTCAGAGGCCACCGCGGCCATCACTCCAGCGGCCAAATCTCTGGATAAGGCAGGCAAGACGCTCCGGATGGCTGCTCGGGCGCTGAGCCGGGCCGATAAGGACGAACTGGTCAAATATGGCCTGGAAGCCTCTCTGGCGAGAGAGCTTAACCGCGAAGTCCTTGAGGAATTCAGTGACGTCCGCGAGCAACTCGAGGCCGGCCTGGACAAGCTGTATGTGGCCCGCGCACGCCAGGCCCAGTGGACGCTCAGTCTTTCTACCACCCCCGCCACGGCCAGAGAAAGAGCAATGGCAGCGCGGCTTTCCGCCTGGACCTTGAACGTGCCACTTGCTGATGTGGTCAGAGCGATGGAGCAGAACCCCGATATGGGCGAAGTCTTCCTTGCGCTGGCTGGCGGACGCAGCGGCAGAAGGAACGCGGAGACAGTTGTAGCCGAGGGCACCCGCGGCTTCCGCGCGCAGATGTTGCGCGACTTTGGCGCAAGCTCTAAGATGGTCGCCATAATCTCGAGCATCGCCGCCCGAGAGTTGACCACCGAATTGCAGGCGCCCCAGAGCTAGACAGACGGGAGGCTCTTTTCTTGTTTGGATTCGGTCGAGGCAAGGCCAATGGCCACGAACGCCTCGAATTCGAGAACCTGGTTCGCGAGCATCGCAAAGCTATCTATAGCTCGTCTTTGCGGCTCACACGCGATCCTGATGAGGCCGAAGACCTTATGCAGGAGGCGTTGCTGCGCGCCTTCAGGGCCTTCCACCAGTTCCGCAAAGGCACCAACTTCAAGGCCTGGATTTTGAAGATAGTCCTCAACACCTATATCAACAGCTATCGCAAGCAAAAACGCGCTCCGGCAATCGACTCAATGGACGGGGAGAACTTCGACCAGGAGCGTAGCGCGGTTATGGCGGATACGTCTTCGCCAGAGCAACTGGCAATGGATGCGCGCCTGAGTGAAGAAATGAAGGCAGCAATTGACTCCCTGCCGGAACAATTTCGCACTACCTTGTGGTTATGCGAAGTAGAAGGGCTTTCTTATGAGGAAGCCGCCGATGTTATGAAGGTTCCTTTGGGCACAGTGCGATCGAGGCTCTCGCGAGCCAGGACTATGATGAAAGAGAAGCTTGAAGCCTCAAAAACCTATGCCAAGTAGGAAAGCCTGCCATGAATTGTGAAGAGCGCCTTGAGCAAGTATCAGCTCTTGTTGACGGCCAACTGACCGAAAAAGAGCGCACTGAGATTCAGGCCCATATGGCTGAATGTGAGCAATGCAGCGCCGCCTATCGAGACTTCGCCTTGTTGCAACAGCGGCTTCGCGCAGGCGATCTGCACAGTGAGCCTTCACCGGTTTTCTGGGCCCGCTTTGAGTCAGCTATGGACCAGGAAACTAGCTCCCATATTCCTCTCAGGCGTGCCAGGTTTGCTCCGGCAATGGCGCTTGTCCCTATGATGATTGTATTCGTCGCAATGGCTCTCCTGCTTTTCCACCCCAACACCGAAGCCCCCGTAGATGCCGATCAGCTTTTCCAGCATTATCAGACCACCGAACGGCAACCCGAGCAACTCATCAAGGCTACCGATGCAAGCTTCCCTGAGGCTTGTGCCGAATTTACCAACCTGGTGGGCTGTGAAAAGGACGACCCGTCCAAGCTTGAGTGCGGTGATACATGTCTGGCAGGCGTTGGCAGTTGGTCAATTGGAGGCTATCGCATACCTTATGTAGTCTTGCAGAAAGGCGACAAGTCCTGCGCAATTTACTCAGCGCCAGCCAATCTGATTGCCCTCGACAAAATGGAAGTAGAAGAGTTTGAAGGTCAGCGCCTGTATCGGGCGCATTGGGAAAACGGCAGTCTGCTGGCAACTTATGTCAACCCCGATGTCCTTGTTGTGGTGGCCTCCTGTCTGCCCGAATCTGAGATGGAAGAGCTACTCAGCGAACTGACACATTAAACTGAGCCGAAACCCTTAGAGCTTTATTGCTTCGTTGCCTTTTGTGACCTTATAAAGAACTTTATCTCCGTTTACAGTTTCGAAACCTCTCTTATACTGAAAGGGCATCTCTCTATAAGGAGTGAGCCCTGTGCTGTTGAGGCAACGGACTGCCCTGGCAGTTTTTTTGGTACCGCTTCTTCTCGTATTGCTCTCCCTGTTGGTGGCCGGTTGTGGTATGAGCGCGGGTGGCGGAGGAGACGAACCGCCCCCCTATGAGCCCCCCGATGATCCTGATCCGCCCCCTGATGGCTCAATATCGCCGCTGACGACTCTTATTGCCAGCGAAGTGACCCGGTCGGCTGATGCGCCAAGTGTCCATTTCTGGCTTGTGGCGCCGGACAACCAGACCGTCTGGCAAGCTACCTTCTGCACGGATGCCCAGGGCAACCTGCCCCCCGCCCCTGTAGCCTATGAACTTGGCACTAGCAGGAGTAGTGGCTCTGTCGCTTTCACCGAAGGCCTTTACACTTTGCACTGGCAACCGCAGGGCGCAGCCGAGCAGACTCGCGAATATACGGTCAGCAATCTCTGGAAGCGCGCCTATGCTTCGGATGCGGAAGGCAATCTGCAGAACTTCTTCGAAGAAAGCTCTGAGCTTGTCGCACTTCACCTCGAGCATCTCCCCGTCGATAAACTGGTTACCGTCTATGTTGTAACCGACCGAGATGACTGGAGCGAGGGTGAAAGCCTGCTCGATGTTATTGGCAGCCCCAAAGATGTGTTTACCGGCACTGGTAACCAGATTCTGCAGCTCTGGGAGACCCCTGTCTCGGGCCGGTATGATGTGGTTGTGGATATGGACCGCGATGGAGAACTGGACGACAGTGACCTGCTGGACGGGGCAACTGGCCCAGGCTTCGTGGTAGGCGCCTCCAGAACCGCCACCACCAGAGGGCTAGCCTCGGATGCGACTGGTGAGGCGCAAACTGGCTTCGAGTCAGGCGAGGCCGTCTACTGCACCTTCTATCCTGTATATTCCGGGCCTCTGGCCACAAGCCTGGCCAGTGTGCCCTGCTATATCGCCGCGCATAACTCCAACTGGCAGGAGGGCGCAACGCTTGCCGATGTGGAAGGCTACCCCGAGCTGATCCCGTTGCAGCCGGATTCGCGCGCTATGACAGCCACGCTTGTGTCTCCAGGCACGCTGCCCGATGGAGCTTATGACCTTGTGCTGGACCTGGATGGCAATGGCTTGTATGACGAGGCTACCGACCTGGTGGACGATGGCTCAGCCTCTGGAGATGAAGGCGCCTTTATCGTCGGAGAGCCGGCTCCGCCAGGGCCTGATGTGCCCACCCCTCCTGTCAGCTCCGCCGATGTGCTGGTCGGTATAACCTGGACTGGCGCCGCCAACCTTGATATCGCAATGGTCTCGCCCACGGGAAGCTGGTGCAACTGGCTTCTTCAGAACAACGCAGGGATGCACTTCCTGGGCGATGTGGCGACCGAAGGCGCGACTGAATGGATTCGGCTTGATGCGGGCGCAGGCCAGACGGGCACCTATGGCGCGATGGTCAGTCGCCGCACCCTGGCGACCCCGGCTGCCGAAGTCTGGCTCGATATATGGACCCAGCTTGGCACAGGAGCTGAGCAGCACTTCCGCCTGCATACGGTGATCGCCTCCGACCAGTCAAGCTGGAAAGCCACTGGCATTGCCTGGCCTGAAGGCGGCTTGCAAACGTATCCTCCTGCTTATTAACCGGCAGGGATAAGGCAACTGGAAGGGAACTCCGGACTGGGTCGTGAAAGCGGCCCAGTCTTTTTTATTTGGAGAAGTCTATGGTAGAAATCCTGTTTGCTGTCCTGTTACTCGTAAGCTTGTCAGGCTTGCCCGCCCTTGCCCAATCGCCCTTCCCGCCCTGTCCACCTCCCGCGGCCAGTCTGGAATATGTCGACCTGGTCGGCTCAAGCCTGGATGAGGCGTTCACAGCGACGACCTTGCAGGGGCTGCTAAACCGGGGAGAAGCGACTCACGTCTTCGTCCGCAGAGGCGCCGAGGATGACTTCTGGTTGGCGCGTTTTGAGGAGAAGGGCTATGTGAAGAGTCACGAGGCTCTGACTCTTGCCCAGTTCCTGGAGAGGCATCTGCCCGACTTCGACCAAGTGGTGGTCTATGATCCCGCTCTACCGGCTTCAATCAACATCGCAACGATGATTGCAGGCCTTGAAGAAGCCCCCGTTGTCGCCCCAGTTGACCTCGAACGATTTGCCCAGGGCAAAACACTTATCGACCTGCGAGGTCGCTGGAAGTCTAACGTCGAAGCCTATGAGTGGGCATTTATCGAGACCCTCTGGCCCCGCCTGTCACCTCAGGTGCTTGCCTGCTACCACCCAAGTGCCTGTCGTCCATTTGCTGCGCGACTACCTCGTCCAGCAACACGTGTTTCTGCTTCTGGGTAACCGCCACGGAGGCCGGAGGACGGCGTCGACTTCCAACATCGAGGCCGAACGGGTCTTCGCCGAAAAACTGCTTGCGGCCTCTCCCGCCAATATCCCCGTGCTTGGTTTCTGGTACTCTGGCCTGGACCTGGTCTCAACGAATACTCGGGTGTTGGGCTCGCGGGGGAGTATGGCAAAGTACACGGTCGTGTCTGACTGGTTGACAATCTCTCCGTACTCTGCGGGAATCATTGCGACCTCGAAGGCGCCGCCGAAGCCTGCCAGCAGCGGCTGAAGCAGCGCACCCCACCGGCTTATGACCCCTCGAAGGTCTATCTCGCCGTCGAACAGGTCGAATCCGGCGACTCGCCGATGTACCTTTATCGTCTGCAGCGCCAATGGTGGGACGATCCTGCCCGGGGCGCCTTCCCAATAAACTGGAGCCAGGGCCTCGTGGCGTTCGATCTGATGCCCCCGGTGATGGAATATTTCCTCGAGATCGCTACCCCCAACGATTATCTCTATGGGGCCATCTCAGGTTATGCCTACACCCACCCCTATCGCGACTTTATGAGCAAGCTGGACGACCCTGAACAGGGCTGGAGCAATTATCTTGCCCTGACGCGCGCTACGCTCAAGCGACTTGGCTGGACAGGTCTTGGCCTCTACACCAACGCCTGGAGACCCTTCGACCGGCAGATAGAAGACGCAACTACCTTGCGTTTTATCGAAGGGCTGCCTGAAGTCGACACTCTGGTTATGGGGATGGGCCGCGATGGCGAACCAACCGAGGCGGAAGCCAACTACCTGCTCGGGGCTGGGGATGTGTTCGTGACCCACCTTCGGACGCGCTGGGATCCTGACTATGGTTCGAAGTCAAGGGACGAGACCATCAACTGGCTGGTAGAGGACATCCGCGCGCATACACCAACCGACAGGCCGGCCTTCCTCAGCGTGATGGCGCTTTCCTGGGCCTATAAGCCGACGGAGATCCAGGCTGTCCTCGATGCGCTGGGAGACGAATACGTGCCGGTAACCCTTCCGGAGTTCAGAGCGCTCTGGCTTGAGGCGCATAAAGAAGGGCGCGCCAGCAACTGACGCGCCCCACAGATCTGTCTTCCGGCTCGCTTGCCTGTTACTTGTTTGGCACCTGGTTGGCAGCGATCATAGCATCGCGCAACTGGTTGGCAATATCGGCCAAACCGCCTGGCGAGTGCGGCAGCAAGATGGTTGTTGCCTTGTCCGAGCCACCGACTTCCTTGATGGTGTCAAAATACTGCGTCAGCAGCACGAGTTGCATTACATCGTGCGCCGTGGCGCCAGGCACGCCCCCCTGGAAATCCTGGACCGATTCGCGCAGGCCGTTCACGATGGCCTTGCGCTGGTCGGCGATACCCTGGCCTTGCAGCGCCTTGCTCTGTGCTTCGGCCTCGGCCGACTTCACTCTCAGGATCTTCTCGGCTTCGCCCTTTTCATTGGCGGCAACACGCAACCGCTGGGCGGCGTTGATCTCGTTCATCGAGTCCTTCACTTTCGCGTCCGGCTCGATGTCGGTGACCAGGGCCTTCAGGATGCCATAACCAAAGTCGCTCATCACGGTGGCGAGTTCGTTCTTCACGGCGTCGGCGACTTCGTCTTTCTTCTCGAAGACATCATCGAGGATCATTGTCGGGACGCGCGCGCGCACGACATCGAAGACGAAAGCGGTAATCTGCCTGGCCGGATCATCCAGTTTGTAGAAAGCCTCGAATACCCTGGACGACTCTACAAAATACTGAACTGACACGACCACATGCACGAAAACGTTGTCCTGGGTCTTCGTCTCGACTCTGACGTCCAGTTGCTGTACGCGCAGGCTGATTCGTCCTGCTATGCTGTCTATGATAGGCACCTTGATGTTAAGGCCTGGCGTGCATACCTTGCGGAAACGCCCAAACCGCTGCACTATTGCGGCAGTCTGCTGCGCTACTGTAAAGAGCGTCCCAAGCAACAGGAAGAACAGGACTACTCCCCATATGACCCAATTCATTACCACTCCTCCTCCGATTATATGCTTAAGGCTGTGACCTTGTTTTGTCTAACAAGCAAAGTTACTCAGGTAATTCGGCCTTCCCGGCGGAACTCCTTTCGACGCAGTCTTCTTCATCAAGTAAAATGCCGAAAAGCTGAACCCAATTGGAAGAATGGGCGTCTATCAGGATAACAGGCAAGGAGAGAGGGCTACTTGAGACTCGAGACTGAACTGGAACTGGTGCAACTGGCGCGCAGAGGCGATCTGGAAGCCTTTGCCGAACTTGCGCGTCGTTATCAGGACGAGTTGGTCAACTATATTGCGAAGTTCTGTGGCTCCTCTGATGATGCCAATGATGTCGCTCAGGAAGCTTTGGTCAAAGCTTTCACCAAGCTGGGCAGTTTCAAGGGCAACTCCAGTTTCAAGACCTGGTTATACAGGATTGCCACCAACCATTGCATTGATGCCGCGCGCAAGCAGCAAAGGGTTCCGGCGCCTCTTTCTATTGACGCCGAGCCTGAAGAAGGCCGCGCGCTCGTAGATACGCTTGAAGCAGACGGTGAGCCGCTGTCCCAGCTTACCGCCTGGGAACTGCAACGCGAGGTGCGGAAGGCTATCCTGCAGCTTCCGCCCAAATTGCGCGCAGTATTAGTTTTGCACGATTTGCAGGGACTGCAATACAGCGAGATAGCCGAGGTAATTGGTGTCCCGCTGGGTACGGTCAAATCACGCATCCACAATGCGCGCGAACAGCTCAAGACCACACTGCGCTCCTATGTTTACGCTGGTGAATAAGATGAACTGCACAGAAATCAAAGCTTTACTTTCTCACTACCTGGATGGCGAACTCTCGCCCCGGCTGCAGGCGCTGATGGAAAAGCACCTTGAAGAGTGCCCTGCCTGCAACGTCGAGTTGATGCGGCTTGAGCGCACTGTAGATTTGGTGGCTTCGCTGCCTGTTGAGACCGCCAAACCTGACCTCCACCTCGCGGTCAAGCGCGAGCTGGCCTTGCTTGGCACTATGCAGCAGCGCCCAGGTTTGCTTGAGTGGATCCGCGGATTTCGTCACAGTCGGTTTGCGCCTGTCTTCGCGGCTGGACTAGTTTTGGTGCTGGCTGTTTCCCTCTGGATTAACCTTGCAGGCAACCAGCAAGCACCGCAGATAATGCCTGGCGGACAGACTATCGCAGATGATTGTCCGCAAGCGGTCAGGAGCTTACAGCCGTTTGTCTCAACAATCATCAGTATTATAGTGTCGACCTGGCTGGGCTGCCTTTCAGCGCGGAGTACGTGACCGAACCGGTAGTCTTCGAACAAGGCCAAAACTAGAGCTGACAAGATGACCAGGGCAACCCCCTATAATTTGATTTGGATTCTGCTGGCCGCGCTGCTTGCACTGACAGGGCTGGCCCTGGCGGATGTCCACTGGCTCGACAGGCTCATCCAGAGCGAGCAGACCCAGCTTTATATGGGCCTGGAGCGGACTACTGTGGTGCGAGGGGGCGATCGGCAGCAGGTAGTGGCGCGGATTGTCAGAGCGCCAGGTCACAGATACCGAAGCGAGTTCCTCGAACCACGCGGTCTGGCCGGTCAACTTCTGGTCTGCGATGGCGAGCAGCAATCTCACTTTGTGCCGCAGCGCAGGCTGGTACTGCTTTCCAAGGGAGAGACTGGCCCTTATCGCTGGGCGCGGCCAGAAATCATCAAGAACAGGAACTTGCTGCTGCGGAACTTCGAATTCGTGCGCGGAGCCGATGGAGTATTATTTGGACGACCCTGCGTCGAGATAACCGTAAAACCGAAAAACTACAGCTACCCGGTGCGGACACTGTGGCTTGAGACCGAGCGGCTTGTCGAGCTTAAGCGACGCGTGGATTTGGGTCACGGCTCCGTCATCGAGACGAGCATCGAGGATCTGCGCTTCCCTGCCGGGGCGCCCCAACAGCTTTTCCAGTTCGTCCCGCCTCCGGGCACGGCTTTGGTCTGGCGACCTGCTCCTCTTAATGTTGATTCGTTAGACCGGCTCGAAAAACTGGCCCAGTTCAAATTGCTGAAACCTTCCCCCACCCCCAAAGGATTTCAGTTTGAATCCGGCAGCATACTTAATCTGCCCGGTACCCGGGTGGCCTGGCTCAGGTATACGGACGGCCTGGGCGTGATTAGTCTTTTCGAGCGTCCCAAAGGTGGCAGCGCTGGTGCCTTCGCGCCACTTCCCGACGGGACTGGCTTGCCGCTTGCTGGCGCTACGATGTACAAGAGCGTAATTGGACAGACCGAAGTCCTCGTTGCTGGCGACTTCTCCCCTGAACTCCTCAAACAGGTCCTTGCGAGTCTCAAGTAAAACCTTCGACTTTGCCCAATCTTAAGTCTCCTTAGCGTTGCGTTAAAGTGGTCTTTGTGCTATATAATTACACTATTAGTGTTACACGATTGCCAGGCAACTTGATGAGGCGATACAGATGACCAGCAAAGTGCTTGTTATTGATGATGATATCGAGCTGCTGGAACAGGTACGCGAGCAGCTTTCAGATCAAGGTTTCGAGATACTAACTTGTGAAGATGGCGTTAGCGGGATCACTGTAGCCAGAGCCGAGCAGCCAGATGCAATTATTCTGGATCTGGTGCTGCCCGATGTCAGCGGATTTGAGGTTTGCCGCATCCTGCGCGAGGAACTCAGCGGGCCAATTATAATGCTGAGCAGCACCACCTCGCCTACTGCGAAAGTCGTTGGCCTGGATGCTGGCGCCGATGATTATGTGACCAAACCAGTGACCGCCGAAGAGCTGTGCGCGCGCGTGAGAGCGCATCTCAGGCGCGCTGTTGAATATAACAAGTCACTTGTCACCCCAAAATCGCCTCCCATCGAGCTGCATAATATTCGAATCGAACCGGAGAAGCGCGAAGTATTCGTCCGGGACGAGCAAATCCACCTGACCGCCAAAGAATTCAATCTGCTTTACCTGCTGATGGCCAATGCGGGCAAAGCAGTAACCCGTCAGGAAATCTTGCGCCAGGTGTGGAATATGCCCACCGACGCTGACGACCGTACCCTGACCGTCCACATACGTTATCTGCGTACCAAGGTCGAAGAGGATGCCGCCGATCCGAAGCTAATCGCAACCGTCCAGACAATCGGTTACAAGTTTTTGGCGCCGTATGGCGAAGGCGCAGAAGAAACCGAGTAAGGCCCGTGAGGGTCGCGTCGATCTGAAAAACATCACCTGGGCGCGTGCCTTTCGAGGCACGCGCTCTTTGGTTGCCAACCTATGTTGCTTGCGTTGAATGTCGGTAATACTCGAGTCAGTTTGGGTTTGTTCGAGGGCGCGGTGCTGCTGGAGCGCTGGGCTGTGCCTTTGCCTTGCCTGCTCGATGGGCCGATCCAGCAATCTTCTGACGAGTTGCGAGAGCGGCTTGGCATTCATCTGGAATCAATCAAACAGGTTGCGGTTTGCAGCGTAGTGCCTGCCTTTGCCCTTCGGCTGATGGACCTTCAGCCGCTACTCGGTCTGCCTGTGCCCCGGATTATCTCCCATTCCTCAACAGGCCTGGTACTCCGATACAATCCTCCCGAATCGGTCGGACTGGACAGGATTGTTAATCTGGTCGCGGCTAAGGCCGAGGTTCAGTGTCCCCTTGCTGTGGTGGACGCGGGTACGGCGATTACAATTGACCTTCTCGATGCAGCAGAAGAATTCGTTGGAGGGGCAATCCTTCCAGGCGCGCGGCTGATGCTGCAGGCCTTGAAGCTGGGAACTGCCCAACTTCCCGATATTGAACCAGCAGTGCCCTCTCAGCCTGTTGGAGATACCACCAGAGCCTGCCTCCAGGCGGGATTGCATTATGGCCTGGCGGGCGCTGTCGACCGCTTGCTGGACGAATATGAACTGCGCCTGGGCAATCCGCTTGCCGTGCTGCTGACAGGCGGCGATGCGGAGCTTGTTGCGGCCAGGTCTCGCAGGCTGGATACCCAACTGATCCGCCCTGACCTTACCCTTCAGGGTATCCGCCTGCTGGAGGAGCGGCTTGCCTGAATCTGCCTCCGACAGGTTCCCTCTGAAAACTCCCGTACTCGGCCTGGCGCCACTTGCAGGTTACACCAATCTGCCTTTCCGCCGGCTTGTAAAGCCACTGGGCGCTGATCTTGTGGTCAGCGAGATGATAAGCGCCAACGCTATATGGTTCAAGGACAAGCGCACCAGCAAGCTGATGCAGACCTGTCCTGAAGAACAACCCGTCGCCCTGCAGCTCTTCGGAGCCGAACCCGAGCGTATGGGGGCAGCGGCCAGGCGAGCTACCGAGTTTGGGCCTGCCCTGCTGGATATCAATGCCGGCTGCAGTGTGCCCAAGGTAATGCGGACTGGCGCGGGCGCCAGGTTACTCGAAGACCCAGGCCGGCTGAGCGAGATAATCTCTGCCGTCTGTGAGGCGACCAACCTGCCTGTGACGGTCAAACTGCGACTTGGCCCTGATCCTGGCCAACCTGACGCCAGGCAACTTATCGAGGCCGCCCGCAGGGCCGGTGCCTGTGCGGTCACAGTGCACGGCAGATATGCGAGAGAGACTTACAGGACGCCGTCCCGTCAGGGAGAGCTGGCGCTTCTGGCGCGCGAATTTGAGGGCTTCCCTCTGCTTGCCAATGGCGACTTCTGGGAGGCCGAAGCCATCGTTCGCGCGCTGGAGGAAGCGCCTTTTGCTGGGATTATGCTTGGCAGGCCGGCGCTTGCGAATCCCTGGCTCTTCTCCGAGGCCAAAGCCCTGCTTCGAGGCGAGAAGCTCCCTTGCCCGGCTGATTACAGTGTCAGGAAGACCTTCATGCTCGAGCTGGCAAGAGCCCTGGCGGATTTCGACAGTGAGCGCGGCGCGGTGCTTGGCCTCAGAAAATATGCAAGCGCCCTGACCCGCAATGTGCCCCAGGGCGCGGGGCTGCGAGTCAGGCTTAATCAGCTCGCATCTCTGGCCGAGTTTGAGCAGTTACTCGAAGAATTCACAGGCTACGATTAGGAAACTTCGGCTGGCCGGGCAAGTCTGGAGCGCAGTTCCACCCCAAGGGCGGCAAAGGCTGTAAGCAACATAACCCCAGCCAACACGCCAAAAGGCACGGCATAACTGGAATTTGTCGCAAGCAACCGCATATACTGGCCACCGATAATCGCAAGGGCGACACCAAAATCGCCTGCGGCGAAGAGCGCCGAAAGTGACAGATGCCGCTCTCCAGGCGCGGCGACATCCCCCGCCAGGGCAAGCGCGCAGATGGGCACGACCGTGCCCGAGACGGCAAGGCAGATTGCCGCCAGTATGAGCGCTGGCAGCGTGAGTTGCCAGGCGCCCCACGCCAGCCCAAATCCCCCGATTAGGAAGGCCAGCGTCATCATCCGGGTGCGCCCAAGCAGGTCAGAAAGCCGCCCGGCAAGTGGCGCCAGTGCAATGCGAGTCACATAATATGCGCCGGTCGCGATGCCAACCTCTCCAAGTCCGAACTGTTCGCCTGTCGCGCCTCCAAGCAAGCCGAAGACCGCTCCCAAACCAAGTGACATTACGAATTGATACCCCGCCGCTACAGTGAAGGCTGGATTGCGGAAGTAGGCCAGGGCGCGCTTCAGAGAAGGCTCAGAATAATTGCCCATCTCTCTGGGGAGTAGCGCGAGCAAAAGGCAGCCAAGCAAGGTCACGAAACAGGAAAGTTCGAAGGTCCAGGTGGAGCCAAGCCGGGTTATCAACCAGCCTTGCCCCACAACTCCCGACGCCTGCCCAGTGAAGACCGCGCCCATAAATACCCCTGACGCCAGGCCTCGATAGCGTTCGCTGCTGACACGCAACGCCTCGGCGCCGCCTGCCACCCAGAACAGCGCGGCCGCTGCCCCCCAGACTCCCGCAGAGGCGACCAGCCAGCCGAAGGGGTATCCGTTCGCCACCAGTAGTGGAAACTGGGCATAACCCAGGCCGCCCAGCACCAGCCCAAACCAGACACCCAGCCCTTTGAGCATATGGCTGGAAAAAAGCCTTCCAATCGGGAAGACGAGATACAGTGTCCCAAGCACCCAGGAGGCTTTTTGCGGGGAAAAACCCCGCTCCAGGGTAAGTTGCGGCACAACGAACTGCTGGGTTGCTCCGGCGCCCAGAAAAAGCAGGAAAGCCGCTCCTGCAAGCAGCGCCAGGTTGGCAGTGATGGCTTTTTCGCCCTTAACGCTCACAGGCGCCCTCTCCTTTGGCAAAGCAACTCCGCGCAAAGAGCAGCGCCCCGAGCCCAGTCGCGGCGAAGATAGCCGCAGTAATACCAAAAGGCAGAGCGAATCCGCCAGACCAGGACTTGAGCCACTGCCCCCCAAGCACCGACAGGACAACCGCCAGGTCCTGGAAAACCCATAATCCTGACATAGTCTGGACTTTAAGCTCCGGAGTGGCGACATCCCCAGCCAGGGCCGTGGCGATGACATTGGAAACAGAATGGGCAATACCGAGACCCACCGCGGCTACAACCACCGTCCAGGCGACCTGCTGTTGACTGGCCAGCGCCATACCGGCAGCGGCCAGCAAGAAGCCTGTTGAAAGCACCACTTCCCGCCCGAACAAATCGGACAGCCTGCCTATAATCAGGCTGAAGGCCAGCCTGCCAATGTGAAATCCCACGATAATCGAGCCAATTAGCGCCAGGCCAAACTGGTCGGCAACGAGGGTGCTGAAAGGGCCGAAAACCGCACCGAGGCCCAGGCTTCCAACAAATATTGCCACTGCGGCCATCTTGAGCTTGGCCTCGTGGAACTGGGCAAAGACGGTCTTCAAGCCTACCGCCACTGGGCGCAGCTGGCGTATTGGCACCAGGAGGGCGACGAAGGTGGCTGATGCACAGACGAAGGCCGTGGTCAGAGCGGCGACTTCGATACCCCAGCGACCGAGCAGCCAGCCGAAACCGAAGACTCCGAGCGCCAGTCCGCCAAAGTGGTGCAAGAAAAAATAACCCGAGGCCGCGCCTCGCTTGTCCGCAGTGACGGTTTCCGTTACGAGACTGCCTGAAGCAACCCACTGCACACCGGCGAAGGCGCCCCAGAGGCAGGAAGCGACAAACAGCCCTGCGTAACTCGTCACCGTGAAGGCGGCGATCACCCACAGCAGATTGACGAGCATCCCCCCGATGAGCAGCTCGTACCCCCCAAGGAGTTTCAGCAAGAGGCTTGCGCGCACGCGGGCGATGGCCATCGCGCCATAAGCGGCGGCCAGGAGCGACGAAGCCTGAGCGGCAGAGAATCCCCGCGCCTCTTGCCACCAGGGTACCACGAACTGCTGGATTGAATAGCCTGAAGCGGCAAGCAGGAAGAACGCCAGCGAGAGTGGTACCAGTTCCCGGTTAAACACCGTACTGGACGGTGGCAAGGGAGCGCTTTTCTCAGGTTGAGGAGCCTCGGCCAGTGTTGCCATAGGCGGGTATGATACCAGAAGAGAAGCGATTAGGCTAGAAGACCGGCCAGACTTTCACGACGATGTTGATATGCGACAAGCAACTCACAACACTGCCCGAACAAAGCGGTTGTCCAGCCATGGGGAGCAGCCCAGACCGCGGTATCAAAAGTAGGGCCTATTTCTTCCGGCAATAAACCTGTCACCGTAGCATGGGCCACGCAAAAATCCAGGTGCGCCCTGGCAAGCGCCACAAAATGGTCGGCGGCTTCCTGCTCGTGAGGCAGCAGCGCAAGCGCCAGTTTGAGCTCGACCTGAGCGGCCCAGGCGGTGTTGACCAGCCCGACAGGGCCTCCGAGGTAAGTGTCACCCTCGAACCGCTTGAGGCCGATGGCGCCTGAAGGTTCTTTTACTCCCAATTTGGCCTCCAGCACCTCGAGGGTCTTACGCATCCGCTCGCGGTCTTTTGGCTCAGCCAGGTCAAGCAATCCGGCAGGCTCTACCACCCCAAGTACAGAGCAATCCACCGCCAGGTCCGGTTGGCCAGTGTGGGTAAGCCCTCGGATAAAATGGTCGCCGACCCAGAGGCGCTGGAGCACAGCCTGGCGTATTTTGTCAGCTTCTTCTCGCAGTCCCTCGGCAAGGGAGGTGTCACCAAGCAAATCGGCAAGCTCTGCGGCCTGTGCGAAGGCCCCGTATATGAGCGAATTGGTATAGGTGAAAGACCCCTGGAAGGTCTCCCACAAGTCGGTCGCTGTGCGATGCAGGCCTGACTCATCCAGCATCCCCCTCAGATAACCGAGGGTCGAAAGCAGGCTATCCCACTGGCGCGAGAGCCACGAAAGCCGTTCTTCGGGGGGCAGCAACTTCAGGCAGCGGCCAAAAGCGACGACCACGGCCGCGCTTTCGTCCACCTGCATCGTGCCCTCACGGCTACACCAGCTTGGGGCTGGCAGCCCATCAAGCCAATAACGCTGCTCGAAACTGCCCTCCTGTCGCATCGCGGCCCTGGTCCAGTCAAAAAAGCGTCTGACTGGCCCATCCCAGCCAAGCTCGGCGAGCCAGGTGGCGACCTCTGCGGCATCGCGCGGCCAGCAATAACCATAACCACCCGATTTTTCATAGTTGGGATCGAATTCAGGCGCGGCCAGGATGCCCCCCGTACCTGCATCGCAAAGCAGGGGCAACGCGAGCTGACAACGCTCGTAAAGGCTGGCATATTCTTTTGGCAGGTCGGGGGGCGCGGGACGCATCAGCCGGTTATGCCAGTAAGCGGCAGTCTCCTCGAGGAGCTGGTCCTGAGGACGCGCCAAAACCCCCTTCAAACACGCCATCGCCTGCTGCTCAGAATGCCCAGCCGACAGCACGAGCACCTTGCGAGCGCTTTCGCCAGGTTGGAGCTTGACGTTCCAGCCACAGGCGAAAGCCACATCGCCCAGGTCTTCGAGCTGACGTGAGAGGCTTCCATCCAGCAGGTCTTCTTTCGCGTTGAAGCCGGCGGTTGAGGGCGCTTTTCCGCAGGTGTAATGGTCGAAAGAGGTGCCCCCTACCACCAGACAATAACTGCGAAACCGCTGGATAAAGGCATTGTCATCCGGATGGAAGTAGACCCAGTTTTTCTCGGAAACCTCGCCACACCAAAGGTCAAAGTATTGCAGCAGTCTCAGACCCACTGGCGCTTGACTGCGGTTGGTGAGGGTGAAATGCCTGACGGCGCAGTGCGCCGAGGGAGGCACGAAATCTTCGATCTGGAGTTCGAGCCCATCGCGTCTTAGCGTCGTGACCAGGATATTGGTGCGCTCCTGGTAATGGATTTCACGCTGGAAGGACGGCTCAAACAGCCAATGCAGGCGCTGGTCGGCTTCCAGCCAGACGGCAGGCATTACCTCGTGCGCCTGCTGGGCGAAGTCGAGGCGTGGCCAGAAAAAGCCCATCACCTCGCCCGCGTACCCCAGCGTGACGAGTAAGCGTCCGTTGCCAATTGCCGCCGCCGGCTGGAAGACTGCCATAATCTTGAGAGCGTCCCGGATTACTCCGAGGCCGCCTCCACCGCCTTCTTGTACAGGTCAGCATATTCGTTAGCCGAGGCTTCCCACGAGAAGTCAGCCGCCATCCCCGCCTGCTGGAGCTGTTTCCACAGCCCTTCGCCCGCTTCCCAGGCCAGGAGTGACCTTTTGATTGTCTCGGCAAAGGCGCCTCCGGTGTATTCGGAGAACACAAAACCATTGCCTTCTTTGGCCGCTGGGGAGAATTCGGCAATGGTGTCAGCCAGCCCGCCGGTCTTGCGCACCAGTGGCACGGTGCCATACTTCAGGCTGATGATCTGGCTGAGACCGCACGGCTCATAACGCGAGGGCATCAGGAAGATATCAACCCCCGCGTAGATTTTGTGCGCCAGTTCGTTGGAGAAGCCAAGCATCACGGCGAACTTGGTCGGGTACTCAGTGGCCAGCTCCGTCATCAATTCGTGATACTGGGGGTCTCCAGTACCAAGCACCACTACCTGCAGATCTCTTTCAAGCACCTCGGTAAAAGCCTCTTCGAAAAGGTCCAGGCCTTTCTGCGAGGAGAGCCTGGTTACCATCCCGAAGAGGGGCGCCTCCGCGCGCTCGGGCAGGCCCATCGTCTTCTGCAGGTCGGCTTTGCATTTCGCCTTGCCAGCAAGCTGTTTAGGGCTATAAGAAGCCACCAGATGCTTGTCAGTCTCGGGGCTCCACAGGTTGTAATCTATACCATTGAGGATGCCGACGACTCGGTCGCCCCGAGCCGAGATGATATCGTCAAGCCTCTCGCCATACTCGGGGGTGCGAATCTCGCGCGCATAACCTTCGCTGACGGTATTTACATAATCGGCGAACTGGATGCCCGCCTTCATAAAGGAGACGCCCCCATAAAACTCGACGCCTTCGGGCCTGTTGAGTTCGCCAGGAAGCCCGGCGAGATGCAGGGCAAGGCCCCCAAACAGCCCTTGATAGGCCAGGTTGTGAATGGTGTAGACAGTGCCGATGCCCTTGAAGAACTCGCTGTCCGCCAGGGTCGTCTTGAGGAAGACGGGCACAAAGCCAGTCTGCCAGTCATTGCAGTGGATGACGTCCGGGCGCCAACCGAGCTGCTCACAGGCGGCCAGGATCGCCTTCTGATAAAAGACGAACCGCGCATCATCATCCGCATAGCCGTAAAGCTGTTCGCGCTCGAAGTATTCGGGGCAGTCAAGCAACCAGACTGGCGCCCCTCCATCACCAAGGGTTTCGTAGAGGACGCCTTGCTTTGCGAGAGCGCCAACCTCGACGCTGATATCGGCAACCGGGGTAAGCTCGAATCCCTTGGCCTTTACCTCGGAATACATCGGCAGCGCAACGCGCACTTCATGCCCCAGCGCCTTGAGCGCGCCCGGCAGCGCTCCGGCTACATCCGCAAGCCCTCCAGTCTTGGCGAAAGGCACAACTTCAGAGGCCATTACAAGTATCTTCATAAGACTCACTCCCAGGCGCTCAAGCGAGCGCAGCTTCGATTTTTTCCAGTAATTCACTCAGATCGTCGGACTTTACCCAGTAATCGTTAGCGGCCCAACTGCGGAAATCCTGTTTCTTGTCACCATAAGCCGTGCAGACAATGACCGGCAGGTCAGGCCAGAGACGCGAGACTTCGTCCAGCACTTCCAGCCCACTTATCCCAGGCATCTGCAGGTCAAGCGTCATAAGGTCAAACTCTTCAACCGAGAGCAACTCGAGAGCCGCCTCGCCCGAATCGACCTCCGTAACCGAATAACCGGCATCGCGCAACTCGTCCGAGAGCAACAGACGCTGGGCAGGTTCGTCTTCAACTACCAATAATCTATACATACACGGTTCACCTCAAGGGAAGCTCTTGTGGGCTTCCAGCTTATCCTGTTTCTGTTGCAAAAGCAGGTTCGATATCGAGGCGGATGGGCAGCGAGATACGAAACTCCGTGCCCTTCCCCACCTCGCTGGATACATCCAGCTTGCCCCCATGCTGCCGAATCAGATGGCTGACCAGAGACAATCCCAGGCCAGTGCCAGACTGCTTGGACGTGACAAAGGGCTGAAAAATCCGGGGCAGCAGTTCTTCATCAATGCCCTGCCCCGTGTCGCGCACTTTGACCTGGAGCCGCGAATTGCTGGCCCTGGCGGTCACCGTGAGCGTCCCCCCCTCTGGCATAGCCTCGGCGGCGTTTTGGTAGAGGTTTAGAAAGGCCTGCTTGAGCCCGTTAACATCAGCTCTGAGCTCGGGCAGATTGGGCGCAAGCTCGCGTTTGACCTTTATGTCACGGCTGGCGAAAAGCTCTTCCACCAGATCAAGTGGTTCGAGCAGAAAGCGCTCGGGCCGCACGAGTTCGTAATTCGGTTTTGGCCCCCGAGCGAAATCGAGGGTACTCGAGAGCAAGTCCAGCAAGCGTGAAGCTTCCTGCTGGATGGTCTCTGCATACCGCCGATGGGTTTCATCGGCTGGCAGCAGTTTTACCAACCTGCGGGCAAGGCCCCCTATTGCCGCCATCGGATTACGTATCTCATGGGCCAGGCTGGCAGTGATAGCGCCAAGCGCGGCCAGTTTTTCAGCCTCGGCCAACTCGAGCTCGGCCTTGCGGGCGGCTTCCTGAGCGTGTTGTACATTGGTGAAGAGTCGCGCATTCTCGATTGCAATAGCCGCCTGACCTGCGAAAGTAAGCAGAAGGCGCAGGTCGTCTTCTTCGAAGGGCGCTACAACGCCGTTTTCGCCCAATCGGTCATACACTGTCAGCGCGCCGAGAAACTCGTTTTTGACTGTAAGTGGCACCGATAATACTGACTTGGCCAGCCCCCGGTAAACCTGACCGTGCTCGGGATGCTTGTCGGCTTCGCGCTCTATCAGAGGATCATGTGTTATTGCCACATGTTCGGCTGCAGGATCGAGCTGACGCGTTGAAAGGAAGTGTTCTCCAACCCCAAAAGCGGCCTCAGGACTGAGCTTGCCCGAGGCCGGATCATACATATAGAGCAGCGCGCCGCTGGCGTTGAGCGCGCGCACACTGGCCTCCGACACCAGTTCGAGCACTCGCCTGAGGTCAAGCGTCGAGGCAATCGAACGACTGACTTTGTGCAGCGTCTCAAGCTCCGAGATACGCCTTCGCACTGCCGAATTGAGCTGGTAGCTGCGGCTGGCCACTATGACCAGGCTGCCCAGCGCTTGCAGATAGCGAGTCTCCCCTTCGTCCCAGTCCTGACGTTCTCGCGCATAAGCTACGACAACACCGCGCACCTCACCATAGTCCAGCATCGGCACCGCGAGGAAGGACCTGACCCCCTTGGGTACGTCAACGTCCTCCAAATTGGGACTCTCTTCAATATCGCTCGCGCCAAAAGGCACTCCCGACTGATAACACTTGCCCGTGATGCCTCTGCTTACAGCGACAATCGAAGGTTCGGACACATCGGCATCGGTGGTGGCGCTTGCAGCCAGCTCGAGGGCCTGCTGGCCTCGGTTGAACAGATAAAGCGCCAGGTTATCGACATCAAGCAAGGCTTTGGACCTGCGCGCTATTGTGCCGAGTACCTCCGACAAATCCAGTGAACTGACAACCAGTTGCGCGGTCTCGGCCAGTACGGACAGGTACTCCAGACTGGCCTCTATCCGGCTGCCACTGACAATACGCGAGAGCGAGGAGAAGAGCCTCATTGCGCGTTTTAGCTGGACCTGCGCGGCCGGATCACCCACCACCTCAAGTGATGGCATCTGGCGCACCTCGGTCCAGAGGGTCTCCAGTGAAGCCTTCTTTTCCGGAGTGAGGTCAGAACCTGCCAGGCTTAGACATAGCCCCATATGGGCAACAGGCACCTCGCCCACCAGGATAGGCACCGCGCTAATGATGCCTCCCTGCTCGCAGCGGAAACTGCAGCCTTCAGGGCGCAGGCAATTGTGAGCAAGCTCTAACCGCTCCAGGCATTTGACCCGAAGATTACCCTCTTCTTTTGCGACCTTCGAGCACCAGTATTCTTCTTTGTCGTTGACTATCTCGAGCAGCACTTCGCCGGCCGGTGTGGCCACCCACCAGGAGGTTAGCTCCTCGGGGGCGTGACGAAGTATCGCCCTCATCGCCGCAAGCCAGTCCACGACTTTCGTGAACAGAGAGGCCTCGAGCACCGCAGGGCGCTTCTTCAGGTCAGTTGCTTGTTCTTCTTTGCCAGCCAAAGGCAAGTCCCATCTCCAGACTAGTGGGTCGGCGCATCTACTGCTGCAAGCGCCTCGCGCAGGAACTCGGCCGCCTGCTCAGGAGGCGTAGGATTTATATAGAATCCCGAACCCCATTCGAAGCCCGCCAGTTTGGTCAGCCGGGGCACTATCTCCAGGTGCCAGTGATAATGCGGCAACCCGTGTTCGTGGTAAGGAGTCGTGTGCAGCATAAAGTTGAATGGCGGGTCATCGAGAGTAACCTTGATGCGGGTCAAAGTCTCCTTCAGCGCCTCGGCGAAGTCATCGAGCACGAGATCGGCGGTCTCTTCAAAGGCACTCAGATGCTCTTTGGGGAGGATCCAGGTCTCAAAGGGGCTCTTGGAAGCGAAAGGCGTCAGGCACACCATCGACTTGTTCTCGAACACGATGCGCGAGCCGTCCGCCAGGTCCTGGTCAAGGATGTCGCAAAAAACGCAACGCTCCCGAAAACCCCGGTACCGAGCCGCGCCAGCTATCTCTTCATTCACAAGAATCGGCACGACGGGAGTCGCGATTATCTGGGAGTGGGTATGCGATAGCGAAGCACCCGCGGTCTGGCCCCAGTTCTTGAACACCAGCGAATACCTCAGCCGGTGGTCCTTGCCCAGGTCAGCGACGCGCTCCTTGTACATCTGCACGACCTTTCTGACCTGGGGCAGCTCCAGGTCGCCCAGGCTCTTGCTGTGATCGGGAGTCTCGATGATGACCTCGTGCGCGCCAACGCCATTCATCCGGTCGTAGATACCATCGGCGCGTTTGCCGAGGTCTCCCTCGATAGCCAGCGCGGGAAACTTGTTGGGCACTACGCGCACTTGCCACCCAGGCGTATCAGGGGCGGTAGCTGGATCTCGATACGCCGCAATCTCGGGAGGGGTTACGTGTTCGTTGCCGTAACAGAAGGGACAGAAACTGCCTGTTTCTTCTTCTTTGGGGGACTGAAAATCTGAAGGGCGCTTGCCCCTTTCGATAGCGATTATTACCCAGGTCCCTGTAACGGGGTCCTTTCTCAGTTCGGGCATATGCTTGCCTCCGGTAACGCGACCCAGGTCGCGCCTAGTTGACCCGATTATAGGTGGGGTCAAGAATTGCCGTCAATTTATGATGTCGGCAAAAAGGGGCAAAGGGTTTAGCCCTCGCTAGTCGAAATGGCTGGCTAACTAGGGTATTATCACCACGTGCTGGTGCCGGCTTGGTAAAAAAACTGGTCCGGGCGGAGTAGATATGCAGAGTAACTTCAGCAGATTGATGAAGTTCGTCAAGCCATACTGGTTCAAGATGGCCCAGGCCATTGTGCTGATGCTGGTTAGCCTGGCCATCGGTATTGCCTTGCCCTGGGTTGGCGCTCAGCTTGTTGGGGGCATCTTGCCAGATGGGCTTGTCGCTTTGAAACAGGGCAATGTAACCGAAGTCTCGAGACTCAAGATTGAGCTCACTCACTGGATAGGCTTGATGATTGTCATCCACCTGCTCAGTCATGCCATAAGCTACAGTCGCGATATGACGCTTACAGTGGTAGCGCAACGTGTGTTGTTCGATATCCGTACTCAGATGTTCCGTCATCTGCAACGACTGTCGCTGCGCTATTATGAGACCCATCAGACTGGTCGTATTATGGCGCGCGTTATGTCGGACGTTGACGCCTTGCACCAGCTCGTAGGCGGCGGTCTTGCCAACCTGGTTATGAGCGTAGCCCAGGTCATCGCCCTGATGTTCTTCCTGTTCTATATGAATACTGTGCTGGCCATAGTCACGGTCATCGTAGTGCCCATCTACATCGGCAACTTCCTGCTCTTCAGAAGGCGTATCCGGAATGTGGGAATCCTGTCGAGGCAGAAGAACAGCCAGATATATGGCAGTCTTTACGAGCGCCTTGGGGGCATCCGGGTAGTAAAGAGCTTCGGTCGGGAGCAATCCGAGACGCGCCGCTTCGTGCAGGATATGCGCGAGAACTTTGGGCTTGGCTATCAGGATGACCAAGCTCAACGTGGTACTTTGGCTCATAGCCAGCCTGCTCGGTACCGCGGCGCAGCCTCTTCATCCTGTGGTACGGCGGGGTGCTGGTCCTTGCGGGCGAGATGAATTTACCCAAGCTGCTTGCCTTCAACTCTTATGCTGGTATGCTCTTCGGTCCTATCCTGACACTTGTGACCATCAACGCCAACATCCAGGCGGCACTTGCGGCGGTAGACCGTATCTTCGAGCTGCTGGACACGCAGCCCGAGGTCATCGACAAGCCGAAAGCCATCATCTTCGATCCGGCTCGAGTACGGGGCGAAATCGCCTTCCGCAATGTCTGGTTCAGTTATGAGCCTGGCGAGCCAGTACTCAAGGACATCAGTTTCACCTCGCCAGCAGGCACGGTGACCGCGCTGGTTGGCCCCTCTGGTGGTGGCAAAAGTACCGTCGTCAGCCTTATCCCGCGCTTCTACGACCCTGAAAGAGGCGCCATCCTGCTTGATGGGCACGACCTGAAGGACATAAAACTCTCCAGTCTGCGGCGTCAGATAGGTATGGTGCTTCAAGATACCTATCTCTTCAGTGGTACGCTACGCGAAAACATTATGTACGGCGCCCCGGAGGCCTCCGAAGACGAGTTGCTGGAGGCCGCAATCGCCGCCAACTGTCATGATTTCATAATGGAGATGCCTCACAAGTATGACACCGAGATAGGCGAACGGGGCACCCGTCTGTCAGGCGGCCAGAGGCAGCGCATCGCGATCGCGCGCGCCATCCTGCGCAATCCCAAGGTGCTTATCCTCGATGAAGCGACCTCGGCACTCGACACCGAGTCCGAGCGACTCATCCAGGAAGCCCTGGATAACCTGATGCAGAACCGCACCACCTTCGCCATTGCCCATAGGCTTTCGACCATCCTCAATGCCGACCAGATACTGGTCATCGAGGATGGCCTGGTAGGTCAGGCGGGCCGACACGAGGAACTGCTGGAAGAGGGCGGTACCTACAAGCGCTTGTATGAGATGCAGTTCTCCAAGGCGCTGGAGGGCCAGACCCCGGTTTAGCTTCTCTGGTCAGTAGAAAAAAAGACGGGCCGACTCCCCTTGGAGCCGGCCCTGTTTATTGCCCCCCTATTGCCCCTCTTGCTCTAGCAGCTCGAGCTGTTCCGCCACCTTGCGGCGCAACTCATAAAGCAATTGGGGGTCTCTGGGGTATGTCGTTAGGTTCTCGGTAAAGGCCTTTACCTCGGCAAGCACGGCCTGGGCAGCCTGTTTGGCCTCGCCTTCGGGGGCTTGCTCGATTAGCTGCCCAAGCAGCCAGAAATACTCTCTATCCTCCAGGCCTTCGCGCAGCAACTCAAACCGCTGCGAGACGACCGGCCCTGTCACCAGAGGCGTCTTGCTTGGTTCAGCCAGCGGCGGATAGAGCAACATCCCATCGCCATTGCCCCAATAACCGCCCTCGGGATTGATAGACATCGGTACCTGCCAGGGAGAGCGCAACTCGTACCCCTTGCCCCACCACCAACAGGTTTCCCAATACAAGCGACCCCTCGACCCCGTATTTCTCCATCATCCAGAAGCGTATGCGCTGATTGATGGCAGGATGGTCCACGAAGTTGTTTGGATAGGGGGCGGTTGGCCCGCAGCACACATACCACCACATCTGATCCCCCGCCGCTTGACGGGCCTGGCAGATCTCAGGGCGATACTCCGACAACACTGGCACCCAGAGATTTGCATGACCGAAAAGCTCAGGCTCCGGCTGCTCGGTCAGCAGGCGCGCGATGCCTGGCACCGAGGCTTTGAGCAGGTCCATCCCCTGGTTCACGTAGTCATACTGGGCCGGAGTAGGCTCATCTATCCAATAACAATAAGCCTCATCCAGCCAGCCTTTCTCGGCCAGATGCTGCTCGAAAGCTCCGAAGAGCTGCTTGTGCAAGGTGAGATACTCGGGGGTGTCCCACCCATATCCCCCAAGGCTTGAGGGAAGAATATTGCCGACATTGAAGGCGTTGAACTTGTACCCATCCAGATAACGCTCCATCGCTGCATCAAAGGCCGCCAGATCCCAGGAAGGTTCGCCCTTCTCGGTGCGCGTGAAAGCTAGCTTTGGCGCGCCTGGATCGATGCCGGAGCCACTTGCCAGGTCGGCTTTCACCTCGGCGACGACCTGTTCTACCTGCGACCAGTCCGAGGCAGGAGAGCAGAAGATGGCCAGTGGCGCCGACGTCGAACTGTACGGTCTGGCCTGGCTCTACGAAGACCATCGGGCTGAAGGCCACATCGCCGTGGCCGGGCCTCAGGCTAAAAGTCCACCCACTGCCCGAGGGATCGACAGCGCCCAGGGTCGCATCGTCCCAAAGCCAGGCGCCCCAGCCCTCTCCGTTGCGCCCTTCGGCTCCCTCCCTGGTCGTAGTAAGCAGCGAGTAGACGCTGCGCGCCTGCCAGGCCATCTCATCGGTATTTTTCAGCCACAGCGGTTGCAGCAGGAAGTAGGGCTTGCCCGCGAGGAAGGTCAGCCTGAAACGCGCCTCATAGCGCCGTTCGGCTTCTTTACTGCTGCTGTGGAAGCCTGTCGCTTCAACTGTGATGCGCTCGGTGTCCTGGTGGACTACCGTGAGGTCCTTCAGCCCCTCAAGACCCGGCCAGCTTTCGCCAGTGCCCTGGTAGCCGATCACGTCTTCCTCGAACATCGTCAGGCAATTGCCAAGCGTGACCAGGGACGAGGCGCCCTCTAACCCCAGACTGAGCAGCGAAGTGCCGAATTCATCGGCCCTCGCCTGCCAGCGCCCTGTCTTTACCTCGAATCCCGGCCCCGCAAGGTTCCAATGGTAAGGGGCGCGGGCATAGGGGAGGTAAGGGGAGATGCGATGATCACGACAGACCTGCATAAACAGGTCGAAGACTTCGTCTTTTTGGGGCTCTGACAGCGGGCCGAACCACTCATAATTCGGGCCTACCCCATAAGCGGTCTTAGTGTGGGTCTCATCACTTAAAGTGAAGTCGAACACGCGCACCTGCAGAGGCACTTCTGAAGTCTCTCCATCCAGTTCCACGCTCAGGGTGCCCTCATACAGGCCAGCGGAAGCCTCTTTTGGCACATGCAGCAGCAGCCAGAAAGGCTGATTCTGCCCTGCTTCCAGAGCCACCGGCCCTGTCAGGTCTACCAGCGGATCAGGCCAATAACCTGGCGCCCCAAAAGAATCAGTCGCGCGAGTGATGAACACATATTTGACCTGCTTCAGGCTCCAGGCCGAAGCGGGAAGGGTCGCTCCCCCTGGCCCTTTGAGGTCAGTTAGTCGTATGCTGGCTTGTTGGACATCAACCGCGGAGAAACGACAACTTGCACTGGCTCAAATTCGTTGCGAGCAGCCGCCAGTGATATGGGAGCGACCGCCTCGCCTGGCTCAGGCGAGGCTCGGTCTCGGCCAACCTTGTAGGTGCCCTCGGCCCACCAAAGCCTGCCCTTGGATGAATCGGCCAGATAATGGCCATAATCTGCTGCATCAACAGAAGAGGCTGAAGCCGCCCATTCGATTTCCAAAAGTGGCGCTCCTCCGCCTGTCGGCAGTGCCAGCAGGTGAACCGTCAGGGGCCCAGCGCCTGGAGTCTTGTAGACTGCCCTGATTTTGGCGCGCTTGCGGCCAGGCAAGGTAAAGACTTCCTCTGAGGTGTCTTCCCAGGCAGCCAGGCCAGCTTCAGCGGCAGTCTTGATTTGGAAGCTCTGTTCTGTCTGCCCTGAATTGTAAAACTCCAGGGTAACAAGAGAATATTTCCCGGCTACTGGCGGATTGACGACAGCCAGGCTTGCAACCACGTCGGGAGCTTGCTGGAGGAAGACAACATAATCTGTATTGCCTCGCGCCGGCTCGGGCAAAGCTTCGCTCAGCTCCGCCGTAAAGCTGTAACCATAAACTTGCAGCGACCCCAGACTGCGCAAGCGGATGTAAAGCTTGCCAGCGGGGAGGGCCGAGGCAGGCACCGCGGCGTCCAGCCGGCCAAGCCCCGCCAGTCTGCCAAAAACGATAAAGGCCTCTCCATCGGTCGAATACTCGACCAGCAACTCGCCCGCCTCATAATAGCCGACATCCAAAGTGATTTTGGCGCTTCTCAGGTTCTGACCAGGCAAGTCATAGCCATAAAGCAACCAGTTGCCTCCGCCAAGGGGCCAGCGGTTGCTATTGAAATTGCAAGTGAAGCCTGTGAGTGGTCTGCTGTAATTTGAGGCAGGCCCTGCGTACTGGGGCAGATGGTAGTAGGTAGCGCCTTCGATGAACTCATCCGACCCAAGGAAGAGCGCCCGCGTTGCCGGCGAGCTGACCGGCTCTACCGCGTGGAATTCCAGATTATCGAACCAGACCTTACCCTTTAGCATCCACTGACCCAGGTGAAGCTGAGTTGGCTGGCCCAGCTTGTCGGTGACGAATATAAAACCTAGCTGTTGCCAGTCGGTGCCCAGGTTGAAGTCACGGTTTGCAGTTTCGGTGCCAAGTGTCAGGCAACCGCCAGAGCTGCCAGGGGCAAGGCGCGCCCAGACCTGGATCCGGTACGACTTGCCAGGGCGTAGCTCCAGTGGTTCGGAAAGCCACTGGCCAGCGTTTTCGCCATCGCCGGTCAGGCTCAGCAGGCGCTGGCCCGACCGAGCGCCTTCATTCTCCCAGGCGCCCACAGCGCCTTCCGAGAGCGTCCAGCCAAGTGGAGTTGCGCCTTCTCCCGCCTCGAAATCCGGATTTGTCACCTGGGGAATCTCAACAGCCAGAGTGGAACTACCAAGGAGAAAGCTTATGAGAACAACAAGCAGTATAGAACGCAGGCTCATCTTCATCACCGAGCGGCAACTTCCACGCCCAAGAGGAGCTTCCTGCTATGCTATAATCAGGCCGGAGGGACCGCGGTGAAGACAAGCGAGCTGGATCAACTGGGAGCCTTGCTAATGAAGGCGCGTTTGGCCAACCTTCCAGAAGCAATCGCCAGACACCGCCGACCTGCTCGATTACGAACGCCTGGTGCTTGACCAGGTCGCCTTGCTGGAAGAGGCGGACAGGCAAGCTCTAAGCGAGACGCTCTCGCGGCTGGACCGGCCCTCCTGGACCAGCCTCATTTCACTGCTGGCAGAGGCAACACGAGCTGCCAGCGCAAAACGGAAACCCGACTAATTATGCTGTATATCATTATTGCAGTCTCGGTATTGCTGGGCTTGCTGCTTGCCAAAGCCGCCCTCAACCTGTGGACCCGGCTGGAAGATACAGGCCGGCTTGGAAACTCATCTCCCCTTGATTCGCTGCTAACAGAAGCAACCGAAGTTGCGGACGCCGAGGTTGATGAAGCAGAGGACGACGACGAGGACGACGATGAGGAAGCAGTAGAAGCCCCTCGGCGCCAGCCCCTTGCGGCCAGGCAAGAGGACGCAACCCAGAGCCAGGGCGAAACCGCGGACGATTATTTCGAAGCTTGTTGTTATGTCCACGCAGAACGTTTCTCAACCGAACTTGAAGAGCCAATGTCGCCCCGTCAAAAGCGATACGCCCTGCAGCCGCACGAGGTCGCGCCTCAGATTGACCTGCGCGAGTTCCTCAACAATTTTATAATCCTGCTCCTGGCCAATCTGCATGAGGAAGGCTACCTCGAGCTCGAACGCAAAGAATGCGAACCGCTCTTCCCGCTGGTTGGGCCCTCCAGGTCCTGGGATGTCTTCGTCGAACGCCAGCGCCATCTGCCCGACTCTTGCTTCACTCGCTTCCTCACAGAGACCTTCGAGGAGCTTGAGAAGCGTCGCAGCAAGCGCAACGCCCCACCCGAGATAACCCTGGGAGAGTTGCTCGAGCTTGCCTTGCAACGCCTGGTTCGGTCGCGTGGCTGGATGGGCCGCAAGGGTATCTATTTCGACCTGGCCGGTTGCCTGAAGGATTCAGCAGAGCGGCGGGGGCTGTTACACTCACAAGAAGCCGAGCGTTCGTTGCTCTCGCTGAAGAAGAAAGAACCGCCCGCCTTTGCCGCTCCTGAAGATATCGCCGCCAGTCAGCGCGAGGTCGAAACCGCCGAAGAACGCGCCGAAGCCTTGCGTACAACCGATGAAGGACTCTATCAGGGACTGGCGCTGGTCGTCCACGAAACGCTTTATACCTTGAAAGCGATGGAGCCTGATCCCGACTCCATCTTTTAGGAGGTTCGGCTTTGAAGCTCTCCGTCTTCACTGTTATGGTCGGTGACCAGTACGACCTCGAGGCCACCGCAAAGCTGCTTGCCGAGATTGGCTATGCTGGCGTCGAGTGGCGCGTCCATCCTTCCTTCCATGTGCCTGTCGAGGGCATCGAAGCCCAGGCCGAACAGGTCGCGAAAGTCACCGCCGATTACGGGCTCGAACTGGCTGCGCTGGCCCCCTATCTTGGCGCCCAGGAATACGAGCCAGTAGTCAGTATCCTGCGCGCTGCCGCCGTGATGGGCTGTCCCCGAGTGCGGGTCGGAGTGCCGCGTTATGACCGCAGCGTGCCTTATCCCACCCTTTATGACCAGGCCTGCCAGGCTTTTGCGAAGCTGGAGCCTGTGGCTCTGGACCTCGGGGTCAAGTGTCAACTTGAAATCCATATGGGTAATATCGCAGCCAGCCCCTCCCTCGCCTGGCGTATCGCAAGCAACTTCTCGCCCCAGGCCATCGGAGTTATCTTCGATCCAGGCAATATGATTTACGAGGGCTTTGAGAACTGGCGGCTGGGCCTTGAGTTGCTCGGGCCCTGGCTCGAACACGTGCATGTTAAAAATTCGCAGTGGATTAAGAACCGTCAAGGCCAGTGGAAGGCCACCTCGGCGAGGATGGACGAGGGCATCGTCGACTGGGCCCAGGTAATCAATGATCTTGAAGCTGTCGGCTACGATGGCTGGCTTTCTCTTGAGGACTTCACCGAGGTGCCGGCGCCTGTGAAACTCGCCGAAGACCTCGCACTGCTTCGCAAACTTGTCTCTTAAGGAGGAATCACTATGTCCGATGTAGTGGAATGTCTGCGTCACAGGCGGAGTGTGCGTAAATACAATACGGAACCTGTGCCGGAAGCAGTCCTTGAGCGCGTGCTCGAAGCTGCCCGGATAGCGCCCTCTGCCGGCAACGCCCAACCCTGGAAGTTTATCGTAGTGCGCGATCCCGAGACCAAAGCTCAGCTTGTCGAGGCGTGCCGAGGCCAACAGTTTATCGGGCATGCCGACTGCGTCATCATCGCCTGTGGCCTGCCTGAGAAAGCTCGCCATATCGGGAACAGGTGGAGCGCCGTGCAGGTGGACGTTGCCGCGGCTTTCACCCAGCTCTTGCTTCAGGCGAAAGCCGAAGGCCTTGGCACTTGCTGGATTGGCGCTTATGAAGAAGCCAAAGTGAAGCTGATCCTTGGCATCCCCGAGGAAGCCGATGTGCTGGCCCTGACGCCGCTTGGCTGGCCTGATGAAGAGCCTGCCGGCCCTCCCCGCAAATCGCTGGACGATGTCGTCTGCTGGGAGAAATGGAGCTAGGATCTTACTTTTACTGTCCTCGTCCAGGGCGCGTGGCCTGATGCGCCCTGGCATCTCACTTGGCCCAAATCCAGCTTTCTGTTACCATCCCCCAGCGGCCCCTTAGGCTGCAAGTGAATCTTATGGCAAAACAAAACAACGCGCCGACAATTGAAAATCGCCAGGCCAGGCATAGATTCAGCCTCCTTGAAACCTATGAGGCAGGCCTGGTGCTGTCTGGCTGCGAGGTAAAATCTATCCGCCAGGGCAAGGCCAGTCTTTCGGAAGCCTACGGTCAGATTGAAGGCAACGAAGTCTGGCTTGAGGGGATGTATGTCCACCCCTACGAGCAGGGCGGCCGGATGAATCCCAAGGAGCCTGCCGGCAGGCGCAAGCTGCTGCTGCATTCAGGGGAGATCCGCAAGCTCAAGGTCGCCGTTGGCGAGAAAGGCCTGACTCTCGTGCCCGTGAAGCTATATTTCAACTCGCGGGGTTTTGCCAAAATCACTATCGCGGTCGCTCGCGGCAAGAAACTTTTTGACAGGCGCAATGAGATAGTGAAGCGCGACCAGGAGAAGAGTCTCAGGCGCGTCGGTTCTCACCGTCACGAGACAGACTAGCGGTCACCAGCGCGCCCGCCGTGCCCAGAATCACCTTCAACCGCTCATCCAGCCCCCTGTGCCTTACCGCCACCAGGAAGTTATAGAAGTTTTCGTGTTGACCAATCCGCTTCCAGCGCTGGATTTTGGCCTGATTCAAAACTGCCTTAAAACTTTCTGCATCCTCAAAACTCGGCAATTCAACTTTCACTGCGCCCGCATCTCTTGCCATATGTGAATCACTGCCGGCAAGCGCGACCACTTTCTGCTGTTTTGCGAAACACCAGGCCTTATAGTCATCCGCCACGAAGGGATTGCGTGCGTTGACTACCTCCAGGGCCGTCACCTCGGGCAAGAGGGTCATCAAAGTTTCTTCTCTCAGCCGTCCCAGGAGCACCCTGACAAAGGGATGGGGCACATAGACCAGGCCCCCCTGCTGCTTGATGGCGCAAGCGGTATCTACTGCCGAAGCGCCCACGGGCAGGGCTTCTTTCAGGAAGAGCCCTATAAGCTCTCCCTCCGAGGTTTCGACTTCCATACCTGGTATGGTCAGCCCGGGAAAATATTTTGCGAAGGCAGCAGCGCCTTCGAAAGCGTTATGATCGGTGATGGCAACGCAAGTCACACCTGCGCGCCAAAAGGCTCTGGCCAGCGCGTCAGGTGGCACGGTGGTGTCATAACTGACGTCCGTGTGGACGTGGAAATCACAGATTAGTTTGCTCATAAGACGATGGCCCATTGTAACACTCCATCCCCCGTCCTGGGCAGGCTTGACCCGGCAGGGGGCCGGGCCGTAAACTCTGGGTGTACCCCGGACCCTCAAGGGAGAGGCCTGTATGGAACCCAGAGACCCGCTAACCTATCGCGCGGCAGGCGTAGATATCGAGACTGCTGACGTCGCCGTGGAACGAATCAAACAGCTCGCTCAATCTACCTATTCACCTAATGTGAAAGCTGGTGTAGGTGGCTTTGGGGCGGTCTACGAGCTGCAACCAGATACTCAGGGCAACCTGCTGGTGGCGGGCACCGATGGTGTAGGCACCAAACTCAAGATCGCCTTCGCGCTGGACAAACATGACACGGTGGGCATCGACCTCGTGGCGATGAGCGCCAACGATGTGCTCACACTGGGCGCCCAGCCGCTCTTCATGCTGGACTATATCGCCTGCGGCAAGCTCAAACCCGAGGTTACGACTGCCATCGTAGCGGGCGTCTCAGAGGGATGTCGGCAGGCTGGCTGCTCCCTTATCGGGGGAGAGATAGCCGAAATGCCCGGTTTCTATCCCGAGGGCGAATATGACCTGGCAGGCTTTGTGGTAGGTTCGGTCAAGCAGGACGAAGTTATCAACGGCAGCGCCATCACTCCAGGCGATGTCATAATTGGCTTGCGTTCGAGCGGATTGCACAGCAATGGCTATTCTCTTGCGCGCGCCATTATCGAAAGAGAGGGCTTGCCTCTTGAGGCCTCTTTCGAAGGCCTTTCGTGCCCTCTTGGCGAAGAGCTGCTGCGCCCTACGCGCCTCTTTGTCGCGCCCATCCGGGCTCTTATGGCCGCCCTTCCGGTAAAGGGGATGGCCCATATCACCGGAGGAGGGCCTGCCGGGCAACCTGGTGCGCATCCTCCCGAAGGGCTGTGTGGCGCGGATTGAGAAGGCAAACGTCCCAGTCTTGCCCATCTTCGACCTCCTTCAGCATTATGGGGCGACACCTCTTGAAGAGATGTACAAGACCTTCAATATGGGGATAGGCTTTACAGTAGTAGTGGCGGCCTCTGACGCCTCCCGGGCGATGGAGACCCTCGCCTCTTCCGGAGAGGCTCCTGTCCTTCTTGGCACCCTTCTTGCAGGCGATGAACCGCACGTAGAACTCGTTTAGGAGAAAGACAATGCAAGTAAAAACCGCACTACTCAGCGTTTCCGACAAGACAGGCCTTGTAGATTTCGCCAAAGGCCTTGTGGCCAAAGACGTGCTTCTGCTTTCAACCGGAGGCACCGCAAAGGCCCTTCGGGAGGCAGGCCTGCCTGTCACTGACGTTTCCGAATACACGGGCTTCCCCGAGATGATGGACGGCCGTGTGAAGACCTTGCACCCGAAGGTCCACGGCGGATTACTCGCGCTGCGCGATGATGCGGAACATATGGCAGCTCTTGAAGGGATGGGTGGGCGCCCCATTGACCTCGTCGTGGTCAACCTCTACCCCTTCCGCGCGACCATTGCAAAACCCGATTGCACCTATGAGGACGCCATCGAGAACATCGATATAGGCGGTCCGACGATGGTGCGCTCCGCTGCCAAGAACCACAGGTTCGTCGCCATCGTGACCGATCCGGCCGACTATCCGGCGCTGCTCGAAGAGATGAACCAGCCCGAAGGCCTGGCCGAGACTACCCTCAAGAAGCTCGCTCTCAAAGCTTTCCAGCATACGGCGGCTTATGATTCGCATATTGCCAATTATCTGCACGGCAAGCTGGAGGAGACGCCCTTTCCCGAGACGATGGTGCTGCCTCTGAAGCGCGCCGCCTCGATGCGTTACGGCGAAAATCCGCACCAGCCCGCGGCTTTCTATGTAAACGAGCTGGAGTCCGCGCCTTTTGGCGTCGCCTTTGCGGACCAGCTTCAGGGCAAGGAGCTTTCTTTCAACAACCTGAACGATGGCACTGCCGCCTGGCGCCTGGCCAATGAGTTCGAAGAGTGCGCCTGCGTGCTGCTCAAGCACACCAACCCCTGCGGCGTGGCCCTTGCGGACACGGTCGCGGAGGCTTATGTGCGCGCCTTTGAGACCGACACGGTATCGCCCTTCGGGGGTATCGTCGCCTGCAACCGACCTGTGGATGCCGAAGCAGCCGAGGAGATGGTCAAACTCTTCCTCGAGGTCATCGTGGCCCCTGACTTCACCGAAGATGCCCTGGCGGTGCTGGCGAAGAAGACCAACCTGCGCCTCTTGAAAGCCAGGCCAGGCCTTCCTGGGAAAGGCGCGCTGGACTTCAAGCATATTGATGGCGGGATGCTCGTGCAGACCGAGAATATCGAGCTTGTCGGGCCAGACCTTAAGGTCGTCACCGACAAGCAGCCTTCGGAGTTCCAGCTCCGCGATATGATGTTCGCCTGGACAGTCGTAAAATACGTGCGCTCCAACGCCATCGTGGTAGCAAAAGACGGCGCAACGCTGGGCGTTGGGGCCGGCCAGATGAACCGCGTCCAGTCGGCGCGCCTTGCGGTCGAGCAAAATAAAGACAAGTGTTTCGGCGCCGCCCTGGCTTCGGATGCCTTCTTCCCCTTCCGCGATTCGGTAGATGCCGCGGCCGAGTATGGCATCCAGGCCATCATCCAGCCGGGCGGTTCGGTGAGGGACGAGGAAGTCATAATCGCGGCCAACCAGCATAGTATGACGATGGTCTTCACGGGGATGCGCCACTTCAAGCATTAGGCGCCTCATGGTAAGTAGAAAAAAAACGCCGTCCTTCGGGGCGGCGTTCTCTTTGGGTCGGTTACTCGGGCCAGTCCTCGGGCATATAGCGCCTGGCGAACTCGCGTTTGGCGAAGCGGTCGGTCATCCCTGCGATGTAATCCACGATTGCACGGGTCCTTGACTCGATATCTGGCGCGCTCCTTATACTCTCAGGAAAATCGGCATCATCCCAGGGGCCGTCCAGATAATATCTGAAAAGCCCGGTGATGATGTATTTCACCTTGCTGTGCAGGTTGAGGCGCGATTTCTCGGCGTCATACACACGCTCGAAGAGAAAATCCTTGAGGTCGTCGCAGGCTTTGGTGATTGCGGGCGACAGGAGCACCTCTGGCTGCCCTTCGCTAGTATGGATGACAACTGATACCAAAGTATCAAGTCGCTCGCCGTGAGAGCGTCCCAGTGCCTTCAGCAAATCGGCCGGTACGTCATCAAGCTCGAGCAACCCGGCGCGGATAGCGTCGTCCAGATCATGGTTGAGATAGGCTATCCGGTCAGAAATCCGCACCACCTGGCCCTCCAGTGTCGCCGGATGCACTTTGGCTGCGGCTTCCTGGAGGTCTTCGCGCCCTTTGGTATGTGAGAGGATGCCATCGCGCACTTCGAAGGTCAGATTGAGGCCCTTCCCGTCGTTCTCCAGCACGTCCACAACCCGCAAGCTGTGCTCGTGATGATGGAAATGGCCGCCGTATTGGGAATACAACTCATCCAGCACGGCCTCTCCATGGTGCCCAAAAGGCGTGTGGCCGACATCGTGGGCGAGTGAGATAGCCTCGGTGAGGTCCTCATTCAAACGAAGAGCCTTCGAGATGGTACGGGCTATCTGGGAGACCTCCAAAGTGTGCGAGAGGCGCGTGCGATAGTGGTCAAGTTGCGGTGAGATAAAGACCTGCGTCTTGTTGGCAAGCCGCCGGAAAGCTTTACACTTGTGGATAATCCTGTCCCGGTCGCGCTGAAAGACAGTGCGGATGGCGCACTCTGGCTCGGGCGACGCCCTCCCGCGAGTTTCGCAGGCAAGCTGCGCATGCTCGCTGAGAACGCGTCGCTCAAGCTCCTCAATCTGCTCTCTGATGGTCATCTAGATCACCAGTTGCGTGAAGTCACCAAGCCTCTCCAAAAGTCTTGCCACATAGGCCATCAGCCGCAGGCGGTTCTGCTGCACGGCCAGGTCGCTATCCATAACCAGCACTTCATCGAAGAACTTGTCCACCACTGGCGTCAGCGCGGTCAGACGGGTTGCGAAATCCTGCCAGGCGGCCTCGGTCAGAAGTTCCCCGGCAGTCGCTGAAGCAAGGCCCTGGAAAGCTGCAAAAAGGGATTGCTCCATCTCGGTGCCGAAAAGTGTCTCATCCGGCGCCTCGGAGAGCAGCTCGGAGGTGATCTGGCCCTTCTTCAGCGCCGCTCTCACGATGTTGATAGGCCGCATCGCCGCGGTCGCAAGCTGGATAAAACCCTCCAAGTCGCGGTTCTGTTCGAAGGTGCGAGCGCGCAGGCAGGCCAGTCGCGGCGTGGTTGCGCCAGAGGCCAACGCCGCGTTGAGGGTGTCATAACGCAGCCCTTCATCACGCAGATAAGCCTCTACGCGGCCTGTCAGCAACTCGGCGAAGGCCGCAAGCGTATCGTCCTTCCCCACTTGGGCCTTGGGCTCTACCAGTTGGTATACCATCGCTGCCAGCGCGGAAAGGTCCAGCTTGAGGTCGTAGGCGTCGCAAAGCGAGACCAAGCGCATAGGCTGAACGCCTGAGGCCAAAGGGATCAGCTGAGCCGGTAGCCGAATAACCGACCGCCAGGCACCCAACGACCGTGTCCAGCTTGTCCGCAAGCGACAGCAGCGCGCCGGGCAGAGACTTCGGCAAAGCAGCCCCTGCCGCCTTCGGCATATATTGTTCTTCCAGTGCCTGCGCGACCGCCTCGGATTCGCCATCGAGCAGCGCATAATGACGGCCCATAACGCCCTGTAGTTCGTCGAAATCCTGCACCATATCGGTGACGAGATCGCACTTGGCCAGCCGCGCCGCGCGCAGCAGCGCCTCTCTAACCTCGGACTCCAGTGCCAGCGTGCTTGCTAGCTGACCAGCCAGCTGCTCCAGCCGCTCGGTCTTCTCGTAAAGCGTGCCCAGCCGCGCCTCAAAGGTGACGGTCTTCAACTCTTCCAGTCTGGCTTCTAGCGGTTGCTTGCGGTCGTTCTCAAAGTAGAAAGCCGCATCCGCGAGCCGCGCCCGGATGACGCGTTCGTTGCCGTGGATGACCTCGTCCAGCGAGTAGTCGTCCCCATCGCGCACGCCGATGAAGTAAGGCAGCGGGCCACCCTTCTCGGTCACCAGCGGGAAGTACTTCTGATGCTTGCGCATTACCGTGGTCAGGATGGGTACCGGCAGCGCGAGAAACTCCTCCGCATAATGGCCTGCAAAGGGGGTTGGCCATTCGATGAGGAAGCAGTTCTCATAGGCGGCCTTGTCGCGGTCATACAGCACTCCGCCGCACTCCGAAGCCAATACTTCGGCCCTCGCAAGCAAGTCGGCCTGACGCTTGGCAGGATCAACCTGCACCTGCCGCTCGAGCAGCTCTTGCTCGTAGTCCTCGGCCGCGCCCAGCTCAAAGCTGTGCCTGCCCTGGGGGGCGAAGGGATGAGACCAGGTCAGCCGGCCACTCTCCAACCCAGCCACCGAGAAGGCAACCTGTTCGTTGCCGTAAAGCCCAAGCAAGCCCTTGATGGGCCGCGCGAAGCGGAAGGCGGTCTTGTTCCATCGCATCGTCTTGGGGAAGGTCAGGCGATTTATGATACGCTCGAACAGGGGTCCGGCGACTTTGAGAGTGGCCTGCCCTTCTTCACTGACCTCGGCCCAGACGTATTCCGCTTTACCGTCTTGCCTGCGGACAAGTGTCTCGGGCGCGACGCCAGCCTTCTCGGCAAAGCCCAGTGCAGCTTTCGTGGGATTGCCCTCGGCATCGAAGGCAACACTTGCAGGGGGGCCTTTTACTTCCTGGGTCTGCCCCGCCTGCGCCTCGGGGACGCCTTCAAAGGCAACCGCAAGCCGGCGCGGCGTGCCCCAGACCTTGAGTTCGGTCGAGGTCAGGCGCGCTGCAGCCAGTTCTTCTTCCGCGAGCGCCCGCAGTTGGGGAAGCAATCCCGCGGCGAAAAAGCTGGAGGGTATCTCTTCAGTATAAACTTCAAGCAGCAATCTGCGATTCATAACTCTCTCCTACTCCGCCAGGCCCATAGGGTAGCCCAGGGCTTCGCGCTGCGCCAGGTAAGCTTTGGCGCACTGTTGGGCCAGTCCGCGCACATCCGCAATCAAGGCCGCGCGCTGGGTAACACTGACCGCACCGCGCGCATCCATCAGGTTGAAGGTATGCGACAGCTTCAGGCAATAATCATAGGCCGGCAGCACCAGACCGCGTTCAATGCAGCGCCGGCCCTCGGCCTTGTAGTCTGCAAAATGCTGCGCCAGCATAGCGGTGTCAGCCAGCTCGAAGTTGTAGGTCGAACCTTCAAATTCGTTGGGCTTGTAGATGTCGCCATATTTTACTTTCGCGTTGTACTTGAGGTCCGTGTAGGCTTCGACCCCTTGCAGATACATCGCAATGCGCTCGAGGCCGTAAGTTATCTCGCATGAGATAGGACTGACCTCAAAGCCGCCCACCTGCTGGAAATACGTAAACTGGGTTATCTCCATACCGTCCAGCCAGACTTCCCAGCCTACTCCCGAGGCGCCTAGAGTTGGGGATTCCCAGTCATCTTCGACGAACCGGATATCGTGCTGGCGCGCCTCGATACCCAAAGACCGGAGGCTCTCCAGATAGAGTTGCTGCACATTATCTGGCGAGGGCTTAAGGATGACCTGATACTGGAAATAACGTTGCAGGCGATTCGGATTCTCCCCATACCGGCCATCGGTAGGCCGGCGAGAGGGCTGCACGTAGGCGACTTCCCAGGGCTCGGGCCCAAGGGTCCTCAGGAAAGTCGAGGGGTGCATCGTACCCGCACCTACCTCAAGGTCGTAAGGCTGATCAAGCAGGCAGCCATAATCAGCCCAGAAGCCGTTAAGCGCTTCAATGACGTCCTGGAAATTCATACTTCCTCCAATCAAGGCAAACCGAGAGGCAAGTGCCTCTCGGCCATAAGTTGGTTTGATTATAACTGAATCGGGCGCAGTGCTAAACTAGCTGGCAGCCTCTTCCTCTGCTTCTTCGGAAGCTTGTTCGATGACCGAGATTTGCAACAGCTTCAATAAACCAATCCCTACAGCCAGGCCGAAGGCCAGAGGGCCAACAACTGACAGGTCCAGCTTGCCGAGTTTCTTGCCCCCGAGTTCAAATTCCAGCGACTTGATCCCCCGCTGAGCCAGCGACTGGCTGCGCGCCATTATTGTAGAGATTGCATTCTGCAGACCGCCGGCTTTTTCGGCCCTGGCGCGTTCAATATAGGAAAGAGCGCCCAGGACATCGCCTTCGGCATAATCCAGCGCTTCTTCAGCCTCCGTGTAAGAGGCTTCGAGTCTTTCTCTAATCAGATCAGCGTCTTTCAGGTCGTGTCCCACACCAATCACTCCTGCTCCTGCGTCTCGAGGCGCACCAGTTCTATATCGCCCCAAGCGGCAAACTCTTCCTGGACGACTAGCGCCGCCCCCCACACGCCCTTTATTCCCCGGGCGAAAGCCAAAGCCTGCTCGAAATCCGCGGAAGTCTTTACCAGATTGCCAGTCGCGGTTGCGCAGGCATCAGCCAGGGCAGTATCTTCTGCAAATATGACCGCCGCATCAGCCTTCCCGAAGGAAAGCGATGGGCCTACCGTACCTGATGAAGTGCAAACTCCGCAAGGCAATTGGTCGGGCCTCAGCTTGAAGCCTACCTGCCCAGTGAGTGGAGACTCTCCCGCAAAAAGCCCCAGAGTAACCTCTCGATGGCCCGCCAGAAAACAGTCGCCGCCGTTTTCGACGCGCACCTCCTGGCTTGATTCGAGCAGCTTGCGTCCTACCGCCTCAGCGAAGGCGCCAGCGACAGCGGCCATTGGCCCGACGCCACACCTGGCCGCCGCTTCAGCCATCTTGACCGCGATTTCTGGCGCATCAGCCTGGGGCATCCAGGGCTTCAGTTCTTCGGCGAAACGCGGATCGCGCCGCAAATAGTTCATCAACTCGGAGCGCAGCCTGGCAAGCTCGGTCAGCGCTTCGACTTTAAGCTCGCTTTCGGCGGCGATCCAAAGGTCTGAAGTGGAAAGTTGAACTTCAAAAACCACCAGACCTTCAGGCTGCATCAGAGCGCGATAACCGCGCTCCTCAGTCATAATTCCCGAGGCCTTCCATCACATCAGCGCCGCTCTTGAACATCTTGAAGAAATATACCTGGTCGGCCAGCAGCGAATTTGTCACCGCCGCCCCGACATCGGAAGCCGTGCCATAGGCAAGCAGCAAGCCATGTATAAGCCCATAGCAAAGGCACCAGGCGACAATCAACCCGAAGATGCCTCCCCCCACTGACTCGAGGACGTCATCGCCTGGATTGAACGATGAATAGGCGGTCACTGCAAAACAGGCGCCAATCACCACCACAGCACCGGCCAAATACATTATGAAGAAATTCCACGAAGTCTGCGGCACCCCATCAAGTACCGGCGGGTGGTACATTGTGACGATGAGTTTGGTATACCCAAGCATTAGCAGCATAGTGATTAGCGCAGCCAATACTCCCTGCTTGCTGTAAAGGTATATACCAAGCACCAAAAGCGGGAAGATAAGCAGGTCTATCCAGGTCATATTTGGCTCCTTGGGCCCTTCTGCCCGAAAGCAGATAAACTGGTAGGCTCAAAATGCAAACAGAAGGTAAACGGCGCTCGTTTCCACCTAACTAGACTTGGCCGAATTGGCCTTCTGTCTCCGCTATAATACGACGTCCGGGAGGATTCGCCAATATGGTCTTGCTCCACCTCGCGGAAGGCCAATCTGGACTAGCTCTCGCAAACCGCCTGCAGGCTGTCACGCTGGTGGTCGATGTCCTGCGCGCCTCCACCACCCTGGCCGTGCTTGCCTCAAGACACCCTCGCGCCCTGTATGTCACTCGAGAGGTCGACGAGGCTCGTAAACTGGCCCTGGGACACCCAGGCACGGTACTCGCTGGCGAAAGAGGTGGACTGCCCCCAGAAGGTTTCGCTCTGGGTAACTCTCCCCTCGAAGCCCTCGGAGCGCGTCTCCGGGGCAAGCGAGTCGTCTTTACCTCCACCACTGGCGCCCAGCGTCTTGCCGGGCTTTCTCCTGATTGCGCAGCCCTTGTTGCGGCGCCCATCAACGCCAGGGCAGCTACAAAGCTGGCCTTCAGGCTTGCTGTTGAAGCCAGCCGCCCCCTCGTGGTGCTGGCAGCCGGTTCAGAAGCTGTACCGCCGGTCTTTCCCCTCGAAGACTGGGCAGCGAGCGCCCTCCTGGCAAGCCGGCTGATTGCTCTGGGTTGCGCGCTTCAGGCTTCCGAGGAGTATGACAAATATCAGCAGTTGCTTGCAACTGAAGGGCTGCTGAAAATTTTCGAGCGTTCCGAGCACGGCAGCAAACTTACTAGCCTGGGGCTTGAGCAAGACCTCTGGTTTTGTGCCCAGGAAGACTTGCTGCCTGCTGTGCCTGTGCGTTCCAGGGCAGTGTCAGAGTCACCAGAGTTTATCAAACTGCTTATCCACTGGCAGGATTAATCACCAGAAGGAAGGACCAGGATGGCCTTTCGAAGTGAGCTGCGCAAGGAAGCCTCGCTGGAAACAACCCAGCGACTTATAACGATCTCGGTGAGGATTGGTCTTGTGTTGCTGGTAATAAATGCCGGCTTGCTGTCGCTCGTGCTTTGGCAAGGCTTCACGAAGCCTGCCAGCTCGTCACAAGGGCAGGTCAGACCTGGCTGAGACAGCTGGGGGAGACAGCCTTGAGAAAGAGGCCACTCGCGATTATCCTTTTGCCTGTCGGGCGCGTATCCAGCTCTTCAAGGATGGAGTGCTGCAAGAATATAAACCTCTGAGCCTTAGCAAAGCCGAGGTCTGGGCAATCAACCAGCTCGCAGCCGGCGGAGCCTCTCAGGTGGAGGTCGTTCATACGACAACCTTCGATAATCCCGGGGGGCTGACAGGCAACTAGCCAGCCTATGCAAGCTCTCTTCCTACAGCGCACCCAGATTGTGCTCGATCTGACGCTGCTGCCCCTGGTCCTTGTCGCGCTCGTGATGGCAGCCAGCGAAGCGCGCAGGGACGGCAGTCGCTCCTTCCTGCTCCTCGCGATAGCTCTTGGCTTTGCACTTGTCATCCGCCTGCTAGCCCTTGGATTTGCCGCCTCGAGCAAGTGTCTGCTTTTTGATATATCCGCGGGTGCTCAGGCGCTCAACTGCGCTCTGCTGCTGGCACTCGGTTATGGAGCAGTCCGAGATCATCTGCTCGAACAGCGCGATGCGCCCCTGGTGCGCGGTATATTTGGATTTTCACTTCTGGGCCTGGCCTTAATAATCCTTCAGTGCCTGCATCAGAACACGCCAACCGGACTGCCAGCACCTGGCTGGTTGCCCCTCCACCTGGTCCTGGTCGTGGCCGCCTGTTTAATAGCCTGGAAAGCCAGTGCCGCCATCCGCTATTACAATCTGGCTGCGCGTATCCCGCTGCTGACCGCACTTTGGGCTTTGGTCAGTTCGGCTGGTTTCTCCGCTGCGGCAAGCAGCTTTCCTGTTGGCCAGATGGCTTCTCTACTGCTGATTTTCGAACTCGCTACCAGGGCTGTCTTCCTCGTTGCTGTGTTAATCGCCATCTACCTTAATGTGCTTGCCGAGAACCAGGAACACCTCGAAGCGCGCCACGAAGCCGAACTCTATTCAATGCAGGAACAGAAAGGTCAGGCTATCGCCAACCTGGCCAGTGTTGTCGCGCATGAGATGAACAACCCGCTGACCGCCATAATGCTCCATGCGGATGTCATGCTGACCAGATTCGAGGACGGCCCCGAGGCCAAGAGTCTTGGCGTCATAAGAAGCGAAGTCTCGCGCCTGCGAGGGCTTACTCAAAGCCTCGGCCAACTCTCGCGCCCTTCTCGTTTTACCTTGCGAGAGTGCGATCTGGGCGCGCTGCTTGGCGATATGGCTCTGCTTGCGGGAGAAGACGCCAGGCGCCGGGAGATTATTCTTGCTTTCACCCCGCCAAGCGAGCCCCTTATCATCGAGGCGGACTCCGAGCAACTGAGACAGGTCTTCCTCAACCTGATCCAGAACGCCATCCAGGCTGTCGAATCGAGCGGGGAGATACACCTGGAGCTTGTGCAGAAGGACCGAGAAGCCGTGGTTACTGTCAGTGACAACGGGCCCGGCATCGCCTCCGACAAACTGGGCAAGCTCTTCGAGCCGTTTTTTACTACGAAGCAAAGTTCTGGGGGAACGGGACTGGGGCTTTATGTCAGCAAGCGGATCATTGAAAAAACTCACCGGGGCCGACTCGAAGTAGAGTCCAGCCCCGGCAAAGGCGCAAAGTTTATTGTAAGCTTACCGCTTACTCTTCCTGCTCAGTCTCACTAGTGCCTTCATCACCCGTTTCAGGTGATCCATCTTCTTCCGACTTCTTGCGCCGGCGACGCTTGCGCTTCTTGGTAGGTGGTGGTGGGGCCACAATCGAGCTAAGCTGAAACTTGTCGAGTTGGGCTGTCGGATCAGGATGCAGCAGTACCTGGGCGCCCAGGGCCTCCTGCAACTCCATCAGGCCATCTTCGTTCTCCCCAAGCAGCGCGGCACAGACATCACTGTGCGCGTGAACAATGAGGGAAACCTCCCCTTCATTCTCATCGCGCAGTTGCTGCAGCCTGCGAGCTATCTCTCCTGCCAGTGTCTCGGGGGCACGTGTTCTGCCCCGCCCATCACAATAGGGGCAGTTGACTGTCAGGGTCTTTGAGAGGCTCTCCCCAGTGCGTTTGCGGGTCATCTCGGCGATATTGAGGCTGGAAAAACTCACCACGCGCGTCTTGGCGCGATCCTTCGCCAGCGCTTCCTTCAGGCGATTCTGCACCTGCCGGCGCTCGTTGGCTGATTCCATATCGATGAAGTCGATGACAACCTGGCCTCCGAGTTGGCGCAGTCGGAGCTGCCTGGCTATCTCATCACAGGCCTCGAGGTTGGTCTTGAAGACTGTCCGTGCCAGGTTGCGCTCTCCGGTGAACTTGGCGGTGTTGACGTCAATTGAGACCAGCGCTTCGGTCTCGTCAATCGAAACATTGCCCCCACTGGGCAGCCAGACTCGCCGGCTGATAAAGCTTCTCGATCTCTTCTTCCAGCCCGTATTTGGTAAAGAGAGGCTGTTTACCGCGAAGCCTTTTGACTCGGTCGATAAGATGGGGGGCGAATTCGCGCACCAGATCGCGCGCGCGGTCATAATCTTCTGAGGTATTGATGAGGAACTCTTCTACATCATCGCTTAGCATATCGCGGATGACGCTGTAGAGGAGGCTGACGTCCTGATAAAGCATATAGGGCGCTTCCTGCTTGCGCATTGCTTGCTCTATCTCTCGCCATATTTTGCGCAGGTAGGCCAAGTCAGCCTTTAGTTCCTTCTGCTGAGCGCCTTCGGCCTCAGTGCGGACGATAAGCCCCATATCTTTGGGCTTGATTTTAGTGGCGAGTTCTCGGAGTCTTGCCCGCTCTTCGGCGCTGTCAATTGTACGCGAGACGCCAATCAGATGGCCTTTCGGCATCAAAACCAGGAATCGCGCGGGGAGGGCAATCCGGGTGGTGACTCGGGCGCCTTTGCTGCCCATCGGCTCTTTGGTGACCTGGACCAACAGGTCCTGGCCTGGCCGCAGCACCTGGTCCACTGGCTTGTGTTGGGGCTCTTCGCTAGCTTCTTCTTCGCCAGGCAGATGGACGTCCGAGACATGCAAAAAAGCTGATCGGGGCAGGCCTATCTCAACGAAAGCGCAATCCATTCCGGGGATTACGTCTTTGATTTTGCCTTTGTAGATATTGCCTACCAGGCGGTGTTCGCGCTCGTATTTCAATTCTACGAGCTTGTCGTCTTCAAGCACTGCGATGCGGGTCTCAATAATGCCCACATCGGCGATGATCTTCTTCAAACCTGGTTTCTCCCATTACTCGCTATCAAGCGGATACGCTCAAGCTCCAGCAACTGGGCATCCGGCACAAGCTGCTGAAGGAGCTTCATTACTTCGGCAGGCCTAAGGGCCCGCTGTAAATCGAGTCTTGCAGTATATGATACGTTGTAGCCAGCCTCGCCGCAACCAACAGCTTCAAACGCGACCAGATACTCGGCAAGTGTCAGGCTGACATGCTTGCCTTTGTGGTCTCGCACCACGTTAAATCCCTCGGCAAGCAACGCCTGCGCCTGGACGTTTAATTCCGATGGCTCGGGCGGACTGGTGGTGCAGAAAACCAGGCGATATTCTTCCTGGTCAATCTCCGCAAAAGGCGATTTGCCCTCATAGGGCTCAGCAGAGAGGAAGCTCAGGCCAGGTGGAGTGGATTTCGCGAGCGCTTTCATCACTTCAAGCGGAGCAACCGCCTGCTCGAATCGTGCATGAAGCAGTTCGTTGCTTCCCCAGGCGCAGACTGGCAAGTGGCCGTGCGATAACCAACTGGGGCTGGGGATTGAATCCACTGGAATAGGCAAGCGGTAAACCCGCTCTACGGAAGGTCCTGCCCAGGGCTCGATGTAAATCCAGGTGACCAATAAACCGGATGTCGCGGCTTTTCTGGAATCTGAGTACTAATCCTTGCATTAGCTGCTCCTGCAAAGCCGGTTCTTCAACCGCGAATCGCATGCGCCACAGTCACTGCAAGGGCCAAACCGGCAGTCAGGGGTGAGCGAGCCGGCCTCTGACTTCTGCAATTCCAGCGCAAGAAAGGCCTTGGTAACGCGCGAGGAGAGCTGGTCCCAGGGCAGCCTTTCGTTCAGCTTGCGGGGGCTGCTCGCATACTGCTCCAGCTCGAGTCCTGTCTCGGAAAGCGCCTCCTGCCAGCGCTGCATACTAAAATATTCGCGCCAGCCTTCAAACCTGGCGCCCCTCTTCCACACCGCAAGCACCACGTCAGCCAGTCGCCTGTCGCCGCGCGCAAGCAAGGCCTCGATAAGGCTCTGGGAAGGCGCGTGCAGCTTGAGATTTACTCCGCGCAAGCGATGAAAAGCGTCCTTCAACAACCGCTGTCTGCGCTCTATCTCATCGCGCGGTATCTGACCGAGCCACTGGTAAGGCGTATGAGGCTTGGGCACAAAAGTCGCAACGCTTACATTTACCTGCGCTCTGCCCCCGCGCAGTTCGCGTCCCTGAGAGTGCACCTTGCGGGCCAGGTCGGCGATGCCCAGCAGGTCTTCGTCTGTCTCGGTAGGCAGCCCCAACATAAAGTAGAGCTTTATGGTATTCCAGCCCGCCTCAAAAGCAGCCTCGGTGGCCTCAAGCAGGCTCTGCTCGGTTACCTGCTTGTTGATGACGTTGCGTAGTCGCTGAGTTCCCGCCTCGGGCGCCAGCGTCATACCCCCCTTGCGAACAGTCGCAAGGCGTTCCGCCAGGCCAATATCCATTGCATCGACGCGCAAAGACGGCAGCGAGACATTCACCTGAAGAGGCTCGCATACTTCGAGCAGAGCCTCCACCAAAGCCTGGATGTCACTATGGTCGGTAGTGCTGAGCGACACCAGAGAGATCTCTTCAGCGCCAGTGTTGGTCAGTATCTCTCGTGCCTGCTCAACCAGCACCTCGGTGCTGCGCTCCCGGACAGGCCGATATGCAGCCCCTGCCTGACAGAACCGGCAGCCGCGGGTGCAACCACGCATAACCTCAAGCACCGCGCGATCGTGAGTTACCTCGATGTAGGGCACAAGAGGGCTTGTCGGATAGACGGCCTTGTCGAGGTCTGCCACAACTCGGCGAGAGACCTCGGCAGGGGCGTTATCCGACACCTGGACCTTCCCCACCTGGCCTGAAGCATCAACTGGGACTGTGTAAAACTCTGGCACATACCAGCCTTCCAGTTGCGCCAGCCTGCGCTTAAGCTCCAACCGGGAGAAGCCTTCCTCTTTACGCTCTCGCACAAGCTTGCAGAACTCGACCAGCGCCTCCTCCCCTTCACCGACCAACACGGCATCGAAGAAGGGCGCCAGAGGCTCAGGATTAAGCGCGCACGGCCCACCCCCGATTACGAAGGGGGCTTCTTCTGCGCGTTCGGAAGTAAGCAGAGGGATACCCGAAAGGTCAATCAACTCAAGTACGCCGGGATAGGTCAGTTCATATTGCAAAGTAATACCGAGGAAGTCGGCCTCGCACACAGGGCGCTGGGATTCCAGAGACCAAAGGGGGATCTGATCAGCGCGCAGTCGTTCAGCCAAATCGGGCCAGGGCAGGTATACGCGCTCACAAGCCGCCCAGGGAAGCCGATTGACAGCCTCGTAAAGGATAGCAATTCCCAGGTTGGCCATCCCGAGTTCATAGACATCGGGATACGCCAGCACTCCGCGTACCTCGATACCTTCATCAGGCTTCGAGACTGCGTTGTGCTCCTTACCTATATACCGGCCAGGTTTCTCGATCTGGCAAAGCAGTTGTTCGATTTTTTTCACCTTTATTGGCGCACCGCGGTGATAATAGCACCGCTGCCTGCCAAACCGAAAGCGGGCCGACCGAAGTCAGCCCGCTTCTTGTGGATTTACTGTAACCGACTCTAGAAATCAGTACTGTATTCTGCCCAGATCTCGGTGCCGTTCTTGGTACTGAACCGGCCTGGGTCGTCGGTCAGGGTCACCTTGATGGCCTGACCGCCCTTCAGCGTCTCCTGATAGCTGAAGCTGTAGAAGTCGCTCATGCTGCCGCCACCAGTATTGCTGAAGCCGGCCGTACCAAGGGTCAGCCCAAGCTGGCGATTGCCGAAGCTCTGGTTAAGCTGCAGTTGAGTCAGCCGGTCGTAATTTGCGCCTGCCTGGTTGCGACCATTCTGGATTGCGAAGCTATAGGTCAATCCCTTTACCTGATCCAGCGAACCGGTCAACATCAAGGTGCGCCAGGCCTTGTCACCAATTACGATGTCCTTATTGTCCTTTTTCTCGAGCGGATTGGCGCCATAATTGTAGCTCAGCTTGGCGTCACCCAGGAAGTCGAGAGTCGTCTCGAGCTTCAGCTTCTTGGTCGTCATACCCTCGTTGCCGACGTTGTGCCAGCCGCGCCAGTGCGAATACTCGCCCTCGAGCGTGGTGCCATTTCCGAGCTTGAGTACGCCACTAACGCTGGCCTTGTTCTTCTGCATCTGACTGCGGGTATTGACGCTGCCATAACTAAAGGCCAATGAACTCCCTTCGTCCAGTCCAAACAGACCGCTGACATCGCGGTTCAAGCTAAGTGACTTATTGCCCGGAAGTCATTGCGCCCTTATCGGCCAACCGGTCCCAGCTTGCGGACAGCTTGGTCTTTGAATCCATGGCCCACTCGAGGCCACCATTGGTATATCTGGTCTGCGCCCATACATCAAGGGCCCGACTCTTGGCATCTGGCCCTATGGCCTTCTGCTCAGAATTACGGTAAGCCAGGTTGAGCTTCAAGTCGCCCGACAGCTCATACGAAATACCAAGCTGCTGGAAAGTATTTTCAATCTCTCCATTATCTCTGGTGCGGCTGTAGTTGAAGTTGCCCATCAACTTGTCGCCCAGCTTGAAGCCTGGGCCATTGAGTTCCAGCGCCTCTCTGGTCGTCACGCCATCGCTATTGTCGCGCGTGCGATAGGCCAAAATGGGCGCTTCCTTGAACTCTGCATTGATCCCCTTGATACGCCCCTGGCCCCAGAGTTCGACGTTCATCGACTTCTGGTCTGGAGCGGTCGAGTTAAAGCCGGTCGTCACCAGGTCGGCCTTGAGCTTGAAGTTCGGCAGCACGCTGCCTTCCAGGTTGTAGCTCTGCTTCAGTGTCTCGGCAGCGCCTGTGACATCTCGGGTGTTACCATCCGTAGTTGTCAGCTCGCGCTTATAGTTGAAGCTGAAGTCCTTTCCGGCAACAGGCAACTGGCTGGCTACATTCAACACGTTGTATTTGTTGATAGCCTCGTTGCCGCTCAGCTTGTCGTGACCTGTCCAGTTGGTGGTCGCGTAGTTGACCTTCAAACGCGGCCCATTGTCCCAGTCCATCCGCCAGTTATCCACGGTGTCTTTGGCATTGGCGCGTCCGATGGACTGCTTCCCGTAATCTACTGTGTTGCGCGAGAACTGGAAGCCCAGCTTCGGGCTCAACTTGTAGCTGGCGTTCAGGTCCATATAGGAGCGATCGCGCGCCTGTGCAACAACCTCACCGGCGTTGTTGCCACCAACACCATAATCGCTCCGGAAGCTCTGCCACAAGGTCTCGTCGCTCTGGTTCAGGTTGAAGTTGCCATCCGCCTTGCGATACCGCAACGACAGTTGCAACTTGTCAGCCGAGGTGCTGATATTGGCCACCGAAGCACTGCCCTGCTTCTCCTCGCCATACTGGGTGGCGAAACTCTTGTAGCTGAGCTTGAGCTTGTCACTCGGCGCCAGTTCGGAAGCCAGGATGGATACCTTGCTGCCGCGCGTGCCGTTCAGTGCCTTGTTCGCGTCGCCACTAACGCCGAATCCCTCGGTGAAGCGAGACCGCATGGCCTCGTCCTTCGCCGAGAAATCGAAGCCCGCGTCCACCTCGCGTATCGTATAACTGAGGCTGCCCTTGCTGCCCAGCTTGGCGTTGGCCGCTATCATCCGGGCATCGCCCGAGGCGCCGCCCTCAGTGCTGGAGCTGAGCTGGTTGTAGCTCACCGACAGAGTGTCCTTGAAGGACATCCCTGTCTTGACGCCCCACATCTCGCGCCCGCGCACCTGCTCGAGCAGATCGGCTGCCTTACTTCCAGACAGCCCCATCGTGCTGGCGAACTGGTTCAGATAGCTCTGGTCCGTGTCGGTCAGCGTGAAAGACTTGTCGGCTTTGCGGTAGAAGAAGTCGACCTGGTTCTTCCCGACTTTCAGGGCGCCGTTGTCGACCATAAAGGCCGTGCCCTGGCGCGCGTCGCTGAACTCGGGCTTGAAATTGCTCAGGTCTTCCTTCGTAGCGCCTGCGGCCATCTTGGAGGCCACTTGGCGTGTATAAGCCGTACGGTACGACTGCTCGGTCGTGCCGCTTGTGTAGTAGCTGCTGTTGAACTTTAGTCCGCCGAAATCGGCTTCCTGGCGCAGGCCCATCGAAGAGAGGTTCTTCTTCGGGTCGCTGGTCGCGCTGAAGGACATCTTCAGCTTGCTGGAAAGCTGAAGCTTGCCGCCGCCAACTATGCCATTGCTCCGACCAACCTGGGTCTCTTCGCCCTCGGCCCAGCCCTTCACCTTGATCTGGGTCTCGACGGGGATGGCCTTGCTGAAACCGATAAGTCCATCCTCATAACTCAGGATGTAATATTCGATATCTCGCCGCAGTTGCTTCCAGGTCACCTGGCCGCCTACTGTCTGGCCGCGCCATACTGTCTCGCTGCCAGGGGCGACTTCCTTGCGGCCCATACTGTAAGGATCAGCTGCGTTCTGCCCGTTGAAGGTAACCTCGAAGGGCTTGCCCTTGACAGTGATCTCGGCCTTCAGCGGATCGACTGGAGCCGACGCCTCGACCTGGCCTTCTTCAGTCGTCTGCGCCTGCTGATTCGGCTCCCAGCTTGCGGCCAAATCGGTGCGCAGAACCAACTGCGGCTCGGTGGTCTCGGACGCGGGCTGCTCGGGCTGCGCGGTCTGAGCGAAGGCGAAGCCAGGCACGACCGAGTTGATGGCAAACAGCATTGCCGTCAACCAGGCCAGGAGGCGCCTCTTATTCAGTTGTGTCCGCAGCAGCTTCATCTTACTCACTTGGACCATCCAAAACGGCCCTGGTTGTATCTTAGAAAGGTATGGAGTTAGCCGGCAGGCTGCCTCCGTAAGGTTCGTTAGTCTTCGCGGGCTTCGGCTCTGCCGGCTGGGCTGGCTGAGTCGAACTTGCGCCGGCGCCCGTCGCAGAGCTGGCGCCTGTATCCGTGTGGCTTGCCACGGTTACGGAACTTGCCCCGCCCGATGGCGTATCCGTATGGACTGGTTTTGTTCCCTTATCGGCATTCGACACCAGCAACTTGAGATTGCTTTCGTAGCTTGCCCTCTGCAACCTTACCGACCGCGCCAGGGCGTCACTGCCACTGCCTGCGCCGATTGAAGGCGCATAAGCTATCTGGATGCCAGCACTCGGCTTCAGGCCGGTCTCGCTTGCGCTCCGTTCCACTGAAGTGGTGCTTACAGGCGCTCTGTTGAGCGCGGGGCCGTTATCGGCGCCTGCAGCGCTCATACGAGGCTGAGTCTTCATTGTCACCAGTGACGTCGGCTTTGTCGGTGCCTTGCCAGGCAGCAAAGCTACGGTCTCCTCGCTGGTGGGCGCGCCTTCATCTACATAAGCCGTCTCTTCGCTTGCGGCAGCGCTCGCCGGGTCAGCGGAGGCGATCGTTACAGAGGTGCCTGGAGTTGTCTCAGGCGCCGTCGTCGTCACTGGGAAATCTGGACCGGCTGTAGGAGCAGTGCCCGTCCCTTTCATAAGGCCAGGCAGTGCAAAAGCTACAAGCAGGACTGCCGCAGCAGCCACAGTGCCGTATGAGAGGCGAGCGCGCGGCTTGAAAGTGCTGGCGACCCGCTGTACCACCGTCGGCGCGTCTTCCTCAGCCCAGTAAGCGTGCAGCGCGGCCTTCGCGTTACTGGTTGGCGCAATCTCTTCTACCGAAGCCAGCGCGCGTTCCAGTTGCCTGGCGTCCTGCGCGCCAGCGCTACAAGAGGCACAAGAGGCCAGATGGGCTTCTGCCAGCTTGCTTACCTCATAGGGCAAATCGTCGAGTCCTTCAAGGCAGATCAATTCTTCAACCTGCTCGCAGCTCAGCAGGTCTTCTTCATCAACGAGTTCCAAGGCCGAAAGCAGGCCTGAATCAAAGGCATCGGAGCAACCAATTTCGGGGATCTCAAGCAGGCCGCCAACCAGTTCGCTCATGGCTTCGAACCTGGCCTGGCAACGGGGACATTCTTCCAGGTGCAACTCGACCACCCGGGCTGTCTGGGCGTCGAGGTTACCCTCGAGGTAATCCATCAGAAGCAGTTCGTTGTCATTGCACTTCATGCTGCTTACCACCGTCTCGCGTCGTGCGTGTCAGTTGCATAGACAGCGAGCCCTCGGTAAAGTTGCTCCACGAGTTGCAGATTTATCGAAAAAAAAGACGAAAAATAAAAAAAGAATCCAGAGAGCGTGTCTTACCTCTCCCTTAGGCCCATTATATCGGCAATTGGTTTCCTTACAACCCCCTCCGGCACTTTCCTTCAGGGGTGAAAACCAGGTCGGAAAGCCGCCTCCTGTCTTGTAGCAGAGCCTTTTGTCGTGATAGTCCATGTAGGTCCGTTAGCCGGCGCCTGAGCCAGGCATCGAGATTGACATCAGATTACTCATTTTCATCCTGGCTCAGTTACCTACAAAGGGCGCTAATATAGCGTTTAGAGCTTCTCCGGCAGTGTTTTGGAGAGCCAGCCCTGGGCTCAGCAGAGCTAGCTGCTCGAAGGCCCTTGCCTGGCCTGTCTGCTTTAGATATACCGAGGTGCTAAGGAAGATTTTATGCTTAATTTTTCCTGTGTATTTCCGCCTGGCAGATTCGAAGCGCCAAACTCCTGACCAGCAGAAGTCTGCCCAGAGGAAACAAAGGTGCTGTGCCCCAAGGCTAGTGGAGTGGGTAAAGTGAGAGGCTGCTTTAAAAGAAGCACTTTTAAAACGAGACTCAGGGCCGGTTGCTTGGGAAGAACCAGCTCCGCAAGCGCTCGCGGAAAGCCGCGAGAAATTTTTTCGGGGTGGAAGTATCGAGTCCGCGCGCTGGCCAGTTGCGCCTGCTATACAGCACCAGGCCGATTCCGGTTGAGGCGCCGGGGTCTTTGAGCAGGTCGGCCGCATAACTGGTAACGTGGGAAGGCAAGCCCATCCGGATGGGAATAACCTCGTAGAGCGAACGGGCCAGAGAGTCCATCCCGCGGATCTGCGAGCCCCCACCGGTGAAAACAACCCCTGCCGAAAGCATGGGCAGTACGCGAGACTTGTGGATTTCTTTCAGCGCAAGCTTGAGCAGTTCGCGAGAACGCGCCTCGAGGATATAAGCCGCCTTTTGCGTTGGCACTTCCCGGAGTTGCTCTCCACTGGCGGTAGAAAGACTGAAGGTTGAGGTTTCTTTCACCAGAGATTGCATTGCCACACCGTGTTGCCTTTTAATGCGTTCGGCCTCATCAAAGGAAGTCTGAAGGCCTATCTGCAAATCCCGAGTGAAGTGGTTACCCCCTATCGGCACCACGCCACTGTGGATAATGGCACCCTCGTAGAAGACCGCCACATCGCTCGTGCCGCCCCCCACATCCACCACTGCGACGCCAATCTCTTTCTCTTCCTCATTGAGGACGCTCTCGGCGGTCGCAATTGGCTCGAGCACCAGGTCATCTATGCCAAGCCCAGCTCGACTGACAGCGGCCCGGATGTTGTTTAAGGCTGTTACGGCGCCTGTTACGAGATGCGCCTCAACTCCGAGAGTCTTGCCGGACATCCCCTGGGGACGTTTGATACCGTGTTGGTCATCTACGGTGAACTCGCGCGCGATAACGTGAAGCACTTCTCGGTCGCCAGGCAAATCCACAGCTTTGACCTGGTCCATTACGCGCTCGATATCCACTTCGCCAATGACATAATCGGGAGTCGTAATCGCAACATGGGCATGCTCGTTGCGGCAACTGACATGGTTGCCAGTGACTCCGATGACCGCTGAATGGATACGCACAGCGGCCAGACTTTCGGCCTGCTTGACAGCCTTCTTGATCGCCTCGGCGGTAAGCTCGATGTCGGCGACCATTCCTTTCTGAAGCCCTTTGCAGGCAGAGCGACCAACACCTACAAGGCGCAGCCCGCCCTCGGTTTCAGTCTGAGCGACCACGCAGAGCACCTTCGTGGTGCCCACATCGAGGCCTACGTAGAACTCGCTACCCGCCATCCATCCGGTTTCCCTTCCCGTCATCGCGCCCGGGCTCAGAATAGAATCTCAGCCTGTACAGGTAGAAGAAGCACAGCACCAGATATGCAGTTGCTGGCGCCAGATACAAATCAAGCTGGAACTGCGCGCCTAGCCAGACGGTAACCTCGGCTATCAATAGCCCAATCAAAAAGCGAGTGACACTTGGCCCAGGGCGAAAACGGGTCGTACCGCCCTCTTGAAGCACTTCGACCGCATAAGCCAGCACTCCCAGCAACATAATAACCAGATAAGGCTGCAGGTTGGTAAAGGCGGTTAGTTTGCTGCCCATCAGAAAACCCAGGAGCAACCCGATTACGCCAAGGAGGACAGGCGCCATCATCACTCGCCTCCTGTTGCTGGTTTCTCAGCGGGTAGTACTGGACGCGCTCGGTCCAGTTCAGGACTGGCAGCAATTGCGGGCAGCTCCAGCAAATCGCGCTTCTGGATGGTAACGGTAGGGCCATATTGCTCCAGTCGTTCTTTGTAACCACCGCGAATAGTAAGCGCGCTATAGAGAGCATCCTTGTCGCCAATAACTTTTATCCGGAAAGGTCCTGCGACCTGGCTCCCATTCACCCTGATTACCGGCCCGCTGCATCTGATGTCGCTTAGGGCGCCCATACGCTGGTCATTGATGGAGATTGCTTCGGCCCCTGCGCAGCGCAGTTCGTTCACAAGCTGGATAAGATCCTGGTCATGCACGAGCATGGCCTCTTCTGGCCCTCCCAGCTCTTCGCCCCCCTCGGTGGCGCGCGGCGCATCGGTTAGCGTTACCAGGATTCCCGGCCCCTTTACAGGAAGAATACCGACTAAAGCCCGTAATTCCTGCAACTCATCGCGCATCTCTTTGGCAAGCCCTGTGTTGGCAGTTGCCGCATCTTCATAGGATTGAAGCTGGCCGCGCAGCCGGTCAATCTCTTTTTGGGAGCGGATAATCTCGTCTTTGGCATCGGTATACATCAGCGCAAGGGTCTCGAGGCGCATCCCCGCAAGGGGCAGCTCTCCTTTGCCCCGCGCGAAAGTAACCAGGCCAGCCAGCACGCCCAGCGCCAGGCAGATAGCCATAATGGCGACGTGAGCCGCCTTCACGCTAATCGTGAGGTGATGAGGTTGACTGAGCTTCTTCAGATAGTCTTTCATCGTCAGTCCTCTAACCGGGCTACGCAACCTTCGGGATTACTCACATCAAGTCGCACGAGCCGCAATCCCTGCCTGCGTGCTTCCTCAAGGGCGCTTTGGGCTGTTGCCAGCTTGAGGTCCATCTGAGAGCTATCACCCAAAGCCAGTTCCAGAGTTGGGCCTTGAGCAACTTCCATCTTCACTACCACGTCTCCGCCTGACTCGACTACCATTACTTCGCCAGTGCCGAAGCTGGTCAGCTTGAGCCGCTCGCTCAAAGCTATCAGGTACTTGAGCAGTGGATCGGGCAACTCTGCGCCAAGCAGGTCAGCCTCTTTTATCGGCAGTTCTACCGAAGCGAGATCCGGTCGAAAAGCAACTGCCCCCTCATAACAGATACCATACTTGTCGCAAAGATAAAAGAAGTCCCCAGCCTTTATCACAAAGACAGGCTCTCTTGGAAAGACCTGGACCACCAGCGTCTGGGGCAACTTCCGCAGCACAGCGACATGCTCGAAGCGGATATCGTCGGCAAAAGTCACGCGTAATCCTTGCAAATCCGCGAGTAACAGATTGTCTCCAAGATAACTCTTGACCACCTGGGCAAGCTCGCGAGCCAGTGACTGGTCCTGGCAGCGCACCTCTATACGCGTTATCTCGACCAGAGGCGTAGAGATTACAGCGAAAGCCATAGTGCCGACTAGAATCACAATCAATACCGGCAGCAACCAGGGACTACCAGACGGTTCATCCTCATCTGTCAGCAGCGGTTCAGCCGAGACTCTGGTTTCATCCTGGTCAGCCCACACTGGCAAGGCGCTTACGCAAGAGCGCCCAGCACCTCCACTTCAGGCTCAAGCAAAATCCCAAACCGTTCCAGCACAAGTTCTGCGGCCTTCGCCATCAGTTTGACGATATCGGCGCCTGTTGCGCCCCCTTCATTCACGATGAAGTTGGCATGTCGCTCGGAAATACACGCTCTCCCCACCCTCAGCCCTTTGGCCCCTGCCAGGTCAAGCAACCTTCCTGCCGCATCGCCAGGCGGATTTTTGAAGACACTGCCGGCGCTTCTTCCGGTTGGCTGGGTATTTATGCGCGTATGCGCATATTCGCATATTTGCCGCTGGATAACCTCTGGGTCTCCCGCAGCCAGCCGCAACTCAACCTGGGCTACTACAAGCCCCTCGCGCTTGATACGGCTTGTGCGATAACCAAAACCGGCTTCCTCGCCTGGCAGTGGCATAAGGCCGCCCTGCTCATCGAAAATCCAGACCCGCTGGACAAGCTCGCCAATCTGATGTTCTTTCCAGCCGGCGTTTTGCGCCACTGCGCCCCCGAGAGTCCCCGGGATGCCCGAGCAGAACTCCAGTCCCGTAAGTCCAGCCCTGGCGACCAGCTTGCAAAGCCTGGGAAGAGAACAGCCTGCCTCGGCGCTGACCGTCCTGTCGTCAAGTGATAGCTTGTCCAGGTGAGGCGCCAGATGCACCACAAGGCCTTTGATACCGCCCTCCAGCACGATGAGGTTGGTGCCAAGCCCAGCCACCAAGACTGGCAGGCCCAGTTTGCGCGCGGCCACCAAAGCGCGGCCACTTTGCGAAAGGTCAGCAGGGGCCAGATAGCCGGCGGCGGCTCCCCCAACGCCCATAGAGGTGAACTCGGCCATATTGCGGCCTGACTCAAGCACAAGCCCTGCCTAGCCGCTCGAACTCCCTCAGGCTGGTCTCGAGCTGCAATAGTTCCGCCTCCCCTAAGCTTTGGCAGGCGCTAACAGGCGCCGTTCGAGCTCCGGGATAAGCTTGTTGATATCTCCTGCGCCCATCACGAGCGCCACCCAGCCAGGTTCAAGCAATTCCACAGCTAGTTCAGCAGCCTGCTCTGGCGTATGCACAAAACAGACTCGCCCTGCCTCGGAGGAGGAGCGAACCTCTTCAGCCAGCAGTTCTCCACTGACGCCTGCAATCGGCTTTTCTCGCGCGGCGAAGACATCCGTAATTATGACCTGATCTGCCAAAGCAAGCGCCCTGCCGAAATCCCGTTTCAGATCGCGAGTCCGGCTGTAGAGGTGCGGCTGGAAGATAGCCATAACAGGGCGTTTGAACCAGGTGCGCGCTGTCTTGATAGTAGCGGCTATCTCGGAGGGATGATGAGCGTAGTCGTCGACCAGCAACACGCCGCCCACTTCTCCCTTCATATCGAAGCGACGCTCCACCGGCTTGATTTTGGCCAGTGCCGCGATAGCCTCGATGAGGTCGGCGCCAGCCAGTTCGGCCAGGCCCAGCGTAGCCAGCGCATTGCTGATCATCTGCTCGCCATAAAGAGGCAACCTTGCCGAAGCAACCAGCCGACCCTCCTTCAATACCTGGAAGCGGCTGCCCTCTTCATCTACCTCGACACCGCGCGCTGACAAGGTCGCCTTGCCATGCAGCGAGTAGGTAATCAGATGGCCAGGGGAATCTTCACCCAGGCGAACGGCTACAGGACTGTCCGCGCAAAGCACAATCCCGCCCGAGGGACTTGTCTGGCGCACAAACTGGCGAAAAGCCTGCTCGGCCGCCGAGAGAGTTGGATACTGGTCGGTATGCTCAAGCTCGAGGTTAAGCACCGCCGCGTAAGTTGGCTGCAACTGAAGAAAAAACTTGTCGTATTCGCAGGCTTCGATGACTACCAGGTCGTCGCGGCCCAGGCGGTAGTTGCCCTCGAAGGCCTGGACATACCCTCCCACCAGCACCGTGGGATTAAGCCCTAACTCGGTTAACACCTGCCCGAGCATCGAGGTTGTACTCGACTTGCCATGCGAGCCACTGACCGCAAGCATGGTTGCCCCTTTGAAAAGCTCTCTTATAGCCTCTCCCCGAGAAAGGATTGGCAGTTTTTTCTTGGCTGCCGCCACTAACTCGGGATTATCATCCTGAACCGCGCCTGACCGGATAACGATATCAGCCTCGCCGATTTGTTCGGCCGAGTGACCGATGTAATAATGGGCGCCTTTGGCTTTGAGCGAGGCCAGGGTGGCTGATTCCTTCAGGTCGCTGCCGGTTACCTGGTAGCCACGGGCCAGCAGGATGCCAGCCAGGGCGCTCATTCCCGCCCCGCCCAGGCCAAGCAAATGATATTTGTGGGTCTTACTTGTCAATTGGACTGCTCCCTTCGTTGCCCTGGGCTGCCTGTAATACAAGTCGCGCGATATCAGCGGCTGCCTCGGGTCGGGCAAGCGCCAGAGCTTTCTGGCGCATATAATCAAGTTCCTCTGGAGAGGCCAGCAACTCCTCTAAAAGCGCCATCAGGGCGCCTGAACGAGCCAGCTCTTCTTCCGCGATCCGCGCAGCGCCAGTTTCAGCGAGCGCCTGAGCATTATAACGCTGGTGGCCGCCTGCCCCAGCTTCCAGCGGCACAAGCACTGAAGCAGTCCCCAGCAGGCAGTATTCGCCAATTGTACCGGAACCTGCTCTCGAAAGCACGAGGTCCGCAGCTTTTTGCCAGGTTCCGACTTCGTTTGTGAAGCCAGTCAGCAAGTATCCGGCAGGCAGAGGCCGGCCTTCGAGGCGCTGCTTCAGCGCTTCCAGATTGCCAGCCCCACACTGATGCAGTACCTGAAGGCGACCTTTGGCGGCTTCTGGTAGCAGATATTTGATAGCGAAGTCATTAAGCACGGCAGCGCCCTGGCTGCCTCCGAACAGAGCGAGGGTTGGCAGCTCCAGGTTAAGGCCAAGGGCTTCTCGTGCCGCCTGTCTACTGGCAGGCGCCTCAAGCAGCCTGACTGGCGAGCCAGTTACTACCCACTTGCCCTTTGGGAAGGCAGCGCCTGCCGCCTCAAAGGCAACCGCAAGGGCTTTTGCCCCTTTGGCCAGCCTCCGGTTGGCCCTCCCGGGAGAGGCATCTCCCTCATAGAGGACCAGCGGTAAACCAAGCCAGCCTGCCGCAAGCCCCGCCGCGGCGCCAACATAGGAGCCTGTAGCGAATACAACAGAGACTTTCTCCCTCTTCAGAAAGCGCCAGCACCGAACTGCGCCCCAAAAGAGCCGCAAGCCATTGGCAACGCCTTTCAAAGAAGGCCGATAGGAAAGCCCCGAAGGGGCCATCAAGAAGGCAGGAAGAGGGCCAAAAGGGGCCAGATACCCTTTCTCGGAGGCCCGGGTGTCTGAAACCAGCACAAAATCGGTTACCCCCTGTTGCTCGAGGGCTTCTTTCGTGGCAAGGGCTGGAAAGACATGCCCTGCCGTGCCGCCTCCCGCCAGAGCCACTTTAGGCAGCCTCATCCGGTCTGCTCCTCTTCTCTGAGAGCCGACAGCATTATGCCAAACGCCGCCAGATAGACCAGCCTGGCAGAACCACCAGCGCTGACAAAGGGGAAGGGCACGCCAGTCGTGGGCAGCACACCCAGAATGACACCTGCGTTGATTGCGGCCTGGAAGCCTATCACCAGGCAGACTCCCCCTGCGAGCAGTTGCCGGAAAGGATCATCGAGTCGCGAGGCCTTATATAGTCCATATATGGAGATAAAACCAATCAGCCCAAGCAAGGCGCCCGCGCCCAGAGCGCCGGTCTCTTCGGCCACAATTGCCAAAATGAAATCGTTTTCAGCCATTGGCAGATAGCCATATTTTTGAAGGCTGTTGCAATAACCACGTCCTGTCAGCCCGCCACTGCCAACTGCAATCAGACTCTGGTAAAGCTGGAGGCCTTCATCGTTGCGCACCCCATCATCGGCATAATGGACTATGCTCCAGATGCGTTCTCCCCAGGCTGGTCGGTACATTGCGGCGCCGACGAAAATCGTACCGAGAAAAACGATTGTCACTAGCACATAGGCCAGGCGCGCTCTGCCAAGCGCCAGAGTCGCAATCCCCCCTATAATGATCACCATGGCAGTGCCGAGGTCGGTCTCAACTGCAACCAGCAACGCAGGAAGCAACACCAATCCCAGCAATACTCCCAGGTAGCCTTTCCCGTGGCGCAGCAGCTCTGGCCTGGCAGCGACCAGGGTAGCCAGCAGCAAAATCAGGCTGAACTTGGCAAGCTCCGAGGGCTGAAAAGTGATGCTTGTCGTCAGCTTTATCCAGCGATGGAAGTCTTGTTCAGGATGCAGAAACAGCACAAGCACCAGCAAGAAGAGAGACACACCGAACAACGGTATTGCGATTTTTTTCAACCATTCGGGGCGAAGGAGCATAAGCCCCAGCATCAGCAGATAGCCGACTCCCGAAATCATCAGTTGCTTGGTGAAGGTGGCAGTTGCGTCGCCGACTAGTTTCTCTGAGCCTGAGGGTCGGGCGTCTTTTGGATAGGTCGCGCTGAATAGCACAAGCAGCCCCGCGACCAAGAGCACATTGATGGCAAGGAAAAGCCAGCGATCGACCAGTGGCGTTGCGCGCACATCGTCTGACGCAAGATCATGCCCCAGCGGATCGGCAATTCTTGTCATCAGCCAGCCTCCTTCTCTTCTCGACTGGCAAGGGCGGCTACACACTTATCGAACAACTCGCCGCGCTGCTTGTAATCTCGAAACATATCCTGGCTTGCGCAAGCGGGCGACAGCAACACCGTGTCACCTGGCTGCGATAAGGCATAGGCGCGTTCTACCGCTTCTTCCAGGCTGGTTGCGCTTTCCCAAACCGCCAGTCCAGCTGCGCAAGCCGCTTCGGCGATAGCTGGACCGTCCTGGCCGATGACGACCAGCGCGCGCGCCTTCGCTGCCAGCACTCGGCCGAGTTCGGTGAAATCAGCCCCTTTCCCCAGCCCCCCTGCGATCACCACGAGCGGTTCGGTAAAAGCTGAAAGTGCCGCAAGCGTACTTGGTGGGTTGGTGCCTTTGCTGTCGTTTATAAACCGGCGCCCTCTCACGGTAGCCGACAGCCTGAGGGCGAAATCTAGTCCGGTGAAACTCGACAAGGTTGCCCGTACGCCTTCCAGAGTGGCCCCCGCAGAGCAAGAGAGCAGCGCTGCAGCAAGCGCGTTGGCCACGTTATGAGCGCCAAAGAGACGAAGCTCGGACCGGTCCAGCAGGGCCACTGGCCCTTTGCCCAAATCAACTGTCAGAGTGTCGCCTTCCAGCCAGGCGCCAGGCGCCTGGAGCTGCTCAGTAACAGAAAACCACGCAATCTGGGACTTGATGGCTGGGGCCAAAGCTCGTACCTTTGGGTCGTCCCAGAAGAGCACAGCCAAATCTTCAGGTGACTGGCTTGCGAAAAGTCGCGCCTTCGCGGCGATGTATTCATCAAAAGTCTGCCTTTCGGCATGATCACCTTGCAAATTGAGCAGAGCAGCCCAACGCGGCCTGAAGTGAGTGGTTGCCTCGAGCTGGTAATTGCTGACCTCCGTGACAAGCACTTCCTCTTCGGCGGCCTCGAAAGCGTCTTCGATTACAGCCTTGCCGATATTGCCCGCCAGGCGCGATTGGATCCCGCTTGCCTCGAGGCAAAGGTGCGCAAGGGTTACAGTGGTCGACTTGCCATTTGTTCCGGTAACCGCGAGGAAAGGCGCTTTGGCAAGCGACCAGGCTAATTCCAGCTCCGAATCAACAGGGATACCGCGCCTTTTCAGTGCAACTATTTCGGGCCTGGTTACCGAGATACCTGGGCTGATGATGACCTGGTCTGGCTCGCCGACTCGCTCCAGGGCGCCAGGGCCAAACTCGAGGCGTTCGGTCAGGGCGATAAGGTCCGGCAGCTCTTCGCCGAAGGCTTCGGCAGGTTTCTCGTCTACCGCTATCAGGCGCGCTCCCAGCCTGGCAAGCACACGCAGCGAGGCCAGGCCTGTCCTGCCAAGTCCAAGTATCGCCAGTTGTTTTCCCGCGAAAGATTCTCTCTGCAAGTCCCTTATTTCGCCCCCGCAAGTATTAGCAGCAGCGCCAGCCCAGCCCCAAGCAGCTGCCAGATCCCAAACCTGACGACTGTCTGGATTTCACTCCACCCGCCCAGTCGGAAATGATGGTGCAAAGGGGCCATCCTGAATATGCGTTTGCCTTTGGTGGCCTTGAAATACCCCACCTGGAGGATGACCGAGAGGGTCTCCAGCACGAACACCAGGCCTGCCGGTATCAGAAGCAAGGTGTTGCCAGTGCTGAAAAAGGCGGCCGCGAGAGCTCCCCCCAGGGCAAGCGAGCCGGTGTCGCCCATAAAAATGCGCGCTGGGAAAGCATTGAACCAGAGAAAGCCGATACAGGCGCCCGCGATGGCAACAAGCGGTATAACCCAGGCGTCCAGCCCCTGGGTGAAAGCGATTGCCGCCCCTGCCAGGGCTGTGATAGCGACTGTACTCGAGGCCAGGCCATCCAGCCCATCGGTCAGGTTGACCGCGTTGCTGAAGCCAACATAGAGGAATATCCCAAGCGGCAAGGCCAGCCAGTCCAGGGCGATCTGACCGCCCGAGACAGAGACCAGCAACAAAGTAGATTGTTCTGGCCAGAGGCGCCAGGCGACCCAGGACAGCAGCGCGCCCAGCACGAGTTGCAGGACCAGTTTGTAGCGCGCCTTCAGGCCAAGGTGTTTGCCTCCCCTGCCACGTAGCAGGTCATCAACAAAACCAATAAGGCCAAAGCCAACCAGCGCGCCAGTTATCAGCAGGGCCTCAGGGCTGAGTTTGGTCCAGGCAAGAGCTGCGATGACGGCAGCGCCAATAAGTATCAGACCGCCCATCGTGGGAGTGCCAACTTTGGCCTGATTCGCCTCCTCCAGCTCTTCACGCTCGACCGATTTGCCCCCCCGTTTTGCCAGCAGGGGCACAAGCAGATAACCAAGAACCCAGGCGAGCACGAGACTTGTAAGGCCTGTCAGCAGCAGATTAACCATTTACAAGCAGCTCCACCAGCCGTTCGAGGCCCACCGCGCGCGAGCCTTTCACCAGCACGAGATCTCCTGGATGGAGCAAGTCCGGCACGCCAATCAGGGCTTCCGCCATCGAGGGATAGTTAACTACGGAATCCTCAGGGAAGCCCGCGGTGACCGCGCCTTCGGCGAATCTGGCCGCCAGCTCTCCCACCGTAATCAGTAAATCGAGAGGCTGCTCGATCATGTGACCGCCCACCTCCTGGTGCAGGAGAGCTTCCTCAGGGCCAAGTTCGAGCATATCGCCCAGCACAGCGATGCGCCGGCCTGCGGTATCAAGCTGGCCCAAGACCTCAAGAGCGGCTCTTACCGAGGCGGGACTGGCGTTATAGCTATCATCCAGCACGACCTGGCCTGCTTGCCCAAGCAGCCGGGTCAGGCGCTTGCCTTCAGGCTGGAAAGCCGCGAAACGCTCTGCGAGTTCGGGCAACTCCAATCCCATTGCAAGCCCAACGGCCGTCGCAGCGAGCGCGTTATAAACGTTGTGCGCACCAAGCAGTGGAAGGCTTACCTCTACCGAACGCTCATGATAAAGGATCCTGAATTGCAATCCCTCTCCATTGGCCCTTACTCTCGTAGCCGAGACTTCCGCAAGCAGCGACCTGCCGAAGCTGAGTACCTGGCCCCGGACACGCCCTCTGAGTCGTTTGAACCAGCGTTCATCGGCGTTCAGGATGGCTGTGCCGTTGGTCTCCATATGGTCGACCAGTTCGGCTTTGGCATCAAAGAGCGCATCTCTGGTGCCGAAGCGACCTAGATGGGACTCCTGGACATTGGTGATGACTGCGATGCTCGGTTCGGCAATCTCACAAAGCAGCGCGATATCGCCAGGATTGCGCGTGCCATATTCCAGCACCGCGACCTCGGTGTCTTCGGGCATTGAAAGCACTGTCAGCGGGATGCCGACTTCATTGTTGAAGCTGGCCGGTGATTTATGGACCTTGAATCGTCCCCCAAGCAACTGGGCGATAAGGCCTTTGGTGGTGGTCTTCCCTGTGCTGCCAGTGACCGCAACGACTTTGACGGGCCGATCGCGGAAGGCCAGCCGGCCGATACCACACCAGGCCATCAAAGTATCGTCCACCTTCAGGACGAAGTCGAAGAGTTCCAGGGCTTCTTCGAGGCGCTCAGAGACAACAACGCCACCGGCGCCCGCCTCTTTCGCCTGGCTCAGGTAGTTATGCCCATCAAGCTGTTCGCCCTTCAGCGCAAGGAAAAGTTCTCCAGTCTTCAAAGCGCGGGTGTCGGTAGAGAAACCAGGAAATTCCAGCTCAGGCCGGCCTTTGAGGAGTTTACCTCCAGTTGCCCTGACCACCCATTGCGCGTTTACGCTCTTCATTCCTGCAGTTCTCCCTTGAGAGTAGCTAGCGCCTCGCGCGCGACCTCTCGGTCGTCAAAAGGCACTGTCTTGTCTTTGAAAATCTGCCCTTCCTCATGGCCTTTGCCTGCGATGACCACGACATCCTCAGGATGGGCCCTTGCAAGCGCTTCGAAAATTGCCTGGCGCCTGTCGACCTGGGTCACCGTGCGAGAAAGGTCCATCCCAGTCTTGATTTCTTCCACGATGGCTTCAGGCACTTCACTGCGCGGATTGTCCGAGGTAACCACAGCCAGGTCGGCCAGCTCGGAGGCAACAGCGCCCATCTTCGGCCTTTTGGTGCGGTCCCGGTCTCCCCCGCAACCGAACACGACTATCAAACGACCAGGAGTGGAGCCCTTTACCGCGGTAAGGACCTGCCTCAGGCCATCTTCAGTATGAGCGTAATCTACTAGCACTGCAGGGCGCTCTCCCACCCGTTCCATCCGACCAGGCACTTGCGGGGTTGCCGCAAGCCCGGCCGCGATGGCTTCAGGGGACATCCCAAGTGAATGACAGACAGCCACGGCGCCTGTCGCATTATAGAGGTTGAAGCGCCCAAACAAAGGCACGAGGGCAGTGAGTCGCTCGCCCCCTCTCAGTATGAAAGTTGCCTCGGCGCCCTTGCCAACTGGCCTGGCTTCTTCAAGCAGGTAATCGGCCCACTGCTCCTCGAGAGAATAAGTGACCGCGCCCGGTTCGAGTTCCTTGGCCAGACTGGCGCCAAAGGGATCGTCCAGGTTGAGGACTGGCACAAATCCGGGCTTATGATATTCGGGATTGGTGAATAATTCGCGCTTGGCCTGCCCGTAAGCTTCCATCGTACCGAAATAGTCCAGGTGATCCTGGGTCAGGTTGGTAAAGACCAGCGCATCGTAGGCCACTGCGGCAATGCGGCGGCGCGCGCTTGCATGGGCTGAGACTTCCATCGCCACTAGCCGGGCGCCTTGCTCGCCAATCTGCCAGAGCAAACGCTGCAGATCGTCTATCTCGGGAGTCGTCAGCCCTTTATAAAGCTGCCCTCCAGGGCCTTCTGCGCCCAGGGTGCCGATGCGTCCGGCCAGCAGGCCTGCCGCTTTGGCGATGGACTGGACAATATAGGTACTTGTGGTCTTGCCGTTGGTGCCGGTAAGTCCGACCAGAGTGACCTGGGAGGCGGGATAGCCGTAGAAGGCCGCTGCCACCTGAGCCAGCGCCTCACGCGAATCCTCTACAAGCAGCAGAGAGCGCCCCTCGGGCAAAACAAACCCCTCAGGTAGCTCCTCCGCGAGCACAGCCGTAGCGACACTTGCAAGAGCAGTCTCGATATATTTATGGCCGTCAGTGGTCTCGCCCCTGAGCGCCGCAAAGAGGGCTCCAGGACCGGCAGTGCGGGAGTCGTGGGTGATAGCCGTCACCTCGGCCTGCCTTGCGCCAAGCAAACGAGCCCCGCAGACCCGAGCCAGATATTCAACTGTGCGAGAGAGTGTGGTCACTAGGATCGGCCTGCTTCGCCGGAGCCGGCGGGGGAGATACGCAAGTAGCGCACAGCCTGTTGCGCAAGCTCCTTGAAGACGGGCCCTGCCAGCTTCGAGCCCGACGGATCAGTGTCCTTAGGATACTTAATCACTATCATAACCGCAAGCTGAGGATTACTGAGCGGCAGTACTCCGAAGAAGCCAACCACTCTGTGAAAAGCGTCGTTGAGATAGCCTTTGCCGGGCAGTGATACTTCCGCGGTTGAGGTCTTGCCGCAGATCTCAAGGCCTGGCAGATTCATATTGCTGGCAGTGCCACTGGTGACCGTTTTGCGCATCATTGCCAGCACTGTGTTGGCAGTCGCCGGGGAGACAGTCTGAGCGCGCTTCACGGGCTCGAAGCGCTTCATAACTTTGCCTTCGGGCGAGAGCACCGCCCCGACGACATAGGGCTGCATAAGCGAGCCGCCATTTGCAAGACTCGAGAGGGCGCCAAAAAGCTGCATCGGGGTAGTGCGCACCTGCCCCTGGCCGAAGCCCAACGTAGCCACATCGAGGGGATACATCCGCTCGGGGTTGCCTACCAGTCCGGCGAGCCCCTTCCCCGCATCCATTGCAGGCGCCTGGTCGAGACCAAAGCGGCGAAACCAGGTTGTAATGGCTCTGCCTCCAAGTTTGGCTGCAACCTGGGCGGCCCCAATATTGCAGGAGTTGGCGATGACCTCGGTCGGGGTCTGCCCCCCGTGGACTTTATAGTGATAACAGCTTACGTGGCTAACCCCATCGGGCGACCAGCGCCCAGAGCAATATAAAGGTGTATTTGATGTTATTGTGCCTTCTTCCAAGGCAGATGCGATAGTAATTGGCTTTATAAAACTGCCAGGCTCCCAGCTCCAGTTTATGGCGTAATTAAGCAAGGGACTGACTTTGCGTGGATCAAGACTATCGTCCAGGTGGTCGCGATCGATCATCGTGGAGCGGTCACGTGGATCAAAGCTGGGCCACTGCGCCCAGGCAAGCAACTCGCCTGTGCGAGGATCTCCTACCAGCACAAGGCCGAAATCGGCATCAACACTTGATGCCGCCTGGGCGATTGCGTCCTGGGCAAGCTGTTGCAGGCGGCCATCGAGGGTGAGCATAAGCGCCTGCCCTGGTTCGAGCAGCTCGGGTGAACCGCCCGCGACAGGCAGCGGAGTGCCATCGGCTGTGACGATTACATTGGCATTGTCATTCGCTCGGCCTGACAGCAACTCATCGAAGGAGAACTCCAAACCCGATTGGGGCACTCCATCGGCATTGAGGAAGCCCACGAGTTGCGGCGCCAGGGGTACATCGCCATACGTGCGCCCATAATATTCGGTACTGCTGATGGCCTCATCGCGCTTGCTGTCTATGTCGCCATCAGACTTGGTTAGATACTCCCGGACAAGCTTGTCTTTCAGCTCGGTAGAGGCAAACCAGTCCAGGTTGAACCTCTTGCCGGCCTCGATAGCCGCTTTTACCTCTGAGCGTTGCTTGCCAAACAGGCGCGTTGCCATATCAATAGCCCAGGCGGGGTCACCTTCCAGCCGCTTGGTATCCAGAGAAATGCGGTACCACAAGGCGCTGCTTACCAGGGGATTGCCATTTCGATCAAAGATGGTGCCGCGCGGGACTGGCAGTGTGCTGGGGGTACGATGGACCGAAGCAGCCCTGTCCAGATGGAGTTGATGATCACGCGTGCAGACCAGCATCAGTCTGGCCAGCATCAATATATAGAATATGACCAGGAAGATAGCCAAAGCGATGGCGCGTCGCTGGATTTGATTGCTTGCCTGGAAGTCGACCAAGTTAGGTTGCTACCTCCGTCCCGCTCGGGGCCGTGGCAGCCTGCTTGCCGCTGGCGCTAGTAAAGCGAGGAGTCAGAAACCCATCGCCCGGCCCTGGGCGCCTCAGTCTGTTGCACGAGTTGCGTCGGCTCCGCCGCGCGAGGCATAACCTGTGGCAGCCAGTTGCGGCTGACCAGGAAGCAGAGCTTCCGCGACTTCCACCCTCAATACCTGACGCGCAGGCACATATCCTGCCTGACGCGCTTCTTCAAGCACCTGACGCGGGCTGTAACGCTCTGCAAGTCTCAGGTGGAGATCGGCTACCTCGGCGCTTGCGCGCACTAGCTTGCGCAGTTCCTGCTTGTGTTCGTATGCAAACTGGGTAGCGCGCGCCTGAGTAAGAGTATAGCTGAAGGCGATGGCGCCCAGTGCCCAGATCAATAAAGCGGTCCTTAGCAGTGGCCGGAGCCGCTGAAAGGCGGTCCTGGGGCGAGGAGCTAGTCCTTCTCTGCTTCTTCTTGGCTGCGTAATTTGTTCTACCATTTCAGGTTCCTCTTGCCCGTTCTGTGAAAGCCTCGGGAACCTCAGCGCAGCTTCTCGGCGACACGCAATTTGGCTGACCTGGCGCGCGGATTGGCGCGCACCTCCGCCTCGGTCGGCTTGAGGGCTTTGGGTGTAAGCACCTCAATCTCCGGCTCGGGACGTGACAGGTCTGGAGCGGTGGGGACCGGCTCACGGCGGAAGGGCACGTGCTTCTGGGCCTTTGCTCTCATCCAGCTCTTGGCGATTCTGTCGAGCGTGGATTCAAAGCAGATGACGACCAGTCTGCCGTGTGGCTCCAGTGCGTAATGGGCTGCGTCGAGTGCTGCTGTCAGTTGCCCTGCTTCGTCATTTACTGCCATCCGGAGTGCTTGCCAGACCTGAGTCCTGGCGTCGATGCTGCGAATTCGGCTGCGATGATGGGCTGCGATTACTAGTTCGGATAGTTGTCCACATGTTGCTATGTATTCGGCTTCGCGTCGGCTGCATATAGTTGCTGCTATACGCCGAGCTTGCCGGTCCCCACCATATTCCCAAAGCAGCCTGGCCAGCTCTTCCTGGCTGAGGCTCGCCAGCAGGTCGGCTGCTGTCGGCCCCTCGCTGTCTGGATCGTATTTCATATTGAGAGGAGCATCAGGATTGCGGAAGGAAAGGCCCCGCTCCTCGTCCTCGAACATCTCGGACCTCACTCCGGTGTCAAAAAGCACGCCTGACACACTGCCTGGCGCAACGCCAAGTCGCTCGAGGTCGCTTGTAAGACTACCGGCCCAGCCTTGCTCGATCCGGAGCCGGTCTTCCCCTACACCCTCTGCCTGCTGGCGGATACGCCCCTCAGCCACAGCCTGGGGGTCGGCATCGAAAGCAAGGATGCGCGCCTCGGGAAACCGCTGGAGCGCGGCGAAGGTATGCCCGCCCATACCGAAGCTCTGATCAACCAGCAGGCCATCGGGCCGGCCGGGCCAGAACTCCAGCACTTCCTCCAGCATTACGGGCAGATGCGCCACGTGCTCCTCCCTCCGCCTCGCTGACTTCACGAGGGGGCTTGCCAGCGCCACGTTAGTCATTAGCCTGGGCCTCCGGCCCCTGCTTGTTGAATAACGCGGCATTTACCTTCTGCTTCAGCCTGGCTGCGCCGACGTCATCGCCGGTGCCAGCCCAATCGGTAGCGCGAGTGACCCGAGATTTCCAGGCTTCTTCCGACCAGAGGCAAAGGCGATCCGGCCCAGTGGTCAGGAGGTAGCTGGTGCCTTCTTCAAGCCCAGCCCAGGCGCGCAGAAAATCATCCGTAAGCTGCAGGCGCTTTTGCTCATCCAGTTGGAACACGACTACATAGCCCATAAGATCGAGCAAAGCAGCCTGGCCATCATCGGCGATTGCCCTGGCTTGTTCTAAAGCCGCCAGCCAGGTGGTAGAATCGTTTTCAGTAAACAAGTACAGGGAGTTGTCGAACCCTGGGCAGACATAGACCCAGGCATCGAATTTGTCCTTGGACTTGCGAGGCAGAGCGATGCGGTATCTGGAATCCAATTTCGCAGCAGTCTGGAGACTCGAGTTCTTCGAGCTCCAATCAAGTGCCGCAAGTTGTGAGAGCTTGGGTAAGCTCATAATTGGATTCCCCCTGACCTTTATTCTATCGCCATTTTTTAGGGTGTCAATGGACACAAAAGGGAAATAAAGGGTATAGCAGGGCGAGCTAGGACAGAACTTTTAGACCATATTGCAGGCCAACGAATGTTCGCATCACGACATCTGGTAGCTTCGACCTCATAAAACCCACTAGATAAGCCTTCCCAGGCTCGAAAAAAAACTTCAAACTTTTTTTGAAAGGGCCTGGATTCTGAGGGGCAGAAGGCCAACAAAGTAGAGCAGCGCGGCGGGAGATCCCCGTCGCGCTGCCGTTTGTGGCCCCTACCAAGTTATATGACGTGGCCCGGTGTGAACAATCCTTGCAAAAGCTCGAAAATCACCCCAAAGGCCTAGATACCAGTACAAAACCGTCCGATTGCGAAATCAGGCAGGCTTATTTTGCCAGCCAGAACTCAATTTGCTCCTCTGCGCAGCTCCAGTACAAGCTTTGGCGCCTCCAGCAGACCGAACTCATCGATGGTGTAGCCCTTCTGATACTGCTCGAGGGGGAAGTCCCAGCCCCCTGGATCCCGGCCTGCGCTTACCCCGGCTGGATGATGGTGCGGTCCGTAGAAGTTGAACAGGTCGCCGGCGACTTCGACCGAGAACTCATTAGCGCCCGCCTGGATGTAGTCGGTCACATCGACCTCGAAAGGCGCCCATAGGACTGTGTCAACGACTTGCCCGCCCACCTTAACAGTAGCGGCATCGCGCAGCCGGCCGAGTTCGAGGATTATCCTGCCCTCGGCAGGCTTCTCTGCAAGCTGGAGACGGAAGCTGCAAGTAAGGCTGCCCGCATAGAAAGGCAGACCTTGCGCGGCAAAGCTACCAGGCACAAGCTCGGAAGGCGCTGGCACCAGACGGAAAGGCGCCTCGCTGACGCCGAACTGACCAGCCAGATAAACGTTTTCGAGGTCACTGGTCGCTTCAAACTGGCACTTCAACATGAGCTGGTTTTTACCCGAGCGCACCCCGGCCAGAGGTACAAGCTGGAGGGCTTCCTGCACTAGCCAGTCACGCTCTGCTGGCACTTCGATGGGCGCGCCGTTCAGGCTGATTGAGAAGCGGTCAGGTTGTTCGAGCACCAGACTGAGCGGCCCAAGGTCCGCCGGATTGCCAGTAACCTCAAAGCTTGCGGCCAGCTCCAGTGTGAAAGCCCCCTCCGCAGCGACTTTCTCTTTGGCCTTGCGGTAGATATAACGCACAGGCAAGGCCTCACCAAGCGGCTCTCCACCAAGGATTGCCGTGAACTCGTCAAAAATCAGCCCATTGGGCTTGTTGAGTTTGACGTCAAAGACTCCAGTGAACTCTGCGAGCGTTTCTCGCGCAAGCTGCCTGGCCGAAGGCCTGGACTCCAAACCTGGCTTCAGATTGAAAAGTCTGGACCCCTGAGGGGGCAAGGTGACCTCGGTTGTGAGCATACCCCCCTCGCTTGCGGCAGCTACAGGACGGATTTCCCCTGTAGCGCAATCAAGTTCGTCAAGCGCCGAAAATCCTGGCGCCATCAGAGTAAACTGCTTCAGCTGATTTGTCAGGTTGACCAGGAAAAGGCAGTGGTCAGCCCCCAGCTTTACTTCCTGGGCCAATACTTCATCGCCTGTGACACCATCGAGTTCGAAACTCGAATCTCGCAGGTCTTCGAGCAAATCAATGACATCATCAAGTGGCAGGTCTGGATTGTAGATATGCTCAAGTACCCGGGTTGGACGAAGCTTTTGCCTCAGGTTGTCATCTGGCACGCCATCCACCAGACAGGGTACTGGTTCGAGGCAGATGAGCTTGCCGCCCTCGTTGACGAAGTTGCGTAGCAGAGTGATGGTGCTCTCGCGCAGGGTCAAACTCGGGGGCACGATCACATACTTGTAGGTAGCCAGTCCCACGCGAAGCCCGTCATATGTGGCTTTCCCGTGACGCGAGAGCAACTCCTCCTCGCCGTAGTCATGGTCGATGAAGGCAGCGTTGAGGGCGTTCTCCAATTCAATAAACTTGGCCTCTATCCAACTGTCAGGATCCTTGTCAGAAGTCACAAACTGGTCGCGCTGGGTGGCCCAGATGCTCTCCATCGGGTGGATAACCAGCACATCGGCAAGTCGGTGGCCCTCTGCGAAGACATAACTGATGCGCCTGATGTAATCCCAGAACTTGCGCGATTGCGGCCACCAGGGCATTGCGTAGAAGTCATCCGGTGGATATTCGCGTTTTCGCAATCCTTCATGAGAATAGTAGAAAGCGTGAGGTACCACCCAGTTTATTCCAAGCGCTGATTGCCAATCTACCATCTGACGCTGCCTGGCGGGGGTCAGGTTATATCCGCCACAGCCGAATATCTCATCCATCAGCCGTTTCTTGCCGAGTTGCCGTCCAACGCTGGCCAGTTGGCGCATCTGGATTGTCGGCCAGGGGTTGGTGCGAGAACCGATCTCGGCGCCGAGATGATCGACCCCAGGGCAATGCATATACTCATAGTGGTGCATAACAGAACCGGCTGACTCGAGTAGCCATCCTGAAGGGCACCTCGAGTAGATAGTGCCCTGTGAATTGTATGCCGTTGGCTTCACACCAGTTATAGAGTGGCTTGGTATAGCTCTCAACAAACAGGTCAGACACCGTACGGTAGAAATCGAGCCTGACTTTTTCGGCCCCCGCCACCGCGAAGAAAAGGGCGGGCAGGTGGGGCATCAGGTCATAGCCGCGCTGAGCCTGGAATACTTCGGGCAGCTTGCCAGTCCAGGGGAGCTTGTACGTGGTCTGCCAGAGCGAATGGGCGCGATAACTGGGTTCATCGGTGAATATCCCAGGGACGGTCTTACCAAACTCCTCCCCTACTTCGCGCTTGTAAGCCTCGTAGGTTGTCTCGATGAAGGCCTCGGTCACCATCGGATTGAGCGTATCCACATAGCCACCTGCGATGTGAGCTTCTTGGGCAAAACGCATATCGAAGAGTTCCAGCACGAAGACGATCACACTGCGGAACTCGTTTCCAGGCAGTTCGATTTGCGCTGCGCCTTGAGTTACAGGTAATTGCCTGAAACTTGCGGGCTCTGGCAGGGGATCTGCACTGGCGAAGAGCGCCACCACATCGGTGGTCAGACCAACGGGTAGGTCTACCTGGGTTGCGCCGGCAGGCACCTCGAGCAGTTCGGCGCGCAGACTGCGTTGCAGATACTCAGGCCCTCGGCCCGAGACCAGTCCTCCAGCAAAACCGCTTGGCCAATTGTCCTCGTCATAAAGCCAGGCTTCAACGCCTGCCTCGGCCGATTTTTTCACGGTAGCGCGGATACAGTCCATCCACTCGGGCCCCAGGTAGGGAGTCGAAAGGCCTGTGCGAGCGTGCATAAAGTGACCGCAGACACCCTGCTTGGCCATCAACTCGACTTGTCGGGCAAGCTCGGTGGGGTCCATCTGGGCGCTCCAAAACCAAAAAGGCATCGCGCCGAAAGAGACAGGGGGCTCTTTGAATTCGCTGTGCCAATCTTTCATCTGGGTTCCCTCCCAAAACTGGTTGGGACCCTATTCGGCGATGGATTGAGCAGCCCTGCCTCAGGTGAGAGCAAGCTCGATGAAGTAGCTATGAAGGCGAGTGTCGTCAGTCAGTTCGGGGTGGAACGCGCAAGCAAGCAACTTGCCCTGTTTGGCCAGGACTGATACCTTCGGGGATCCGCGCCAATACTTCAACCTCGGGGCCTGTGCTTGCAATTATCGGACCTCGGATAAACACAGCGCGAAAAGGCTCTGGGCCAAGCTCGGGGAGGGGCAGGTCGGTCTCGAAACTGTCGATCTGACGGCCGAAAGCATTGCGCCGGACGACCAGGTCCATCACGCCTAGGCGAAGCTGGTCGCTGCCAACGATGTCTTTTGCCATAAGTATCAGCCCTGTGCAGGTACCGAGAAGGGCAAGCCCCTCCCGCACAGCCTGGCGGACAGGTTCGATAAGGCCATGCCGGTCGAGAAGTTTGCCGACGGTAGTGCTCTCGCCCCCTGGGATCACCAGGCCAGCACATTCGGCAAGGTCTTCGGGATACCGGACCTTGATTGGGTCGACTCCGAGGCGCAAAAGCTGCTGACAGTGTTCTCGAACATCGCCTTGGAGATCCAGAACACCGATACGTTTTTCCATCTAGAGGCCGCCAAAACAGCAAGCGCCGGACCGGTGGCCCGGCGCCTGCAAGTTGGATAGAGCCAAGGTTACCAGCCGCGAGTCTGCATCAGGCTGGCATCGTCGATCTGAGCGATATCCAGCCCATGCATCGCTTCGCCTAGACCGCGTGAGACTTTGGCGACAAGTTCGGGATTATCGAAATTGGTGCAGGCATCGACAATGGCCTTGGCTACCTGGGGAGGATTGCTGGATTTGAAGATCCCAGAACCTACGAAGATGGCCTCGGCGCCGAGTTGACGCATAAGGGCTGCATCAGCAGGGGTTGCGATACCCCCCGCCGCGAAGTTGGGAACGGGCAGCTTGCCGTTGTCGGCAACCCAGGCAACCAGTTCGAAGGGAGCGCCAAGCTGCTTGGCTTCTGCCATAAGCTGCTCTCGGCCAAGGGTGGTGAACCTGCGGATGGTATCCATCACAGAGCGCATATGGCGCACGGCTTCGACGATATTGCCGGTGCCCGCTTCGCCCTTGGTGCGGATCATCGCGGCGCCTTCGCCTACACGGCGCAAGGCCTCGCCCAAATCCCTGCAACCGCAGACAAAAGGCACTTTGTAATCCCATTTATAGACGTGATTGACTTCATCAGCCGGAGTCAGTACTTCACTCTCGTCGATGAAGTCTACACCCATCGACTCAAGCACCTGGGCCTCGGCGAAATGACCAATGCGACACTTGGCCATTACTGGAATAGTAACAGCTTCGATGATCTCGCTGATCTTGTCGGGATCAGCCATCCGGGCGATACCGCCCTGGGCCCTGATATCCGCGGGAACCCGTTCCAGAGCCATTACCGAGGTGGCACCGGCCTCCTCGGCAATCTTCGCCTGATCAGCCGTGGTGACGTCCATAATGACGCCGCCTTTGAGCTGCTCCGCGAAACCAACCTTCACTCGCCAGGTAGCCTGCGCTTTCTCACCGACGAGACTGCCCAGTTCGGGCAACTTGATTTCTGCCATCGTGACCACACTTCCCTTCCGATTATGCTTCGGCCCAATTGTAAACCTGCGGGCCGCAGACTTCAAGCGTGGTCCTGACATGAGAGAGCAAGTTAACCGAGAGCTTTCAAGATTGCCTGATTGAAAGCTGGCAGGTCGCGAGGGCCACGTGAGGTAATCAGATTGCGATCGATGACGAGTTCTTCATCTACCCAATGGCCCCCCGCATTACGCACATCATCGCGAATACCAGCGGTTGAAGTAAGCATCCGTCCCTCGAGCAAGCCTGCCGAGATAAGCACTTGCGGCCCATGACAAATAGCCGCGAGAGGTTTGTGAGCCTCGGCAAAAGCGCGCACAAGGGAGAGGATCTGCACGTTCAACCTGAGTTTCTCGGGAGCAGCTCCACCAGGTATCAGCAGCAAGTCATATAGTCCAGGATGGACCTCTGCCAACGACTTTTCCGGTGTAAACTCGCGCTCTCCTTTCTTGCCGTGATAAGTCTTGATTTCGGGCCCTGTGACAGTGACAGAGACTCCATGGGCTTCCAGAAAGAGTTTGGGCTCCCAGGCTTCACTATCCTCAAAGCCTTCTTCGATGAGCATCAGCACTCGCTTACCCTGTACCATCTACCCCACCTCCAGTCCAGTACCGGGTCTTACAACAATTGTAACATGACCAGGAGGATGGGGGCGGCCACCCTCCTGGTTGGAAGCGCCGCCTTATTATGCAGGGGAAGCGCCGTACCCATACTGGGTAGCGCCTGCCTGCTTTGGAGTGGCGGCGTCTGAATCCGAGTTGTCATCTTCTGACAATTTGAATCCTGCAAGAAGCCCCAGCATTGCAGTCGAAGAATCAGCCAACCCGCGAGCGGCTCTGGTGATCTCATCGGACTGGGCAGTAGCCTCTTCAACGGAAGCAAGCACCTCTTCCGTGCTGGCCGCAGATTCCTGGCTGATTGCGGCCACATTGCTGATGGCCTGCTCTACCTCGTTGCTGGCTTCTATCATTGACTCGGCTGCCTGGGCCACTTCGTCCGCCTTGAGTTGAAGAGCGTTGACCAACTCGATTAGCTCGTCACTCTCCTGGGTTATCTCGATTGTGCCGCCAGCAACCTGAGCTACACGAGAGCCCATAATTTCGGTGTGACGAGCGATATTACGCACCACACTGACCGCCTGCTCGACTGTGGCTTTGGCTTCACTGACCGCAGCCAGAGTCGCCTGCATGGGACTGCGGGCGCTCTCTACGCCTTGCTGGATTTCGGTGAGGATGGAGCCTATCTGAGAGGCGGAGTTGCGGGTCAGTTCTGCCAACTTGCGCACTTCATCAGCGACAACCGCAAAACCTTTGCCATGTTGACCCGCGCGCGCTGCCTCGATGGCGGCGTTGAGAGCAAGCAGATTAGTCTGATCTGCGATAGCGCTAATCGTATCAAGAATGCCACCAATCTTGGCGGAGCGTTCGGCCAGTCGCTCGAGTTCCATAGCGGCCTGCTCAGTGGCTGGGCGGATACGCTCAGTAGACTCGAGGGTAGCATTGGCATGAGCCTCGCCAGCCTTGGCCAGTTCGTTGGCAGCCTCCGAATCGCTAGCCAGTTCGTCTACCCGCAGAGCGGTTTGGTCTATCAAGGACTTTACCTGGCTAATAGAAGAGCCGGCATTCCCCGTATAACTCTGTTGCTCGCGAGCCGCGTCAGCAACCTGAGAGATAGCCGCATTGAGCTGGCTGGTGGCACTAGCCGCCGAGGAGGTGCTCTCAGCCTGTTGCTGGGCGCCTTCAGCAAGTTGCTGGATGGCAACCTCGATATTATGGTTGGCTTCGGTTATCTGGTTGGAGTTGTCTCCAAGAGTGTCACTCTCCCGCTGCACCAACTCGCCTGAAGCGCGCACCTGACCAAGCAATCCTGACAGTTTGCCCAGGAATCCATTGAAGGCGAGAGCCATATGGCCGACTTCATCACCGCTGACTACCTCCACCTGCTTGCTCAGGTCTTGCGCTTCCGAGATCTCCTTGAAGGTATCGGCGGCTTTGCTGATGGGACGGCTGATGCCACGGCCAATCATGAGACTCAACCCGAGCGACAACCCAACACCGAGGATCATCGAGACCAGACAAAGGAGCTTAAGGGAAGCCGCCATAGACTCGCCAGTCTTGACACTCGCCTCCGCCACTTGGGTGTTGACCTCGACGAGTTCATTGAGCAACTCTTCTGCCTTCTGGAAGCTGCGCGCATTGGTGACCAGAGCCTGTTCGGTCAACTGGGCATGCAGCTGATTGCTCTTCTTCGTGTCATAAACTTTGGAAAGAGCCATAAAGGCCTTGTGGTCGGCCTTCCAGGCATCCCAGGCTGGCACGAATTCTTTCCAGACCTGCTCCTCTTCCGCAGTCTGGGGCAACGCTTCGTACTCCTTCCAGTGTTCGTCTATACGTTGCCAGGCAGTCCCTATCCTCTCGTACTGTGCCTGGCGAGCTTTTTGCTCGAGACCGCTGTGCAACAAGGCGTTTTCGGCGCTGTCTACAGCCGTTTGGGCTTCGCTAAGGACCAGCAAGATATGGGTACTGGGCAGACGTACCTGACCGAGCTCGTGTATGAGTTGGTCGCTTCTTGTCAGGCTGTAATAACCTACTACACCAATAAACAAGGTGATAGCCGCCACGAGCATAAACGCCAGGGTCATCTTCTTGCCGATGGGAAGGTCCTTCAAGCCAGACCTGGACTTCAGACTAGGCATATTTCTACTCCTTTATCTGGGATTCTGGTTCCGCGGCGCATAGGCTGCGGTCGATTGTCCCTTGCGAATTGCAGAAGGCACCAGGGCATATAACGGGTGACTCGGCAAAGCCCGGCTGTCAAAGGGCTCTCTACATAAATCTGCCTTGCAAACTGGTTTTCTGAGGCTTGCACCTGGTCTCCCTCCCTGGTGGTTCTATTTCGTTGGACACTCTTGGTATCGGCAGATGAGTTGCCTGACTTTAGGGTTGGTTGAGAATTATTTTCGCGAAGATTCCAAAGGGTTGCGCAGGAGGCCCCGACCTCCCGTTGAAGCTTGTCCGACCCAGGGAGGTAATCACTGATGGAAATCCTTATTACCCTTGCGCTTGTAATGCTGGTGCTGATGGCAGGGACATCGGTCGAAGCCGGTCTGCCCACAGAGCCCATCTATACTTATGACGCTCGCCCTTTGAAAGAGCTTGCCGGCGGTGACATGAAGGCGGCTAATGAAGTCTGGGACAACCTGCACCTGCTTGCGGCGCTCCAGGGCCTGGCCAACAGGCGGACTCCCCGACTTTATGTCTATTACTGCGAAGGCTTCGGGCTGGACACTGACGAGTTCTGGATGGACTGGTATCGAGAGGAAAACGGCTGGCTGAAGGGGCTCGAAATCAAGCCGCTGGAATCTATTGAAGAGGCTATCCAGACCTTTCACCCCTTTATTAAGGGAGTCGTGGTCTGGGATCCCAAGGTGCCAGCGACCTCCAACCTGGCTTCGACAGCCGCTGGCTCTGAGGGATTACTGCCTGTCCGGTACGATCTGTCACCTGATTCGCTGTATACAAAACTGACGCAGCAGCTTGGTCTTCTCCCAAAGCTGTGGCTGCTGAACCCAGATGGCTCATCGCTTTTTACGGGGGAAGGCGAGATACCGGGTCTCGGGATTCCCTCGACCGGCAGCCCCAAGTGTGACGCTTACAAATGGGCGCTGGAGCGCTGGGTGAAGTCAGGCAAAGGCGCGCCAGGCATCGCTGCCTACTATATCGATTATTTCTGGGCCTTATATACGAAGAATGACCGGGGCGAGATGCACACTCTGACCAATCAGGACTACTTTATCGCAAACAAGGCCTTCTTCTTCGACCTTTCGCCCTGGGGAGACGAGGTAGCAACCGATGAGCCAGCCAGCCCAGTCGGACTGGACAAGCAGGTGTTCTTCGAAGTAATGCATGCGCTTTATGAGCAGGCTGAAGGCGGGATACTGCAGGTCGGCGGCTTCCCCGCGTGGCCTTACAAATATACAAGCAGCGGACAAGTTGGCGGCAAGCATGAGCCAGTGCCGACCGAATGGGAATTTGGCAAGCTTATTTCCCAGTTCAACGGGTATATGGAAGCTGACGCGGCGGGGCTGGGGGGTATTGCGAATGCGTCCTTCCACCAGCATTATCCGCTGAAGGTTCAATACGACCAACCGAATCCAAAGCCAACGTTCGAGGACTGGAAAGCAGCCGGCTACATCACACCGGAGGGCAAGGTCGCCAACCTGTGTTTCGTAGGCCACTATGTGGGTGACTACGATTCGCCTAGCTGGTTCTACAAGGCGATGCCCGTGTTCTTCAACGATCCCCGGAGAGGCGAAACCCCGTTGCCCTGGGCGCCAGTACCCATACTGTCAGACAGGGTGCCCCAGGCAATGGCCTATGTATACGAAAACGCAAGCCCTAACGACTACTTCATCGCGGGCGACTCGGGGGCAGGTTATCTGAATCCGCGCGCGCTGACAGTGAGGCCTGAAACTGGCTTGCCCTCGGGGCTGGCAGCCTGGACCGAGCACTGCGTCAGGTATTACAGCAGGTGGGGTATGACCATCTCCGGTTTTGTGCTGGACGGATCTGGCGGCGCTTCGACCGAGGAAGAATGGGCAGCCTATAAACAGTTCAGCCCTGATGGGCTAGGCACCCATTTTGACCCAGGCATCGCGGTGCATCAGGGCATTGGAGCATGCCGCGAAATAGACCTCGATGGCACTCCCGAGCAGGCGGCAGCGGATATCGCCCGCAGAGCCCGAGGAGTAAACGAGGGACCAGTCTTCCAGTGGCGGCGCAGCATCCTGAAGTCACCGACCTGGTATGCCGAGGTGGCAGATGCGCTGGCAACAAGCCAGCCAGAGGCCCGCGCGGTGGTTGTCGACCCGTATACCTTCTTCGGGTTGATCAAATATCACCTGGAACATAAAGAGAATTAGCTTGCCAGGGGAGGTTCTTCGGGTTTTGGCCCCTCGTCAAACTGGCAGACCAGGTTGAAAGCTTTGATTTGCTCAGCCAACTTATCACAGTCGCGCGCAGAGAAAGGCTGGAAGGGGCCTCCATATATCATCAGGGCAAACGGCCCCTCCCCCCAGACCCACAGCTCGCGCCAGAAAGGGCCAGGGCGATCCATCCAGAGCCGGGTTATCTCGCCCGGCTTATAGCTGCGGTGGAGGCCAAGCAGAGTTATCAACCTGGCCCCCGCCGAATCCACGTAGACTTCCTTCACAGTGGTGCCATACACGAAGGCAAGCTCCAGCAGCACAACCGGGGTAAGCAAAGCCGGTAGCATATAGCGATGGCTTTGCAGGCTGGTAAGCACAACTACCGCAGCGCCACAGATAACCACCGACTGGAGAATATCCAGCAGTATGATTGGCGCTTGCCTTACCCGGTAATAACCACTCATCTGGGACCTCTTCAGGCCAGCTCGAGGCTGACGAGTTGCGTACCCTCGATTACCGGCAGCACGAAGGCGCACCGGCCATCGGTCTGCTCGAACTCAAGGCTCTCTCCCTGAGGCGCGAGCTTCACCGAATGGACTGGTCGCGAGGTCTTAATCGACAGCCTGGTATTGTACAGGGGTAGTTGGTCTTCCAGGATATCGAAGGCCCTGCCCCTGCGTTCTGGCACGTAGTGGAGGGCGTGAAGCACCAGACGATTTTCGGCGGTCTTGTTCGTTCAAGGTAAACAGGGCCGAACTGGGCGCCTGGGCCTCCACCAGCGGATCAGGCAGAAGGCGCTTGATGGCGTTCAGCACTAACCGCTTGCACCAAAGAGGAGCGTTGGAATCGTACTGGTTGAAGACCGGGTGCATAAAGTAGATGCAGTTGCCATGCTGCACTACCCCTGGATAACTGGCATGGCCCTCTGCAGGCGTGTGCTGGTGAGAACAGAAATGCCGCCAGTCGCGGTTGAAGTAAGGCTTGATCATCTCGCAGAGGATATGAGAACTGGTGGCCGCTTCCACCTCGAGCCCCTTCTGGTACATAACATAGGGGGTATGCCTGAGCCCCTCGCCAAGGCTGCCTGGCACGATGAAATCGGGCGACCAGGGGGCTTCTCCCTTAAGCCTGACTCCGAGTTCGGCCAAGTCGAAGGCCGTGCCCGCAGGATTGAGGCCTGAACGATATGAGGCAACCAGCGCGCCGCCTTGAGCCAGATAGGCCCGGAGCCGAAGTGCCAGCGACTCGTTAACCTCGATACCATCGGGCAACACAAGCAGACGGTATTTGCTGAAGTCGGATTTACTGTCGATGACATCGAACTGGTGGAAACCCTCCTGCAGGAGGCGCACCGCGCCCATCGCCGAGCCCGACAAGCTGAAGGCCGAACCGCCGGCGAATTCCTCTGGCGTCATAAGGCCGATATCCACAACTGGCCGGGCGCCCTGGCACCAGGGCTCCACTGCCTCGACATCGGCATAAGCTTCCCCAACCAGCTCATAGGTGGCCTTGCTAATTTGCCCTGTGGGGTGGAGCTGATCGCCTATAGAACACTTGGCGGCAAGCGCAAGCATATTCTGGCACTCGAATTCCAGCGCCAGAGGATTCTTGAGGGATTCAAAATCGCCCCAACTGGTGTGGAATTTGCCTGTCATCCCCATTGTGTCGAGGTGCAGATTGCGTGCAAACCGCTGAGTGAGCGGAAAATGCATATAACCCCAGCCCCCGCTGGGCAGCGATTCAAGCTCCAGATGGGTGTAGTTGGGCAAAATCGACCTGTGATGGGGGCCAATATGGCCCGCGTTGTAGAAGATGGTCGCCTCGGGATGTTTGGACTGCACGACTTTGGTCAGGCGCTCTTCAAAGCGCTGCAGCACTCGCCCGGCCCAGTCCATCCGGTCGGCAGGGCTGGAGGGGTCAAGTCCGGCATCGAGCATCCCCTTGATGCACTGGCGGCAACTGCAGTCCACCTTGTCCACGATGTCGAAGAAGAAGCCATCGGTGGGCAGCGTGTCACAAATATCAACGACATATTCCTCCAGCCAGTCTACATAGCCGGTATTGAGGCAGAGTTTGGTGTAGAAACCTGCCTGGAAGGGCGGGGTGCCGGTATGGCAACCATTTGCGTCCATTGTCAGCCATTCGGGGTGTTCTTTCACCGTACGCAAGTCCCACTGGACGGTCACGTAGATAGGTACCCGAATGTCTCGGGCATGGCAGGCTTCGATCTGCTCGCGCAGCAGGTCGCGCTCGAGGTGTGGATGCTGGATAGCCTTGTACTTGTCGCTGTAGTGATATATCCAGCCGTGATGGCACCTGGCAAAGCAGGTGATCGAGTTGACATGCGCAGCCTTCAAGGTGTCGGCAAACTCGTCGGCGTTGAACTTGCTGCCGATGCCGGGAATTTCTTCGCTTGTGTGAAAATCGAGATGGATCTGGCGATATCTGAGTTCTGTCATGGTACCCACCTTTTCTGAATTGGTTAGGGGCAAGCTTCGCCCAAAGGGAGTGGAAACCTGCTTCAGGCGCCGCTCCACTCGAGAGCTGCATCAAAAAGCGTCACGGCGTTTTCGGGCGGTACATCATACTTTATATGGTGGTCGGGGCCACAGATGTAGCCTCCCCCTTCAGCCATAACATCAAGGGTCCTAAAGACTTCTTCTCGCACCTCGACAGGGGTGATGAAGGGCAACCGCTGGGTGTTGATGCCGCCAAAGAAAGTGATATCAGCACCAAACCGGCGCTTCAGTTCTCCAGGACCATAGGGCAAGGCGTGAAGCTGGACGGTCTCCCACACATCAGCGCCGATATCAATGAGGTCGCCCAATACGCTGGTGACATCGCCGCAAGAATGGAACCACACGACTCTACCCTTGCGCTTGCCCAGGTCGAAAAGTCGAGCGTAATGCGGCTTTAGTAGCTTCCGCCAAATTTCTGGGTTGAGCATCAGTCCCCGCTGAGTCGCGAAGTCGTCGCCCAGGCAAAGTATCGGTAGCGCCTCGCCGCAGGCATCCAGGAGACGCTCGCAATACTGGTAAGTAAACTCGGAGATACGCTCGAGCAAGGCCTCGGCAAGCAAGGGTTCCTGCATCATTAGCACGAGGAAGTCTTCCATCCCCACCAGGCTGCAAGCCCGGCTGAATACTGGCACCCAGTAAGGGCCACGCAAGGCATAAGTCGCGCCATACTGGCGCGCCCAGGTGGCAGCGGCTTCGAAGTCATAATCAGCAGGATTAGGCCAACTGTAGCCAGCAATCTGGGCCTCAGTTTCAAATCCAGCCAGAGGATAAGCATAGTTACGCCCGTAATCGTTGAGAGCCGAAGTGCCCCATTCATCTACCCCGCGCGCAAGTGCCCCTTCATCACGCTGGCCAGTATAACCAGCAGCGATGATACGCCCATCGAGGCCCAGGCGGTCAAGCACTTGCATCTCGGAGAGGGCCAGGAACTCCGCAATCTGAGGGACATTCTCGACACAGATGGCATCGAGTGCGATACGATCGGTTGGTTTACGCCCGATAGTAGCCAGTTCGCGTTCTCTACCTGTCATGCAATTAATCCTTGGCAGGGGGATATATAGCGCTAGCGGCGTAAACATACACCAGCCCGGGCGCTCTTCCTGCAAGAAGCTGCTGGGCAGGAGGGATCTGGATGAAGCTCGTTTTACTTGCTATGGCGGTCATGCTGTTGGCTTCGACTAGCTTTGCCCGGACTTTAGTCGTTGCCCAGCGCGCCTCTGGCGCCTCTGATGAGAACTCTGGCACAGAGGCTTCTCCTCTACTGACAATCGGAGCAGCCCTGGCCAAAGTGGGGCCTGGCGATGAGATCATCGTGAAACAGGGTAACTATTACGAGGAGCTTAAGCTTCGAGCAAGTGGCACGGAAGAGGCGCCTATTACACTTCGCGCGGCCGAAGGGCACCGGGTTGTGGTCACCGGTGGACAGCGGGTCACAGGCTGGCAGCACCTGCGCGATGGCATCTTCTACCATGACAACTGGCCCTACAAAAGTATGGCCTTGTTTATCGACCATCTGCCCTTAATGAGGATTGGCCCCCCACTTACTGAATGGTACAAAGGCAAGCTCTCTCCCAGAGGCGAGACTCTGGACGACCTGCAGCCTGGTTGCTTCTTCGTGGATGAGGAAGCTGACCGGCTTTACATCTGGCCCAAGGACTCGGACGGGCCTGAGTATCATCCCGAATACAAAGTCATCGAAGCGACAGTCCTGCCGGAGCTTCTCTCCCCCGCGCGGGAGGAAGGCGTTGGTCCTGTGGGTTGGTGGACAGTGAAGGGGATCACCTTCGAGCTTGCCAACACCCTGATTGTAGCAGCCTGGCCTGCCCTCCACGTGGGCGGAGATGGTTTCGTATTTGAGGATTGCGTGGTGCGCAAGTGTGATTTTGCGGGTATCGGCATCGTGGGCAACCGGAGCATCATCCGGAACTGCCTCATCGAGTGGTGTGGCAACAACGGCATCGGGGCGATGGGCAAGGGCCATATCCTAGAGGGCACGACGATGCAGTTCTGCAACTATGACCAGTGGAACCAGGGCTGGCACTGTGGAGGCATCAAGGCGACTGTGTGCAAGGATGTGGTCTTCCGCAACAACATCGCCAGGTACAACTGGGGTCCGGGGGTGTGGTTCGACATAGACTGCGACAACGTGACTATCGAGGGCAACCAGGTCTATGCGAATCAGGGCATTGGGATCCACTACGAGATAAGCAAACGGGGCATAATCAAGGGCAACCTGGTGGCCGATTGCGTGCGCGGGGTGTGGATATCCGGCTCGGATGACTGCCTGGTGGAGGACAATCTGTTTTACCATTGCCGGCAGGGGCTGGTCTTCCATGGGATGCCCAGAGAAGGCTACACACTGAGGGGGAATCGAGGATTTCGCAACATAATTCTGGACAGCCAGGACGAGGAGCTAGTCGTCTACAAAGATACTGAAGCCAGCAGCGACAACCTGGCCGACTACAACACTTATTACAGGCACGATGGCAAGTTCTCGGGCGGACGTGAGTGGAACGGCGACTGCTTCACCTTGACAGACTGGCAGGAAACAGGGCAGGACATGCACAGCCGGTATGAAGATCCGGGTTATCCGAGGGCGATGCTGGGAGAGTTTCCCGGCTGGCCAAAGCGCGCCGAAGATTGATTTGGATTGGCAAAGAGAAAGGGAGCGCCCAGCGTGGGCGCTCCCTTTTGTATGTGCAGAAACATCTACCAGACGAAGACGGTGCCTTTTAGCTTCGCTGGCTCATCGCGCAGCAGTGTATAGAGCCGGTCGGCTTCGGTGACGGGGACGATATCCTGGATTAGCGGGGCAAAGGTCACCTGACCGCGCGCAACCAGGCGACTCAGATTCTCGAGATCACTGTTGTCGAAGTGGCTGTTCTGCTTGAGGGTTATCTCGTGGCCCTGGCCAGTGTTGAAGTCATATCTGACTTCGCGCCGGCCAGCGATGAACAGGACACGCCCGCGAGGTTTCGCGGCGCGGATAAGGTCGTCTTCCATCCCAGGCACACCGGCAACATCCAGTATGGCATCAAAGCTGAAGTCGGCGATGGATTGCTGCCAGCCTTCTCCGGCGGTATTGATTACTTCCTCAGCGGCGCCAATTGCCCTGGCAGTGGCCAGGCGCTCCTCGTTCACATCGCACAAGGTCACGCGGGCGCCCATTACGCTTGCTATCTGGGCAGCGACCTGGCCGATGAAGCCTGCGCCCACGATGAGGAACCTCTCCCCCATCCTGAGGTCGGCGTTGCGGCAGGAACGCATTGCAACGCTGGCCATCCCGAACAGGGCAGCCTCGCGCTGGTCGACGTTTTCCGGCACCTTTAAGCAGAGGATATGCTCGGGCCAGAGGACGAACTCCTCGTGGCCGGCGGAGGTGTAGACAATATCGCCGACCTGGCAGAGCTGGCAGTCGGGGCCGGTCTCGACAACCCGGCCCACGTGCTGGTAACCCCAGCCATGGGGCAGCTGGCCATCTGGCGTGGCGTAATTGCCACCAAGCAGGTCATTGCGTTCCGTGCCATTGGTAACACCTGTGTATAGAGCCTGGATGCGCAACTGGTTGCCCTGGGGCGCGCCGGGGTCGGGCCAGTCATGGACCAGCACCTTCTCCCTGCGCCCATCATCAAGTAGCCGAGTAACAAGCGCTCTCACTGAGCTTCCCCCTTTGCTAGATACGCCCGGCCAGCCACTCGATACCGCGATTCATAACCGTGCGGAAGTTGGCATCAGGATAGGTGGCGTTATCATGTCCCGACTGGTAGCAGAAGACCTTAACCTGCTTGTACTGGTTGGTCCAGGCGATGGATTTCATACTCTTCTCGTGGTCGGCAGTGATGAGCACTTCGCAGCTTGCCGGCGGCTCAGCCATCGTGTAGGTCTCATCCATCATCGTCCAGCTTGAAAGCCCTTTTGTAATCGGATGTTCGGGCGCGGCGATGTCATAGGTGACAGTCTCGCCGATGTGATAACCAAAACCTCGTTGCTGAACGCCAGTCAGGTCGTTCCAGAGCTGAAGCTCGGGCCAGGCCAGGATGGAATGGTGCAGCAGAAGCACCCCCTGAGAGGACTCGCCAATCTGGTCGAGAGCGGCCTTCATAAGGGCGTCCCAGGGGCCGGCTTCTGGGTTGGGCGTCTCCATATGCATATTGTAGAAGACCACCACATCATACCAGCCGCGAATCTCCGGTGGGCAGGTCGCGAAGTCCCAGAGGTTCTGGGGGTAGAAGTCGACATCCGGCATCGCTTTGAATATGCCGTAGAAGTTGGGCACGTCGTAGGGGTGCATCCCCGTGATAACCGCCGTCTTGATTTTGGTCTCGCTGCAGTCACAACCCATTGTTGAAGCCTCCCACTCTCAGCTTTGTTGCCCTAATCGGGCCAAAGAGAAGCCCCTCATACTCAGACGAGGGGCCTTTCTGTTTAGTCTTCAGGCTTTACCTGGTAAGCGATCTTCGCTGGCAGGCCCCACAGCTCGATGAACCCTCGCGAGAGCGACTGGTCGAACACGTCGCCCCGGTCGTAGGTGGAGAGCTCGAACTTGTAAAGCGAGGTCGGCGATTTACGGCCAACCACGACAGCGCTGCCCTTGTGCAGCTTGACTCGGACCGTGCCGTTCACGCGCCATTGGGTCGCCTCGAAGAAAGCTGACAGCGCCTCGCGAAGCGGCGTATACCAAAGACCCGTGTAAACGAGCTGCGAGAAACGCTGCTCGAGCAGCGCCTTGTACTGGGAGGTCTCCCGGTCAAGAGTGCAGGCTCTCAAGGTCCTTGTGAGCGGCGATGAGTACCGTCGCAGCAGGCGCTTCGTAAATTTCGCGCGACTTGATGCCCACCAGGCGGTTCTCCATCATATCAATTCGGCCGACCCCATGCTCGCCAGCTACCGCATTAAGGTGGGCGATAAGGTCCACCCCTGCCATACGCTGGCCATCTACGGCTACGGGCAAGCCCTTCTCGAACTCAATCTCGACGTAGCGGGGCTCATCAGGCGCCTCGGCGGGCGACTTGGTCCACAAGTAGGCGTCTTCGGGCGGCTCGTTCCAGGGATCTTCCAGTACGCCAGCCTCGCAGCTCCGGCCCCAAAGGTTGGTGTCGATGCTGTAGGGGCTCTTCTTGGTTACCGGCACGGGGATGCCATGCTCCTGGGCATATTCGATTTCCTGGTCTCTGGTCATACCCCATTCGCGGATAGGCGCGTAGCGCTCGAGCTCGGGCGCCAGTGACATAAAGGAGACCTCGAAGCGCACCTGGTCATTGCCCTTCCCCGTCGAGCCGTGAGCTACCGCGGTTGCGCCTTCGCGCTTGGCGACCTCGACAACTTTCTCCGAGATGATATAACGAGCCAGCGCCGTGAAGAGAGGATAACGCCCCTCATACATCGCATTGGCCTTTAGAGCCGGCCAGATAAAGCGTTCTACAAACTCTTCTTTGGCATCTACGACATAAGAGGCGACGGCGCCGATATTCAAAGCCTTCTGGCGGATCTCCTCATAGGCCCTTTCCTCGCCCACATCAATTGCGCAAGCCACGAGGTCGGCCTCGTAACGTTCGCCCATCCATTTTATGAGGACCGAGGTATCCAGTCCTCCCGAGTACGCAAGCACGATTTTTGCTGCCATTGTTTTTCCTCCTTAAAAGCGCTACTTCAAGCCTCCGCGATGAGAAGCCTTGTTTACAAGTCTAAAAGCCTGCAAGATACCCAATATCGCCACCAGAAGCCCGAGCCCAAACAGCGGATACTGCGAAGACTCGAGGGTTCTGATGTCATACTGGCAGTAATGACCAAGCCCCAGCAGGACGCTACCGCCCAGCGCTATCCAGCATACGAAAAAGGCGGCTTCTCGTCCAGCCTCTGCCTTCGAAACGCCCCCGCGCAGATGGGCCGAGTAGACGTAAAAGGTAACCAGAAGGACTTGGGCACCAAGGACCAGCGAGAAAACCAGGGAAATCGCTCCCATAAGTGTTAACCCACCACTACCAGCACGTTATGCCAGGGCGGAAGTTCGAGGCCCAGTTCAATCCAGCCTGGCTCCGGCACAAAGGCGCGACGTTTGCTCTCTTCTCCTGTGACTGGATCGATAACCAGGACTTCGCCCTCGCCGGCCAGGCGCAGATTATCGAGATAAGGCGTCTCGGAATGGTTCTGCAGGAAATAGACGCGCTTGCCCTCTTTCTTCCGAAGGCAATAGACGAGGGTCTCGGTAGGCGTGGAAGGGAGTACCGGGACCAAATCCGCAGCGCGCAAAGCCTCCCCAAGCTTGTCGGCGGAGGTCAGAGGCAGGGAGTTTATGAAAGAAGCTGGCTCATCACCCTTACCGGTGAAGGCCGCAAGACTTCCAGCGCGCAAGACCAGCCCCCCAAGTTCCTGGAAGCGTTGCAAGCGGGCGAGAGTGCGTTCTTCAATATAAGTCACTTCTGGCAGCACGATGGCCTGATAGGCGCAATTGCCCACCGTCAAAGCTTTACCCTCAAGGCTTGCCTCCTGAAGGGCTTCCTCGGTGATGTAATCGAACTCAACCCCCTGTTTGATGAGGTCATGGGTCAGCGCGCCGAAGCTGGTCTGCAGTGCCAGCGTCTCGGGCGACTGGGTCGAAAGGTCATACATCCCTCTGGTCTGAGGCACAAAATGGGTCCAGACCGAGCGGATGGGATAGAACAAAGCGACCTTTGTCAGGGGCTGGGCGTGACGCAACCACTGGCAGCAGCGCTCCGTGTAGGCATTAAGCCGCCCGGCAAAGTCAGGCTCCCAGGTGGCCCAGGGGTAATAGGAAGTGATGGTGTTTATCCCCATTGCGAACTGCCAACCCAGAGTGGCGCGAATGTCCAACTCGGTTACCGATTGCTTTGCGAGGCGCTGCTGGTAATCGCTGGTCTCGGTCATTGTCTGAGTAAGCCCTTGCAGATGGGCTGCCGAGGTGGCCAGCTTCTCGGGAGGGATCTGGCCATTGCCCAGAAAGGCTCTGGGGTCCGAGCAGAGCTGGTCGCAGCCAGGGATATCGAAATCAAGCAGGCAGGACAACCCATCACCGTAGAAAGCGACGTGGTGGATGATGCCCTCTTCCAGCAAGATATGCCCAGTTGCTGCGATATTATGATCTCGGCACCAGTCGCGGATCTGCTGGAAGAAACTATGCCGCACCTTGCGCGTCACCAGAGCATAAAAATCTCGGCGCACGGAGCCTGCCACTTTGGGGTCGCCTTCAAAGAGCAAGAGCAACTGGTCTACCAGATCGTAACCATATATTTCGTAGAACTCCTCCCGCAGGCCGCGCGACCAGGCAATCATTGCATACGGCTGTTCTTCCTTCACCAGATAGCCACTCATCAAAGAGGGCTCATCTGTGAACATCGCTTCGAAGACTCCCGCATCAAAGGCTTCGCGGAAGTGGTCATAGTAAGCCTGGTGGGTAAGCTCGAGGAAACGCGCAGTAGATTCGTAATCCATCAAGTCCACATAGGGCAGCTTGTCGCTGACGTTTACCACGCAGTGAGTGCCCTCATAGGCCCGGTCGAGGAAGAAAACATATAATACACCGTCTTCGCGGCAACAGGTGACTTCAACTTTGGTGTCCGCCAGAGACACAGCTAGTTCGACTCGGCGAGTGAGGTCAGGCAGCTCAAGACTGCCCGCATAAGCAGTGGCTTCCAGCACAAGCCCTGGGAGCTCGAAACTTTGAGGGGCTTCAGAGGCTTTCAGGGCAAAGCGAGCTAGGAAGCAGCCTTTAGCTTCGAATTCGGGATGGCCCTCGAGAGTAAGCCCACCGGCTTTGCCAGAGGGATAACCCCGCTCATCATAAAGCCAGAGAGTCAGACCTGCCTGACGAGTCGCCGCCACAACACTTGCCAGGTCTTCCCAGGCCTCTTCGGAACGCAGATAATCTTTGAAGGCAACATTGGCCACAATCCCGCCAAAGGCGCGCTCCAGCAGTTCGTCCATTGCAGCCAGTGGGCGAGCGCGATCTTCAACGCTCACCTCCACTGCAGTGACGTTCTCTTCGGTACGCAGCAGGTCATGCACGATAGGGTAGATTCGGTTCGAACCGCTCTGGCTCATTGCTTTCCTCCCCACAGGAAACTTGCTCATACAATTGGAGCAGCTTATCACTTTGGAACTATTTCGGCGAGATACCGGCAGGCACTAGAGGAAGACGTAAAGCTGGGTAGAATATATTGACTGTTCATTAAGAACAGCTTAAGATGGCTTCAGCCCGTCAGGTGGTAGTCAACAAAATGAGGAGGCCTGCAACTTGAAGAAAAAGACTGGCTTCACCCTTATCGAGCTGCTCGTTGTTATCGCGATCATCGCGATTCTGGCAGCTATCCTCTTCCCTGTTTTCGCCCGCGCTCGTGACAAAGCCCGTCAGTCAGCCTGTCTGTCTAATGCCAAGCAAATTGCGCTTGCCCAACAGATGTATGCTACAGATTATGACGGCAAGCCTTGTGGAAGTGTTCGCAACTGGGAATGCAATCCCTGGGGCGGCAACATCTACGAAGCTGGCCTTGGGCCACCAGAATTCGACTTCGCCTATTATGGCAATCGCTTCTATATTGGTATGGTTCGTGAGTTGGGCAAATACATCAACAATACCCAGATCTGGATATGCCCTAGCGAGCGCTCAAGCGAAGTAACAAACGCAACACTTGGGCCCACCCAGGGTTGGTGCAGCTACCGCTGGTTCCCCAACTGGGTCTGGAACAACGGCACAGATGCCGATGGTTTTCCAGATACCGGACCTGCCCTGGGCGCACCTGACTGGGGTGAACCAAATCCTGCCCAACGCCTGTTGTTCGGCGAGAGCGGTATCTTCGGCTGGGATGGTCCAAAAGACATAAATGTCAACTTCACAAATACTTTCAACCACCAGGAAGGGTATCAAGGAGTCTTTATGGATGGCCATGCAAAGACCGTCACCTGGGGTATGCGTGGAAGGACTCTACCCGACAGTCACTGGTATTGATGAGTAGCTAACACTGCCCGACGGGCAAAACGCCATATGGAAACCGGCCTCGTAAGGGGCCGGTTTTCTGTTGGGCAGGGATTACCAGAGCAGCAGTTCGAGCTGGAAGTCGTCCCAGGGGTCTAGCTGGCCAGCCTCAAGGGCCCTGTCGAGAGAAGCCCACTCGCCAGCAGTCGAAGCTGGCAGCTGCCATTCCATCAGGCGAGAGCCTGCAGCACTTTGAGAAAGTGGGAGCAGGAGGGGCGAGGCAGCAAATGGCTCCTCCGGTACAGCAAATTGCACCAAAGGCTGCTCGAGTGGAAGATCTATCCGGCCGAGTGCCTTGGCTGCAGAACGCAGGGCAGGCAGATATCCGCGAGGGGCGGCTTCCAGTCCTGTCAGCAACAAACTGGTTCCCTGCAGGCTGAGCAACCCGGCAAAGCGGCGAGGTGGCTTGCCAGGCGCCTGCCAGACGCACTTTACAACGGCTGAAAGCCCCAGTGGATCAAGCTGGGCAATCCGGAAGCGAGTAGCCCCTGGCAAAGCCTCTCCAAGGCGTTTTTGAAGAAAGCCAAAAACGTCTTGCACCCGAAGTGGAGTAGAAGTGAAGCCTGAAAGCAGCAGGAGCCTGGCGTCACTTTCAGTTAGGGAGCAAAACACGGCACCCCCTAGCACCTGAGTCGGAGCGCCTGCGGGCAGGGACAAGGCCAGACCATTAGGCAAGGAGGGATGTTTCCAGGCAGAGAAATCAAGGTCGGGTCTGGCGCGCAGGGGCACAGGCCATAACTCTCCCGGGTCTGATACAAGCGACAGACTGGCTTCGAGAGCGCGAAAATCTGGCTCTGCAAGCTGCCAGGACAGGACAGGAGCCAGGCAGGCCAGGACTAGAGTCCTGCGGCCAAGGTTGGCTACAGTCAGGCGCAGGCGCGTGTAATCGGGGGCAGGTTCTCGCACCACGATTGTAGCTGTCTGCGCGGTAAAACCAGCCAGGCTGGCAGTGCCTTTTTGCTCTACTTCATAATGGATACGCTGGCCAATGACCCGGTCTACAAGCGCCTCGAACAGGGCATCAGGCGCCTTGTCAAGAGGGGTAGGCTCGAAGGCCAGCAGCACAGTACCCAGTGGCCCCTGGAGCTGGGCCAGGCGCCACTCGGATTCGGACAGAGACCAGCCGGCAGGCGCCTGCACTCTTACCTGGCGCCAGAGAGTAAAATCCTCGGGCGCTTCGCCCGAAAATCCAGGGCTCCAGAGGAAGAAGCCCAAAGCAAGCCAGCAAAATACCCCAACTGAAGTTCTCACGAGTGTTATTATAAAGGGGTTGGAGCTCAAAGGGGAGGCCCATGATGGAGTTTCGTCCGGCTGAGGTAGATAAAGTTACCAGATGGACTACCGCGATCTTCACGCTCCTGGTGGTTGGGATGGCTGTCGCGGCTCTGGTTTGCTGGCAGCTCCAGCAGCTCGAGATCTTCTACGGCTTGCTCCCAGCGACCAGCATATTGGCACTGACCTTGGTAGTTGTGAGGCTCTTTCGCCCGGTGGCTTACGTAGTGATGCCGGACGGGCTCTCGGTCCGCCGGACGGGCGCGCGAGTCGTGTTCATCCCCTGGGCGATGGTAGAGACAGCTCGCAGGCCAGAAGGCATCACGATGTGGAACGTCACCAAGACGACAGGCGCCTCGGGCTCTGTATGGGCATTTCGGTGGCTTCAGGATAAAGGGCATCGGCGCGTGTTGGCTGTCGGCGACCAACCTGGGCAAGCTGGTCTTGCTGCAGGGCGACAAGAACTGGGTTATCAGTCCGGAAGAGCCCGACGCTTTTGTCGGCTATGCCGAATCCTACATCGCCCAGGCCAGCAGCCTGCGCGAGCAGCTCAAAGCCAACTTCCCCAAGGCGCGTTAATCAGCCACCTGAGACTGGACCGCATTTGTTGCGCGAACGATTTTCTCGACCGTGGCGGGGATCTCGTCACGCTTTACATACCCGTTGAAGATGACATCCAGCTCTTCATTGAGCGTGCGCTGTACCTCATCCATCCCCATAAAAACATTGCGGAACCTGCCCATGGGAATAGAGTCCAGCAGCGCCTGCCGGTTAAGAGGCGCCTTCTCGGGTTCGAAGAAGAGCAGTTTGTTGAAGACGTCTTTGAGACCCGAGGGATCGCGCCAGATTCGCATCTGGTAGCTTTGAGCCTCGGGACCGGCAAGATAAGTCGTAAAGGCCAGAGCTTCCTCAGGATGGGGCGTCTTCGCATAGGTTGCCCAGCCAGCGGTAACCAGTGGGGTAACCTGCAGCTTTGGGCCGGCAGGCATTACCTGGATGTCCCAGTCGAAGTTGCGGATGCCCCTGAAGTCGGGCACGCACCAGATGCCGAGGGCGAACATCGCCACTTTACCCGTCATAAAGAGCGACTGGGCATCCTTGCTTTCTTTCAATTCCTGGGGCGTGGGCATTATGTGGTGGGTATAGATAAGGTCATAATACAGGGTCAGCCCATCGATAGCCTCGGGCGTGTCCAGCAGGCAATTACCCTCTTTGTCGAAGATCTCTCCCCCGCAACCCCAGACGAAAGTCTCCCAGGGCACTCCGGCGATTGCATACTGGTCGGTGCGGCCATCGCCATCAGTGTCGCGAGTAAGCTCCTTCCCCACCCGGATAACATCATCCCAGGTCCAGTCGGCCTCAGGGTTGGTGACACCTACTGAATCAAAAAGGTCCTGGTTGTAGTAGAGCAGATAGGGGTGCCAACTGCGAGGCAACCCGTAGAGCTTGCCTTCGTGAGTGTAAGGCTCAAGCAATTCGGCAAACCAGCGTTCGCGTCCAAGATTGTGCTTCTCAAGGTAATCATCCAGAGGCATATAGAGGCCCTCTGAGACGAACTTGGGGAAGATATCTGGCCAGACATACATCACATCGGGCGCGGTGCCACCCGAGACCATCGTCATTATCTTAGACATCGGTGCCACTGCCATCGGTGGCAACCATATTTATTTTACTTTCGGGATGCAGGTCCTCAAAATCGGCGATCCATCTTTTGTTCATCTCGAGCTCGCTGGTGTCGCCCCACATAACATAGGTCAGCTGGATATGAGCCATATCGGTAGCCTTCACCAACCACCTGGGAAAGGTGAAAGCATACAGGAGCAATACCAGAATCAAAAGCCAGGTCCAGCGCGACATACCGGCTCCCTCTTGAAGGCTAGATTGATCTGTCTACAGCGTCAGCAACGCGTCTGGCTTTATGGATCAAGGTGGCGAAGGCCTCGAAATCAAGCTGTTGGCTGCGGTCACTGGTCGCTTCTATCGGATTGGGATGAACTTCGACAAGTACACCATCAGCGCCTGCTGCGATTGCCGCCAGGGTCATCGAGGTCACCAGATGGGCATCGCCTGTCGAATGAGAGGGGTCGACGATGACAGGCAGGTGACTCAGACGCTGGATAACCGGCACAGCCGAAAGGTCCAGGGTATTGCGCGTCGCGGTCTCGAAGGTACGGATGCCACGCTCGCAAAGTACCACATTGGGATTGCCCGCCGAGATAATGTACTCAGCTGCCATAAGGAGATCTTCGATGGAGGAGGCCATCCCCCGCTTCAGCAGCACGGGGAGTTTGGTCTTGCCCACCTCGGAGAGCAGAACGAAGTTCTGCATATTGCGAGCGCCTATCTGGAAGGCATCTGCATACTGACCAACTATCTCAACATGCCTGGGGTCGGTGATCTCGGTAACAGTGGGCAAGCCGGTCAGTTCGCGCGCCTCAGCCAGATAACGCAGGCCTTCCTGTTTGAGACCCTGGAAGGCATAGGGCGAAGTGCGGGGCTTGAAGGCGCCTCCTCTAAGCAAGTTGGCTCCAGCCTCTTTCAGGAACTGGGCAGTCTCCATCAGCATCTCGCGGCTTTCGATGGCGCAGGGCCCTGCGATTATGGCGAGTTGATGACCGCCGACACTCACCGAGCCAATCTTTATCTGGCTCTTCTCTCTGACTTCAAGGGAAGTAAGCTTGTAAGGCTTCAATATGGGCATCACGGACTCAACGCCAGGGAGCATCTGGAGGATCTCCATCTTCTCCCGGGTGCGCTGTCCGATTACAGCGATTACGGTTTTCTCAACACCAAAAATCGGATGAGGCTGGAAACCCAGTTCTTCGACCTCGCTGATGACCTTGGTAATCTGGTCTTGCGAAGCGCCTGTTTGCATCACGATAACCACTAGAGCATCCCTCCCCGGAGAAGTATAGCAGACCCGCCCAGAGGGTAACAGCCGAGCTGAAGGCAAGTCGTGAAGGGCGCTGCTGCGCTTGCGAAAGACCCCCGGCATATGTTATAAGCAGGTGCAACACATATATCCAGAAAGGGGCTTCTTATGGCTGAATACAAGATTGCATTGCTTCCTGGCGACGGCATCGGCCCAGAGATCATCCGCGAGGGTGTCAAGGTGCTGGACGCGACCGCCTCCAAGTTTGACCTGAAACTGCAGTATGAGAACTATGACTGGGGCGGGGACCGCTACCTCGCAACTGGGGTAATAATCCCCGAGGGCGGCGTCGAAGAACTCAAGCAGTTCGACGCTATCTATCTTGGCGCGGTCGGGCATCCCGATGTGCCAACCGGCGTGCTGGAGAAGCAGCTGCTGCTGGCGCTGCGCTTCGCCCTGGACCAGTACATCAACCTGCGTCCCGTGAAGCTGTATCCCCATATTGACTGCCCGCTGAAGGACAAGGGGCCCGAAGACATCGACTATGTGGTCGTCCGCGAAAACACCGAAGACGCCTATGCTGGTATCGGTGGTTCGCTCAAGGCCGGCACGCCCGATGAAGTCGCAACCCAGCTTATGATTTACACCCGCAAGGGCACCGAGCGCTGCATTCGCTACGCTTTCGAGCTGGCGCGCAGGCGCAACAAGGACAACAAAGTAACTCTGGTCGACAAAGCCAATGTGCTGACCCATGGTCACGGACTGTGGCGGCGCACCTTTGCCGAGGTGGCTACAGAATATCCCGATATCAAAACGGATTATGCCTTCGTAGACGCCTGCTGCATGTGGATGGTCAAGAACCCCGAGTGGTTCGATGTTATCGTAACGACCAACCTTTTTGGCGATATCATAACCGACCTTGCCGCAATGACCCAGGGCGGACTTGGAGTCGCCGCGGGCGGCAACATCAACCCGGACAAGGGCGGCGTTTCGATGTTCGAGCCTATTCACGGCTCGGCGCCGAAATACACAGGCCTCAACAAGATCAACCCACTGGCCACCATCCTGGCCGGCGCGATGATGCTCAACGAACTCGGCTCGACCGAGGCTGCCAAGGCCATCGAGGACGCCGTTGTGAGGGTGCTGGAGAGTGGCAAGATGCCCTCCATGCAGGCCGGCAGTGGCTGGACGACCAGCCAGGTAGGCGACTGGGTAGCCGAGGAAGTTACCAACGGCTGACCTGTTCAGCGACATATCAATAACAAAAGGCGGGAGCCCCAGGGCTCCCGCCTTTTCTGTCTGGTTCAAATTGTGCTGTTGCTAGGGACCATTATGACCTGGTTCTGAATCCGGCCCTGGAGGGGGCGGTTCAACAACGGTGCCTGGCCCAGGTCCGTTATGGTTGCCTGGGGGTGATCCCCCTGGCTCATTATGGTCATCATCATCAGAGTCATTACCGCCCGGACCTCCTCCGCCTGGACCGCCTCCGCCTGGACCACCTCCACCTGGATGACCGCCACCACCGGGATGACCACCCCCTGGTGGGTGAGGTCTAGGTGGCCATATAATCCAGGGGCGATGGTAGGTGGGGTAGTCATTATCATAATACTGCCTGTAGATATAACTGCCAGACTTCGTTGGCTTGGCAGTAAAGTCTGCTTCGATTAGGTCGCGACCACAATCTACCCAGGCCCAGTTGGCTCCCCCATACTGATAGCAAGGCTCTGTATAAGCTTTCTGGCCAACGAACTTAACTTCAACCTGGGAGACAGACCTGGAGAAAGGCCCAACTCGGACCAGCACTTCGCTCAGGGGGTCTTCAGCCTCCAGCTGGAAGCGAAAACCAGAACCACGGCGGTTGTAGCTGACATCGAGACGCACTTCCTCAACCGCCCGGTCTCGCCAGGTGACCACCGGGTATTTCTTGATGGAATAGCCAGTCAGGTCGTTAGTTAGTCGGGGTATGAACTGGGTCAGTCGAGGCTCATTATCGTCCACGCCCAGCACGAGGCGGATAGCCTTCAGACATTCGGCTTCTTGAACCCCGTTGCCCAAGTCCCCAGTGCGATGCCAGGCGCTTAGATCGGGCAGGGTCTCGCATCCCTCGGGAGTAATGTAAGGCTGATGATCAGGATAGTAGATGAACTCGGCCATCCTGCGCACTGCAGTAGTTGCATCTGAAGGATTGTCAGAAAGCAACGCGGCCTGGGTGATGAAGCCCTGCCCATATCCCATGCAGACTGAGGAAACGAAAGGCTCGGGCCAGCAACGGCCAATCTGACGCTCGTAAGTAGCCAGGTTGCATTCATACCAGTCAGGGTCTGCCAGCTCGGGCACAAAGCCCTGGCGGTCAGGCAGGCAGATGAGCGGCCCCAGATCAGAGTGGCCATAGGCCCAGGCAGTGTTGGGACTGCGCCAGACCAGTTGGTCCTCTTCGTTTTTGATGAACTCGGCCTCACTGCCAGCGCGCAATTTAGCGGCAGCTTCTTCCCACCGCCTGGAGGTAGTTATGCGTCCAGCCATTCGGGCCATCCTGGCATAAGCAGAAAGCCCCTCGGCACAGAGGTTGTCCGGATAGAGAGAGGGCGCGATGCCTCCGGAGGATTCGCTATTTGTCAGCAGCGCATTACCGGTATAACCTGACAGTTCAGGATTCTCCATCTGCCAAAGAATGTATTCGGCGGCGGCTTCGATGTATTCCCAACGCTCGATAACCCACTCGGGGCGGGCACCCGAATGGAGCCAGGTCTTGTAGTGGAAGAGCATCATCAGCCCGTGGCCATCGTTCTCGGCATTGCCATATTCACCCTCAACCTGGGGCAGGTTGATAACGCGCGACCAGTGGGCGGGAGCAGGTTTACCATCAATCTGCAACTCTGGGAATTGGCGCGGATACCACATCAGCCACTCGTTAGACCAATCGATGCAGGCGTTCGCGACATCAACATAGCCCAGCTCTACAAGCTCGTGCAGGCTGCGTCCAAAATCGCGCGACCAGGCGTGGACATAATATGAGTTGTAGCCATCTCGCCAGGTGCCAAAGCCCTCATAACTGCCCCAGGAAGTGGCGTCTTTGGTGCTGGTGTGCCAGGTGCCATCGGCGTCACATTTGGCCAGCATATCGCTCACGTTGCCGTAATACTCACTGGTCAGCAGGCGCGCATATTCATTGCCTGAAAAACTGACTACAGGGCCTTTCCAGCCGGCAGGCACAACAGGCTTGGGGGCTGCTTTGATATCAGCAGGGGTGGTGTAGAGCACCTCGGCGAGAGCCTGGACCTTTTGCCTCACCTGCTCCAAGTCGAGCGTTGCCGGATTGATGGTCAGGTTTTCAATTACCTTTGCTGGCGCATGGTAATAAGGTACAGCTTCAAGCTCGGGGCTTTCTTCATCTGTCTCGAAAGTCAAAGCACTCAGGACGACCGAGCCAGTCTTGGCTCGTGAATCTTTTAGGACGAGTTTCTCAAGGGGTTTGTCGCGCAAGAGCAGGCTGCAATAGAACCAACTCGGCGCGCCGGAGCCGGTCTCGGTCACTTTAAGCGCGGCGGCTTTAACAGCGCGCGCCTCGGGTGAGGAATCAAAAGGCTCCGTAAAGCCTGCGGCCGGCAGCCTTCCCCACCAGGCCGTAAACCCGAGCATCAGTGGCACCAGGTCTCTTTTGCCATCGGCATAAACCAGCTCGATGGAACCTAATGCATCGCCCAGCCAGAAGCGATTGTCGTTGGGCCAGGGATAGGCCCAGACAGGCGCGCCCTGGTCTACCGAATTGTAGAGGCCACAGAGCCAAAGCCGGCGGCCCTGAACGCCGATTGGGATTTCTATCTGACCGTCTACTGGCACCAGCGAACCCATTGACTTGAAGGAGCAACCGGGCGCAAGCACATAGCCAAGAGCATCCGGATCATGCCAGTCCCGCAGTAGCAAGCCATCAGTGAAGGTAATCTCGGGCTGATCTTCGACTTTGATACTGTCGAGTCCGAGCCAGGCGAAACTCATATCGCCATCAGAATCTACGCATCTCAGGACAACCTTGCGCCCTGCCAAATCTGACGCGTCCCAGACAACGGGAGTTGGCGAATCGGTCAAAGGTGGTTTTGTATGACGCAGACGATCGCCAGTTTCAAAATCGAGGAGTTCGAAATAAGTCTTGTCGCGGTCACCCTCGCGGCCAGCCCAGCCTCGGATGACCAGCTTTATCTGGCCTCCCTTGAGGGTCCAGGCAGGCGAATCTATAACTCCGGTACCGGGTTCGCCAAGTCCAAGGGAGGAGAGGTAAGGCGGAGTGGTTCTAGCTCCCCCATCGTGGGTGAGAATCTGCCAGGTGCCGGTCAGCCCAGAAACGCGCTCTGGAACAAAAGCTTTCAAGGTGCTTTGGGCCGCTGGGACATCGAGGGTAAGCTGCCTTATACGCGCGATACCGAGCCAGGCGAACATCCCGTCAGTGCACCCGTCGACCGCCTGGAATTGCACCATCCGGCCCTGAAGACCAAAAAGCGCAAGCTGGATACGCAGAAAACCATCTTGCCCGGGAGGTTTGGCTCGGGCGAGTTCTTCGCCACTCTCGGCGTCGATTACCCGGAAATAACTGAGGCCCGCAGAACCACTCTTGGCATCCCAGCCGTTAGCGTAAAGCTCCAGCAGGTCTCCCTCGACTCGGAAGGGCGGGCTGGTAATCGATCCAGTGGCCTGCTCGCCGCCAACCAGGGATTCGAGATGGGCGGGAGTGTCATTGCCGGCGCGCGCCATAGTCATCTTGCCCCAGGCATTGCCCTCATAAGTCCACCAGTCGGCGCCGCCGTGATCCCAGTCCCAAAGCAACTGGTCGGCAGCCAGCAGAGGAGAGGCAATTGCCAGCAGGAAGCAGCACAGCAGGAGCAGCACTCGTATCATACTGAGCCTCCGGATAAAGCGCCTCGCCCTTGAAGGGCGAGGCGAAGTAATGCCCGGCGCAATAAGACGTGGCTAAGTGTTGCGGGGTTCTACAATTAGTTTGATGGCGGTCCGTTCCTGGTCGTCGACAGTGATATCGACAAAGGAGGGGATACAGACCAGCTCTATTCCCGAAGGGGCAAGAAAACCGCGCGCGATGGCGATTGCCTTGATGGCCTGGTTGAGCGCGCCAGCCCCAATGGTCTGGAGCTCGGCTCGGCCGGTCTCCCTGATTGCGCCGGCCAGGGCGCCTGCGACAGCGTTAGGCTTCGAATGGGTCGAGACTCGTAGTTGCTGCATAGTTGTTCACCCCGAGTTGGACGGTAGGGCCTTCGTTACCTGGCATAGTGCAGGACTACTCGACCAATTCCTGCACCAGAGTTACGCTGGTGGCTTTGCCCGTTCCCTCGTCAGCTTCTATAACTGCGCCACAGAGTATTACTGGTCCTTTCGCTACTTCAAAACGCTGGGGTGTCTGTAACAGGAACCGCTGTAATATGGGTTCGCGCGTCAGTCCCAGAACTGAATCGCGTGGCCCACATAGCCCGACATCAGTGACATAGGCGGTGCCTGCTTCAAGCAATCGAGCATCGTTGGTCTGCACATGGGTGTGAGTACCCAGCACGGCAGTCACTTTACCATCGAGCAGCCAACCCATTGCTTGTTTCTCACTGGTCGCTTCCGCATGGAAGTCAAGAATAATTGTACCACATCCCTCGGCGCGTAAACCTTCAATAAGCCCTTCCACCGCGGTAAAAGGCGACTCAAGCGGTTCCATGAAGGTACGACCGAGCAAATTGATTACTCCCACAGGCTGCCCGGAGGCAGTCCGGAACACTCCAACACCACGCCCAGGATTGCCCGGCGGGTAGTTGTGAGGGCGCAGCAAACGAGGCTCCTGATCGAGCAGAGGGTAAAGCTGACGCTTGGCCCACACGTGGTTGCCAGTGGTGAGGACATCTATACCACAGTTCAGCAGATCCTGGGCCGCCTCGGGCATAAGCCCAAGCCCGCCAGAGGCATTCTCGGCATTGGCGATTACGAAGTCGATAGACTGAGCCTCGACAAGGTCGCCAAGCCGGGCGGCCACGGCCTTGCGACCGGGCCGCCCGATGATATCGCCCAGGAAGAGCAACCTCACTTGGCATACTCCACAACGCGCGTCTCTCTGATAACAGTGACACGGATCTGACCTGGATAATCCAGTTCTTCTTCGATACGGCTGGCGATGTCCCGGGCCAGTTTGGCAACCAGCACGTCATCCACCTGCTCGGGTTTCACAAGGATCCGTACCTCTCGGCCTGCCTGGATGGCGAAAGCTTTGTCGACGCCAGGGGTCTGGTCGGCGATGTGTTCCAGCTTCTCCAGACGTTTGACATATGACTCGAGGCTCTCGCGCCTGGCGCCTGGCCTGGCGGCGGAAATGGCATCCGCGGCCTGCACGAGGGCGGCTTCGACGGTCTGGATTTCCACCTCGGCATGGTGAGCTGCAATGCCATGCACAACCTCGGGAGATTCCTTGTAGCGCTGAGCCAGTTCTGCGCCAAGCTGGGCATGAGGCCCTTCGCTCTCGAAGTCGACAGCCTTGCCCAGGTCATGCAGCAAACCCGCGCGCTTCGCGATGTGGACTTTGGCGTCCAGCTCAGCGGCCATAATCGCCGAGAGATGAGCAACTTCGATTGAGTGCTGCAGGGCGTTCTGCCCGTATGAAGTGCGATACTTGAGTCGACCGAGCATCCGCACCAGCTCGGGATGAAGTCCTGAGACTCCGACATCGAAAGTGGCCCTGTCTCCAGCTTCGCGTATCTTCTGCTCCATCTCGGTACGAGCTTTCTCAACTACCGACTCGATACGTCCCGGGTGGATGCGCCCATCGCTGACAAGTCGCTCGAGTGAGACACGAGCCACCTCGCGCCGGATGGGATCGAAACTGGACAGCACAACCGCTTCGGGGGTGTCGTCCACGATGAGGTCTACGCCGGTGATATTCTCGAAGGCCCGGATATTACGACCCTCGCGGCCGACGATACGGCCCTTCATATCATCACTGGGAAGAGCGACAGTCGAAACAGTGGTCTCTACTACGTGGTCAACGGCGCAACGCTGGATACCCTGAGTGATTATCTCGCGAGCCAGTTGGTCGCTGCGCTGCTTGTAGTCTTCTTCGGCGTCTTTGATAAGCTTTGCGGTTTCGTGCTGAACATCATCCTGGACCTGCTTCAGAAGCATCTCCCTGGCCTGGTCGGCCGAGAGCCCTGAAACTCGTTCCAGTTCCTGCCGCTGACGCTCAAGCAGTGCGTCCAATTCCTGATGACGGTCCTGCAGGCGCTGTTCGCGCTCTACTAGATCCTTCTCCCTGGAATCGATCTGGGTAAGACGCCTCTCCAGTCCCTCTTCGCGCTGTTCTATCCTGCGCTCTGAGCGCTGGGCTTCCTGGCGTTGTTGTTTTAATTCGGCCTCGGCATCCTCGCGGAGCTTCAAGACCTCTTCGCGGCCCTCAACAATAGCCTGGCGCTTGAGGCGTTCGGCTTCTTCCTTGGCTTTGGAAAGGTTTTCATCAGCAAGCTCGCGCTGCCTGGCGACATCTTTACGCTCATACTGAGCGCGCGCCATCATAATGAAGGCCAGCAAAAGCGCTGCCGCCGCAGCCAGTGTAAGGGCTGCAACAGCAACGTTGTTTAGTTCTCCCATTTCGTTCTCACCTCCAAGAGTAGTTAGTACTCTGGGGGCGTGAACGAAACATCGTTCCTCGTATGGGGTAATTCTCTATTCGAGCGGCGCGCGAGGCGCCGCGGTTATACTCGCCTTTCAGGTGAGTTACTCCCTCTATGAGAAACAGGCCGATGTTTCGTGCACGTCCTCTTGCTTTATCGCCTACATGGCTTCGTGAAAACCCTGCCTGTCTGAGAAGGCTTCCACGGCATCAAGACAGGCTCCTGTAGAGAAGCCTCGCCTTGCAAGGAACCTTAGTAATTGCTCCCGAGTTCCCTCAGGATGCGTCCTGAACCAGCTGGCGGCCAGTTTCAAGGCCGATTCGAGCTCTGGGTGCTCTTCGTAGAAGGCGCTGATGACTTCGTTTGCAGTCTCAGCAGGCACTCCTCTCTGCCCCAGATAGCCCCTGGCCCAGGCTGGGCCAACGGGACTGGACGCGGCTCGAATCTCAAGCCAACTTTGGGCAAGCTGCCTGTCATCCAGCCAGCTCTGATGCTTGAGCTTCTGCATCGCCTCCCTGATGTCTGTTTGCTCAAAGCCTTCTTTAGCTAATCGATTTTCAAGTTCTCTCTCGGTCCTGGGCGAACGAGCAAGCAATTTCACAGCGCGCCCATATGCGGACCGGTTCGGTGGATCAGGTTTGATTGATCCTGATTTCCTCATTATATAGGAAAATCCACCGTCCAAGGCGGAACAGAGTCGGGTTTACTCTTCCAGCTCGGTCTCTGGCATGAGTTCGTCATCCTCACTGCCCTCTCCGGAAGAGGGCGCTCCGTAGAGCCGGACTCGGGCCTCTGCCGCTTGCTGGCGGATCTTAATCTCCAGCTCAGCAGTCAGGTCTGGGTGCTCCGCCAGATACTCTTTGGCGTTCTCGCGCCCCTGCCCAAGCCTTTCGCTCCCGAAAGAGAACCAGGTGCCGGACTTCTCAATCAGGCCAAACTCGGTGCCCAGGTCTACCACGTCACCTTCGCGAGAGACTCCAGTCCCAAACAGAATATCGAACTCGGCCTCTTTAAAAGGTGGCGCCACTTTATTTTTTACCACTTTTACACGCGCTCTGATACCGATTGTTTCATTGTTCTTCTTCAAAACCTCGCGCCGGCGCATCTCAAGACGCAAAGAAGACCAGAACTTGAGCGCGCGCCCACCTGGCGTTGTCTCGGGATTGCCAAACATGACGCCAACTTTTTCGCGAATCTGGTTGAGGAAGATGACGACTGTACCGGCTTTGGCAACGGCTGAAGCGAGCTTGCGAAGCGCCTGAGACATCAGCCTTGCCTGCAGGCCTACATGGGCATCGCCCATCTCGCCATCTATCTCGGCCCGAGGCACAAGAGCGGCCACGGAGTCCACCACGATGACGTCTACCGCGCCACTGCGGATGAGCGCCTCAGTGATTTCAAGAGCCTGCTCCCCCGTGTCGGGCTGAGATATAAGCAGGTTGTCCACATCAAGCCCGATGCGCTGGGCATACTCGGGATCGAGCGCGTGCTCGGCGTCAATCATCGCTGCGACGCCGCCCAGTTTTTGAGCTTCGGCAAGCGCGTGCAGGCCCAGGGTGGTTTTACCAGAGGACTCCTGGCCGAAGATCTCGATAATACGACCCCGGGGATATCCCCCAACCCCGATGGCGATGTCCAGCGCAAGCGAACCAGTCGGGATGACCGGCACATCGCTGGCTTTGGGCTTCTCACCAAGTCTCATTACGCTGCCCTTGCCATACTGCCTTTCTATCTGCGTCATTGCCAACTCAAGCGCTTTCTGGCGCTTGGCATCGCTATCACGTTCTGGTTTATCCGTCATCCGTGGAACCCTCCAGTTTATATTCTATACTGCTGGGGAGTAGCTCCGCTACCCCAGAGGAAAGTCACATACTAGCTTGTAGAGCGAGCCTCCTGGACGCAACTGACTCTCTATCAGTTGCACCTCGGCCACTGGAAAAGCTAGTGGCTCCACTTGCACTTTGGCGACCAACTCTTCCAGATATGCAAATTCCTGGCCAGCAGCCCGTGCAAGTGTTAGATGGGGACTAAATTTTTTTTGTTCTGGCGCAACTCCGAGTTTGGCTGTTAGCTCATCACAGGTAACAGCCAAGTCGGCAAGCGGCCCGATATCGCCCTCGAGGCCCACCCAAAGCACTCGCGCCTTGCGCGCATCAGGAAAAGCTCCAAGTCTGGTGAGAGCAAGCGACAAGGTCGGTTTGCCAGCCAGTCCAAGCGCTCAGAGCCTCTTCCAGCTCCTTGAGCCGCGCTCTCTCGAAATCTCCGATAAACTTGAGGGTCAGATGCATCCCCTCAGGTTTCACCCAGCGCAAAGGCTGACTCAATTGGCTGCGAACTGTTTGCTGTAACTGGGCCAGATAATTCTTCAGCGACTGGGGAAGTGGCGCGGCAAGGAAAAATCTTCCAACAGCGCCCGCCATCTAGCTGTCACTCGCCCCAAGCGGCGGGATTACAAGCTGCGCGCCAAGCTTTTCCCAAAGTCCCGCCAGTGCCTGCTGCACCGCCCACATACGCACCATCCAGCGGTCTCCATGGAACAGGAATTGCTGGGCTGACACCTCTCCCTGAAAACTATAGCCTAGCCAGACCGTACCTACCGGCTTGTCGGGAGTGCCTCCCTCAGGGCCAGCAATCCCCGTTATGCCAATCGCAAGGTCGGCATGCAGCCGCTCTGCCACACCTGCGGCCAGTTCACGCGCGACCTGCTCGCTGACGGCGCCCTGCTCTCGAAGCGAGGCTTCGCTCACTCCAAGCAGCTCCTGTTTGGACTGGTTGCTGTAACAGATAACCCCACCCAGGAAAGTCTTCGAGGCGCCTGGCACATCGGTCAGCCGTTTGGCAAGCTGGCCGCCAGTGCAGCTCTCGGCTACAGCCAGAGTAAGTTGCAGTGCTTCCAAACGGTGGAGCAATACTTGCTCAAGTGAGAGGTCATCATAGCCACAAAGGTGAGTGCCCATCCGGGAAGTGACTTCGTCGAGTACTGGGCGCAGCAAAGCTTCTGCCTCGGCCGACGAGGTGGCCTGAGCGGCAATCCGCAGCTTCACCTCGCCACTGCCAGCCATTGTGCCCAGAGTAGGATTGGTCTGGCCCTCGATAACGTCCTCAAGCTGAGTAACCAGGGCGCTCTCCCCCACCCCGCAGAAGCGCAAAGTGCGCGCGTAGACTGGCAGAAGCGCCTCTCCGAGTTCGCGTTGCAGCCGAGGCACGACCTGGCGCTCGAACATCGCTTCCATCTCATGCGGCACCCCTGGCATACTGGCGAGGAAAGCCCGCCCGTAGCGCATCCAGATGCCCGGCGCGGTACCCATCGGGTTCTCCAACGGCTCAGCGCCTACAGGAAGCGTTGCCTGTTTGAGATTGATGTTGGTCATCGGACGTCCGCGCTTCACAAAAAACTCCTCAAGCCGAGCGCGGAGCTCGGGCCACTCGACCAGAGACACGCCGGCAAGTTCTGCCAAGGCCTCTCTAGTGATGTCATCGGGCGTTGGGCCAATGCCTCCGGTGAGAATCACCAGATCGCTGCGCTCGGTTGCTTTGCGCAGCAACTCAACAAGCCGCCCCTGGTTATCTCCTACCGTGGTACGGGTATAGAGATTCACCCCAAGCTGGGCTAACCGCTGGGAAAGAAAAGCAGCATTTGTATCCACTATCTGACCGAGAAGCAACTCGGTCCCAACTGAAAGGATTTCGGCAACCACTTGCGTCGTTCTCCTGGCGGCGCTCTTGCGCCGCGGTTATCAAACTAGACCAGTTTCGAGCGGATTCGCCCACCCTGGTTTATAGACTCAAGTGCCATGAACTCAATCTCCAGGCTATGAAGGTTGTCTTCTACGCTGGTCTCGGGCTGGCGTCCCTCGGCTCTGGCTTTTTCAAACTCATAGAGCACATAAGCCTGATCAGTATAGGGCATTGGATCAGGCTCAAACTTGCGCGCAGAACCATCGGCATACTGCACATTGATGCCATGTTCGTTCCATAACAGCGTACCGCGCTCTCCCTGGAACCGCCAGCGACCATCCCAGGAGGTCTCATCTCCAGGAGCAGCCCAGCAACCCAGGTAGCTTGCGATGAGGTCGCTTGACAGTTTCATCGACATCACAAGGCCTGGCTCGTGCTTGTACCAACTCCAACTGGGGCGGAAGCTGTCCGCCTGGACTTCGATCACATTGGTGCCCGTCATATAACGCAACAGATCAAAATGGTGGATAGACATATCTATCAGCAGCGGGTACTCCATCAAGGTACGGAAATTTTCTGGGCCGAAGTCTGCCGCCTTATGGAACTCCACTCCCACATAGCCGAGGTCGCCGATTATATTTTCGGCAAGCAAGGCATGCACCTTGCGACAACCAGGCCGGAAGCGATAATTTTGCGCGACCATCATCAGCTTCCCACTTGTGCGAGCAGCTTCGGCAATCGCCAGAGCGTCTTCCCAGTTGCCTGCAAGAGGTTTCTCGGTGATGACATCGAGTCCTGCGGCGAGTAGCGCTTCGGCATTGGCTCTGTGGATGGCAGGCGGAGTAGCGATAAGGCCGACATCAGCCTGCGTGCTGGCAAGGGCAGTAGCCAGATCAGTAAAAAGCGCAGAAGAAGCAACCCCGTGTTCCTCCTGCAAACGCTTAAGCGCGCCTTCATCCAGATCGACATAACCAACGGCCTCGGCGGTAGGGTATTGCTCAATTACATTACGCCATACCGAGCCCATTGGCCCAACACCAACAAGCAGGATCTTCATCCGGACTCCTCCGATATGTTCTGTATTTCAAAGACGAATTCTCTACCGTTTCTGATAATCAGCCAGTGTATTGCGATACAAAGTCAGCAGCCGTTCGGTGGCCTTCGGAATATCATACTCCTCCGCCGCCTGCCTTGCGGCCTGGCCAAGACGATGGCGCAGTTCTGGCTCTCGGCCTGCTTTGAGCATTGTAGTGACAAAGGCCTCCTGGGTCGGTTCACAAAGCAACCCAGTTTTTTCTTTTATGAGGACATCTCGCGGCCCAACTGCATCGGCGGCCACCAGACAAGCCCCGGCAGCCATCGCTTCGGGCAGCACAAGCGGCTGGACTTCTGTGGTCGAAGTCATAACGAAAACGTCCAGCGCGGCGTGGTAGTGGGCTATCTCCTCAAAGGGCACACGATCAGTAAACACGATTGCCTGATTCGAATCGAGTCTGCCAGCGAACTGTCGCAGTTCGGGCAGATAAGGGCCAGGGCCGACCAGCAATAACCTGGCCTCCGGGAGCTGCCGGTGTACCTCGTCGAAAGCCGCCAGCAGAGTCTCGAGATTCTTCTCGCGGGCCATACGTCCTATGAAACCAAAGACGATCTGGTCAGTGGTAAGGCCATAACGCGCGCGCACTTCCGCCCCTCGCAGTTCACCCCGGAAGGCAGACAAATCGAGAGGATTGGGTATGACCTGGGCTGACTCGGCGATGCCTTGACTTGCCAGCAGCTCTGCCATCGAGCGTGAGGGCGTAATCACCTGATCGGCCTGGCGGCAGTAACGCCTGACCATCCCTCGTACCAGGCGCCTGGCGGTCGCGCCCGGCAGAGGTATGTAGTGAACATATTGTTCATACTGGGTGTGGATGGTAGCCACCAGGGGGACATCCGCCCTGCGCGCATACCCAAGGGCAGTTTTGCCAAGCCAGAAAGGATGCTGTGAATGCACCAGCACCGGTTGCTCCTGTCTGAACCGGCGCCAGGCCCGGCGAGAGGCCGGCACGGCAAAAGGAAGCTGGGCGCGCTTATAAAGCAACACGGAGGGGAAGCGGACATCCCACTCACCCTCGACCACATAACCAGGGAACCTGGGCGCAAAGACAAGCGCAGGCTGACCGATCGCCTCCAGCCCCTTGCGGAACAGCTCCAGCGAGTTGACAACCCCACTCATCACTGGCTTGTAGGCGTCAGTGAAGAGAGCAACAGGACGAGTTGTAGAGAGTGGCTCGGTCATATGTTATGTGGGCGTATCGGAAAGCTCGGGCTTGTGAGCCAGGCAGAGCAGCGAGATGCCTGCCGGCAGGTTCCAGCGCAGTAAAAGCGCGCGCTCAAGACGCATTATCCAGATCAACAGCTTGTTAATCGCAGCAGGCAGTTCCATTGCCTCGCTATGAGCCGGCCTGGAGCGCCCAAAGAGATGGCCTGCAAGACGATATACCACTGCCAGAGGCGCAAGCAGGCTTACAGCAAAAGTACAGCGCTCCAGTTCGAAACCTGCATCGAGTAGTTTGGAAATCAGTTCAGTTCGCCTGTATCGACGCATATGGTGCAGAGAAATATCATGGCTGCCCCAAAGCCAGGGATGGGCCGGCACACTGACAAGCAGCAGACCTCCTGGGGCAAGCAACCTGTAAGCTTCGGCCAGTGCGATGTCATCTGCTTCGACGTGTTCCAGCATATCAAGGTAGGTCATCACATCGAAAACGCCTGGAGCAAAAGGCAAACCAGTCGCCGAAGCCTGTACCATCGGCCCATGATCTTCTCTTTGGCTATGCAAGGTCAGGGCTTCAGGTGATAAATCCACCGCAATAACCTGACCGAGAGCGCGCAAGGCCAGGCTGGTTGCTCCGGTCCCGCAACCAATGTCACCAATTATGCGGTGCTGACCAGGAGTGAGACGTTCGGCAAGCAACGCCACTACCGCCTCTCTCCTGCCAACGAACCACCAATAGTGGTCCTCGAGCCGGCGCATTTTTTGGTATTCCTGGCTCTCCAAAAGGGGCTAGTCCTCCAGGCTGAGGCCATGCTCGCGCATAAACTTGAGCACCTGGGAGAGCCTGAATCGCCGCTGAGCGCCGGCGGTCCGGAAGTGAGGCAGCACTCCCTTATTGGTGTAGCGTCTTACGGTGGCTGTGCATACTCCAAGCAGGTCGGCCGCTTCTTTGAGGGTCAGGACAGGGTCGGCCAGGCGCTGGATAAGGCGGTCACGCTCGGCCAGCATCTTCTCATAATCGGGTTGGACAGGCGCCTCGACCTCGGCAGGTAAACCAGCCAGAGGCAGAGTTGTCTGGGCGCGTCGGGCAGCCTCTTCTTCTTCTCGTTTGCGGCGAAGCTGTTCTTCTCGCTCCTGCTTCAGGCGGAGCAGTTCTTCTTTCTGACGCTCAAGGGCAAGCAACTGAGCCTCGAGGGGATCTTCTTCGAGAGTAGCTTCAGTTTCGGGTTCTGCTTCCGGTTCGGGCTCCGGTTCTGGCTGCGGCTCGGGTACAAGGTCAACTTCGGGCTCTGGCGGAAGAGGATCTACCGCCGGCGGCGGCGCAGGGGCCTGGGCGGCTTCGACAACTGGCCTGGGTTCTGGAACAGGAGGCTCAGACCTGGCTGGCTCCGCTGGACGCTCAGTAAAGAGTTGAGGCTCGGAGGGCTCATCCTCTTCGTATTCGACGCCATATTTATCACGCCGAACCACGCGGGGAGCCGAGACACCTTCGCCTCCGCCTAGCGGGGCGGCGGGATTGCGCGGGGCTTCTTTTGCCACGGGCTCAACCACTGGCACCTTGGTCTGGGGGTCAGAGTCTAGAGGCTCCTTCCGCGGGGCAGGCCTTACCAGACCTGGCTCGGAATCGCCCTCCGATTCTGCGACCTGTTCGACATCCTGTTCCGCGTCATCATCATCAGAACTCTTGCGCAAACCCTGGAGCCACTTATGCAGTTCCATCCAAGCCACCTCGGGATGCTTAAAGCAACTTGACGAGCCTTACTTATCTGGCTGCTCGAGCGCCTCAGCCTGCTTGCGCTCATCCCACTCAGAGAGCTGCCTGGCAAGCTGCTTGCGCGCGCGCGGACTATACCGCTCCCACTCACTGTAGATGCACCCGCAATAAGCCTGCTGGTAGAGCCCAAGCTCCCTGGCGCGCGCCTCCCCAGGCCCAAACCAGGGGGTGAAGTCCTCCGCCAAAAACTTTACGCCATAACGCAGAGCGGCTTCTTCTCCGGCCTTGATTAGCGCTTTCTGATCTTGATAGGGACTCTGGAGCAACGTGGTGGAGAACCACTCATAGCCCAGTTCGGCTGCCTTTGCGGCTGTCCTAGTTTGTCTAAGATTATAACAGATTTGGCACCTGTTGAACTCCTTTTGGACGACCTCTCTGAGGAACTCCGGCATCCTGTACAAGGGGTCAGAAAACAGGCGTAGCGAGTCGATTTCTGCCAGCCGCTCAACCTCGCGCAGGCGCAGCTTGAACTCGCGATAGGGGTGGATGTTGGGATTGTAGAAAAACAACTGGACATCGAAACCCCTGGTGGCAAGCTCGGAGGGCAGGACCGTTGCACAAGGGGCACAGCAAGTATGCAACAGCAGCCGGCCAGCGGGGACTACATCGTCTGCTGATGGCGCTTTTTGCGTTGCACCAGCCGTTCCGCCTCCATCACTTTGGAGACCAGACGATGACGTTCGACCTCCGTCAGTTTGCGGAATTGAAGACAAACCTGATCGCCCTCCAGGCTGGATATTGTTTTGGCTACAGTAGCCAGGGCGGTCAACTGCCCATCCTCCGGCCCGAGGTCAATGGTAACCTTTGCGTGCTCTCCTGCCAAGAAGGGCGCATCAGTGCGCACGCGAGCGCCCCCTCCTGAAATATCGAGGGTATAGCCTCCATAGACTGGTGGTTCAAGCGGTTCTGTTTCGTCATCTCGGCGCCCAGGGGGAGGCAGGGGCACCAGTGACACAGGCAGGCCCAGTTTGCTACGGAAATAGTTACGTCGCTGGTTTCGAAATAATTTTACAGGGACCGAGAGCCAATAGAGTCGCTCACTCGGCGAGGCCTGTTGGCGCTCATAAGTCAGGACGGTAGACCAATACTCGTAGAGGCCCTCTCGTGCCAGCAGGCGCACCAGGAGGCGTTCTCCCTCATGCAGAGGCAGTACAGTGCCCTCTCTCATCGGGGGAAGGACCGCCAGCCGGCGCGGTTCAACTTCCTCAATCACACTACGACCGATACAGAAGGGCAGTTCTTCTTTGGGCAGAGTGCGACAAAGCTCAAGCCGAGCGCCTTCGCGAACCAGTTGGGCAGGATCCAGCGAGGCGCCAGCCAGCCTCGACTGCAGCCTTAACAGCTTGCGGCGAAGCCTGCGGTCATGTAGCAACTCCCAGGCAAGACAGGAAATCACCAGCAAGACGAGGACAGACAGGAAGGGCTTGAACCACCAGTAGTAGACTGCTCGGTGTTCATAGGAATCAAGTTGAAGCTGCGAGAATAACTCGTTGATTCCCTTGTCCTGAGCCTGAGCCAAAAAAGCCACTAGCACAAGCCCAAAGGTCAGCCCAACGATGTGCCGAGGGAAGCGCACACCTAGTCCCCCTTGCCTGCCAGAGTCAGCCCGAGGCCTGACGGAACTCGATTGTGGCAGCGGAGGCCTTGTTGCTCGCAGCGCCCAGATGAGCAGGTACACCGGTATCTATATAAAGCAGATATTCGAGCAAGGCCTCTTGCGCCAGAGCCAGGGCATAGACGAAGTGCGCATGTTGCTGGGCGCGCGCTTCGTCCGGTTCTAGCTTATCGGCAAGTGAGACATATCTCTTTAGGCCTTCCCACTCGAAAACTGTCCGATCGAAGAGTTCTTCTCGCGAAAGTTTCTGTTCGGACAGGTCGACCAGCCCCTGGCGGACACTGGCCAATTCGCGGTCGATGCGCCGACGCATCCAGGTCACGAAAGCTTCATAGGCCTGAGGGGAGAGTATCGCAGCGTCCTCCGGCATAGCCGCCACCAGGCGCAGCAAGGCATCAAGGGTCTGATCGGGCGTGCCCTGAGTCAGGAAGAGGTTAGCGATACGAGACTGCAAGTCGATATCATTGGGGGCGAGTTCGGCGGCGCGCTGGAAATAATCCATCGCCAGTTCCACTTCGCCGATTTTGAGAGAGGCATCTGCGAGTCTGGTATAGATTGCCGGATTGGGCAACTTAAGGTCGGCGGCTTTTCGATAAGCGGCAAGCGCAGCTACCTCGTTATCGAGCGAATCATAGGCTTTACCGAGATTTACCCAGAGCCCAGTGCGGGTTGGATCCAGCTTGAGCGCGGCATCGAACGCCTGAGCCGATGGCATAAACTGGTTATTAGCATAATAGAGATGCCCAAGTCGCTCCTGATAGTCAGCCGAATCGGGTACAGCCGCTGCAAGAGCTTTGTACTGGACGATAGCCTGGCTGTTTTGCCTGAGCGAGGTATACAGCTCACCCAGCGCTTCACGGTAGCGAAGATTATCCGGAGCCAGATCAACAGCCCTTAGCAATTGACTGATTGCTAAAGCCGTATTGCCAGCCGCCAGCGCGACTTCGTGTTCCTTGAAAAGGGCGTCGGCTTGTTCGGCAGCGTCCTGGCTGACAGGCTGGGGCACAAGGGCAGTGCCTGTCTGGAGCCCACTGGCCGCCTCGGCGACCGCCTTGACCATCTCTCCAGCCACTGTAGCGACAAGGCCTTCAAGGCTGGTAGAGGTCGAAGGCGGCGCAACCTGGACTGACCGGCTGGCGTCATGCCAGAACAGCAGCACTTCGCAGCTTTCGAGTTTGCCTTCAGGGGTGAATTCCAGCCTGGGACGGGCGCCAAGGTCAGCCACCAGAGTGCGCACCAGCGCTTGCATTATCAAAGGATCTATTGAGGAAAGCAAGGCTTCAGGTTTGAGTTCGAGACTCTGCACAGCCAGCAGTGCCGAACTGGACTGGGGATAAGCAAGCAATACACGAAAACTGGTTGCGGCATCCATCTGATCGCGCACTGATTTATCAAAAAGCTCTGCCAAGCCTTCGACAGGGCCTGCAACCAGGCTAGGGAAAAGCGCCACAAGAGGTTCAGGAGGAGCAGGTTCATCCGCGGCAGCCGATGTAATTGGGACGAAAAAACCAGCCATGAGTAGAGCTGGAATAAAAATCAGGAGGAGAGCTTTAGGCGCGAGCCTCATTCGTACCTCCGCTAGCTGGTGTTATTCTCCAAGCAAATTCAAAGCTAACTGGCAGCTGCGGATAGCAGTCTGAACCCGCTCGCTGTCGTTGCCCATCATTTTGGCTTCAAGCAGCTCAGCTACAGCCATCTTATATGCGGTCCTGGCCTCCGCGCGCTTGTTCTGACGCATCAGATTCTCAGCTTCGGCCTGTTTGGCAAAGCCTGCGGAAGCAGAGCTGGCGCCCGCGCTGGCACTACCGCCATTCGCAGGAGCCAGGCCTGTGCGAGGTGGGGCCAGATTAGTGCCACTGGCGGCTGCGCCCCCATTACTGGATGGGGCTGTAGAGGTCGCGCCTGGATTAGCAGGTATCAGCACGCCCGTATTGGCGTTGACACGTCCCCCACTGTTGGCTGTATTCGGCTGGACAGTAGTCCAGGGTGCTATGGGGCCTTGCCAGTAATTACCCGTTCCCTGATATGAAGGGTAAGGCTGCGCAGCAAGATTTGGTGGAGGCACAGGACTGATACCGCCCCCGCTGGAGCCTGGATTTGACAGCAGGTCCGGCAAGGTTGGCACCCCGTTCGGGCGCTGGATATTGGGCACGATGGGATTTCTGACAGTCGGCACATAACTCGGCGGCGACTGGCTTTGAGCAGTAGGCTGGGCCCCAGATTGCTGGCTTTGAACTTGGCCTTTCTGGGAGTTGTTAAGTGGCCCATCTACCTGGGGTAATACCGTATTGTTATCTGATGTAGGCGACTCATAATTCTGTTGAAGGTCCGTTACCGAGGGATATTCGACAACGCGCTGCTGAGCATCGGCGCGCACCTTGAGCCAGACTCCTGTGAGTAGCACCAGAGACAGGAAGAGACCTGCTGCCCAGATAGCCAGCTTCCTGGCCGACTGGGGATCAAGTACTCGGCGCTGGGTAGGGGTAGCCATTAATTCTCCAGAGCTTTGACTCCGGACAGGCTCTATCCTCAGGCCTGCCAGCTTACGGTAAGCCTGCTCGGCGCCTTTTACATCCTCCAGGTCCTCACACAACTCGGCAAGCAATAACCAGGCCTCTTCAAGTTGCGGTGAAAGATGGGTTACCATCCTTACCGCATCTCGAGCCTCACTGAGCTGACCAGCTGCGCGAAGGCGTTGAGCTTTTTCAAACAGCCCTTCTGCCGCTGGACCAAGTTGTGCCTGACTACTAGAAGTCACTTAGTCACCAGCTTCCCGTTCAGGGAATTACCTTGTTCAAAGGATATTCTACTATACCCTCGCCACCAGCGCGCTTGAGCCTGGGGATTATCTCTCTGGCCTCGGCTTCGTTGATGATGGTCTCAACTGCGACCCAACCGCCATTACCATCGCCTGCAAGCTGAGAAACCGTTGGCCGGCGCATGGCGGGGAGAATCTCCAGGATGGCTGCCAGATTGTCACAAGCCACGTTCAGTTTCAGGCCGACTTTCTCCTCAGCACGAAGAGCGCCCTGAAGCAGCAAGGCCAGATTATCGATCTTCTCGCGCTTCACCGGATCTTCATAAGCCACTGGATTAGCTATCATCCTGGTGGTAGATTCGAGCAGGTCGGCGTAGATCTCGAGTCCATGCGCGCGCAAGGTGCTGCCTGTCTCGGTAACCTCGACGATGGCATCGGCCAGATCAGGGATCTTGGCCTCAGTAGCACCCCAGGAGAACTCTACAGAGGCAGGCACAATCCCTGCTTCAGCGATTTTTCTCTTTGTGACGTTCACAAGCTCCGTAGCAATGCGCTTACCGCCCAGATCGCTGATGCCCCGGATACCCGAGTCCGGCCTGGCGGCGAGTACCCAGCGCACAGGACGCATTTCCTGTTTGGCGTAAATCAATTCGCAGACCTGATGGACCTGGTCGTCAACACCGTTTTCGACAATCCAGTCCCAGCCAGTCAGACCAACATCGAGGACACCCAGAGAGACGTAGCGAGCTATCTCCTGGGCGCGTATTAGCACGCAGCTAAAGCCTTTGTCATCTATAGAAGGATAATAACTCCGGCTGCTTACATGGATGCTGAAGCCCGCCTTCTTCATCAGCGAAATGGTCGCATCCTGAAGGCTGCCTTTGGGAAGGCCCAGCTTTACTACGGTAGGGTCACTCACAGATTACCTCTCCTTACTTCCTTGTATAGGGAGATTATACCGGTTTACGAGGAGGGCTTCAATTCGGGCAAGGTCTGATTACTTGATGCCGAGATGCTTCCAGGGTTTTTGCATCCAGGCCCAATGGTCTGGACATTGTCGTATCTCGTCTTCTATAGCTTTGACCATGGCCTGGGTGCCACGCTGGGCATCAACTTCCTTGTCATCGGAATATTCCCAGGTAACCGGCTCACCGATACGCAACTGCATCTTCGAACCTACACGATATATTGAAGCGGTCATAACAGTGGCTCCAGTCTTCCTGGCAAGTCTGGCCGCGCCATCATATGTCCAAAAAGATTGCCCGAAGAAATTGACCCAGGTGCCACCAGTCTCACGAGCGGTCTGATCAACAAACAAGTTCAATATCTTGTTCGACTGTAATACTCGGAGCAAAGCTCGAGATGATTCGTCGCGATAAATAAAAGTGATATCCGCGTGGCGGCGCATCTCTACGAAGAAGGCTTCCTCGACACGACTCTCCTGGCGCTTGCTGACCACGTGGTAAGGGTAACCTAGCTCCCGAAGTTTTGTACCGGCAAAGCCAAAAGTGCTGAAGTGAGAGCTGATCAGAATAATCCCTTTCCCCTTCGCCAGAGCTGCATCAAGTCGCTCCAGGCCCAGAGGCGCGATCATTGGCATATCAAACTGCTTGCCCCCAGTGTGTTTGAGAGACTCGGTCATCGCCAGGGCAAGAGTGACATACGAGCGCGAAGCGAGCCACCAGCGTTCAGCAGGATTGTAATGACCGCCAAAGGCCAGATGCAGGTTACGCATAACTCGCCTGCGACCAGTTTTTTGAAAACTGAAGGCCAGAAGGCCAATAGGCCAACAAAGCCAGTAAACCAGTCTCCAGGGCAACGCGACGAGAATCCACATGGCCCACTGGACGAACCAGTGATAGGCCAGCTCACGTGGCGAATAGTCCTTGGCAGGTCTGAATCTTGACAAGCGCGCTACTCCTCAGAGCTGTTGGCTAAGGACACAAGCCTGAATTCGACAACCTGGTCAGCCTTCAGGGCGTCACGAGCCCGTTCAGCCGGACGCAGTCCCAGTATACCCAGTATTCCTTCAGTATCACATACCAGCAGAGCTTTGGCTCTTTCGCTGGCAGGAATCCTGGCATCCAGCAGGTACCTGGCAACTCTCTTTTCTGCGCCAAGCCCCAGTGGTACAAAGCTGTCTCCTTCTCGCGGACTGCGCAGGACAAGCGGTTGGCTTAGGTTGTTTAGTGCCACATACAGGCAATTCGACGCGGGCTCAGAGGGCAAGCTCTCTCTATCAACCAGGCTGACTACAATACTGAGTTTGCGGTCTGGCAAGTCCACCTGGCCTGGCAGGGGCAACTGAACTGCAACAGGCTGGACTTCGCTTGCTGGAATCAGTGTCAGACGTAGTTGATTGTATTCTTTATATATAAAGACTTCCGGCGCGGTAGGGAGTTGCAACCCCTTGCTGCTTCCCTCTGACCTGGTGAGCGCCTCTAACTGATGGATATGCGCCTGAGCCAAATCGCGCAGGTCGGGAGCAAGCTCAAGCAGGGCCTGCCTCAGTACCTCGCCGCGCAGGGCTGGATCAAGCGCCATCAAACGCTCGATCTGGAGCAGCAGGTCGTTTCCTTCGCATCTGGAGCACTGGGCTAGCGCCTCAAGAGCCTGCTTGCAGAGGTACCCATGCGCTTGTTCGGCCAAATCGGCAAGACGCGCCAGCGCCTCGGTGGCGCCCTCGGCAATATCGCGTTCCAGACTTGGAATCAGCAACTGGCGTACCCGGTTGCGCAGTGGCCCAAGCTCGAAGTTGGTCTCGTCAGTTATCCATTCGACCTTGTGTTCAGCCAGCCAGGCCAGCAGATCGGAGCGCCTGATTTCAAGCAAGGGCCGGACGAAGGGAAGTGAGGAGACTCGTATCCCAGTCAGCCCGGCAAGCCCAGTGCCGCGCACGGCGTTCATCAACAGGCTCTCGACTCGGTCGTCCAGCGTATGACCAGTTGCAATACGTCCGCAACCAAGTCGGTCTGCCGTCTCAAGCAGGAAATGTCGCCGGGTGGTGCGCGCCAGTTCTTCGACTCCGCGCGCTTTCGCTTCGCTCAGCCGGCTTGATAAAGCCGCCTGGCCAGTCACGAGCGAGATGCCAAGCTGTTTGCATACGCGCCGGCAATGGATTTCATCCTGGCTTGCTTTCTCGCCACGCAGGCCGTGATTGAGGTGAGCTGCCACAAGCTGGATGTTGAGGGTATCCCGGGCGGCCGAGAGCGCATGCAGCAAGAAGGTAGAATCTGGCCCACCCGAATAGGCAACGAGCACCGTAGCGCCGTCGGGCAACAACTGGCGCGTCCGGATGAAGCGGACCATCCTGGCTTCGAGTGACTCCATATCAGAGGCCTTTAATCGCGCAGTGGACAGAGCAAGTCCAGTAGTCTGTGGCCTTCTTCAACGAAGAAACCTGTCGAAGCTGCTGCTTGCTCGGAGAACTCGTCCACGCTGGAACTGCCAGCGGGCTGGCCAGACTTCCAGAGCACAAAAGGCACAGGGCTCGGAGTATGAGTCTTAAGCCTGATTGGGGTAGGGTGATCTGGCGCTACCAGCACTGCCAGATCATCAAAATTAGCCTCAAGCACTTGCCCGAGCACCAGTTTGTCAACCTGTTCGACAGCCTGGAGTTTGGCTTCCAGGCTTCCATCGTGGCCTGCTTCATCCGGTGCTTCTACATGGACATAAACGAAATCCATAGCCTGCAAGGCTTCTACTGCTCTGGCGCCCTTGCCCGCGTAGTTGGTATCGGTATAGCCAGTAGCGCCTTCGACAGGCAAATAAATCAATCCCGCCAGCTTGCCAAGTCCCTTGATAAGGTCAACAGCACAGACGACGGCGCCCGTAACACCGCGCGCAACAGTCAGCGGAGTCACCTTGGGAATCCGCCCAGGACTCCAGGGCCAGATCAGGTTGGCTGCGAGCTTCCCTTCGTCTTGCCGGCGACGGTTCAGCGGATGCCTGGAAAGCAACTCGTAGCTGTCCCAGATAAGCTGGATAAGCTGCTCCGCCCCATCGCCCACCGGGAAGACACTCTCCAGCGATTCTCCCACATGGTCGTGAGGCGCAAAAGCCTTTAGATCGGTGGGACCGCCAGTCCAGACAAGCAGGTTGCGATAGCTTACGCCCGGATAAAAGTGGAAAGCGCGACTGCCCAGCTTCTCATCAAGATAGCGCATCAGCTCTGTGGATTCGGGAGTCGTGATATGGCCCCCACTGAAAGAGACAATTGTCTCACCCTCGGTAGCAATCAGGTTGCAGCGGAAAGCGACATCGCTCGTACCGAGTTCAATGCCCTGGGCGAGCGCCTCAAGTGGACCCCGGCCGCAGTAATACTTGCGCGGATCGAAACCGAGCAGGCTCATATTGGCGACATCGCTCTGAGCCTCCAGCCCGTCGGGCACGGTGCGCACCAGGCCCACCTGCCCCTGCTGGGCAAGTCGGTCCATATTGGGTATGCGCGCAGCCTGCAGAACCGTCAGGCCATCTAACTCGTCCCGAGGTTCATCCGCAGCGCCGTCCGGTACCAGGAAGAGATATTTGCGACTCATAAGTCTTTACCGGTTAAGCGCACCAGGGCTTCGTGGTAACGCTTGCTTGTGCCTTCAACTATCTCCTCGGGCAGGACTGGCGCGGGAGGAGTCTTGTCCCAGTCCAGTGTCTCGAGATAATCGCGCAAGTACTGCTTGTCGAAGCTGGGCTGGTCTTTGCCAGGTTCGTAGGTCTCGGCATCCCAGAAGCGTGACGAATCGGGGGTCAAAGCTTCATCCACGAGGTGGATGGTCCCCTCAATCAGGCCGAACTCGAACTTGGTGTCGGCGATTATGATGCCACGCTTACGGGCATAATCAGCCGCAGTTTTGTATAAGTTTATAGAAGTTTCTTCAAGATAATCTGCATATTCTTGACCGATTATTGTGGCTGCCTGAGCTTTGCTTATATTCTCGTCGTGGCCAGTCTCGGCTTTGGTGGCAGGGGTAAAGATTGGTTCCGGCAGTTTATCAGCCTGGCGCAGTCCTGCTGGCAGCTTGTGCCCGCAAACCTCGCCTGTCTTCTGGTAATCCTTCCAGCCAGAACCTGCCAGATATCCGCGCACGACGCACTCGATTGGGAAGACCTGGGCCTTCTTTACCAGGAGAGAGCGCTGCTCGAGGTCGTCTGCATAGGGGGCGCATTCGGCAGGATACTGCGCCACATCGCCAGTAAGAGTGTGGTTGGGCACGATATCTCCAAGCAACTCAAACCAGAAAGAAGCCATCGTGTTGAGGATCTTGCCCTTATCCGTGATGCCGTTTGGCATTATGCAGTCGAAGGCAGAGATGCGATCGGTGACCACGATGAGGAGCTTATCCTCGAAATCATAGATATCGCGGACCTTGCCCCGGCCAACGAGTTTCAGGTTTGGGAAATCCGTTTGCAACAACGCCTGCTTTGCCATACTGGGTCCTCCCTAGTCGAGTTCGAGGTAGTCTGCCACAACCTGGCGATCGAAGGGCAGGACACGCGGCTCGGGAGAGACAGCGATAGCCCGGTCGGGATCCTTAAGCCCGTGTCCCGTAAGCGTGCAGACAATCCGCCCTGTCTTGCCTTCGAAATACCCACCTTTGAGCAGCTTGATAAGCCCGGCAACGCTGGCGGCACTGGCCGGCTCGCAGAATATGCCATCAGTACGAGCAAGCAGGCGATAAGCCTCGACTATCTCGTCATCCGAAACCATATCAATGACGCCGCCTGACTCGTCCCGGGCGGCTTCAGCCTGCTGCCAGCTTGCGGGGTTGCCTATCTTTATGGCGGTTGCGAGCGTGTGCGGATCATCTATGCGATAACCGCGCACGATAGGCGCTGAACCTTCAGCCTGGAAGCCCAACATTACAGGCAGCTTGCACCGGCCCAGGTCGCTATATTCACGATAGCCTTTCCAATAGGAGGTGATATTACCGGCATTCCCAACAGGAAGACAGTGATACTCCGGAGCATCACCCAGCACATCCACAATCTCGAAGGCAGCGGTCTTCTGACCCTCGATGCGATAGGGATTGATGCTATTGACAAGTTCAACAGGATAGGTGTCAGTGAAATAGCGCACCAGTTCGAGGGCATTGTCAAAGTTGCCCTCGACAGCTACCACTTCGGCTCCGTGCACACAAGCCTGAGCAAGTTTGCCAAGCGCAATAGAACCGCTTGGGATCAGTACGATTGACTTCAGTCCCGCCTTCGCCGCATAGGCACTGGCGGAGGCCGATGTGTTGCCTGTCGAGGCGCACATTACCGCAGTCGCGCCAGCTTCGACGGCCTTGGTGATGGCCATCGTCATCCCGCGATCTTTGAAAGAGCCCGTCGGGTTGAGGCCTTCGTATTTCAGATACACTTCAAGCCCAAGTCCTAGCTCTCGTTCGAGCTTGTCAGCCCGCACCAGGGGGGTATTTCCCTCGAGCAAGGTAATGACCGGGGTGCTCTCCGTGACTGGCAGATACTGACGGTAGCGGTTTATTACTCCCTGATAAGCAACATCCATTAGCATTATGGCAACCCTTCTCTACTCATAGACGCGGAGAGCCGCGGCAATCTGTAAACAACTGGTCATCTCGCGCATCTCGGCCAGGCTGGCCTGCACGTCACCTTCGGGTGCTGGGTGGGTAAGCCAGACTATCTCGGCGGCCTCTTCACTGGCAGATTTCTGGATTACCGCCTTCAGGCTGACCCCATGTTTGCCAAAACAATAAGCAAACTGGGCAAGCACGCCCGGCCTGTCCTCAACCAGCATCCGCACATAATAAGGGATATTGAGCGCGCTCATCGGCAACACTGGCTTTGTGTAGAGACAGGTGCAGGGAGTCGCACCTTTTATACCATTGACCACGTTGAAGGCTGCTTCCACAATATCGGCAGCGACGATGGCGCCAGTTGGAGCACTTCCCGCGCCTGGCCCATAGAACATCATCTCGCCGATACGCTCACTGCGCACGAAGACTGCGTTATATACGCCCCGCACCGAAGCCAGGGGATGCTCTTCGTTAACCAGTGCCGGGTGGACTCGTGCCTCGATACCTTCCTCGCGCGCTTTGGCGATAGCCAGCAACTTGATCGCATATCCAAATTCGCGAGCGTAAGCGAGATCGACTGGCTCGATACCTTTCAGCCCTTCGACAAATACTTCGGACAATTTGACCCGGCTTGCAAAGGCCAGGTCGGCGAGGATAGCCAGCTTGCGCTGGGCATCATAGCCTTCAATGTCATTGGTCGGATCAGCCTCGGCATAACCAAGCTCGCGGGCGACATCAAGCGCTACCTCAAAGGCCTGACCTTGCTGGTCCATCTCGGTCAGGATGAAGTTGCAAGTACCATTCACAATGCCTACAAGCTCAATTATTCGGTCTGCGGCGTAGCTCTGCTTGAGCGCGCGCACAATGGGGATGGCGCCACAGACACTGGCCTCGAAGAAGAAACCAGCCCCTGTCTTCTCCACCTGCTCAAAGATGATATCGCCATGTTGCGCGACGACCTCTTTGTTGGCGCTCACGACCATCTTGCCGCCAGCCAGCGCTTCGAGGATGCAATCCTTGGCTGGATTGCTGCCCCCCATCAGTTCGATGATGATGTCGATGCTGGGGTCTCGCACAACTTCCCAGACGTCCTCTGTCATCACTTCGAGGGGCAGGGGATGACCTTTATGCTCGGCGATAGACAGGACAGCGACTTTGGCCAACTCAAATTTGCAACCGAGGCGCTTCTCGAGTTCTTCCTGTTGGAGTTCCAGAGCGTAGAGAGTACCGCTGCCGACAACGCCCATCCCAAGGAATCCAAGACGGATCGTTCTCACGGCTTAGTCCTCCTCTATCCAGAGCAGCACATCGCCAGGCTGCACCAGAGTGGCGTCAGCACTGGCGACCCTGGCTACTCGGCCCTTCACATCAGCGACGACTTCATTGAAGACTTTCATAGCCTCTACAAGCCCTACCACCGTATCAACATCAACTTCATCGCCAATCTCCACGAAGGGAGGAGCCTCAGGTGCAGGCTTGCGATAATAAGTGCCAAGAAGAGGCGAAGTTATGGCTTGCCAGTTGCCCGGAATGGCATCAGGCGCCTGGGCTACCGAAGCTGCCTGCTGTCCTGCAAGGGTAGTAGGCACAAGAACGATTCCATCGGGATCAAGAGTGACCTCCAACTTCGTATCTTCAGTAGCCACGCTGAGCTGCTCCAGCCCATACTTCTCGGCCAGCTCCAGCAGACGCTTCAGCTCTTCCTGCTTAGCCTCGTCCATAATGCCACCTGCCTGGTTAGTGGTAACCCGTTTATACCAGAAATTGCGCCACACTGTCTAACATCCTCTCTGGTTCCAGAGCAGCTTCTACGGCTTGTCAGCAGGCCTAAGCTGATATGGAGCGAACTACCAATCAGTCTTACCGGAGGTGGCTAGTATGACCCGTGTCCTGATATTAATCACTTTATTACTTTGTGCTACAGCCCTGGCTTGGGGTGTGTCCCAGGTTGAATATCTCTCCGACTTGCCTCAACGGCTAGTTTTCGTTCAGCAAGGCTGGGGGGCTTTGGGCCTTAATACTTGCGCCTATAATCCAGGTCTAGAGCCTCTGCCACTGCAAATTGGAGAGCGGATTTATGAGCACGGACTTGGACACCATGCGCCTGGCGCCCTGGTCTACGATCTCAACGGCGAATATTCCGAATTCCTTGCCGAGGTAGGCGTACAGGAACAAGCTGCTGACGCTGGCAGCGTCGTCTTCCAGGTCTGGGTAGATGGCAAGAAGCGTTATGACAGTGGCCTGCTGCGCGAGTCGGACGGCGCGCGCAAGGTAAAAGTGAAAGTACAGGGAGCCTTTGAGCTAAGACTTGTGTCGACCGATGGCGGCGATGGCATCACTTGCGACTGCGCCAACTGGGCGGAGGCGAGACTGGTGAAGGCTGACAAACCAGTTCTGGGGCAAGGTCAGCAGGGGCTGGATATCGCGCCTTTCGCCAAGGTCTTCACGGGCGATGCCAACCGGATGGACGGCGCCCAGGCCCAGCGCACCCAGGAGTTTATTGCGGATGACCTGTACCTCGACAAACCACTTGCTCCGACTGCCGATGGCAGTTATGTCATACCTTTCAAGGCTGAAGGCAAGGGCGCTTTAGGCCTGGCCTGGCTTGAGCGCCGGCAGCTTCGGTCCGTGAGTCTCGAATTCCTGGGCGAAGCTCCCTCTCCGGCCAGTGTGGAGCTCCAGGGCTGGTTCGGTCAATCGTTATGGCAGGGGGTCTGGGAGTCGCTTTCAGTCCAGCCTGTAGCAGACGGCAGCAACCTGATGTGGAACCTGACCGAGAGCACCCATCCGGGCCTCAGGCAAGGCCTGCGTAAACTGAGGTGGGTCTTCTCTCCCGAGCTGGCAGGTCTGAAAGTGCAGAAAATCAGCGCCGAGAGCCGCACGAGGCTGCTTTCGACTCGCTTGCGAGTTGAACTGGAATCCTATGCAGCAGGCCCGGATGCCTCGGTAACACCCTACAATGGGACAGTTGCTGGTGCAAGCACAGCCAAGGCCATCGCCAGCGGTTCAAGGCTTAATGTCGCTTATGTACCAGAAGGTTTCCTTGCTTCCGAGAGTACCTTGTTGCGTTTCCAGTTGCCTTATGGCGAATGTGCGGTAAGAGTCACGGACGTCCTCAATCGAGGCAGTGTTTGGGCACCCGATTTTGGCCTCTATGTGACTACCGAGGCAGGCCCATCACTTGCGGAATATAAACTGAAGACAGCAAACCAGCAGACAATCCTCGAACGCGTGCGTTCGATGCCCGACCAGACCTTCGCGCAGGCGATGGAGAAGACCCACAATCCCATCCAGGACAACGGGCCGATGCTCATCTCGCTAGCCTCTGACAATCGCAAATTCCTTGTGCATCGAGAGGGACGTTTTGAGTTCGCACCTACCGCGATAGATCCGAACTCTCCAGGTGTTTATCCGGATCCTTATGTTGGCATACCCCATGGTGTCAGGCCACGCGCGGCAATAACCCCAAGCTTCGGATTTGAGAACAGTAAGCAAACGGTGTCACGTAACTTATGGGGAGGCTGGCTGCCGGCTCCCGAGACCACGGTCGAAGAGGCGGGAATTGTCTATCGCCAGCGCGCTTTCGTGGTGCCGGCGGGTGTGGTTGATGACGTTGGCTGGCTCTCGGACAAGCCTCTGGCCGTAATGGAATACGAGATCGAGAACCTTGCCAAGGCCCCGCTGGATGCCCGACTGGCGCTCAGTTTTCTTGCGGATCAGGCTGCTGGCACTCAGGCTCGGATTTCACTGACTGGCCAACGCGCGCTCGTGACTGATGCGCAGGGCGTAATGGCTTCCTGTCAGTTTGAAGCCGCCTCTCTCCTGGCGCCCAAAGTCGAAGGTGGACTACTCACCTTGCAAGGCCAGCTTGGCTCAGCTCAGGTCGCGCGCTGCTGGATCTACGTACCTGCCTGGGTCGTCTCCGAAAGCGAAGTTGCTCAGCTCGATGGCGGCGCAGCCTTGAAAGACCAGCTTGCCTCTTACTGGGAAAGAGTTCTCGGCCAGGCAACCCGCATTGAAGTGCCCGATGAGTCACTTACCAACATCATCAAGGCTGCCCAGGTGCACTGTTACCTGGCTGCGCGCAACGCGGAAGAAGGCCGGCTGGTCTCGCCCTGGATAGCCTCTATGGTTTATGGGCCACTTGAAAGTGAGGCCAACTCCATCTTGCGCGGTATGGCCTTGCTTGGTAATGACGAGTTCGCAAAGCGCGGATTGGACTTTTTCATCAGACGTTACAACGCTGCCGGCTTCCTGACAACAGGCTACACCCTGATGGGTACGGGTTGGCAGCTACGTTCGGTTGGCGAATACTATGACCTGACGAAAGACAGGGACTGGATGACAAGTGTGGCCTCCGAGGTCAAACGAGTATGTGACTGGGTCGAAGCCCAGCGCAGGAAGAGCACTGAAAGACCTGCCGAGTTGCTGCTTCCCGAAACCGAAGGCCTGATGCCTCCTGGAGTAATGGCCGACTGGGGCAATTATGCTGCCTACTTTGCTGCCAATAGCCTCTACCAGGCGGGTAATGAGCGTGCAGGCGAGGCGTTGCTCGCCATCGGCACGGACGGCGCTGGCCAGTTGCTCCTTGATGCGGCTAACCACAAAACGGCTGTGGTCCAGGCCTTCAAGAAGACCCAAGCCCTTGCGTCACTAGTGCCGCTGAGAGATGGCACCTGGGTACCCTTCTCGCCGAGTTCCGCAGGCTTGTCGCTTTCAATGAAGGAGCTCTTCCCGGGCGAGGACGGCAACCGAAGCTGGGCTTACGATGTGGACATCGGCGCCCACCACCTTATCTCCCAGCGCCAGCTCGCGCCCCATTCGCGCGAGGCGAGATGGATAATGGATGCGCTCGAAGACATCGACTTCCTGGGCGAGGGGTGGTTCGACTATACAGCCGCAGAATCTGAAGCCGACTGGTTCAACCGGGGCGGCTTCTCGAAAGTCCAACCCTACTACGCGCGCAACGCCGAAATCTATGCCTTGCGCGATGACGTAAAGCCTTTCATCCGCAGTTATTTCAACACCCTGGCGGCGATGGTGTCAGCCGAGAACCTCTCTCACTGGGAGCATTTCCGCAACGCGGGCGCCTTCAATAAGACTCACGAGACGGGCTACTTCCTGCAGCAGACACGTTTCCTCTTCGCGATGGAATATGGCTCAACTCTCAGACTGGCGCCTTTTGTAACCGACCAGTGGTTGAAGCCAGACCGAACAAATAACTATCGAGGCGTTACCCACGAAGTTTGGCCGAGTCAGTTATACGCTTGCCTCGCATACAGATGCTGGCTACCTCGAGGCTCAGGTTGACACAACGGGCTGCGAGGGGTTTGGTGGGCTTGAACTGCGGGTGCGTCACCCCGAAGGTAAACCTATCGCGGCTGTGACAGTAGATGGCAAGTCATGGAGCGACTTCGACGTGGCGCGCAACCTCATCAAGCTGCCTGCCATCAGTGGGAAGCAGGAGGTCAGAATCACTTACTGATGAGAGGAAGCCTGAGGGCCATGGAACTCGTGCTTGTAGTGCTGCTTGGATTATTCACGTGCTTGCCTGGGGTGGCCGGGCGTGTTTGGTATGATGGCAGCACAGACGCCGAGAACAGCCCTCCAGGAAAGCTGCTCACCGATAACGAGGGCTGGTGGGGACCAGCAGTCCTCACTGGCGTTGATTACCGCTATCAGGTCGAACCGGATAATCCAGGCGACTGGCTGAAAGATGACAAGGCCCAGTTTGGCCGGCGGCTGCTGGATGGGCTACCAGTCGGCAACTGGTGGACGTCAGCAGGTATCTCGAACCAACCGTTGGTAGTCGTCTTCGACTTCAAGCGCCCCTGTCAGTTCATCGAAGTTGATGTAAGCGCACGTTCACACCCTCTGGCCTTGAAGATTGAGACACGCAGGTCTCCTGAGGAGGAATGGCAGCTTGCTAGCGCCAGATCACTCACTGAGAGTCCTGATAGCGAATTACAGCGACTCATCTTGCCCTCGCCTGGAGCCGGACGCTATCTGCGCCTTACTGCCCAGGCAGAAGGTATCACCTGGCTTGACGAGGTATGGGTCTGGGGTGATGCAGTCGTCTCTGAGGAGTATCCTGAGGTCATCCGGCCCGTTGGCGAAAGACCAGCGCCAGGGCAGGGGGTGGCACTGTGCTCTGTACCAGGTATCTCAAAAACTGCTTTCTCAGATGCACAAGCCTGGGCCTGGCGTACCACGCTCGGAAAGGAGATTACCAACCAGGGTCTCTGGTCGCTGTTACCCAGTTGGGAGGCACTTTCGGCTAAACCGATCCTGCCAGGCCCCTCTGAGTTGGCGTCTAAAGTGAGTCTAAAAATGACCCGCAACGAGACCGAAGGGCTTGCCGTCGCCTTGACTAACCCCTCGTTGACGGAGACTCGCAGCTATGAGCTTGGATTTGGCACACTTCGCCCCGAGGCAGCCTTAAGTTGTCAGTGGCGGGCTTTTGGCGCCATCCCTTCACGCTGGTATGGGATAAGCCTTGGTCCTTTATTCGCGCCTGGCGATGTTATGGCCCCAGGACTGATGAAACGTTATCTGACCAACGCAGAACAATTGCTCGAACTGCCCACTGTCACCCTCGGTCCTTGTGAGTCGGTTGTACTTTGGCTGAGCTTTACCTCGTGGCAGGCGACACCGGGCCAATATGAAGTCCGGTTCGGCGGTACTGGACTGAAACCGCTGACAGTCGGACTTGATGTGTTGGATGTCACTCTTCCCTCACCCCGTCTCTGGCTGCAGACCTGGAGCGGTACGACTGGGATGTTCCCCTTCGTTTACTCGGACCGGCAACAAAGAGAAGTCGATTACAAGGTGAGACTGGGTGCAAGTGTCTGGGGCCAGTGGCCCGAGCCGGGCACCGACGCGGCCCTTGCCAGAGCGCATGGCAAGCCCTTCTTCCATATCTGGGGGCTAGGTGACTGGGGCCATAAGGGCTATAACAGCCAACTCACCCCCGAAGACATCACTCCCGAAGTCGAGGCCGAAATCGCAGCACTGCTGCAGCAGCATGTAGCCAAAGCCACAGAGCTTGGGCTAGACTTCGACGACTGGTATATCGAGCTGTGGGATGAGCCAGGACGCAGCAACGCGCGCCTTTGCGGGGCTTTCGCCGCACTGGTGCGCAAGCTTGACCCACGGATACGAATCTACTGCAATCCCTCCTTTTGGGTGGGTGGCGAAGACCTGATTGTGCCCGCACCTGAAGTCGAGCAGCTACTTGGGGACTGGTACAAAGAGGCAGTAGATGTCTCCTGCCCCTTTACCATGCTGCTGGACAAGTCCGAGACTAGCAGACTGTTCTCTACACCCCGTCTGATAAACGCCCACTACACGGTGGCCTCCCAGTCTGCGAAGAGCGAAAATCGCCCTGAGGTAGAGCTCTATCGCCGGCTCGCCTGGGAAGCTTTCGCGCATGAGTTCAACGGATGGGGATTCTATTCATATTATGCCCCGCGCGGCAATCCCTGGAGCGACTTCGACTCTTCCACCTTCGGTGAAGACCTGCCCGATTACCAGGTGGTCTACCCGGGGCCTTCCGGACCGATTCCCACAAGGCAGTCAGAGGCTGTCCGTGAAGGCTATGAGGACTACTGTCTGCTTTGCCTGCTGCGCGATCAAGGACACGGAAAGCAGGTGGAGGCCCTCGTAGAGCGATTCCGGCAGGGCCTTGCTCCAGAGCAACTTCGACTAGAAGCCATTAATCTGGCCAGTAAGAGGAGCACCAATGGCAAGTGAACAGGAGCGGAAGAGTCTAACTCGAGCAGACTTCTGCAAGAGGGTCGCAGTCGGCCTTGCGGCTCTGGGGCTGGGGAGTCTCAGCCTGGAAGCGCTGGCCCAGGAGCCTGAGGGGGGCGCGCTGGACAGCCCCGCCAGCGACTTCACCCTGAGGGCGCTTCGCCGGATATTCGAGACTTATGAGCTGCCGGATAACGACTTCGATCCGCGCGGAGACTGGACTCACACATACACTATCTATTCTTGGGCTCCAGCCCTCTTGTGGAAGCAGAACTCCGAACTGGCTCTTGCCCGTATGCGCGCGCCAGCGGGTCATCTGCTGACAGGCTGCTGCAACAGGCCTGGCCTGTCGGGCTATTCGCACTTCATCCAGCTCGAAGCCGACTGTCTTGCCAACTCCCTCGGCACTGCGCGCAGTTGGAAGGCGACCTCGAAGATGGCCACTGCAGTTGACCAGCCAGCTTACCTGATGACTGAGGGGCGGGCCACAGGCAAGTCAACTGGCAGGGCAATCGAGATTGACCAGGGCGGGGGGCCAAGTCGGTATCAGCTCTCTCAGCCTTATACCCTGCGCTGGTGCCTGTTCGAGGCTGTACAGCGACTTGCCGGTCCTGCCACCAGACCTCTGGATTTCACTTTGGTGGACGAATATGACTCCCTGTTCCCGAATCAGCTTCTGTACTTCCATAATCAGCTAAGGCTGCAGCTCGCAACCGGCCCCCAGGTACTAACCGGTTATGCGCACACTGGCAGGGGGATATCTTATCCAACCGTGTATTGGGTAGATGAGTCAGGACGCCTGGTGCTTTGCTTCAGTGGGATGGACGTCTGGGTACTGCGCGAGGAGAACGGTGTCGCAATCCCCTACGATGACAAGGGCATCAAGGTAGCTGATTTCCGCCAGCAGCCTGCGGGAGGTGGGCGCTGATGAGTCGGCCCAATGTCCTCTTCATCGTCTGTGACCAGCTTTGTCTGGATGCAATCAGCGGTTACAAGCCCTACTTCACCGATCCTGCCTGGGGCTGCCACTGGGTTGATACTCCCAACCTCGATCGGATGATTTCAAACGGGACTTCTTTCCTGCTGAGTCACAGCGTAAATCCAGTCTGCTCTCCAGCCCGCAGTTGTCTTTTCACAGGCAGGATGGCCATCGAGACAGGTGTTACGCGCAACGTGGTAGGCATTGATCGCGAGGTGCCAAACCTGGGCCAGTGGTTCGCTGCCCATACCGACCATCGAAGCATCTACTGCGGCAAGTGGCACGCGGGCGGCAACTGGTGCAACGCCGAACTTACAGGCCCCCGCCAGATTCCAGGCTTCGAAGCCATACCTACTGCCAACTCGGATGGCCAGGTGCAAGATTATGAAATCTCCACCAGCATCGCAGCCCTGATACGCAACTGGCGAGAGTCTCGGCCCTTCTTCGCAGTCGCTGGTCTGCATAATCCGCACGACATTTGCTATTACAGCAAGTGGCTTTCGGGTGACGTGCTCACTCCTCCCGATGATATCTTCGAGCTTGGCGAAAAGCGCCCAATCCTGCCTCCCAACTACAACTATGACTTCCCAGAGCCGTGCACCCAACCGGTACACGTTGTTCGAAGAGGAACAATGGCGCAACTATCTTTACCAGTATTTCCGTATGGTGGAATGGCTCGATGCGGACGTAGGCCGGCTGCTGAAGGCAGTAGATGAACGCGACGATGACACGCTGGTCGTCTTTACCTCGGATCATGGCGAAGGCTGTGGCAGGCACCAACGCGTGCAGAAGTGGCATCCCTATGATGAGTCTATGAAAGTACCGCTGGTCTTCTACTGGCCTGGCCATATCCAGCAAGGGCTGGTAGATGAGAGCCACCTTGCCTGCGGGGTGGATATCGCCAGCACTCTCTGTGACTATTTCGACATCCCTGAGGTACCCAACGCGCGCGGCAGCTCTCTGCGTCCACTACTGGAAGGGCGCGCTGAGGGTGGATGGCGCGATAACGTCTACTCCGAGTTCCAGTATACAGGGCGGATGATCCGCACCCAGCGCTACAAATACGTAAGGCGCTATGAATACAGTGGCCAGGAAGATGCGCCTTTTGTGCGCGTCTCGGATGGCGTGGCAACGCAGTTCGAGCCAGGCCACGGGGCGGACTATCGAGTGATGCCCCAGAGGCTGCTCTTTGATATGGTCGAAGATCCCTGGGAGAGGCACAACCTGATAAATGAGGCCGGCTATGCCGAGATCATCGCTGACCACGAGCGGATTTTGCGAGACGAATGGGAAGCCAGGCTGATACCTGGCGTCCACTTCGACCGCAACTAGAGTACGAACAACCCGCACAGAGGTGGAAAAATGGCAAGCAACAACCAGCGCGAGGGCCTTACTCGCAAAGATTTTTGCAAAGGACTAGGGCTTGGGCTGGCGGCCCTGGGGCTTGGAGGATTCAGCCTCGAAGCTTTGGCCCAGTCACCGAGCCCAGGCGGATTTGATGACCCTTCCGACGACTTCACCCTGAGGGCACTTCGCCGAATCATCGAAACCTATGAGCTTCCAGCAAGTGGCTTCGAGCCCGAAGGCGGCTGGGTACACAATTACTATATCTATACCTGGACCTCGGGGCTGCTGAGACATGAGGCTGAACTGGTGCTCAGTCGCACACCTGTCCCTGGGGGCCACAGGCTTAGTGGGGCTTGCCGGCGCCCAGGCCTTTCGGCTTATTCTCACTTTGTTCAGTTACAGGCCGATTGTTTGAGCAATACTCTGGGCACACCCCGCAACTGGCTTGCTACCACAAAGATGGCTCTAAAAATCGATCAGCCTCCATATCTGTATACCGGTGGCAAGACTACTGGCAAGGTAGCAGGGAGGACCATCGAACTCGATCATGGCGTGCGAAAACGTACCTATCCCCTTTCAGAACCTTTTACGCTGAGATGGTGCCTGTTCGAGGCGGTGCAGCGCCTGGAAAGAGACCAGGCCCAAAGGCTGGACTTCACCCTGGTGGACGAGTTCGACCAACTCTGGCCAGCCCAGAGTCTGACTTTCCATAAGCAGCTCAGACTCCAGCTTGCAAGCGGTCCCCAGGTGCTGACAGGTTATGCGCACACAGGGAGGGGAATGTCCTACCCAACTGTCTACTGGGTTGATGAAGCCGGACGCGCCCTCCTCTGCTTCAGCGGCCTCAACCTGTGGGTGTTGCATGACGAGACTGGCCAGCGGTTACCCTACGATGACCAGGCGATCAAGGTAGCGGATTTTCGCCAGCAACCTGCAGGAGGTGGGAGCTGATGACACAACCAAACCTCCTCGTAATCGTCAGTGATCAACTGTGCCTCGATGCAATCAGCGCCTACAGGCAGTATTTCCACGACCCTGCCTGGGGGTGCCATTGGGTCGAAACACCCAACCTCGACCGGATGGTGGCCGGAGGCACTTCCTTTCTGCTGAATCACAGCGTCAATCCTGTCTGCTCTCCTGCCCGCAGTGCAATCTTCACCGGCAGGATGCCTCTCGAAACCGGCGTAACGCGCAATGAAATTGGCATCGACCGCAAGGTGCCCAACCTGGCGCAATGGTTCGAGTCCTATTCAGACCTTCGCAGTATCTATTGCGGCAAATGGCATGCAGGGGGCAAGTGGGGCAATCCTCAACTCGAGGGACCGCATCGGATACCCGGCTTTGAAGCCATCCCCATAATGTGTTATGGCGACGGCCAGGTGCAAGATTATGAGATCTCAACAAGTCTTGCAGCCCTTATGCGCAACTGGCGCGAGGACCGGCCCTTCTTCGCAGTGGCTGGACTGCTCGAATCCTCATGACATCTGCTACTACACTCGGGCTCTCTCGGGTGATGTGACGACGCCCGGAGAAGATGTGTTCGGGCTCGGTGACCGCCGCCCACCCCTGCCGCCCAACTACAATTATGACTTTGCCGAACCAGCTCCCAACCGGTACGGAGGCTTCTCGAGCGAGGAACAGTGGCGCAACTATATGTACCAGTATTTCCGTATGGTGGAATGGGTAGATGCTGATGTAGGGCGGATGCTGGATGCAGTGGATGACCGCGGAGGCGATACGCTGGTGGTCTTTACCTCGGACCACGGGGAGGGCTGCGCCCGCCATCAGCGTGTACAGAAGTGGCATCCCTATGATGAATCCACGAAGGTCCCGATGCTGTTCTACTGGCCTGGCCATATAGAAGCAGGGCTGGTAGATGGCAGCCATCTTACCTGTCAGCTCGATATCGCCAGCACGCTATGCGACTATCTGGATATCCCCGATGTGCCCCACGCGCGCGGCAGATCGCTGCGGCCGCTGCTGGAAGGTCGTCAACCGAGCCAGTGGCGCGATAATGTCTGCTCGGAATTCCAGCACACTGGCCGGGTAATCCGCACCCAGCGGTACAAGTACGTGAAGCGCTACGAATTCAGCAACAAGCCTGATGCGCCCTTCGTGCATATCTCGGATGGCTCCGCGACCCAATTTGTGCAGGGACGCGGCGAGGATTACCGCGTAATGCCCGAGCACCTGCTGTTCGATATGGTGGACGACCCGTGGGAGAGGCGCAACCTGGCGGGTGAGGCCCGCTATGCCGACGTCATCGCCGACCACGAGCGACTGCTGGCCGATGACTGGGAAGCCAGGCTCATCCCTGGCGTGCACTTCGACCGCAACTAGGCAGGTAAACCCATAAAGAGGGGCTCCCCAGAGCCCCTCTTGCCTAGTTGCTTGTATCCTGCACATTACCGAGTTCGCGCAGGCTGGCGCTGCTGCCGCCCTCGGTCAGGTCGGTCACCGGCCTGAAGTCGCCGAAGGCCTGCCAGGCAGCCTCGACTGCCTCAATCGTGCCGCCCTGGAACCACTCAGACTCAGGCACCGCTATGGACTCACCGAGCCAGCGCTGCTGGATGACGTCACACTCAGCCTGGATGTCAGCCCATTCGAGCTTTGTCTCGCCTCGATCGGCTCGAGCCTCCAGCTCGCGCAAGTAGACTTCCATCCGCGGGCCGTAATACCAGTGAAGCTGCTCGAATAGCTCATTCGAGGCATAGAGATCGTTGATCTGGTGCTGCTTGATAAACCACTCCGTATAGGGATTGACGCCAGGCACGGCCATCACGCGCTCGATTTGGGGCTGCAGATGGTAACTCGGTTGCGTCGAGAGGATAGCCTCAAGTCGCTTCAGCACCGCACGGCATATTGCCGAGTCCGTATGCACGCGCGCCGCATCGCCCTGGCGCAGGGCCTTGTAAGCATCAAGCACCGCCCAATTAAAAACATACTGCAGATAGGTGCGCGCCCAGTCGGCCAGGTCAGTTACATATAATGGATTATCTCCTGACTGCTCGCTTCGTGAAAGAGCAATCTCAACTGCGTTATGGAGTGCTTCGAATTCAACCGGCATGCCTTCAGGCTTGTCGTCTACTTCTTTCTCACCGACAATAGGCCACCACCAGGTGCCATACCAGCACCCGAGCTTCTTGTAGATGGGCATCCACCCGCCGCCACTGTAAACGGCCTTCACAAGCGCTTCAAGGGCAGGCTCTAGCCGCTTGCCTTCTTCTTTCCCGTACCTGCGAGTCGCATACTGGGTGAGAAACTCATCCACTTCGAAGCTATCCGGCGCCCAGGCCATCTCGGAGATGGCATCAAAGAACAGCAAGTTGTGCCCTGTTATCTCGGGTATCTGATAGACGCCCTTGCAGCCAGTAGCTTTGGGGTCTTGTGAAGTGGCTTTCATCCTGGCGGCCAGGTCGGCCAGGTTGCCATGCAGATGGTCATCTCCCTGGAAAGAATGCAGGATGCCAAAAGACCAATCAGTGCCGTGGAAATAGTTGGTGCGCTCGTAGAAAGGCGCCCAGTCGCACACGGTGTCGTAGAAGAACATCATATCTCGCGGCAGACTCTCGAAATAGCGCTTGATGCGTTCATCGGTCCAGACACTTGGCACCGCGCTGAAGTCCCACGAATCACTTTGCCAGACGGCTTGCGGATCGAGCTTCTTGAACGACTCACACATTAGCTTTGCGGCCTTAAGCTTCAGCTCGAAGGACTCCTCGGGGCTGCTGGCGCCAGTCGATTCGACGAAGGGGGTGTCCTGGTAGATATGGTCGGTACCATAAGTTTCAATAAGGTCGCGGTAGAAAGCCTCTGTCCAGCGGGCGGCCTCTGGATCATCGGGATAGAGCATCGTCGCCGAATAGCCGAGGTTGCCGACCAGCCTCAGTTCAGGATGGGTTTCGCGGAACTGGTGCGGCAGGCTGCCATAACTCAGGTAATAAAACCACTTTATGCCCCGCTCGCGACCATAATCGAGTTGGTCCTTGGTCAGTTTGGTTCGCGTTTTCGCGGGGAAATCCAGCGCGCCAGGCCAACCTGAATAGGTCCAGTTGTCAGGTACGGTGTCATCCAGCCCATAGACGCGCGTCGAAGACTCTCCCCCACTTGCTATTTGGGGCATCAAAACGGCCGCAGTAAGGTTCAGCCTGCGCTTGGCCATCCAGTCGAGTATGGCTTCGCGTTGTTCTTTGGTGCGAAAGTGATGGTGGAATTTCGTGATGCCAAAGCCATCTGACAGGCCGAAGTGGCGTCTGGGCCAGCGAGGGAGTTCGACCGTCGCGATACCCTCGGTCGGCAAGACCTTGAGCTTTGGCACTTGCTCCCCGTCCCAGAAGAAGCCCACTCCACACTGGCGCTCCAGATAGTCGTAAACGGCGTAGAGCAGCCCAATTGGCTCCGCGGCCGCCAGTCGTAAGTGACCCGGCCCAGTAGTCAGCACTACGAAGCCATCTCGAAGGCGTTCAGGCTCATCAGAGCCTTGCAAAGCAAGCAATTCGGCGGGAGCAGGGCCAACGACCAGCTCTAACACAACTCCGCCCTCGGCCGATGGCGGCACAGAACCTACCAGTCTTGCCTCTATACCGGTCAATTGCTTCACATAGCTGGCAAGCTCCGAGGCGGCATGGTCTGCCAGCCAGGAAGTCCTGACGGTTGTTACAATCGCAACGTCCATTGTGCGTCCTCCCGCACTAGCCTGCGCTGCAAAGCTGCAAGCGGTGAGAATCAGTCCAAGCCCTATAAAAAGCCACTTATGCATCTTGAAAACTCCTCTGACCTAAGGCTTACGCTCGGTTGCGAGAAACTTCACGGCCTCCCGGATCTCCTCAACTTCGCGCCCCAGGGGTTGCATCACGTCGCGCACCGGTTTATCCAGCGGGGTGTCTGCTGGCAGCGTCAAATGATCAAACAAAGTCTGGCTTTGAAGCCCTGTCGCCTGGCATATATCGGCGAAGGTCATCTGTCCAGAAATTGAAAGCTCCACCTTGGTCCTGGATTCAACTTGCGCGGGGGCCAGTGCAGCAGGAGGCTGTTTAAGCAGCGCCCTAATGGCTTCGCGGACTTCCTCCACCTCGCGCCCTGCGGACTTCATAACCTCGTTGACTGGTTCGCTGGTTGGAGTGTCCGAAGGCAGCCCAAGCTGCTCCAGCAGGCTGGAAGCCGGTACGCCATACGTGACTTCGATGTCAGCAAGACTCATGAAACCACGCAGATTGGCTGGGTCAAGGGCAACTCCAGCGCCAGTTATCTCGGTAAGGCTTTCAGGCTGGGAACGCCAGATGCCGGTCAGCTTTGTGATACCGATAGCGCCGAAGAAGATGACCAGGGCCAGCAAGCCGAATCCGACGGTGCTTAACGTCTTTGACCCGCTCTTGAACTGGAGTGTTTTCGGAACCGGACAGCTCATTACGCACTTGCCACAGGCAAGGCACTCCGCGTCGGTCACCTGGGTTGCAGCCTCAACTGGGATATCTACCGGACAGACGCGCTCGCACTTGTGGCAGTGGATACAGGTGGTCTCATTTCGCGTGATGCGCACAAATCCCAGTTTTGAGATGGGAGCCAGCAACGCGCCTAGCGGACAGAGATACCTGCACCAGGGCCGGTCAATTACCAGCCCCACCAGCAGGGAAAGCGCCAGGAGCAAGGTCCCTAGAAAAAACTCATCTCTCAGCTCTCCCCAACCTGCAGTGATATGCGCATAACTAGCCCAGGGATCATAAGGTCGGAAAACCAGTTCGCCCATTTGATACGTAAATCCCAGGATCAGGAGCAGCCCAGGATACTTGAGCCATCGAAGGCCCCTGTCTACTTTACTGTGGAGCAAAGGCCTGTGCAAGCCAGTCTTGCGGCCAAGCCAGTCAGAGACCTCCTGCATCGCGCCAAGTGGGCAGATCCAGCCACAGAAGGCGCGCCGCAGTATAACCGCAAGCAGAACGGTGACAACCAACAAGATGATCGCGGCCGGGTAGACCCGTTGAAGATACTCCCCGCCTGCGGCCACCTTGTAGAGGGTCGCGATACCCCCCATTGGGCAGAGAGTATCAACGGTCGGCGCTCCGGTTGGGCCACCACCAGTCTGCTGATGGAGCGCCGCACTAGTAGTCATCAGCGCCCAGATTCGCTAGTAATATCAAGCCTCTCAAAAGTGCTACACCTGATGTATTCTTGGCCTGAGTCTTCATTTTGTGTGCCTCATCGATTCTCAACAAGCCAGAGCGTCTGTCCCGGCTCGATTTCGCGCTGCCAGACACCACCTGGCAGCTCAACCGTCAGTGTGAACCGGCCCGTACTGGTGATCGTCAGGTCTGCGGGCGCATCCGAGCCAGGCCTTGCTTCGCACAGCAGCGCCACTTCGGCGTCCCCCAGGGGGAAGCGTTCTACTCCATGACGCTCGGTTTGGCGTATACGCCAATGGATTGTCCGAGCCGGGGCATCCACGCGCAAGCCGAAGAGATTCTCAAGAAGCAGTTGGATAGGCGCAACTCCGCCCCAGCCGACGAATTGCGGCACACCCGCCATCACTGGCTTTTCTGGGATGAGAAACTCGGTGATATCGCCCTGGGCAAGGTATGCTTCGCAGGAAGTTACGATAGTACTTCTCGGCAGCCAGGTCTGCTGTCCCCTGGAAACCCGCCCGCTCGAGCCCCTTGATGACCATACACTGGATTGGTGGCCAGACCGAGCCCCGCCAGTAGGCGCCTGTCTCGGGGTTGTACCCATCACTGTCGGCGCTGAGTGAGCCGATGCCACTTGGTCGGTTGAAGCCGAGCCGGATCCATCGCGGCTCGAGCCATCGCCAAACCCCTCTTGTGGTCGGTGCAACCTGCAAGTAGCGGCCAGAATATATGCCCGTGCTTGCACACGCCACCCTTCTCGGTTACGGTGACAGGCTTGCCGTCAGGGCCCAGGTCGTTGTAGAGGGAGTGCTCAGCATCCCAGAAACGGTCGTTAACGAGCTGCCTGAGGTCGGCAGCTTCAGCCGCGAACCAGGCTGCCAGGTCCGGCCTGCCAACGATTCTGGCCATCTCGGCAAGTTGCTCAGCCGACATCGCCTGGATGGCTGTCGTCGACACGGCCGAGTGCAGCAGCGCGTTGCGGGGCGAATCGTCGGCTTCTTGCTCGCCGCGCGTCCAGTAGAGTCCATCAGCCCTGCGCTGATAGCGCATATACCACTCGTAGTTCTTCACCAGCGGCAGGAAAACCTGGCGAAGCCGCTCTTCATCGCCGCTGACCTGGTAGACGCTCCACTCCGACCAGGGCAGAAGTGGCGGGTTGGCCGGCCAGATGACCCAGGTCTCGATGTTGCTGGCGTTGGACTCGCGACAGATGAACCCGTTCTCGTGCTGGCGGGCGTAACAGTTATCCAGCGCCGTCACAACGGGATACGCGTGGTCGGCGTACCGGGCGAACTGCAGGATGAAGGCGCTGTCCCAGACCATCGTGCTGCCGAAGCCCGCCCAGGTGTAATGCCCCAGCAAGTTGGAGACTGCGCGATGGTTAGCCTCTTTCGGAGGGAAAAGCCACAACGGCGAAAACAGTAGCTGCCAGGCGTACCAATACATCCTGAGCTCGTCCGGATGGCCGTCCCATATGGGCTGAGGGAGCCTCTCCCGAATAGACTCGAAGCTGGGCGGTGGCGCGGCGTCATAACTCTTCTTGTAGAACCAGGGCGATAGCTCTGCGTCCGGGTCGACCGGGATGCGCGGCAGGCCCTCCCAATACCCCTCGCCTGGCGGCACGCCAGCGAACATCACCACGAAGTCGGTAACCTCTTCCGGCTTTGTGTCCGCCGTGGTGAAGCGTCCTTCGTTCTCGCTGGAAATTTCGCCAGTTGGCGTTATGGCCCAAACGCGCCACTCATAAATGGTATCTGGGCAGAGGGCAAGGCGCAGGCGAGGCTCGGTGAGGCTCTCGAAGGCGAGACGCGCGTGCGCTTTATCGTCGGATAGAAGTTCGACTCGGTAGCTGGCTGCGCCGGGGCAGGTTTCCCAGGTCAGAGTAACAGACAGAGGGGTGTCAAGTTGCGCGTCTTCTGAAGGAGCAACAAGTTGAAAAGCATCAGAGGGGTTTGTACCGGCTAACAGACCAATTATCAGGAGCAGCAACACCAGCAGAAACCAGGGCACATCGCTCACCCGCCACTTGCAAGGTTATGGCCGGCCGGAGTTTCGTCAGCTCCGCCAGCCTTCCTGCGCGTTAGCTGGTGAGGATTGCCTCAAAGCCCTTTTATTCAGTCTTGCTCCAGTGCCTCCCGTACCTTGCGCGCCAGTTCTTTCAGGGTGAAAGGCTTATGCAGGAAGTGGACGCCTTCTTCCAGCACGCCTCTGTGAGCAATCACGTTGGCTGTATAACCCGACACGAACAGTATCTTGAGGTCTGGGCGCAGTTGCTGCAACTGGGTGGCCAGGTCTCGGCCGTTCATCTCAGGCATTACCACATCGGTCATCAACAGATGGATTGGGCCAGTCTGAAGCTGGGCCAGGCGCAGGGCATCACTTGGCGTGCCGGCTGCCAGCACCGAATAACCAAGTACCTCAAGCATGGCTCTGCTAATCCGCCTGATCGCTTCTTCATCCTCAACCAGCAACACTAACTCGCCATGTCCCACCTGGGTCTCGAGCGAGGCTGGTTCTGGCATCACAACGTCATCGCCAACATAACGCGGCAGATAGACTTTGAAGGTCGTCCCGCCGCCTGGCTCACTGTAGACATTTATGGAGCCCTCGTTCTGCTTCACTATGCCATAGACTGTCGCCAGTCCCAGGCCAGTGCCTCCTTCGTGTTCTTTGGTTGTATAGAAAGGTTCGAAAATCTTCAGCAGGGTTGCGCTGTCTATACCGCAACCATCATCACTGACAGCCAGCATTACATATTCGCCTGGTAGCGCCTCGGCATGTTCAAAACAATAGGCGGCATCCAGGCTTACCATATTTGTCTCGATTGTTACCTTGCCAACCCCGTCAATCGCGTCTCTGGCATTGACACAAAGATTGGCCAGTATCTGGTCAATCTGGGAGGGATCCAGTTTTACTGGCCATAACTCGTCCGCAGGCACCCACTGCAGGTCGATATCCTCGCCGATAAGCCTGCTCAGCATCCTGAGCATACTCTCGACGGTCTCGTTGAGATTCAGTACCTTGGGGCTTATTGTCTGCTTGCGAGCGAAGGCCAGCAGTTGGCGTGTTATATCAGCCGACCTTTCCGCGGCATCCAGTATCTCAGTTAGTTCTTCATGGAGGGGACTAGCTGGCTCGAGCTTGCCAAGTGCCATCTCTGCATTGCCAGTGATCACACTCAGCATATTGTTATAGTCATGCGCCACGCCGCCTGCCAGCCGTCCTATGGACTCCAGCTTCTGGGCCTGGGCTATCTGCTCTTGCAGAGAAGCGTTCTCTTTCTCCATCAAGGCGCGAGCCTCGTCAATCTCGAGGCTTCTAAGCGCAAACGTAATGTCTTGCGCTAACTCCGTAAAAAGACTAATTTCTTCTTGATTGATGATTGCAGTCGGCTCAACTACAACAATCAGATACCCATATGCGCCTTCTTCATTGGCCAGATGCACACACATTATGTCAGTACCCTCAAGCCCGGCAACTGGGCAACCAAGGCAGACCTTTTGGTTGTCTTCGCTGATGACGACAACTTTTTTGCTTATACGCGCAAGCTCGCAACAAGGTGGCAATTGACCACTATCAAGCAAGGCCTCAAGCGCCCCTGTCGTAAAACCTGTGCCTGCTTTTGCACTGGCAACAGGTCGCTCCAGCTTGTCTGTAAGTATGATCTGGGCGTGGGTATAACCGCGGCTTTGTACCAGCAACCTGCAGCCTTCTTCAATAAGAGTATTGCGATCTCGCCTGGTTATTATTAGATGGTTCATATCTCGTAGCGCGCGCAGCACCCTGTTCAGATGCACTATCCTGTTCCTGCGCGGTTACCTGGTCATTAATGTCGAAGCACTTACCAATATAACCGAGTAAATTTCCCTCAGTATCGAAGCGAGGCGCGCCACTAGTTTGTACCCAACGGTAGACACCATCGTGCCGTCGCAAACGATAAATCAGGCTGAAGGGCTCCTGCTGAGCGAAAGCTCCCTCGTACATCGCCTTGAAGCGTCTGCGGTCACCAGGATGTATGCCTTTGAGCCAGCCTTCTCCAAGTTCATGCTCCAGTTTGCGGCCTGTAAACTCGAGCCAGGGCTGGTTAAGATAATCACACTGCCCCTCGAGGTCAGTCGTCCAGATTAAAATAGTACCCGAATTAGCCAGGTTACGGTAGTGCTGCTCACTCTGGCGTAAGGCTTCCTCTGCCTGCCTGCGCAAGGTAATGTCACGGACGAATACAAGCCCGCCACTTTCCCCTTCATAATCAATGGGCACCGACCAGACAACAACCGGCACCTCGCTCCCATCCAGGCGTAGCAAACAATCTGCTCCAAGCAAGGGCTAGGCTATGATTCGCTGCCAGTGTGTTGAGACGCTCTCTGACGGCTTCTCGGCTGTTTGGATGGATCCGATCCATCACGAGCTGCCCAATAAGCTGCTCGGGTCTCTCTGCCCCGAAAAGACGATAAGCAACCGGGTTCAGATACGCGAAGTGACCGGCTGTCTGTATCAAAACTGGTTCGGTCGAGGCTTCAGCCAGGTCGCGCAGCCACGCCTCGCCTTCGCTCCGGGTCCTGCTGCGACGTATTTCTTGATTCTCAGGTCCTTCTTCCCCACCCGTGCCTGCCACAAAAGCGAGCAAGAACAACACTAGTACGACTACCAGAATTAGCCCTGAGGAAGAAGACGCCGGTATATCCAGGCTAGCTGGGGAGAGCGCGTTGGCAGATGAGGGGCAAGTTAAAAGTTCCAGTGATAACAAGCCGGAAGACAAAACAAGCAGAACTGCCTGCTGTGTGAGAAAGTCATGGGCTTAGGAATCTCCATATGAACCCCCCCTACAGATTCCCACAGATAAATACTAGTGTATACAAGCCTTCGCCTGTCTAATTATACACCGCAAAACACAAGTTCGTATAAAAAAGGTCTTGGCGTAATATTTCCATTAATATGACCTCTTAGCGCCAAAGAGGCACCCAGGCTACACCGCAAGCTTCCAGGTCGCCACTGACAGAGGCGCCCTCCGAGGTCCATCTGACCCCGCTCAGCAGGTCTGGCAGTTCACCCTCTGGCGCTGCGACCTGCACGGTAAGGCGCACCGGCTCGTTGCGGTCGCTTGCGATGACCAGGTGCCGCCTGCCCTGCCTGTCGACCATCAAGGTGCGGAAGATACCCCTGACGTTTGCTGCCGAGGAAGGCGCAAGCCCAGCCTGGTCCAACACAGCACTGGCCGCCAGCTCTTCTGATGAGGCCAGGTCAGTGGTCGTCAGCGTCAGTCGCCCTCGTATCCCGCCAAAGAAGGACGTATCAAGTATTCGGACTGCCAGGACGTTGTCTGCCCCGATGTCAAGATACTGACTTATCTCGACTTGCCAGCTGTCGGTCCAACTGGTCGTCTCTTTCACAAGATGGCCGTTGACATAGACCCAACCGACCTCATCCAGAGTGTCCCCTGAGAGGACCATCCGCTTGCCAGCGAGCGATTCGGGCAAGGTAAAGTGCTTTCGATACCAACCATATCCATCGGTATCGGGGTAGCCAGACTCTTCCCACGGGCCCGGCACGGCAAGGGCTGCCCAGCCTGAATCATCAAAGTCCGGGGCTTGCCAGCCCTCTGCCAGGCCTGCATCTACCTTCCCCTCAGCGCTTGTTTGGGCGATACCAGCCGCCTGAGGCCAGGCCGCGCCAAAGGCGAACTTCCACTCGCCCCCCAGGTCAGCGACCTGAACGCCAGTGCCGAAGGTCTTCCCCATCACATCGGGAGCCGAGAAGAGCTTGCCAGCAAGTGCTTGTTCGAGAGGCGTGGCGGGCCTGGTGTATTCGTCGAAGAGCGCCATGGCTCCTGACCAAGTGCAATCAGCTTGCCGCCCTCTGCGACAAAAGAGGCCAGTTTGTCGCGCATCTCGGCTTCCAGATAAGGCGCCGGAGGGAGTATGAGCGCTTTCAGACTTGGCGCGACTTTGTCGAAATCCACCGCCGAAACAGGTCGAAGCTGATACCCCAGTTCGGTAAGCAGGCTGTAAATCTGCTGATAGGCCCGAGCCTCTTCGCCGGTGCCCTGCAGGAAGCTTGCCCGGGGATAGTAATAACCTGCATCCACGACAGGGGCGAGTTCAGCGAGCTGACTCGCCAGCCGCCAGAAATTCCTGATTGGCCAGCGCCGCTTCGAGGGCGAAATCCGAATAACCGCCATCCCAGTCAAGGCATGCATATTCTTCGTTGGTAGCCCAGGTCCAATAATGACAGCCAAACAATCCATGCTGGAAGAAGGTCCAGGCCAGGCTGCGCGCTTTCGCATCAGGCCAGAACTGCCAGCGGTACTCGCGCTCTCGAGGTTTTGTGCCACGGCCGATCTCGGGCGCAATAACAGGATTGCCCTCTCCGACCCAGTACAGCTCCGAGACTCGCAGTACATCCTCCCAGATGTCATCTACATAAAGGTCGGTCATACTGACGCCTTGCTGAGGCGCCGCGGACAGCCAGGGATCAACCCCATATCCACTCCGGGCCGAGTTCGGTGACAGACAGGCGGTAACATACTTGGCGCCCGTGCGCTTGCAGGCGCTGTTTTCGGTAAGCAGGTCTGATTCCCACTTGAGTTCGCCCCCCAGGCACTCGGCCTTGAAGGTCATCACATCCCACCAGGCAGCGCGGTTCTCACCCCAGGTCGCGGGTGTCTCGACAGCATCAAGGGAGGCAAAACTCGTGCCCCAGCGAGCGTTCAGATCGGCGATGTCCTGATACCGGCGCGCAAGCCAGTTACGCCAGGCCTGGGTCATCAACTCGCCCCTGATACCCCCTGTCGAGTAATAGGCTGGCTCATTGCGCACGCTCCAGGCTAGGAGACTCGGATCATCGCCGTACCTCTCGGCGATTGTCTCCAAATAAGTGCCGAAAGCCTGCATAAAGTCCGGTACTTCACCAAGCAGCTCCGGCGAGACGAACCCATCACCCCCTGTAGAGCCTGGGGGTTGTCCTGGTTCTGGTTTTGGATTCTCAAATCTCTCTTTAAACCATCTCGGTGGCTCAAAGTTGGCGAGGAGCACCAGTTTCATATTCGCCCTGTGAGCGGATTCCAGGATCTTGTCCGCCTCGGAGAAATTCCAGACGCCAGGCTCTGGCTCAGCTTCAAACTGCTCGAAGAGATGGCCCCAGGGGAACCACGTGTGGCCTACTGTGAATCCAAGTTCAGCCATCCGGGGCGAAGTGCCTTCCGAAAAAGTTACATAAGGGATCAAGTCAGCAGCAGGTACAGTACCAAGGACCGCCTGGGGAGCAGAGGCCAGATATGCCGTCGCCTGGCTGGCCAGTGCTGCGCCCCGCTCGATTCGCTCAAGCGCGCGTCCAAGGCGGTCAAGAGCCAGATCGCACCGGCCTGCCTCTCTCAAAGCGCGCGCCTTCCCCAGCAACCCCCTCGCTGGAGTCAACTCGCCAGTAGCTTGCTCAAGTTGGCCAGCCAACTCGGTCAGTTGCTGGTCCAGCGACGCCAGTCGGGCTTCTCCATCAGCGATGGTGAAGGCGTATTCCAGCGTTGTGGCCTCGCCCAGCGTTACCTTTGGATGCGAGCGCGCCTGCGCCTCCAACTGCTGAAACTCCTCCATCCCGCCCGTATGGGCCACAAGCCAGACTTCCTGCACCCGAGGCCTGTCCGCCTGGATCTCAATCGGTGGACGCCAGCCGAAAGCCAGGTTGGCCGCCATGTAAGCGTGTTGGCCAATCAGATCGATGCGAGGGAGATAATCCAGGTTCTGACCGTAAGCGAACATCACGTTTGCCGAGGGGGTCACCAGGTCATAAGCCAGTGGCACGGCAGGGATTGGGAATAGATCAAGCACTGGCTTCTTGCCAATTGCATGATAGCCCTCTGCATCTCGATAGCGCACATCTGCGATTTGCTGGATGCCATTGAAATCGAACCACAAGCCTCCAACATTCCCCGTGAAAGCGCTGGAAAGGCCATCCTGTGAAGCCAGCCCATTAGTGAGTTTCACGCCTTGCGCGCTTATTTCGACCTGACGGGTCAACCTGGCGTTCTCCAGGAGCTCCATCTCGCTCAGTATCAGCACTCGGGCCGGCCCTGTAATTACCTTGCAGGTAGTCCCTTCAGCCAGTGGCTTACAGGTAAACAGTGTTCCGCCAAAACCTTCCGGTTTGTATTCCCACTTGCCTTGCCTGTCGAGGCTGATAACCGCCTGGGGACTCGTGATTGTCCAACCTGTGTCGGTTGGCTCACACCCAAGCAAGGTCTGAACCACATCGGCCCCGTCACCAAGTCGCAGCGAATAACTGACTGCCTTTCCTGCTGGCAGATGCGCCTGAAAACATACCTCATCCTGCGCGCTGACCAGTGCATCACCATCCAGATCATCGAACTGGGCTGGCAACACTCGGCCCGAAGACTGCTCTTCCACCGCAACCTCTGGGAGTGCCTGGCCCTCCGCCAGGCCAAGCTCAGCCGCAGTGATGGAGACAAGGGTATCTAGTTCAGTTTGGATGGGACTAGATACGTACAGGATTGTCTCAAAAGGCAACGGATGACCTTCCGTTTGCTGGCTAGCCTCCTGGTCTGCGGCCTGAGGTATTTCGACAACGCGCAGATCGGCGAACTCGACTCCCACGTGGTAGGCCGAGAGGGCGATACCCCCTGTCAGGCGCTTGATGCCGTGGACGGTGCCCTGGTAGGCGCCATCGACGCTGACCTGGGCTTCTCCCCCTGCGATGACAAACTGGAAGCGATACCAGCGGTCTTTCTCGAAGGTCAGCCCTTTTCCGAAAGAGGCTTCAGTATGGCCAAATCCCGCCTCGCGCAGCCCCTGGGGGCGCACAAAGAGATACATCCCACCTTCTTCGCCTGTGCGGACAGTAAGGCCCCAATGGCCATCATCGGGCAAATCTACGGTGCGCCGGGCACTGAACTCGACAATATAGTCCTGCCAGGTGTCGTCGCCGGCTTCGAGCCGTGCTGGGATGCCCGCATCTGCCATGGCCAGTACGCCATCGCCAGGTCGCCATTGGCTGGCGTCAGTGCGCCATTTGGCAAACCCCGCCTGAAAATCATCTTCAATCAGGATCTGCCCACTCTGAGCCCAGGCAAGTATAGAGACTAAGCAGAGGGCTATTACAAGGAAGGCACTAGCTTTCATGATGCGACTCCCGAGGACAAAATTGCATGGTGTTTCTGCAGTAAGTGCCGGATTCCTGTAACAAGAGGGCTCAAACGAAAACGCCCCCTCACCGGAGGGAGCGTTTTGATAGTCAAGGGTGGTAGCGCCAAGGGGATTTGCACTTTCGGACACCCTTTCCAGATATCGGCCAAAGGCCCGCCCGGTCGCTTAGGTCAGAGCGCATCGGTTCCCGGGCTCCGATTCCATCGTGACCGCAATGCCTACCTGACTCGAAGCACCATGGGCTGCCATTGCACAGGTGGCCTCATCCCTCCCCCATCGCCTGCTTGCAGGCTTCGATACTGGCCATACACGTTCTAGTATTTGGGTGGTCATGCCCCAGCCTCTTGATAAGGATGACGACTGCATGCTCCCACAATGATAGCGCTAGGCTCATATTGTCCCATCGAAAAATTTATAAGTGCCAGGTTGTTTATGCCTAATAACAGTAGAGGGATGGTCTGCCCCAAGCTGCGTCTCTCTACTGAAAGCGCCTGCTTGCACAGGGGCAATGCCTGCTCATATTGCCCCATCGAGCTATACAACAGAGATAGACTGTTCAGGCTTTGGGCGGTGTCAGGATGATTTGTCCCAAGCTGCTCCTGATTAATACTCAGCGCCCGTTCTAAGAGGGGTAGTGCCTGCTCATATTGCCCCATCGTTCTGCATAGCGCCGCCAGGTTGTTCAAGCTGGCAGCTGTCTCAGGATGGTTAGGCCCGAGCTGAGACTCTCTTATTGCCAGTGCTCGCTCATACAGGGGCAGCGCTTGCTCCAAATACCCCATCGACTTCAGCAACATCGCCGAGACTATTCAGGCAACTGGCAATGCTGGGGTGGTTTTCACCAAGCCGCGCCTCATAAATAGCAAGTACCCGCTTATGCAGGAGCAAAGATTGCTCATATTGTCCTAGTAATCATACAGTCCTGCCAGGCTTTGCAGGCTACCTGCGGTGTCGAGGTGGTCAGCTCCAAGCTGTGTTTCCCTTATCTTTGAGCGCCCTCTCATATAGAGACTGTGCCTCTTCCATACTGCCCCTTTGCCTCATATAAATTCGCCAGGTTGTTCAAATCAATAGCAAAAATGGGGTGGTTCTCCCCAAGTGCATTCTGGTCTATTTTGAGTGCCCGCTCTAATAAAGGGAACGCTTGCTCATACTGACCCATAGAGTAATAAAGCGCTGCCAAGTTATTGAGACTTTGCGCTGTATTCCCAGGATGGTTTGGCCCAAGCTGTGTCTCCTTTATCTTCAGTGCTCGCTCATATAGGGGCAGCGACTGCTCATATCTGCCCATCGATTCGTAAAGCAACGCCAGGTTGTTCAAACTGGTAGCTGTCTCAGGTGGTTTTGGTCCAAGCTGTGCCTCTCTTATAGCGAGTGCTCGCTCATGCAGGGGCAGTGCTTGCTGATACTGCCCCATAGAATAATAGAGTCCCGCCAAATTGTTCAGACTGGTAGCTGTCTCGGGGTAGTTTAGTTCAAGCTGGGCCTCCCGTATTGCGAGCGCCTGCTTAGATAAGGGTAGCGCCTGTGCATAATGCCCCATCGACTCATACAGTCCCGCCAGGTTGCTTAGACTCCTAGCGATGGAGGGGTGACGTTCGCCCCAAGCTGCGCCTGAGTTATCGTGAGCGCCATCTCGTATAGAGGAAGAGCTTTCTCATACTGTCCTGCATGGAAAAGTAATATGCCAGCATGATTAGCCTGGAGTGCTCTTTCCAGTTGCTCTCCCTCCTGTTCAACCATCTCTAGGCAGCTTACCCCAGGCTCATACCTGCCTGATAGCGGTTTCCAATAAGCAAACCAGTCATGCGCTCGTCGGTTGCTGTTGAACCACTGCATCACTTCAAGGCTCACGAGTTCGTCTCTCAGGGCTTCCCAGGCCTGGGCCTGTTCGAGCTGCCAGGGGCGTTCGGTCACGCGCCGGTCGATGTCGGCAGTGAGAAAGTATTCGGCCAGCTTCAAGTGGCGCTCAGAGGTGTCACTATACTCAGCCCTCACGGCCTTCCAGAGGGTGCGGTGGGCGAAGTCCAGCAGCTCTCCGCGCTGGACCAGGTACGGCGCAAGGCTCCGTCTCACGCGTGCCCAGGCAAGGGCTGTTACCTCGCCGCCGATAAGCTCCAGTAGTTCGCGTTCTGCAAGGCCCGAGCGCGAGGCCGCAAGCAACGCCTATCCCTCTGCTACTGGGAAGACGCCCGAGTGGTCGCCCTCTACCCGGTCCAACACCTGCCCGAAGAGGTCTTCGATACTTGGGGGAAAGCTCTCGATGCGCCGTGTAAGCTCCTCGAAGCTGCCGAACAACCGGAGCTCCTCGAGCACCACTTTGAGGTAGAGGGCATTCTCCGTTGCCTCCTTCGCAAGCAGCGCCTCAAGCTGGGAGTCCGAGAGCTTCTTGCGGTATTCCCATAAGAAATCAGTAACAAGCTGTTTCCGCTCCGGGGGGTCAGCGGCTCAAGCAGGAACTCCTGCGCCTCATGCCGGTGCAACGCTTCCAGCGCCTGGCCCTCCAGAGTCGAGGCAAGGATATGCACACCCGGCGGCAGGAACTCCGGCAGCCACGCCAGCCCCAGCGCCCCGCCGATATCTTCGAGCTGATTGAGGCCATCGAGCACCAGCACGACCGCCCCCGCCGCCTTGCCGCCAGCCTCAATCAGTAGGTTGCGGAAGGCCTCCTCCAGCCCTTCAGGTTTGTCGGGCAGCTCGCTGAAGAGGCTAAGATTGCGTTTCAACTCCTCGCCAATCCGCCGCATCGTCTGGATGTGGCTGGTCGAGGAGGGGCTTGCCCCCACGAAGTGCAGTACTACTTCAGCATCTGGATGAGCCTCGCGATACCCAGCGCCCAGTCCGCAAGCAGTGCCGACTTGCCACTGCCGGCCGGCCGGTCATGGCCAGCGCTGGTGGGTATCCGACTCGACATACTGGGTGAGCTGACGTTTCTCCTCAGTCCTACCGACGAAGCCCGCCACCAACCGTGCGGCCTGGGCCTCGTACAGTTCAATCTCCTCAGCGAGCGCGTCCGGCGGGTTGGTGTCCTCGAGATACTCCTCCGCAGATGGCAGTCCAGAGGGCCTCCAGCACCTCCTTGCCGAACTCCTCCAGCCCGACGACCTTGCCCTCCCACGTGCAGGCATATTCTGTTACAGGAAGTTTCGCGATTTTGATTCTGTGCTTCAGCTTTTCAAGTTTTTCAGAGGCCAGGGGGCTTTCAGCCAGGTAATCAGCGGGTAACGGAGTCTTTGCCGTCAGATTACGGAAGAAGAAAAACGCCCGGCCCGTCATTTCCGGGTAACCATCTAGCACGCCGTGGAGTATCTCCAGTTCTGTTACGGAATGGTCTTTTTTTAGGTCATCTACCCAGGGGAACTCGATAACAGCTTCCTCCGGAAGCGTTCTCCGGCACCCAGCCATAACGTTCACCAAGCAGGCCGAGGAAGAAAGGCCGGCAACGGTCTATCTCCTCCAGGCAAACGGCCAGCACCTTGCCCTGTTGGCCTCTTCTTCGGTCACGCCCCAACGCAGGTCCACGTCGGTAAGGTAGAGCTCCCGCTTCGCACAGCGCTCGCGCAGCTCCGGGAAGACGACGCGAGCCAGCCAGTTGCGTTCGGCATGCATATCACGGAAGGTAGAGGACACAAACACTCGCACGGTGCGCCAGGAGCCGGCATAAGCCATCCTTCGAGGCATCAGGTGGTGAGTATTGCGTCCGATTCGATACTGGGGGAATTTCACCTGCAGGCGATAGCAGTTGAGCCATGCACTATAGTTCGAGTTAGCGAGCTCATGCTGGCGCGGCACGTCGAGCCCGACGGCCTCCACCCTGATCCCGGCGCGGCACGCGTCGAGCACCGCCTGGACCTCCGCCGCCGCCTCGCGCTCGATGCGGGCGGCTCCCGCGCCGAGCACGTCGCCGATCGTCGCCCGCGCGACCGCCCCGGCAAGCGCGGACTCCGCGACTCGCCGCACGAGGAGCGTCGGGTCGGCGGCGGCCAGGACCATCTCCGCCGGACTCGTCACCTCGTACTCGACCGACACGCCGCTCTCCACAAGGCAGCGGTCCCCCGTGAGGAACTCGATGCGCCGCCGCGCGGCCGGTCCTCTGTCGCCGCCGCGGGAGGACTCGAGCGCCGCGGCCGTCTCGACCACACGGAGGCCCGGCGTGGCCACCCGCTCGAACGGCCACGGGGCGTGGTAGTGAACGCCGGGCGCGACATCGTCGGTGACCAGGCGGCCGAAGCGGGTGAGCACGCCGGCCTCGTCGGGACCTACGACGTACGTGCCCGAGGCGGCGTAGAGCGCGGCCACGGCCGCGATGGTCACGGCGGCGATCCGCATCGCCTACTCCTTCGTCTCGAGGAGTCTGAGGAGCTGCGAGTCGGACGAGAGAACGACCGTGGTCTTCTCGTCCATGAACGCCTTGTAGGAGTCGAGCGTGCGAAGGAACTCGTAGAACGCGGGGTCGGCCTTGTGCGCGTCCGCGTAGATCCGCATCGCGGCCGCGTCGGCCTCGCCCCTGATCTTCTCCGCTTCGCGACGTGCCTCGGCGAGAACGACCTGCCGCTCGCTGTCGGCCGCGGCCCGTATCCTCGCCGCCTCTTCCTCGCCGGCCGCAAGCTCGAGGGACGCCGCGGCGTCCTGCTCCGCGCTCATCCTCTCGATGATCGCCCGCCGCGCGCCGTCGGGCAGCGTCACGCACGTCGCGCCGATGTCCGCCACCTCAACGCCGATCTCGCGGACGGCCGGCTCGCACTCCCTCCTGACCGCGCGAAGGACATCCTGGGTTCGGATGTCCGTGGCCTGTGCCGAGACAAACGCCCTGAGGGGATAGCGCGCGACCGCCGCGCCGAGCTCCGACGACACGATGTCCGCGATCCACTCCTCCGCCCGCTCCTTCGTCCCGCACGTCTCAGCGAACGCGCGCGCGTCCCGGATCCTCCACGCGGCGTAGGTCGTCAGCACGACGGTGGCGCTGTCCGACGTCGCGTACTCGCGCGCATCGGAGTCCCACACCCTCAGCCGCTGGTCGTACGAACGGACGACCTGCACGGGAAGCGGCGCCTTGAGGTACACGCCCGGCCCGTCAACGACGCGCACCGGCTTCCCGAATTGGGTGACGACGGCGGCCTCCCCCCGGTCCACGACGAAGAAGCCCGTCTTCACGATCAGCGCGAGGACGAACAGGGCGGCCAGGACGAGAATCATACGCTTCACGAGAGCCTCCACACGTCGATCGCGGGACCGCCCGCCGAGTCACTTGCCCGACGCGGTTCCGACGCCTGCGCCCGGGGCGAGAGCCCGATCGAACGCGGCTGGGTCGTAGCCTTCGAGGACCACGCCCGAACCCACGATGCGCTTCTCGATGCCTCCGAGGAGCGCCTCCATAGTCTCGATGTAGAGCCTTGTCTCCGTCACGCCCCTCGCCTTTCGGTACTCCGGCGCGAGAGCGAGGAACGTCGCCGCGTCTGTCTCCGCCCGCGAGCGACGGACCGCCGCGTAGCCGTCCGCGGCCGAGAGCACGCGCCTCGCCTCGACGCGCGCGGACGAGAGCGACCGCGCGGCGCGGGCCGTTTCCTCGACGACGATGCGCTCGGCGGCGTCGGCGGCCGACGCGGCCGACGCGAACGACGACGCGGCCTCTGCCGGATGCAGGACGTGTCCGAGCCGGACGGCCTGAACGTTCACTCCCAGGTCAAGCGCGTCGAGCGACCGCTCGAGCCGCGCGGTGAGCGATCCCTCCAGGTCGGCGCGGCCGGCGCCGACGACCTGCTCGAACGTCGATGCGGCCACGGCCGCGGCGACGGCCGACTCGAGCGCCCTCGCGACGACGGCGTCGGGGTCCTCGGCGGCGACGGCGAACGCGGCGGGGTCGTCCACCTCGTAGTGGGCGACCGCCTCGACCGCGACGAGCCTGCCGTCCCCGGTCAGGAAGACCGCCTCGGTCCGCGGCGGCGCGGCCTTCGCCGACTCACGGACCGGCGCGCCGGCCGACGCGGCAAGTCGCGCGAGGTTCTGCGCGAACCACGACGGCGCGCCCGCCACCGGGGGCTCGGCGCTGCCGAGCGACGCCCGCCTGAACTCGCCCGCGTCCACGCTCTCGGCGCGCTCCAGCGGCCACGGTGCCTTCACGTGAAGGCCGGGGCCGACCGCGCGCTCTCCACCGACCCCGCTCACAAGCCCGATCTGCCCGGATCCCACGAACGAGACGGCGGACAGCCCCCAGACGACCGCGAGCGCGCCGGCGGCGACGCCGGCCGCGTGGCCGCGATGCGCCGGATGAAACAGGGCGTCCTCGATCCTCCGCGCGCGCGACTTCAGCGTGCCGCCCCTCCGCGCGCGGCGGCCTGTCGCCGACGCCCGCGCGAGACGAACGGGGAACGCACCCTGAATGCGCGCGCCCGTCCGCAGACCCTCCGCGACGCTCGCGAGAATGCCGAGGCCTGTCGCCGCCACGAACACGGCGACCACAACCGCCCCCGCGCGGTCGAGCGCGAATCCCATCCGCTGGCCCGCGAGAGCGGCCACGGCGACAGCCGCGGCGAAGGTCGCCATCCGCGAGTGGAGCCCGGCCGCGACGAGCCCGCGGTTCTCGGACTCGCGCCCGATGAAGAGCTCGTGCCGGGAGAGAACGTGGAGAGCGACGGCCTCCGTGAGGGCACCGCCGATGGCGAGAGGCAGAAGGGAGACACGCGGGGCCGCGGGCGCCCTCAGAACGGCGACGGCCGCCCAGAGGGCGGCGACGCCGACGAAGAGCAGCGCGAGGTTCCAGAGGAGCGCCGGCACGCGGCGGGCGCGCGAAGACATGCGGGCGCCGGCCCACGCGAGCCATGAGGCCGCGAGGCCGGCCGCCGTGAGCCAGGTGAGAGCGAGAACGGCGGCGCTTCCGGAGAGAAACGCGAGCGCCGCCGCGAGGGCGAGGAGCCCCGCGTGGATCAGGAAGGAGATGAACGCCGTGCGTGCCGCCCGATCCAAGCCCTATCCCCCGCCGCTAGTCCTCCGGCACGACGCACGCGACGTCAACGACCCTGTCGCCGGCCGTGAGGTGGATCACACGCACACCCTGCGTGTTTCGGCCGATCACCGAGATGCCGGCAACCGGCTGGCGGATCATGACGCCCTTGGCCGTCATGATCATGAGCTCGTCCGTGTCGTTCACGGCCTTGACGGCGACGACGGCGCCGTTCCGCTTGTTCGCCTTGATCGAGATGACGCCCTTCCCGCCGCGCCTGATGACGCGGTAGTCGGACACCTTGCTGCGCTTGCCGTACCCGTTCTCGGTCACCGAGAGCAGCGTGCCGCCCTCGCCCGAGATGATGGCCATCCCGACGACGGCGCCGCCCTTCTCGAGGCTCGTCCCGCGCACGCCGCGCGCGCTCCTGCCCATCTCGCGGACGTCCTTCTCGTGGAACCGGATGGCCTTCCCCATCTTCTTCGCGAGGAACACGTCGCACTTCCCGTCCGTCACCGCCGCGTCGATGAGCTCGTCCTTGTCGTCGATGCCCATCGCGCGGATGCCGCCCCGACGCGGGTGCGCGAACGCGGACAGGCGCGTCTTCTTGACGATCCCCTGGCGGGTCGCCATGACGATGAAGTGCTCGTCGTCGAACTGGCGGACGGAGAGGAACGCGCGGATGTGCTCCCCGGCGTTCAGTTCGAGAATGTTGATGATCGCCTTGCCCTTCGCGGCGCGGCCCGCCTGCGGGATCTCGTGCACGCGCAGCCAGTGGCACTGGCCCGTCTGCGTGAAGAACAGGATGTAGTCGTGGGTCGAGGCGATGAACATGTGCTCGACGAAGTCGTCCTCCTTCGTCACCATGCCCGTGACGCCCTTGCCCCCGCGGTGCTGCCGACGGTACATCCCGATCGGGAGCCGCTTGATGTAGCCCCCGTGGGAGATCGTGATGACGACGTCCTCTTCCGCGATGAGGTCTTCGATGGTCAGGTCGGTCGTCGCCTCGACGATCTCGGTCCGGCGCTCGTCGCCGTACTCCTCAGCGGCCGCCTTGAGGTCGTCCTTGATGATCTCGAGGACCTTCGCCCTGCTCTCGAGGATGCCCTTCAGGTACGCGATGAGCTTGATGACCTCCTTGTACTCGTCCTCGATCTTCTTGCGCTCGAGGCCCGTCAGGCGCTGGAGCCGCATGTCGAGGATCGCCTGCGCCTGGATCTCCGACAGGCGGAAGCGCTTCATGAGCTGGGTCTTCGCGTCCTCGACGTCCGACGCCTTCTTGATGAGCTGGATGATCTCGTCGATGTGATCGAGCGCCTTCTTGAGGCCCTCGAGGATGTGCGCGCGGGCCTCGGCCTTCGCGAGGTCGAACTTCGCCCGGCGGACGATGACGATCTCGCGGTGCTCGATGAAGTGCTCCATCATCTGCTTGAGCGTCATCACCCTCGGCACGCCGTCCGTCAGCGCCAGCATGATGACGCCGAACGTCGTCTGCATCTGCGTGTGCTTGTAGAGCTGGTTGAGGACGACGCTCGCCTGCCCGTCGCGCTTGAGTTCGATCACGATGCGCATGCCGTCGCGGTCGGACTCGTCGCGGATGTCGGAGATCCCCTCGATCTTGTCGCTCCTTCACCAGGTCGGCGATCGCCTCGATGAGGTTCGACTTGTTGACCATGTAGGGGATCTCGGTCACGACGATGCACTCGGCGCCGTTCTGATGCGTCTCCGATCGTTCGCGCGGGCGCGAACGACGATGTGGCCGCGGCCGGTGAGATACGCGTCGCGGATCCCGGCGCGCCCGAAGATGATGCCGCCGGTCGGGAAGTCCGGCCCGTGCACGACCTTGCAGGAGGTCCTCGTCCGACACGTCCGGGTCGTCGATGACGCGCACGATGCCGTCGATGATCTCGCCGAGGTTGTGCGGCGGGATGTTCGTGGCCATCCCGACGGCGATGCCCGTCGCGCCGTTCACGAGGAGGTTCGGGAGTTTCGCCGGGAGGACGACCGGCTCCTTCCGCGTCTCGTCGTAGTTCGGGATGAAGTCGACCGTGTCCTTCTCGATGTCCGCGAGGCAGCTCCTCGGCCACGCGCGTCATCCGCGCTTCCGTGTACCGCTCGGCCGCCGCGCTGTCCCCGTCGACGGAGCCGAAGTTGCCCTGCCCGTCCACGAGCGGGTAGCGGAGGGAGAAGTCCTGCGCCAGACGGACCATCGTGTCGTAGACCGCCGACGTTCCGTGCGGGTGGTAGTTGCCGGTCACGTCTCCGGTGATCTTCGCGGACTTCCTGTGCTGCTGTCGTGTGCTCGAGCCCGAGGTCGTTCATCGCGACGAGGATGCGGCGCTGCACCGGCTTCAGACCGTCCCGCACGTCCGGCAGCGCGCGTGACACGATCACGCTCATCGCGTAATCGATGTACGACTTCTTCATCTCGTCTTCGATGACGATCGGGATGATGCGCTTGCTCTCTGGCATCGTGGCTCCGCGCCCCCGCCGTAGATGTCGAGGTTCCGCACGTTCGTTCGCGTGCGTCTCGAATGAACTTCCTCCTGGGCTCAACGGCGTCGCCCATGAGGATGGTGAAGACGTGGTCCGCCTCGGCCGCGTCTCTCGATGCTCACCTGGAGCATGACGCGCCGCTCCGGATCCATCGTCGTGTACCAGAGCTGCTCGGGGTTCATCTCGCCGAGGCCCTTGTACCGCTGGATGGTCGCGCCCTCGCGCCCGACGCGCTGGAGGATCTTCTCGCGCTCCTTCTCGTCGTACGCGTAGTGCTCGTCCTTGCCCTTCTTCACGCGGTACAGCGGCGGCTGTGCGATGTACAGGTGCCCGGTCTCGATGAGCTCGCGCATGAACCGGTAGAAGAACGTGAGAAGGAGCGTCCGGATGTGCGCGCCGTCCACGTCGGCGTCGGTCATGATGATCGATCTTGCCGTAGCGGAGCTTCGCGACGTTGAACCCCTCCTCGCGGGCGTCCTCGTCGCCGTCGTCCCCTTCGCCGCGGGTCTCCCCCACGCCGGTCCCGAGCGCCGTGATGATGGTGCCGATCTCCTCGTTGTGGAAGATCTTGTCCAGGCGCGCCTTCTCCACGTTCAGGATCTTCCCGCGGAGCGGGAGGATGGCCTGGAACCGCCGGTCGCGGCCCATCTTCGCGGAGCCACCGGCCGAGTCTCCCTCGACGATGTAGACCTCGCACAGGGCCGGGTCCGTGATGGAGCAGTCGGCGAGCTTCCCGGGAAGCGATCCGCTCTCGAGGACCGACTTTCTGCGCGCGAGGTCGCGTGCCTTCCTCGCGGCGAGTCGCGCCTGCGCCGAGGAGAGCGCCTTCCCAGCGATCCTCTTCGCGACCGACGGGGTCTCCTCGAAGAACTCCTGGAGCCCCTCGCCCACGATGGAGGCGACGAGTCCCTTGACCTCGCTGTTCCCGAGCTTGGTCTTCGTCTGCCCCTCGAACTGAGGCTCGCGCACCTTGACGCTCACGACGGCGGTCGAGCCCCTCGAGGCAGTCGTCGCCCTGGACCGGCTCGTCGCCCTTCCCGAGGAGGTTCGCCTTCTCGGCGTACGTGTTCACCGTGCGCGTGAGGGCCTGCTTGAACCCGATGAGGTGTGTCCCGCCCTCGATCGTGTTGATGTTGTTCACGTAGCTGTAGATGCTCGAGCGGTACGACTCGTTGTACTGGAGGGCGATCTCGACGACCGTCCCCTCGCGCTCCTTCTGGAAGTGCACCACCTTCGTGTGGAGCGGCGTCTTGTTCTCGTTGAGGTACTTCACGAACTCGCGCAGGCCGCCCTTGTAGTAATGCTCGGCCTCCTCGCCGCTCCGCTCGTCCTTGAGCGCGATGGTGAGCCCGGCGTTCAGGAACGCGAGCTCGCGGCAGCGCGACTGGATGACCTCGAAGTCGAACTCCGTTTCCTCGAAGACCTCGCGGGTCGGGCTGGAAGGTCGTCGTGGTGCCGGTCTTCTTGCGCTTGCCGACCGGCTTCACGCGGGCGTCCGGGGTCGCCGCGCTCGTAGCTCTGCGCGTGCACGCTGCCCGTCGCGCGTGACCTCCACCTCGAGCCACTCCGACAGCGCGTTCACGACCGACACGCCGACGCCGTGGAGACCGCCCGACACCTTGTAGCTCTGCCGGTCGAACTTGCCGCCGGCGTGGAGCACCGTCATGACGACCTCGACGCGCGGACTTCTTCTGCGTCGGGTGCATGTCCACGGGGATGCCGCGGCCGTTGTCCTCGACGGTGCAGCTCCCGTCCTTGTGGAGCGTGACGACGATGCGGTCGCAGAACCCCGCCATCGCCTCGTCGATCGAGTTGTCCACGACCTCGTAGACGAGATGGTGAAGCCCGCGCTTCCCCGTGTCGCCGATGTACATCGCGGGGCGGCGCCTCACGGCCTCGAGTCCCTTGAGCACCTGGATGTGCTTCGCCTCGTAGCTCCCGTCGGCCGCACCCGCCCCCACCTTCGCACCCTCTTCGATCGGGAACTCCTCGACGACCTTGCGCTCGATCGACTCCGTCTCGGGAGGCGGCGCCGCCGGCACGGGCGCCGCCTGCGCGGGCGCGGCCCTCTTCTCGGCGGGCTTCTTCGCGACGGCCTTCGTCCCGGCAGGCTTCTTCGCAACGGGCTTCTTGGGAGCCGGCTTCTTCGCCGCCGGCTTCTTCGGCTTCGCGCCCGCCTTCTTCGCGACAGGCTTCTTCGCCTTCTTGTCCTTAGTTTTCGCCATGGTCCTCTGCTTCTGTGCCACCGACACCGGAGGCGTCATGGTGATCCGCCCCCCCTCCCAGCACGAAGTGCACGTCCTCGATCACGTCCTCGCCGACCCGGCGGTTGAGCTCCCCGAGGATCCGCCGCTTCATGAGCGACAGCTCCTGGGCCCACACCGAGCTGTCCACCCCAACGAACAGGAGGCCGCCCTCAACGCGGAGCGCCCGCGAATGCGACGCGACGCGCGCCCCCACGACATCGGCCCAGTCGACGACGGCGCGCTGCCGGGACAGCTTCTTCGCGAGTCCCAGGTCGCGGAACACCGACGCGAGGATCTCGGAGATCGGCAGCGCCTTGCTCACGTCCGCACGACCTCCCCCGCCTCCACGCGCAACGCCGCGCACGCCACGCCCGGAACCCCGGGCAGCGGACGGGTCGAGGTCACGAGCGCCTGGCCGATGCCGCCCGCGAGATCGACGAGCGCCGCCGCGCGGTCATCGTCGAGCTCGGACAGCACGTCGTCGAGGAGCACCGTCACGCCGTGGCCGTCCGCGGCGAGCATGGCCGCCTCCCCGAGCTTGAGCGCGATCGCGGCGGTGCGGTGCTGGCCCTGCGATCCGAACGACCGCAGGGACCGCCCGTTCAGTCGCACCTCGACGTCGTCGCGGTGCGGCCCGACGAGCGTGAATCCCCGCCGCTGCTCGTCCTCCTCGGTGCGGGCGAGCGCGGCGCGGAAGAGCGCCGCCACGGCCCCCTCGTCGCCTGCCCCGTCGCACGCCGGCGGCTCATCGCCGGCCGCGGACGCGATGGAACCGCGGTACGCGAGCGCGATCTCGTCGGCGGGCGCGATCGCGCGGTGCGCCGCCGCGACCCGTTCGCCGAACGCTCCGAGGAACCCGAGCCTCGCGGCGACGACCCTGCTCCCGCTCCTCACGAGCTGCTCGGTCCAGACTCCGACCACGCGATCCGAGTCCTCGTCCGGGCCCCACGAGACGAGCGCTTCGTTGCGCTGCCTGAGCGCCCGGCGGTAGTCGGACAGGGCCGCCAGGTACGCGGGGTCGGTCTGGCAGAGCGCCATGTCGAGAAGCCTGCGGCGCTCGGCGGGGCCGCCCTTCGTGATCGCGGTGTCCTCGGGGCCGAACCAGGCGACCCGCAGGATTCCCAGGAGGTCGGAGAGCTTCGCGAGCGGCTCTCCGTCAACGGTCACCTCTCTCGGCCCTCCCCGCTGGTAGCGGAGGACGATCGAGGTGCGCCGCGCGCCGTCCGTGCACTCCCCGCCGACGCCGAAACGCTGCGCGCCCCACCTCACGACCTCTGACTCGGACGCCCCGCGCAGCGAGCGCGAGACCGCGAGCCACGAGACCGCTTCCAGAATGCTCGTCTTGCCGGAACCGTTCGGACCGAAGAGGAAGTTCAGGCCCGGCTCGAGTTCAAGGTCGAGGCTCGAGAAGATCCTGAAGTCCTCGAGCCGGAGTGCCCTGAGCCACACTCTTGCGCGCTCCCGTCTACGCGGACGGCCTGAGCGGCATGAGGAGGCACAGGTGCTCCTGGCCCTCCGCCCCGTCCGTGGCTGTCACGACCGCGGCGCCGACCGGTGAACCGAGAAGGAACCGGACCTCGTCGCTCTCGATGTGCTTGAGGACCTCAAGCAGATAGGTCGCGTTGTAGCCGACGTCCATCTTGTCGGAGTTGAAGCGACCGGGGATCTCTTCCTTCGCCTCGCCGACATCGGGCGTCGAGACCACGAGTTCGATCTTCTTCTTCGAAATCGTCAGCCGGACCTGGTGGGTCAGCGTGTCCGCGAGCACGGCGACCCTGCGCACGGCGGCAGCCAGTTCCTCACGGTCGACCAGGAGCTCCTTGTCATTGTCCTTCGGGATGACCTGCTTGTAGTTCGGGAAAGGCCCCTCGAGCAGCCTCGAGTTAATGGTCGTGGCCCCGATGAAGAACGTCACGTGGTTCTCGTGCACGGACACGCGCGAGTCCCCGCCGGTCTCCGCGCCGACGATCCGCACGGCGTGGCCGAGCGCCTTCGGCGGCACGATCATGCTCTTGCCCGCGAGCGCCTTGAAGCTCCCCGCGGACTTGAAGGTGGCGAGCCTGTGCCCGTCGGTCGCCGTCATGGTCATGCTGTCCGCCGCGAACTCCCAGTACGCGCCGTTCAGCGACGGGCGCGTCTCGTCCTTCGATGCGCAGAAGGTCACCTTGTCCACCATCCGCGCGAACGCCCCGGCGTCGAGCGCGAAGGCGCTTGCGCGATCGCTCTTGGGAAGCGTGGGGAACTCCTCGGGCGCGATACCGACGATCCGGAAGCTGCTCTTCCCGGACTGGATGGTGATCTCCTCGCCCTCCGCGCTGACCGTCACGTCCTGCGCCCCGAGCTCGCGGACGATCTCCGCGAACCGCTTCGCGGGCATGGTCACGCCGCCTCCCTCGTCCACCGTCGCGTCCACCTTCGTCGTGACCGTCATGTCGAGGTCCGTCGCCGTCAGGGCGACCTGCTTGGCCTTCGCGTCGGCCTCCACAAGGAAGTTCCCGAGGACCGGGAGCGTCGTCTTGGGAGAGACCACCGCAAGCACCCTCTGGATCGCCTTGTCCAGGTCCTGTCGAGCAATGGAGAACTTCATGGACACACCTCCGCGAAGGCCGTCCCGCGGCTTCTTTTCGGTAGCAGTCAGCCCCCCGCAAGCGGGGGGAACTCAACGCCGGGCCACATTATAAGGGCGCCCCGGACGCGTGGCAAGGGGGAAAGCCGCCGCGCCGCTCGCGTCCCCTCCCCTTCCTTCTTCTTCTGAGAATAGAAATGATAGGAGTAGTAGTAGGAGCGGTGGACATGTGGAGACACACGCGCCGCGCGATGCTCCCGGGACGGAGCGCCCGCGGCTTCCGCTCGCGCGCGGCGTGTCGCGCTGGTGTTGACGGAGCATTGGACAACCCGCGCGCCGGAGCAGGTCGGTCCACAACGGAAGACGAACGGAGGGAGTTCCGCACAGCGGTCACCCGGTTCTCCACGGGGCATCAACGGGCTGCTGTGGACAGGGAACGTGGTGGCGGGTCACGCGATCCGTATCATGCGCTTGAGGTTCTCGACGTCGCGCTGCACCTGTCCTGACTTGAGGGTCTCCTCGGTGATCTTGCGGTGCGCGTGGAGCACGGTCGTGTGATCGCGGCCGCCGAAGTGCTCGCCGATCTGCGCGAGCGACAGCGGCGTCAGCTCGCGCGCGAAGTACATGGCGACCTGGCGTGCGAGCGCGATCTGGCTGGAGCGGCCGCGCGCCTTCATCTTCTCCACGGGCACACCGTAGGCCTCGGCCACCGCCTGCTGGATACGGGCCACAGAGACCGGCCCGCGCGGGCGACCCAGGAACTCGCTCAGCACCTCCTTGGCGAGCTCCACGGTGATCTCGCTCCCAGTGAGGCTCGAGAAGGCGAGGAGCCTGACCAGCGACCCCTCGAGTTCGCGGATGTTCGACGTCACGCTGTTCGCGATCAAGTGGATCACGTCGTTGGGGATCGAGATCCCGTCCATCTCCGCCTTGCGGTGCAGGATGGCGATGCGGGTCTCGAGGTCCGGGCTCTGGATGTCCGTGACCAGGCCCGACTCGAACCTGGAGGCGAGCCTCTCCTCGAGCGTCGAGATCTGCTTCGGCGGACGGTCGCTCGTCAGCACGATCTGCTTGTGAGCGCAGGTACAGAGCGTTGAACGTGTGGAAGAACTCCTCCTGGGTGCTCTCCTTCCCGGCGAGAAACTGCACGTCGTCGATAAGGAGAACGTCGCGGCTTCGGTACTTGTCCCTGAATCCGAGGGTCGTCCCACGCTGGATCGAGGTGATGAGCTCGTTCATGAACGTCTCGGACGAAACGTAGTAGACCGAAGCCCCCGGGCGCTGCTGACGGACGTAGTGGCCGATCGCCTGCATGAGGTGCGTCTTCCCGAGGCCGACCCCACCATAGATAAACAGCGGGTTATATGTCGTCCCCGGAGCCTCTGCGACCGCCATGCTCGCGGCCTGGGCGAAGCGGTTGCTGCTCCCGACCACGAACGAGTCGAAGGTGTATCGAGGGTTGAGCTGCGTTTCGCTCGGCGCGGCCGGCGTGGGTTGCGGCGACTGGGGACGCCTGGGCGACACCGGCTCGTACTCGTCAGGCCTCCGGTGCGATACCTGGAAGGTGGGCTCCACGTCACGGCCAGCCGCATCGCGGAGAGCGCGCTTGATGAGGGTCAGGTAGTGTTCCTCGAGCCAGTCGGCGAAGAACCTGTTGGGGACCTCCACCTTCAGGGCATCGTCGGTCAGCTCAGCGGCGCGCGTCGGCTCGAACCATGTCTTGTAGCTCTGCTGCTCGGTCTCGGCGCGGATCGATTCGAGGCACTTGGCCCACAGCTCAGAGGGGCTCACAGGTGTTTCACACCTCATCCACGTGGTGTCTACAGGTTATCCACCGACAGAGGGAATCGCCGAAAATCAACAAACGCAAGCGAACGACTGCATCCGGTCGCGTGCGCGGGAGGCGGCACTATGGACAGCGGCTCTCCCCAATGTGGATAACAACACAACCTATTGTATCACAATATGTTACGTGCATGCGTGCGGCTGGTGTGCACCGAGAGTGCGTGATCGACCGCATCGAGGCCGTCCCAGGTACGCGCACGGCGGTTGGCCGCGCCTCGAGGTGTGCCCGATTATCGCCCTTGGCTGTGGCGCGCGGCATGTTAGCACAGGGGGGTGGAGGGCGCAAGAGTAATTCTCGCGGGTCCGGGAGGATCGTGCGCGACACATGGCGCCCGGCGCTGTCGGGGGAGCGGGCGGCAGGGGGGAGAAAGCGCTTGACACGAGGCTCGGCGGCGGCCCTAGGCTTTGGGTTTTGAGTAGGGGCAAGGCAAACATCCGTCGAGGCAACGATGAAGAGGACCTACCAGCCCAAAGTCCGCAGGGGGAAGTCGAAGCACGGATTCAGGGAGAGGATGTCGAGCCCGGGCGGCAGGAAGGTGTTGTCGAGGCGCCGCGCCAAGGGCAGGAAGCGCCTGACGACCCGGTAGGAGGCGAGTGGGGTCGAAGAGGCAGAACGGACACCGCAGGATTGCCAGTCGCGGGGCCGTCGATGCCGTCCTGAAGACCGGCGAGGTGACCCGAACCCCCTTCTTCAGGATGCACTACCGGGCAGGTGAAGGGCCGCCAGTGGTTGCGTTCCTGGCGGGGAGGAGAGTCGGAGGTGCGGTTCAGAGGAACCGCGCCAGGAGGGTCCTCAGGGAGGCGTACCGCACGAGCGGCATGGACCTCCCCGGGGTAGAGATCCTCGTCTTCGTCGCCAGCGGGAAGGCGGTACGCGCTCCCCACCTGGATGTGAAGGACGCGCTCATCGCCGCCCTCTGCCGGGCCTCCGACCGCGCAAGCTCACGTGGGAATGGGAAGGCCGCGAGTGCGGCCTAACAGATGGTCGATGGCAGGTCCTGCGGGGTCTCACGACACACCCCTTCTCCTGACCAGGGCGCTGGTGGAGCTCGTGGTGCTCTACAGGCGCCTGATCTCTCCCCTGTTCCCCCCCAGCTGCCGCTACATCCCTTCATGCTCCGAGTACGCTGTGCAGGCGCTCATGCGGCACGGTCTTCTTCGCGGGCTGTGGCTTGCCACGGCGAGGGTCGTGCGCTGCAACCCGTGGAGCGACGGCGGCGTGGACCCCGTTCCCGAGCGTCGCTGACGCTTGATTGCCCGATCGCGGCGGAGACCGCGACACGCGACTGAGGAGGCGAGGATGGACGAACGACGCGCCCTGCTTGCCGTCGTGCTCATATTCGTCGTCCTGTTCGGATACAACTTCTTCATGAGCAAGACGGCCCCGGCGCCCGTTGCGTCTCCGACGCAGACGACGGAGCAGCCCGGCCGCGTGGCGGGCGGCGACACGGGTGTTGGAGGCAGCTCGGCGGTCGTGAGCGGCGGCGCGGAGGGAGCGGCCGGCACGGAAGGCGCGCCCGCGGCAGCGGACGAGGCAGGGCAGTCGGCGGCAGGCGGAAGTTCCGACGTGGGGGCGTCCCTTCCTGAGCGGACCGTCGTCGTGGATGCGCCGCTCTGGAGCGCGACGTTCTCATCGCGTGGCGGCGTCCTGAGGTCGTGGCGCCTCAACAGCTACACGGCGGCAGGCGGGCAGGGCGTGGACCTCGTGCCGGCGGGGACGCAGGGTCTTGCGGCGGACCTCCGCTACGGTCCGAGCACCATCGCCACCGGGTTGTGGAACTTCGCGTACGAGGGGCCCGAGCACATCGTCCTGAACGAGAGCGGTGGACCGGTCACCGTTCGCTTCGAGGCGATGCGGGACGACGGGCTCGCGGTCGTGAAGACGTACACGCTTGTTCCGGGCGGCTACGCGTTCGACCTCGACGTCGAAGTGCGCGGCCTTGTTGAGCCCGGAGCCAGGCGTGAGCTCTGGATCGGATGGCCGGGCATCATCCCCTCCGAGCCGAAGGAGGACGACAACGCGATCGCCACGGTCGCGTTGGTGGACGGGAAGGCCAAGAGGACGCGCTTCGGCAGTCTCAAGAAGGGCGCGACCGAGCAGGAGAGCGGGGCGATCGGCTGGGCGACGTCGCAGTCGCAGTACTTCGTGGCTGCCGTGATGCCCAAGAACGCGACGTTCATCGGGACGGAGTCGACGGCCGACGCCGACGCCAGAACCGCGGGGTTCAAGGCGGGGCTGCCGGTCGAGGGCGAGGCCCTGTCCGTGAAGTTCGCCGTGTTCGCCGGTCCGCAGGACTACCACGCTCTCAGCGAGATGGGCGGACACCTCGAGCGCGCGATCGACCTCGGATGGACGGTCTTCCGGCCGCTCTCCGTGGCCACGCTCATCGCGCTCGTGTGGGCGCACCGTTTCATCCCGAACTACGGGATCGTCATCATCCTCTTCTCGATCCTCACGAAGCTCCTGTTCTACCGCCTCACGCACAAGAGCTTCACCGAGATGAAGCGCATGCAGGACCTCCAGCCGAAACTCCAGGAGCTGAAGGTGAGGCTCGGCAGCGACCGCGAGGCCCTCGCGCGCGCGCAGATGGAGATGTACAAGAAGGAAGGCGTGAACCCGATGGGGAGCTGTCTGCCGATGCTCCTCCAGATGCCGGTGTTCATCGCCCTGTATCAGGTGCTCCGGACAACGATCGAGCTGCGGGGCGCGCCGTTCGCGCTCTGGATCACCGACCTGTCGAAACCCGACACGGTGGCCGCGATCGCCGGGTTCCCCATCCACGTGCTTCCACTTCTCATGGGTGCCGCGATGCTCGCGCAGCAACGGATGTCGTCCAAAGACCCGAGTCAGGCGCTCGTCAACAACCTCATGCCGGTCGTCTTCACGGCCCTCTTCTACAACTTCGCCGCGGGTCTCGTTATCTACTGGCTGGTGAACACCGTCGCCAGCGTCGCACAGCAGTTCTACATCCAGCGCGGCACGGTCGCCGCGACTGTCAGCGGCGCCGCTACCCCCGACGGTATCCCGGCCCTATCATCTCTCCCGTCTGCGGCAGACGCCACGGTGACCGAAGCCGATGTCGTCGCCCCGGAGCACGGCCGCGCCCCCGCGAAGGGCGGAGCAACGCGGCGCCGCAAGCGGAAGTGACCATCTCGACGGGGTAGCCTTGGAGGACGCAGCATGACCCGCACTTTGGAGGCGACGGGTAAGACCGTCGCGGAGGCAACGGCGAGCGCGCTCAGGCAGCTGGGTGTCTCATCCGATCAGGCGGAGGTGTCCGTCATCAACCGCGGCCGTCGTGGGCTCTTCGGGATCTTCCCCGGGACCCCGGCCCGCGTCCGCGCATCGCTCAGGCTGGCGACCCGCGACCGCGCCGAGACGATCTTGATGGACCTTCTCAAGCACATGCACATCAGCTGCCAGCTCGACGTGGTCGAGCGGCGGCACGACCTGCACATCTCCATTGAGACGGCCGGCACGGACAGCCTCCTGATCGGGAAGGGCGCGCTCACGCTCTACTCCCTCGAGTACCTCGTGAACAGAATGCTCCAGAATGAGGACCGCAAAGGACAGCGAGTGCTTCTCGAGGTGGCGGGCTACAAGCGTCGCCGCGAGGAAGAGCCGTCCGACGACGAGCCCGGGGAGCGCCGGAGCCGGCGCGGCGGACGCCGCGGCGAGGGGCGCCGCGATGCGGGCCGCGATGCGAGCCGCGAGCCTCAGGGACAGCCGGTCGGCGCGGCCGCGGGGGCTGGCGCGGGGAGCGGGCGACCGAGCGGTCGGAGACGGTCGGGCCGGGGCAGGCGTCGGCGTGGCTCGGGGGGCGGCCAGAAGCCGCAGGCCCAGAGCGCCGGGCAGTCGTAGAGTGCCCTCCAGTGCGAAGACCGCGTGCGGATCGCTGACGTGACAAGCTACCGCGGTTGACAGCGTCAGTTCAGCAGAGGCATGAGAGCAGTGAGGTGCGGTCGCTGGGTCTCCCCCGGCGACCGCACTTGGCGTACGGCGTCGGGTACAGATGCTCGGTCGGGCGGCCTACGCCCGGTGGTCAACCTGGGGAATACGCGTGGACAGCTCGGTGGACAGGAGCAGCATGGGCGGTGCGCCGGTGGTGCCGCGCGCTGCGCTGGAGTCGCTGGCGGGAGGGGTAACGGCCGCGCAGTGGGGTGCGCTGGAGGAGTACGCGTCTCTGCTCGCGGCGAGCGCCAGGCGCCTGAGCCTGATCTCGAGGGGAGCCGAGCGGGAGATCGGGCTTCATCTGCTCGACGCGGCGGCGTTCATTCGTGTTGCCCTGTGTCCCGAGCACGGGGGCGCCGGCGTGCGGGAGATGGTCGACCTCGGCACGGGGGCCGGCCTCCCGGGCGCCGTGGTGGCGATCCTCAGGCCGGGGCTTCGGGTCACACTGCTGGACTCGAGGAACAGCCGCGTGGTGTTTCTGAAGCAGGTGGTCCGGAAGCTGGGCTTGGAGAACGTCGAGATCGTCCACAGCCGGATCGAGGGGCTTGTGGGGCGGCGAGCCTTCGAGCTGGCGGCATCGAGGGCGCTCGGGTCGCTTGGAGAGACGCTGACGCCGAGCCTGAAGATGCTGGCTCCTGGTGGGAGACTGATCCTGTTCAAGGGACCGCGGTGGGTGGATGAGGAGGCTGAGGCGCGGTCCGTGGCCGACGCGTGCGGGTGCGAGCAGGGATGGGTGGAGAAGGTGGAACTGGCCGGCTATGGGCGGGCGACGTGGTTCGTGGAGTTTCACGTGAAACGGTCGGACGCCGAACAGGCAAGCCCCTCGGAGCAGTAGAGCGCAGACGGATGTCCCCGCGAGAGGATCACACCGGAGAGCGATTCCCCGACACCCCTGTGCTACCCCCGGCATGAAGAGACGGCGATGGCTTGCACGGCGAGCTGCTCCAGCGGCGCGGCATGCTGTCGCAGAGCACCGCCCGGTCTAGCTCCGCCTCAAGCAGTGCAGCCGCACGGCGTTCCCGATCGAGTCTCAAGGGCCGCTCGCTCGTCGCACGCCAGGCGCCCGCGCGCGGAGCATCACCCCATGATGTTCCACGTGAAACACCCCGCCCAACACATAGCTGTGGATAACTCGCCCTGTACGCAACTTCTCTCTTGACACTTCTTGGGGGCTCTGTATCATCTGCGCCATTCGGCGACACGCCAATCGGGCATCGCCGGGTGGAGTGCGTGCGGCTATCCACAGGTGGGTGACATGGGACGCGTGATCGCAGTAGCGAACCAGAAGGGCGGAGTCGGGAAGACGACCACGGCTGTCAATGTTGCAGCCTGTACAGCTGTGGCGGAGCGTCCCACTCTGCTCATCGACATCGACCCCCAGGCGAACGCCACGAGCGGGATAGGCATCGCGAAGGAAGACGTCAAGACGAGCATGTACGAGGTTCTCATCGGGGAGACCGACATCGGCGATGCCATCATCCCCGTACCCGATCTCCCATTCCTTCACGTGCTTCCGTCCCACCAGCGCCTGATCGGCGCCGAGATCGAACTCGTCAACGTCATGGCACGCGAGACGCGGCTGAAGAGGGCCCTCGACAAGATCAAGGGCGACTACCACTATGTGTTCATCGACTGCCCTCCCTCCCTGGGGCTTCTCACCGTCAACACGCTGACGGCGGCGGACACGGTGATCGTGCCGATCCAGTGCGAGTACTATGCGCTTGAGGGGCTGGGGCAGCTTCTCAACAGCATCCGGCTCGTGCAGCGGAACCTGAACCCGGAACTGCGGATCGAGGGGATACTCCTCACGATGTTCGACGGGCGGCTGAACCTGGCGCGGCAAGTGGCAGATGAGGCGCGGCGGTACTTCGGCGACAGGGTGTACAAGTCGATGATCCCGCGGAACGTGAAGCTCGGGGAGGCGCCGAGTTTCGGTCAACCTATTATCCTTTACGACATCCTGTCGGCGGGCGCTGAGAGCTACATCGCCCTCGCGAAGGAGATCATGTTCCCGGGGGAACACAGCGGCCAGGCCATACCGGCGCCGCAGGGCGCTGAACAGGCGCGGTGAGCGGGCGGGGTAGCGGCGGCCTTGCGACGGAGGGGAGAATGAACCGAAAGGCACTCGGGCGCGGGCTGGAGGCGCTCATCCCTGGGGCGAACGAGGCGGGGCCCGGTTCGGCTCTGAGGGAGATCCGCCTGGAGGACATCGAGCCGAACCCCGAGCAGCCGCGGACGCGGTTCGACGACGTCTCGCTGGGCGAGCTGTCGGCCTCGATCCGCGCGCACGGGCTGCTGCAGCCGGTCGTCGTGCGGGAGCTGGGCACCGGCCGGTACCGCCTTGTCGCGGGAGAGCGCAGGTGGCGCGCCGCGCGGCTGGCAGGACTCGACCGGATCCCGGCCGTGGTGCGCGAGACGGACGACGCGAACGCGATCGTGCTGGCCCTCGTGGAGAACCTCCAGCGTGAGGACCTGAACCCCATCGACGAGGCTCATGGGTATGAGGCGCTGATGGAGGTGGCCGGCGCGAGCCAGGTGGATGTGGCCGAGCGGGTGGGGAAGGATCGGAGCACGGTGGCGAACGCGCTTCGGCTCCTCGATCTGCCGCCGGACGTGCAGGACATGCTGAGGGCCGGGCGCCTGAGCGCCGGGCACGGGAGGGCGCTGCTGGCGCTGGGGACGCCGGAGGACCGGCGCAGGGTGGCGGAGAGGGCGGAGGCGCGGGGGCTGTCGGTCAGGGAGGTTGAGGCGCTGGCGCGTGGCGCGGTGAGGCGGAAGAAGGCAGCGCGGCCAAGGCGGAGCGACGACCCCTTCGTCAGGGAGTGGGAGGAGCGACTGCAGCGCATCTTCGGGACCCTTGTTCGGATCGAGCGCATGGGGAAGGAGGGGTCGCTCAGGATCGAGTACTACTCCGACGAAGACCTCGAGCGCATCCTCGATCTTCTGACGGCGGGTGGTGTCCGCTGACCGCTTGGATATTGACTTGAGCATGGCCGTTTGGTAGCGTCGCGCAGTCCGGCGCAGGCGAAGACGGGAGTGGGCCGAGAGCGCAGGCTTGTGGGCCCGATCGCACGGGGGGTGCGGGATGTTCCAGAAAGAAGAAGAGAGAGCGACCGTCGTGGGCGGTGTGAACACGGTGATCGGCGAGGGGACCACCCTCAAGGGCGATATCAAAGTCGAGGGCAGCATCGAGGTCGACGGGGACTACGAGGGAACGATCGACGCCACCGACACGCTGATCGTGGGCGGAAGCGGGAAGGTCGATGGGGATGCGACCGTCGCGAACGCCGTCATCGGCGGGCACATGTACGGCAACGTGTTCGCGTCGGGCAAGATCGAACTCCGTCGCGGCTCGCAGCTTCTGGGGGACATCAAGACGCGCGGCCTCGTCATCGAGGACGGCGTTGTGTTCCAGGGCAACTGCCAGATGGGCGACGTCGTGGAGCCGCCGTCGGGGCGCAGGTCCACGCGCCGTCATGAGCAGGGCGAGAGCGAGGAACTCGAGGAAGCCGAGGCCAGATACTAGGGCTTCTCCGGGCGCATCGTGCACGGACGAGGAGCCACTGTGAAGCCTCCCGCGGCGGCGCATGTGGATAAATGTGCATAGCGGGGCCTCACCAGGTTATCTCCCGATAGCACTGTCAGTTAGAGGGTGCAGGGGCGCACACGCAGGCGCGGTTATCCACCGGGGGCGGAGTTTGTCAGTTACCGTGTGGGCCGCGCAACTGCGTGCGAATCGCAGGGTTGCGCGTCGGCGGTGAGCGCGACTTCGCTCGAAGACCTGTCGGGGGTTGGTGGACGCGCGGTGGGGAAGTCGGCGCCGCGTCGAGAAGCGCGGAAGAAGCGGGAGGGATCGTGGTATCCGACGCGATTCGCCAGATCAAGGACGCGGAGAGGGACGCTGAGGAGGCGGTGCGCCGCGCGCGGGCGGACGCGAAGCGCCTTGTCACCGACTCGCAGGAGGCCGCCGAGCGGGTGCTCGAGCAGGCGCAGCGAGAGGCGCGCGACGAGGAGAAGCGGCTCGTCGATGCGGCGAGGACGGAGGCGGAGGTGCAGGCGACGAAGCTCGCTGCCGAGAGCAGGCGAGCCGTCGAGGCAACGCGGCAGTCGGCGGGTGAGAAGGTCAAGGCCGGCGTGAAGAAGGCCTTGGACGCTGTGACATCGTAGGGCTGTCGGGAGACCGGTCCGATGGCGATCGCCCGGATGAAGAAGATCCAGATCCTCGCGCACATGAGCGCGAAGGCGGAGGTTGTCGCCGCTCTCAGAGAGGGCGGCGTTCTCCATATTACGGAGCCGTCCGTCGACTCCGCGGACGCCGCGCGGCACGAGCCGTCCAGGGAGCGCCTGCGGCAGCTCCAGGGTGACCTTGCGAAGCTCGAGCACGTCAGGCAGTTTCTGAAGCCTCACGCCCCCGCGGTGAAGGGCCTTTCGAAGGTCGCCGGCGCCAAGCTCCTGGTCAGCGAGAGCGAGCTCCGCGACATTCTCGAGGGCACCGACGTCGAAGCCCTGTTCCAGCGATGCGTGGCCCTCGAGGGACGCGTGCGCAGCGCGGAGGCCGAGATCGCCCGGAAGGAGGCCCTGGCGGCCGAGCTGAGCCACTGGACGGGGCTCGGCATGCCGGTCGAGGGCGTCGTCCCAACGTCGCGCGTGAGCGTCGGCCTTGCGACGGTGGCGGCCGCGGAGGTTGCATCGCTCGCGGCGGAGCTTGCGGAGGCCGCCCGGGAGAGCGACCTCATTGAGGTCTCGCGCGCCGGGTCGAACGCCTTCGTGGCGGTCTTGTACCTCAAGGACCGCGAGACGGCGGTGTCGCCGGTGCTCAAGCGCCACAACGCGCGCTGGGTGGATCTCACCGGTGCGACCGGACCCGGCGAGGACGCCGCGCGACAGCTTCTCGCGGAGGCCGAGGCCGAGCGCGCCCGTATCGACGAGATCCATGCCGAGGCGGCCGGTCTTGCCGCAGACTACTCGAGAGTGCTCATTGTGCTGGACGAGGCCGTCGAGCGCCTCGCGAAGGAGACCGCGGAGGAGCGGTTCGCCGCAACGCGCGACACGTTCCTGGTCGAGGGGTGGATCCGCGGGCGCGAGGAGGGGCCGCTCGCCGAGCGGCTGGCCCTCGTGTCGCCCGCCATCGAGATCCGGAGCCGCGAGCCCGCGCCCGGCGAGGACGTGCCGATCGAGTTCGAGAACAAGACCCTCGTGAAGCCGTGCGAGTTCGTGGTGACGATGTATGGTCGTCCCGCGTACTGCGAGTGGGATCCCACGCCGCTCATCGCGCCCTTCTTCATCCTCTTCTTCGGCCTGTGCGTCGGAGACGTCATCTACGGCTCGGCCATCACGCTTGCCGCTCTCTACTTCATCAGCAGGATGCCGAAGGGCAGCGGCGCGCGGGTCACGCTGCAGCTTCTCGTGATGGGCGGCATCTCCTCGATCGTGATCGGCCTTCTGACAGGGAGCTGGGCCGGTATCAGCGTGAGCTCACTCCCGCCCTTCCTGAGCAGCATGGTGCTCATCGACCCGCTCGCGGAGCCGATGGCGATGCTGAACGTCGTCTTTCTCATTGGCATCGTGCACATCCTCTTCGGCGTCGGCATCAAGATGGCGATGGACTTCAAGGAGGGCCGGTGGCTGGACGCGATTCTCGATGAGCTTGTGTGGATCGTGCTCATCCTGTCGCTGGTGCCTCTCGGGTTCAAGTTCATCTTCGGGGGCACCGTCCCGGACGGTGTCATCGGCGTCTGCCGCATCTGGGCGCTCGTCTTCATCGTGATCGCCGGGCTGACGGGCGGCCGCAAGAACAAGAACCCGGTGCTCAAGGTCATCGGCGGGATCCCGAAGCTGTACGGCATCGTCAACTACTTCGCCGACATCCTGTCGTACGCGCGGCTGCTCGCGCTCGGGCTCGCCACCGGCGCGATCGCGATGGCGATCAACGGCGTGGGCGACATGGCGTCGGGCATGCCCGTTGTCGGCCCCGTGGTCATGGTGCTCGTGCTTCTCGGGGGCCACCTCTTCAACTGCGCGATTAACATCCTCGGGGCGTTCGTGCATCCCGCGAGGCTCCAGTACCTCGAGTTCTTCGGCAAGTTCTTCACGGGCGGCGGGCGGCCCTTCACGCCGTTCCGCGTCGAGAGGCGCTATTCCGCCGTGCAGAGATAGCGGCGGTCGGGGCCGCGTTCGTGAGAGACATGATAAGGAAGAGACAGAAGAGAGCCGTGCGCACAACGAGGGGAGGAATCGAAGCATGGAAGGCATGATGCTGGCAATGGCCGGGGCGGCGCTCGCGGCCGGGCTCGCGGGGACCGGTTCCGCGGTCGGCTGCGGCATCGCGGGGCAGGCGGCCTCCGGGGTCGTGGCCGAGGACCCTGAGAAGTTCGGCCGGCTCCTGCTTCTGCAGGCGCTCCCGGGCACGCAGGGCATCTACGGGATCGTCGCGATGTTCCTCGCGATCAACAAGATGGTCGCGCTGGGACTCGGCGACATGAGCGTGGGGCAGGGCTGGCGCGTGTTCTTCGCGTGCCTCCCCATCGCGATCGCTGGGCTCACGTCCGGCATCGCCCAGGGGCAGGTCTGCGGCGCGGCGTGCGGGCTCACCGCGAAGCGGCCGGAGGAAATGGGCAAGGGCATGATCTTCGGCGTCGTCGTCGAGACCTACGCGGTGCTGGGTCTTCTCGCGACGATCCTTCTTCTCGGACAGGTCTAGGCTCACGCGGGGTGTGACCGATGGCGGTTGAGGACATTCTGAGCAAGATCAGGGCCGACGCCGACGAGGCGGGCCGCGGGATCCTCGCCGAAGCGAAGCGGGACGCCGACGCTGTCCTCGCGCGGGCGCGCGAGAAGGCGGAGGCCGAGCGCGCGCGGCTGCGTGCCAGGGCGAAACAGCGCTCGGACGAGGAGAAGAACCGCATCGTTACGCTCGCCAAGCTGGCGGCGCGGCGCGACCTTCTCGCCGAGAAGCAGGATCTCATCGGCAGGGTGTTCGACGAGACGCGCAAGAGCATCGCGGCGATGCCCGCGGACGAGTACGGGCGCTTCATCAAGAGGCTGCTCAAACGGACCGTCGAGACGGGTGACGAAGAGGTCATCGTGGGGGAGGGGGAGCGCCGGATCGATCAGAAGCTCCTCGACGAGGTCTCGGCGGAGTTCGGGAAGCCCGGCGGACTCAGGCTCTCCGGCGAGCGCCGGGCGATCGACGGCGGGTTCATCCTGCGGCGCGGGAAGACCGAGACGAACTGCGCGCTCGACACGATCATCCGCGACGCACGCGAGCGCCTCGAGACCGACGTGGCGGGCATCCTGTTCGGGCGTGACGGCGGGAGTTAGGCGGGACGCGCATGGCCGACGACACCAGATACGCGTACGCGGTGGCCCGGGTGAGGGGGATGGAGACCCGCCTCCTCGACCGGCAGTGGATCGAGCGTCTTCTGTCGGAGACGCCTGCCGGCGTGCTCAAGGCGCTCGGCGACTCGGCGTACCAGGGAGCGCTCGCGGGCGTCGCGCGGCCTGAGGACATCGAGCCGGGGCTCGAGAAGGCGTTCGCCGACACCCTCGAGACGATCGCGCGCGTGTCGCCCGAGCCTGCGCTCATCGACCTCTTCAGGCTGCGCTGGGACTTCCGGAATCTGAAGTCCCTCATCAAGGCGTCCGTCCTCAAGATGGCGGACGGCGACATCGGCCTCGCGCCGGCCGTGGGCGCCGTCGGCATCGAGGTCCTCGGGAAGGCGGTCGAGGAGCGGAGCTTCACGATGCTCCCTGCCGTGCTGGCCGACGCGGCCCGCGCGGCGCTCGACGCGTACAGGGACACGAGCGAGCTGGCCGCGATCGACCGCGTGTGCGACGCGGCGCTCTGGGCTCACTCGCTCGCGACGGCGCGCGCGAAGGGCAGCGACCTCCTCACGGCGTACCTGCGCACGGAGATCGACCTCGCGAACGTGAAGACCTTCATGCGGATGAAGGACGCCGGCCGGGACGCGACCGACCTCGCGCAGACGCTCCTCGCGGGCGGCACGCTCGATCTCTCCTTCTTCCGCGGGCTCCTGGGTGAGCCTATGGACGCCCTCGCGCGCGCCCTCGAGTTCGGCTCGTATTCGGACCTCACGCCCATCTTCCGCGAGTGGTCGTCCGAGAAGGCGTATTCGCTCGAACGGGCGTGCGACAACGTCCTGCTCAAGACGGTCGAGTCCGCGAAGATGGTCGCCTACGGCATCCAGCCGCTCATTGCCTACATCCTGAGGCGGCAGATCGAGATCAAGCTCGTGCGGACCGCCGTCCTCGCGAAGCTCGACGGGCTTGCCCGCGGCGACGTCGAGGAGCGGCTGAGGACGATCCATGTCTAAGATCGCGTTCATCGGCGACCGCGACTCCGTGCTGGGCCTCCGGGCCCTGGGTGTCGTTGCGGTGCCCGTCTCGACGCCGGAAGAGGCGCGCGCCGGGTTCGGGGCCGCCGTGGCCGGGGGCTACGCGATCATCTTCGTGACCGAAGACGTGTACGAGGCGTGCGCCGATCAGATAGCGGAGCGGCGCGACCAGGCCCTTCCCACGGTGACCGTGCTCCCCGGGGTCAAGGGCTCTCGCGGCATCGCCGCGAAGGAGATCCACCGGGCCGTGTCGGCAGCCGTCGGCGCCGACATTCTGGCCGGCGGTGGGAGCGAGTAGCCGCGACGGCGGGTCGCGCGCAGGAGAACCGGAATGGCACAGTCGCAGGTCCAGGGGTCCATCAGGAAGGTGTCCGGTCCGCTCGTCGTGGCCGACGGCATGCGTGAGGCGCGCATGTTCGACGTCGTGCGCGTGGGCGACAAGAAGCTGATCGGCGAGATCATCGAGATGCAAGGGCGACCTCGCCTCCATCCAGGTCTACGAGGAGACCGGCGGCCTCGGTCCCGGCGAGCCGGTCGTGTCGCTACCGGCGAGCCGCTGTCCGTCGAGCTCGGGCCCGGGCCTGATCGAGCCATCTTCGACGGCATCCAGCGCCCGCTCGAGCAGATCAGGAAGCTGGTGGGCGACCACATCACGCGCGGCGTGCACGTGCCCGGCCTCGACCGCGAGAGGAAGTGGGACTTCGTCCCGACGGCGAAGGCGGGCGACGCCGTGACGGGCGGCGACATCCTCGGCGACCGTCCAGGAGACGACGCTCGTCCTGCACAGGATCATGGTGCCCCCGGGACAGCGGGGACGATCAAGAGGATCTGCGAGCGGCACGTACACCGTCGAGGACGTCATCGGCGAACTCGACGACGACGGGACAGGTCACGGAGCTCGACGCTCATGCAGCGCTGGCCGGTGCGCCGCGCGCGGCCGTACGAGCGAGCGGCTGTCGCCCGAGGAGCCGCTGGTCACCGGGCAGCGCGTCATCGACACGTTCTTCCCGATCGCCAAGGGCGGCACGGCCTGCGTGCCCGGGCCGTTCGGCAGCGGCAAGACGGTCATCCAGCACCAGCTCGCCAAGTGGGCCGACGCCGACATCGTCGTCTACGTCGGCTGCGGCGAGCGCGGCAACGAGATGACCGACGTGCTCATGGAGTTCCCCGAGCTGAAGGACCCGCGCATCGGGCGAGCCGCTGATGAAGCGGACCATCCTGATCGCCAACACCTCCAACATGCCCGTCGCCGCGCGCGAGGCGTCCGTCTACACCGGCATCACCATCGCCGAGTACTTCCGCGACATGGGCTACTCGGTCGCGCTCATGGCCGACTCGACCTCGCCGCTGGGCGGAGGCGCTGCGCGAAATGTCCGGCCGGCTCGAGGAAATGCCCGGCGAGGAAGGCTATCCCGCCTACCTGCCGGCTCGCGCTCGCGGAGTTCTACGAGCGCGCCGGCCGCGTCGGCTGCCTGGGCTCCGACGAGCGCGACGGGCGTCCTGACCGTCATCGGCGCTGTCTCGCCGCCGGGCGGCGACCTCTCCGACCCGGTCGTCCAGGCGACCCTGCGCAGTCGTCAAGGTGTTCTGGGGCCTCGAGGACCGGCTCGCCTACGAGCGCCACTTCCCGGCGATCAACTGGCTGACCAGCTACTCGCTGTACCACGAGAGCCTGGCGGACTACTGGATCCGGCGCGAGTGTCGTCCGAGGACTGGGCAGCCATGCGCGCCAGGAGGCGATGGGGCTCCTGCAGCAGGAGAGCCGAGCTCGAGGAAATCGTCCGCCTCGTCGGCGTGGACGCGCTCGTCGCCGCGACCGCCTGCTCCTGGAGGCGGCCCAGATCGATCCGCGAGGACTTCCTGCACCAGAACGCCTTCGACGAGGTCGACACCTACACGTCCCTGCCGAAGCAGTTCCGCATGCTCCAGTGATCATCAGTTACTACAACAAGGCGCGTACAAGGCCGCTCGAGCAGGGCGTCGCCGATCCGACGAGCTGCTCGGGCTGGCCGGTCGCGAGGAGATCGCCGCGCGCAAGCTACGTTCCCGAGGCGGACATCGCCGAGCTCGCGCGATCGCGACGCGGATCGAAGCGCAGGTGCGCGGCCGGAGCAGCGCTCGGGCGCGCAGACACGGCGCAGAGGGGGATCGTACCATGCGCCAGAGGAATACCGGACCGTCGCAGGAGATCGCCGGGCCGCTGATGCTGGTCGAGCAGGTCGTCGGGCGTCAAGTACGAGCGAGCTGGTCGAGATCGAGCTGCCGAACGGCGAGATGCGCCGCGGCCGGGTGCTGGAGGTCGACGGCGACACGGCGCTCGTGCAGCTCTTCGAGGGCACGACGGGATCAACGTCGAGGACAGTCAAGGTCCGGTTCCTCGGCCGCGGGCTCGAGCTGGCCGTCTCCCGCGACATCCTCGGGCGCGTCTTCGACGGCATCGGCCGTCCGAAGGACGACGGGCCGGCGATCATCCCGGACAAGAGGCTCGACATCAACGGCATCGCCCATCAACCCGTCCGCCCGCGACTACCCGAACGAGTTCATCCAGACCGGCATCTCGACCATCGACGGGCTGAACACGCTGGTCCGCGGGCAGAAGCTGCCGATCTTCTCCGGCTCCGGCCTGCCGCATCCCGCAGCTGGCGGCGCAGATCGCCCGCCAGGCAAGGTGCTCGGGGCCGACGAGGAGTTCGCCGTCGTCTTCGCCGCCATGGGCATCACCTTCGAGGAAGCCGAGTTCTTCATCGGCGACTTCCGCAGCACCGGCGCCATCGAGCGCGCCGTGCTGTTCATGAACCTGGCCAACGACCCGGCCATCGAGCGCATCGCGACGCCGCGCATGGCCCTGACCGCCGCCGAGTACCTGGCGTTCGAGCTGGACATGCACGTGCTGGTCATCCTGACCGACATGACCAACTACTGCGAGGCGCTGCGCGAGATCTCCGCCGCCCGCAAGGAAGTCCCCGGCCGCCGCGGCTATCCCGGCTACCTCTACACCGACCTGGCGACCCTCTACGAGCGCGCCGGGCGCATCAAGGGCAAGAAGGGCTCCATCACGCAGATCCCCGTGCTCTACCATGCCCGAAGACGACAAGACGCACCCGATCCCCGACCTGACCGGCTACATCACCGAAGGGCAGATCATCCTCGACCGCGAGCTCCACCGCAAGGGCATCTACCCGCCGATCGACGTGCTGCCGTCCCTCTCGCGGCTCAAGGACAAGGGCATCGGCGAGGGGAAGACGCGCGAGGACCACGCGAGCCTTGCGAACCAGCTCTTCGCCGCCTACGCCCGCGGCAAGGAGGCCCAGGAGCTGGCCGTGATCCTGGGCGAGGCCGCGCTCTCGCCGGAGGACAAGCGTTCTTCAAGTTCGCGGACGTGTTCGAGAGCCGGTACGTGAAGCAGGGGAGGACGAGAACCGGACGATCGAGGAGACCCTGACCCTGGGCTGGGAGCTCCTTGCGATCCTGCCGCTCTCCGAGCTCAAGCGCGTGAAGCCCGAGCACATCAAGAAGTACCTGAAGAGGAAGGTCGAGGCGTCGACGTGAGACTTCGCGCGAACCCCAACAGGATGCAGCTCCTCCGCCTGAAGCGGAGGCTCGTCCTCGCGAGGCGTGGGCACAAGCTCCTCAAGGACAAGCAGGAGGAGTTGATGCGCCGCTTCCTGGGTCTCGTGCACCACGTCCGCGACCTTCGGGCCGGCGTGGAGTCCGAGCTGGCGCTCGCCCACCGCGCGTTCGTGTCCGCCCGGTTCGAGATGGACGGGAGCGCGATGGACTCCGCGCTCGCCTTCTCACGGCGCCTCGTCGAGGTGCGCGCGGACCGCGAGCAGGTGATGAACCTCAAGATCCCGAAGTTCCGCATCGAGTTCCCGGAGCAGGCCGAGCTCGGCTACGGGTATCTCGAGACGACCGCCGACCTCGACCGCGCGCTCGGGATGTACGCGGCGGTCCTGCCCAAGCTCGTGCGCCTGGCCGAGACGGAGAAGGCGGTCCAGCTCATCGCCGTGGAGCTCGAGAAGACCCGCCGGCGCGTGAACGCCCTCGAGTACATCCTCGTTCCGAGCCTCGAGGAGACCATCCGCTTCATCTCGGACCGGCTGTCCGAGCTCGAGCGCGCGAACGCGACCCAGCTCATGAAGGTCAAGGAGATCGTGCGGGGGCACTAGGGGGCGCCGGCCGCGCCCCTGCCACGGGGTGGAATGACAACGGGGGTGCCGCAAGGCACCCCCGTTCTTCTTCCATCGATGGGCAGCTTCCGCCCGCCTGTCTACCAGTACACGGAGAGGAAGACGGACGCGGTGGAGAAGCCCGTCCAGGAGTAGTCGGACTCGTAGGTGGACGACGACTCTCCGTACTCGACCTCGTCCTCGTAGCTCCCGGACTGGAAGCCGAGCTGGTACTCCCCGCCGAGTGTCATGCACTCGGTGAAGCCCCACTCGAAGCCGGCCATGCCGAACACGCCGAAGCCACTCCCGCTCTCGGTCTCAACGTCGTAGTCGCGCTCGTTGGCCGGATACTCTTCCTTCCAGCTGTAGAAGAAGCCGCCGCCGCCAAGGTACGGAGAGACGGAGTTGCAGGGGGCCTCCATATGGTGCTCGTAGGCGATCTCAAGGCCGTACTCCGACTCCGTGTACTCGTAGTCCGTGTCGTCGCCCTCGTACTTGTCGGTCCACTTCTCCATCCCGAACATGAGGCCGCCGCGGATCGCGTTCATGTCGGAGATGTAGTAGCGCATCCCTACGCTCCAATCGTCAACGGGCCCGCTCAGGCCGAGTTCGCTGAGTCCGCGGAACCCGAAGACCAGCGCCTTGTCACCCTTCGCGGTGTGGACAGGGGCGGCAGCCGAGACGGTGCCGACGACGACGAGCAGCACGATCAGCACGCACGTGAGAAGCCTCATTACTGGTTCCTCCCTCTTCTTAGGATCCGGCCCGCGCCGGATCGCTCCAGTTCGGATTCAGAACGGCCCCTGAGCTCTCCCGCTCCCTCCTTTCGTGCCGGAGCCGGAACTCCATGACCTCGCGACGAGGCAGATTCCCAGAGCGCACAAGCGCTCCCCATTTGCACCCGATGCACACGATATAGGGGAGGGGCGTTTCTTGGCAATCATAGGATGCGACGGTCTGTCATGAATCACGCCCATCCGCCGCCGCCTTTCCGTGGGGGGCGCGCACCTATGCGATCCCCAGCACCTCCCGGTAGCCCTCGATATCCATGAACCCGTGTCCGCTGACGTTGAATGCGATGGCCTTCTTCTCGCCCGTCTGCCTGCACTTCAGGGCCTCGTCGATGGCGCAGCAGATGCTGTACGCCGACTCCGGCGCGGGCAGGAATCCCTCGGTCCGCATGAACGTGCGCGCGGCCTCGAACACGTGCTTCTCGTCGGCCGGGTAGGCGACCGTGTCGATGTACCCGAGGTGGCGCAGGAGGCTGATGATCGGCGAGCACCCGTGGTACCGCAGACCGTCGCCCTTGATCGGCCGCATCGTCGTCGCGTGGCCGAGCGTGTACATCTTGAGGAGGGGCGTGATCTCCGCGTGGTCGGCGAAGTCGTAGCGGTACTCCCCCTGGAGGTTGGGAGCGGCCTGGCTCTGTGCGGCGATGAAGCGGATCTTCTTGCCCTTCTTGAGGACGTCCCCGACGAACGGGAGCGCGAACCCGCCGAAGTTGCTGCCGCCGCCAAGACAGGAGATGACGATGTCCGGGTAGTCGTCCGCCTTCTCGAACTGCTTCTGGGTCTCGAGCCCGATGACGGTCTGGTGCAGGAGGACGTGGTTCAGGACCGAGCCCAGGGAGTAACCGGCCTTCGGGTCGTTCTTCGAGTCCCAGAGCCCCTCGGAGATCGCGATCCCGAGCGAGCCGGGATGGTCCGGGTCCTGGGCGAGGAGCCTCCGGCCGACTTCGGTTCTGTCGCTCGGCGACGGGTGGACGTCGGCTCCGAGCATCTTCATGAATCCGAGCCGCTCCATCTTCCACTTGTACACGGCGCGGACCCAGTAGACGGTGCACTTGAGGCCCGTGAGCGCGCACGCGTACGCGAGGGCCGTGCCCCACTGCCCGGCCCCCGTCTCCGTCGTGAGGCGGTCGTAGCCCTGCTCCCGCGCGTAGTAGGCCTGGGCCAGCGCGGTGTTGACCTTGTGGCTCCCCGTCGGGCTGTAGAACTCGGACTTGTAGTAGAGCCGCGCCGGCGTGTCGAGGGCCTCCTCGAGCGCCCTGGCGCGGAAGAGCGGCCGGGGCCTGCCCGCTCGCTCGTAGAGCTCGCGGATCCCGTCGGGGATGTCGATCCACCGCTCCCGGGACATCTCCTGCTTCAGGCACTCGCCGATCAGAAGGCTTGGAAGCTCGCGGACGCGCGACGGGCCGTCCTCGGGGTCCTTCGGCGGCGGCAGCGGCTCGGGGAGGTCGGGCACGATGTTGTACCACTGCCGCGGGATCTCACTCGCGTCCAGCGTGATCTGCCTTGCGTTGGTCGGCATGCGGGTCTCCCTGCGCGGCGCCTGGTCGCGCGGCCTATCGTCCGAAGATCGCCTTAATCCGCCCCCAGCTCGTCCGCGCGACGGGGGAGTCCGTGCACCCGACGCCCAGCGCGCCCACCTGCCCGCACGATCCGCTCGGGGCGCACGGCGAGGCCGACGAGAGCGTGTAGTCCGCGGACTCGACGTTGCAGAACAGGGGATCCTCATACAGGCACGTCGCCACCGCGCCGAAGAGCGTGTCGCCCCCCGTGTTCGCGAACGAACAGACGCACTCGAATTCGACGTCGGCCGGCCGCGTGGGATCGAGCCCTGTTGCCGGACCGTCGTTGAACGCGATGATGCAGTTCACGACCGCCATGTACTCCGACTCCGGATCGCCCGCATAGAAGCCGATGCCGTCGTTGGCCACGATCGTGTTGTTGGTGAAGGTGCACCCTGGGCTCGAGTAGGCCCAGATGTCCACGCCGGCCCCGCGATTGGCGCTTCCGTTGCCGCAGATGACGTTCGCCGAGATCTGGGCGAGCGATGAGATGTTGACGTACAGCCCGCCGCCGCCGGCGCGCGTGGAGACGTTCCCGGCCACCATGTTCCCCGTGAAGTCACCCGAGAAGGACTGCATCCAGACACCGCCGCCGTCCATGTCCGAGATGTTGTCCATGATGAGGCAGTCCGTCACCGTGCCCTCGCCGTCCAGCCTGAGTCCGCCGCCCCGCGAGTTGGGCACGTCGGCGCTGCAGTCCCGGATGGTGCAGGCGTAGAGCCCGGTGTCTCCCTCGACGTTGATGCCTCCGCCCATGCCGCCCCGGCACGAGGCGACGGTGCAGTACGCGAGCGTCACACCGCGGTAGCCGAACACGCAGAGCCCGCCGCCGTACTTGCTGTACGGCGCCTCGTTGTCGCCCGAGTCGGAGTACTCGATGCGGCAGTACTGGAGCATCGAGCCGTCGTCGCCCGACGACGGGAACTCGATGTGGGACCACCAAGTCCCCGGCTCGTTCGTCGTGAAGAGGATGCTGTCGGCCGCGTCGCCCACGGCGAAGAGAATGCCGTCGACCCCGAGCACGTACGCGCCATCGAAACGAACCTCGACGCCTTGAGTGATCCAGAGCGTGTCACCCTGCGCGACGGTGATATGACCCTGCACTATATAAGGAGAGCCGGCGGCGCTCCACACGCCGGACACGTTGCCGGCCGGCACGTCGGTGGCAACGGCGATCCCGAACGGGAGCGCCAGGGCGCACGCGACCAGGGCGATAGCAGACAGCTTCATGGGGAGCTCCTTCCTCAGCGGCCGCCGTCGGGCGGGGCCGGCCTGTGAATGACCTCGCACTCGGGTACCCAGGGAGGGTCGACGATGCAGAGGAACGCGAGCGCGGCCCTGCCGGTGTTCTCGATCCACTGGACCGATCCCGGCGGAATGAGGACCGCGTGGCCCGCACGGACGGGCTGGGTCTCGTCTCCGACGTGCATGGTCCCCCGGCCCTCAATGACGTAGTAGACCTCGGTGTGGCTGAGAACGTGCGGGAGCGTCGCCCGAGCCGGCGCAACGACCGCGTGGGCCAGGCTGTACCCGAGCGCGGCCGCATCGCGATCGGGGTGCAGGAGCTCTCGGAGCTCCGAGCCGTCCCCCGCCCCGCAGGCACGCGCCTCGGCCACGTCCTTGACAAGCATGGATCACCTCTCAGCGGCCCCGCCCCGTTGTCGCGGACCCTGGTCCGCGGCTCCCGTGCGGGCACAGTATGCCCGAGACCCCCCTCCAAGGCAAGGCCGCCCCTTGGGGGATCGGCATCGAAACCACCCCTTGTCACCCGCGGGGCTTTTCGTTAGGATTGCCCTCCGTCGAACCGTGAATGGGGGAAACGCAGTCTCCACCAGAGGAGGTGAGGCATGTTCCGGTTGATCTTCTGCATTCTCGTCGCGGGACTCCTCGTTCCCGCGACGCTTCACGCGGGGGTCGCATGCGACGATCTCGGCGTGGGCATCAACATCGGCATGATGCAGCCGACTGGTTGCGAAACCGACTACGCCGAGTCAGGACTCACCCTGGGTCTCCAGGTGTCGAAGCCCCTCACCGACAAGTTCTGGGTGGCCCTCGACTACCGGCACGGCGAGACGCAGAACAAGCCCATCGACGAGGTCTTCGGCGAGGGGCGCTTCGCGTCCTGGGGAGTGCCGGACGAGTTCCGCACCATCTGGAACACCGCAGCGCTCTCGGCCATCTGGAACGTCGCGCCGAGTTCGAAGGTCCGGCCGTTTGTGAGCGCCGGGCTGGGCATGACCTTCTGGCAGGTCGAGGACTGGCGCGATGATCAGGGCGACGTGCCCGTCGGCTACGACAACGACGGGAAGCAGGGCAGGCTGCGCGGCGAGAACCTGACCGGCATCGTCGGCGCTGGTGTCGAGTTCTTCGCGAGCGAGCGTTTCGCGATCGGCGTCGGCGGGCGCTACAGCTACCTCTTCAAGCAGAAGCTCGATACGGCCGGCCTCTCCGTGGTCGGCGGGCCCGAGTACATGGACCTGAACAATACGCTCCTCGAGGGCTACGTCGCGCTCACGTACTACTTCGGCCCCGGCGACTGCGACGGTGACGGCATCATCGGTAAGGACGACAAGTGCCCGCGGAAGCCCGAGGACTTCGACGGGTTCCAGGACGAGGACGGCTGCCCGGATCCGGACAACGACGCCGACGGCATTCTCGACATCGACGACGCATGCCCGGACCAGCCCGAGGACTTCAACGGGTTCCAGGACGAGGACGGCTGCCCCGATGCCGACACCGACGGTGACGGTGTCATCGACGTCAACGACCAGTGCCCCGGCACGCCGAGATGGACGCCGGTGGACGCCAACGGCTGCCCGAAGCCCGAGCCGCCGAAGCCGACCCCCGCGCCGCCGGCGGAGCCGATCAAGCATGTCATATTGAGAACACTTGGAATAAACCCTGCACCAATGCCTTGAATTTTATGTGGCCCTGGTTTACCACCTGACAAAACTGGTGAGTCTTTAGGCTCAACAGCGATAATTCTAACAGAAGGATTATATTTCTTAAGAACTTCTCCAACTCCTGTGATTGTACCACCTGTACCCGCACCAGCAACGAAGATATCAACTTTTCCTTCTGTATCTTCAAGAATTTCTAAAGCGGTTGTTTGACGATGAATTTCAGGATTAGCAAAGTTTTCAAATTGCATCGGCATCACATAGTTTGGATGTTCTTCTAATAGTTGATTCGCTTTTTCAATTGAACCCTTCATACCTAAAGAACCATCGGTTAATATAATGGTTGCACCGAGTGCTTTTGCTACTAATGCTCTTTCTTTTGACACAGATTCTGGCATAGTCAAAATAAGCCTATATCCCTTGGCAGCACATACGAATGCTAAACCTATACCCGTATTGCCAGAAGTTGCTTCTATGAATACTGTATCTTCTTTGACTAACCCTAATTTTTCTACTGATTCAATCAAAGCAAATGCCAAGCGATCCTTCACAC
>CAVVLO010000004.1:0-158809 GCA_963749155.1 uncultured Armatimonadia bacterium | reverse complement strand
CGGCCCATTGGCGCAGTAGAGATACCGATGCAAACTCAGCGGATCCTGGGGGGAGCCGCCGTAGGGGTCCTCCGAGAGGAAGCGGCCGACGCTCGGGCCGTAGTATCTGGCCTGCATAAAGTAGAGGCTCGGTGTGCTCTCCCACTGGACGCCGTACCCGCCAACGAACAGGTAAGGGTTCGCCACGTCGCTCTGGCCGACCGTCGCCTGCCCGAAGGCCTCGTAGCAGTAGCTGTTCTCGACGGCCTCGGAGCTGTCTACTATCTGCTTCACGCTCGCCAGCCCATCGAGCAGGTAGTCGTAGCTTGCCCCATCGCGTCGCTGGCTGAGCAGGTCGCTGTAGAGCGAGCCGCCCTCGTGGGTGTAGCGCGCCTCGGTCTCGTCGTCGCCGTCGCGCTCGAGCACTACCTTCGCCCCATCGTAGACGAACTTGTTCGTCGTCCCGCCCTCCACCCTCGTCAGCCGCTGCCCGGCGGAGTTGTAGGTGTAGTTGGTCTCGGAGGAGTCCGGGTACTCGATGTCGGTCAGGCGGTCGTCGTAGTCCCAGGTGTAGGAGCGCGTCCCGGCGCTCGTGACCTCGGCGGCGAGATTGCCCGAGGCATCGTAGGTGTAGGTCGTCAGCGTCCCGGAGGCATCCGTCCCGATCAACTGCCCGCCCGCGTTGTAAGTGGAGGTCGTCACCGCGCTCCCCTGGTCGGTAAGAGTCAGCCTGTTGCCGATGTCGTCATAAGTGTAGCTATAACTATATTGTACTACATCCCCCGAGTTGCGCTTCGTCTGCCCGGTCAGCTCGTAGATCGAGTCGTAAGCATAGGTGGTGACGTCGCCCGTGGCCTCGGTCAGCTCGAGTCCGGTTGCCGCAGTCGTCGTGGTCATAGGCGAAGCTGGAGAGCACCGTCTCATCCGACTTGCGGTTCGAGAGCTCCTCCAGCCAGTTGCGCGAGGTGTAGGTGTAGGTCGTGTAGGCGCCGCTAGCGTGAGTCAGGCGAGTCCTGTTGCCGATATCATCGTACTCGAAGCTCGTCTCCTCGCTGCTGGGGTTGGTGAGCGCCTCGAGCCGCCCCAGGGCATCGTAGGAGTAAGTGGTGAGGCCCCCGTCCTGGTCGGTGAACTCGGTGCGGTTGCCGAGGGCATCGTAGGCGTAGGTGGCCCTCTCTGGCCCAGGCGTGGTGACGACGGTCGTCCGGCCGAGGGCATCGTAAGTATAGGTCGTGTAGCCTGAGGCGTCGTGGACGTCGATTCGCCGCCCTGCATCATCGTAGGTGAAAGCCAGGTCGGTGCCCGTCGGGTAGTCCACCCCGATAAGCTGACTCGTATCATCGTAGCTGTAGGTGACCAGGTTCCCCCGCGGGTCGGTCCGGGTGAGCAGCCTGCCCGCGTCATCGTAGGAGTTGGTCGTGGTGTTGCCCAAGGGGTCGGTGGCCGTCAGCTGGCGCCCGGCCGCATCGTAGGTGTAGGTGGTGGTGTGGGTTGGGTAGAGGCGCGTCACCGTGGGGGCTGGCGGCGTGCCGCTGGAGGCCGTCCAGGCGCCGGCTGGAAGATCGGGGCCTGTCCCATAATAGTAGCAGGTGCCCCCGCCCTTCTGGGTCTGCAGCTCCCAGCGCTCAGAGGCCGGCGGGAACAGCCGGGTCTGCCAGATGAGGTAATGGCTGTTGTCCAGCTTGTAGGCCGGCTTGCCGTTGTAAGTGCCGTCCTCGGAATAGTCCCCGTTGAAGGCGCTGGCGCCGGCGCCGGCCACGCTGTAGTCGGCCGCCGAAGCAACGCCCTCGGCATCGGTCACCGCTAGGAGCCGGTTCAGGGCGTCGTAGACGTAAGTCGTCATCGCCCCGGTCGCAAGCGTTACCCCGATCAGCCGGCCGCCTGTGTCGAAGGTGTTGGTGGTGATGCGGCCCTCTTCATCGGTGCTTTGGATCTGAAGGCTCCCCTGGTAAGTGACCGTGCGGCTGTTGCCATCGGGGAAGGTCGTCTGGATGAGCCTGTCGATGGCATCGTAGGTGAAGGTGGTCGTATGGTTCAGGGCATCGGTTGTCGTCAGCCTGTTCCCAATCGCATCATAGGTATGAGTGGTGAGGTTGCCGAGCGCGTCCCTCACCGTCGCCAGGTTCCCGTCAGCGTCATAGGTGAAGGTCGTGACGCCAGCCAGCGGGTCGGTAACCGTCTCCGGTAGCCCCTCGGCCGTGTAGGTGAAGCCTGTTTCGCTAGCGAGGGGATCGGTGACCGTCTCCAGGTTGCCGCTCCCCTCGTAGGTGTAGGTGGTGGTGTTGCCCAGCGGATCGGTCACGGTGGTGAGGTGGTGGTCCGAGTCCCAGGTGTAATAAGTGGTCTTGCCCAGCGGGTTGGTTGAGCTGGTGCGATTCCCGTCCGAGTCGTAGGTGAAGGTCGTGATGCCAGCCAGCGGGTCGGTGACCTCCGTCCGCGCCCGGTCGCTGTTGTAGGTGTAGCTCACGGTCCGGCCAGTCGGGTCCTCGGAGGCGATGAGCTTGGCGAACTGGTCCGTCCCGTCGTAGGTGTAGGTCGTGAGCTGCCCGAGCGGATCCGTCCAGCTGCAGTAGATGCCGTTATAGGTAACGGTGCTGCGGTAGCCAAGGGGATCCGTGACCCCCGTCGTGCGTCCATCCCCGTCGTAGCTGAAGGTGGTCACGCGGCCGTTGGGGTCGGTGAGCTGGCTGATGCGGTGGTTGGCATCGTAGGTATAGGTCGTTATTGCCCCGGTGGGCAACGTCACCGTCTGCAGGTCGCTATTTGCATCGTAAGTGAAAGTGGTTATCTCCAGGGCCGGGTTGGTTGCGCTCTCGACGCGCCCGGAGCCATCGTAGGCGAAGGTGGTGATGCGCCCGGCCGCGTCGGTGACTGTCGTGACCTTCCCGGTGCCCTCGTAGCCGCAGGTCACGGTGTTGCCGTTGCGGTCCGTCACGGTGTCCAGCCGACCGGAGGTTGTACCCCCAAGGGGGTAGAAGTGCTGCTCGGTGCCGTCCACCAGCGTCAGCGTGAAGCTGCCATCGGTAGCGGTGTGCTTCACCAGCACATCGTGCACGCCGGGAGGGGCGGTGTAGGAGCCGTCCACGTTCCTGGTGAACTCATCGAGCGTGTGGTCCTTGCGGAAGACCGTCACGTTGCCGCCTGGCGCCTCAGAGACGTGCTGGTCCCAGGTCGAGGCCCACACCCGCCCGAAGAAGCCCGTCGAGCCGATGTTGCGGCTGCTGTGATACAGCTCCAGGTCCACGTGCGGCCCCAGGCTGTTGCTGCTCTTGCCAACCAACTGAGAGGCGCTGGCCTGGCCTCCCGGCGAGGCAGCAAACACCACCCGGGCCAGTCGATCGCAGCTGGCGCCAGGGGGGCAGGAGTTCGACATGATCGCGGACGCGTTCCTCATCGCGACGACGCAGGGGTCAGGCACCCCCTGCACCAAGCACGAGTTGGTAGTCTGCCCGCTGATGCTCGTTAGCTCGCCGGGCGCGAGCACGCGCATACTGGCAACCGCCGGGGCAGCGCCAGGCCGAGTTGCCGCCTGGGCCCCCGCCAACTGTGCCCAGTCCCCCAGGCAAATCAGCCACGCGCAACAGAACGCTGCCACATAGCTCGCCATCCGCCCTAGCCTGCTGCCCGCCAGCCTGCTCATCTGCTGCCTCCCTGTATAGCGTCCGGCGCCGGCGCCATCTGCGAGAGGGCAGGATTCCGGCCTCTTCGGAGAACGCTGGCTTCACTAAGGACTGTGCCACTGGAAGGTCTTGAGACTACAATCCACTATACCACTGTAGTGCAGGGCGTCAATGCTGATAGCAACGGAGACCGCAGACCGCGTGCGGAGGAGTGCGCCGGTGTCAGTGAACGAGAGACGCAGGCCCGCCGCGGCTCGATGGATCCGCCGGCCCACACCACCGCGTTGCTTCGCCGTTCACTTACAGGGGCAGTGTTCTCCTGATCATGCGATGAGCGCAAAGATCATCGCTTCGTCTTTCTGCATGGCTATGTGCTTCACGAGCGCATCCACCAGCAGTCGCTTCTCTTCTCGCGTGGAGTAGGGGAAGAGCTCAATGAGGTCAGCGAACAGGGATTTGGCCTTGGCGAGGTCGAGCGGCGGCGTGGCCTAGCGCAGACTCAACCTGACCTTGGCGAGTTGCCCCTGCACCTTGTGCAGGTCACCTTCGAGCTTGGCAAGCCTGCCCCTCAGCGCATCGCTGTGCAGGCCCTTTTTCATCGCCTCAAATACCTTCTCCAGCTTGCAAGTCAGGTCGTCCTGCCGGCCTCACTTCGTTTAGCCTTCCTACCCCAGCTGAACTGGCTGAGAGTATGATATTCGAAGTAATATCATAGATGGGGGCAGCTCACCCATCGCCGCTGCCTGGCGCGGGGAGAGCCCCCAGTAGTGCCCAACTGGACGGCTGTGGTAGCGGATGGCTAAGGCTTTCCCTTGGCCTGCATGGACGGCCTTAGCACCCGCAACACAACGCCCCTTCTATGTTGCGCTACTGAAGGCTTTGGGCAGCCATCCTCTCGCACATAGGCGCACAGCTGTGAGGTTGCCAGGCCCCTCTACTTTGGGGACAAGCTCAATTCACTGGTCCCTTCGGTACCTCAACCCCTGCCACGTAGCCAAGTCCGAACCTGGAAGAAGACTCCCCTCGAAAATCGTCTATAAGTGACATCAGACTAGTGGTTCCGCCATCGAGAACAATTGTCTGGCCAACGATGAAACGCGCGTCCTCAGTACAAAGAAACACGGCAAGTTTGGCGACATCCAGAGGTACTCCGTGGAAGCCCACAGGCACTTTGTTATACGCGATCTCGTCTGCCGACTGAGGGGTATACCCAGGCATTATCCTGGCGTGGTTCTCGACATCTATCCAGCCTGGCGCTATCGCGTTGACGCGCACTCCCTTATGAGCGATCTCTATCGCAAGCGCTCGAGTGTAGGCGATAATGGCGCCCTTGGTCCCCGCATACACGGCATGCTCCGGCGCTCCGGACACCCCATGTATGGACGTGATATTGCAGACTGCGCCTCCGCCTGATTGAATCATATACTGAGCGGCGAGCTGGGTCAGAAAGAATTGCGCCCTGATGTTGACGTTATAAAGGGTGTCGTACTGCTCCCGAGTGGTCTTAAGGAAGGGCATATTGAGCGTGATGCCCGCGTTGTTCACCAGGCAGTCAACTCCCCCCAGGAACTCGATAGCCTGCTCTCCAAAGGAGGCAACCTCTTCGACGAGGGCAAAGTCTGCCTTCAGGGCAGTGGCTCTGCGGCCCATCGCTGCTATCTCCTCAACAGCCGAGTTCGCTCCGGCGTCGCTATGGGCATAATGCAGGACTACATCCGCTCCTTGCCGGGCGAACTCCAGGGCTATCTCACGCCCTATTCCCGTACCTGAACCGGTTACGATTGCCTTCTTGCCCTGCAATCTGCTTTCAGCCATTGTAGAACCCTCCCATCTTGTCTCATCCGGTTTGCGCACTTCAGTTTCGCGCGATATCAAACCAGGTCACAACCTCGGGATTGACCGGATGCCTGGGCCACCTGCCCTCTAAGACATCCACCACCGCCTGAGCGCCTCGCACACGCGAATCGAGAATCGCCTGAGGCGAACAGGCAGCCATATGGGGAGTTAATATCACGTTCGGCAGGCCAAAAAGTGGATGGTCCGTAGCGAATCCGCCAAGAGCAAAGACATTGATTTCGCCAAACACATCGAGCGCGGCAAACCGGATAATCCCCTCGCGCAGAGCAGTTACCAGATCCGACTCTACTACCAGCTCGCCGCGGCCAGTATTCACCAGCACTGCTGACGGCTTCATCTTGGATAATTCTCGAAGAGAAATCATTCCTCTCGTGCTTTCAGTCAGTGGGCAGAACAGAGAGAGGTAGTCTGACTGGGCAAGCACGGTTTCGAAATCAGCCCAATCGACTCCCAGCTTTCGCATCTCCTCTGGTGTAAGCCCCGGATCATAGCCGAGTACTCTCATACCAAAGCCAAGCGCTCTTTTCGCTACCGCTCGGCCGATGCGGCCCAGGCCAAGGATACCGAACGTCCGACCCTCCAGTCGATCAAAGGCCTCCAGGCAGCGAGGTTGCCTTCCTTTTCGCATCTCCTCTTCACAGAGAGGAAGCTGCCTGGCAACGGAGAGCAACAGAGCCATTGTATGGTCAGCCACTTCTGAGGTGCAAAAATCCGGAACATTCGTGACCAGAAGGCCCTTTGCAGTAGCTGTATCCACAGCTAGCTTGTCCACCCCGGTCCCCAAACGGGAAATCAGCCTGCAGCGAGTCAGCTTGTCGACAACGTGGCTGCGCAGATAAGCGGAGACGACCATTATGGCATCCACCTGATCGGCATAGGCCAGGACTTCATCATCCCTGGCGCCTTCGATCTCTACCAGCGTCATGCCGCCGGTCGAGATGATAGCTCGCTCCTCCGGGAGCATCGGAGCTGTCTCGGCGTTCAGCCTGAGCACCAGACTCATAACACTGCCTCCCCGCCGACCATCACACACTCACCGGGAGCCATCACCAAAGCACGAGTCGCTGGCTGCAGGCGACCGGCGAGTTCAAGAAACCCTCCCGGATCGCCCCCATGCTCGACGAACATCCAGAAATGACTTGCGATCACTAGCCTGGGCTTCACTAGCGCGGCAAGTTCGACCGCACCGGCGCTGTCCAGATTGCCGTAAGCGCCATTGATAGGAGCGATCATTACATCAACCTGCGTCCCCAGGGACTGGAGGATCTTCTCGGAGGCAAGGGCACTGTCGCCGACATTGTATATTGTCAAACCGTCTACCGTGATCACATAACCGACAGCCTCGGGAGCAAGTTCGCCGTGATCGGCGTAGACAGCGCGGACTTCAATCCCATGCTGGACAGCGCTCTCGCCCGCCGCCAGCGTCATCCAGTGGGTTGGGGGGATGCTAAAGGACTCGAAGAAGGCAGCACAGTCAGGAGCGCCGATGAAGAAACAGTCACCTCTGGCGGCAATAACGGGCACCGCATCGATATCCAGATGGTCTGCATGACTGTGGGTGGCCAGAAACATATCCACGCGCAGCTCGTGCGGCTCGATCAGCGTGGGCACCATCCGTTTGAATCCGACCAAACGCTCTACACAGTCGGTCAGGTAGGGATCGATGACCACCGTCTTGCCGGAGCTGGTCTTGAGGACAAAGCCTGCCTGTCCAAGGAAGAAAACAGCCACCGAACCTTGGGGGACTTCCGTATTCTCAATTCGCTCTGCAAGCCTCATCACACTCACTCATCACTCGAGCGCGGAACGCAGCGCGTCCATTCCCTGGCGGGCCGCACTCCACATCAGGCAGATATCCGCAGCATACCAAAAGACGCGCATCCCCTCATCCACCCAGAAACGCACCTTGGCAGGATCGCCGCAAGCGATACCCGGCACGACCCCGTGCCTGTTGCACGCGGCGATAACTTTCCGGACGGCCTGGATATACTCCTCGCTTTCAAACTCGCCCAGAATGCCCATTCCTATCGAAAGGTCATCGTTGCCAACCACGGCTACGTCCAGTCCTGGCACTGATAGGATGCCATCAAGATCCGCAAGCGCCTCCGCTGTCTCTATCTGGATGCCGACAACAAGATTGCGCTGCCAGTAATCCACCATATCTCTAGGTGAGTCCCATCCCATATACTTTGCGGCCGGACAGGTCGAGGCTCCAAGCCCCCGGATCCCTTTGGGAGGGTATTTCACTGTTCTGACTATCGACTCAGCTTCTTCTCGCGAACGAATACGCGGAACAAAAACTCCATCCGGCGCCTGATCCAGCAACCTGTTTATCTCGTGATAACTGTGGTCAGCGGCTCGCACCATAACCGGGAAGTCCAACACGCGAGCTAGCCGAATGTGTTCGAGAATAGTCTCGGTCCCAAGCGCCGTATGCTCTCTGTCGATGAGGACAGCGTCGAAGCCGGTATCCTGCATCATCTCGATGACTGCTCCTGAACGACTGTCCATGACCGCGCCAAAAATGATGATCTCCCTGGCGTCAATTAGCCCTCTGAGCCTGGCTGTATATCCGCGCATAAGGCATCCTCCAAATCGCTGGTCAGTAATTTCCGAGCCAAAAGTCTCTCTGGCATGGGCGTGCATAAGTCGTTGAAGGCCCGTCGAGATACTGCCGAAGTCCGGTTGCTCAGGCTTCAATCAATCGCACTTTCGTCAGTGGAAGCAACCGGTTGCAGTATCTCATATACTCCTCTGGTTTCATACAGTAAACCCACGGGCGACAAACAACTCGAAGCCTTCCAGGCCAGGTTGCGCAACCGAAAGCCTCGGACAGACCAGCCACAGCTGTTTGGCTAGAGAGCTTATCAGGGCCGATTCAGCCTTTCCGAAAGACTCTGCCGTCCGCGATGCAAAGCTGGACGCTCTGCTGACGGCACTCGTCGGTAGGACCACGCGGCAACCGCGCTGACCGAGTGGAAGTTCACCCAGCCTTGTGCCCCTATGAGTCATCTCAGCCGGCTCCACCGGACGGCCCTGTGCTCGGTCGGTAGAAGATGAGTCTGGAATCGCGTCGCTTCGGAATTACAACCTCGAAGCCGCCTTCGCGGAGTTCCTTGCCCGAGACAATCCACGTTCTGCCAGAGTCGTAGTCCTCGAACTCCCAACTCCTGTTCGGATCAATCGTCAGCAGGTCAAACCTCATCGCAGTCACGTCGCTCTTCTCGCGGCGCAGCGCTAGGAGCATCCCCTCCTGTTCCTCTGGGAGGAACAGATGGTAGGCGCTCCAGGCGGCGGGGTCCCGTTGCTGGTTGACCAGCGGGTAGTAGTCACCAGAAAAGTACCTCTTACAGCGCTTTGCCTGGATGACGTTCGCCTTCATCTGGCGCCACTCCTCAGCGGTCTTCGCTACGACGGCGTTCTCCTGCCCAGGGCTCAGGGCGCAGCGGGCCTCGTAGGTGTCGTATATCGACCAACCGCGGATCATGCTTCCCTGGATGGGTAGCCAGTGCTGGATCCCGTAACTCTGGTCTTGCGTCGACTCGGCGGTGGCCTCGGGGAAGCAGTTATAATCGCTTCGCCAGAGCGGCTGACCGCGCGAGATGGACTCCAGGTCGATGCGCCGGCCGCCGCTGGCGCAGTTAAGGATCGCCAGATTCGGGAACCTTTCGAGGAGCGCGTCCCAGAACGCGAAGTGCCCCTCGATGAAACGCAGCTCCTTCAGGCCCCAGCGGTCCGGCTCTGCAGCGGCTTCCAGGTAGGGGTTGGGATCGAGGTTGAAGTCCTCCTCATACCAATCGAGGCCGTAATCCTCGACGAGGCCGGCGACGACTTCGATGGCCCAGTTGCGGGCTTCGGGCTGCCCCAGGTCGAGGAGGAGGGTCTGGCCGTCACTTATGATGCCGTCCGGATGTCCAGTCAGGAAGTACTCCGGGTGCTCTAGTGTGATTGGTCGACCCTGGATCGCGCGGCATGGCTCGACCCAGACGAGGAACTTGTATCCCGCAGCCTGGGCCGCCTCGCTGACCGGCTGCAGTGTGCCGTTATGCCAGTTGGGATTCGGCCGCCAGTCGCCCACCATGGGACCCCAGTCGCCCTCGAAGACGGTGTAGGACGGGACGGTCCCCGTGCCATACCAGCCCGCGTCGAACCAATAGACATCGAAGGGGATCTCATACTCCTGGATCTTCTCGATGAGCTCGAGGTGCTCCGCTGACGGGATGCCCCCCCAGACGACCCCTGAGATGGGTGGTTCCACCGGTTTCCCGCCGATGCGGGGGGTGTAGTAGTCCAGCACAAGCCGGCGGAACAGATTCTGGCCGTGCATCAACTCGCCTTGCCAGTAGAGCACCAGATTGAGCGTCGAGCGTACCGATTCGCCAGGATGGAGGAGCGTATCGAGGTTTTCCACGCCGGCCAGGATCGTCGACATGCCACCGCCCTGGTGATCGAAGTAGGCGCGCCACGCGCCGCTCCATCCCAGCCCCGTGATAAGCCCGTCACCGCCTGTCTGATAGTTGAAGAAGGGCAGCCAGACGGCGCTCGAGCGGTGATCGTTGGGTATGAGGTACGAATGCATCTGGCCCCAACTGGTATTGCATGGGGTGTCCATCGCGATGCGGCGCCTTTGGTCCCACATCGAGTTGTGCATGAACTCGCTCTGGAACTGGAAGTCATCCTCATGCCCGGGAGAGCCAACCGAGCGGTGCAAGACCGGCATCGAGCCGTCCGTCGCGTTCCAGCAGGTGTCGATGCCCCAGAAATCATGGACCTTGGCGGAGTCCGTCGGGCCTTCGTTGCGGACCTCGACCACCCAGTCGAAGGCGGGATAACCGCGGAACTCTCTCAGCTTCATCTCACAGGTGAGCGAGGTCTCGGTGTCCTTCCACCTCAGGAGATGAGTGCGGCTTCCGTCCTCCTGCCAGTCGCCCGACTCGAGGCGCGCCTTGTCAATCGTGACCCACTCTCGGCTGCTTCTCTCCCCGCACTTGAAGGAGAACGGAAGATCAGTAACGTAGCGCTCCCGAGCGGCCTTGCCCTGGCCCAGCAGAAAGGCTTTCCACTGCGCCACGAAGGCCAACTCGTCAGCAGTCGGCCGGGACGAATACGGTTCAACCGGCACCTCCGCGCCTTGGGCGAAGGAGGAAAGCAACACCGTCGCCAAAAGGCACAGAAGCCCGACTGTCAAAGGGTGATCCATGATCTGCCTCTTTCGCTTTTTGCTGGTCTAGTCAACCGTTGTCAGAGCTCATCACTCGTTCCACGCCCCCTTCGAGGGCCGCCTGTGGATTTCCTTACCTCGAGCCGATCCAGAGATAATCAATCCGAACCGTGCCGGTCAGGCTTGTGCCATCGGCCAGGTCCAGCCGCAGTTGCTTCAGGCGGCCAGTCCAGCCTGGGGCATCGCTCATATCAACCGGGTATACTCGCGGCCCATCGTCGTTCGCGACGACTTCGAACGCCTTGCTACTTGCCGTCTGCCACTCGGGACTTGCCTCGGTGGTAAAGCTTAGGCGCATCTCGGTCGCTGGCGTATGGTTCTGGAAGCGGAGCGTGATGGTCTTGTTGTCACTCAGTTCCACACCTAGGCCATCCGCCGACACCAGGCGCGCGCTTGGGCTGTTCTCGATTGCGACAAGATAATAACCGCCAGCGACGTACTTGACCGGCTCTGCGACTGTGGGCCAGTCCTGGTTCGCCCACTCGCGCCGCTGGGTGCCCAGGTCTGCTTCGCTCCAGCCCTCCTTGTCGAGAGGCACGTTGAACTCCCAGGCTTTGGCTACCGATGCGCCCGCAGGCAGGATGTGGACGGTCGTCATATCGCTCAGCCACAGCTCTCCATCGTCCGCAACCAGGCGCAGCAGATAGTCGCCTGGCTCGGAGAAGGTGGCGTCAGTCTGGGGCGAGGTCGCCTCTCCAAACACGACTGGGCCGGGCCCTTCGAGCACTTCCCAGCGCACCTTCAGCGCCTTGTCGCCTGAGCGCCCATCATCGTTGATGCTGCCAGCGAGATGGACCGTGGTCGCGGCGCTATGCAGGTCTGGCCCGGCGTCCACCTCGGGCGGGCCATTGAAGGGCATCGCCCTGTCGGCTTCGGCGAGGGTGGCGTAGGCGGTGTTGTCGCGTAGTGTCCAGAAGGTAGTCTCGGGCGCTTCGTTAACGAAGAACTCTACCCCAGGCAACAGCACATAACCGTTGTCATGGACCACCCCAGTGCTACAAGCGATGTCGGGTGAGGCGCCTTTACCCCAGATGAAGATCTCGCCCGGCCCCAGCTTGAGCGCCGTGTTGTTGGCGAAGAACCGCGAATTGGCTATCTCCACGTTCCGGGTCTGCGGTGAGCTCAGTCCTAGCATCTCGATGGCCGCCCCGGCATTGTTCTGGAAGGTGCAGTGATCTATCAGGCAGCCATTACCACTGTTCTCGAAGTCTATGCCGCCCTCGTCATGCGAGCCTGAATCAGGCTGGTTGCGCCAGGTGCAGTTGCGGATAATCAGGCCCTGCGGGTCGCCCAGCATTATGCCCATCGTCCCTGCCGAAGCATGCCAACCTGACGCATCGAAGATGCTGTTCTGCAGATAGGAGCGCCTGATGCGCACGAGGAAGGGATGGGGCGAGGTGTTGTGCACGAAGTTGTCATGGCAGTAGACTCGGTCGATGACAACTCCATCGCCCAGGACGAAGAAGCCGTTGGAGGTCTGGAACATCTCCGAGTCGCGCAGCACGATGTCTTCGGCCGGCGCGCCCGAAAGGCCGAATCCGGCAGAGCTGCCCAGCCCATCGCCCGGGGCGCCGTTCTTGTTCAGCCATTCGGGTATGCCATGAGCGTTCATCCGGTAGAGGCCCTCGATGTGGTGGGCTATACAGTCCTCGATTATCAGCCCTCTATGTCCTGCCTCGGTATAGTGGGCAACCAGCCCTTTGCCCGCATAACAGACAACCAGGCTGCTGATCCGGAGGTAATCGGGGTTGGTTACCAGCGCGCACCGTTCCTCGATGTCCCAGTTGCGGCGGATAATCGGCCGCGGACCCTCTCCGTAAGCGCCGATGAACGCCCAGTTGTCCGCCGTGCCCTTGGCAAAGACTTGCAGCTCCTGGTTAAACACGCTGCCCCGCTTCAGCAGCAGCGCATCGCCAGGCCCCAGCAGGCCGCCGTTAACGTGGGTGAAATCCTTCCACGGCTGGGCCTCTGAAAGCCCCGGGTTAGCGTTATCGCCTTGCGCGCTGTCGACATAATAGGTCTTGCCACCGTGACTGGGTGGATCCAGACGGGCCTGCCGAGTGGCGCCCTCATCATCGGCGGGGAAGAACACAAGCGGCCTGCGAGCTATCGCTGGAGGCGCGCCCGAGGCTACGACCTGGACAAGGGCCTCGGCGCTGATCTCCCGATCTGCTACGACCTGCCACTCAAGGGTCTTCAGCTCGCCGGTTGCCAGCGCGCCCAACTCTTGCGTCGGATTATCGAGACAGCGAACCTCCTCCGGCACGGCAAGAGAGACCGATGCTCCCCGTACCTCCTGGCTCAGGTTCTGCACCACGGCTGTGATAGTCTCAGGGACACCGGCCCGCATGATGGCGTGCTCCTGAGTCATATGAACCACGCGGAGAGTTGGCTCTTTGGGATTTTCGATACGCACCTCATCCACCTCCATCCCCGGACCGCCAAGGGTTACAGGGCTATCACTTGCGCGCGCCAGGCCCCCTCGCGTCAGATATTTGCGTGTTCCGTTAACTTCGAGAGTGAGTCTTACGCCGTCCCAGTCCGCGAGGATGCGGTACCACTGGCCCGCCTGGATCGGCTGGTTGGTCCGAACCCTTGGCTCCCAGCCCTCCAGGTTGACGAAGAAGGCCAGGTCGCTCCCTTCCTGGGCAGGATCCACGCGCAACATGAACTCGCCCTCTTTGGCGACGATGTTCTGCTGGTCGGTGGGTACTTTTTCAAACCGGACGCGGCAGTCGAGATGGAATCCTGGCGCAACCTGCAGGGCTGGGCTACTGGGAACGTTTACCGGCTGGCTCGAGGCGCTCAGCGCAAGTCCCACCGCGCCCTGAACGAAGCTGACGTTCCCTGCCATGCCATCGTGCCCCTGACCCGAGACGTCGCGCAGCTCGCCCTCGAAGGGCCAGTATGCGGTTGCCGGGTAAGCGGCGTTTGGATTCTCGAAACGCATCTCGTCGATGGCGCCCTGGAAAGGCCCAAACACCAGTTGCGAGTAGGCGGTGCGAACGCTGCCAGTCCGCTGCTGCCGAGTTACCGTGCCGTTCACCTCAAGGGACAAGGTCTGCCCGTCCCAGCCGGCGACCAGGTGATACCACTGCCCAACCTGTGGCGCGACCTCTGACTGCACGCGCGGTTCCAGGTTGCCGTCGAGAGCGACAAAGAAGGAGAAGCGGCCGCCTTCCGAGGCTGGGTCTACCCGGAGCATATACTCCTGGTCCTTGACCGCGATGTACTGAGTGCCGAAGTAGGATCCTGTTGGTCTCACCCAGCACTCGAGCCGCAGGCCAGGCGCCAGGCGCAGGTTCGGCGCATCGGAGACGGCGGCGCTTGTTTCCTCGACGTTCAGAGCCGAGCCCTGACGTCCCTCAACGAACTGGGGCATCGAGGCATAGGCGTCGTTGCCGTGCCAGGTCTGATCCGCAAGCTGCCCGTCGAAAGACCACGAAGCGACAGCCTCTGATTGCGCAAGAGAGCGCTCCGAGCCCCAGGCCGTGAGCAGGAGCAGGAGGAAGAGGGCAGCTGAGATAAGGAAAACTGATAGTGAGTGCTTCGCGACGCAAGTCGCGCTTCTTGCGGTTGTCCATAAGGCATCTCCCAAGCGAGGCAATACAAGCCTGGCCAGTCCAGACTTACACGGCCTCGATTATCAGCAACTCCGAAGTCAGCGCGCCCTCGAGGCGCACGGTCAGTCCCTGGTTCATCAGAACGAAGCCCTCGACCTCGCAGGTCTGTTGGGTGTTGTCGAAGGTCACCTGGTACCTGCGACCGCAGTCCAGTCCCCGCAACCTGAGCAGGTACTCTGGCTCAGTTGGCGCCGAGAGCTGGAACAGGCCGCACAGGGCCCTTGAGCGGTCGCGAGAGGCCAGTTCCAGCACGCCCCAGCCTCGCGGTTCGGGATTGGCCACACAGGGAGTGTGGTGGTAAATCCGCCCAGTACTCATAAAAGGCCGCACGAAACCCTTGTAAAGGGCAACGAAACGCTTCAGGCGCTGGAGCATTGCCGGATTTCCTTCGGCGCCCAGGGGTTTCGAGAAGGCAATTGATGGGCGGACGAACAGCAGCAGCCTGGACTGGAAGTCGGCTTCGGCGGCGATATGGCCGCTCTGGCCGCCTATAAGTCGGTCCACGTATTCTGGCGGCAGAGCCAGGCTCATCCCGTTGGTGATGGCGAACGAACGTGGAGCGATCTGCCAGTCGGTTACCCAGGTGTGGCTGAAGCGCCGCACCAGGCCGATGTCGGTGCGCCCGCCGCCCCCGGCGCAGTTTTCGAAGATCACATCGGGAAACCGCGCCCGCAGCCGGTCATAGATGGCATACAGGGTCTCGTAATAACGAAAATAGCCGTTCTCCACATACCCCTCGCGGCGTGTTTGCAGCCCTGGGCCGGGGTGAGTGTTGTGGTCCAGGCGGAAGAATTCGAGGCCATTGGCTTCGATGACCTGGCTTATCTGCTCCTCCATCCAACTGGCCGCCTCGGGGTTGGTGAGGTCAAGAAGGCCCCCGAGGTTTCTCTTCCCATCGTAGCCTGCAGCCAGCCAGTCGGGGTGCTGGGCGAAGACGCGGCTCTCCTCGCCAAGGCGTTCGGCGTCCATCCACAGGCCCCACAGCATGCCCTTCTCGTGTACCCGGTCACGGAAGGGCTTCAGTCCCTCGGAGAATCGCTCCAGGTTCACTTCCCAATCGCCCACGGTGCTCCACCAGTTGCCCCCAGGCTTCGCGTACCAGCTTGCATCAATAAAAAAGACCTCCGCGCCGAACTCGGCCGCGGCGTCAATTGCATGGAGGACCTGCTCGGTGGTTATCTCTATTTCTGGCCCTATCCCTGACTCAACCCAACCGCCGTGCCCGCGCGGCTGCGGCATAAAGACGCTCTTGCGCAGATGGTCGTGCATCGCCTGGATGGTGGTATCGAGGTCGCCGAACACCGCGCCCAGGTGAACTTCTGGGGTGCTGACTGTCTCGCCTGGCGCGATAAGGCGCAAGGGCGCTGGCGCATCGGGTCCGGCACGGAAGCACAGCCGCGCCGCCTGGTCGCCAGTTCCCGCGTCGGCGTCCAGGTCGAACTCGAAGCTGTAGCCCCCTGACCAGGCGAGTTGCCAGATGAAGTGTTCGCCCGTGGCGTTGTTGCGGACCACCACCATCGGGTGGCGATGCCTGTCCCTGCGGTAGCGCCCATCCACCCGGTATCCGGCCTGGGGCAGGTCGAACCACTGAAAATCGCCCTCGTTGCCCCAGTGGGTGTTGGCGAAATAGCCGATAGAGTAAAGGGGCAGTCCGCTTTCGCCCAGGTGCGAGCGCCAGCGATTGGTCTTCTGTAGCACGCCGCTCCAGGAAGCCACGGCTGAGAGCGCCGCTGGCTCGGTCCCAGTGTTGGTGACCTCAAGCCAGCGGGTCAGTATGGCGGTGCCGTCCAGTTTGGTGTGGACTTTCACCTGGACGGGGCGCACCTGGTGGCGCAGGCTGATGGCAACGTGGCGAGCGCCTGTGCCAGCGTCGGCCACTGGAATCTCCTCGAGCCCCTGCCACTCCCAGTCCCAGGTCAGCGACTGCCCGTCAATTTCGAGGCAGAAGGCCTGGGGCATCGGGTGCTGACTCGGGTCGAGCCGCCCATCATAGAAGTTCACATAGCCGGCGGCATTCCAGCCCCGACCGACGAACCGGCCGTCAGTCAGTGACTCTTCATATACCACCAGGCCGCTCCGGTAGGTGACCAGAGGTTCAGCGCCTTCGGTCACCAGGAGATCTGACCACTCACTCGCAAGTTCCTCGGTCTTCATCAAGGCGTCCTCCTCGAGAGGCTGAAAGGCCGGCCTCGGGGCAGTCCGGCAGTGGCGCTGTGCCACTTCGCCGCACTAGCCCTCTTACCTGCCAGGGCGCTCAGCACTGTGAAGAGCGCCTGACCGCCTGGCTTCAGCGACCGGCTTGTGTTGCGCAAGATGGCAAGGGGATGCTCAATCGGGTCATCTCCACTGCCAAGCAGGCCAAAGGAACCCTCGCAAAGACAGATTGCGGCATCATACTGCCTGGGCAGAGTAAAGCTGGTGGCATCTGCCTGAATCAATTCGACTTCGAGCTCTGCCGCCTTGGCTTTCGCTTGGGCCTGCGCCAGCATACCGGAGGAGAGATCCAGGCCTGTCACCTGGAAACCTTTGCGCGCCAGTTCGATGCTATGACGTCCTGTGCCACAGCCTACATCCAGGATGGACGCGCCTGGCTGCAGAGCCAGCAAATCGAGGAGAAACTCGATTTCCTGAGCGGTGTTCTGGGTGAAGCACAACTCATCGTAATTCGGAGCCTCCAGATCATGAAATTGCTGCCAGGAGTTGGTTTCGCTGTTCATTTTTTCGCCTTCTTGGGGGATTATCGAAGGACTCCAGGAGTAGCGCACTGGCGCGCTGATTTTTGTCATAAAGAAAGCCTGGGGAAGGTTAGTCTACTCTGATAGACACGCTCATAAACGGAGCCGCGGGTGAGATGTCACACAGGGAGAAAGGACTTGGTGTGCCATCAAGCCAGTTCAGGGCACACTGGGTCGCCCCCTCGGCGCCGTCCCACAGGGCCTTCGAGTTGTCTCCCAGGACGGGCTTTACCATCCGCAGCGCGCGCCGGCCCCAGTCGTCAGGGCCGATGGATGACCACTCCTCGGCCGTGCAGCCAGGTGGCGCGGGCAGCGTTCCGAGCAGGCTGGCATCGTCCACGATATGCCAGATCGCAAGTCCCTTGTCCGGCAGCGCTGCCTCATACGTGCCCTCTGGCCAGCGGTTCTCGATCAGGAAGTATTCCGAGTTGCTGCGCGCTGGATCATAGAGCACCAGCACCTGACCTGTCCTCTCCACTGAGCCCAGCCGGCAGGTGGCACTTTCGGTGATGAACAGGGGCCTGGCCCAACCTACTCTCAGCTTGAGGAAGGGATCGAGATGGGCACAGTACCAGTTCTGGTCCATCAGCGAGAAAGGCCCTGGGGCGCTGTCCGAGCGAAAGGGGAAGTATTCATCGGGCGCGTTGAGCAGCAGGTGGGCCAGCTCGTGGGCGACCAGCGAGAGGTCCGGCGGGGCGCCGATGTAGCTTTCGGCGATGACCGGGATGCGGATGCCGTCAACCAGTAGCGGTTCCCACTCGGGCGCCTCGCGTCCGGCGGGAACCCGGTTTGTGCCGAAAGGGCCGTTTTGCGGGATCACAATATGGATGGCCAGCTCGCGCGGCTCAAGCACCCCATCGTGGTTGGTGTCATACTGGCGGAAGTCAATCTCGGCATCCACCTTCCAGACGGCCTCGGCCCATTTCTCAACATGGCCATTGACCCAGCCGTCGCCGTCCTGGTCTCCCTCATCCAACGGCCCCCAGTAATGGTCGGCAGGCTTGAGCGCGTCGTACCAGCCATAGATGCCCGCGTTGGCTATATGCAGCTTGCCAAGGGAGTTCTCTTTATAGTAACCGCGCAGGCTGTGTTCGCGCCCGAACATCAGTTGCTTGATGGCCTCGCGCGAGGGGGCTAGGTCGGTTGGCCGGTGGGGATCCCAAAGGATGGTCATCACGCGCACAGCCCCTGATACCGGCTGCATCTCGAAGAAGGGCTTGGTGAAGTCGGGCTTCAGAGGCTCACTCCCAGGGGCGAAGTGACCGCAGGCCAAAATAAGGACCAAAAGCATAACGATTCTTCCAGTCACCTGAATCAACTCCAGTTGCTGGCGTTTTGGCAAATCAGGTTTTGAGGCTGGCTTGTACAAGAAGCTTCACCACCACCTGCCAAACCCCTGCCTTCATCCAGCCAGCGGAACGCCAGACCAGTCAGGCCTGCAGAAGAGGAACCGCGCCGGCTTGCCTCTGGCAGGCCTGGGCTTGGTAGTCTCGAATAATCTCCAGACCTTATATCCAGATTACGTGGTGGTAATATGGCTGACTTGGCAGAGCGCTATTCACTGGCCAGAACCCCTTTCCTGTTCGGTCCTGGCCCGGCTGACAACTCGGGCGATACGATGCCCTTCTTCCACGAGGGGCTATGGCATGTCTTCCATATGCAGCACCCAGGCGACTGCGGCCACCGCGTAAGCAGCGACCTGGTGAACTGGGAGGTGCGCCCCATCGCCCTGACGGGAGGCATCGCCACTGGCAGCGTGGTGCAGCACGAAGGGCGTTTCTGGTTCTTCTACACGGTCGACCAGACGGTGCACCTGGCTACCAGCGATGACCTCGACCACTGGACACCCCTGCCGGATAATCCAGTGCTGAGGGGCGATGAGGCTCTCTATGTCACGGAGGACTTTCGCGACCCGTTCGTCTTCTTCAACGAGGCGGAGGGCCTTTGGTGGCTGCTGGTTGGCACCCGCAAGGTCGGCGCTCCGAGGGCGCGCGCGGGGTGTGTGGGACTATTCAAGAGTGCCGATCTGAGCGCCTGGAAGCGCTGCGAGCCCCTCTGGGGCCCAGGCTATGCTCCCTATGCCGACTGCCCCCAGGTCATCCGGGAAGCGGGTCGGTATTATCTGCTCTACCTCCAGCGGACGACCCTCTACCGCTTCGCCCCCAGCCTGGCCGGCCCCTGGGAAAGAGCGCCCGAACGCGATCTGCTGCCCCATACGGCCTTCGCCGGCTCGCGCCTCGCTTCGGACGGGCGGCGCTGGGTCAGCTTCCCCTTTATGTGCGCGCGGGTGGACCAGAACGAGTTTGGCGCCATCCTCAACGGGCAGGCCTACTCTATCCCGCGCCAGCTCGAGTTCCACCCCGATGGCACCATCACCGAAGGCCCGCCGGACGAACTTCTCGCTGCCTGGCAGGCCCTGCCCGCGCTTGAGCCGGCTCTACTTCCAACAGCCCAGTCCATCACGGGCCAGTGGAAGGTGGATGCCACCGGCGCGGTCCGAACCCAGGCTGGCGGCCTGCTGCTGATTCCTGAGGCGCCAGGCGACTTCTACCTCGAGGCCGACCTCACGCTGGCCAGGCGCGAGAGCGACTTCAGGCTCTTTTTCCGCCTTGCTGATGACCTGGCGAGTGGCTACGAGGTGGCCCTCAGCCCCAGCGAAGGCCTTGTCAGCCTCCGCCCGACCAGTTATTGGGATAATAGCCTGGTGCTGCAGACTCGTGGTTATGAGGCGCCGATCGGGCAGCCGATCAAGTTGCGCCTGGTAGTCTCAGGCACCTGCTGCGAGGTCTTCATCGCCGACCAGCTTTCGCTTTCGGCCCGTCTTTACAACCGAATGGAGGGCAGCCTGGCTTTCGAATTCGTGGACGCGCCAGGCGCCCTTACCAACCTGCGGCTGCGCGCGCTGGACCGCGCTGAGAGGGATGTCCTGTGAAGTGCCATCGCCCTTGGTTTGCTTGGGAAGGGATCCTGATGCTTGCCGTCTTGTTTCTACTTTTGCTGCTTCAGGCCCTGCTGCTGGCCGCGGAGCTTTCCTCCAGCGATCCCAAATACGGCAGGCAGGCAGATCGCACAGCTTATTGGCAGCAGGTGGGCGGCGATCTGATCTGGGGCTTCAACAATATGTACCACCTGTTCATACTGCGCGAGCCCGAAGACGCTGCCTACCCCTACAAGGGGTGGTTTTTCGGCTGGGCTTCGACACCAGGCAATACCAATTATGGCTTCGAAACCGGCTGCGATATGACCTTCGCCGCCCGTGCCCCTCGCCTTGAAGGCCCCTGGGAAGTGTATTGCGGTGATGACAAATGGGACACGACGATGAACCCAGCCCTCTGGCGACCTGTCCTGCGCGCTCAAAACGAGCCCTTCGACAGTTGGCACAATGGCGATTCCTCTCTGGTGAAGCTGGAGGGACGCTATTATATGGCCTACAGTTCGACAGGCTTCAACCAGGATATGATCCCCTTCGGCCACCCCGGCGACACTGACTCTGACCTGTGCTGCGTGATGGGCGCGGTCTCGGAGGATGGGCTTGTGTGGCAGCGCAGCCAGCGGCCCATCCTTCTGGATGAGCGCAATATCGGCCAGGCGCCCAGGGCCCCTGGCGAGTTCATGCACCCGGTGGGTCTCTTCCACCGGCCCTCGCTGATGCGCGATGGAGAGGTCTGGCGGTGCTGGTTCGACTGTTTTACTGGTACCGATATGCCGATGGCCTACGCCGAGAACCGGGGCGATTTTCTGAACAGCGCCGACTGGAAGGTCCTCAACGGACCAGATAACCCTCTCTTCTCGAACTTCCCCAATCCCGATGTGGTGCGCATCGAGGACGTCTATTTCGCTTTCGCCGACCCGGGAGGGTATGCCCCACTGCTGCCAGAGGAGGCCGAACTGGCTGCGAAGATGGACAAGGGCTGGGCCTCGCGCAAGGTGTGCGAGCTTGTCTCACTGGATGGACTGGACTGGTTGCCTCTTGGCTATATCGAGCGCGACGCGGACGCCCAGGCCAACCAGGTGCCTGTCGCTTACGTCGAATCTGCTGGCGGAGGCACCTACTGGCTGTATCTCTCTTATGCCACCCAGGTCTGGGGCAGCTACGAGCAGGACAAGATACGCCTCAAGCGCCGCCTCATCACGCCCGAGCTGCTGGCCGAGTATCGAGAATTGCTGCTGGGAGCAAGCCAATGACACTTGACCAGGGCAAGCGGCTGGACCTGACTGGCCCTTGGGCCTTCCGGGCCGATCCGGAGGAGGTGGGGGTTGCGGAAGAGTGGTTTGCCTTTCCGCCGGATGAGACCTGGCGCCAGGTCGAAGTGCCAGTTGTGTTCGACAACTGCTCGCCGGAGCTGGACCGTTATACCGGGGCTGGCTGGTTCCGTCGCACCTTCCCTGTGCCCGCCGACTGGCGTGGCAAGCGGATTGTGCTGCGATTTGAGGGCGTCAGCTACAACGCCTCGGTCTGGCTGAACGGCGAACTGGTCGGTGCGAACGAGGACGCTTATCTCCCCTTTGACTTCGATGTGACCGCGCGGCTGGATTACGGCGGGGAGAACGCCCTGGCGGTGCGCATCGACAACGTGAGGCACAAAGGGCAGTTTCCACCCTGCGAGTTCTGGTTCGGCCAGGGGGGCTTCACGCGCGAGGCCTGCCTGCTCGCAACCGACTCTCTCTACCTTGAACACCTGCGCATCGTGGCCGAGCCGGAGGGCGATGGCGGCCGCTTTGCGTTGACCGCGAGGCTTGCGAACGACTCCAGGGCGCCGGCAGAGCCTTCTCTCCGGGTCACGGTACGCGATCCGGAGGGGCGGGTCGTTATCACGCTTTGCTCTAGCCCCTTGGCCCTGCCCGCAGGCGCCCAGGGAGAGCTCTCGGTGGAGGCCCGGCTGCCTGACGTGAAGTCCTGGTCGCCTGATTCGCCCGCCCTCTACACCGCCGAGGTCGAGTTGCTGCATTCTGGCGAGCCGGTTGGTATTGCAAGGGACCGGTTCGGCTTCAGGCGCATCGAAGCCCGGGACACCCAGCTGCTGCTGAACGGACAACCTCTCTTCCTGCAAGGCTTCAACCGCCACGAGGACTCGCCCAGGACCGGTATGGCCGTGGACCTGGCGCAGGCGCGGGCGGATTTCGAGCTAATGAAAGACCTCGGTTGCAACTTCGTGCGGATGTGCCACTATCCCCATCACCCCGGAGAGATCGCACTGTGCGATGAGCTGGGCCTGCTGGTAATGATTGAGAACGGTATGAACGCCTGGGGCCGGGCCGATCATCCAGCGCCCAACGAGGGCGATGAGACCGCTCCCGAGGATACGCCACTTATCCTCGAGACAGCCAAACGCACACTCCGCAAGCTGGTGGAACGCGACTCGAACCACCCCTCTGTCATCCTCTGTTCGGTGGGCAATGAGGCTGCCGAGTGGCGCGAGGACATCGTCGCGGCTAACACAGAACTGGTGCGCTACGGCAAGTCGCTCGATCCAACGCGCCTTTGGCTGCATGTCTCCTGCGAGCACAGCGCGCCTCACTACAGCCCGGCCTTCTTCGAGGCGGACGAGGTTATCTCGGTCAACTACTACCCCAGCCTGTCAAGCCCCGACGACTCGACGCGCGCGATGAAGGAGCTTCTCGCGCGGCTGCACGCAGATTTCCCCGAGAAGCCGCTCTTGGTGAGCGAGTTCGGTTATCCAATGATCGCGGGCGAGGGCGCGCAAGTGACGGCCCTGGAGGCCGACTGGGCGGGGCTGGATGCGCCGTGGGTGGCTGGCGGGGTGCTGTGGCACTTCGCTCATCATCCGTGGCCTGAAAACGCCTACTACGCGGAAAGCCAGCGCCTGAGCCCCTTCGGCTATATGACACGGGATCGGAAGAAGCGCTACAAGGCCCTCGAGGTTGTTGAGATCCTTTTCAAAGAACGGGCAGGCAAGCCTAACCAGGGGCCTCCGGGGAAGGCTGACTGAGGCGTTTATTGGAGGTATTGGTCGTCGTCCCGCCCTCGACCTTCGTCAGCCGCTGCCCGGCGGAGTTGTAGGTGTAGCTGGTCTCGACGAGTCTGGGTACTCGATGTCGCACTCACCGTGTCGTGTCACGCGTCGCGCAGCGCCATCGGCTGGAGGGCGAAGCCGAGACGTAGGTGGTGCAGCGTCCCGGAGGCATCTGTCCCGTGCAACTGCCCGCCCGCGTTGTAAGTGGAGGTCGTCACCGCGCTCCCCTGGTCGGTAAGAGTCAGCCTGTTGCCGATGTCGTCGTAAGTGTAGCTATAACTGTATTGTACTACGTTTCCTGAATTGCGCTTCGTCTGCCCGGTCAGCTCGTAGATTCGAGTCGTCAAGCATAGGTGGTGACGTCGCCATTGCCTCGGTCATTCTGAGTCCAGGTTGCCGCAGTCGTCGTGGTCATAGGCGAAGCTGGAGAGCACCGTCTCGTCCGGCACTGCCTCGGAGCGCAGTCGCAGCTCCGGCCGCTCGTAAGCTCAGGGGCAGCCTCGGTCCGAGTCGCCATCTCGCCCCGCTCTGGCAATGGCTTCTATTCGACGCATTCTCGCGTTCCGCTGCCGATCGAGCCATTGGCTGCCCGTCGATGGGACTGGTCCCGCGCGATGAGCGCATGCGGAAGTCAGTGGGAGCCGACTTGCGAGGTAGACGATAGCGACGCCGAGCTAGCAAGGACGCGACCGTCTCGGCCCACTCAGTTGCAGTTACGCGCATAACGCCGTCCAGTTCGGCCACAGTTCAAGTGTCTGGACCAGTCGACCTACGAACCAGTCCACTGCTGCGACTGCTCGATGGTTCGACGTCCATCACCGTCTCCAGTTCGGTCTGCGCGATTCTACGCCCCACCGTATCGCGCACGCGCGTGAACGCGTCAGAGCAGCCCCGGCGCTTCATGCGACGCGCTGCCCTGACTCGATGCGGAACGCTCACCACGGTCGTTGCAGCTGGTGTTCGAACGGATATACGCGCCCCGCCAGTGCTTCATCCACTCCCACCTTCGGGGTCTGGCACGGGCGTCCGCGGGGCTCGTTGGTAAGCCAGCGCGCCTCACTCATCTGCGATGCCCACTAGAACGCGTTCCCGCAGCAGTCCCGGCTGCGCGGGCCGTAGTAGCCGTTCGTCTCAGCTGATCTATGCCCATGCGCAGCTCGTCGCGACGGATGTCCTCGTTTGCCGCATGGAGGCACCGATAATCCAGATCCCTATGTCGACGCCACAGACGATGGTCGGCTTCTCACCAGCTGTGACGCCATGGCAGCACCAGAGATCCCCAGCCCACCATGTAGCCGCTGCCACATGCGCCGAGACAGTTTAGCGAGATGCGTCAGTCGCCGGTGCTACTTACGTACGGCGAGATGTCATCGCGGCGCCATTAGCCCTCCCGATTCATGGACTGCCGCGCGCACTGCTGGTCCGTCCTGCTCACCGGCCCATTGCCGCAGTAGAGATACCGATGCAGACTCATCGGGTCTTGCGGCGAGCCGCCGTAGGGATCCTCCGAGAGGAACCGGCCGACGCTCGGGCCGTAGTACCTGGCCTGCATAAAGTAGAGGCTCGGGGTGCTCTCCCACCGGACGCCGTAGCCGCCAACGAAGAGGTAAGGGTTTGCCACGTCGCTCTGGCCGACCGTCGCCTGCCCGAAGGCCTCGTAGCTGTAGCTGTTCTCGACGGCCTCGGAGCTGTCGACTATCTGTTTCACGCTCGCCAGCCCGTCGAGCAGGTAGTCGTAGCTGGCCCCGTCGCGCCGCTGGCTCAGCAGGTCGTCGTAGAGCGAGCCCCCCTCGTGGGTGTAGCGTGCCTCGGTCTCGTCGTCGCCGTCGCGCTCCAGCACGTACCTTCGCCCCATCATAGACGAACTTGGTCGTTGCCCCGCCCTCGACCTTCGTCAGCCGTTGCCCGGCGGAGTTGTAGGTGTAATAATGTAAACTACAATACAGACACCTCATTCTATCACCAGTCCCGGTCTACCCCTTTCTTCCAACTTGGCGAGGAGGGCCTTCACAAACTTGTCGTTCAGTCCGAAGAGTGGTGGCAACACGATATGGCGCTTGCGACCGCTCTGGTTCACGTGTCCAGCCGCAAGTAACCGCTGCCACTTGGGTAGAACAGCAGCCCGGAGGTGAACTCCCCGCCGGTCAGGGCCGTGACCGAGTGCCAAGGGATGCGTATCGTCCGCACGAGGACGCGAATCTCTAGCTCGGTTCCGACTGTGACACGCAGTTGTGTCCAGAGCATGGGCCCCCACCAAAGGGCCACGAACAACTCCAAACCGACAAGGAGAGCAGTCAGCACAGGGATCCGCACGTAGTGCAGCAGCCCAACTAATGCCATTGGCGTTGGACACCAGGGCGAGAGAGAAGGCGGGAAAACAAACGAAAACCAGAGCAATCGCTCCGCTTGGTATAAACTCGCGCAGCAGCAAAGCCCGGGGCCAGGCGAAGCTCCGCGCGCCATCCTTCTCCGTTCTAACCTCTAGTATGCCGCCGGTCTCGAGTGGCCTCACAGGCCAGCCAGCAAGATCACAGTCCTGCGTGTGCTCCGTCAGAAACAAGAAGCAGCCGGTATAGCTGGGTCATATAAGGATCGCCTGACCTGCGGCCAGAAATCCTTAATCGCATATAGGGGAGTGTGTAGAACGGCGCGGGTACGACGAAGGAGAGGGAAGCAAGTGTCAGGACGCCCTCCCAGGTGATACTGCCTCTGACGCACACGAGCTTGTCGACCGCGACCGACCAGGTTCCGAAAGCCAACTGGAACCGAAGTGTCTTGCCCGAGACTGTAATCGCCGAGATAGATCGCAGACCCATCGCAACAAGAAACACCGAGATGCCGAGTAGAACCAACAATCCGCCCGTGTCGGCTTGAGGCTCAGCAGTGGGCCATATCCAGAGCTTGGCAGCCATTATGAATAGAGCCAGGAAAGTGATGAAGCAAACCACCAGGCGGTTCAACCACACGCCCCAGGGTCCAAGTGGCATATAGGTGAAACACGTATTGCCCATATCAGAAGAGTAGCGGAGGGGCAAGCCGTTGCAGATAGCAATGCACGATGCCACAGCTCGCACCGCCACCGAACTCAACACCCCCGTGTCCGTAACTGTCACCGACCGTTACGCCTAACCCCCCCCCTATCTTAGCTGTAAGACTCAGTGCTGTGCTAGAACCTTCCATATGTGAGGGGTCATCGAATCTGCCAAAGCCCACATGCAGATAACCACCGAGTGCCAGACCAATGATCCCAGCCGAATAGCACCAGAACCAATAGCTATATACGCCAGATCCGCAAACGAACTCCAGAACCCCACCACCTACCCGACACCAGTCGGCCCTATACCACCACTACCTTGACCGCCGGCTGTCACGATAATACAAACCTCGGAAGTGTCCGGCTTCGATGCCGAGCATGTCGCGCCCGCTCCCGCTCCCGCAGACGCTCCAATCCCTGCCGACCGCATCGGCGTTGGCGATAATACAGCGTCCCGCGCCACGAACTCGCGATAAAGGAGGCTGGTAAAACCGAGCATTGTTAAACGGCATCTGGATGTTCCTGCCGTAGAGCGCCTGATAGCAAAGCTGCTCTGCCTGGTAGAGTGAGTAGTCCAGATACAACGTCGTCCACAGACTCACATGGTAGTCGTTTCGAATCTCCTCATTGCGTTGAGTCATATAGCGGAACCAGTCGTAATCGTAGGTGTTGCGGATTGCCAGGAGCGAGTCCAGCACTTGATAGACGTTATGTATGCCGTCCAGCATGTAGTAATAAGTCTGGTTGTTCTGGCGCTGGCTGATCACATCAGCCATAGGGAGCAGGCCCTTGCGTAGTGTATCTGACCTGGGTATTTCCATCGCCGTCTTTGGAGCAGACCAGTTTGGCGCCGTCATACAGAACCTTCTGCAGTTGTGGAGTCCTCGGCAGAGGCGTCTCAGTTCGACCGTAAAGTCTGCCCGCGGCATTGTAGGCGAACGCCACGGTGCTTGAGTCGGGATACTCGATGTCGGTCAGCCTGTCGTCGTAGTCCCAGGCGTAGGAGCGCGTCCCGGCGCTCGTGACCTCGGCCTGGAGGTTGCCTGGTTTGGGCTGTAAGCGCTGGCAAGTCCTCACGTCGGGAAGACCTTCCACCCGGCGAGTCGGCCGTCGCCGTCGAAGAACAAGCCGAGGTACCAAGGATCAATCCCACCCGTAGGCGCGCGGACGACATAGTCCCATTCGCTAGCTTGCTCCGGAGACAGATCCGTAGTTGCACTATCACGCAGACCCCACGACCTCACGGCAGCATACAATGCTATGGAGTCTGGTTCGCCCAATAGGCGCGACACGTCCCCTCTCTTCAGACCTACGCTGAGATGGTCCCTCAACAAAGAGTGCGTCATTTCCCATCTAGCGTTTGCCCCTTGAACAGTGCCCCCTGACGCACGCCACACAGACGAATCAAACGCCCTCGAGTCGCCGCCTGACAGGTCAGGCACTAACCAGCACCAGGCAACAGCCATCACGATGACTGCTACGACACCTATCGCCATGCCGCGAACTGGTCCACCAGACCGGTGGTCTATCGCCACTCGTACCACCTCCCTGAGCAAAGCCGGCTATGCGCCCCAATCACATCAGAGCGGGCGCCTCAGAACGCAAGCCGGCCGCTGCGGAGGGCGTTCATGCATGCTTGTGGACACGACTCATCACACAACAGAGCGTATAGCCTACCCATAAGGTTGTTCCAGTCGTCACGGGCGGCTTCCTGCAGCCCCTCCGAACACCCAATCTCGTGTCCCGTGCCCACAACCGATGAGCAGTTGGCGCCGAACGCACGGGTGATCTCGCAGTGCCAGATGCAGTGCACCACCGCATCGGATGGCGTCCTCACGTCGTAGATGTTCGCGCTGGGGAACAGGTGTTTGGTTGCACTGTCGGCAGTGAGCCTGGCTTGCATGCCGATACGGTAGCATATCAGCGCCCACGGCAATGCACCCACCGGATTGTAGAAGAGCCACTCCCTAGCGGCCCCAAGCCGACTGAACTCGAATTGCCCGCCCGCATCCGTGTAGCTCACCGGCCCATTGGCGCAATACAGGTACCGGTGCAGACTCAGCGGGTCTTGCGGGGAGCCGCCCATAGGGGTCCTCGGAGATGAACCGGCCGACGCCCGGGCTGTAGTATCTGGCCTGCATAAAGTAGAGGCTCGGGGTGCTCTCCCACTGGACCCCGTAGCCGCCGACGAAGAGGTAAGGGTTCGCCACGTCGCTCTGGCCGACCGTCGGCTGCCCGAAGGCCTCATAGGAATAGCTGTTCTCGACGGCCTGGGAGCTGTCAACCACCTGCTTCACGCTCGCCAGCCCATCGAGCAGGTAGTCGTAGCTGGCCCCGTCGCGTCGCTGGCTCAGGAGGTCGTCGTAGAGCGAGCCGCCCTCGTGGGTGTAACGCACCTGGGTCTCGTCATCGCCGTCGCGTTCCAGCACTACCTTCGCCCCATCGTAGACGAACCTGGTCGTGTGCGCCCACCCTCGACCTTCGTCAGCCGTTGCCCGGCGGAGTTGTAGATGTAGTTGGTCTCGGAAGAGTCCGGGTACTCGATGTCGGTCAGCCGGTCGTCGTAGTCCCAGGTGTAGGAGCGCGTCCCGGCGCTCGTGACCTCGGCTGGAGATTGCCCGAGGCATCGTAGGTGTAGGTGGTCAGCGTCCCGGAGGCGTCCGTCCCCGTCAACTGCCCGCCCGCGTTGTAAGTGGAGGTCGTCACCGCGCTCCCCTGGTCGGTAAGAGTCAGCCTGTTGCCGATGTCGTCGTAAGTGTAGCTATAACTATATTGTACTACGTTCCCCGAGTTGCGCTTCGTCTGCCCGGTCAGCTCGTAGAGGGCATCGTAAGCCTAGGTGGTGACGTCGCCGTGGCCTCGGTCATTTGAGTCCGGTTGCCGCAGTCGTCGTGGTCATAGGCGAAGCTGGAGAGCACCGTCTCATCCGACTTGCGGTTCGAGAGCTCCTCCAGCCAATTGCGCGAGGTGTGGCGCTAGTCCTCAGCTTCTCCGGGAGTTCGATGAAGAACACCTGGTTGCCGCCTGCGACGGTCGCGAGCCACCGGCCATCGGGCGACCAGGCGACTTCAGAGAGGTCGGTCTCAGGCAGCGTTAACTGCTCTAGGCCGCCCTGGCTGAGTACGTACAGGGCGTTCTCGTTGGGCTGGCTCCAAGAGCCAGTCGCCGGGATAACCAGGAACGCGACAGCGGTTCGCGACGGGCTCCACGCAAGCCCGTTCAGGCCCTGCATCGGCTTCAAGGGCAGGCTGAACAGCAACTCCTCTGTCTTGGTGGCCACCTCAAAGCGCCGGAACTCGACCGTGCCATCCACCGTTCGGTAGAAGCAGAGAGCCTTCGAATCGGGCGACCAGGCCAGCGTCTCCGCACCGCTGCCACCGAGATCCCTCCCCTCGGCCACCAACTGCCAGTTGCCGCTCTCGGTCGTGAGGCACAGCAAGTCCCGCCGAAGGCCCTGGGGGAGAAGAGCCGTACCGAACATAGCAAGCTGAAGACCGTCGGGCGACCAGATCGGTGGGCGTCGGAGCGCTGCCTCATCAGGGACTGGCCACTCGTGCCAGTAGCGCTTCGCCGTCGGCGAGACCACGCAGACACGGCTCACTCGCTCGCTGCTCCATCCCGCCAGCAGGTCCCCCTGAGGCGACCAGCACAACTGCCCCAGGGGCAGCTTCGTCGGCAGGGCAACGTCCTTCGAGACCCGCCCCCCGGCCAGCGTACACAACCGACACTCAGTATCCAGCGACAGCGCCCCCAGCCGGGCGATCTCGTCAGCCTTCTGCTTGGTCATCAGCCACGCTTCCTCGGCGTTGCGCGGGCCGCTATCCAGCAGCTGCTTCTGCTCCCGCGTGTAGCCAACATGCGCGAGACCGAAAACCAGGTGCTGACCGTCTGGGCTGAACGTCGGACCGCTGCACTGATGGGTGCCCTCGGCGACCGGCGTGACGGCCCCTTCGGGGCTGAGCAGGAAGAGTCCTGCTTTGGGCTCGTAGCGGTCCTTCGGGTCGCCGTCTGCGCAGCAAGCCAGCAGCGTGGACTGGCCATTCCACGTAGGCTGCCACAAGTGGGCATAGCCCTTTACGGCCACGGCCTTGGTGCTCAGCGGCTGGATGGTCGCCACCGTGGGAACCACTGCCGCGTTTTGCGGTTGTGGCACGAGAGGTTGGTGCACCTCTCTTCGCCCGCACCCCGCCAGCGCCCGGCGAGCAGGGCGGCGAGGAGGCAGCCGCGCAGGGTCCAGTTAGCCCTGAGCCCTACCATCATTCAGCCCCTTACAGTCCGGGCGCTGTGAACGGCAGGAACCATTGGTGTGGGTTGCAGGCGGGATTCTTGTCACACTGATCGAGGCACACCACCCACGCCGCCCGTATCGCCGGTGCTCAAGAGTGCCCTTCTTTGATGGGCTGCGCACACGTTCTGCGTGCAGGTCACCAGACAGTTCGTCACAGCAGTCGCCGCAATAGTTGTTGTTTCCCTGCCTCCACGCATCACAGGCCGATCCGGGATCTGGGAACGGCCAGGCCCACCGACTGATGGGTGGCACGACCGGAGGCGTCACCGTGGGGGCGGCGGTGGCGGCTCAACATACCGACGGCAGCCGTAGGCCTCACGCCACGTCTCTGCGCGCCAGAACCAGTACCAACTACTGTCAGGACCGCCCAGGTCCCAGAAGCGCAGGTTCAGCCGGAACAGCCCAGCAGGATCGATGCTGCTCACCGGCCCATTGGCGCAATACAGGTACCGGTGCAGACTCATCGGGTCCTGCGGGGAGCCGCCATACGGGGTCCTCCGAGATGAACCGGCCGACGCCCGGGCCGTAGTACCTGGCCTGCATAAAGTAGAGGCTCGGGGTGCTCTCCCACTGGACGCCGTACCCGCCAACGAAGAGGTAAGGGTTGGCCACGTCGCTCTGGCCGACCGTCGGCTGCCCGAAGGCCTCGTAGCAGTAGCTGTTCTCGACGGCCTGGGAGCTGTCCACCACCTGCCGGCCTCCTCCTGGGCGTCACTGACACTCTTACAATTATACTCCAGGTAGCCCCAACAAAAAGCCGCCAGGCCAGTCGTTCGGCCCAGCGGCTTCTGTGAGGCGGTTAAAGGTCTTTCCTAACGCAGTTGACTTCCACGACGCTTGCGCGGTGAGGTGAAGGAAGTCGGCGCGCTTCTCTGGCCGCGCGGGGAAGGAGAGCCCTGCTTGAACTTCGCGTTTTGGCTGACAGGTATGCTGTAATCGAAATCCTCGAGTTTTACGCACTCGATAGTGTCTCCAAGTACTTTCTCGATCTCATAGACCAGTCCCTTGTCCTCGCGGGTGACGAGGGTCAGAGCGTGACCTGTGCGCTCGGCTCTGCCAGTGCGGCCGATGCGATGGATATAGGTATCCGCGGTGTCGGGGATATCGTAGTTGATGACATGCGAGATAGACTCTACGTCCAGCCCGCGGGCCGCGATGTCGGTCGCTACCATTATCTGGCAACGCCCCGAGCGGAAGTCCTTCAGCGCAGTCTGACGCTGCGACTGAGATTTGTTGGCGTGCAGCGCGGCGGTGCTGTAACCCGCCTTCTCGATCTGCTCAGCCACCTGACTTGCCTTGTGCTTGGTGCGGATGAAGATCAAGACTGATTGAGTGTCCGTCTTCTCGAGGAGCCTCAACACAAGGGCGGTCTTGCGATGCTGCGGGCACGGATAAAGGGCATGCGCAACAGTCGTGGCCGGCGCGTGAAGATCAACGGCTATACGCTGCGGGTTCTTCAGATGGTCCGCGGCGAGCTGGTTGAGCTCGGGGGCGAAAGTGGCCGAGAAAAGCAGCGTGTGCCGGTCGCTCGGAAGCTTGGAAAGGATGCGCTTGATTGGCGGAAGGAAGCCCATATCCAGCATCCGGTCGGCCTCATCCAGCACAAGCTTGTCCACGGTGCTGAAATTGGTGTTGCCGCGATCCATATGGTCGAGCAGCCTGCCGGGGCAGGCTACGATGATCTCGGTGCCGTCGCGCAGAGCGCGCTGCTGCGGGCCCATCCCGACGCCGCCGTAGACGGTCGCCGACTTGATTTTCGTATATTTGCCAAGTTGCTTGAAAACGGCATTTACCTGCTCGGCGAGTTCGCGGGTGGGAGTAAGCACCACGACGCGAGTGCCTGGACGCCTGGAGGGATTCTCCAACAGGTGCTGCAAGATGGGCAGCACGAAAGCCGCCGTCTTACCGGTGCCTGTCTGCGCGGTGCCGATGATGTCGTGGCCTTCCAGCCCGGCGGGTATAGTCGCTGCCTGCACGGGAGTCGGCGTCTCGAAGCCGGCCTCGCAGATGGCGCGCTCGAGGCGGCCATCCAGCCCGAAGGCCCTGAAGGCCTCACTGACTCTGTTCTCGGAACTGGTCATTGGGGCTACGGAAGCCTGTCCCGCTTCGCGCTCGGGCTTGACAGCCCGCTTGCTGCGGGGGGTGGTGGTTGTTGGATCCGCACCGCGACTAGCCTGCCGCTTGGCCTGGCGCTTGGCCTGGCACTCGGGGCATCGGGTGGGAAGAGCATAGCCTTGCCGCTCATAATCGGCCTGCTGCTCGGGGGTAAAAGGAAATTGTGCCTGGCAATGCCGGCACGTTAGGACTGTGTCCCTGGTTTTCAATTCTGCACTCTCCTGGTTGTCTTCGCTATTGTCTCGCGGATTCAGTCTAAGGAGCTAGCGAAGGCCGTATACATACGACAAAAACCAGGCCAGTGCCGAACCGACGTAACAATTTCACGAAGTATAGCACATATGCAAAAAAAATGCTTGGTCTAGCCCAAATCCCCCTAATGACCGCGCTGAAGGCGACCTTGGTCAGTCGCTGCCCGGCAGAGTTTTATATGTAGTTGGTCTCGGAAGAGTCCGGGTACTCGATGTCAGTCAGCCTCTTCGAGTAGCCTGGGCGTTGACAGGCACGCACTGCTAGCTGCGCTTGGCAATGAGTGAAGAAATGGCACCCGTTGCCCAGAGACAGGGGACAGCGACATCTAGGTCAGTCGCCAGCAAGAGTGGCGGGCGTGCGAGCGTCACGCCCAGAACGGTCAAGGCCGGGAAGACAGACATGCCACCGAGTACCAGATCAAGATCCCGGTCGGCGCGTATGTCTGGAGAGTCGGAGCGGCCAGCCCGGTGAAATACTGCGCCGCCGGCGCCGGGCAGGCTGACCAGCGGTTCCATGTAGCCCATGAAGGGGTCCGTCGAGCCGGCGGGCAAAGCTTCCGGGCTTGTCATAGCTCATCCACCCGCAACACGATCTTGCCACGGGTATGGCCTGTCTGGATCAACTCATGGGCTTGTCTGGCCTCCCGCAGGGAGAAGACCGTGCCGACATCGGGTCTCAGCTTCCCTTCGTCAACCAGACCGGCAATCCGGCTCAGGAGCTCCTTGCTCGGGCCTGGCTACCGCGTATGCGCCGCGAAGTCCTCGCTTGGCAGCATCGGGCCGGGGCGTCGGGTTGGCGCAGATCGAAACCTGAATTCCGCCGTCCCTGAGGGCCGCCCAAGATCGGTCCATCGTCTCCCAGGCGAGTGCATCGATCCCATCGTCGGCCTCTCGGGGGATCAAATCGAGAACCACATCCACGTCCCGCACAACGGACTCGAACGCGGTGGCCCGGTAGTCGATGAACTCATCGACACCGAGTTCCCGGAGGAACGCTTCGTTCCGTGCCGATGCCGTGCCGATCACATGGGCGCCCCGCCACTTTGCCAACTGAACGGCGATGTGCCCGACACCGCCAGCAGCCGCGTGAATAAGCACCTGCTGCCCGGCGATTAAACCCCCGACCTCGAACAGGGCATCCCAAGCGGTCAGCGCGGCGACCGGCAGTGCGGCCGCATGCACATGGTCCAGAGACACGGGCTTCCGGCCAAGGTTGTCCGCGGTTGCGACCGCATATTCCGCATATCCGCCCCCAAAGCCGAGCAAGCCATAGACGTCGTCGCCATCCGTAAACTCTGTGACGTCTGACCCAGTCTCCTCCACCACGCCTGACACCTCGCAGCCGGGGATGAAAGCGAAGGGCTTCTCCAGCCGGAACCGCAGGCCCGTGCGGATCTGCCGGTCGGCGGGATTCACCCCCGCTGCGTGGACGCGGACAAGGACCTCACGCGGTCCCGGCTCCGGGATCGGCGCGTCCTCGTAACAAAGCACCTCGGGTCCACCGTAGTCGTGGTATCGAACCGCCTTCATCACTTATCGCTCCCTGTGAAGTACAAGCGGCAAGGAAGTCGGAATCAGAAGTTGGTCTCCTGCCGCCGAGGGCGTGGCCATGACCTACCCCGGTGATGGTACCACACCCGCTCTCGTACTCTCGGCTGGGTCGCCGCCGACGCGGGTGGCACGTAGCCCACGGTACTGTGTCGCCGCGCAGGTCCGCTCTGCCTCTGCTATCACGCTCTCGCCCGACTGGGATTCGTCCTGCGGGCTGATGATCCGCCACCCGCCCGGCCTTCCCGGCCCGCGGGAGGTCGCCCTTTCGGCTAGTCCAGCCGCTCCCGGACCGGTATGTACCCCAGCGCCATGGCGATGCCGAACAGGGCAACCAGGATCCCCACAACCTGGAGGAAGCTATGCACCCTATCACCCCACAGAAGCTTGGCCCGCGCAGCCAGCAGTCGGTAGACGACGAACTCGCTTCTGGTGCTGCCGCAGACGAACAGGAACACCCCTATCGCTGCCGTCAGGACTCCCCAGAGGACTTGCATTGGCGCCTCCTGCGTGTCAGTTTCATGGCCAGATAGCAGGCTCAGGGCAACACTACTAGTCAGGTCTGCTTAGGTAGAGTGACCTGCCCCAGCTATTCTAACACTTCCAGGATCATACTCTTAACCGAGGCCTCAAGGCCTCGGCTGGATTGCCTCAGGCGCTGGTGGCACGTAGCCCAGAGCACTGCGTGGCCGCACCGTGTTGTAGCGTTCTCGCCAGCGCCCCACCAGTATCCCTGCCTCCAGCAGCTCGGTGTTGAGCAACTCGTCCCGCAGCTTCCCGAACACGCGGCAGACAGTCACGGTGACGCCGGAGCAGCTTGCAGCGGGTGGTGTGGTGGGTGTGTTTCGGAAGGCGGCGAATCAATGAGGGGAGGGGCGGACCGCGGTGCGGCCGCAGATTCGCGTCACTGTGAGGCTCAGCGGCGCTGTGAAGCCTGCGATGTACCGGCGGGTTTGACTGACTCTTTCCTCATCGCCTGGAATATCGCAATCTGATAGCGGCCTTTGACCTTCTGATATGATTCAGCAGTCAGGTACTTCCGGATCTTGTCGCCAACGGGCACTTGGCGGAAGGCCGACAGGCGAAGGCCGACCTGATCGATCGCCTCGAAGTATTGCCAGAATCGGTGATGGTAGATGTCGGATTCAGCAGTGAGATTAAAGGAAAGCGCACGAGACATCTCATAGCCATCCCAGTCCATCTCTGGATGCGTTACCGAGAAAGTGATGGTTCCAGAGGGTTTCACGACGCGGGCGAATTCGGTCAGCGGTGTTGTCAAATCGGGAATATGCTTTAGGGCCTGTGCGCAGTTAACCTTGTCGAAGCAGGCCTCCCGAAGCGGCAGAATGCCGGTCAGATCTACGCAAAGGAAAGGAATGGTCAGCAATTCCTGTTGTGCAACGCGGAGCATGCCCTCTGAGAAGTCAATGCCAACGACCTGTGCTCCCCTTTTCTTAAACAGACGGCAGTACCTTCCAGTTCCACACGCCGCGTCAAGTATGTATTCCCCAGGCGCGGGGGCGACCATATCCACAACGTGCTCCTCCTCTAGCGCCGTGTGGGGATTCGGGTCGGCGTCATAGGTACCCGACCATCGATTGTATGCGCTGCGGGTCCTGTTCATAGGCCTCGGCCTCGGGTCACGCGCGGCCGCAAGGCGTTGCGTGCACTAGTCTTGTCCGTATCATTGGTTTACGGTCCTAAGACTGTTGAATGTCCTCCTCTCCTTGTCGCCTGGATGACCGAGAAGAGGAAGTGGAGCTGAATCCGGACCTGATCCCGGACGGGTATCGCTGTGTAGGTGCCGTCCAGTCTCGCAGTGAGGTAATCCCAGAAGGTGCTCTCGAGAGACTCAGCGAGCTCGGCCTTGCCATGCGCTCTGAGGACCCGGAGTCCGCACGATCCAGCGGCGATATAGAACAGCCAGTCCCTTCGCATACGCTCTACGCGCTCTGCCGCACAGTCGATCAGTGCTTGCTCCTCTTCTGAGAATGCGACAATCTCCCGGAGAGTCGACTCGTATTCGGACACGGCTGCCAGAAAACGCTGGCGGAGCGAGTTCTCCGGTTCGCGCGGCGGAGCCAGCCGCCTGTAGGCCCTCGGTTCGCAGACGATGCTCAGACACCGGCCGGTCAGAGCGTGCGCCCGGCCGAAATACCAGCAGTTCCGCATGCCCTGAGGCTTCACGGGTGCCGGTACCGGGACCACGCCGATGCGTCTCTCGTATTCGAAATGGTCGCCGAGCTGCCCCAATACATCTTCGTCGGAGACGAGAGCCCAGTACCCATATCCCGGGAAATGACTCTCGTCGTGCATCCCGAAAAGCAGTTCCGGCCTCGCCCGAACTATGGCCTGCTCCAGTGCGAACTGCTCTGCGCTCTGCGGCGGACCGTAGAAGGTGTTATCTTCATCCCAGCACCCGTTGAGGAACGCCCGGAGATCGCCGGGATGGCTGAACCACGTTTCGTTCCTCAAGACACCATCCGGGTGAAGACAAGGCGCGAACGCCCAATCCAGACCGAGTTCGTGGATTGGCGAGAACGCGTCTGACAGTTGCTCCCAAAGCCACATCATGCTCCAAGCGCAGACAGGCTCATGGGGATCCTCGAACCCCCACAGCAGGATCACAGGTTTGTCGCCGCTCCCGAACGATACGAGCTCAATGTCACGCCCCATGCGCGACTGCCCAATCGTCTCGACGTGGAAGCCGCTTCTGCCAGCCAAGGCACGCGTATGAGCCAGAACGTCGGCCAGTGTAGGGTACCGGTCGAGGTCGCCGATTTGCTCCAAAAGGTTAAACACCGCTCAGCTTCCTTGGGGGGAACATGGATCGTGCTGTTCTGCATGGGCCCTGCACACTCGACGATGGAACCAGAGATCAGCCTGTTTTGGGCCTCGTAGTGGAAGCCTGTCGGCCCGGTCTTCGCTGACACGCTTGACCTGCCCCAGCTATTCTACCACTTCCAGGGTCATACTCTTAAACGAGGCCTCAAGGCCTCGTTTAAGTCGCCTCAGGCGCTGGTGGCGCGTAGCCCAGAGCACTGCGTGGTCGCACCGTGTTGTAGTGCCTTCGCCAGCGCTCCGCCAGTATCCACGCCCCCAGCAGCGTCTCCAGCAGCTCGGTGTTGAGCAGCTCGTTCCGCAGCTTCCCTTGAAGGACTCACAGTGACCGTTCGCCCTGGCGCTAGTGGCTTCCTCCCTCTCCATAATGCTGCTTGAACAGGTCGAAGAAGGTATAGAGGTCTACGACTTCGATCTCCTGCTCGGGATGCTGCTTGGCGAAGAGGTCGAGCACCGCCTGGATCTGCGTGGGGGAGACCCACACGCAGCGGAAATAGTAGAAGCCTGGCTCGTCCGGTTTACGCGCGCTCACCGTCTGCGCGAGGACATTGGCGCTCCACTCGGCACTGTTGGGATCCATCCCCAGGAGCTGGATAACCGGCATCCCCTTCCATACATGCGGGGCAGGCGGCGCGCCCTTGCGCTCGTGCATATCGTCCACGATGGTCGCAAAACCGTCCGGCGAGAACTGCTGAAAGGCGTCTTTCACCGCTGGGGTAGGCTGATCCCAGTCCAGCACCATCCCCGAGATAGTCATATCCGCCCACTCATAGAACTTGCGGTTGTGCTTCACGAAGAGGGGCAGATACTGCGGCTGCACGCGGTTCGGATTCATATAACCCGCGGCGCTGGCGTCCGCGATGAAGTGGTCGTTGGGCGTTGCGGTCTCGTAGAAGTAGGAGATGACATCAGGATAGGTCTCCAGCAGGTTGGGGTTGATGCCCCAGTTGAGCGGCAACGCACCTCGATGGGCGTCCTCCCAGTAGTTGGGCAGGAAATGGTACAGCGGGAAGGCCGAATCGTAGTCCGCCATCAGGATGGCCACGTAAGCCTTGTTCTCGACCTTCGGCGCAGGGCTCGGCCGCGACTGCTTCAGTTGCTGCCTGGGCATATGAGAGTGGAAAGACTGGTTGTAGCAGAACTCGGTGGCGGTGTTCTGGTAGCAGTTGTAGGGCGAGATAAGCCAGACGGTCTCCCATTCGGTCGGCACTGGTTCATGCTTGCTTGGGTGGCCTGGCATATTGGCATATTTGTTGAAATTGAAGAAACCCGCCATCTCGGTCATCTGCTTGCCCTTCGTCTGGCGCAGCGTAGCCTCGAGGATAAGCTTGTAGGTGGCCAGGTCGGTGCCAAGCGCCTGGTCAGGGTCGTCGGCGGGCACCTCATCGCCCCAGGGGGAGAGGTCAAACACGAAAGCGCGGTTCATGACCGCCCAGTCGCGGACTATGGAATAGGCGATTTGCCCGGCTTTCCAGTCATAGAAAGCATCGTGGTAGAGGCAAAGCTGGTGGGGAGAGCATTTGCCCTGGTCGAGGTACTCCCGGATGGCCCAGCGGTAAGCGTCGTTCTTCTTGCTGCCTGTCTCGGCGCCCGTGAAAAGACCTCGCAGGTCTTTCACTACCGGCAGGTTCCAGCGCTTGAGATAGCGTTTGGCAAAATCGGGACTGAAGATGACGGCGTCCTCGACGCCGGCGATGGTCGTCGCGACGTTGAAACTGGCCGGCACTTCAGGATCCCAGATGACAGCGCCCTTCAGCTTTGACTGGGCCAGCTCGTAGACGTCATCGAGCGAGTCCAGCTTCACCTGGGTGCGCCCTTCGAGCCAGCGCCCCTCCTTACCGAGCAGGTCCAGCCAGTATTCCGGCCTGGCATAACCTGGATTATTTATGTAAACAAGAGGCTGCTCCCGGTTGATAATCCCCTGGAGCGAGACCAGCGCGGCCACCTCGTCATAATTAGTCGGGCCTGTCTTCGCGGGATCGAGGGTGAAGATATACATCGGTGGCGTCTGAGACTTGGCCTGGGTGCATCCGGCCACTGCCAGCAGTAACAAGGCAAATCCGACTAGCCAGCTCATTGGGTTCTGCATTCAGTTTGCTCCTTGGACTTGGTGGATCGGTTTGGCGGTGCAAAAGCTACCGCGCAATGAGGTATAGTTCGACCTGCCGGCGGAGGGGCCTGCCGGGGGGAAGCCAAACCGGGGTGCAGGGGCAAATTGCCCCTGCGAGGTTTCGGTTGTCAGCGCATCTCGGCCTCCCTTCCCGCAGGAAAGACCCCTCTCGCCCCGAAGTCTGCCCCGTTACAGCACTAGCCCTTGGGAGGGAATCCATATGGCCATACCGGAAGAGATCATCTCACAGGAAGGCGCGGGCCGTTTCACTGTCTACGCGAGCACTTATGCGAAACTCGACAGCGACGTGAGAGAGGGCGGAGGCACCGATGACACCGAGGTGCTGCAGGCCATCCTCGATAAGGCCCCCGAATGGGGCGGCTTGCGCCTTGTGATGGACGGCGCGGCCCTCGTGCGCGGTCTTAACGTCCACTCCAACACTACAATCGAGTGCCAAACCAGGGATTGCGGCTTCTTCCTCGCCTCGGGCGCCAACCGGTCAATAATCCAGAACGCCCATCTGGATTTCAAGACCATCCAGGACCGCAACATTACGCTGCTCGGGGGCACCTACAACCACAACTGCCTGGGCCAGGAACATCACATCAGTGATCCCGACGCCCCTGAGGTCTTCGAGGGCACGCGCTGGGTTATGACGATGGAGTTCTACGGCGTCGAGTATCTCACTCTGCGCGATGTGACCATCCGCAACCAGCGCACCTTTGCGATGCTGCTGGCCAACTGGTTCCGGGTAACGATGGAAGATATCACCATCGAACTGCCCGAGAATATGTATGCGCAGAATCAGGATGGCATCCACTTCTGGGGGCCAGGCCAATACCTGAACATGCACAACATAATGGGCTGCTCGGGCGACGACTTCATCGCACTGGCGCCTGATGAGCACGACAGCATCTCCGATATCACCGACGTGTTCATCGATGGAGTCTATCTTAATGACGCAGATCAGGGGATACGGATGCTCTCGCGCGGCACTGGGCGTCTTGATCGTGTCTATGTGCGCAATGTGACGGGCACCGTCAAGGGATTCGGCTTCTTCATCAACGCGTGGTTCCCGGGCTCGGGCGGCAACTTCGGCAGTATCACGCTGGAAAACATTGACCTGCGCCAGACAACCCATAAATACGAATATACAGGGCCGTTCCTCTTCCGGCTCGGGGGCAAGTTCGACACTATTACGCTGCGTAATATCAGCCATCACACCCCGGACAAACCGCTGCGTCTCATCGATTTGGGCATCCCCTTCCATACGCCCAACGATGACCAGGTGGCAGAGGCGTCCCACTTCGGCAATGTCATCCTGGACGGTTGGCATATCTACGAGAAGGAAGACCAGACTGCGCCAATAGACTACATCCAGGTCTTCTGCCCGGTGGATAACCTCATCGTTCGCAACTCTCAGGTGGTGCGGAAGGCTGTTCCGGCCGATCAGGGCTCCCTCATCCAGACGACGGAGCATGCGGCTATCGGCTGCCTGCGCCTCTCCGGCCTCACCCTGGAGGGACTCGACAAACTGGTAGACCATCAGGCTGGCACGATAGAGCGGCTTTATCTGAGCGACGTGGTCAGCAGCGGCTCCACTCAGCCACTTGTCGCGGGGCAGGCGCCCATCGGCGAGGTGCAGGCCAGTGCTGTCTGGGGCGCGGAGGTGCGCTAAGGTGGCAGGACGTGGAGACCGACCCAACATCATACTCATCAACTGTGACGACCTCGGCTGGGGTGACCTGGGCTGTTATGGCTCCGAGGTTAACGCCACGCCAGCTCTGGACGCGATGGCAGCTGAGGGCACGCGCTTCACCGACTTCTATATGCCGGCGCCTGTCTGCTCGCCCTCCCGCGGTGCGATGCTGACCGGCTGCTATCCACCGCGGCTGGGTTTTGGCTCTTTCGATGGCGCCTGGGTGCTCTTCCCCGGCGATGCTGTTGGGCTGAACTCGAACGAGATCACCCTCGCGCAGTTGCTGAAACAGCGCGGCTACGCTACCAGGCTGGTGGGGAAGTGGCACTGCGGCGACCAGCCGGAGTTCCTGCCGACGCGGTTTGGGTTTGATTCCTATTACGGCCTGCCTTACAGCAACGATATGGGGCGCCAGACGGGTGGTGGGCGAGAGTGGCCGCCGCTGCCTCTGCTGCGCGATGAGGAGGTCATCCAGGCCCAGCCGGACCTCGCCGCCCTCACCGAGCGTTATGTCGAGGAGTGTGTCCGCTTCCTGCGCGAAAGCAGGGAGGGGCCCTTCTTCCTCTACTTCGCCCATATGTATGTCCATCTGCCGCTCTTCGTGCCGGAGTCCTTCCTCAAGGATTCCCAGAACGGCGCCTACGGCGGTGCGGTTGCTGAGATTGACTGGAGCGTGGCTGTGCTGCTTGATGAGCTAGAGCGGCTCGGGCTGGATGAGGACACCCTCGTGCTGTTCACCAGCGACAACGGCGCCCGTTGCACTCATGGCGGTACTAATGGCCCACTGCGCGGCACCAAAGGCACCACCTGGGAGGGCGGGATGCGCGTCCCGCTCATCGCGCGCTGGCCGGGCGTCGTCCCTGCGGGGAGGGTCTGCTCCGAGGTAGCCTCTGCGATTGACTTCCTGCCGACACTCGCGGGCCTGGCGGGGGCCGAACTCCCCACCGATCGCACTCTCGACGGGAAGGACCTCGCCCCGCTGCTGACAGGCGAAGAGGGCGCGGCCAGCCGGCATGAGCAGTTCTTCTACTACCAGTGCGACGATCTCGAAGCTGTGCGCTCGGGCAAGTGGAAGCTTCACGTGGCCAAGCGGGGGCAGGAATTGCTCGAGCTGTACGACCTCGAAGCCGACCTTTCCGAGACAACCAACCTGGCCGAGGCTCATCCGGTTGTTGTCCAGGACCTGCTCGCGCGCCTCGCGGCCTGCCGGGCCGACCTTGGAGATGCCCGGACCGGCGTGACTGGCGCGGGTTGCCGCCCCCTCGGCCGTGTCGCCAATCCCAAGCCACTGACCGAGTATTCCGAAGATCACCCCTACATCCAGGCTATGTACGACCTGCCGGATAAGGGGTAACAAGGAGACCTGCCAATGCGCGCGATTGCTCTGGTTCTGCTGCTTGTCGCCGCTTGCACCTGGGGCGCGAGTTGTCGCATCCCCGCTGAGCTCTACTGGGGCGGTTATCGTAATATGGCTCAGTTGGTTGAGCCTGACGCCGAGTGGGACTTCGTAAAACACAACATGGACGGCTTCTTCCTGCATGGGGCTTATTGGTGCTGGGATGAGGCCGTGCCCGAAGTGGCGCCGAAGCTGGCCGCAGAACTCGCCGAAGTGGACTGCGGGCTTGCCCTGGAAGTTGGTTGGCCGCACACCACCTTTGAGGCCGATGACAAGCTAGGACGCGTTGCGGGGGAGACGGACGCTGCTCGCGTCCAGAAGCTGCGCGGCTTCGGCCTTCCTATCGAAGAGGTTGGCGTCGACTGGCATATCTTCATCTTCAAGGTGGTTGCTCAACAATATCCAAATTGGACCAGCCGCGACCTGTTCGTCCATATTACAGGCGACAGAGAAGGCTATCCTGACGAGGGGCCGGCCTTCGCCGGCTATTGGCGCGACTATATACGCGCCCTGCGCGCAGGCGTGCCCGACCTGGCCATCGGCCTGGTGGATTCGCCCGTCTATTTCAAGTGGGCGGGGATGCCGACCTACGGCAAGAACGAGCTTACCCTCGCTCCACTGAAGGACGATGAGGGCAACCCGATTCTCGTCGACGGTAAAGAAGTCTCTTTCGACTGGGATGGCTATGACATCTTTTCTTCCTGCTTCAAGGTCAGCCGGGAAGAGGGCGCCCCACTGGTGGCTTTCACAACCGACAGCCCCCAGAACTATACCTGGGACTGGGCCGACCCCGTCGCTGTGCGGCTGCACCGGGAGAAGATCCGCACCTACGAGCGCTGGCTGCATTCCTTCGGCGCGAGGCACACTTTCATCTGCAACGACTCTGGTCGAGAATACGAAGGCCTCTCGCCCGACGACTGGGATGCTCGCTATGCAGCGCGCAGCCTGGAGGCGCTGCAGAAGTATCAGGCCGAAGGGGGGCGCGCCGATCGTTATCTTTTCGAAAGCTGGTATGACGGCCCTTACAGCATCGTACCCGAGACCAGGCCGAACAGCTTCACCAACCTGGTGATGAAGGCCATCCGCTACCTCAAAGGGCCGGGCGAAACACTCCAACTGGCCCTTCGGAAGGCAAACGAAAGCGCGCCGGCAGAGTTCCAGGTGCTGCTCACCAACACCGGCAGCGTCGCCTGTATGCCTGCCCTGCGCCTGGTTGAAACAACGCCTGGCTGGACGCTCTCCTGCCGCGCTGAGGGGCTGGAAGTCGCTGACCTTGCGCGCACTGAAGAGGGCTATGTATTCACACGGATGCTCCAACCGGGCGAAACAGGCGCGCTGGACTTGCGCGCTCGGCCCGGGCCCCACGCGACCGCGGGAGAGGCCTGGCAAGGCGCCTTCGAGGCTTTCTGGAACCCCCAGGATCCGAGCAATTCACCGCGCGCCAGCCTTGCCGTTACCGTAACTCCTTAGCCCTCCGAAGCCAGTTCGGTCACCTGGGCGGGGGAGAGCGCTCCCGTCCAGAGGCGCAGGTCGCGCAGACTGACGCCTGGGCAGTTCTTGCCGACAATCAGTGGCAGGCCGTTGGTGACGACCGGCCCTGCCGGCACGCGTTCGGTCAACGCGCCATCAACATAAGCCGACAGGCTGGTGCCATCGGCTACGAAGGCCAGATGTGTCCAGACGCCTGGCTTCACACCAGTGAAGTGGGCTACCCGACGCTCCGAGCCTCCATCGAACACCTCGGCGTAGAACTCATCGGCCGGCTGGTGATACTTGAGGTACCAGCCCGACTGCATCCACACCGACTTGTCCAGCGGGAAGAGGGACGAATCAAAGCTCTCAATCTTCACCCAAAGGGCGACCGAAAGGGCTGGAGGCGCAAGCTCGGAGGAGGGTAGCGCCTCCGCCCTTGCCTTCCCATCGAAGCGCACTGCTGCGCCTTTCGTGCCCTCTTCAAAGAGGCCTCCCAGTTGCCTTTCTGACCTCTTCGAGGGATTCTTTGGCGGAAGCGCGTTGCTCCGGGGTGGCTCCGGTGCCGAAACACTGATAGATGGCGGTCAGTCGCGCAACGGTGTCCACCTTCAACTCGCCCTCGAAGCCTTCACCGGCCTGGTTGGGGATAAGCAGTGCCCCGTCGCCCGTCGGTTCGGTCTTGGAGAGGTCCCAGTGCAGCAACAGCTTGGGCTCGGAGGCAAGTGTCTGCTGGTTAGTGCGGCGGTTTGGGCCTTGTCGAGTTGTCGGCGTAGCGTGGGTCAGCCCAGAGGGCCTTCACGGTCTCTTCCTGCCCAAAGCCCTCGGGGCAGGCTTCACTCGGCGTGTTGAGTATATAGCTCCAGTTGGTCGGCGCCCACACCGGTGTCTGGGCGGGCCTGCGCCCGGGCATCTCCAGATACCCCGAAGGGGCGTTGTCCCAGATCCACTGCCACGCATAGGCCAGCCAGCGGTTGCGTTCCGCCTCGGGGAGGTTGGCGAACCAGGTGGACTCGTCCGCGCCCCAGACGAAGATGCCACCGCCCACCGAGAGTCCCGACTGGCAGTTGTCCAGTTCATAATACTGGGGCAGCGCCTCGCACTCCCAGCCTGCCGGATGGCGTCCGCCCGGCACGCGCTGGTAAAGAGCGTCCAGCCAGCCCACTTCGAGTGTCGCCGAAAGAGGCTGCGAAGCCCTCCACAGGCCTCAGCGGGAAGCCGACCAGATCCCAGAGCAACACGCCGTTGTATTCCACGCACGGATTGATGCCCGCGGTCGCGATATGGGCATCACAGAAGACCCAGTGGCGTCGCGCATGCTGGGCTGCATACTGGCGGACTCGCGCAAGCAACCCAGCCCAAACACTGTGGTCGGTGTCGCCCACGCCAATCCAGCCTGCCTGGCCGAAGTGGATTGCCTCGTAACCTGCGTCGATATAACGCTTCGCGCGATAGAAGAACCATAACTGGGTCTCCAGCCTTGTGATGTCGGGCGCTGAGGCGCCTGGCCCCCAAACATCGCGCGACCGACCATCGGGGAAGAGCATCCCCTCGTAGCTGAAATTGCGTTGCTCTACAGGCAAGCCGAACTCCTCGAACACCCAGGCGGGGATGGGGATGTCCTCCACGCCATAACCATTTGGCCCTCGGGCCGCGCGCGAGTAAGTCGTCTCGAAGACGCAGGCCTGCAGCACCAGCTCCGGATCCAGCTCATGCAGCCTGCGGGCGTTCTCGGCGGCCACCGCGAAATGCTTTTCATCATCCTTGGGGCAGTCCCAGGCGTAGGCCGCGCGCCCGATGAACTTGCTGCCTGTGTTCAGGATGAGGCGGACATTGTCCTCGAAGTGCGGCGCAGGCCCTGAGTCGCTCTCACAGCACAGGCCCAGGTACTCCATCGAGCGCGAAAGGTAATTCTCGATGACCTCCTGCGAAGGCGGCCCATCGAAGGTATAGGTTCGCGCAGCAAAGGTGGCAGTCGAAATCAGGCCAATCCCAAGTATGATGAGCATTAATTGAAGCAGATTCACTGGGCATCCTCCTTGACTGGCAGCAACTGGGCCGCCATAAGGGCAAGCCCCGCCGTGGTCGGCGCTACCTCGAGTGCTGTAAGCCGCAGTTCATATTCGCCAGCCTCTGGCAAGTTCAGCCTTCCGCAGCTAGAAGCCGCCAGGGCATAGCAACTCGTAGCAGCGTTCTCGATAACTTCATCGGCCTCGAGGCGCGCCGTCAGCCGCTGCCCCGCGACCTCGAGCTGCACCAGATGGCCGCCCTCCCAGGGGGCGCTGTGCCAAAGCGCGCTGGTCAGCAACCTGACCTCGAAGCTCCCAGGCTGATGGACGCGGAAATACCAGACCAACTCGCCCTCCGGCGTATGCCAGCCTTCCACCGTGCCGAGGGGAGAGCGCGCGAGAGTAGTGTCGGCGCTGGTCGCGGGCAGGTAGAGCGACCCATCCGCCTGCTGCAGCAAGCCGGGCTCGACTTCTGCCTCGTCTGACAGGTCAAGCCTTACGACAGGTAACTCCCCCTTGGGGGCAAGCACCGGCAGGTCGATGCGTATGCGAGGGGGCTGCCAACCTTCGGCAGGATTTTGCTCTACCTGAAGCGGCTGGTCTGGCTGCCCCAGCAACTGCGCGCTCTTGACTGGCGTAGACAATCCAACGAGTGAGAGCTCCTTCTCAGGCCAGTTGTGCAGATGCAGGTAGAGCCGCTTCGGCGCGCGGGTGACAGGGCCCGTGGGCAAATCGTGCGGCCAGGGTGTGGCCTCGGTGTCGTGGATGGCCTCGGCGTTCGTGTCCATCCACTCGCCAAGCTCCTCCAGCACGCGCACTGTCCCCTCAGGGAAGCGTCCCAGTTCATCCGGCCCGACATTGAGGGCATAATTCACGCCCTTACCCGCAAGGCCGGTCAGCAGCTCCAGCACCTGCCGAGAAGTCTTCCAGTTGATGTCGTTGCGCTTGTAACCCCAGGTGTCGTTGAGGGTCGCGACGACCTCCCAGTCACCGGCGAGTGGCGCGGCGGGGATGAGGTTGTCGCCCAGGCTCTGATAATCGCCCAGGCCATTCCCGAGGCGGCTATTCATCACGCAGTCGGGCTGCAGCGAGCGCGCCAGCGCGTATAGCTCCTCACTCTGGGCGTGCGAGAGGGTCATTGGACAATCGAACCACAGCGCCCCAATTGGCCCATACTGGGTCAGCAATTCAGTGACCTGCGGCTTCACCTTCCCTTCGAAGAAGCGCGAGAAGTCCTTCGCGTCGTGGTCGGGGAAATCCCAGTCGTTGCCCCAGCTCATACCGAAGTTGGAGGACAGGCCGGGCGCGGTTCCCCCACCATCGGCCTCATGCCAGTCGAGGTCTTGCGAATAGTAGAAACAAAGCTTCACGCCATACCTGGCGCAGGCTTCAGCAAGCTCAGCCGCCGGATCTCGCCCGAAGGGCGTGGCGTCCACGATATTGAAGTCGCTCACCCTGGAGTGATACATCGCAAAGCCTTCATGGTGCTTTGCGGTAAATATGATATAGCGCATCCCCGCCCGCGCCGCGAGCCTGACCCATTCGTCGGCATCGAAACCCTGAGGGTTGAAGCGTTCAGCCAGCGTGGAATATTCGGCGCCAGGGATGCGGAAGCGACTCTGCAGCCACTCGCCTATATACTCCATCTGTTGACCCTTCCACTCGCCAGCCGGCAGGGCATACAGGCCCCAGTGGATTATCATCCCGAATCGGGCCGCCCGCCACCAGGCCAGTCGGTCATGTTCGCTCATCACCTTGCACCCCACAAATCTCTTATGTGAGGCAGTCTACTTTCCCCCTGGATTCTTCACAAGGCAGGAGAGGTGAAAATCCACTCGAAGGGGTACAATGGTAGACGTAACCCACCGAGGGAGGAATTTACTATGAAGACTACCACCCGACTTGGCCTGACGCTCCTGCTGCTCCTCGTATTCGCTCCTGCCTGCTTCGCAATAACCGTCATCGTCAACGGTCAGCAGTTGCCATCAAGTCCCCCCGCTGTCTCAATGAGCGGCCGGACCTTGCTGCCAATGCGCCTGGTCTTCGAGTCACTTGGCGCCACGGTGACCTGGGATGCCATAACTCGCACCGCCGTTGGAGTGCGCGGCGATGTCGAGGTGCAGATGAGCATCGGTAATCCCATCGCCTATATCAACGGGCGAGCGACTGGCCTTGACGTACCGCCCCAGCTCCTGCGCGGCACGACCTATGTGCCCCTGCGCTTCCCAGCCGAGGCTTTTGGCGCCGAAGTTAAGTGGAATCCCGCTACTCAGGTCGCGGAAGTAACTCTGCCGCCGCTGGATGAGACGCCTGTTATCCCGATCATCCCAACCGATCCTGTGATTCCAACAACTCCAACCACTCCAACCACGCCAACCACGCCGGCGGTGCCTGATAGCGGCACAGTAACAGGGATTGTCGCCTCGGCGCTGGCTGATCGCATCGCCCTGACTCTTGATGGAGAACTGCGGCTCTTTGGGATCACCCCCACGACCATCCTCTTGCGTCAGGGCGCCCAGGTCGTAAACCCGACAGTGCTTGCCGCAGGCGACCAGGCAGAGGTTCATTTCTCTGGTGGCAATATCGCTACCCTCATCCGCGCGACCTACGAGGCTGTCACAGGCAAGGTGGTCGCCAAGGTGCCCAACCAGTTGATGCTGGATTCTCGCTCGGACATACTCCAGGTGCAACCCGAGGTAGTCGTTAAGGATGAGGCTGGCACAACCCTCACTTATGCTGATGTGAAGGTCGGTCAGCAGGTGTCAGTGCGGATGACGCCAGGCACGGTCCAGGTCTGGGGCATCACCCTGGCCGCTGCGGCTCCGACTACCCCCACCACGCCTACTCCGGACACGCCTTCCGTGGTCGAAGCCGTAATCGAGCAGTTCTACCATAATGCCGATACGCCCCTGAAGGCTGGCGATGTGCTTCTCGTTACACTGGAAGGAACTCCAGCCGGCACTGCCACCTATGACTTGGGCGAGCTCAGAGTTAATGTCCCGATGAACGAGTCGCGTCAGCGTCCAGGCCGTTATAGCGGGCAACTGACTATCGCAGCGGGGATGGATGTCTCTGGGGTGCCGCTAGTCGGACATCTCAGAGTTGGTGACTCGTTGGCTGAACCAGCTCAGGCCGAGTTGCCCGTGACCATCGACACCGTTGCGCCTGTCCTCACTCCGTATGGGTTGACCCAGGGCGACCGTACCACCAATCCTTCGCCCTTGCTGGCACTGAGACTGGCTGACGAAGGGGGCTCGGGCGTCGATTATGACTCGGTAACCGTGGATATAAGTCAGGAAGACATCCTTCTACCCGCTGCAATCGAACGCCAGGGCACGCTAATCACCATCTTGCCTGAGCCACTCCCAACGGGCGATATCCATGTGAGCGCTTCCGCGCGAGATCTGGCAGGCAACCTGACCCAGTACAACTGGACGTTTACTGTCGGTGACGCGCCGGATACCCCCGCAGCCGCCGAGCTTGCCGTAACCCACAACGCTCTTGGGGTGGCACTTGCCTCGGGCCGCACGCTCCAGGTGACCGCAACAGGGCCTGCTGGGGGCATTGCGACCTTTACCCTCGGCGAGGGTGGCGTTCTAGAGCCGATGACCGAGCTGTCCGAAAGTCCAGGCACCTATATCGGCACCTGGCTGGTGCCCGATTTGACTGAACCTCTCGATACTACTGTCACAGTCACCCTGGAACTGCCAGAAGGGGATAGCCTGACTGCCGTCGCTACTGAGCCAGTCCGACTGGTGCCGGGCGGCGACCTGCAGCCTGTCTTCATCAATCCAGTTGAAGGTATGACACTGGGCAGCAAAATCATCATCGAGGGCACTACTCAGCCTCTTGCCGAAGTCACTGTAACCGTCACCTGGCGAGGCCGTATCGTCTCGATTCTCGAGCAGGATGGCCAACTGGCCGAGGTTCATGTCACGGCGGATGAGAGTGGCTATTTCGTGACCGAGGAGATCAACCTTCGGGTAGCTTCCCTCTTGCCAGTGAAGAATATCTACTACAAGTTCACTGCAGTCGCTGAAAACGCCGATGGACTCGTCTCCGAGCCTACAACGCTCGAGATCAAGAAGTAAGGACAAGCGACTACCGAGTGAGGTACTGGATGCGCCATCAGAGCAGACTGGTGCTGGGGCTTCTGCTTGGGCTGCTGCTAACCGCTGGAGGACAGGCAATGGTCTTCAAGTCAGAGGTTGTGAGAGCTCAGTGGGATAACTGGTGCTACGAATATCAAGGCACCTTTTACCTTTACTACCTCATCACAGAACATAGTGGTGGCGAAGGTTTTGGTGTCGCCACCTCGACTGATGGCGTCCACTGGAAAGACCTCGGCTGGTGTATTGCAGCCTCTACCGAGATGGTCGAGTTCCTCGGCACTGGTTCGGTGTGGAAAGCCGCTGACTTCGAGACCTCCGGCACCTTCCTCTGTAACTATTCAGAGTGGCGCAAAGACCCTGAAACTGGCCGGTCCAGGCAGACCATCCTGTTCGCCTCTTCAAAGGACCTGATCCACTGGACGAAGTTTCCTGACGAGTTGCAGTTTCCCATCGCAGAGACGCTCTACGACAAGTGGGGCAGGTGGGATTGCATCTATCCCTTGCCTCGCGCTGCCGATGGCTCGGAGAAAGAGGGTTACTGGGGCACCTGGACGGCTACCTCGCTGCCTGACAGTCCCCATCAGGGCACGGTGGGCCTTGGCTACTCGGACGATGGCCTCCACTGGACTGCCCTGCCCGCTCCCGAGGTCACGCCTGGTGTCTTTGAATCGGGCGCTTTCCGACGCTTCAACGAGGGCAAGCTGCATGCGATGTTCGGGCTGGATGGCAATATGTGGAGCTATGTTGCGGATGATGTGCCTGGCCCTTACAGGCGTACCGAGACCAATGCTCGCCTCCTCGCCGCCGGCCAGACCTACTTCTCGCGGTTCTTCCCGCAGCCGGATGGGGAAGTGCTGGTCAACCATCAGTCCAACTCCGACTGGGGCTGGCACATCGCGCCTCTCAAGCGCGCGGTCGTGGACTCTAAAGGTACCCTCCGCCTGGAGTATTGGCTCGGTAACGACGCCCTCAAAGGCGAGCGACTCCCATTGAAAGCTGATGATGGCACCCGCGCAGTGACCCTTGTTAGCCAGCCACTTGACTGGCTGAAGGGCCTTGCCTTCGAGGGCCAGTTAAAATTGCCAACTACACCTTCGGATCCGCCGGCGGGCTTCTATCTGCTGCCTGAGGGACGTGGCGGTCACGCCATCAAGGTATATGGTGATGGGAAGACCGAGTTCGGCACGATGGATCCCTTCGGTGGCAGTTGGCAGCCGGTACTGACCGTCGACCGCGAGTATGATTTTGGCCTTGTAACGGGTTTTCGCCTGCTGACTCGGCGCGGGATGGTCGAACTCTATCTCGACGACCAGCTCATCGAGTGCTACCACCTGCGCGGCGCGGGTGGTTCGGAGAAGCTACGACTTGGCTTGCTGGGGCCGCCTGAAACACTGCCGGCAGCTAAGCTCAAAGCCTGGCAGATGACCCTGAAAGGCAAGCCGGTCGCCCTCGCTTCCTCCCTCTACAGCCCAGACTATGAGGCCTGGCGAGCCTTCGATGGCGATGTAACCACCCGCTGGTCGAGTGGACAGCCCTACGGCAAGCCCGAGTGGGTGCAGGTTGATCTAGGCGTTCCACAGCCCATCAATACCGTCCTCATCACCTGGGAAGCCTGGGCCAAGTCCTACGAGTTGCTGGTATCAGATGATGGGAAGGACTGGAGATCCCTGTACTCGACCACTAGCGGTAAGGGAGACGAAGAGCGCCTCGAGCAACTGGAAGGATATGGCCGGTATCTTCGGCTAAACTGCCTGGAGCGCGGCACAGACAACGGCTACTCGGTCTTCGAGTTACGCGTGCTGGATTGACGATGCCAGACTTCGAGCTGGAAGGTCACGAGATTGCCTACACCGTGCGGCGCAGCAAGCGCGCGCTCAGGGCCCGGCTCCTCGCAAGCCCGACGGAGGGCCTGGTGGTCGTGCTGCCGGCCCGTCAGGCGACTTCGAACGCCCTGAAGCTGCTGGAAGCCCATCGCCAGTGGATTGCGCGCCATCTGCCCCTTCTGCTCAATGCGGGGAAAGAGCGGCTCTTCGACGGCGCGGAACTGCTGCTGCGGGGCGAGCCGCATACACTGAGGTTGAAAGCGGGTAAGGGGCGCCTCTCCGTGCGCGTGCGACCAGGCGAACTGGTTGTGAAGACACCTGCCGGTACCCCTGAAGAGGCCCGAAAAGCGCTCTCTGGCTGGCTCAAGGCCGAAGCCCGCAAAGCCCTGCTGGCCGCATTAGACCACCTGCAACAGCGCTACGAGTTCTCTTACAACCGGCTCTTCCTGCGCGACACGAAAAGTCGCTGGGGCACCTGCAGTTCCCTTGGTAACCTCGGCTTCAACTGGCGACTTGTGATGGCTCCGCCCGAGGTCCTGGCCTATGTCGTCGCCCACGAGGTCGCTCACCTGACAAAAAGTGGACACCAGCGTGACTTCTGGGCGCTGGTCGAGCAGCTTCATCCTGCGCCTGCCAAAGCAAGAGCCTGGCTGAAGGCGAACTCAGCCAGGCTCCGGTACTAACTTCGATTTGGCCTATTCCTCAGGTTGCTGAGGCCTGTCTACTATAGGCGCCCTGCCATACTTCGGCGGCCAGAACAGTGCCTCTTCGATGTCCGTCGCCAGCCCATAGCCTTTCACCTGGGCCTTGAACGTGTTGGCCGGATTGTAATAGTCCTGGTCGAAGGGCAGCGGAAGCAGGTTGCCAGGGATGGTGACAGTGATGAGCTGTGAGCTCCACGCCGTCGGCGCTACTAGCGTGCCGTTGATATACACCTGGAGCGGCCCCTGCTTGTCGCCGTAATTGTCGCCATGCAGCAGCGCCTTGCAGCCTGTGCCATCGGGATTGGGATATTCCAGCTCGAGCATCCTCAGGCCAAAATTGCGCACAAACTGCACTTCGTTACTCGTTATTCCGCCGACCACCTGATTGCCCTGCAGCGTGCCTCCGACGTTCACCTTCAGCATCCCTGTCATGGCATCGGCGGGCACCCAGATGACATTTATCTCGGTGTCCGTGTAATTGATGGCTTCAGTTGGCGTAGAGCCGGGGAAGAGCACCCAGGTCTTTGTCCCCCCTGGCTTGAAGCCTGTGCCACTGACCTTCAAGGTGTCATGGTAGGCATCGGGTATATGCCAGGGTGAGAGTGAAGTCACCTGCACCCCGCCAGCTTTACTTGCGATCTCATTTGACTTCACATACAGCCCAGCCACCTCGAGCGTCAGTTTTACCTTGCTTGCGGGATTAGGCTTCAGCTTGCTGATGTCGGCGGCAAGCTGGCCCTTCTGGATGGTGAAAGTATAGCTGCCCTTCACCTGCTCTGCGCCATCCAGATACAAGGTGCACTCGGTTGCTGGGCCTTTGGTGAAGCTCATCGCTGACTGGTAGATGCCCCCAGGCGTGTGGATTACCTGGCCAGCCACCTGGCCGGTTTTTGCATCGTAACTGGTCAGTTTTACTTCGACGCGAGGGATCATCCAGTCCAGTAGCCTCATATTGGCGTAGATGGCGGTTGGGATAAGCAGGGCTGCCTGGTCCAGGGCCGCTTCCTTGCTTGTTACGTAGCCATACTCCTTGCCGATAGCGCCCCCCAGTTTGCCTTTTAGCCAGGCGCCCCAGCCCCGATGGCTCATCACTGTTTCGCGTAGCATTACCACCCGGCGCGAGTTCAGGTTGCCGGTATAAAGCCCGAACAACTCCTCGAAGCCCATCTGGTCGAGTTTGGGCGAAGCATAATCAGGCTTGCCATTTGCGTTATGTACCGCTGTACCAGTGCGTTTCTCGGCGCCGGACACCGTATCAGCAGAGAAGAAGTTGCGCGCGGTCCAACCGGCTACATTGAAGAAGAGGTTGAAGGGATCTCCACTACCGTTTATCGAGTCCTCGACGTAGTTGTCCACGGCATCGACCAGCTTGACTTCGTTCCACCCGCCCGAGCGAGGCAAGGCCTTCAAAATAGCCTGCACCTCGGGCCCAAGGGTGAAGTCCTCTACAGGGTCGCCCCTCAGTTCGCCCGCTCCGGTGATGGCGGGATGGGCGTCGTTGCGTACGTGGGCAGGCTCGCACATATCGGCCAACAGGTGCATCGTCTCGCCGAAAGCGCGCCAGGCCGAGGCTGCCATATAATCCTTCTGGGGCGCGTCGCTCTCAAAGGCCGCTTTCATATACTCGATGCCTTTTAGCAGCGAGTAATCATTCTCGACCGAAAGCGACGTCGGCCTGCCATCGAGTGCCCAGTATCTGGCATCTATGCGAGGATTTTCACTCGGTATATCAGTCCTGCCGCTTATCTTCTTTTTGAAGCAAAAGTAATCCTGGGCGATCTGAGGCAGGTCGGTAAGCCAGGGTTCGGTCTTGTTGAAGGGATCGAAGAAGTGCCGCAGGCACATAAACTTCTCTGGTTCATCGGCCGTGTAACCGCCTTCTTCAAGCCACTGCGAGGGAGAGAGAGTCTTGTTACCGACCTCGATATCACCAGGCCAGTCGCCCATACCGATGACCGTCTGACCTACCAGCACCTTCTGCAGGCCAAATTCGTAGTTCTGCAGTGAGGCGGTCTCAGAGCTGCCTTTCTGCACGTTGGCGATATAGAAGTCCCAGACGGCTTTATTGATGAGCCTGTGGGTATCGGTGTGGTTCCAGGCGAGGGCATAACCGGTGAGCAAGCCCACCAGGAGAAAGACAACCCAAAGTATCAGGCGAGTGGTCTTCATCTCGCACTCCTCCTAAAGGCCGGCGAGGAGCCATTGGCTCTCGACCAGATAAAATTTTATGTAGAACACTTGCCCCTCGTCGGTGACTTCGTATTCGGCGGCGGCGGAGGTCGCCGTCGTCAGCTTGCGCGTAGCGAGCAACTGCGCCAGCACTTTCCTAGAGTCAGGTTGCTGCTGGAAGAGCAGCAGCAAGTCGGCTCGGATCTCGGGCAGTATGAGCAGACTGGCGGCTTCAGCGTTGCCCGAGGCCAGCGCCTGCTGAAGCTTGCTGGCCGCGGCGTTTACCCCTGAGGCGGAAACCGCTTCAATATGCTCTGGGAACTCTACCCCCGAAGCGCTGCCTGGGCCAGAGCCTGCGGACGTCCCGCCACCGGTGCTCGAGCCTCCTGCGCTGCCGGTTGTCGCCCCGCTTGCCTGGCCGAGGTACTCGACGAACACATTGCCCCCAAGCGCCGGATGGATATTGTAGTTGCTGCCCCAACTGTTATCGCCAGGGAAGTCACCGATCCAGAGTTCTGCGCCTGACAGGGGCACATTAAGAGTTGCTTCGGCTTGCTTTGCGCCATCCAGGCTGAGGGACAAGCTTCCCTGAAGTAGCTCTATCCGGATTATATGTCTGGCGTTCGCTGGCACTTTCACCGAGCTGACAAGTCTGTGCCAGCCACTGGCATCGCGGACCTGGCTCTGGGCTGAAGGCGCAAAGAGGTTGAGCGAGACCGCGCCATCGGCGCCGATACCCAGTGACAAGGAGCCGACGGGCGCAACGTTGATGCCCACCGAATCGAGCAATATGCCAGGCTTCGAGTAATTCACTGCCAGTTGCAGCGCCAGGTCGCTGGTTGGATAACTGGCGGCAAGCAGGAAGCCGTCCGAGCCCTTGGTCAGCTTGAAAAGCTTGTCCTTCACCAGCGCGGCAGAGGCACTTTGCCCACTCCCTGGTTGGTCGCCAGCCTGTTCGGGCATACCAGGCCAGCGCACCGTCTTTAGCAAATCAGTTGCTGCCTGCGGGAAGGGCTTGTTCGGGCCGCGCAGCAGTATGTAGATAGGCCAGATACGGCTCTCATTGTAGACAAACAGCGCATAAAAGCTGTCGTTATCCTCATCGTTGTAGAAGAGCCTGTCCCAAAGCTGGCCGGCGAACTCATACTTGTCAGCCTTGAAGGAGGCGGAGTGGTCTTCTCGGAAAGCTTTCTTGAAGGCTTCCAGCAGTTGCTGCCGTTCACTTGCGCCCGAATAGTCGGTCGTCTCGCTGGAAAAGACCACAGCGCAAGTCTCGCCATACGCGAAAAGCCAGCCCCCCATATCTTCGACCGAGGTGCTGGTGTCCTGTTCCCATCCCTCGGGTAGCAGGAAGGCAAAATCACCGGCTTTCACTGGGGCGGGCAGGGCAAGACCAGGAAGTGAAAGTAAGGCAAGCAGAAACAGCAAACCAAAACCGCGGAACGCGCTTGGCATTAGCGCTCCCTCCTCGGGGCTGACGGGCGCCGGAACAGTTAACAAGACCTGCGGATGTTATATCGCATATTGGCTTTCACGCAGTATTTCCCCTCTTTTCGGGAAGGGCAGGCTTCGACTTTAGGAGGGCGAATCTAGAGCCACCATGTGGCGCAGGAGGAATACAATGAGTCTGTTCAGGCTTCTAGGTGGATTGTGCGCCTTGCTGCTCATCACCGCGCTGGCCCAGGCCGCGCAGGAGGTGCCCCCAAAGTTGCGTTCGATTATCGAGAAGAGCCAGTCCTTTGGGATTGGGAAATATCCCATCAGCTTCTGGAGCTATACCAGCTTGAATGCCCACGGTAAGTATATGGACGAGGCCGAGGTAGCCGAATGGGCCGAGTGCGGCTTCACAGTGCCGCAAAGTCCAAATTTCGATCCAAACAAACCCGAACAGGTCGCCCAGATGCGTCAGCTTCTGGACTGGGCCGATCAATACGGGATGAAGCTAATCCTCTCCGATCCGCGCGCCTATGCCAGGCCCGAGTTAGAGGCGTATAAGGCCGATCTGCCTTCTGTAGTCAGCCTGTTCAAAGGCCATCCGGCTCTCTTTGGTTATCATGTGGGCGATGAGCCAGGCGCGGATATGAAAGAGGCGTTCTTCTCCTGCCAGAGCGCCTTGAAAGAAGCCGCCCCCGAGCAGTTCCCCTATGCGAATCTGCTGCCTTTCTTCCCTGGTATCGAGGCGCGGGCGGGCACTGACACCTGGCCCAACTACCTGGACGAGTACTGCCAGAAGGCGAAGCCCGACCTCATAAGTTACGACTGCTACACCCAGATGAATCCAGGCACCAGCGGCTGGCAGAACTATTACGAGAACCTGCGCCTGTATCGCGAGGCCGCGCTGCGCAATGGAGTGCCCTTCTGGAACACCGTCCTCTCGGTTGGCCACTTCAATTATCGCTGCCCGACCCTCGACGATATCCGCTGGCAGTTCAATACCACTGTCGCAAGCGGGGCGCATGGGGTGCTGTGGTTTTTCTACTATATGCGCGCTCCGCATTCCAATTACCGCCAGGCGCCGATTGACGAGCACTGGTATCGCACGCCCACCTGGGATGCGCTCAGGCTGGTACATAACAACCACCACAAATTCTACGGCGACCTGTTTACGCGCCTGGTATGCACCAAAGTTATGTTCTCGCCCGAGCCTTTCGGAGGTGGGCAAGCCTTCGAGCCTGACGGCCTCATCGCCGAGATCGGCCCGAGTGGTTCGCCCGACTCGCCTGCGCTGCTTGTCTCCGAGTTCGTTGACCTCGAAGGCAGGCGCTATGTGATGCTGGTGAACAATTCCCAAACCGCCAACGCGCGCGCCAGCATCAAGTTCCGTGGAGCCGACGTCAGAGTCTTCTCTTACAACTGGGCTGGCAAGGAGTATGAGGGCGGCGCCTATTCGGCCGACGATCAGCGGCGAGAAGCCGATGGCCTGACACTTTATCACTGGCTTGCGCCAGGTCAGGAAGCTTTCTACCGTGTCGAGTCAGCCTCGGCGGACGCGGAGCTGCTGCCCCTGTGAGCAAGTGGACTTGTCTGATTGGGATTGCGCTGGCGCTAGTAGCGCCGGCGCTTGCCTTTGCTGACCAAGGAGCTGGCCTGATGACAGATAAACCCACAGTTCTGACCGCTTCTCGCGGCGACCTCAACCTGGCGCTTGACCCTGCCAAGGCGCACCTGCTTGTCTCGCAGGGCCCTGCCGACTGGATGATCCGGTGCAATGGGGGAGGCTTTGCGCACCTGGGCTTCGCCGAGGGCAAAAGTGTGCTGGGTGGCAAGGGCAACGTCCCCATCACCTGGACTCGCACCAGCCACAACGTGCTGGTGGGGAAGGGCGAACTGCCCGACAGATCGCTCTCCTTCCGCCTGTGCTTCGAACTGCCCATCAACGGCACCCTGAGTTGCTCGATGGAGCTTTCTGGTCCAGCCGTCAACGAGGTGCTCTGGGTTGTCTTCCCTGCCGGGCCCGAGTTGCATGGCGAGCAGTCCTGCCTCGTCTTCCCCCAGTGGCTGGGCTTGCTCGTGCCCGCCAGGGGCGAGGACTTCGCTGTCCGACGCACTGTCTGGCAGCGTCCCTGGTGTATGCGCTGGCTTGGGGGCACCCAGAAGGTGGGGGGTAAGGACTATTCGTATCTTGCCTTTGCCACCGACTCGCTTTATCGCGGCGTAGACCTCTGGCGCAACTCAAAGGGCCTCGGCTTCAACTATTTCAGCGAGCGTTCGGCTGCGGAGGCTAAAGAGGACTTCCGCGTCCAGTCGATGGAGTTCAGGTTTCTTGAAGGCAATTATGTCCAACTGGCCAAAGAATATCGCACCTGGCGGCAGGGGCAGTCTGACTGGAAGACCCTCTCCAGTCGCTTTCGTGCTCCAAATCCTGGCCGAGTCGCCGGCGCGCAACTCTTCGCTCATGTGCCCTGCGATTATGGGGGAGAACCCTTGCCCTTCGAGGCGCTCATCCCCCGGATGGAAGCCCTCAAGGCCGCTGGCCTCGACCGGGCGCTCTTCCACCTGGGCGGCTGGAACCGTCTCGGCTACGATTCGGAATATCCCGATATCCTGCCTGCCAACCCGAAATGTGGCGGCGATGAAGGCTTCCGCGCGCTGACGGACGCTATCGACCGCCTCGGCTATATCGCAACGCCTCACGACGATGTTGCGATCATCTCCGAGCGCGCCCCTTCCTTCTCCGAGGACGTGCTTGCTCGCCTGCCTAACGGGGAGCCCTTCAACTTTGGCGTCTATCGCGAGCAGCAATATCGCTTGCCGACCGCCGCGGCACAGACCGCCTTCACCCAGCGCAATCTGTCCGAGTTGCGCAAGCGCTTCCCGAGCCTTAGAGGCTATCTCTTTGATGTCGCTACCAGCTACCAGCCTATCGAGGATTACGCTTATGACCCGCCGCTCACCAGAGAGGCAGAGCTCAAGCAGCGTCAGGGGCCTTTCCGCGTTGCCAGAGAGCAGTTCGCGCAGTTGGTGTTGAGCGAGTCCATTATGGACTGGGCTTTGCAGTATTGTGATGGCGCCTTTATGGCGGAAGAAGGCTATTGGCACAAGGGCGATGGCGGATGGAGCCAGGACAATCTGAATGGCATAATCGTGCCCCTGTGGGATCTGGTCTACCACGACGCCTTCCTTGCCATCCGGGAATCCACCACCCACGTAAACACGCCGATGGAGACCGAAGATCCGCTGGTGCGTTATCTGCGCATCGCCCTCAAGTGCTACCGTGCGGGCGCGCTGCCGCCTTGTTTCTATTCCGACGCGCTGGATTTGTCTGTGCTGGACAGTTATCGCACCCAGTCCACAACCGATTGTGGAGGCTGGTCCAAGCTTTCTACCCAGGACCTGCTGCTGGCCGTAGACCACGTCTCGATGGGGCTGGGCGATGCGATTTTTACTCAGCCCATGATAAGCCATGAATTTATCGAAGGCGACCTCTACCACGAGCGCACCACTTTCGCGACTTATGCCGGGCCGGTCACCGTGCTTGTTAACACTGCCCTTGAGCCCTGGGAGGTAGACGACCAACTCACGCTGCCCGCTCTGGGTTTCTATATCCAGGGGCCAAAACTGATCGCCTACCACGCCTCGAAAGTCGCTGGGATTCCCTTGTCCGAGCCAACTCTCGTTGTCTGGCGCCACAAACTCAACGGGAAAGCAGGCCTTCAGGTGTATCGCGCCTTTGGCGAGCAGCGCGTCCCGATACCCGTAAAGGAAAAAGTGCGCTTCTGCCAGGCGCCCGAAGCCGGCCGAGTTCAAGAAGCTCTTATGGAGGACTGAACCTCTCGATGAAAATTATGTTTCTGGTTAGTCTGCTAGTAAGCCTGGCTGGATATATGGCTTGCGAAGCTGCAGAAGGCCCGACCCGCTATTGGCCCCAGTTCGTGCGGCCTGCCAAGGTGTTGTTAATCCCTCTGGCCGGCGACCATGAAGAGGCGATGACCTACGAGTGCGCAGCCGGCCTTGCCGCCCGGGCTGTGTCCGAAGGGCGCTGGGACACAATGCTGGGCGAGGATTTCGATAATTCCGGCTACCAGGAGTGGCTGGCCCAGATGCTGGCCCAGACGGGCGCCGCGCCCGAGCATCTGCCAGACCAGTGGGCTGCCGTGGGGCGGGTGGTAGACGCGGGCCTCGTCAAGGGTTATGTCCTGTTCAGCTATGACCGCAGCGAGCGCGGCTGGTTCGAATACGGTGAAGTTGACCAGTCCGCCAACGTCGCGACCTCCCTGGCAGGCCTCTGGGATGCCGTCGCGGTCTCGGACCGGTTTGAGGAGAAGGCCAAGGAGCTGGGCCTTACGCTGCTTGCCGATGTGCGAGGCAAAGATGAGGTCTGGTGCCTTAAGGAATATGGCGAGGCCTTCACCCGGGACTTCCTGGCCAGTGTTGAGCCGCGCTTGCGCCTGGTCAGGTCACTCGCAGTGGCCGAGAAAGCCTTCTGCTGCTCGGGTTATGGCGAGGCATATGAGCGCGGGCTCGAGCGCTGCAAGGCGCCGGCGCCAGTCCTCGGCTGGGGTATCGGCGGCGAAGACCAGCACACTCTTCCCTCCAGCCAGTGGGGCCTCTTCCAGTCGGCCACCAACTGGTGCCACAACCTGCCTCTTTTCAGCACCGAGCAAGTGGGCAAGACTCTCCCAGCTGACCAGATCGCCCTGCCAGCCCGCTGCCGGGTCGGTTATGAAGACCTCGACTGGGAATCGGGCCTGCACTACGCGACCTTCCTGATGAGCGATGGAGACAATGTCCAGTGGCTTATGGGCAACTTCTGCGGGGGAGGTGAGGCAAAATACTATTGGAACAATCCTGCGCGAGGCCGGTTCGCCTTTGGCTGGACCCTCTGCTATGTGGACCTGGCCCAGCTTTGCCCCTACACGCTGGTCAAGCTGATGAAAGAAGCCACCCCAAACGACGACTTCGTCCTCAATGGGGGCGGTTATTACTATCCCGACTACTTCGGCGAGAAGCGCTCAACCAACGTGCTGGCGGACCACGCGGCGGTATTGAGGCAGTATATGGCCCTCGGCGGATTGAAGACTTTGTCTTACAACGTGCAGGACTGGGATGGTGAGAGTGCCCTCCACGCCTATACCGAGGTAGTAAAAGGCATCCCCGAGCTGGCTGGCCTGCTAACCGTGCAGTACTACCCTTACTCGGGCGGGGAAGGCCGTATCCTCTGGGTCAGGCGCGGCGAGGTCGAAGTACCGGTCATCTCGGCGCGGCTCTGCATCTGGGCCAATACCGGCCGGCCACGTGATACGACCCCGGCAGGCGTTGCGAAGTGGCTGAGTGAGATGCCAACTGGTGGCGCGACCTGGACCGAGGATAACTTTAGCTTCGTGATGCCTCATTGCTGGTCCTATTTCCGCGACACAGCGGGTGACCCCTCGATCACAGCCGAGGAAGAGGGCAACACTGCGGAGGCCGAGGGAGTCTCGCGCGGTCTCTTACCGGTCCAGTGGTGCGCAGACCGGCTGCGCCCCGAGGTGCGCGTGGTGACCCCAACGCGCCTCGTGCTGCTCGTGAACCTGCATCTCCGCACCCGCCAGACGCTCTCTGGCTGGCTCGATCAGCTTACTCTGCTTGCCGTACAGGGAGACAATCGCCTGGCTCAAGGCCTTATCAAGCAAGCCCAGGCCTTGCTGCCCTCCGTGCAGGATGGCGATGAGAGCGGCAAAGAGTGCTTCGAGCTGGCCAAACGCGCCGCCCTGGTGCTGGAAGAGGCCGGTTTGGCGCTGCCGTAGCGTTAAGGCGCCAGGTTGCCGAAAAGATGGGGCACCTCGTGCAACTCACCGACTGCATAAGTGGCGGCGATGAGCGCGGCAAAGGTGACCAGGTTCACCAACAGCGCGATGTTATACATTTTGCCGACCGGCACCAGCTTGCGGTTCAGCCGCGCTACGAGGGGCAACTCAACGGCCATCACGCCGAACAGGAACTCCATAAAGGTGACGACCCCGCCCCACCCTCCAAGTGCGCCCAGTAGCCAGGCCACGGCGCTGCCCACGATCAGGCTGGCGATGTTGCCGATCCCGCTGGCAAGGAAGGCGCGATCCTGCGGCAGTCCGGCCCAGCGCTGATAGGCAAGCGCTTCCGCAACGAAGATCAGTAGTTCCATCACCCAGAAGACGAAAAAGGCGAGGCTTCCTGGCTCAAGCCGCCCGAGTTCGACCACAGGCGGATTCGCCCATGCCACCACCGGCAGCGCCAGCAAAGCTGCCAAGGCAAGCCAGACTTTAGTTCGTATTAGTGAAAGGCGGCGGTTCGCTTCCATATTGCTGATAGCCTCCCGCGGCAAACACTGCCAGGCTGAGCGCCAGGTAAGAGACCACATTGGTGAGCAGCACCACATCGCGCAGTTTCCGCTGGTCCGGATAGTCGCGGTTAAGCAGCAGAACGAGTGGGTATTCGATAAAGAGCACGCCAAGCACCCATTGGAAGATGGGCACCAAAGGCCCGCTGGCAGCCATCGAATAGAAAAGCAGGGCTGTGAAGCTGCCGACAAGAAGGCTTGCGAGATTACCGAAGAAGGACGTCTTCAGCGCCTTTGTGCCCTTCAGCCCAAGCCAGTAATGATAGGCCCAGGCTTCGCCCACGAAGACGACCAGCTCCATCAACCAGAAAACAGTAAAAGAAGGTCGACTGGGGTCTGCAAATCCAAGATCAGTGCTGGGAGGATTGGCGAAGGCAAGCGACGGAAGCAACACTAGCGGAGCGGAACACCAGACAAGGCGCGAAAGGTTACGCACAACTCTGCCTCCGGATATCGGAAGTGGGTGCTACCGCTTTAAGTATACTCCGTGGTGTTTTAATCTCCTACTCCGGCAGCGCCTCTCCAAATCCATCCAGTTCGACGATACGCGGGCCCATCGTATGCTCGCTCATCTGGTCGAACTCGGCGCGGAACTCCTGCGCGATGACCGGTTGCTGCAGCAGGCTCAGGCGCAATAAGGCACTGCCCTGTTCGAGGTAAGTGTAAGGATGCGTTGGCGCGAACTCGTCCAGCAGACGCCACTCGGCCTGGCCAGCCTCCCTGGTATACAGCCTGAAGGCTGCGAACTCGCGACCGATCTGATTACCGTCACCGCGCGCCCTCAGCTCATAACGGTCAAGCCGCACCGGCGTCTTGGTCCGCCATTCAATCCAGTGAGTATAAGGCGCCTGGTGACCGTCATCGAATATAAAAATGAACTCGTGTTCGAGGCGCGTGAAACGTCCGCCGAACATATCGCGCGGGTCGAAGGCGCTTGCCCTGGCGCTCGTGCCAGTTACTTCGGTGCCCGCCCAGATGTCCCACAGGTCTTTGGGCTTCACCACTGCCTGCTGACCGGTTGCTTTGAACTGCTTGGCCAGCAATAGCAAGGTATAGGGATCTACAAACTCGAAGTCCTTGCCGCCCTCGCCTTCCGCTACCAGCTCCATCAACCGCTTATGGGCAGTGGGCGACCAGAGGATGGTGCGGCAAGTGATGAAAGAGGGCTTCTGTTCGGCTTGCCCACACTGCTCCAGCAACCATTTGGCGCCTTGCTCGGGCGAGTCAAAGCCACCGGAGATCATCCTCAAGGTGGGCATCTGGCCGTGCATCGCCACCTCGGGGAAGTTCTGCCCCACCAGACCATCCGGCGCGAAAGTGGCATAAGCGTCCAGGCCGCGCTCGCTCATCTGCCTGCTGTAGCCGTCGATGATGAAACCGACCGCCGAGAGGTCCCATTGATGGAAGTACTTCCGGCAGTGTTCGGCCCAGACATCTACGCCATCGGGCAGGCCAGAAAAGTCGCGCGGCTCTTCCAGCAGGCCTGGATTGATGTACCCAGCCCCCGAATCACCCGCCCAGAAGAAGTCCTGATCAGTGGCGCGCTTCCTCAAAAGGGCCATCATCGGCGCGGCGCGGTCGGCCAGATTGGGGTTGAAAGCCCAGCCCGAGCGGGATAGTGCCTCGGGCGGGGTCTTCCCACATCTGCTTGCCCACCCAGTAGAGCCAGGCGGCCGCGTCGTAGTCGCCCACATAGAAGGTGACGAAGGTTTTGTCGGCTACCTTCCCATCCGGCAGGATATAGCCTTTGGCTTTGAGGTCGTCGAGAGTTGGCTTCTTCTGGGGATAGACCTCTTCAAGCGGATAATGCATATAGACCGACGCGTTGGCCATCGCTGACAGCCCCAGCGCGTCCGCATCCATAAAAGCGTTGAAGCAGGAGAGCAACTGAGCGTAGCGCCATTCGCTGGGCACGCCGTCATGCTTGCCGCCGATGGTGCCATAGTTGGTATATTTGAAACCCCAGGGCACGAAGCCCCCGACATGGATCATCTCCCTGCCCCTGAGTTGCTCGTGCGCGGCGCCGAGAATCGCTTTCAGCGTGCGCTCATCCTCGCCGACAGGCTGGGTTGGTTCATCGGTGGCAGCCTCGTCATCCCAGGGCGACAGGTCAAACAGGAAGCCCTTGTTCGCGATAAAGTAATCCTGGTTGGTAAGGGTGTGGTTGGGCAGATAACCGCCAGGATTCTTCAGCCAGAAGGCATCGAGGTAATAACCAAACTTGCGCGGGTTGGCGAGGCCAGTGTCCAGGTAGTTCTCCTTCGCCCACAGGTAGGCGTCACACTTGGGGCTGCCGCTGGAGGGAGTGGCCGAGTCAGGCAGCCTGCCCTTGCCTGTAAAGAGAGAAGTGCCATCCTGATTGACCAGCCAGATAACTGGCTCAAACTTCGGGCCATCGCTCGCCTGGGTCAGCCACCAGTAAAGCGAGCCGGGGCTTGGATCATACCTGATGGCTGCCAGGTGCTCGATTCCCGCGATGGTCGAGGCGAGGTTCGAGGTCGCCGGCACGTTTTCATCATAAACGACCAGGCCGCGCAGATACTGACGAAACTGCCCAATCAGGGCCGAGAGGTCCGGCAGAGCCTCCAGGGTCGTCTCGGCAAGCCATTCACCTGGCAGTTGAAGCTGTTCGAGCCAGTAATGGTCGAATTCGCCCGTCTCGCCGCCCACGAAATAGAGATACAGCCGGGGCTCCTCCTGGTTTACGATGCCCTGGATGGTCGTCACGAAGTGGGCCTCGTCCCAGGCGCGCCGAAGCTGCTCTGGATTGCCCCTGTCCAGTTTTATGGTCGGTGTCAGGTCATAGGTATAAAGCATATCGGGCGCCTCCTGAGCCATCACAAAAGACGCCAGTCCAAGCAGCAACACTAGCAATACCAGTCTGGTCATTGGTTCTCCCTCGGTCACTTTGGTTCTTCAGACAGCTTGATGCCCTCCGAGGTTGCGCCCGCAAGCAGCACCGTGCGAGGATAGAGGTCGGCTTTCAGTTCAAGTTGCGCGCCCCCCTCCAGCGGTGTCGAGTTGCCCATCGGGTCAATCAGGAAGGCCTTCTCGGCATCTGTCGTCAACGTAATCTGACGCTCAGCCAGGTCGGGCGTGTAGAAAGTGACCAGTCTGGCTGGCCCCCTCTGGAACTGGAAGACGTGCAAGTCGGCGGTCTCCGCCAGGATGCGCTCGAATCTAGCGCCCGCGAACTGGTCTACAAAGGCCGAGACAGCGCCATACATCGCGCGCGGGCTAAAATAGTAATCCAGATAACCCCAGTCGCCGAAAGTGCGCGGCGCGGTAATGCTGCGCGACTCATAAAGCAAGGCGCCCCGATGACCGTGCGCCCAGCAGAAGACCAGCTTCTGCACCGCGGTCGCCGCCATATCGCGCTCGAAGTCCAGTCGCCAGGCGCAGTAGCCCATCTCGGTGTTCACATACTTTGGCGCCTCATAACCTGCTGCGGCGTGTACGCCCCGCATCGCAGCCCACATCGGGGTATAGGTGTTCATCCCGCCGTGCGAGTGATAGGCAACCCAGTCGACTTTTCCTTGTACCCCCCGGGCAATGACGCCTGTCTCATGCGGCAGGATGAAGGTATATCCCGCGTTGGTCACCGGCACATCAGGCGCAACGCGTTTCAGCTCTTCCCAGGTCCAGCGATAGATATCGACGTATTCTTCAGGCGTGCCCAGCCAGAAATCGTAATTGTCGGTCTCATTCTGCACTTCGAAGGCGAAAGCGTCCTCGGCGTAGCGTTCTACGCACTGGCGCGCATATTCGCGCCAGGGCGCTTCTTCGGGCAGGTAGATGCCTTTCTTGTCTCGATTAGCCTCGGGCAGCATCCAGGGCGCAATGCCAAGAAACTGGAAGAAGGGCTTGATGTCGTGCTTCTTCAAGCTCTCGACGCAAGTATCGGTCATCGCGAAATCAATCGGCTTGCTGCCATCCCACCACATCGGCGAGGCAAAGAGCGTCTGCCGCATCACCTGGATGCCCGCGCGCGCGTTGAGTTCCATCTCGAAGTCGCGAGTCTGCTGCTCCGTCATCCCCTCAGGCACCGCATCGCCGAAATCATTGGCCCAGTGAAGGCGTTCGGGGAAGGCGCAGATGCCCACGAAGAAAGGCCCCTCGTCCCAAATCCGGCGCAAGGCCTCGTTGGAAGGGCACCAGGAGACACCCCGAGCCAGCCGGGCCACGCACTGCCCCCGGCAAAGAGGTCGAGGGTAAGCAGCCAGGTGCCGCGCGCCATACAGTTGAATTCGATGGCTTCGGCGCAGGGCAGAGCGAAAGTCTCCTGAGCAACTGGATGGCGTTCCCAGTCCCAGACGGTCAATAGCGCGGTCTCGCAGCCGGCCTCGGCCGGGACAGCCAGGTTCAGAGTAAGCGTCTGGCCTGGTTCGGCAATCCAGTGATATGCCTCCGAAGGCGTCAGGGTGACCGAAGGCTTTGCCACGTCAACATCCGGAATCGTTTGCCAAAGCTCCAGCGCCTCTCCCCGGCCGATATCAGGCGCGCCAGGTTGCAGAGTCAGTTCTAGGTCTGCCGTCGCCATACCCATCACCATCCAGACCAGCATTAGAACAAGCAAGACGCCAATACTTTTACAGCAAGCCATCACGCGTCACCTCACGAAAGGAAAGGTTCGCTTGCCCAGGGCAATAACCTGCCCGGTGGCAGGAAGCGACCAGACTTGCCCGAAGTCCAGAAGGCCTTTTACAAGGGGGAGACGCCCTATGAGACTCTTCTATATCGCCTTCTGTCTGCTCTTTCTGGCAGGTCTTGGATATCCGCTTGATTTGGCTTCGACGGTCCCGCAGCGCGCCCGACTGGCCGCCGAGAAGCCTTTCGAGGGTGTCTGCCCGCGCGCCTTACCGCCCGATGGGCCGATAACGGCGCTGCGCTTCTATCCTGAAGATACCCTCTGGCAGATTACTCTGGGTGCTCTGCAAGGCATCGTGAATCGAGAGCGTCCGAGGCTCTGGCTTGGCGTGGATAAGCCACTGCGCTGGCTGCAATTCCATTACGCGGGTTGCACAGTCGAATACGCCGACACCAAAGAAGAGCTATTCGAGCGTTACAAGGCGGACGTAAAAGGGCTGGCTATCTGGGATCCGGCCCTCGATGCGACCGCCAATGTTGCGCTGACTTATGCGGGCCTCGAAGACGTGCTGCCCGTCACCCCCGAGCAGGCCGAGCAGCTTGCCGGTTACGGCTGGCCGGTGAAGTACGACTTCCGGGGCCGCTGGGTGGACCGCATCGAAGCCTACACCTGGGCTTTTGAGAATCTCTTCCCTCGGTGCAACAAGTGGGCGCTCTTGCACGGCAACACGGGCTTCGATGCCAATCAGGATGAAGACCAGGCGGGTTGCCGCGATTATGCGGTGCAGCACAGGCTGTTCTGCTGGCACCTGGCGCGCGAGCCACTGGACGGCGAGATGGACCTCACCGAGCGCATCCTCACCAGTGTGGCCTTCAACGCGATGGTGGTAGGTGACAGCCATGTCGGTATGAGTTTCGCAGAGCCGCTTTTCGTTGGCCTCTGCAGCACTTACGCCTGCCTGCACAGCCATTCGGGCGCGGGCAACCTCAGCGTCCTCTCGACGGTCGAATTGCCCCCCGAGGCCTTCACCCAGGCGCACCCGCCAGCTCCACCTCTCGAGGAGGACAAGATTTACGTCAGCTTTATGATCTCGGAGGAGGACAACCTCGGCCATCTGCTGGGCTGGTCCGATCCCTTCAAGCCCAGCTTCTACACCAACGAACCCTATCGCCTGTGGTGGAGCGACCCTGGCCGCGGCAGCGTCCCCATCGGTTGGGCCTTCGGGCTGCTGGGACAGGAGCTGGCCCCCAGCACCATCGGCCACTATTACGCGACCGCGACCGAGAAGGACTGCTTTATGGCGGGGCTCGGAGGCATTTGCCTGGGCGAGCCCAGCGAATATGGCGCCGCTTATCCTGCCCAGCAAGCCGACCTGCTGACCGAATACATCCGCCTGACAGGCGAGTATATGGCCAGGCAGGATATGACTGTCCTCAACATCCCAGGCGATTTGCCTACGCTGAAGCGCTTCGCCGAAGAGACGCCTGAATCTTGAGGGCATCTTCGTCGGCTACGGCCCGAAACGTGGTTATGACTATGAGCGCGCCCAGCGACTCATCGCAGGTCAGCCGGTCTTCTTCGACCTGCTGGACTCGGTTGTCGGCGCGGACAGAGCGCTACCACTGAGTGAGGAATACCCTCGGCGAGCCAGGCACTTCGCTGATCGCATCCGGGGGCTGAACATCAAGGACCGGCCAGCCTTCCTGTACCTCTGGTGTGTCGGCTGGGACTGGGGTCCCACGCCGCTCAAGCTGCTTGCAGAGGAACTCGGTCCGGAGTATGTCGCCGTGCGCCCCGACCACCTGTGCGAGCTCTACTCCGAGTGGCAAGGGGAGCAGCAACAGGCTGAGGCGGAGGTAGCTTTCCAGCCAATCTCATACCCACCTGCGGCCGAAGGTTCCCGGCTTCCCGTGCAGGCCTACTGCAAGGCCGGCTTTGCCGAATCGGTGCTTGTAGAACTGCCCCTCGACGACCAGCCCCGCGTTAGCCAGGCTGCCGAGGCTGGCCGACTGAAGCTCATCGGCTACTCGCCCGACGGCAAGCCCACGGGAGAGGTTCGCTGGCAACTGCTCGACGGAAAGCTGGCCTGGGTGGTGCCACCGCAAGAAGGTGACAGAGCACCTTTTTGCCTTTATCTGGACGGCGCACCTGATGAGGGATTGCTTGCCCTCGCGCGCCAGCAGGAGGGCGATGAGGCGATTCTCGACACCGGCCAATTGCGCTTGAGGGTGCCAATTGGCGGGGAAGAAGGCCGCGCTGCCGTGCTGGAGCTAGCGACCAGTGAGGGAGAGTGGTTCGGCAAGGGTACCGGTATTGGCTACAACTCGCGCAAGCTGGAGCTTACCGATTTCAGCATCCTGGAGGCCGCCGGGCCACTGGTAAACGACCTGACCTTCCGCTATCAGTATAGCGATGGGGGAGTCCGGGTCAGCAAGCTGCGCGTCGTTGCGGGGCTGTCCTACGCCCTTCAAACTGACACTGACGACACTTTCGACCTGCCGTCCTGGAATTTCGACTTCGCGCCTGGCCTGGCCCCGGACCTCTTCGTGAACAATACAGGCGCGGTCTCCGTGAACTATGGCAGTGCCCAGAGTCGCGGCAACCTGCCTGACTATCGCTGGGCAGCTTTTGCGGCGGGGAAGGACGGCCCAGCCGGTGGTTTCATCGCCCTGGACGAGGACAACTGGACAGGTCCCGGCATCGTCATCTGGACCTTGCCTGGCCCCAGTGCCTTCTTCGAGGGCTACGGCGGCGCTCCGGGCACCCGCACTGTGGCGCTCTTCGCCCAGCCCGAGCTCGACACGGCGCGCCTGGACACTCTGGCGCGCCAACTTAACACCCCAGTGAGGCTACTCATTGGCCCGCTGGAAGGAGCTGACCAATGAGATTCCTAGTCTGCCTGCTGATTACGCTTTGCCTTGGGGCTCTTGCTTTCTCCGCCGTCCCCGCCCCTGACGCCTGGTGGAGCTTCGAAGAGGGCTTCGGCGCTAAGGCTACTGACGCATCTGGCCACCTGGCCTTCAACCTGACCGGCGTAGACTGGACCGATGGGGTGGTGGGGAAGGCGCTCTCAATCCATGGCACTTCTTCGACTGCGCGGTTGCAAACGCTGCCCGACCTGCAGCCCACCGAAGCGGTGACGGTCTCCTGCTGGTTCCGAGTCGCGCCTGAAGGTTTGGCCGGGCAATATCGAGGGCATCGGCCTGGTGAGCGGTGGCAGCTCGTATCTCCTGCGCGTCAGTTCCGGTCGAGTGCCCAGCTTCCATATATTCACCACCGGCTGGGCGCCTGTGATGGGCTACGAGGCAATCCTCCCCGACCAGTGGTATCAGGCCACCGGTGTCTACGATGGGACGGTCCAGCAGCTCTATGTTAACGGGCAGTTCATCGCCGGCGCCCCCCGCAGTGGCGCCATCAACCACGACCCGTTGCTCGAACTGGGTCGCCAGGCCAACACCCTCACAGGTGCGCTGGACGAGGTCCGGATCTGGAAGCAGGCTCTCTCTGCTGACCAGGTGGCCGCTCTCTATGCCGCCGACATCGCGAAGGCCGACCCGGGCTTCAAAGCCGGCCGTCTCGCGGAGCAGTATGAAGAGCTCTTTGGCCCGACGCGTCACAGCCCCGCTCCTCTGCCGACCTTCAGCCATCTCCCCAAAGCTGGATTCAGCTTTGTCGCCCTTACTGACACCCATATAGGGCAGGACGGCGAAGAAGGCGCTTTCTGTCATAACTGGCGCGTACAGGAGGCCATCAGCCAGATCAACGGACTTGCCCCCGATGCGGTCTTCCACTGCGGCGACATCATTACTGTGCACCCCTTCAGCGCCAATTTCGAGGCCCAATGCGCTCGGGCCGTCGAGCTACTGGCTGAACTGGAGCCGCCCACCTGGCTCACTGCCGGCAACCACGATGTCGGCAATCAGCGCAATATGCGTGTCTGGGACAACGCCTGGCTTAACCGCGTTGGCATCCAGCAGAACGATATCCTTTTCCAGCAACGCTATCGCGACCTCTACCGGAAGTACTTCGGCCCCGATTTCTACAGCGTCGAGCTGGCAGGCTGCCGATTTCATCGTCTTCGATAATGGCCTGTTCAACAGTGGCTATCCGCTGGAAGACGAACAGTTCCAGTGGCTCGAGCGCGAGCTGGCGACAAGTGATGAAGCCAAACTGACCTTCCTTATCTGCCACAACGTGCCCTTCTGGGCCTCTCCCGATGAGGGCGGCGTGAATAATTACGAGCCTCTCCTGCTACCAGCACGCAAGCGGCTGCTCGACCTTCTGGAGGTTCATCCTGTAGATGCCTGGTACACCGGCCATACGCATTTCGGCTTTGCAAATACGCTGGAAGGGCAATGGTTCAGGACGCTCAACAGCACGACCTTCAACCGTAACTACGCGGGAATAGACCAGCAGATGGGTGGCTGGGAGCAGGTCTACGATCCCTACAAGGTTGGCTATTTGCTAACTCGTGTGACGGGGAAGGCCTTCCACGAAAGCTGGATACCACTTTATTGGCAGGTCGGCGAGGCGCCCGAAGCCCTTGCGCCCTTGCTTGGCGACCGCCTGGTCGGCAGAGCGGCCAGCGAGAAGGCAAACAGCACGCTCGCCATCGCTTGTATGCCGCCTATACCGAGCGCCAGCCTGCCTCGACTTGAGTTCACCGACCGCCCCTGGCGTCTGGCGGAAGAACTCGGCGCGAAGTGGATGCTCACCCCGCGCGCGCCCACCACGGGCGACGACTGGCTGAGGCTGGAAAGGGGCCTTGGTCTTTCCGAGCTACGCGGGGCGAAGGCGTTGGTAAGCCTTGCCGCCGATGAGAACTTGCCTTCCGCCCTTATTCGACTGCGCAGCTTGGGAGGACCGCTGGCCGGTGTGATGCTGCTCAACGGCGCTCCAGGTGACCCAACTGCGCCTCTTTCCACCTGGCAGCCAGAAGGCGCGCCGGAAGACTGGTCAAAAGCCTGCGAAAGGGCGCAACTGGCCCTTCCGGAGGGCAGCGAGATCTGGGTCGGCAGGCTGCCTCTGCTGGGCGAAGGCGCCCAGGACCACATCGAGGCCGCCTGCGCCGCGCTTGAAGGCAAAGCCACGGGCCTTGCCCTTTGGGTCAGGCCTGAGGGCTTGCCTGAAGACCTCCTTCCCGCCCTTGCCACGGCGGCCCAGAGCGCCCAGAGCCACGGCCTGACCCTCTGGCTGGACGTCGCCGGCTGGCAGGAGGAGGAACCAGGCGTCCAGGCCGCCTACTTCCTGCGACTGGAGGCCCTCTGCAAGGCCGGCGGCGTGCGCCTTTGCTGGTGGATTGCCCAAAACGAAGAGGGCGGACTGCTGGACGAGCATCTCGATCCGACCTGGCTCTTCTACGCCGCCCAGGCCTCAGAGGCGCTTTCAGATGGTGAGGTGCAAGAGGCACGATTTATGGAAGCAAAAGGTCTTTACACTCTCCGCTGGAAGGACGCTGAAGGCCATAACTTCCTCGCCTGGTGGAGTCCCGATGGCGGCATTGCAGTCACCACTACCTCGCTGGTACAAATCCCGAAGGGCGCCACCTGCTATGACCCGCTGCACGCCCGCGAACTGAAACTCGGCTCGGACGTGCCACTTGCGACCTGGCCGCTCCTCGCGCGCTGGTAGAAAGCCAAAACAAGGGAGGCGACCCCGAAAGGCCGCCTCCCTCTTCTAGTGGCCTTTTTTACCCTCTTACGCCCATTCGGGTCTGTAGTCGATGAAGACCGGGCTCGACCAGGCCTCGGTCCCGTCGCGCTGGGTCACCCGCAGGTAGAAATACCGTCGGCAGTTCACCTGATGCACGCCTGCCTTGTTCTCGAGGCGCTCTGGGGTCATCAGTTTTTCCAGTTCGACGTATACATAGGCGTCAGTCAGCTTCTCCCAGTTGCGGTTGGTATACAGCACCTCGCCGTTTGAGACCACTTCCAGCTTCTCGAGGGGCCCCGTGCCAACGCAACTGCCTGCAATCCGCAGTGGGAAGAGCTTCTCCAGGCTGTACTGATTCACCCGGATGACACTGCCCATCGGGAAGCCATTTACCGTGAACTCACAAAGGATGGACTGATGCGCCACGGCATAGCACAGGCGTTGCTTCATCGCCTCCCACAGGGCCGGGACGGTGCACTTCCTCGGCCAGCACCGCCGTCAGACCGCCATCGCCAGGCATCGTATTGTGCACATCGCCCCCGCCGACGAAGCCGAGTCGGTGGCCCTTGCATAAGCGCATCCTGAACGAAGCAACCTGGCAGCGTCTGAGCCTTCTCCTGCAGCGGCGCGCCCCAATACTCGCTGTTGCCCCAGGTGGAGTATATCTCAATCAAAGGCTCGAACTCGTCATCGATACTGTCAAAGTCCACCAGGTGCGAGATGTAGGCTGGATGATGCGCCGCCGCGAAAGCCTCTACGCCCCTCTCTTCGAAGAAGGGCCTCAGCTTCTTTGGGTGGTTGGTATCAAAGGTCGTCGAGCTGAAATAGGGCGGGAAGTTCTCCTTGAAGTAGACGTTGCGATGGCCCCAGTCGAAACTCGTCCATTCGATGGCCGGGATGATGGGCAGCTCATATTCGCGCGAGCAGCGTTCGATCTCGCTGTAATAGCTTTCCCACTTGGCCAGGTCCATATGTTCGGCGTGGTCGGCCAGCGCGATGAAGTCGAGCCCTCGCTCCTTCGCCACCGCAACGTTGTGCTCGATGCTGCCGTTGTTGGGATAGCCGCACATTGAATACTCCGTGTGCACGTGCACATCGCCGAAGTAGACCTGCTTCTCGCCCGAATACTGGTACTGGTCTACGCGATGGCCAAGCAGTGTCGCATACTTGCGTTGCTCGTTGTAGCAACGCCAGGCGGGGATGACCTTGAGCGGCGCCCTTTCGATGCGCGCTGGGAGGCCCTCTTCCGGAAGGGCAAGCTCGCCTTCTTTAGCGCCGTATGGTGAGGGTAGTTATTGTTACTGGCCGCACTGGCGGCATCATCGGGTCCTTCGCCACTACGCCCTGGATAATCGCCCAGCCGGCGCCCTCCGGAAGGGAGAGGGTGACCTCTGCCGGGCCCGCCTCACCGGAAGGCAACTCGCCTACCGGCTGACCTTCCACAAAAAAGACAATACCAAGCCCTTCTAGGGCCCTATGAAGGGCGATATGTACCTCTGTTACACCTCTTTCGGCCCTTGGCACCTGAAAGCGGAACTCCTTCAGCACCTGTCTTGAGGGCTCAGGCGCCCTCGGAGGGCAGAACCTGAAGCCCGAAAGCAAGATATCGGCATCCTCGGAGGTCGCTCCAACGCGTACAACCAGTTCTTTCATCGAAAAGCCAACTCCCTTCAGTTAACCTTCCGCGGGCGCGGAAGGTGAAGCATAACGAACTTCTACTCGGCGCACTTTCAGGTCTTCTTCGCCCTCGGCAAAGAGGCGGAAATCGGCGCCAAGATGCTCTCTGTTCGCGAATCGGGCATCCTCCAGCCGGAAGACGTGGGTCTTCCACTCGCCGGTGCCGTCCGGGTCACTGGTGGCGTATCCTTGAAGGCCCCTTTGATGGCAGCCGTCTCGTCCCAGGAGTCATAGGCCATACTGAAGCTGCCCGTGCCCTCGTCGAGGTAATCCACCACCACCTCGACAGGTTGCTTCACGTCCATCATATAGCCGTCCGCGATGGTGAAGTAGAGGAAGCGCTTCTCTCCACCCTCGGCTACCTCGGTCCGAATATAACCTGCCTCCGGCACTCCGCGCATAAATACCTGTCCCAGCCCCTGCCCGGTCGGTCGCCGTCCCAGCTCCAGGAAGGCCCCTTGAGGCACAGGCCTTGCTTCGGCCAGTTTCAGCCTGTCAGGCGCTGGCGCCTCCCGGACAAACAGATAGGGCGCATCCAGCCTGTTTGGAGCCAGGGAGGCGATGCCGACAAGATTCCATCCGCCAAACACGCAGAAAGGTGAGATTTTCACCTCGCCAGTCCAGCTGACCCGCCCGGCGGGCCAGCCGTTGAGGTAGACCAGATTGAGCGTGCCCCCCAAACCCCACGGCCCGCCGGTGCTTGGCAACCGCAGCCAGAGGTCAGCTCCCTGCCACTCGGGAGGGAGCCAGACGAGTTTGCGATAGAGGCCCCAGCCGGCTTCGCGCCTCTCGTCCTCACCGAGCTGGAAGGGAGCCTGCCGTACCTGCCAGTTGCCATCCCAGACATCAGGAGTAAGCTCCGAGGAGCGCAGAGCGTCGTTCTCTTCAGCGCCGCCTACGCCTGCGCGACTCACCGGCACCAGGCTCGTGCGCCAGTCGCCGGCGAGGTCCATCAACCGCGTGCGGGGGAAGACTTCACTTGCGAACAGCTCCTTGCCGCCGGCAGTCACGGAGACTTTGAACTGGCGCGACCTGCACACCAGCGCAGTCCCACTCAAAGACCGCCTGGCCAACCTGGGGTGTGACCGGCCCTGCTCCGTCCGCCCATTTCCCGAAAGCCGTCTCGAGGTTGCCAAGGTCGCTCGTTGGGAGGGCCGCAAGCTGCAACTGCTTGCTGCCAGCAGGGCCTCCTTCAACCTTCACCGTCGCGTCAATCGGCAGGGGAGTGTTATTCACGCAGGTCACCGTCAGCCGCGCGCGCTTGCCAGGCGTGACGTAGCCAAGGGGGCCCTCTGCCTGCTGGAAGCTGTAAAGCCCAGTTAACGGCTCCATCACTTTAAGATGCGCCGCCGTCGTGCGCTCGAACTCGCCGCGCCGCAGCACGGCCTTCAACTCATAGTTGCGCCCGAAGATATCAGCCGGCACGCTCACCTGCACCTGCGCCTCGAAATGGGCCTGAGCCGGCACGATGATGGGCGCAAGTTCGCCCCAGCCAGCTGGCAGAAGCACCTCGACGTTGCTCTCGACGGGCTGCGGCTGGTCCACTACAAGCTTCAGCGTCGCTTCTTGCCCTGGTACTGCAAGTTCGGGTGCAATCAAGGTCACCGCCGGCCCTTCGAATACCTCCAGTGCGAAGCAGTTGGGATTGGCAATTTCGCAATAGACGTACCCACCCTCGACCGTCGGCTTAATCAAAACCTCGCCGGTCTCGCCGAATAGACGCACCTGGGGAGCGGTCAGCTTCGTCGGCACGCGCAGCTTCACCGGATGCGCCTCACCTGGCTGCGCGAACCTGGCGCCATACAGACCAGTGTCGCTTTGATACCACTGACCGAGGGTTACCTCTCTGCCCCCGCCTGAATGAGTCACAGCGATAAGCGGCCCAGGCCAGTCGCACTTGAGCCACGTTTCGCCTTCCTGATATTCGGCCACGACATCGCGCGAAGTGGCCTTGATAACCGCCTCCTCGAAGCCAACCCGGAAATCCCAGTACCGGCGCCATTCGGCATCATAGAAACCGGTACCGATGCTGTAGCTCGCCCCCTGGGGTCTCGTCCTCGCGCACGTCAGGATTGAAGCACCAACTTGGCCCGCCTCCATGGAAGCCGTAGCCCATCCCTGCGCCATAGGTCCAGAAGTCCGAGTTGCTCTGACTTGGCATCTGCAACGCCATATGTTTGGGCAAGGTATACCCAAACAGGTGGGGCAGCAGTTGGGCGTCTTCAGGCCCGCCAAGAGCCTTCACCAGAGTGCCCGTCTCGAAGTAATGGGCCGTAGAGGTCAGGAACTCCGGATAGAAGAAATCCGCGCAGTGTTCGGCCCGCAAGATGAAATCAGGTCGCCAGGCTCTGCAAGAGTCCCGGATGGCGCCGTAGAGCGCTTTGAAGTAGTGGGGCACCTCATTGGGTCGCTGCTCGAAGCCAGGCGCATAAGAAGGCCCGGCGAACAGATCCGGCCCCGTAGTGGCAGCCGTGTCGAAGTGGATCTCGTCCAGCCCGAACTCGCGCACCCAGCGCACCGCTTCACCCACTCGCGCCTCCCACAAGGGTCTGGGAGAAGGGCGAGGGCATCATATCGCGGAAGCCTTCATTGAAGCTGCCATCTCGCCGCTGACAAATCCAGTCCTGGACATAGTCCGCGTAGTTGGGTTTACCCATCAGAGGCGCCCTGTCGAAGGTGAAAAGGGCGGCGGAGCCACCCAGCTCCTTCACCCGGTCGAATCCCTGGCGGTAATCCAACGCTGAACCGCGCATCCCGTCCCAGCCCTCGGGCACCGAGGTGTTGAGCGACTTCATTATGTAGGAGGCATGGATAGGCGCCTGTTGCTGGATCTCGAACAGCTTGCCCAGGTCCGCATCCTTCGCATGATGGGCGAGCCAGCACTGCGCGGTAGGACGCTCCCAGACCTTCTCGGGCGGGTCAAGTGGCCCAAAAGCATGTTCTGCAAAAGGCCGATAAAGGTCAGCCCCCTTGTGCCAGTCACCCAGATGCCCGGCAAGTTGAACTGGCGGGGTTGTCCAGATGTCCCCTTCCTTGGCAATCCAGCAACCGATGAACTTGACGCCGAAGCAAGACTGCCCTTTCTCATCACGCCCTGCGAAAAGTCGCTTGCTGTAGCCATAATCATCCAGGCACCCGAGGTAGAGTCCCTTGTCCTCATCAAACAGGTCCAGCCACTGCATATAGAGGAAGCCTGGATAGTCGCCTTCCACCTTTTGGCCAGGCTCAAACCCTTGGGCCCTGAAGCGCGCCCCCAGCGTGTGCGGCCAGGTGAACCAGTCGTCCTGCGGCTCGCCCAGGGTTACGCCTGTCAGCTTTATTGATATCTCGTCCACCAGTGCCGAACCTGTCGTGTTGCTGATTGTAAGCCAAACCTTGGGGCCCAGGTCCTCGGGCGTAAGCTCAAACCGGGCTACCAGCCTGAGTCCTTTGGGTAGCGTGTAGACAAGCGTTGCTCTGGCTGATAATTCATCAGCGATTAGTGTCGAGGTCATCGGCCCGCCGGTATAGCGGGTTTCTTCTCCGTGCTTCCAGGTTTCCCAGGGCTCCAGGCCAGCGCGGTCCTCGATGACTACCTCGAACCAGGGGCCAGCAAGCATAATCTCGCCTGGGTCGAGGAAAAGTAACTCGCCCGTGGTCTCGCTGAGGGCGATCCGGGCAGTAGTTGTTGCCGATCAGGAGCTGCCCGTCAGAGCGCACCGCGCGCAGCCCTCTCAGGTCTTGCGCCCAGGCAGCGCTCAGAAACAGGTAAACAATGAAAATCAGGGCGGTTACGCGCATCCTGAACCCCTCCCATAAACAGTGAAGCAGGAGAAGCCAGCCGGCTTCCCCTGCTTGTTTCTCTGTTATTACCACTCGTCCTGCCCTGGCTAGGGACTGGGCGATGGAATAAGCGTTCTCGCTGCCTCATTGAGCAGCAGCGCCCGGTTAGCGTTCTTCTTCCATACAGTCAGTTTGTGGCCTTCGGCGATGCGGTCTGCAAGATCGTCTTTCGTCACCAGCGCAAGAGGCCCGGCCGGCCGACAACTTGTCAATACTGGCTTCGCCCTTCAGGAACCACTCGGTATCGGTCCGTTCCCCGGAACTTACCGCCTGGCCTTCGTTGTCGATAAGCTTCACGCGCGCCATCGTATAGAACTCGAGCGACTGGTTGAAGCACTTGTATTGGGCAATCTGCCAGCCTTGCCTGTCCAGCGGCCCCATCAGTTGCGACGGCAGCAACCCCCCGACGCCCTGGTAGCGAGCGTAGGTGAAGAAGGTGGGTAGCAATCCGACGAACCACAATACGGCGATCAGACTGACCGCGAGGAAGCGCTTGTCCGCCCCTCTAAGCCGCGCGGGCAGCAACCAGAGACCAAGCCCGGCGAGCAGCCAGAGCGCCCCTGTCAACTGCATTGGCCCCTGAGCCAGCGCTAGGGGAAGGTATTCCTGCTTGCCCGAGTAGACGAACATGGCGATACCCAGCAGGATTATGATCAGCCCGACAAAGTAGAGGGGCGCTTTCACAGTGCTGGAGAGACGTTCGCGGCTGAAGGCGTTCCAGCCCGTAACCGCCGTCCCGACCGCCAGCGGCCACCACATCGGCAGCACATAGGTCGGCAGTTTGGACGAGGAAGCGCTGAAAAAGACGAAAACCACCCCAGCCCACACGATGAGCAGTTTGGCCGCGTCCCGGCTCTCGGCATCCAGTTCGCGCCACTTCTTGCCCACGCGCGATAGCGCGGCCGGCCAGAGCAACGCCCACAGAGCAAAGCCGACCGGCACCATAACCAGGAAATACCAGAAGGGCGCCTGGTGGGCGTCCATCCCGCTGCCCGAAAAGCGCTGCAGATGCTGGACCACGAAGAAATAGTGGTTGAAATCAGGGTTGGCTTTCTGCACCGCGATATACCACGGCGCCGCCAGCGCGCAACCGACCAGCAGCACGAAGAGGCCCGGCAGGATCCCCTGCAGCAGTCGCTTCGTCCACAGCAGGTGCAAGCCCGCGATGGCGACCAGCAGAAAGGCCGCGATGGGCCCTTTGGTCAGCAAGCGCCAGCCCCAGCGCCACACCTGAAAGCAGCAACCAGCCCCACCTTCGCCGAGGTTGGAGCCAGGAGGCATGCCAGGCGGTAAGTTTCGCCGCGATGAGCGTCGAGAGCACCATATCGGTGAGTGGGAAGCGCGCCAGGGCGAGATATTCCACTGTCGTCGCCATCACGACGGCGGTCCAACGACGCGGGCCAGGGGGCAGGATGAGCGAGGCAAGCCACCAGGCAACAACCATTCCCATCAGGCCCCAAAGGGCCGGCACCAGCCGGAAGGCCCACTCGTGACGGCCGCAAGTCATAAGGCTGAGCGCCATCATCCAGTGCGCCAGCGGTGGTTTGTCGAGGTAAGGCGCATTGCCCAGGCGCAGCGTCACCCAGTCACCCGTGTTCACGATGTTCTGTGCGATGGCAGCATAACGCCCTTCGTCGGGGTCGAACAGCGGATAGCCTGACAAGCCAGCAAACATCAGCACGATCACGATGAGGCCGGCAAGAGTTGCCAGTTTCGGGACATCAGGCCTGGGCGCATGTTTGGTAGAGTGGACTGCTTTTCGTGCTTTCACAGTGGTCACTCCAGACTTGCCGCAGTGGACGAGATTACGCTTTCATTATTTCACACCAAGGCGGTTTTCGTCAGTCCTCTCCGAGCACCACCACGATCGCCCTTTGCAAGCCCCTCATAGAGGCTCTTGCCGCCCCTCCTGAGGTAACTGCCATCTACCATCATCAGCTCTTCGGGGCTCTCCAGCAGCAGCAGAGCGTCAGTCTCATACCCGCCAAAGGCGTTGTTGCTGTTCTGATGCACCCGCGTGGTGTCGGCAAGGCGATTTACGAACAGCCGATAACTCTCCGCTTCCAGCCCCAGCCAGCCCTCGCCAGATAGCATCCGAGCCGCTGCATTCGGTTCTGTCCCTTCAAGTGGCACGATGCGGGCAATCAACTTGTGGTGGGTCGCCTCCTCCGCACTCAGGAAGGCCCAGTATGGCCAGTCGATGTCCGGCTCACCTGGGGGATGACCAAGCCGCTGTTCTACCTCGGCAAGCGGGAAGGCCAGCTCTACCAGGCAGGCCGCCTCGCCCGCGCGCAGCAGATAACGCCCCTCGGCAAGCTCTTCCAGCTCACCCTCGGAATGCAGTAACCAGGTCGGCCTCGCCGCCTGCCAGGTGATGACGTCATCCACCACCAGCAGCTCACTACCGAGCCAGAGGAAATGCCGATAATATCGCTGGCAGGTGCTGGCATAAGGCCCCGCGCACTCGGCTCGCAGATAGGCGACCATCTGGCCCTCCACAAAGGGAGAAAGCCGCCCCAGCAGATGGGTGCCCCGATAGACGTCCTCCTGGGGCTGGCCTTCGCCGTCGACCAGCAGCACGTTATGCGCCTGGCTGTGCAGGTAGTACTCTCTATAAGCGGGATGCGAATAGGTGCAACTGCCGCTGTCCGCGAGCAGCCGTTTGCCCCGGTGGAAGAGGCTAAAATGCCCCGCATCCGAGTGCGCATGGTTCCAGGAGGAGCCGCACTTCACCGCCCAGAGGGTAGAGTCGGGCTCGAAGGAGTCTCGTCGCACCGCCCAGCCTGCCGCCGGGAAGACCAGCGACTGGGGTTCGGGGGCCTTCGGTTCAAGCTCCGGGTCCCAGTAGAGCAGCGTGTAAGCGGAATCCAGCTTGTAGCCCGCCTGCTGCCAGTACCAGGCCAGCCGCGCGTCCTGAGTCTCTCTGGCAAGCCACGCCACGACCGGCGCGCCCGCGGGATGCGCAAAATGATGATCTCCAAAGTCCACCGTGTGCAAGCCTTCGCCGGTTGGATAGGCCGTGTGGAGGAAGAACTCTCCGCCGTGCGCAGACAGGTCAAGCCCCAGCGTCTCTCCCCGCGCGCTTCGCCAGGCCTCGGCGAAGAGGAAACAGTGCAACAGCGAATAATTCGAATAGCCGACGCCTTCCCAGAAACCGCCGTGTTCATCGTAGTTGGGCGGCTTGTTCTGGGTATCGGAGCCGGGGAAGGCCTCCCACTGACGCAGGCCTTTTGCCGCGGCTTCTGCCACCTGATGGGCTTCTGGTAGCGTGTCTTCAAGCGCGAGAGCTGCCACTCCCGCTGCGCCCACGCAGACCGCCCACCAGTTGTGGCCCATCGAGTCGAGAGCGTGGATACGCCGGCCAGGCTCCAGCCAATCTCGCCAGATCGGTTCGATGCCCAGTCGCCAGATGGCTTCGGCAAGGCTGTGCTGCTGCTCTGGCGTAAGCCTTTCCCTAGCACCGGCAAGGCGAAAGCGTATCCTTCGAGGAAGGCCGCGGTGGCCAGTTCCGAGTGCCAGGGAGGGCTCCAGGTGAGGAAGGCCGGCCCGCACCACACCTCGAAGCTGGTAGTAGTGCTCCATCGCTTCGATTGCCTTGGCGGCAAACTCTTCGCGCCCTGTGAGAGCGTAGGCCAGACTCAACGCGCAGACGCTGCGCGCGAAGCTATGGCTCTGAGTCAGATAGGCGCCATGCTGAGTGATGCCGCCCCGCGCCTCTTGCTCGGAGTAGCAAGCCTCATCCAGCAAGCGTTCTGCCTGGTCAACCAGCGCCCGCGCGCCCTCTCTGACCTCTGGAAACCGCTCAGCCCGCTGCCTCAACGCCTCGACCGCCGCACCATCGAACAAGACCGCCTTCGCCATCTGCTCCTCGCCTCCTCGGAGGCGCTGCCTCCGGTTGCGCCCGACTTCTGCACCCCAGCGAAGCTTCCTGCGGCTGCACGAACCTCCTTGCCCCTTTTCCTGCTATCATCTTGGTTATGAGAGTTGCCTTGCTTGCCCTCTTGCTTGGCTTTCTGCTCGCCCGCGGTTGGGCGCAGCAGGAAGGGCCCTTGCGCTTCGAGGTGGACCTGACCGGCCAGGTCGACGGCAATCGTATCTTCCGCCTCGTGGACAACACCTGGGCGGTTGGAGCTTTTCGGTTCGATGAGGCGGCCCCCCTCCTGATAACTGGGTCATCGAGCGCGAAGAGGGCGTCATCACGGCGTATGGCCGACTGGTATGGCCTTTCCAGTCCGGAGAATCGCTACCGGGTGGATTCCGAGGGCCGGTATGTCTTCAAGCCCGATCCTGGCACCCTTACCGCCATCGAAAACTGGGCCTCTGCGGGGAGGGGCGCGCCCTCTAGTCGTCTGCGGTCCCAACACGATGCCCGCTCCGCTCATCGAGGGCGGTCAGACGCTTGGCACTTACGGTTACAACATCCGCCAGCCGAAAGACTATGAGGCCTGGCGCTTCTACCTCGAATCAATGCTCCAGTGGCTGATAGACCAGTATGGCCGCGAGGAAGTAAAGCACTGGGGCTTTATGTATGGCATCGAGGCTGACTGGCAGGCGAAGGCCGTCTACCCCGGCACCGACACCGAGATGAACTGGGAGGACAACCGGCGCGAGTTTATCAGGCAGCTCGATTACTTCCACGCTGCCTGCGAGGCCAAACTCGGGCCGACAGTCTATGTGGGCTGCTACTTTGCGATGGAGACCCAGGCTGCGATGTATTTCGAGCATTGGGCGCGTGGAACCAACTACGCCACCGGCCTGCGGGGCACACGCATCGGCTTTTGCGGCCTGTCCGACTGGACTCATGTTGGCAAATTCGCCTGGAATCCCTTCGACCCAGAGGGGCGCAACAAGCGCGATGAGTGGGGCTATATCGCAGGACTGCCTTACCGGTACAACTACCTCGAGAATCTCCTGGCCCAGTATCCCGAGCTGCGCAGGCTGGAAGTCGCCCTGCCCGAGGCCGGCTACATCGATCCCCAGGGAGGGGCCTTCCCGGCGCCAGTCAGTTACGCCGATAGTCGCGGCGCAGCTCTCTACGGCTTGCGTTTGATGGCTTATGCCACCTGTCCGCGCCTTACCTGGGCCTTCAACCGGTACGCCCTGTCGGTTGGCGATATGGAATATAGCTGGGATGACTCCATCAAACCGCCTCTCTTCAACGCGATCCGTGTCCAGCAGAAGCTCGCCGGCGAACGCCAACTGCCAGTGTTGAAGTCCGGCGAAGAAGTAGATCCTGATAACGAGGTACGCCTGGTCGCCGCGAGCGCCGATGACCCTCTCAACACCCACAGGCTGGTGCTGGTAAACTTCAGCGAGAAGCTGGACGAGAGTGTTCCTGAAGAGGTTGAAGTTACCCTTCACGGCCTGCCGGAAGGCGCCAGGCTGAGTGTCACAGAATACCTCACAGACGCCGACCACAACAACTGGTGGGCTGACTGGGTGGCCTGTCGCGAGGAAACCGGCTTGGGTTATCCAGAGCGCCTCATCTACGGCACCAACCAGGTCTACAAGCCTGACTGGGCGCCCTGGATGAATACCATCACTGCGACTCTTGCCCCCGAGGAATACGGCAAATGGGCCGAGAAGCGCGCTGAATACCAGGACGCGGCCGAGTTGATGGTCACTTCCGGCTCGTATGAGGTGGATTCGGCAGCAGGTATCGCCACGCTGAGGTTCTCCCTGCCAGGTCACAGTCTGCTTTATGTGGAATTTGGATGGCCTGGCAGTCGCCTTGTAGAGCAGCGGGCGCTCTCCTTCGAGGGCGGACGCCTCGCGGGCTGGCAACGCAGCGGCCTTGTCACCCTGATGCAAGAGGCCGGACGCAGTTCTCTGGCCGTGCCCGGCCTGCTGCCTTGCGGCTGTGGTTGCACCCTGTGGAAGGAGATTACAAATCTCGTGCCAGGGGGCAGTTATACCTTCTCGGGCTGGGCCAAGGCCTCCGGGCGGGTGATGGATTACGCCCTCGAACTCGAACAACCGGCAACCAGGCAGCATATCACCGGTTGGGGCGATCGTTCAGGCGACTGGAACCGGATAGTCGTAACCGGTCGCGCGGATGAGAACGGCGAGCTCATCGTGCGACTGCTCTCGCCCGATCAGCCAGTGGGCGATAACGATTATGTAGTCTTCGATGAACTGGCGCTAACGGCCAACTAGCCCCCTGCGGGCTTCCAGGCCGCGAAGACGGCGTCCTCCGGGGTGGAATTGTAGCTCTCGATGCCTTCTGGCTGCCAGTCCTTCGCCCACCGTGCCTTCCAGTAGCCGCGTCCCTCAGTGCCCACCACCAGTTGCTCCGGGTCGAAGGGATCGTAAGCGAGTGCTGGCCCGCGTGTGACCGAGAGGCCCTCGTTCGCCGGACCCCACGTTGCTCCACCATCGGCCGAAAGCCACACGCCTCGAGCGTAGCAGATGTCGTGGAAGGGGTTGTCGTCGTCGATGACCGCAATGCGGTCAGGATCTTTCGGATCTACAGCAACACCGGCAAGGTAGTATTCGTCCCACAGCCTGCGCCAGCCAGAGGCCTCCTCCCAGCGCCACAGCCCTGCCCGCTTGCCTCGCCAGGCCGCTACGTAAAAGCGCCCGAGTGAATCGCAGGTTACCCTTCCGGCCACTTGCGGCCCGCCAATTGGGGTGAAAGTGACTCCACCGTCCTCAGTCAGCCAGCAGGTCAGGTCGCCCGAGATAAAGAACCGCTCCGGCTTCTTCGGGTCGGCCACTATCCAGCCTAACTTGCCAGAGAGGCCTTCTACAGGTCGCCAGTGGTCGCCCGAGTCATCAGAGGCATACAACTCCCCCCCGAAGATTACCCATACATACTCGGGCCGGTCGGGCAGGCAGTAGATGCCTTGCGCCTCCCCTTGCCCACTGGGCGAGGGAAGGCCGTTTTCTGGCCCGGCAAGATACTCGAATTGGACCAGGTCTTTGCTTCTCAGCACCGCTCCGCCGCTGCCGAACTGCCCGGTGCTTAGGTAGACGCCGTCAGTTCCAGCAAAAGCTACGTCGTTGCCGGCGTTCCAGGGGGAGGGATCAGTCGAGCAATAGCGCCAACTGTGTAATCCGTCCTCGCTGATCCATGCGCGGCCCACGTCCATCGCTTGCAGGAAGCTGCGCCCCCGCTTGCGTGGGTCAAAATGGAAATTCGTTGCGCACAGCCCGCTGTAACCTCTGCCTCGCCAGCTTTGCTTGATGCGCTCAGAAGTCACATCTTCCCAGGTTGTCCCTCCATCTCGGCTGCGCAGCACATACTCGCTGCCAGCGACATAGAGAGTGTTGGCATCGTTTGGCGCGATGCACGAACAGGTCGCGTTCAGCCCTGCGAAGTAGGCCGTCTCGGGCACGAAGGCGCCTGCCAGCTTGCGAGATTCGCGATCTACGTCATCGGGAGAGAAGCGCGCCTTGCTTGCCACGCCGCGCCAACTTGCCCCGCCATCGCGGCTGACAAAGACGCCATTGGTCCAGTAGCTGAGATCGCCTGTGACCATTACCTCAGGGATCGAGGCACAGGCGGAAAGCGCTTTGAAGCCACTGGCTAGCACCTCCTCGGGGCAACTGCGCTGGGAGAGCCCCTCGCTGGCTTCCGCCCACGTCTGACCACTGTCGGTACTTTTATAGATGCCCCCTGGCCTCCAGTTGGCCTCTCCCTCTAGCTTGAAACGGTTGGCTGCGACCCAGAGTTTGTCAGGATCGCTTGGGTCGGCAATAACGCGCTCAAGGCTCCCTGCCGGCAGGCCTTCGTCTCGGCGCTGCCAGGTCTGGCCACCATCCTCACTTGACCACAGGCCGACGCCCCGCATCACGACATATAGTCGGAAAGTCGGCCCGGCGCCAAAGGTTGCATCCGGCAGGTTCACCCCGCGCGCCTCGGGATCAGTGGTCGCGCCTTCGGGTGTCAGGGTGGTCAGCAACTGCCACGACTCGCCCGCGTCCAGTGATTCCCATACAGCACCCCAGCGTGGTGAGCCGGTCGGCGTCTCCCAGTTGCGACTCGACCCTCCGAAAGCAAGTAGCCGCTCCATATTGGTTGGGTCGAAAAGCACGTCTTCGATGGGCGCACTGTAGCTCCACTCTTCGATCGGGGGGAAGCCCTGGCGGCGTTCTTGCCAGTTGAGACCACCGTCCAGACTGACGTATGGCCCACTCACGGTGCCCGCCCAGACAGTAAGCGGCTCGGTCCTTAACCAGTTGAAGTCGCCGATCTCCCAGCTCTTCAGCCCGAAGGTTGGCAGCCAGTGGTCGCCCCCGTCAAGCGAAAGGCCGAGTCCCAGCAGATCCCCACCGAGTAGTACCCGTTTTGCATCGTGGGGACTGACACTTATTGCCGTCAGCCATCCGCCGCAGCCAGGCTCGCCTAGCGGCTCCCAATGGGGGGCTGACGCCGCCCAAACAAGGGCCCTGGTCGCAAGTATTAGTCCTAGTGTCAGCCAGCGCATATTGCCTCCCCCTGAAGCTGGATAACGAACTCACCCTTTATACGCTGGCCTGGCGCGAGATAAGGCGAGGTCGGCATCAGCAGTTGCCACCAGACACCTTCGGGCGCAAGGCAGGCCCGCGCGCCCCTGTCTCCGGCTGCGAGCAGCTCCAGGCCCTGCCCGGCGGCGTTCTCCAGCCTCGCTTCTACCATACCCAGCCTGCTCGCGCGGAAGTCTTTCGTCCCCCGTTCACTCTCATCCAGCACCCAGGGCCAACTCGGTGGCACACTCGGGTCGTCGGGCTTCATGTTCCCCGGCGGTGGGCGCTAGCCTGCCCTTCGGCGCGGAAGAGATCGCCTTCCGGATAGACGTCCCACTCGCTCTGACGCTGCCACGAGAGCCTCTGGCAGTCTGGCTTCAGCACCAGCCGGATGCCCACTTCACGCGTATTGAGCGGTTCTCCCATGTATTCATAATCGAAACTCACTTTGCACCTGCCGGACTTGTCCAGCAGCCAGTCCACCTGACCTGCGAAGTCTTCATACCGGTCGCGCACCGTCAGCAGCAATCCCTCTGGTGTCTGCTTTGCCTCGATGCCCTCCACAACCCGGCTCGCGCGGTCCGGCAGCTCCTTGTACTCAAGCGCTGTCGGCCAGAAGATGCCCCTGTCCTCGCGCCTCGAAAGATGAAGCGCAGGGAAAGTCCTCAAGCGCGCAACCTGACCCCGCTGTAAGCGTTCCGGTAGCTTGTCCAGGCTAAAGCTGAACCCTGCGCCAGTGACCGTGTAGGTCGTCCGTCGTCTCGGTAAGTTCCGGCGCGCCTGGCATTGGCCCCGCTGGGCTGGGCAGGGGGCTCGCCCCCAAGTCTCACTCCGCGCGCGATAACGAGGTCGCCCTTCCTGGTCGGTGAAGCTCAGCACCAGCAGCGCGCCTGGCTCTACGCCCTCTGGCAGTGGCACGGTCAGCTCGCCTTGGGAGAGCGGTGGCAGCGAGAGCTTCAGAGTGCCGCTCTTGCCCGCCACTTCCCACTTGCAGGCCAGCTCGGACAGGTCGGTGAAGGAGTAGCGGTTCTCAATCGGCAAGATGACCTCTTGCTGCCCTGGCTCGAAGTCTACCTGCCTGGGAGCAATCCAGACGGGTGTGTAGACCGACTTCACCAGCCAGGCGTCAGGCATCACGCGCCGCCACACATCCTGGATGCCCCATTCTCCATACCCCACCCGGCGTCCATCAGGCAGGAAGAAATCATCATCAATAGCAGCCCAGATAGCTCCGCCTGCCAGCCGCGGCTCCCGGATGACCTCGCACCAGTGATTATCTGGATTGTTCATCCCGACGGTGAGGTCGGCGCGTACGCCTGGGTCCACCGCAAGCTGCGTCTTGTAGTGGCAACTCATAATGGGGAAGAACTCGCCCATCAGCACAGGCCGCTTGCCATCCTCGACGACCGGCTTGTATTCCATATATGGGATCAGGGGATAGTGCAGGTCCAGCAGGTCTGAGCGTCCGCCATCATAGCCCCACTCGTTGTTGAAGACGACCGGCCGGCTAGTGTCGGCCCTGCGCACAAGACGCAGGCTGGTCCGGTAATTGGGCGGCAGTTCGTTAGGTCCATCGGAGGTATAGCCTGACTCATTGCCCAAGGACCAGAGGATGCAACTCGGGTGGTCGCGGTAGAACTCCACCATCGCCGAGGTTGGGTCGAGGAAAAGCGCCTCGGCAGCCGGATCATCCTGCTCCGACCTGCGCGTCCAGCAGAAGGGCGCTTCCACCTCGACATAAAGGCCCAGCTCATCGCAGGCCTCCAGCCACTCCTTGGTCGGCGGATAATGCGAGGTGCGCACGTAGTTAACCGCGGCCGCTTTGAACAAGCGCGCATCCAGTTCGGCCCACTTCGCCGTCGCCGCCCGTCCGGTCAGCGGGTCAATCTCATGGCGGTTCACGCCTGCCAGCTTCACCGGCGCGCCGTTCACGAGCAATCGTTCGCCTTTTACCTCAACGCTGCGGAAGCCCACACGCTGGGTCTGAGTCTCAATTTTTTTGTCTCCGCGCAGCAGTTTTACTTTGAGCGTATACAGCCAGGGTTTCTCGGCGCTCCATTTCAAGGGATCCTCGACCAGCAGGTTAAGCTTAATCCGGCCCCACTCGATTGGGAAGGCCTTGGTCGGTAGTGGAACCAGAGAGCCGTCAGGCGCTTGCAGCTCTACCTCGAGCGAAAAATCTTGCCCGGCCTGCTTTCCCTCGTCCAGCTCGCACACGACCTGCAACACCGCATCCCGGTACTCTCCATCAAGCAGGGTCGTGTGGTGCAAGCGCTCGATATGCGCCTCGGGCAGCGCGAAGAGGGTCACCGCGCGCGGCAGCCCAGCCAGCGGGTGGAAGGCATAGCCCGACATAAAGGAGAGCTGCTCGGATATCGTGTCCATCACCAGGGAGACAGCCAGCCCATTTGGCGCATCGAAGCGCAGGGCCTCGGTCAGCTCGAAATCAACGGGCGTCGCTATCCGGCTCGATTCGCCCAGCTTCACGCCATTTAGCCAATATTCCGCCCCGCCGTGCACCGCCTCGAACCGCACGAACACTCGCTTGCCCTGCCAGTCAGCCGGTGCTTCGAACCACTTCACCAGCCCGACCGGCAGCTTCGGGTCAAACTCGAATCCCTGCTGCAAGAGCTGCCCAGGCACCTGGTACGCCTTCCAGCCCTCGGTTGCGCCGTGCTGCCAGTCGCCCTGTGGCTCAGGCTGGGCAAGCCACTCGCCCTCAAGAGAAAGCCGCTCCTCTGCCATCGGGCGGAAAACTGGCTCCGGCATCACGAGCGATGAAGCCTCAATTTCAACTGATTCTTCAAGTCCCTCTTTGCGCGCGGTCACAGTCAACATCGCCTCTATTTCAATTGCCCACTGGTTGGTGCCGAAGCTGAACAACCCCTCCGGGCCGGTCGTGGCGTTTGCGAGCTCTTTACCGCCCGAGGTGACGGTCACTTCCGCCCCAGCCAGGCCTTGCCAATCGAGGCCCGAGACCTGCCCCGACAGCCGCCCGACCGCGCTGCCCGCGGCTTCCAGATACAAGGCCGGAGGCGATTCAGTCGGCGCCCAAAGCTCGACAGCCGACATCACCGCGTTGTGGCCCGAGACCAGCGTGGTCGCGATTACCAGTTTGCCGTCGGCCAAAGCCTGCTCTGGCACGTTGAAGAGCAGGCGCTCGGCCTGCCCATCGGGTACGGAATAGCTTTCCAGAAGAGGGATGTCGTCCACGAAGAGGCTCTGCATGCGTGGATTGCCGCGCTCAGTCGTCCAGGTGATTGCCAGCACATAAGGCAGGACTGGATGCAGCCCCTCAAAAGTCAGTTCCAGCCTCTTGAAGTCGAAGGCGATGCTGCGCTCGGTCAGAGTGCCGGCCACGCTAGCCTCGGAAAAAGTGTGCATACCATAGCTCTGGGTCACATGCGGTTGGCGCGTCGGCAGGCCGCAATCCTCGAAGACCTGCAACTGATAGCCGGCAGGTAGTTCGGACAAGGGCTGGGCCAAGCCATTAAGCGCGGCTAGCAGGCAGAGCCCTATTACAATCAGGACGGAAACTTCCATTTTTATCACCTGCTGAATATTCGACTCGGCCAGGCGCGCTCTTCCTGCAGGGGGAGATTCTATTTTGGCGAACATCGCGCCAGTTGGAAAAGGAGTGGCGTCATATGAGGAGGAACACCGAGATGATACTTGCAGCCTTTGCGCTCCTGACAGGACTGGCCTGCTTTGCCCTGGCCTCTTCAGGGGGCAGTCCCGAAGGCCATGAGATCGATCAAAATGCTGGCTGGGTGCGTCAGACGCTGCTTGGAGAGCCCTCCGAGCCACTGCCAGTGCTCCCTGGGGTGGAACTGATCCAGCAAGACTACGGCGAGTTCAACCTGGGCGCTTCGGTCTGGGGCACGCCGCTCACGCTGGGCTCGCGCAAATACGAGCGCGGCTTCGGTACCCACGCGGTCAGTGTCATCCGGGTCAGCCTGCCCAGCCCTGCCAGGCGCTTTCTTGCCGAGGTGGGCGTGGACAACAACAACAACACGGGAGGCGTGCGAGGCAGCGTCGAGTTCAGCCTCGAGGCCGACGGCGTGGAGGTCTGGCGCTCTGGCCTCCGGACCTGCCCCGAAGACGCGCTGGCTGTGGATGTCGAGTTGGATAACGCCTCCACTCTGGTGCTGCGCGTAAGCGATGGGGGCGATGGCCCAGGCTGGGATCAGGCCGACTGGTGTGATGCTCAAGTCGAGCTAACCAAAGGCGATACACTGTGGCTGGACGATTTGCCAATCACCCGTCCTCCTGCCAGTCTAAGCGCCGGATTGCCCTTCTCCTTCCTCGCTGATGGGGTCAGTTCGAGCGAATTTCTCTCAGGCTGGAAAAAAGAAGTCACTCGCCAGCAGCAGATCGGCGAAATCGAGTATATCGATGTAGCTTTCACTTCGCCTGATGGCAACCTTCAGGTGCGCTATCTGGGCAAGCTCTATCACGACTATCCCGCTGTGGACTGGGTGCTGGAGTTCTCCAACCTGGGCCAGAGCCCCAGTGCCTTGCTCGAGACCATCCGGCCCCTCGATGTGCGCCTCCAGACTAATGCGCTCAACGAGGCGGTGTTGCACCATTCCTATGGAAGTACCTGCACCGAGACCGACTTCATCCCGATGGAGACCAAACTCGAGCGCGGTAAAACGCTGAGCCTGAAGCCCAATGGGGGCCGCCCAAGCGATGGCGTGCTGCCTTTCTTCAATCTGGCGACCGTGCAGGGAGGCCTGACGGTTGCGATTGGCTGGGCGGGGCAATGGCAACTTGATGTCGCGCGCGACGATGCCGGGCTCAATCTTACCGCAGGTCAGCAATATGCGCGCTTCAGGCTTCAGCCTGGCGAGACCGTCAGGACGCCCAGGCTGCTGGTCGTAAACTGGGCTGGATCCGAACCCTTGCACGGCAACAACCTGATGCGCAGGCTGCTGGTGGACCATTATGTGCCGCGCGTCGAAGGCGCCCCTGTCACGCCGCTTGTTTATCAGAACACCTGGTTCGCGTGCAACACAGGCAACGATGTAACCGAAGCCAACCAGATCGCTTCCATCGTTCAGATGGAAAGCCAGGGCAACGAAGGTTACTGGCTGGACGCGGGCTGGTTCGAGGGAGGCTGGCCCAGCGGGGCGGGCAGTTGGTTCCCGCGCAAAGATGCCTTCCCGAACGGACTGGGGCCAGTTTTCGGCGCTGCCCACGAGCGAGATATGAAGGTCGTCCTCTGGTTCGAGCCTGAGCGAGTTTCAGCAGGCACCCACATCTCTAACGAACATCCCGAATGGGTGCTGCGCGCCAACCGGGACGATGCGCAGTTTGTCGAGGTCGGGCCTGGCGATGGCCTTTTCGACTTGTCCAATCCCGAGGCAGAACGCTGGCTGACCGATTACCTGGTCTCCTGCGTGCGCGACTGGGAGATTGACGTCTACCGCAACGACTTCAACATAGATCCGCTTCGCTTCTGGCGTGGCGCCGACAAGCCCGAGCGCGAGGGCATCACCGAGATACGTTATGTCGAGGCGCTCTACAGGCTGTGGGATGCTATCCTGAACGCGAGGCCCGGTGTCTCTATAGACAACTGCAGCAGCGGAGGGCGTCGCATCGAGCTTGAGCTGCTCACTCGCAGCGTACCCCTCTGGCGCAGTGATACCCAATGCTGCGGCCAGGCGGTGCCCATCCAGGACCAGACTCAAACCGCTGGCCTGTCGCTCTACGTGCCCTTGCACGCGGCGGGGGTCTGGAGATTCGATCCTTATACCTGGTGGAGCGTTGCCACAACCGGCACAAGCATCTGTCCGGATACCATCCCGATGGCCAACGAGCTTCCTGCCATCCAGGAGCGTATCAGGGAGACCAAGCGACTGCGGCCCCTGTGGCTTGGAGACTATTATCCACTGGCGCCGATTACGAGTATGAAGAGCGACTGGGCGGCCTGGCAACTCGACAGGGCCGATCTGGGCGAGGGGTTCGCGATGTGGTTCCGCAGGCCGGACAGTCCGTATTCCGCTGTCGAGGCTGGCTTGCAGGCGATCGATCCTGACAGCACCTACGAGCTGGAATGGCCACTGCTCGGCGAGAAAGAGCGCGTCTCTGGCCAGCGCCTGGCTCGCTTGACCGTCAGCCTGCCCGAAGCCGAGACGATGAGCCTGCTCATCTACAAGAAGCTGGACTGAGAAGCTGGAGCAGTTAGCTGCAGGGGGAGCGCCCGGAAGGACGCTCCCCTTTTTTTTATTTTGGTGCGATCAGTGCTGCCAGAGCCTGCAACTGCCCTGTGTAGAAGAGTCGTTCTGCTTCAGCTCGCGAGGCCTCCGGCAAGTGAAGCACCACGTCCGCAAAGACTTTCTCCCTCAGGAAATACGCGCTCCGGGCCTTTTGGGCTGGCGTTGAGGGAGCCAGCAACCCCGCATAGCCTGGCCCGAGCAGATAAGTGGTCTGTTTGCCTCGGTCTGCCAGTGGCAGGTCGGCGGGGAGAGTGCACTCAGGCAGAGCTTCTGAAGTCGTCCAACCGCGTTCTTTCGCGGCCTGGTACAGCGCCAGCGCCGCTTGCCAGTCGGCTTCGCTCTCATCGCCAGATAACGCTTATGCAGCCGGCTCCAGGCGTTATTCGTTATCTCGAGTTTGCCGCCCTTGCCACTTGTCAGTGCGCGCGCGGGGCAGTGGCTCCTCGGGGGCCAGGCTGAAGAGAGGCTGTACGTCAGTGCCGATACTGAAGCAGGTCCACAACGCGTTCCCAGGTGGCAGGATCGCCGTCGTCATCGTAGCTTAGGCGGTCAATATACCCATTATTATTTATATCTTCGTATTTTACCCAGGGAAAATTAAGCCCGGCCGGCGGCAGGGGCAGGTCTTCGGGCGCCTGGCGGTCTATGCAGCCGTGGTAAAGGCCCCAGTAGTCCACCAGCCATTCGGCTTTGTCGGCCCCGAAGAGATGCCAGCGCCCATCGAAGGCGCCGCGATAAAGCTGCCCCTTGCCCGAGAAGTCGAAATCCTCTTCGATCCGGTCGCCCACATGGTCAGCATAGCCTGACCAGCTCTCGTTCAGGCCGAACATCTCCTCCCAGCGCGGGTCCTCGTCGTCTTCATCCCAGATGAGGAAGCAGTTCTCCCAGTTGGGCCATCCAGTGCCCAGCTCGTACCCCCAGGCCCACGGGAAGACGATGCGCTTTGTATTCGTCCTCAGGCGCAAGTTGCCGGTGAACAGCAGGTCGGCCTCTGGCAGCCCGCGCAGCGCTGTAAAGTCCTCCTCCAGGTCGAACTCGGGCCCCGTGTGCCGGTTGTAGGACAGGTAGGTCAGCATAAAATCGAGGTCGCACTCGTTGCCTGGGGCGCTGTCGGCGTCGATATTGAAGGCCAATTCAAACTCCTCGGCGCGGCTGTCCCACTCTCCCAGTTCGGTCACCCGCTGCACGAGGTCAGTGTAGCCGTTGCCGCTGAAGTCGTACCAGCCGATGGGCGTCTCCCAGGCGTAGCGCAGGTCGGGATAGGTGATGCGCCCATTGTGGAAATAGCCGTTACCGTGGAAGTCCTGCACATAGTTGGTGATGCCGGTATGGCTCATCTCGTTGCCGTAGTTGAAACCAGTCCAGTCGAGACTGGCGGTCAAAATATTGTCGTCATCGAGGTCGAGGAAGGTCTTCAGCACCTGATTGGCGTTGTAGTATTCGATGTCGCAGTCGCCATCGCCATCCAGATCGGCCGCATCGTAGTAGAAATCATCCGGCCCATCGAAAACCAGGTCGCGGTCTTTGTCCACGATAATCATATCGCTGTCCAGGTCACGATCAGTGGTCTGCCAGGTCATATCGTCGTCATCGTCAACGAGGATTACCTCGTAGCCCCGGATGGTGGTCCGCAGCGCGTCGGGATCGCCATCTCCATCGAAATCGGTGAAGCCCTTCGGCACCGGCCCGCCCCCATCGGCTGCCCACGGCGAGACCGTCAGCACTGACTCCCGCGTGATTCCAAGAGGCAGCAGCTTGCCTGTCACACGATATTGACCGGGCTGGGACAAGTCCTTGAAGGCCGCGCCGGTTGGGCCTTCCGTAACCGGGCCGACCTCGCAGAGGGTCTCGAACTGGTTCACGGGAAAGACCGGATAGCCGAGGTTGTCAGGTATCCCAACCAGCGCAACTGACCCTCCCGGCTTGATGAAGGGCTTGGCGGGCCGCAGCCGCACCAGTTGCTCCAGCCAGGCCTTCTGACGAGACTCGGGATTGCTGTATTCACCGAGGCCCACGCCCACGCCGGTGGCGGGATTGCCTGCCTCATCCAGCAATTTCGCGGTGAAGGAGGGGCTTCCAACCTCGACCAGCAGTTCAGTCCAGTGGCGAGGCCCCACCAGGAAGCTCTCGCCCGGCGCCCGGCCGTTTACCGAAACGAGTCGCGCGCCTTCGAGCGCCAGCTTGCAGCGTACCGGCGCCTTGGCGCGCAGGCTGCAGAAGGCAAGGCCCCCCTGGCCGCCCTCGAGATGGACGTCAGGGCTCGCGCTGACCAGCAGGCTCCAGTGACCTGCAGGCTGGGGCGCGACTTCGTTTTCTACGGGGTAAAATTGCGGCTTGTCCGCCTCGGAGAGGCCAGGTGCGACCAGCCAGGTGGTCAAGTTGCCAATTTTTGCGGGGTAAAATTGCGCCGCTGTGCCGCGTTCCGCCCTCCCGGGCACGAGGCCGTAGCACTCGACCTCGGCCAGGCCTCCGCTGTTCACATCTATCCCCAGCCCATCACCGTAGTGAGAGACGAGATGCACCTTCACCCACGAGCTGGTCACCCGGGGGAAGCTGAAGGTCTGAGGATCCCGGTGCTGGGCCAGCGTCAGCGGGATGCGCGTGCCGTCTTCGAACTCCAGCACGACGTCCTTGAGGTGGACGAAAGAGCCAAGCCAGCTATTGCCCAGGCGTATCTGTTCCAGCGTATAGGCTTTGCCGAAGTCCAGCCTGCACCAGATGTCATCAGCCGGTCTCCGAGATATGCCTGGCCATCCACTGCTGGTCGGGGTAACCAGCCCCTGAGCCCCAGACGCCGTTGGCGACGTTGCCGACGACCCAGTTATGGTCGGAGACGCCCTCGGGCGCTTCGCTCACGCTGACAACGGGCACCTGGCTCACCAGGAGGGTCTGACGCGTCTCAAAAGCCGCCTGAGCAAAGGACGAGATAACCAGCAGTATGAAAAGCCAGAGTGTCTTGCTCAAAATACTCACCTTCTTCTGGCCGTCTGCTTCTCCACCAGCGGCCAACTTCCCTCTGGCGCAGGTATGGCACGTTTACTGGCGAAATCTGACCTTCACATGAATAAACAAGGAGTAACGCTTTGAAACTGAGGCTACTGGCTGTTTTCGCACTGAGCTTGCTCTTCGGGACAGGGCAAGTCTGGTGTGACACTGAGAAGGAGGCGCGCGCCATCGTGCTTGAACAAGTGACTTCCGAGCCGATTGCTGGCATCTACGAGCGTACTTATACCAGTCTACTCGAGCGCGTCGAGGCCGATGGGTTCTTCCAGGAATCGCTTACCGGCGCCTATGCGGGGATGTTCCCCCGGACTGTCGGCGGATTGGTCTCACTCTTCCTCGAGACGGGCGAGTTGGACGCCTGCGAGCGGCTGATTGATTGCGTGCTGCAGGCTACCGAAGATAATGAGATGACGCGTATCCCGCATGTCTTCGACCGGCGGGCCAACCAGCGCGCCCCCCTGGAAGGCGGCGACCTTGCCCAGCCCGATTTCGCCATCGCGCTTTATCGCCTGGATAAAGGTTATTATGGGGCCCAGTACTTTATCGCGCCGAAGGCTCCAATCAAAGCCTTTGAAGCTTATCTGGCAGTCGCCGGTTGCACCGGCACGCTGACCCTTTCAGTGCGCCATGACCGCACCGAAGCGCCGATTTATACGAGAGACTTCGACATACAGAAGCTTTCCAACGGCTGGTCGCGCCTCCAGGTAAAACCGGCTCTGCAGCTCGAGGGCGGGCAGCGGTATGATTTTCGCCTGAGCTTTACAGGGCAGGGGATGCCCCTCTGGTTCGGCCTTCCGAACGCAAAACGACACCCTCTCGCCGGCGCCTATGCGCATGATGCGGGAGCGGGGCCAGAAGACTTCCTCGACCATCCGGATCACGCTACCGCTTTCGCTATTGACGCTGGCAATCTGCGCCACAGCGAGGCAAAGGAAGTCTACCCAATCCTCTCCAACTGGGATCAGACTAGACGGTCAGGCCCATGTGCTGATGGCCTGGGGGCGCCTGGCGAACCGGCGCGGGCCCACTGCCTTCGAAGACCGCACCTGGCCCCTGGTCGCCGCGCTTATGAGCCGCACTGTCGAGCCGCCGTATATGCTTTATCAGGGCACTCCGATAGGGCTTGGGCTGGTGCACAACTTCGCGCTGGAGCATTCTCGCGAGGGGCGTTACTGGGACTGCTGGGATATCCTCACCCAAAGTTTTGTCAGCGCCGCGCTGGAGGAGCTTATCCCCATCGCTGACCGCCGGGGAGACACCGCCAGAGCCCGCAAGTGGCGCGATCGCTATACCACGCTCCAGGGGGCTATCCGCCAGTATCTGATGCGCGAGGTGGACGGCAAGCAGGTGTATATGGAGATGCGCCTGCCCGACAGCGGCGCTGGAGTGCCCTTCGAGGGGCTTGGCTGGCTCAACTTCGGCGCGGTCGCTGCCCAGTGGAAGGGGCTTGATGCTGAGGTAATGCGCAATACAGTAGCCGCCCTCAGGCAGCGCGCCTTGCGCGACTGGCAAGGTCATATATGGCTGGCGGACGACTGGTGGCCTGATGGCTCCGTTGCCCCGCAGGTCATCGGCAAGGGCGTCGGCTGGGAGATCGACTGGTGCCTGCGCGAGGGCGAGTGGGAGCGTATCGGGCAGTGGATGGACTTCCTCACTGTCGTCCACCCCGAGGGCAGTCTCTATATGGAGGCCGCCAACCTCTTTCCCGATGACACCTGGCATCTGCAAGATTCGGGTAATGGTGAGCAGTGTTCGTGGTGGTGCTGGGGGATGGCAAGACTTCGCAAGGAGCTTGGCCTGCCCGCCGCGCCCGAGGGAGCTGATAGGTAATGAGGCTGCTCTGCATACTTCTGCTTCTAGGAGGGATCGCGATGGGCTTTGCCCAGGGAGAGAGGGCCTTCTATATAGCCCCTGAGGGGAGCGACGCCTGGACGGGCCGACTGCCCGAGGCCAATCCGGCCGGCACGGACGGGCCTTTTGCGACCCTCTCGCGTGCTCGGGACGCTGTCAGGACGCTTCCGGCTGGCGAGCGCCAGGCCGGGCCGGTTACTGTCTGGGTGCGCGGAGGACGCTATGATCTGGCGGAGACGCTAAGGCTCGAAGCCGAGGACTCTGGAACCTCTCAGGCGCCGGTGGTCTTCAGGGCTTATGGCAAAGAGACGCCGCTCCTCAGTGGGGGCCGCACGATTACAGACTGGCAGCCTTATCACGGCTCAATTCTCAAAGCCGATGTCGGCGCGCAGGGCTTCGCGGGCGTCTACTTCCGCCAACTGCTCTGCAACGGCCAGCGTATGGATTTGGCGCGTTATCCTGATAAAGACCACGAGCACCCGGTAACCGGAGGCTGGGCCTATGCCGATGGCGAGCCCTTGCCAATGTATGCGGACATCCCAGGCGAGGTCCAGAACCTGCTTCACTACAAGGTTGCCGATGACCGCCAGTGGGCCAGGCCCGAAGAGGCCGAAGTTTTTGTCTTCCCGCGTTACAACTGGTGGAACGATATCGTGCGGGTGGCCAGTGTTGACCGGGAGCAGCGCCTTATCACGCTGACGGGCAACTGCTCCTATCCCATCCGGCCGGGCGACAGGTATTTCGTCCAGAACGCTTTCGAAGAGCTTGACGCACCGGGCGAATGGTATCTCGACCGGGAGGACTGGACCCTCTACTTCTGGCCGCCCGAAGAAGTGGACCCGGCCACGATGGAGGTTTCAGCCCCCATACTCTCGACAATTGTGGAACTGGGCGAAGGCGCCTCCAATATCACCTTCCGTGGCTTCACCTTCGAGTGTTCAGAGGGCAGTGCAATCGTCCTGAACGGCGCATCAGACTGCCTGGTTGCCGCCTGCACAATCCGCAGTGTGGGGGGCTTTGGAGGCTCTGGGGTGGTCATATCCGGCGGAAAGCGCAATGGCGTAGTTGGCTGTGACCTGCACGATACGGGGAGAGACGCGATAAGCCTGAACGGCGGTGACCGGGACAACCTCGAGCCTGCCGGGCACTATGCGGACAACAACTACATCCACCACACGGGCGTCTATTACAAGCAGGGGGTTGGCGTGGCTGTATCAGGAGTAGGCAACCGGGTCTCGCACAACCTGATCCACGACTGCCCGCGGTTCGGTATCGTCTGGGGCGGCAATGACCATGTCTTCGAATACAACGAGCTACGCCATCTCAACCTCGAGACCGCCGACTGCGGGGCCATCTACTGCTGGCAGGTGGACTGGAGCAAGCGCGGTTCCAAGATTCGGTACAACTACATACACGACATAATCGGTTTCGGCTGGGAGGACGGGAAGTGGGCCTCGCCGCACTTCAATTGGGGCATCTACCTGGATGATGGCACTTGCGGCACCGAGGTTTACGGCAACCTTGTGGTACGCACGATACTTGGAGGCGCTCACGTCCACGGCGGGCGCGATAACGTCATCGAGAACAATATCTTCGTGGATGGGCGCGACTCTCAGATGCAATACAGCGGCTATGTTAAGGGCGGTCATCCAGTACCAATGCTGACAGAAGCCTGGGAGAAGTTCTCCGGTACGCCGGCTTATGAAAAGTATCCGGGCTACGCAGAGCTTACCCAGAGCCTGGAGGATGCCTGGCAGATGGCCGGCAACAAGTTCCTGCGCAACATCGTGAGTTACAGCGAGCCTGGCGCAAGGCTTTACGCGCATTACAATTTGCCCTTCGAAAAGACCGAGTCGGACTATAACCTCATCTGGCCGGGCGAGCAGTTGGTGCTTACAGGCGTGACCGCCCTGAAAGAAGTCCTGGAGCCTAACCTGGTGCCCAATCCGGGCTTCGAGGAAGGGGAGCCGGGAGAGCTTCCCCAGCGCTGGCGCTGGCAGGTGCGCCCAAACGAATCCGAGGCGGCAGTTGATTCTGCAGTGCGCCAGACAGGGGAGAAGTCGCTGCGTCTGGTGGGCGATGGGACCATCCAGGATTCCAGTGGACAGACGCTTTGCATCAACTTCGTGAGCGAGGAGATGCCCCTTAAGCCAGGGCAGAATTATCAACTGGCAGCCTGGGTGCGCGCGGCGGAGCCAGACACGGCCTTTTCGGTAATTCTGCAGGCCTACAAGCCGGATGCCTTCTTCTGGTCACGTGGCACAGGCGGCAAGGCAGGCCCCGAGTGGCAACACATCGAGACCGTGTTCCGCTTTCCGGCTGAAGGAGATTCGGACTGGCGCGAGGGGATGGAGTCGGCGTGCATCCGGATTGATGTTTCAGAGGGCAAGGGGACGCTCTGGGTGGACGAGGTAGAGCTGAAAGAAGCCGTGGCCTTCTCGGAGTGGGAGGCCTGGCAGGCGAAGGGGCTGGATCTGCATTCGCGCATCGCGCAGCCACTATTCGTGGATCAGGCAGCCGGCGACTACCGGCTGAGGCCTGACTCGCCGGCTTTCGAGCTGGGTTTCAAGCCTCTGCCGCTGGACGAGATGGGCCTGTACGAAGACGAGTTCAGGGCTTCCTGGCCCCTCATCGAGGCCCCAGGCGCAAGAGAACAGATGACCCTGGACTGGTCGCGCCACTGAGGAGGAGCCACTTGAAGCTGCTTTGCCTGATTTTTTTGGTGCTCGGAGGGGTCGCGATGGCCGCAAGCGAAGCGGAACTGGGACCTAATCTCGTGCCTAACGGCGATTTTGCTTCCGGGCTCGAGGGCTGGAGCCTTGCAACGACGGCCGACCGCGTTGCTGTAGAGCAGGTCGAAGAGTGGGCCTGCCCCTCAAGCTGTCTGGCTTAGTGGCGTGGGATCGAAGTCTGAAGCGACGGTGCTCTCGGAGGCCCTTCCCATACAGCCGGCCCAGGCTTATGAGCTTTCAGCCCAGGTGAAGGCGCTGATTGGGGAGGGGCAGTACAAGATCGCTCTTGGCTGGCTGGATAGCGAGCGCCGCCATCTGGGCTGGGCCAATGGCTGGACAGGGCTATTGGTCCGAGGTGGCTGGGAGCTACATAAGGTGCGACTGCTTGCGCCCGCTGATGCCGCCTACGCGCAGCTTAATGTGGGAATAACAGGTGGAAGTCAGGCCCTGATAACGGGCCTCTCCTTGCGCCAGACCGCCGCCAGGCCGGAGGAACTGGTAAAGCTTGCGATAGATATAATGCCGGAGCAGCCCTCCCTCGTCCCAAGTGGCAACTGGCGGGTACTGGTCCGATTGGAAAATCGCGGTATCGCACCCTTGGAGGGGCTTTCGGCTGAGCTTGGCCTGCCTGCTGGAGTGCTTAGTGACGAGAGGCTGACCTTCGACTGCGCAAGGCTCAGGTATGCGGAGAGCCTCGAGCGCGTCTTCACTGTCTACGGCGCGCCACAGGCGGATTCCGACTTCGTCCTCAGCGTCAAGGCAACTGCGGCTGGCCAGCCAGTCAGTTTCGAGCAGCGCGAGCCGGCTTTCATCACGCGCGCGCAGCCGGTCGTGACTTCGACCTCCGACTTGACTGCGCCCGTAGCTCCGGCCAGCTCGGTCAAGCTTGGTTGCTATTACTTCCCCGTGATGCTGGACTGGGAGCACAGTGGCTCAGGGATGCGCCACGTAGATTATCTGAAGCCCCTGCTCGGTTATTATGACGAAGCTTCGCCCCAGGTCGCCGACTGGCATATCAAAGGGGCCGTCGAGGCGGGTATCCAGTGGTTCGCTTTCGACTGGTACTGGAACCAGGGCTACGCCTACCTGAACGATGCGCTCGAGCAGGGCTTCTTAAAGAGCCGGTTCGCCGACCAGATGGAGTGGTGCGTCCATTGGTGCAACGAGGGGCATGGTCAAGGCTTCAAGCCTATTAGCTACAAGGACGATTCGCTTGAAGGCTTCATCCGTTACCTGTGCGAGCACTACTTCAGCCTGTCCAACTACCTGAAGGTAGACGGCAAGCCTGTCGTGATGATCTACCAGCCCTGGCGACTGGCCGATGCGCGCGGTGGGTGGGAGGGCTGTGCCGAGGGACTGGCCCTGATGAGGCGCCTGGCCGAGGGCTATGGCTTGCCGGGCGTGTATTTTATCGGCGTGCAGAACCATCCCATCCTTACCCAGCTTGGTCTGGGCGGTTTCGATGCGACGACAAGCTACAACTATGGCCGGGCCAGTCTCTCCCCCGACCCTGAGAGCAACTCGCTGCCCTTTGAGGCGCTGCTGCCACTTCACAGAGAGAACTTCGCCGAGGCCCAGCGGCGCGCGCATGAGCAGGATTTGGCCTATATTCCCACCGGCTGGGTTGGCTGGGACGATATCGGCCGCGCTGGAGAACGCGCCTGGCGCACGCGAGGCAACACGCCGGCGGCCTTCCGCGCTTCGCTTTCATCACTGCCTGACTTTGTCGAGCCGGACACGAAACTCGCCCTTTTCGAGGCCTGGAATGAGTGGGGCGAGGGTGGCTCGGTCGAGCCGGGCCTGCCGTATGGATTCGGCTATCTGGAGGCGATCCGCGATGTCCTCACCGAGGCTCGCGGCGCCCCCTGGGCACCGCCAATGCCAGACAAGGCTTCAGTAGCGCGCCTGGAGGCAACGCTGGACCTTGCGGCTATCAACGAACAATATGAGCGGCGCTATGCGGAGCAGCTTGGACTGCCTGAAAAGGGCCTCAGGATGGACTTCAGAAGGCCTGATTCGCTGTGGCTGCGCCCCTGGGGCCAGGTTGAAGAAAGCCGGATAGAGGAGGACGCGCTGCGCGGCAGGGCATCAGGCGGCGATCCTGTTCTCATCGGGCCGCCTTACCTTGGCTTTGAGGCCAGGCGCTACAAGAAAGTGGTCTTCACCCTCTCGGTAACTGCCGGAAAGCACGGGCAGGTCTTCTGGCAACGGGAAGAGGACACCGATTGGGCGGGCGAGCGAGGGGTAGACTTCGAACTGAACGCTGACGGCAGGCCGCACGAATACACGGTCTATCTCTCAGGCAACCCACTTTGGGAAGGGCGCATCAAGACGCTACGCTTCGACCCGATGGATGCGCCAGGAGAGTTCGCGCTGTATCAGTTCGAGACTGTCTCGGTCGCCGAGGAGGGTCCCGAGTGAGACTAGTAGTCTGGCTTGGACTGCTGCTTATGGGAGGAAGCGCAATGGCCGCTGACCTCGGGCCGGAGCTTGTGCCGAACAGTGACTTCTCCGCGGGGCTGGCCCAGTGGGAAGGCGCCGACCTCGACCGGGTGAGCGTTGTGGAGGCGCAAGAAGGCCCTGCCGCGCAGGCGGCCCGGTTCGATGCCAGCGGTTCAACCACCGAGGTTGGGATGGCCTCGGACTTCATCCCAGTGGCAGGCGGCGGCGCGTATCAGCTCTCTGGCTGGGTGAACGGTGAAGTTGGCTCCGGCACCTGGAAGCTGGCCGTGGACTGGCTGGACGCCGACCGAGGCCACCTTGCCTATGCCAACTCCTGGACTGGCATATTGGTGGGGAAGGGCTGGGAGCGCCAGTATGTGCGCCTCGTCGCGCCGGCGCAGGCGGCTTATGCGCGGCTCCTCCTGGGCGCGCATGCGGGTACGACCGTCCTGATTGCCGCTCCCTCGCTGAGGTCGCTCACAGGGGAGGCGGAGAGCGCCCCGATGCTCTCTATCGATATACTGCCCGAGCAGCCTTCACCGGTACCTTTTGGCATATCGCATGTGACTGTGAGGCTGGAAAATCGCGGCACTCAGCCGCTTTCGGCGCTTTCGGCCACTCTCGCGCTGCCAGCAGGGATGAGGAGCGACCAGCCGCTGGCCTGGACGCTGACAGAGCTTGCTCCCCTGCAGGCCGACAAGCGCACGATTACCCTCTGGGGCCAGCCGGCCTCGGGCGAGGCGCCCTTCACCTGCCGGGTCACTGCTCAGGTTGATGGGCAGGAAGTTGTCTTCGAGGAGGCAGCCTTGCCCTTCGTTACGAGGGGCAAGCTGGTGGAGACCGCTACCGCCGCGCTTACGCCTCCCGTTGCACCGCCCAGCTCGGTCAAGCTTGGCTGCTATTACTTCCCCGTGATGCTCGACTGGCGCCGCTCGGACTGGGGGGTCAGCTTCGTAGACTATCTGGAGCCGGTCCTCGGTTATTACGACGAGACCCTGCCCGAGGTCGCCGACTGGCATATCAAGTGGGCGGTTGAGCACGGTATCCGCTGGTTCGCTTTCGACTGGTACTGGAATCAAGGCATGACCTACATCAATGAGGCACTGGAGAAGGGCTTCCTGAAGAGCCGGTTCATCGGCCAGATGGAGTTCTGTATCAACTGGTGCAACGAGGGGCAGTGTACCGATTACAAGCCCCTCGACTTCTCGACAAAGGCGCTGGAGGACGTTACGCGTTATTGGTGCGAGCACTACTTCAGCAGTCCGAGCTACCTGCAGGGTAGACGGTAAGCCAGTGGTGCTGCTGTATCACGCCTGGACTATTGCAGCAGCTCACGGGGGCTGGGAAGGCTGCGCGAAGGCGCTGGACGCGATGCGCGAAGTGGCGCGGCAAGCAGGCCATCCGGGTATCTACTTTGTGGGAGTGCAGAACAACCCGCTGCTGACAGAGTTCGGCAAAGGCGGGTTCGATGCGGTGACAGCCTACGCGTATGGCTTCGCGGATGTCGCCTGGGATCAGGAGACGCGCTCGCTGCCGTACATCGACCTGCTGCCCCGCCATCGGGAGGCCTTTGCCCAGGCCCAGCAGCGCGCGCACGAGCAGGGGCTGGATTATATCCCCAGCGGCTGGTGCGGCTGGGACGATATCGCAAGGTCGAACAAGAACGCCGTCCGCACGCGCGGCAACACGCCCGAGGCCATCAGGGGGATGATGGCGCCGCTAAAGGAGTTTGTCGAGCCGGACACCAAACTTGCAATGTTCGAGGCCTGGAACGAATGGGGCGAAGGCGGGGAGGCAGAGCCCGGCAAGCCCTGGGGTTTTGGTTATCTCGACGCCATCCGGGACACGCTGACCGAAGCCCGTGGCCCGTACGAGGTGCCCGTGCCCGACCGCGCAAGCTGGCAGGCGATGCAGACCGCCATCACTTACGAAGAACTCAACGATTACTATTTCCGAGGCTGGGTCACGAAGCTTGGGTTGTTAAAAGCCGGCTTGCAGGTGGACTTCAGCGATCCGGATACGCTGTGGTTTCGCCCTGCCAGTGGTCTGACCAATATGCGGATCACCGAGGGGGCGCTCAGGGTCGAGGCGATCTCGGGTGATCCTGTCCTCTTCGGACCGCCTGTTATGGACCTTGACGCCTCTGGTTACAGCGCAATAAAGTTTTCCTTGAGCGTCGAGGCGGGCAAGCAAGGGCAGCTTTTCTGGACTACCGATGAGGCGAGAGACTACTGCGAAGCGCGCAGTGTCCACTTCGACCTAATCGCCGATGGCCAGGTGCACGATTATGTGATCCAGCTTGCTGGCCATCCCGAGTGGAAAGGCCTTATCAGGCATTTCCGGTTTGACCCAACCGATACGCCAGGCAAACTGGCCTTGTATACTTTCGAGACCGTCCCAGCAGTCAACTAAGGAGGGCTTGCAATGACCCCGCGCGAGAGAGTGCTGGCTGCCATCGAGCATCGCCAGCCGGACAAATGTCCTTATGACATCGGCTTCACCGAGAGAGCCTTCAAGGCAATGGTCGAGTATACGGGCAATCCCAACCCGTATACTTTGTTTGAATCCCACCTGGCCGGCTATCACGTCGTGCCTATGGGCCATTGCCCGACTGATACTTGCTATGTAGATGCTTTCGGTGTCGAGTGGGACCGCAGCCGGGACCGCGATATCGGCATCGTAGCCAACCGGATGGTCACCCCGGACAATATTGAAGAATACGAATTCCCGTCGCTGGCGGATTTCGAGATACCCCCGGAGGATGCCGACTGGGGCCGCTTCCGCATCGCCCATATCGGCTTCTCTCTTTTCGAGCGCGCCTGGACGCTGACTGGGATGCCCGAGTTGCTGATGGCGATGGTGGACAATCCGGCCTTCGCGCATCGCCTGTTCGAGCGCGTGCTGGAATACAACCTCAAGGCGATAGCGCTCGCTGTTACCAAACCAGTCGATGCGATGTATTTCGGCGATGACTGGGGCCAGCAGACCAGCCTGATAATGGGGCCAAAGCTGTGGCGCGAGTTCATCAAGCCTTGCCTTGCCGAGATGTACGGGGCGGTACGCAAGGCGGGCAAATATGTGGTTATCCATAGCTGCGGCAAGGTGGACGAGCTTTTTCCCGAGCTTATTGAACTGGGGCTCAATGTGTTCAACCCCTTCCAGCCCGAAGTGATGGACGTTTTCGAGATGAAGCGCCTCTACGGGGACAGGCTGACCTTCTACGGGGGTATCTCGACGCAGCGCACGCTGCCCTACGGGACGCCCGAGCAGACGCGCGAAGAGGTCCGCAAGCTGATTGATGTGATCGGAGAGAACGGCGGCTACATCGCCGCGCCTGCCCATGCCATACCGGGCGATGCGAAACCCGAGAACATAATGGCGATGATAGAGGTACTCGTAAACCAGTAGAGGAGGCGGCGATGAGAGTGCTGGTTTGGGTGATGGTAACGCTTGTGCTGACCACTCTGCTTGTTTCGGCAGCGCCCGTTCGGGAATGGTCCAACGCCTTACTGGCTCAGCCTGAACTGTGGGACCAGCGGATGAACGGGGCGGTGCTCCTGGCCGAGGCCGGGGCGCTGAGGGTAGAGGTTGCACCTGAACGCGAATGGGCTATTGCGGGCCTCTCGGGAGTAATCATCCCGGCCCACTGTGGCGGGCTGCGTGTGACAGTGGCGGGCCTGGGCGGTGGCGGCAAGTGGCTGGTGCGGCTCTACGGAGATTTCGATGGCACCGGACAACTGCGCACCATCGGGGTGTTCCAGTCTGAGATTCGCACCGGGCAAGTCGAGATTGACATCGACCCTCGGGGCCTGGGCGGAGAAGGGTTGCCGCCAGTGATGGTGCAGCTTGGGCTCGAAGGGCCTGCAGGCAGTTGGGCGACCTTCTCGGGGATGGACTTCCTGCCTGGGCCGAAGCGCTATCTCTCACCTGACATACCCGGCCAGCTTTCGCTCGATGCGGTGGACTGGATGCCCAACCTGCCGGAGCCCTTCAACATCATCGACTTCAGGCAAAAGGCGCGCGACTATGACGCGCTGGTCTTCGACTGGAAGGCCGAGGGAGAGTTCCTCCCGCTTATCTGGCTGGACGAGTCGCATGTCAACTATCCTGGGCCAATGTTTGGCCTGCCCAGCTATGTGGGCGATGCCGCGGCGACCGGGCAGAACCACGAATCCATCACCACTATGGGGGCAGTGCTCGGGGCGACCCTTGTCGGTATCGACAAGAGCAAGCAGGAGTATGATTATGTCGCGATGACGGAGGGCTATTACAACACCGCTAGCGGGCAACAACTGGTACTCAACCGGGTGAATACGACGACCGGCGGCAGTTTCTGGTACGAGTTGTTCCCCCATTTTACCTTTTATGGCCTGGTAGACAAGTACCCCGACCACACGCGGCTTGCCGAAATAATGAGGGCGACTGCGGGACGCTGGGGGCAGGCAATCGACGCGACTTGGCGGCGATTTCAACCATCTCTCCTTCGACTTCACTACGATGAAACCAAGTGATAACGGCCTGTGGAGGGAGCCCGATTCCTCCGCGGCACTCGCCTGGGTCGAGTTCCTGGCCTGGGAGAAGTTCGAGGAACCCCAGTATCTGGCCTGGGCGGATGAGTGTATGGCCTGGCTCGACCAGCAAGACGTCAATCCCTATTACGAATCGCTATTGCCGTGGGGGACGCTGGCCGCAGCGCGGATGAACGCCGAACTCGGGCGCGACTATGACCTGCCCAAGTTCGTGAGTTGGTGCTTCGGCATCAGCCCGACCCGGGGCGGCTGGGGCATTGGGCTAGGCAGATGGGGCGACTACGACGCGGCGGGACTGGCCGCCAGCGTGGACAACCGGGGCGGCTACGCCTTCGCGATGAACACCTTCAGCCAGGCGGCGGCACTGACTCCGGTTGCGAGATACGACACGCGCTTCGCCAGGGCGCTCGGCAAGTGGATGCTCAACCTGGCCAACTCGGCGCGGTTGTTCTATCCCGACCAACTTCCACCTGACCACCAGTCCTGCTGGTGGTGGAAGGGCGACCCCAATCACTGTATCGCCTATGAGGGGTTGCGCTACGAGTGGGAGGGCAAACGGCCTTTTGGGATGGGCGATCCCGTGGTGCTGAACTGGGGTCCGAAGACCAACCTGGGCCTCTACGGCTCGAGCTATGTCGGCCTGCTGGCCGCCCTGATAAATCGCACGAGCGATGAGCGCATCCTCGCCCTCGACTGTCTGGCGACTGACTTCTTCCACCCGCAGGCTTACCCGACCTACCTCCTCTTCAATCCCTACGAGGAGGAGCGCGAGGTCCAGTTCTACATCGGAGAGGCTTCTTGCGACCTGTACGATGCGGCTATGGGCCAGTGGCTGGCGAAGGGGCAAAGTGGCCAGGCGCGGTTCAGTATCGGACCTGACCGCGCGGTCGTGCTGGTGCTTGCGCCGGCAGGTGCGACACTGACCACCGAAGGCGAGCGACTGCTCGCCGATGGCGTAGTTATAGACTGGTTCGCGACCAGGCACTGAGCCTGCCGAGAGGAACTCCTGTATCAGCGGGTAGAGCTCCTTCACGGGCCGCGCTACGGCGAAGACCCGGTTCACGGCCTGGCTGGTTGCGCCTGGCTCCATAGGTCCAAAACCGCAGCCGCTGTGGATGCAGGAGTATTCCATATTCTGGAACAGGAAAAGCGCGGGCTTCGAGACCGTCGCGACCGAGCAGCGGCCATCCTGCGATTCGATGGCAAGCCAGGGCTCCACCACCAAGTCGGCTGGCGTCGCCTGGAAGTTGGCCACGAAGGGGATCTCGGCGCCTGGCGGCTGCCCCTCGACACTGTAGAGCTGCACCGTGGGCCTGGGCGAATACTGCCGCGGCAGCGCTGGAAGTTTCACGAGCTGGCCTTGTTGGCCTGTCCAGTGCCTGATGCATTCGTTGTCGCGCACGTTGTCCAGTGAGCCGGCCTGCACGCAGTTGAAGGCCATCCCCTGGTCCCAGGCTTCGGTGGAGGTGTTGGTCAGGCTGAATTCGAAGTCGCAGTGTTCCTCGGCAGGTCTCACTGTGATGGAATAGGTCAGCAGGCCTTCGGTTGCGCCTTCAACTCGCCAGACGCCTTCGCCCAGGTCAGTCCAGTTGGCGGTGAAGTTGCCCTGCCACGAGGGCGCCTTCGCCGGGCCAAGGCACTCCGGAAAGCCGATGCCGATGATGCCTCTTGGGAAGGCTGCGAGGTTGTTCAGCAACCCGCTGCCCTGGCCCTGATTAGGAAAGAAAACTAGCCTGGCCATCACTTACCCCCTCCCCGCGCGCACCGGAAGCCAATCGAGTCCATCCGGTTGTTGTCGAATCCACTGTGGTTGCGAGCCGCGACGCGCAGGTTGACGGGGTCAAAACAACCCCAGAAACCGCCCTTGCAGAAGGCAGTCGGCGGCGAGTCCAAGGGATTGTCGGCGCACCACTCGAGCACATTGCCGGCCAGGTCCATCACGCCATACGGGCTTGCGCCTTGCTTGTGGGCGTCCACCCTCATCGTAGTCTGGCCGGCGCTCTTGTTGCGGTGCCAGCAGCACCGGTTGGCGTCGAACTGGTCGCCCCAGGGCCAGGTGCGGCCATCACTGCCGCGGGCGGCTTTTTCCCACTCTGCCTCGGTCGGAAGTCGCTTGCCAGCCCATTCTGCATAAGCCCTGGCATCCCCCCGATGGACGAAGATGACGGGATGGTAAAGCAACCGGGCTGGTGGTTGGCCGTTTGGCCAGTGATAAGGACGATGTTTGTAGCCCGACTCCTCGCAGAAGCGAAGAAACTGCTTGTTGGTGACGGGATATTTGTCGATGTAGAAGGTCGGAAGGAAGACCTCTTCCTGCGGCGCCTCGTGCGCGAACCAGGAGGGATGATACCCACCGGCTTTGGCCAGCCTGCTGACCTCGATGGCGCTGGTGCCTTTACGGAACTTGCCTCCAGGGATCTCAATCATCGCCTCGAAGTCGTCTTCACCTTCGGCCAGGCCTGGTCCGGCGCCTGTCACAAGGCCCGCCAGCAACAATCCTGCCGCGGAGAGAAACTGCTTTCTGGTGAAATCCTTCACCTGTCCGCTCACCTCCCACTGGCCTCGCAGCCAGTCCCCGGCGCGTTAGGATTAAGACTTGCGCCAGGCAGATCGAGGTTTCGCTGCATAGGGGGAAGTTCCTGCCTGAGACTAAAGCGAGACAACGCTGGGGACCTTAGAGGCCGGCCAGTGCCACCGCGGCAAGCACGGCGAACAGCAGCAGCGCCGCGACAACGAGATCCATAACCACGGCCAGTCCAACCACCACCTGCAAGCCGAGTAACCGCTGACGCCTCGCTTTTGGCTCCAGTGCTTCCCACTTCCGACAGGCCTTTGCAGGCGCCAGGAGGGCAAACCAGCTGTCCCAGAAGGCCCCAAGGCCAACGAAGACAATGACAGCGACCACTAGTCCTCGCGCGAGAGGAGACGCCGGTCCCATCGTTAGGAATACCCAGTAAAGCAGCGCCACGCCGGCAAGCGACTGTTCGGCGAGCAGAGGAGGCAGCCGTGCCGACTCCGGCAAGCGACTGTTCGGCGAGCAGAGAGAGGAGCAGCCGACCGCGCTTGGCTGAGCCGAGCCCGCCCGGAGCCGAGGCAGCGCCCCTCAGGGCCAGGATGCACCAGACACCGATAATCCCGTTTCCCACGAGTAACAGGCCCATCAACCCAGTCCCAATATAGCGCCAAACCACCTGCGCCTCACCTCCTGCGCCAGGCACTCTCTGGTTTCGCTGCGTAGGGAGGTGTTCCTGCCTGGGGGGGAGGACCAGACCACCCCTAGTCAATCCCAAAGCTGCTGTCCACTCCCGCGCGGATCACCTTCCCGTTGGCGTCGAAGCGGACGTAGAAGTGCCACATAAAGGTCTCTCTGAAGGGATAGCCCAGCTTGTACGTCCACCACTCGGTGCCGGTCTGAGGGTCCGTACCCCTATGGAACTCCGGCTCGCCCAGCAGCTCCAGCACCTGGGCTTCGGCCATCCCGGGGCGCAGGTAGCTATCCAGCAGTGACTTGGCCATCTGGTACCTCAGCGATGGCGGATGCCCGCTGTCGTAGCCGGTTGGCGAGTTGTCCTTCCAGACCTGACTGTCGAAGGGAGCCTTGCTGAGCGCCAGTTCGCCTCCGAGTATGCAGGGGATCCCGTACGGTGACGTGTAGAGGACGAGACTGTTAGCAAGCAGCCCAAGGTATACGAAGCCCACGGCACCGACCGTGATCGCCAAAGCGAGGATGACGTTGCGACGCCAGCGTCCCGCACGCAACATAGTTCTCCTCCCAGGCACTGCAGCAGTCAGCACCCGGTTTATCAAAAAAAATAAGTCTTGGTTGTTTTGCTTTCGTATTCAAGAGAGAGATTCCTGCGCGTCTTTGGTTTTAATGCCTCTAGAAAGCTGAGGCCAGCAACCTCTGCCAGGAGGCCCACCACCTGCTTTGACAGGCCGCCAGTCTTTGTCTACAGTGGCAACTCAGAATTGGCATCCGCAAGGAGTGAGGGGCGATGAGGAAAGCTCTTGTCTGGTTCTTGGCTTTAACGCTTGGGACTGCGGCCTTCGCGCGCGAATACCACGTGGCGCTGGCTGGCCAGGATACAGCCACAGGCAGCGCGGGCGACCCTCTCAAAACTATCTCGGCCGCGGCAGCGCTTGCCCAACCTGGAGATATCATTACCGTCCATGAAGGGGTCTACCGGGAGCATATCAATCCCCCTCGCGGCGGGAAGTCAGACGCCCAGCGCATCGTCTATCAGGCGGCGCCTGGTGAGAAGGTCGTCATCAAGGGCTCCGAACTGGTCAAAGGCTGGGTGAAAGCAACAGGTGACTCCTGGCGGGTTACAGTGCCTAACACCCTTTTTGGAGATTTCAACCCTTATGGGGACCTGATTCATGGCGACTGGTTCGATCCGCGCGGGAGAGAACACCATACAGGCGCGGTCTATTTGAACGGCCACTGGCTGAAAGAAGCTGCCAGCCTCGCCGATGTGATGCGTCCCTTTGGCACTGCCTCGCATTATGGCCCTGATGATGGGAATTACCTGCTCAATGTGGCCTGGATTCGCCTGCTGACCGAGACTGGCGCAACCAGCCAGGTTGCCGCAACCAGTTATGTCCAGCAATCGGGAATCCAGACTGCGGCCTGCTCGGAAGGGGGCGAGTGCATCGGCTGGATTAACCAGGGAGACTGGGTCGCCTATCAGGGGCTCCGGCTTGATGATTCGGTCACGCAGCTCGAACTGCGCGTGGCTTCTGCCTCCCAGGGCGGACTTGTCGAGGTGCGAAGCGGTAGCCCCACGGGCAAGCTGCTGGGCACTGGCAAGGTCGAAAACACTGGCGACTGGCAGGCCTGGCAATCCTGCCTTATCTCACTTGAGGGCACTGGCTCTGAGGAGCCCCTCTACCTGGTGTTTCGCGCAGCGCAGACCGAACTCGAGAAAGCAGGTCTTTGGTATGCGAAGGTCGGTCCCACGCACACTACCCTCTGGGCCCAGTTTCAGGGAATAGATCCTAATAGTACTGATGTTGAGATCAATGTCCGGCGCACCGTGTTCTATCCCCTGAAGACTGGCATCAACTACCTGACTGTGCGCGGGTTCACCTTGCTTAGTGCCGCCACTCCCTGGGCGCCTCCCACAGCCGAACAGCCCGGTTTGCTAGGCACCAACTGGAGCAAGGGCTGGATTATCGAAGACAACACTATCGCCTATTCGATGTGCGTTGGGATCGCGCTTGGCAAGCATGGAGACGAGTTCGACAACACCTCCCAGAACAGCGCAGAGGGCTATGTCGAGACGATTAAGCGCGCCTTCACGCGCGGCTGGTCAAAAGAGAATATTGGCCATCACCTGGTGCGCAATAATCATATCTCCAATTGCGAGCAGGCGGGTATCGTGGGCAGCCTGGGGGCAGTCTTCTGCACTATTACCGGAAATGAAATCCACGACATCCAGGTGCGGAGATTATTCTCTGGCGCCGAAGTGGCGGGCATCAAGTTTCACGGAGCAATTGATACTGTGATCAGCCACAACCGCATCTACAACTGCTGCCAGGGATTATGGCTCGACTGGATGGCTCAGGGCACGCGGGTCACAGGCAATCTTTTCTATAGCAATCCCGAGCGCGACCTCTTTATGGAAGTCAATCACGGTCCCTGTGTAGTGGATAATAACCTCTTCCTGTCGAGGGTGTCGCTGCTGGATGTCTCAGAGGGAGGCGCCTTCGTCCATAACCTGTTCGCAGGAGCTTTCATCCGTTCGCCCGAGCCAAATCGGGAGACGCCTTATCATCTGGCGCACTCGACCGAAGTTGCAGGCCTGGCCACTACCCAGGGCGGCGACAACCGGTTCTTCAACAACCTGTTTGTGGCGGGCACTGGGCTGGCCCTTTATAACGCTGCCTCGCGGCCAAACTTCGCAAGGGGGAACGTGTTTCTGACGACGGCCGAAGCAAGCAGCTTCGATGAGGAGCCTGGCGTTTTTCCAGCAATTGATGCCAGGTGCAACCTGATAAGCGATGCGACTGGGTTAGCGCTCGAACTGGACTTTGCTGAAGGTCTGCCTGGTATACCGACCCAGCTCATCACGAGTGAGAGCCTTGGGGTGGCGGCGGTCACTGGGCTGCCCTATGAACAAGCTGATGGCACTCCCTACAGCTTCGACACCGACTTTGCGGGCAAGCCGAGAAGCAGGACCAACCCAACTCCCGGCCCCTTCGAGGAGCCTGGGGCTGGACTAGTGAGGCTTTATATCAAGTGAGGAAAGACGATTTGCTCAGTCGAAGCCGGTTGGGGCCAGTCCTGGGAGGTAACCCAATGAAACTTGTTTTGGTGCTGGGAGCTTTGCTGCTTGCGGCTGGCTGTTGGGGGCAGTCGCTGGTAGCCAACGGCACGATGGAGTCCGGCGACGAGCAGGTAACCGGCTGGACTCAGACCTATTTCGATCTGGGGAAGATCGAGGCTTTTCGCGATACCACCACCTTTGCCGAAGGGGACGCGAGCCTGCGGCTCGAGAGCGTAGGCGGCCGAGGTAGCGGCAATGTGGTTACCCCCATCTCGGACGGCGCTGGCAAGACATTGCGGGTGTCGGGCGCCATAAAGAGCAAGCCCGGCGCTGCCGGCCTCGAGGATATCCAGGTCGTCGTTTTCGGGCAGGATCCGGAGGGCAAGCTGGCCCTCTGGCAGAATGTCTGCCCGCGCGAGGCGGCTTTTTCGGCCGACTGGACGCGCTTCGAGGGCAAGGCCGTGGTGCCGACCGAGACTTCTCCGCTGCTGCTGATGTTGTTCCTGCGCGGCGAAGGACAGGTCTGGCTGGACGATATCCGCGTTTTCGATGATTCGAGCGTGGCACCGGAGGACGTTGTCCCCCTTGCGCGCGGGCCCGGCTCACCGCGGCTAGTCTCCCTGGGCCTGGCTGCGCCCGACACGCTGGCTGTGACCATCGAATCGCAACGTGTGGTACCGGCTTCCCTCACAGAATATTCGCCTCAGCCTGGCGATGAACGCAAGGAGATCCGCAACGAGGAGGGCCGCCTTAACGAGGTGCGCCTGGTACGGGAGAACAAGGAGATCGGCTGGCTGATCGGCGAGCAGCGCGACTGGTTCGTAGCCCGTGAAGAGCTTGAGGGCGATGAGCTGCAGACTCCCCTGGCGGACTGGACGAGTAGTTACCTCATCACCTCGCCCGATGATGCCGACTTTACCCAGCCGGTGAAGCCGACGGCTGTCTTCCGCAAGAGCAAGCCGACCGACTGGCAACTTCCGGGTGGCGGATTCAGCAAGCGGCACTTCCTCTATCTGAGACTACCCAAACCGCTGAAGCAGGGCAAGACCTACCTGGTCAGCTTCGGCGGCCTGAACGTGGCGGAGGGCAGCGCGCGTTTTACTTTCGATTTCGCGACCACGCCGACCGAGGCCCTGCATGTGAACCAGATCGGCTATCGGCCTGATGACCCGGCCAAGCAGGCCTTCTGTTCCCTCTGGCTGGGTACTGGGGGGCCGCAGCCCTACGAGGAGGGGACGCCCTTCCATCTCGTAGACGCCGAGACGGGCGAGAGCCTCTACACCGGCCAGCTAACGCTCGCCTGGCCTGCCGACAAGCCCGAGTTGATGGCCCGGGAGGCCAACTTCAACAAGACCAGTGTCTACAAACTGGACTTCAGCGACTTCGCCCAGCCTGGCACTTATCGCGTCGCGGTCGAGGGGCTTGGCTGCTCGCTACCCTTCGAGATTGGCGCCGATGTGTGGAAGCGAGCCTTCCTGATTCAGATGAAAGGCCTGCTGAATGAGCGCAGTGGTATCGCGCTGGGGCCGCCGTATACCGATTTCGTGAAGCCGGTGGACTTCCGGATGGGCTATCCCGAGGCGCAGCCCATCTACCACACCACCCTCGTGGTGATGAATCCAGGCGACCTCAGCAAAGACCTGGCGCCTGCCAGCACTGGCGAACTCGTGCCCGAGGCCTGGGGTGGCTACCACGACGCGGGCGACTGGAATCCACGCCGGGTGACTCATCTGCGCGTCACGATGGCGCAGCTCGAGTTGCTGAAGCTCTTCCCGGACTACTTCCGCGCCCTCGACTGGCCTCTGCCAAAGGAGACAAAGGCCCCGGCGGTGATTGAAGAAGCCGTGTTCGAGCTGGAGTGCTTCCGCAGGCTGCAGTCGCCGGATGGCGGGGTGAGCTGGGGCATCGAGACGCCTGGCGACCCGCTGCAATCGGAGGTGAGCTGGATCCAGTCGATGCCGGCCTATGTCGCCGCGTCCGACCTGTGGTCGAGTTACATCTATGCGGCGGTCGCGGCGCGAGCCAGCGGGTTGCTAAAGTTGACCGATCCAGAGCTTGCCGCCACCTATCGCGAGAGCGCCGTGAAGGCCTTTGACTGGGCCGAAGCCGACTGGGCCAGTCGCGAGGGCGAGGGCAAGCTGGCCGAGTTGCCCTGGGAGGTCGAGGACGACCGGAATCTCGCAGCGATCGCCCTCTTCGAGTTGACAGGCGAGACGCGCTTCCACGACGTGTTTCTGGCCTCAACCTGCCTGCTGGCTGAACAGCCCAACCTTTACGCCTGGGGCGACCAGGTGCAGAAGGACGCCGCTTTCGCCTACACGCTGCTGCCGGAGGGCATGGGCGACAACGCTCTGAAAGCCAGGGCCGCCAAGGCCCTCGAGCTGCACGCCAGGCAGTATCTCGACTACCAGCAGGGCAACGCCTTCGAGCTGGCTGCCCCCGACAGGTGGAAGCCGCAGTTCATCAGCTTCTACAGCGCCCCGGACGCCATCGAGCTGGTGCGCGCGCACTACCTGACAGGCAAGGCAGAGTATCTTGAAGGCGCCCTGAAGGCTTGCCAGTTCGGCGCTGGATGCAACCCGGGCAATCTGTGTTATACAAGTGGTCTGGGCGCCAATCCCGTGCGCCATCCTTTGCATCTCGACAGTCGCTGGACAGGCCAGCCTGCTCCTGACGGCTTGACGGTCTTCGGCAATGTGGACTTCGTCCAGTGGAACAGCGAGGATATGACCTGGCCTATCCGCTCGTACCTGTCGCGCGAGTGCACGCCCAGTGCCTGGGACTGGCCAGTAAACGAGGCTTATTACGATATATTCCTATATCCAATTATCAACGAATTTGTAGTAGACCGCTGGGCGCCAAACGTGTACGTTTGGGGCTATCTGGCCGCCCGCCCTTAGGGAACCTGGCGCGGTCTGCGTTGTTCCTTACCGCAACACAGAACTAGAAAAGAGGACAGGATGAGACTCAAAGTGCTTGGTTGCGGCGTCTTCTCGCCGTATGTGGAGGCGCTTGGAAAGCAAGGCCCTCACGAAGTGGATTTCAAACTGCTTGATGCGGGCCTGCATTCGCGCCCCAATGACCTGCGTTTGCTTTTGCAAGAGGCGATTGACGAGGCCTCCAGTTCGGGCCGGTATGATGCAGTCGTCACTTTCTATGGCCTGTGCGGCAGAGGGCTGGCTGGCCTGGTGTCAAGAGAGATACCCGTCATAATCCCTCGCGCCCACGACTGCATTACGCTCTTCCTTGGGTCACGTGAGAAATACCTGAAGCAGTTCCGCAAGAATCCCGGCACCTTCTACCATACCCTTGGCTGGCTAAAGGAAGAGATCAACCCGCAGAACCGCGAAGCCACGGAGCTATATTCCAACTATGCCAAAGTAGGCTATGGGCAGCATCCGGAGTATCGCGACCTGGCTGATAAATACGGCGAGGAGAACGCCGAACATATCCTGGCTTTCTGGGACAGGTGGCGGCAGCATTACAGCCGCGCTGCTTACATCAACCTGGGCTTCGAGGGCGAGGAAGAGGCGGCCGAATTCACCCGCGAGATGGCCGAAGTGTTCGACTGGACCTATGAACAGCTAGAAGGTGATGCGGAACTGCTGCGGCTTCTCCTTGCAGGCGACTGGGAGCAAGAGGCGCGGATATTCGTGCTGCCGCCTCATCACCGGGCCAGGTCTACGGGAGATGAGCGCCTGCTCGAGGCTGTGCCAATCGATTCGAGCGACTTCGCCGAGGCGCTTTCGGCTGAAGAGGTGACCGTGTTCGAGGCAGCCGGAGAGCAGCTTGCGCCGGAGGGCCTGGGGCTCGGGATTGACGCGGGGGGCACCTACACCGACGCGGTGCTTTACGACCTGGGCGCGCAGCAGGTGCTGGCGAAGGCCAAGTCGCTGACCACTTATCACGACCTGGTGATTGGGATACGAGGCGCGCTGGAAGGGTTGCCTGCCGAGTTGCTCGCGCGAGTCGAGGTCACTTCCCTTTCGACGACCCTCGCCACCAATGCGATAGTCGAGGGGCGCGGCCACAAAGTCGGGCTGATTGTCCTCTCTCCCTGGGAGTCCTTCCTCAAGGATATCGGTCATAAGCCCGTGAAGTGGGTGCCAGGGCACGTTACGATCACAGGTGAGGTAAACGAACCACTGGACGAGGTCGCGGCCAGAAAAGCCATCCAGACACTGCTCGAACACGACCACTGCGCGGCGCTGGTCATCGCGGCCTATGGCGCGGTGCGCAATCCAGTGCAGGTGGCGCGTGTAAGAGAACTCATCCGGGAGGTCTCGGATGTGCCGGTTATCTGCGCGCATGAACTGTCCCGGCGGCTTAACGCCATCCGGGGCGCTCAGACCGCGGTTGCGAACGCGAGGCTGATGCCGGTCATCCAGCATCTGATAGAGTCCGTCCACCAGGCGCTGCAGGATTTCAGCGTGCCTGGCAAGCTGATGGTCGTGAAGGGCGACGGGACGCCAGTTGACGAGGTCGTGGCGCGCGCCCGGCCTATTGAGACAATCCTCTCCGGCCCCGCCGCCAGCGTAAGCGGCGCAAAGCTGCTGACCGGCCTCGATGAGGCGCTGGTTATAGATATCGGCGGCACGACCACCGATTGCGCCATACTGCAGGAGGGGCATGTGGCGGTCTCGCCGGAGGGCGCCCGCGTTGGCCAGTATACGATGAGCGTCGACGTCGTCGAGATCTGCACCGTAGGCCTCGGCGGTGACAGCAGGCTGGATTTCGACCGAGAGCGCCGGCTGAAGGTTGGGCCTAGGCGCAACCTGCCTGTCTGCTACCTCGCGGCGACCAGCGAGCGGGCCAGGAAGTTTTACGAGAGCTTCGATCCGCGCAGATGGTCAGGGGCCTCGAGCGCCGCGGTGCTGGACGTGCTGGTGCCCGGCGCAAAGACGCGCTTCGACCCGAGCCCAACAGAGAAGCGCCTGCTGAAGCTGCTGGATTCAGGGCCAATCCCCGCGCTTGAGGCGTCCTGGGAGCTGGGGCTGGCCTCATACCAGTTGCTGCCGCTGAAGCGCCTCGAGGAACTCGGCATCGTAAAAAGGGCCGCGCTGACCCCCACCGACCTGCTTCATGTGACGGGAGAATTCACTCGCTGGGACGCTGAGGCTGCGCGTCTGATGCTCACGGCTTTCGCGACGCTGCTTGGCAAGAGCGCCGAGGAGACGCTGGCGCTGGCCCGAGAGGCCATCACCAGGCGGCTCTTTGAAGAGCTTGTCCGGCGAGAGGTCTCCTTCGAGCAGCGCGCTCTGCAGGACTTGCCGGAGGACTGGGCTTTCCTGCTGGAAAGAGCTTTCCACGATGAGGGACAGGGGCTGGGCGTGGGTCTGTCGCTGCGCCGGCCTGTCATCGCGCTGGGCGCGCCCGCTGGGGCCCTGATGCCGCCGGTTTTGGAGCATCTCGCCGCCGAGTTAATCGTGCCTGAACACGCCGACGTCGCTAATGCGATAGGCGCCATCGGCAGCGAAGTGGTCGTGCGAGAAGAGGTACTCATCCGGCCTGGCGAATCTTCCAACTATGTTTTATATGGCACGGAAGAGCGACTGGAGTTCTCCGAGCCTAGCCAGCGCGACCGACGCCGCGGTGAGTCTTTCACGTGCTCGGGCAAGAGAGAAAGCACTCCAGGCTGGCGCGCTTGCGCCCCAGGTGACTGTCTCTCGCCGCGACAAGGTAGGCACGCTGGCCGATGGAGGCAACCTCTGGCTCGAACGGTCCGTCACCGCCGTCGCCTCGGGTGGGGCCTTCGGTGGACGCAAGAGCGCCTGAAGTGAGGAGACCTATGATTCGACTAGTGTGCGTATTGCTCTTTGGGATGGTGATCGCGATGCCGGCCGCTTTTGGCCAGGGCCCCGCGCTGGAACCCCAGTTCGACCCTCAGACCGGCTGCTGGACAGGCCTCCTGTGGGATGGCAAGGAGCTGCTGCCGGCCATCAGGTCGGACGTTGAACTCAGCCTCGAGGGTTCCGAGCTGCCCCCTGTAGCGCAGCGCAAGCTGGTGGATTCTTCTCAGGAGGGCAACGTGTGGCATGTTGTCCAACAGGCCGGTGACTGGAGGCTGGAGTGGACCTTCAGTGTTGAAGGGCCTCAGCTACGTCGCCATCTAAAACTGACTTATTCCGGCGCCAAGTCCATAAAACTCTGGAATGCCTTCTTCATCGTCCCTGGCGCGCGCCTGTCCGATGCGCCAGACGACTTCTACCTGATTCCTGGCAATTATCCACCCCAGCGCCGCCAGTTCGATAATCTGCACGAGGGGTATGATGTGCGCGAGCAGGGCTGGACGCGCGGCGATTATGCGCTGGCCTTCGTGCATTCCCCCTCGGCAAAGCTGTCCCTGTCGGTGGGGTACGCCTTCACCCATGACGAAGCTCAGGTACACGTCTTCGAGGGCAACGATTCGGTCTCGCCGGCCCATCAGTTCAATGCCATCACGGTGGTAGAGCCAGGCCGCACTTTGGAACTGGGCGACCAGGTCATCCGGGTGACCGAGGGCGAGGAGCAAGCGGGCCTCGCAGGGCTTGACGCGCTGGTTGAGACGCTCGAACTCGGCCCTCCAGAGGACTCTCCGGCCAGCGTCCACGAGGGAGGGCTCTACGAATTTCACCCCTGGGGGCGCCTGGAGATGTGGCACCAGGGCGACCGGGGGATGCGTTATCCGCGCCTGACCGAGCTGATGCCCTATTACCAGGCGCTGGGGATGAAGACCCTCTGGGTGCTCCCCGTAAGCTGGCCACCACCGTGGGTCTATACGCTGCCGGAGTTCGACCGGGTAGCGCCCGAAAATGGCTCTCCCGAAGAGCTGAAGGCGATGGTGGATGCGGCCCACGCTCATGAGATGCGCCAGTTGATAGACCTCGTAGTCTACGGCATCAGGCCTGACAGCAGCGAAGTTGCCAAGCTGCCGCCCGAGGTGTGGTGCAGGGACGAGGCGGGCAACCCCGTGCTGGTATGGGGCAACTCGGTCCAGGCTGCTGACTGCAGCAACCCCCTTTGGCAGCAGCGCATCGCCGAGGTGGTCGCGCACTGGCGAGATGAGTTCGCCTTCGACGGCACGCGCCTCGACTGCATCGGCTGGGGACAGACCGTGAACTGGGCCAATCCCGACAGGGTGAGCGATGCTGTGGCTTATGGCGGGTTGCAACTCAACAAGGTCATCCGCGATGGCTTTAGAGAAGGCAATCCCGACGGGGTCACCCTGCCTGAGGGCGGCAAGCCACTCGTCTTCACCAATTCGGACCTGTTGTTCGATTATCCGCTGTACCTGGCGATGCGCGACCTGACAGGCCAGCCTGACCTGGCCAGATGGGTGAGTGATACTCAGGAATGGCTGCAGCTCGAGGGTATCGGCTACCCTAGTCGCGGGGTGAACGGGCTGGTGCGCTTCTTGCAGAACCACGACGTGGTGGAGCCCTCTGACTTCTTCGGAGTCGGACTTTCGCAGGCCTTGCAGGCGCTGATTACCTTCATCCCCGGCGTGCCGATGGTCTACCAGGAGCAGGAGCAGGGCTTCGTCGCCGACCTGTCAGCCTGGATGGCTTTGCGCAACTCGGAAGAGTGCTTCCGCACCGGGACGGCGGACTTCCACGCGGTCGAGTGCTCGGATCCGCGCGTGTTTACCTTCCTGCGCGAGACGGCCGATGGCGCGGCCGTGGTGGCTATCAACCTGACCGGTGAACCTGCGAAGGTGACGCTAAAGTGGCCAGAGGACGTAGCGAAACGCTTCCCAGCGGTAGTGGAAGGCTTCAGCCGCAGGCAGGCTACCGGCTCGGTCACACTTGCGCCTTGGAGACCTGCTGTGCTACTGCTCAAGCCTGCTGGCTGGGTCGATAGCTGGCAAGCTGAAGCTGCGCCGGTCCCTGCCGAGAGCGGGGGAGAACTGCGTTTCACCCCTGAGGGGTATCCTGAGATTGATGGCGCGACCGAGTGGTTCATCCAGACGGCGGAAGGCTTGCTGAGAGGCGACTTCAACGCACTGGGCTCGAAGGCAAGAGAAGACGGCAACGTACTTTCGGCAATGCCGGTGCTCGAACGGGCCTGGTTCCCGCTGGACAGAGGCAGGTTCGATGGAGCAGCGCTTGCCAGTTTCGGCGTGAAGACGGCCCGGGGCACAATCGCAGTGGAGTTCGACCCGCGTGAGGTCACCAAGGCGCATATCGCCGACCTCGAAGTAGACGGGCAGGGCGTGCAACTGGTGGTAGAGCCTGCGTCGGCAAGGACCGTTAAGCAGCTTGGCCCAGGGGAAGAGTACATCCCCGTCTGGAAGCCTGTCGAAGTAGAAGGATTAGCCCTTGGGCCGCAGTTCGTCACGCTGCAGGCAGACGGTCTCAGGCTCGCTTCAGCAAGGCGCCGGGGCGGGGGGCTTGCGGGGCTCTGGATTGGCTCGGAATCCGAGAACCTGGTGGCCGAGTCGGGGATGACTTACACCGATTGGGGCATCTACGATGACAAGACGATGAGCGCAACAGAGTGGGCCAACAATCCGCGTCTCTATGTGGGCGAGGGAGACCAGCCTGGCTTTGCCTTTGTCGCGCCCCTCTACCAGTCTCCGTGGAATGGCGTTGCGCCTGCACCCTTGCGACAGGCCGTAATGCTGGCTACGCAGGGGTATCAGGCGGTGCCGGGAGGCCTGGCCCTTCATGTTGGTATAACGCCGACAGTGGATTTGCCAGCCAGGAAGGCTTTTTTCGCGATGAGCTTCTCACTGAAAGGATTCGAAGGCTGGCGAGGCGAAACCGGCACTGGCAAGCGCGGCGAGTTGGTCGGGCAACGGTTAGGGCAGCATGGCGCGTGGCTCGAGCTTGACCTGGCTGGTCACACCTTGCGCCTGGACAACCTGAACCAGTTTCAGAATTGCTTCCTCATCGACAGTGGCGATGGCCGAGTGCGGTTGTTCCTGGCGCTATTGGACGGCGATCAAGTAGACCTGCCCAAGTCTGAGGAGCATTCGGCCCAGGCGCTTTTGACCCTGTTGAAATAGCGATTTGAAGGATGAAGTATTTTGTGGAAGGGGACACTCGATGAACTCCAAAGAACGCGTGATGACATCACTCAACTGGCAGGAGCCCGACCGGGTACCGTGCCAGATTTACACCACCCCCGAGATATGGCAGCAATTAGCTGATTACTTCAAAGGTCAGGATGTCCTGCAGGCGCTTGGGATTGACCTGCGTATGGTCTGCCCCCAGTGGAAAGGCCCTGTGAAGCCGTCCCGTAAGGACGTGGATGGGGCTGACATTTTCTACGACATCTGGGGCGCGGGCTACAAGCTGCAACAAAATCCGAGCCAGGGCACCTATGCCGAAGCCTACGAGCTGGGCCTGGCCACCATCGAGACGATGGATGATTTTGATAAATACCCCTGGCCGGATCCGGATATGTACGACTACTCCACCCTCGAGGCGCAATGCGAGGCCAACGGCGAGTATGCGGTGTGTGTGGGAGATGCGGGCATTCCCGATATCGTAAATGGCGTCTCGCGTGGCCGCGGGATGGAGCAGGTGCTGATAGATATCGCAACTCGCGATGAGGTGGGCCTGGCGGTTATCCAGAAGCGCGTAGACTTCTACTTCGAATACTGCAAGCGGTGCCTTGAGGCCTGCAACGGCAAGGTGGATATCCTGTGCCTGGGTGAGGACACGGGCAACCAGAACGGCAGGATGGTCTCGCCCCGTGACTTCGACGACGTATTTCGGCCTGCGATCGAGCAATACATTGACCTCGGCCATGAATATGGTTGCAAAGTAATGATGCACTCCTGCGGCGATACCCATGAACTGCAGGCTACCTTCATAGACATGGAGCTGGACGCGCTGGACGCCATGCAGCCGGAGCCGAAGGGGATGGATCCTGAGACCATCCGCGCGGCCTGCTACGGCAAGCTGGCTTTCTGCGGCCTGATAAGCACTCAACAGACGCTGCCTCATGGCACTGAGGAAGAATGCAGGGCCGAGGCGCGCCATCGCCTGGACGTAATCGCCAAAGGCGGAGGGTATATCTTCGCGCCCGCTCACTGTATCCAGCCTGACACGCCTTTGCGTAACGTCCTGGCCATCTACGAGGAAGCCCTTGGCAAGAAGCTGATGTAGGAGAAACTGATGGCGCCTTTTGACCTCGACCTTACAGAGTTGCCGCTTTTCTGCGCGCATGAACACTGGGGCAGCCTGATGGCAATTGGAGACTTCCCAGGAGGCTTCAGGGCCGATATCGAGCAAGGCGCCCTGCCGATCCGCCGCACTGGCCTTTGGGATGTGTTGCTCGATCCCTACTTTCTGGGCCACCTGTATGCGGGCGGACTCGAGCCGCACCGGCTGGCACAGGCGGCGGGTTATCCCGATGTTTATACCTGGGCGAGGGAGGATTTTACCCAAGCCCATCCTGCCCTGCTCAAGTTGATTCAGCCCCAGTTGCTGACCGGCACCTGGCAGTGCCTCAGGCGAGGCATCGCCGCGCTCTATGGACTGGACCCTCAGACGGCCTTACTTGGCGAGGCTGAGAAGCTTGATGAGGCCATCGCTCAGCGCTACGAGGCGCCCTTCGAGTGGTATCGCGAGGCGATGGGGAAGGCCCGCTTCAGCCAGCTCATCCGGCCAGTGCATCCTGAGTTTTACTTCCGCAAGCAGTCAGTCCAGAGCGCCACGGCGGAGGCAGCCTTCACGCGCACCATAATGCGCATCGACCCCTTCCTGGAGCTTTGGCAGCCCGAGTCCCAGCGGCGCGATGAGATGGCAGAGCTGATCGGCATCGAGCCGGCCGATGCCGCAAGCTGGAGAGAGTTCCTCGCGCGATGGTTCGAGGTTTCGGGGCAGCGCGGCAACACGGGCATCAAGCAGCTTCAGGCCTATTACCGGTCACTGGACTTCCAGCCGAGGAGCGATGTCGAGGTGGTCTTTCGCGGAGACCTCGACAAGGCGCAAGTGACAGCTTTCCAGGATTGGGTAGTCCACGAGTGCCTCAAACTGGCCAGCGAACGCGACTGGCCTCATCAGGTCCATGTCGGCACGCATAACCTGACGCAGTCCAATCCGCTTCCGCTCGAGGCGCTGGCGGCGCGTTATCCGCGGGTGAAATTCGTACAACTGCATTGCTGGCCTTTCCTCGAGGAAGCCGGATGGCTTGCCAAATACCGCCCCAATGTCTACATCGATACCTGCTGGCAGCCAATCCTGAATCCGGCGTATTATGAGCAGGCAATGCGGCAGTGGTTGAACTACCTGCCGACCACCAAGCTGATGGGCTCGCAGGATGCAACGAGTGTGGAGATGGCCGCCGGCTCGGCACTGTTCGTGCGGGAACTCCTCGCTGCTGAACTCGAAAGGGCTTCTCGTAACCTGGGTTTGGGGAAGGAGGAGCTGCTCTCCGTTGCGGGGGCAATCCTCCACGATAATGCGGCGGCGGTGTATTAAGCAATCGCATAGAAGGCTTGCCTAGTCGAAGTCAAACCTGAGGGCGAACTGTCCAGCCTCGCGCACCAGGCCCAGATGCTTGTAGGCGGCTTCGGTCGCCTTGCGACCGGAGGGCGTGCGCGCGATGAACCCGAGTTTAAGCAGGTAAGGCTCGACCATATCGTCCAGCGTGTCGACGCTCTCGTTGAGGGTTGCCGCGAGGGCTTCAATCCCCACCGGGCCGCCTTTGTACACTGTCACAATTGCGGAAAGGAAAGCTCGGTCCAACTCGTCCAGGCCCAGGGTGTCTACCCCGAGCAAGGTTAGGGTGGCGTTTGCGACCTCTTCATTTATCTGGCCTGAGGCCTTAACCTCGGCCCAGTCCCGTGCCCGGCGAAGCAGCCGGTTGGCAATACGGGGCGTGCCTCGCGAGCGCCCCGCCAGTTCGAAGGCGCCATCCTGGGTGCAGTCTACGCTTAACAACTGGGCCGAACGAGTAATAATGCTGGCGAGGTCTTCTTCACCGTAAAAATCCAGATGATGAAACAGCCCAAAGCGCTCTCGAAGGGGTGGGGTAAGCGCCCCTGCGCGCGTTGTGGCGCCGATTAGCGTGAAAGGCGCAAGGTCCAGCCTGATAGTCTTGGCGTAAGGGCCCCGGTCAATGACAAAATCAATCCGGAAGTCCTCCATCGCAGAGTAGAGGAACTCTTCAACCGGATTCGGCAATCTGTGGATCTCGTCTATGAAGAGCAGATCTCCACGTTGCAGGTTGGTCAGCAGGCCAACCAGGTCGCCTGGGCGCTCAAGCGCGGGGCCTGAGGTGCAAGTCAGGCTGGTGCCGAGTTCGGCTGCGATGATATGAGCCAGGCAAGTCTTGCCGAGGCCCGGCGGGCCGTAGAAAAGGGCGTGGTCAAGCGCTTCGCCGCGTCGCTGGGCGGCCTCGAGGGATATCCGCAAGTTTTCGACGACCTTCCGCTGGCCGACGAACTCGTCCAGGTTGGCGGGCCTGAGCTTCACGAAAAGCTCGCGGTCTTCTTTCGATTCGTGACTGCTGATGGTGACGTCCCGACTCATAATTGCGCGCCCCTGCGTTTCATCGCTTCATTCACAAGCGCCTCGGTTGAGGCTTGCTCGCCAAGCAGCTCAAGCGCCTGAGCCAGCAGGTTATCGGATTCGGTCCTGGTCAGACGAAGCTGGGCGAGCACCAGCCTGGCTTCTTCTATAGCTTCGGCGGCTTTGCCGGTTGCGATTGGCGCCTGATGAGGCTCGGACAGGGCGAAGCGGATAACCTTCCCCTGCAACTTGGCGATTATCTGTTTGGCTTTCTGGCTCCCGATAGAAGGCAATTTGATGAGGGTCGCCAGGTCGCCCGCATTTATGGCGGCGGCTATCTCTTCAATTGGTCTGGCCAGAGCCTTGGAGGCCAGGCGCGGGCCGATACCAGCCACGGTGGTGAACTGCTCGAAGAAATCCCGGTCGGATTTTGAGAGGAACCCCAGCAGCAGAGGCACCCCTTTATTATTATCCATCTGGATGTAATAAAGCGTGTGAAGGGTCAGCTCCTGGCCGAGAGAAAGCGCCAGTTCGCCAACGCTGCAGGCGGGCACGAGCACCTCGTAGCCAATCCCCCCGCATTCAATCAGGGCGGCGTTGTCCTCGAGTTCGTCGAGTACTCCAGTCAGACGCGAGATCATGGATGGCTCCGTTTCCGTCCCCTGCCAAGAGCAAGTAGCTGGGCATGAGGATTGGTAGTGGCTTCGATATAGGCTAGCGCGAGCGCCAGCGCGTCAGCGACGTCGGGCGGCCTGGGTGGTTCCAGGAGCTTCAGCCGCTGAGCTACGGTAGCCTGCATCTGCTGCTTGGAAGCGTGTCCGGCGCCGGTAATCGCGCGCTTCACGAAAGTGGCGGTATAAGTTTCTACCGGGATGCCCGCTTGTCCTGCCGTGAGACACAGCACCCCGCGCGCGTGGCCCATCAGGATTGCCGTCTTTGGCACCTTATAGTTGGAAAACAGATCTTCAAGCACCATCACGGTGGGGGAGTATTCGGCAATAAGCTCTGAGAGAGCAGAATGTAACTTGGCAAGCCGAAGTGCGAGGGGGGCTGTTTTGGGGGGACGCACACACCCCGCCTCGCGCACGAGGTGGCAATTGCCTTCGCGAAACTCTACAAGCCCGTAGCCGGTGGTAACCAGACCCGGGTCAACGCCTAGCACCAGCAAGTCCAACGCTCCCTGCCTTCAAGCTGGTGGATTATAACACAGCGCCAGGCGCGAGGCTTGCTCTCTAGCCTGCGGCAACTGGCGCGCCGGCCTCCTTCAAAGAGCGCAGTCTGCGCGAAAGCTCGTCAGGTTGTCTGCCCCAGAGCTTGTCGCCGGGATGGTAGAGCTTGAACTTGCTGAACTGGTGCGCAAGCCCCCGGATAAGCATAAACTCCAGGTCACGGCCAGGATCGGAGCGGGGCACTTCCCGGTTGAGTTCGCGCACAGCAGTATGGTTATCTACCAACAGCAAGAACGACGTGGCGCGCTGGCTCTCGGCGACTTCCATCGCAGCCAAAGTGCCCCTGTAGGCGCCCTTTGTTGGGCCATCATCGAGTTCTGCAAGGTCGAATTCTTCGGCGAAATGGCCTTCATAATCGGTCACGAAGACACGCCATAAAGCACCGGTCGCCTGTTCCAACCTGTTTACAAGTCCGTAGAGAGTTTTTTGTGCCATCTGCCGCACCTCATTTGAGCTTGGTGCCGAAGCTTGTTGCGGTAGCACGACTGCCTCTCTTGTGTTTGTGGGCGAGGGAGCTGCCCGGTCTGCCTGGTGCTTCGACCCTCAATTACCTAGTGGCCAGGACTTCAGACTAACAACATATAGTGCAAACAAAAGTTTGTGGCCTTACCTGTATTATAATACCCACTTTCTTTCTTGACAATACACTTGCTCAAAATCTGCAGATGCAATTCTTGTGCCAAAGACTGGTTGACCTCGGTCAAGTGGGGGTGTTATGCTGAATACAGAATGAATTACACCACCGGACAGTATGGATACTTTTACTTTTGGCGCTGGCGCAAGACTGCCCAGCGGCTTTCTGGTGGCGCGAGGATGAAGGTCTTCTAAGAAGACCCAAATCAAACGAAGAGGTAACCCAGACCGCGGGCAGAGCGTAAAAGCCCTCGGTCTTTTTTATTGCCAGGAGGAGTGATCCAGTATGAGCGCGCAGGCTACTGTACTTGCTTATGAAGTGCCCAGCCCCGAATTGCGACTGGCCCAGGTTTTAACTGCAAGTCAGCTCGCAGGCTGGCAGGGAGAACGCGCCGTGCTGTTTATCGCTGATCTCGAAGCTCTTGCGCGGTGCCCAGAGGGCGCAGGTTCGATAAAGGAACAGGTAGATCCTGTGGAGTTGCTTTATCGCAATCTGTGTGGAGAGCGGCTTGAGGTTGTCCGGGAGTCAGAGCTGCCCGAGGTGCAACGCGCTTACAAGGTATTGTCAGGGCAGGTGACGGTGGTCTCTCTTTTAAGAGAGCAGTCCGAGGAGAGCAAAGAGGCTCCGCTGACCCTGGCGCGTCTCTCCAGCAGTCTGGCGCTTGCGGCGGCGCTGCTGGTATTCAGGCCTGATGCGCTAATCACGCCAAGAAGTCGAAGGGAAGAGGCTTTGAGGGCAGCCCAGTTGATTGCGAAGGTAGACCCTTCACTTGAACTGGAGCTAAGAAGATTCTGGCCTTTCGGGACGCAGAGCACTGGCCTATGAGCAGCTTGCGTTGCCCAGAACAAGGGACAAGCTGGAAGCGAGTCTGCAGGCGCTGCCAAGAGATCCGCTGAAGATTTCTGGGACGGCGGGCAGGCCGGAGCTCTGCGCAGCCAGTCGTCTGCTGGACTGCCTGGCAGGGGACAAAGCCGACCAGCTCAGGCGCGGGTGCAGAGAAGGCGCAGGCTGCGAAGGGTGCCTGGCAGCTCTGGCAGAGGGCCTGGAGCAGGGATTGCGGGGCAAGCAGGTGGAAAGCGAAGTCGCCTAGACTGGCCGAAGGCGGCAGGAGAGAAGGTTTGACTGGCGAATCTTGCTGCCAATAACCTGCCTGGGAGTCACTAGATGAAGCAGTTGCTCAAAGCCTGGTGCGCTGGAATCGGCCGCCTTACCGGTCTTGGACTTGATGGCGCACCGCACAGAGTAAAAGAGAAACTCCTCGAAGAGAGGGATGCGGTAAGACGCTCGCTGGAGCCGGCTCTGCTCAGGTTTGCCTGGAAGCTGAAGCCTTTTGCCCCCAAAGCGCCGGTGAGGCTGCAACTGGCTTGCGGTAGCCACGCGCTGCCCGGCTTCATCAACATCGACTGGCGCGAGACACCTGCTACTGACCTGCTATGCGACATCCGCAAATTGCCTTTCCCTGAAGGCAGCGTCACCGAGATCCAGTGTTATCACGCGCTGGAACACTTCAACCGCAAGGAAGCCGAGCGCGCGGTTGAGCATTGGGCGAGTCTGCTTGCATCCGGCGGCAAGCTGGTACTGGAAGTGCCGGACTTCGCAGGGCTTGCGAAGCGCTACCTCAAGGAGCGCGACCCTCAACTGCTGGCCTATGTTTTTAGCTCGGACCGGTTCGTCGGTGATGTGCACAAGTGGGGCTACACGGCCGAGTCGCTCAAGGCCCTGCTGGAAGGCGCCGGCCTTGTCGAGGTCGTCACTCCACCTGCTCAGGACTATCACACGGCCTTCTGCCCTTGCCTGCGCGTGGAAGGTGTCAAGCCTGGCCTCTAGCGCGCTGGCGTGAAGCTTGCCGTGCCATCGGGCTGAAGGGTCAGTTCTCCGATGAGGATACGCCCGTCCATCTCCTGCCCCTCTCCCAGCAGACGCAAGTCGTTGGGCTGATCCCAAAGCCCAAACAAAACCTGGTAAGTTGTGGTTTCCATCACCTGGGGCGCCTCGAAAGAGACCACTGTCGAATACGTGCCAGGCGCGAGGGGGAAGTCATAAGCCTCTACCGGCTGGCCCTCGAGTTCGCTCATCCCTCCCTGGAAAGCAATAGCGCCACCCAGGTCGAAATGCGCGAAAGGCCTTGTGCCCTGAGGGCACTCTCCGCGGACAATCCAGGTTACCGGCAGGCCCCACTTGCCGTCAGGCTGGCGAGTTAGCGCGCCGACCTCTAGTTTGTAATCACCTACGATAGAAAGCTTGCCCACGAGATAACGCTTGTAAGGCAGCTTGCCTGCCAGTGGCAGCGCAAGGGTCGGCGTGCCGTCGAGCTGACCTACCGAGACCGCCAGAGTGTATTCACCGGGCGCCAGAATCTCCGGAAGCCGCAGCTTCGAGACGACAAGCTGCTCTGGCGCCTCACCGGAAGGGCCGACCTCTAACGTCCGGACGTCGAAGTCGCCATCGACAGCGACTGTCGCTACCCCGCCCTTGGGAGTCAGCAGTGTCCAGGCGAGGTGACCGCCTGGGTAGCAGGGCGCAACCCCCGCGTTGGCCCATTTGGAAGCAAGCTCAAAGGCCTCTCCGGGCTTCACCTCGGAGGGCCAGGAGGCTTCTCTCAGTTGAAGCCTGTAGCCGAGTCGCTGGTTGATCTGGTCTATCTCCGCGCGCTCAGCCTCGAGAAACTCTCTCGGCCACCAGTGGATGGATGCATAGCTGGCATGGTAGGCCTCGATGGCCTCCAGATAGCCGCCGGGATACCAGGCCCCGCGTCCTACCGACCCGCCATAATGCTCGCTTTCCAGGACGACCGGTTGATGGGGCCAGAAGTCCTGTGCCATCTCGGCGTGGTACCAGGAGTTGGGCTTGTTGGCCACCATAATGCTGTCGTCGCGCAAGGTCATCCCCTGCTCCAGCGCGTACTGGATGGTCTCATCCCCCTGAAAGCTGAAGTCGTCGTTGGCCGCGAGCAGCGTTTTGGGGAAGTGCTTGCGATAAAGCTCCATATGGCGGATGAGCGTCGAGGCTGGCCATTTGCGCTGGGTGCTGGCCCAGGTATGGCCTTCGCCCCACACGCCGAAACTGCCGACATCCACGAAAGCCACGTTCGGGTTGCCCTCGTAGCGCTTCGCCGCTGCGGCGAGGAAGTTCTCCAGCTTGGCCAGGAAGACCGGGTCGTCATATTCAGGCTCCCAGTAGGGGCCGGTTGGGTCTTCCTTCCCAGGGGTGAAGTTGTAGCCCTCTGCGCCTGCGTCCTCAACCCACTTGGGCGTCGCGTAGCGCATAAAGGATTCGGTCGAGGAAAAACGGAAAGCCACCTTCAGGCCTTTGTCAATCCAGCGCTGGGCTGGGCCATCCACCCAGCTCCAGTTGTATTGGCCCTCTTCAGGCTCGATATAGCTCCAGGCCAGGCGCAGGTAGATAGTGGAAAGGCCTGGGAAGTCGTCCAGAGTGTCGTCATAGGACAGCTTGCTGCCATAACTTGATATCACGTTGTCATAGTGATGCGCGACCCAGCCCATCATCGGATTGACAAGGGCTTCTCTGGTGTCGTCGAAGCGCGTGGTGCGCACCTCGACCGCCAGGGCGGGCAGGGCAAGCAGCAGGCAGAGCAGTAGAGCAAGAATAAGACGGAGTTCCATAAGCAGTACCTCCTCAAAACTGAAAGGTATTTCGTCTTGATGGCACAAGATACCTGCCGCAGGAAGCAGGCGCTGCGGGCCGAACTGAAGGCTTCACTGCCACAAAGGGGGACGCCGATGAACTATTCACCGAAGGGCCTGTATATGTGGGACGCCTGGTATATGCCGCTGGGCGATGAAGTGCATATGTACCACCTGCAGCGGACGCGTCCCGACGCCGACCTGCCAGCAGGCCACGAAGACTGGCTTGGTCACGCGGTAAGCCGCGATCTCATCGAATGGGAAGAACGCCCTGTCGCTTACGGCCCACAGCCCGGCGATCCACTTGAAGACACCCAGCCGTGGACGGGTTGCGCCCTCTGGCATGAGGGGCAGGGCTATCTCTTCTACACGATGCGCGGCCTGCAAGCGCCGCAGATCCAGCGGATAGGCCTTGCCACAACTCGCGATCCTGACAAGTGGGAGCAGTATGCCGGCAACCCCGTAATCGTGCCCGACAGCAAATGGTATGCCTCGGTTGGCCATCCAATCCCCAACCTGCTGGACTGCCGCGACCTCGTTGTGATTCCAGATCCTGGGGGGAAGGGCTGGCTGGGCTTCTATGCGACGCGCCAGCCGGGCAGAGAACTGCCAGAGACCAGTTGCATCGCATGCGTTTGGTCGGCCGACCTCATCAACTGGGAACATCGCCCCCCGCCTTTGCGCCGAACAAATATGCCTGTATCGAAGTGCCTGACGTGTTTGAAGTTGATGGTTTGTGGTATCTGACCTGCCTGACAGGCAACTGGTATGGGAATCTGGGCATCTTCAGCCAGCCCCACATAACTCACGGCACCATCTTTGCAGTCTCGGACAGGCCCGAGGGCCCCTATGAAGAGGTCGAATCGAACGTGCTACTCGGCGCTCACGCGGGTGCGCATATCTCCTGCCGCACGGTGATGCACCAGGGAGAGCGCTATCTGCTCTATACCGACCGCGAGCGGGTGCCGGCAAACGACAAAGGCAATGTCCACCTGGGCACGCTGTCCACGCCGAAGCTGCTGAAACGCGATGGGCAGAGGCTCTATCCTGCCTACTGCCCGCTGGTCGAAAAGCGCATCGCCGATGAGCCAATTGGCCCCGGACGCCCGTTACCTCCGAGCGCTGACATCAGGCGGTGGGGGCAGATCTGGGACTTCGACACCGCGAAGTGGACCTTCGAGGGGGATGTAGTGGAGGGCTCCAGCCGCACCGGATGGGGCATCGTGCCTACCGATCTGGCGGTCGAGAGCTTCATCTTCGAGGCCACGGTGACCCTCGAACACGGCCGGGCCGCGGGCCTTGCACTGCGGATGGACCACGGCCTCGAAGCGGGAGTGGTGGCTCTCGATGCAGAGGACCAGTGCGTCTACTTCGGCGAGGCGCCGGCTTTCGAGTTCGTCGAACGCCATATGATGCCCATCCAGCGCCAGAAGGCCTACCGGTTGCGTATCGTCGGGCGCAGAGAGCACCTGGAAGTCTACGTGGACGATGAGCTCTGCCTGGCTTTCCCCCACTACAGGGCAATGTATGGCCGGCTTGGGTATTTCGTCGACCGCAGCAAGATGCGCATCACTGATGTGCGAGTCGCCAGGCTGCGCGTGGACAAGCCGGAGTGATAGTGTCCGAAGGAGAACCTCGATGAGAGTTGCAGCTTGCACGACTCGCTATCTGGCAGCGCTGGCCCTGGGCCTCGCACTGTGCACCAACTTTGGGAGGACTGGTTTCGCGATGACAACCCCACAAGTGAGTCTGGACTGGATTCAAGAACTCATCGAGGCGCCTTATCCGGCCTCGCCCGCACTCGGGAGTCTGGTGCTGGAACGGCAAGATTACCAGGCGCTAGAGCGCAACCAGTCGTGTATCCATCACCCCCCTAAAGATTGGCTCGCGGGCCTTTGGACGCGGGCTTGGCACTCATTCAGTAAGCCGAATCAAGCTGAGGGGCGAGGCGCCGATTACCGCCTTCAACGCCTGGGTGGGCGTGGACAACAACGCCAACACCGCTGGCAAGGGCAGCGTGGTCTTCTTCGTCCAGGCTGACGGCCGAGAGGTCTGGAGGTCGGATGTGCTGCGCGGGGGAGATGAGCCCGTCGAAGTTGCGCTCAAGCTGGCACGCGCGAAGGAACTCGTCCTGGGGGTTGACGATGGCGGAGATGGCCCTCCCTATGACCATGCCGACTGGGCCGAGGCTCGCTACACCACCCTCGAGGACCATACCCGCTTTCTCGATGAACTGGACGAGGGCGCCCTTGCAACCGAGCGCGGACGCTTCCCCTTCAGCTTCACTTACAAGGGGCGTTCGACCAACGATTTTTTGCCAGAGTGGACCTCGGGTCTGTCTGTAATCGAAAACACGGCTGACTATGTGCTTACACGCGAGGTCTTCCCCGAGCCTACCGGTGGCCTCGTGATGACCTGGGAGGTGAAGCGGTTCAAGCGCTTCCCCGCGGTGGACTGGGTGCTGTACTTCGAGTCGCGGACGGTGGAGACTGGCCTCATCGAAGATATCCGAGTGCTGGATTCGGCAGTTGGCGCGCCGAGGCCCGGAGAGGAACCCTATCTGCTTTATCGCACTAACGGAGCGCCCTCGACACCTGAGGATTTTGAGTTCGAGACACTGCCTGTCACCGTCAGCGAGGCGCGCAAGCTGGTCGCGAAGGGAGGGCGCTCTTCGAACGGCGATTTCCCCTTCTTCAAACTCGATATGGCTGGTGGCTCGCTCGTTGGGGCAATCGGCTGGTCAGGCCAATGGGATGCGCACTTCAGTTGCCCGAGTCAGCGCGTGCTGAAGCTGGACGCGGGGATGGAGCTGACCCACTTCAAGCTGGTGCCAGGCGAGCGCGTGAGGTCGCCGCGCATCCTGCTGATGCACTGGGCGGGCGACACCTGGGAGGCCAACAGCGCCTTCCGGGAGCTGCTTTACCAGCACTATTGCGCGCACAGAGAAGGCAAACCACCACTGCCGATGCTCTTCTGCAACACCTGTTTTACGCGCGGGGGCGGCTGGCTGAACGAGTGCAACGCCGAAAACCAGATCTCGCTCATCCACGCCTATGCCCCGCTTGGACTGGAGGCGCTGCTGACCGATGCCGGCTGGTTCACCGGGGGCTGGCCGATGGGCGCGGGCAACTGGGATGCCCGCAAGGACGCTTATCCCGATGGGATGGGCCCTGTCGCGCAGGCCGCTCTGGATGAAGGTATGATATACGGTCTCTGGTATGAGCCTGAACGCGTAATGGCGGGTACCACGGCCCACCGCGAGCACCCCGAGTGGCTGCTCAAAAGCCAGCCGGGAGAGGAATCCACGTATCTGCTCGATTTCGGCTTGCCCGAGGTGCAGCGCTATTTCTTCGACATAGTGGCCGACTATATGAAGCTGCCCGGTTTCCGCTTCTACCGGCAGGATTTCAATATGGATCCCCTGCCCTATTGGCGTCATACAGACACGGAGGACCGCCAGGGCATCACCGAGATGAAGTATGTCGAGGGGCTCTACGCCTATTGGGAGGCTCTCCGCAAGGCCTGGCCCGATGTAGTGATGGAAGAATGCGCAAGCGGCGGGCGGCGCATTGACCTGGAGACCCTCAGTCGGATGGATCTGCATCAGAAGACCGATTACTGGTTCAATGCCGATGTGGACCAGCAGAGCCTTTGGGGCACCTCGCAGTATCTGCCCAACAACCTCATCGTCGCGCATATCAACAATCTGACCGACTACAGCTTCTACTCGGCGATGGCCAGTTCGCTGTGCCTGGGGTGGATAGCCGACGCGCCGGATTTCGACTTCGCGCGCGCCAAGGTGCTATCCGACCGGTATCTACGGGTGCGCCACCTGCTCGTCGGCGCCTGGTACCCGCTGCTGCCCTCAAGCCGCGACAAGTTGTACTGGTATGCCTCCCAATATCATCGCGAGGACCTGGACGAGGGGCTGGTATTATTCGCGCGCAGAGAGCAAAGCCCCTATACTGGTGTCTCTCTCGCCCTGCGTGGACTGGTGCCAGAGGCCACCTACGAGGTGCGCTGGGAAAACGACGGCCATACTGAACGCTTCACTGGCGCAGCGCTTGCTTCGGGGCTGGAAGTTAAGCTGACAGTGCCGCGTAGCGCCGATATGATTACCTACCGGAAAGCAAACTGACCGAGGAGTGAGCAAGATGGGGGCGCTTATGCTAGTAGTGCTCTGTTTTGCGTTGCTGCTTATGGCCGGGGCGGTGCAGGCCGATTGGAGCGTCAGTTGTACAGGCTTCAAGGCCGGGGTGGCTGACCCCAATTTGAAGGAGTCCTCACCTTCGGTGGCCGAGATGGGCGGCACTGTGCTGGTGCAACTGGAGAACGCCGGCCCCGAACCGCTGGTCATAACAGATGTGCTCATCGGCGAGACGAGGACCCTGGATGCCCTTAAAAGCCGCCAGCTTTGGTGGTGGCGGCAAAGGCCAAATCCTATCCTCCCCGGTCAGTTCGGAGTGGTAGAGCTCAACGGTACTTCGGCTCTCTTCCCGCCCGGTGGAGGGCGCCTCTCACTGACCCTGATATCCGCTGATGGGAGCCAGCAGGAAGCGCACTTGAGACTTTGGGACCGTGGCCCGGTACCCAGTTATGCCTTCCGTGAGGGCGAGAAGCTTACCCTTTTCGTCCGCAATGATGATCCGTGGGCCAGATATGAGCTTGGCTTGTTGAAGGTGAACGGCCAGCCTGTCGAGGGACGCTTTAATCCTGGCGAGATTGGTCCAGGAGAGACCGCCCTGCTGACGGTGGAACCCTTCCACCTGGTCGAGGTACGCCAGCCCCTTAGTTTCGAGTTGGCCAGTCGCGAGCTGGGCGCCAGGTCAGTGCGCACTCTCAGGGCCTGCACGCTCGCCGACCCGCGTTTCCCCATTGGCATCTGGCAGAGCGGTGACCACTTCCGTGAGAGCGCCGAATACCGTACTGAACTGCGTAAAGGCTATATAGATGCGCCGTTCGTTGGCTTTGGGGAGGTTAATAACAATCCTGAGTGGTTCTTCACCACTATTGTGGGCGAGGAGGGCTTCCGGCCTATGTGGAATCCACGCCCCTGGTCGGGCGAGGACGATGCCCTGGAGCTCACCGCCGAGATGGAAGCCTTCCTCGAGACGAGTAGCGGCAGGCCCGACTTCATTGCTTTCAACTCCGCCGAAGAGCCCGACTGGCATCTGGACGAGGGCACATACTCCAACACTTATCGCGTGATGAAGATAACTGAATTGCTGCAGAGCAAGACTGTCCGCCACCCGATTGCTGGTACGCTTGCGCGCGACAGGCTCTTCTATGCCTTCGCGCCCATCTTCGACACGCCTATCTTTGATGCATACAGGGTCACCGCGCCGGCGCCCGATGACTGGCCCTTCCTCTGGGGCACATACCTGGAAACGCTAGCCAGCTATACGAGTGACCTGAGGCGCAATGCGCAGCCTGCGCCCTGTTGGGTGTGGGCCCAGGGCGCCCATGTCTGGACTGAACGTGCTCTGGTGGATGACAAGCTGGGGCGGCCGGTGCCGAGTCCAGAGGAGGCCCAGGCGCAACTCTATATGCAGCTTGGCAGCGGCGCAAAAGGTGTGTTGTGGTTCCGCTGGTTCCCCAAGGAGAGGATGGAGCGCGAGTTCCGTGACGACATCGCCGGACTTGAGGAGGAGTATGGCATCAAACACAACCTAACACCCGAGCAAATCGATGCGGCCATCACTCAGTATGGGATTTGGTGGGATGAGCTCTGGGAGGCGCAGAAGACTTGCAACTGCGAGATGGCCCGCCTGAGGCCAATCCTCTCTCGTGCCGACGTGTGGCAGCAGGCTCGGGTAGTAGAGGCAAACGCTCCAAACAAACTGTTCCTGGGCGCTGTGGCTTCCGAGCAGGCCCTGGTGCTTTACCTGGTGAATCTCGACTATGACTTCAATCCCAGGGGTTATGTCTTCCACCCCCAACAGGACGTCGAGGTAGAAGTCATACTGCCCGCCTGGGCCCCGCACCTTTCCAGGGCCTGGCTTATCCAGGGGGAGAAGAACCAGACTCTGAATCCGAGACTCACCAAGGGCAAGCTCCGCTTTACATTACCCGAGCTTGCTTGTGGGGCCATCATCCTCGTGGGGAAGGAAGGCCTTGCTGAATCGCTAAAGCCGGATACACAGAGTCTGCTGCCTTGAGGAGGCCACCAATGAGATGCATAATCTTGCTCGTTGCACTGCTGTTGTTTACCCAGCTTGCCTTTGCCGATGTAGCCGCTGGCGGCTTCACTTTAGGCCGGCATCAGAACTTCGATTTCGCCTGGCAGCGGCTGGGTGTGATGATTGGCGATTTCCACAATATGTACAACCTGCATATCGTCTATGAACCAGAGGATACTGAATGGCCTTTCAAGGGCTGGTTCTTTGGCTGGGCTGCGGCCGATTGCAATCCGGGTTTTCCAGGCTGCGATGCCATCTACGCAGCGCGCAGCAAGTCGCTGACAGGGAGCTGGCAGGTCTGGACTGGCGCCGACTGGGATGCCACTGGGAACTGCGAGCTATGGGCGCCGGTCATCGCGCCGGAAAACGAGCCCTGGGACTCCGTCCACGATGGCGACCCGACAGTGATAAAACATCAAGGCCAGTATCTGATGGCCTATAGCTCGGTTGGCCAAAACGCCGATGGCAAGCCCTGGCTTGGAGAGGGAGACACCGACGGCAGCCTGCTTTGTATTCGGGGCGCGGTTTCGGAGGATGGCATCAACTGGACGAAATCGGAACAGCCAATACTGTTGCACAAAGAAGACCTCGGCGCGCCCATTGTGCCCCAGGGCGACTCGCATCCTGAAGGCAGCTATCATCGCCCTTCACTTATGTGGGATGAGGGCAAGCTGAAGCTGTGGTTTGACTATTGGTTGCCAGGCCACGGAGTCTGTATGGGCTATGCGGAGAACGAGGGTGACTTCCTCAAGCCCCAAGGACTGGCGTATAATAAGGGCTGGCAAGCAACCTGCGATGTATGGAGCGCCAAATCCCGACGTTGTGAAGATCGGTGACCTCTACGTGTGTTATTCGGACGGGGGCGGTTATGCCGATCCACTTGCCGAGGCCTCGCAGAACTGGTCGACACGGAAAATCACTGAGGCTGTATCTCTGGATGGGATAGACTTCTTGCCGGTGGGCTACGTCAATTCCGACCCCGCAGCGCCCGCTACCCATGTTCCCGAGGCGCTGGTTATGACCGAGCGCGGGCGTCCGGTGCTCTATCTGGATTATGGAATGCAAAAGGGTGGCCAGCCTTATGACTGGCGTTACGGCGCCATCGGCCTGATGCGGCGTCCAATCACTGAAGCACTACTTTCGGCCTGGCGGCAGGCTTGGCAAGCTGTACCCGGAGAGGGTCAATGGTAAATAGCGCGCGTTCCGAGCAATCTTTCCTTGTGCGAAACAGGGGCAATATCGGCCGGCTCGGCTTTCTCTTTGTTATTGTGGGTATGTTGTTTACCCCTTCTATTACCGCCCATTACAGCCTGGTAGACTGGTTGATAACCTGTGCCGGCTGGTTGTTGGCCTTACTGGGAGCCGGGCTGCGCCTTTGGTGTACCCGTTATATAGGCGGGCGCAAAGACAGGGAGCTTCAGACCACGGGTCCTTACAGCCTGGTTCGTCACCCCTTGTACCTGGGCAGTCTACTGATTACGCTGGGCTGGCTTATGGCGCTTGGCAATCCACTTGTTGCTCTGGTTGTACTCGGTTTCTTCGGCTTGCAATACCAGGTGACCATAAATACCGAAGAAGCAGTGCTGGCCAGTCTTTTTAGCGAGCAATGGGAAACCTACACTAAAAATACACCTCTCTTCATACCCAGGCTGCGCCTTCCCAAAGGCAAGGCTCCTGAACTCGTGAAACCTCATTTCCTCAGGCGCGAATATGTGACTGCCGGGTTAGTCTTGTTCATGCTCGCATTGTCAGAGCTGATCAAGTATCTGAACCTGGTGGGGATCCTGCCTTTGCCTTAGCCTCAGGGCGCTGGGCTGGGGCTCAGGAACTACGGCACAAGAGGTGCTGGCTCCAGCAGCTTGCGGATGGCCCTGATCTTCTTGTAGCGATAATCCCAGGGCTCTACCTGCGGCTTCCAGGAATAGAAGACATACAGCCAAAGCCCTTCGGCATCGCGCTTCACGAAGGCCTCGGGGACATGGGCCGACTCCACCCCCTCAGGCGCAAGATGGCCAAGCACGCGCCAGTCGAGGCCATCGTCCGAGATCGCCATTGTCAGCAGGCGACCGTCTCCACCATACTCAGGTGGGAAGTTTGGGGCGTCCGAGAAGGCATAATACTTTTCGCCGGCTCGTACAACACTTGGATTGGGGAAATCTCGCAGCAGCGGTTCTGTCCCCGCGCGTTTGATTTGCCAGGCAGCCGGCTCGAGAAAATCGCCCCCATTTTCGGCATAGCCAAGTGACACAAAAGTGCCAGGAAGGAAGTAGTCGAACCAAAGCCGCCAGTGGCCCTGGTCCCACATCAGACTGGGACGATGGTAACTGCCATAATAATCCTCGGCTGCGGGAGGTATCTTGCCGTCCACAATCTCCCAGCCGTTCGTGTATTCATCTTCCCAGATTGCGATTGGTGAGGTCGATTTTGTCCAGTGGATGCCATCGTCTGACACCGCGCCCATCACGCAACTGACTACCCAGAGGCGTTCAACCTCTTCGGCATCTTTGCGAGTATCGAATCCAACCGATGAGAAAGCCATATAATAGCGGCCCGCGTGGAAGACAACCGAGGGGTCGCCGTTATGAACGTTGTCGAAGCCTTTATCATCGGCGGTGAGCACCGGCACCCATTTGCGTGGATCCATGGTGGTATCCCAGCCAGCCTCGCCTGACCACACTTCCCATTTAAGCAGGTCTTTTGAACGCGCAAAGAAAGTGGCATCGGCGCCTGGGAAATCGGGATTGCTGTCTTCCGCTGACCAGCCGAACAGCCACATCAGATAGGGATATCCACTAGTTGGATTGTAGACCACGCGCGGATTGTAGAGGTTGTGGAAACCCCAAATCAGGTCGGGCTCAAGACGCTCCCACTCCGAGGTGAGATCGTTCAACCGCAACTCCTTCGAATCCTCCATCGCAAGGCACCCTCCGACGACGCAAAACGCAAACAGCAGTGCCAGCAGGATGATTCTCATGGCCGCTGCTCCTCACGAAGTTGCTCGGCCAATTCCTCAAGACAGGGAAGGGCGTGTTCAAAGAAACGCTGCCAACCTGCGCACAGGAAGGACAGGTTGCGGGGGTCACACTCGCTGGTAAACCGATGTTTGAGGCAATCGCCGGAGCAATATTTGAGCCACTTGCAGCTCTTGCAGGCCTCATTCCAGCGCGCTTTCTGGGCGCCGAAGGCCGAGTAGAGGGGCGATGAGAGAAAGTCTGCCCATTCGCCCTCCATCAGATTGCCCAGTTTGCGCTCTTCCTCGACGAAGAAATCGCAGGGGTAGATATCTCCGTTATGTTCTACGACGAGGTACTGGCAGCAATTGCGACCCAGGTGGCAGACATTGTACTGGTTATGGACCATCACGGTCAGCAGCGAGTCAAACAGGCGCACCGAGACACGCCGCTCATCGCCGGCTTCGCGCCAGACATCAAACACATCACACAGGAACTGACCCCACTCGCGCGCTGACACCGTAAAGGGCAGCGGCTGCCCCGTCTTGTCGAATTCAACGCAAGGGATGAACTGCATAAAGTCCACATCCAGCTCGCGCAGATATTCGTAAACCTGCCGCGCCTTGCCAGCATTCACAGGTGTGACGAGGACGAGGATGTTGAACTCAGCTCCAGCGCGCTTGAGGTGGGCAAGCCCTCGCAGCACCTCGTCGTGAGAAGGCGCCCCCGACAAGTGGCGGCGGTAGTGGTTGTGCAACTCGGCCGGCCCATCGAGGCTCAAGCCAACGAGAAAATGGTATTTCTCAAAGAATCGCGCCCATTCGGCATCAATTAACACGCCATTTGTCTGGAAGGCGTTTGCGACGATTGAGCCAGGCTTGCCATGCGCTTGTTGGAGCCGGACGGTTTCTTGATAGAAGTCGAGGCCCATCAAGGTCGGCTCGCCGCCCTGCCAGCAGAAAGAATACTGTGGCTGGCGCGTTGCCATGTAGCTCGAAACCAGGCGCTCGAGAACTTCCTGGGACATCCGATGCGCCCGCAAGGTGGGGTAGAGGGCGCTTTTTTCTAGATAGAAGCAGTAGTCGCAGGCGAGATTACAATCGGCCGAGGCCGGCTTGATGAGCAGTGTGAAAGGTCGTTCACCCTGGGCTGAGAAGCTCATGTCAGGCGGACTCCGGCTGCTTTGGCAGGATGCGCGGTTCGGTCTCGCCGGCTTGTACCATCCGCGCCGTTAGGCGCTCGGCAAGTTCGGCGCGCACCTCCGCCAGGCCAGGATAGGTCACGAGGTTATGCTGTTCGGCTGGATCTGCCTGCAGATCGTAGAGGAAGTCCTCCGTGTAGACCGTCGCGTCGGGCTGCGCCCAGGCGGCGGACGGGTCGCCTTCGTGCGCGACGGAATACTTCCACCTGGCGGTGCGCACGCCCCTGCCCAGCACCGTTTCGCTGAGCTGGAAGAAGTGCTCCTGCCGCCAGTCTCGCGCCGTGCCAGCGGTAAGCTCCTGAAGTGGTCTGCCGCGCATCGTCTCAGGCACATCCACGTCAGCGGCTTGCATCAGAGTGGGAGGCAGGTCCATCAAATCAACGAGTTCATCAACCACTTTGCCGCCTTCGAAGCCAGGCCCGGAGATCACGAGCGGAACGTGGATGCTGGACTCGTGGCATGAGCGCTTGTATTCGCCTTTCCGGGTATGGAAATGGCAGCCGTGGTCACTGGTGTAGATGACGAGCGTGTTATCCGCCAGTCCTTGTTCGGCGAGAGTCTGACGCACCCTGCCCAGGTTATAGTCCAGACTGTTCACGCAGCCAAGATAGTCGGGCCAGTTCTCCAGATAATCGCCAGGACCAACGAGGTCCGGAGGCAGCGGATAGGAGGCGAAACGCTCTTTGGAGCCCTCTGGGCCTTCCATCCGGTTATGGTCATTCTGCTGGTGGGGCTCGATGTGTGAAAGAAAGAGCATAAAAGGCTGGTCAGCCCTCTGCTGGCGCAGAAAATCGAGCGCAAAATCGGTCACGCAATCGCACCGGTAGCCTTTGAAATCTACCTGGTTCATATCTCGGTCGAACACATAGCCATCATAACCGTGAGAGGTGAACTCCAGGACATCTGCGGCCATCCAGTAATCAAGCCAGCCCCCGCGCCGCTCGGGTGGGGTTGGCCTGGTGTGGTAGTTTTGAGCTTCGCCGTAGCTTGCCAGGTGCCATTTGCCGACGTATCCAGTGTTGTAACCCGCAGCGCGCAGCCGATGGGCGATGGTCACTTCATCCTGCGGCAGCGCCCTGTCATTGGTAAAACAGCCTGTTTCAGTCGGATATTTTCCCGTCTGCAAACAGGATCTTGCTGGGCCGCAAACAGGCTGGCAGGTAAAGGCCTTGCGGAAGAGCACTCCCTCTTTGGCCATCCCATCGAGGTTGGGCGTGATGTCCATCGCCTGGTTGTAACAGCCACAGGTGTCCCAGCGTTGCTGGTCACTGAAGAAGAAGACCAGATTAGGTGAGCGTCTCGTTGCCATTGGTTAACCTCCTCTGGAGATGAGCCTGCGGTCAGCTTCGACGTCTTCGAACCAGGTCTCCAGCTGAGTAGTCAATTTATGAACTCTGTCAGGTTCAACGCCAGCCAGATCCTGCGCTTCAAGCGGGTCGTCAGCGATGTTGTAGAGCAGTGGCGCGGGAGGATTAGACAAATCTCGCTCAGGTTCCCGATAGGGGAAGAGCTGGGCGAAGCCTTCCTGGTTGCGTTTCACGGCTGGGTCTTGTTCGATGTGCTCCTGGAGCATAGTCATGGTCTGTGGCAGAGCAGGTCGAACGAGTTTCCAGTCTCCATCGCGGATGGCCGCGTTGGATTCGATAGCCGGAGTGTAGCGATTCCATTGCCAGCAGCGGGTGGGATACACCTCTTGTGGTTGGCCTTGCAGAGCAGGCAGCAGGTTCATGCCATCGAGGGCAAGGTCAGAGGGCAACTCCGTTCCGGTAGCGGCAAGCAGAGTGGGGAACCAGTCGCAGAAATGGGCCATCCCATCATACTTCTGGCCACCTGCAACGCCATCCGGCCAACGCACCAGAGCCGGTACGCGGATACCTCCCTCCCAGACAGAACACTTGGCGCCATTCCAGTTGCAGTTCCAGCGGGTGGTGCATTGCTCGCCTTGCCCGCCGAACTGAGGCCCATTATCGCTGGTAAAGAGGAACGAAGTGTTGTCCAGCACTCCCTGAGCTTCCAGCGTTTCAAGGAGCTGTCCGATGCCCCAGTCCATGCGCTCTATCATCCCGTAAATACGCGCTACGCCGTCCGTCCAGTCGCCGTCGGCAAAATGGAGGCGATTGGCTTCAGGCAGTTCCATCGGGAAATGAGGCGCATTGTAGGTCACATGGAGGAAAAAAGGCTCCTGGCTATGGCGACTAACAAAATTACAGGCTTCCTGACTGAAGACATCAGTCATATAGGTGCCATCGCTCCGGCGGAAGGTGCGATTGTAATCGAGCGCATAGTCGTAGTAATACGACCAGCCTCCCCGGAAGCCACAAAACTCCTGGAAGCCTCTGCTGTTGGGATGATATTCGGGCAAAGCCGCGCCGAGATGCCATTTGCCTATCAATCCTGTGGCATAACCAGCGCCAGCCAGCACCTCGGCAAGCGTCGTCTCCGAGAGGGAAAGCTGGTCAAGGCCAATGGAGTCCAGGGTGTCAATTGCTCCAGTCCGGTGCGGATATCGGCCTGTCATAAGCGCTGCGCGCGCCGGCGCGCAAACTGCAGAGCCTGAATAATGCTGAGTCAGGCAAAGCCCTTCTGCACAAAGCCGATCGAGGTTTGAAGTACGCGTGCGCCCTTCGCTAAAACAACCGAAGTCGCCATACCCCATGTCATCGGCCAGAATCATCACGATATTAGGTCGTTTCACTGCCAGGCCTCCTTGCCAGGTGCGGTGCCTTTGTTTCGCCTTTCCAGGTTCTCGCCCTCTAGTCTTGCTCCAGCAAGGGGGCTACATCGGGCGTGAAATCGAGTTCCTTCGACTCTTCGATAATCCGAGGCCAAACCCAGAGAGCCCAGTCATGGCCGGCGTTCCCGAGGGCGTCAATGCACAAAGTGAGCCTGATTTGCTCGCCCTGGTAACCAGTCAGATCTACCTCATGACTCTCGCTTTCGCGAGTGGTCTGTTCATGCGCCCAAACCTGGTTGTCGTTGATCAGAACAGAAAAGCCTGCGCCATTGTCCGAATCCGCACCGAACGCGGTGCCAAAGCGCAGGGTGAGCAATTCTCTACGGCTTACGACAGGCAGGTCGAGTGTGAAGGTCGCTTTACCAAGGCCTTCTGCGGGTGGATGGTGAAAGATGGCAGGATAAAGCACGCCGCCCTCTTCCAGCACTTCCGGACGCCAGTCCAGGCAGTTCTCGCGTTCAGCGAACTGCAACTGGTTAGCCAACTCGACTACGAGAGTCTCATCCAACGGAACCTGCGGGTATTTTGCCCTGGTCCTGTCTACTGCAGAGGGAGGCTTCGGCAAGGCTTCCTGCCAGCTTTCAACGCCGATTATGGGCAAGGCAAAAGCCGTTGTCTGCTCCCATTCCGGGGTGTCTGCGGCGCGCACAACATCCCAAAGCAGCAGCTTCTTGCCTGGCGTGTTACCGCTGGGATCATCAGGATGCACGTCCCAAAGCCCAAAAAGCAGGCCGGCGGGGTCATTGCCCGAGATGTGGCGGAAGTAGATAAAGGCCTCTATCCCTGGAATATGGTTTACCTTCCAGTAAGCGAGCGCAAAAGAGGCAGCCTGCAATTGCTCGCCATCAGGGCTGTCGGGTTTGTGGATTCCTTGCTCGGACAAGAGAATCCGGCGTTGTTGGCCGTTATACAAGAGGTGTGGCTGGGACAGAAAAACGGGCAATACTTCCAGATTGTTGAAGCTGATTTTTTGTGCGCCAAAAGACAGGGGAGTTGTCTTTTCGAGCCAAAAACGCGGATTGAAAAGGTCGTCTGGATAGGGATGGAAAGCCACATCCCAGCCGAAATCGCCCTCTGCCTGCCCTTTGGCAGCAAGCCCTTCGAGCACCTCTGGGCCGGTAATCCACTGGGTGGAGGAGCCATATCGCTTGGCCCAGTGATGATCTAAAGAGGCGTAGACCTTCAGGCCTGAATGGTGCTTTTTCGCGGCTAGCCAGCTTACCCTCAGGGCTTTGATATATTCGTCGAGGAAATCGCTTGGGGTGCATTCGCCCAGGTTGGACCACACCCAGTGGGCTTGCACCTCATTGGCTATGATGAAGCCATCCAGCAGCCCATATTCGGCATCAGGACGGGTATAGCGCTCGGAGAGGAATTCAAGGGCAGCCCTGTACCATTTGAAGCCTCTTTCATCGTAGATATTTATGCCTCCCAGATGATAAGGCGTGTTAGCCAGGTCGGTCCAGGGATGGATGAAAGGATTTTTGGGATCGGGCTCTCTTGGCACGCCGTTCAACACTATGAGAGTGGTGCTGATGTTATGGTCGGTGAGCCACTTGAACCGGCCGTCGAAATAGCGGATGTAGTTCATATTGAGCGGATAACGTTCTCCGTCAAGCTCGAACCAGGCCTCGGGATTCTCGCTGTTCCAGTCGAAGATACCCGAAAGCAGGATGTTGTCATCTATGTGCTTAACTCCAAGTTCGAGCAGATCATCAAGCATTACAGGACAGGATATGCCTTTTATGCCTTCTGGCCAGGGCAGGGGGAAGTCTCTGGCGCCTACCTGGGACAGGTCAGTGACGAACCGGGCGGGCCCGAGGGCCTCCCGCGTGTCCGCTTCGCACCAGCAGAAACTTGCTGAAGAGGCGGTCCTTTTGGCCTTCAAAGCGGGGAAGAGAGAAGGGGCCAACCGAGCCCTTGCCTTCCCATACCGAAGGCCGGTCGTCAGCTGGCGAACTAGCCTCCCAGGGGCCATATTCCAGTAGGGCAAAGTCACCCTCAAGGCCAGGCGCGAGAGTCACCGTCAGTGTATCTGGCCCTGCGGCGATGGCAGACAGGCCCGTCTCCTCTGCGGCAAAAGCCCAAGTCGCTGTAATTGCCAGCACAACTGCCATTATTAGTGCGCCAAGTCCGTTCGGCATGTACAACCTCCGTGTCCAGCTACCTTATCGGCAGTTCTTGTCCAATCTTTAGACCTGCAAACGATATTTTCTGCTCATTTTTTCACAAAGAAGAATCGGTCAACACAGACAGCGCTCATCTGGTCTGGATTCGCCTGGGGCGCAACCCAGAAATACATCCCCGGCTTCAGGTCCCAGATGCCCAAATCATAGGTCACAAAGCCCCCCGATGTTGTTGGAGTGGTCTTTATGGCGCCTTCTGCAAGCTCCACTTCACCCAGGGCTTGAGGGATAGTAATTGTCTGCTGGATTAATCCCTGGTTTTGGGTGGCATCATAAAGACCAAGACTGAAGGCATTGCCCTCTTCGCTTAGGGCTTCGCAGCGAAGGACCACATAACAATGCCAGGGGCCGGTGGCCGCCATCTCGGCGAGAATCGGGCATTGGACAGCCCATTGGGTGTGATCGGCGCCCATCTTTGCCACGAGTCCATTGGAGGCGGCAGGCTCCTCGACCAGTTGCACCCAGCCCCCGACATTATGCAAAGACATATCCTGCTCCTGGAAGTCCGCCCAGTCATACTCGCCAGTCCCTTCGGCCTCTTTCGGTTTTGTTGCAGGGCTGCCATCCACGCTGTTTCCCATCCAGCGCGAAAGCAAGCTGGGCTCGTATTCCTCGAAGGGACGCCCTTCACGATACTGACCAGCATCGAAGTCTTTGGCCAGTTGTAGAAACTCCTTGCACAAGGCGACTGGGTCTTGCGGTCCCTCAAAAGGTACGCCCAGGAACTGGGCCGAACGCCGCAAAGCGTTATAACGCAGCAACCAGACGTGATCGAGGGGCATCCTGGCCCGTTTTACGCGCTGGGTCAGCAACTCGCTGTCCTGCACCCTTGCAAGCGCTTCATCAAAGAGACGTGTCGCCTCTGTCATCTCTTTGAATCCAAGCCAACCGGAGGTGTCCGTGTAGAAACAGGGCAGATAGACCCCGGACTGCTGGACGGCATCGCAGATGAGGTTGATGTAGTTTTCGAGAGGCTCTGCGGCTTCGCCATAATATCCCTCAAGAAACTCTCTGATTAGGGCTTTATCATCTTTGGAGGGATCCCACATCAGATGGGCAAGCAGCCACGCGCGCAGCTCAGGGAAGTCACTAATTGAACAACCTGCGTCTCCCTGTTCGAAAAGACCAATTGTATGGTTGTCAACAAAGAAGCGGATGTTCGGCGCAAGCACGTGCATATTGGGGTGAGGCAGTATATAAGCAGGGAAGTTGGTGACGTAATCCCAGATGTAAAGATGCGGAGCAAGGGCGCTCCAGCCTTTGATATCATTGGCGAACTGCACGTTTTGAGGGCCATCCACGAGCGGCTGCGCAAAAGAACACTCGATGGAGCAAAGCCGCACCACCACGTTGTCGCGCGGCTTGATGTGCAGAGGGGGCTTGCGAGTGTACTGATAGGCAAGGGTCTCCACCATGAAATCCGGAAATTCTTTTTCGACCGCTTCTGCAACCGCGTTGACGAAATCAATCAGGGGGCCAGATTCAGAGCCTTCCTGTTCGGCGAGCTTTCTGCAGTTTTCGCATTGGCAAGCTCCACCCCAATCGTTTTGGGCAACCGATATAAGCCCAGCCGAGGGATCCTGCCGGAGCAGCTCGAGCACGTTCTGTATGAACTGGGCACGCATCTCCTGGTTAGTCAGGCAAAGCTGTGCCCACTCGCCCACGCGCTGGCCATTGATCTCGCTGTACCATTCGGGATGGTCGGCGAAGTATTTTTCCGGAGGCAGAAACGGGTAAAAGGTATGGCACCAGCCTATCAGATTGTAATGCCCGCCATATTCGACCGGTATTCGCTCAAAATGGCCATTGCACTTGCTGCGCGCGGCGTAGACGCCATCGAAAGCCCCTCTGTAGAAGGCCTCCCGGTACTGCAAGGTAGGCACGTAAACGAGGTCCAGAGGGGGGATCTCCAGTGCAGGAATCGAAGGCACCGTCTCTTCATCGGGCCGGGAGCCCCACCAACGCACACCTACGACCTCCTCGAGGAAGGTGTAGACGGCATAGAGAGTGCCTCTTGGGCGCCCTCCCGCAAGAAAGAGGCGGTCGTCTTTGGTTTTTATAACGATGCCATCATGGCCCAAAGATGCCAAATCGACCTCTGGGAACGCTTCGGCAAAGGCTTTTGTTGGCCCAACGAAGAGCTGCAGAGGATACTGGGAAGCAGGACCAGCAATTTCGGTCTCTTTGGCAATAGCAAATTCGGCTCCAGTGACTCGCCCCAGATAGGCCTTGAGTTCAATCGCCGCTGTGCGTTCAGCGGGGAGTGCCTCATCTGGTGTCACAATCAGGTAGTCACTGCCCAGCTCTCTTTCTGCCAGCACAAGAGCGGGAGTGCTGGATGCTTGCGCGGTCCAAAGCAAGCCCCCCAGACCAGTGATCACAAGCCCCAAGACAAATCGCCCAAAGATAATCATTGGCTTTCTCCTGAGAGACAAGATATCAATCGGATTTTTCTTCGGTAAAAAATAATACTGTAAAGGTATGCTACACTTCCGGTCGAAGTCCTGCCCAAATTAGACAATGAGGGATGTCCGGATGGGAAGTATTATTCCAGATCGCAAGTCTAAAGCCATATCACCAAGCAAGCGACTGAAACCTTTGCGCGAGCGGATGATAGCCCAACCTGATGAGCTTCGTTTTGGGATACTGCGCGATTATTACTACCTTGAAGGTTGGCTGGAGGCTGGTTATCAACCACTGCCAATCAGAAATGTCGAAGCGCTTTCGCGAGTCCTCGAGTGCATGCCGGTAAAATATACCGAGGGCGAATTATTGGTTGGTGAGCATGGTGGCGACCATGAGATGACCAACTTCCGCCCGCTTCAGCCTGGTGATTATGTAGAGCGAATTCAGGCTAGTCCTTTGCTCTCTGATGCCCAGAAAAAGCGGATGGTCAAAGGGGTGAAAACCGAGCCTTTTGCCTATCAGCTTTATGGCAGTGTTGCCCCCTGGACGGAAGAGGTTCGGAGGGCGCAAGAACACGCAGCCATCGAGATTTGGGGGACCGACCTCAACCATAGCATTCGCGCCTACGAGAAGGTACTCAAGCTTGGCTTCTCAGGCCTCAAGGCCCAGGTGGAAGAACGGCTTGCCACCCTCGACCACGCGATGCCCGACGCGCCGGAGCAGAGGGCTAATCTACTGGCCTGGCAACGGTTCTGTGAGGTGGCCTCAGGCCTTGGCAAGCGGCATGCGGCAGAGCTACGGCTAAGGGCTCAGCTTGAGAATGACGAAGGCAAGCGAGAGGAGCTTGAGCAACTCGCCACCATCTGCGAGCGAGTGCCAGAACAGCCTGCGACCACCTTCCACGAGGCTTTGCAGTCCCTTTGGTTCGCCCATATGATCACCTGCTGGGAGGACAACCTCAACGCAAATGGCCTTGGTCGGATGGACCAGTATCTTTGGCCTTATCTCGAAGCCGATTTGGCAGAGGGAAGACTGGACTGGAAAGCGGCCGCTGAACTGCTTGGGGCTTTCTGGCTAAAGCTCTACCTGCCCTACGATGTGCAGCAGGCAATGGTGGGCGGTCAGCTTCCAGATGGGACTGACGCTACCAATCCACTGTCGTATCTTATCCTTGATGTGACAGAGGGGATGGGCTTCGTTCGGTGCCTGTCGGCGCGCCTTCACAAGGGCAGTCCGAGGGCCTTTGTCTCGCGTTGCGTGGATCTGCTTGCCAAGGGGGGAGGCATCCCCTTTTTCTTCAATGATGAGGCGTTGGTGCCAGCCCTTGTAGCCCAGGGATTGCCTGTCGAAGATGCGCGCGGGTATGCGGCAATTGGCTGTATTGAGATAACCCTCCCGGGGATGGCTAATCCTCATGCGGTCAGCCACTGGATAAATTTGGCCAAATGCCTCGAATTCGCCCTGAACGATGGCAAGGATATGCTTGATGGCGTCCAGGTGGGTCCAAAAACAGGCACACTTGCCGAATTCAAGAGCCTGGAGGACGTTATCGCAGCCTACAAGCAGCAGGTGGAATACTTCGCGCCTCTTGCGGTATATGGCTCCAACTCGGCTGAGCTGGCGCACAGAAGCCAGTTCAGGCTGCCTTATCTGTCTTTGCTGACCGATGACTGCGTTGCAAAGGGAAAGGACATTATCCAGGGAGGGGCTCGCTATAACTACCATTCAAGTGCGGCAATGGCCATCCCTAATGTCGCTGACAGTCTTGCCGCTTTGCAGAAGGCCGTCTTCGAGGAGAAGAAAGTCACTGGCGCCGAGTTGCTGGAGGCTTTGAGAACGAATTACGAAGGGCAAGAAGAGCTTCTGCTTTACTTGCGCCACAAGCTTCCCAAGTATGGCAACGACGAAGCGCTTCCGGATGGCTTTGCGGCTGAGATCACTCGTCACTACTGCGATGAACTTGGCAAGCACCGCACCGTTTCGGGAGGGCGCTTCCATTGCCATTTGTTCACCTTCACCTTGATGCTCCACCATGGCAAGCGCACGGCAGCTTCGGCGGAAGGGCGCAAGTTCGGTGAGCCGCTTGCCTATAGTCTTTCGCCTGTTCAAGGGCGTGACCATGAGGGCTTTACTGCCGTTATCCAGTCGCTTGCCAAACTGCCCCATGATAAGGCTGCTGCCAGCAGTTCAGCCATCCTCGAGGCGGACCCAGTGCTCTTGAGGCCAGAGAATCGCCCGGCGTTTGTAGATTTAATCCAGACTGCTATTGCCCTTGGCGTTGGGCAGATGCAACTGAATGTCGTTAGCGAAGACTTGCTGAGAGCTGCCCAGGAGAGGCCGGAAGAGCACCGCAACCTCTGCGTGAGGGTTTCAGGCTTCAGCCAGCTTTTCTGTCTGCTTGATCGCGAGCTTCAAAACCACATAATCGCCAGGACGAAACACGAGCGTTAGAGAAACTGGTTGAGGCTTTCGAAAAGTTTTACTACAATTTAACAAGAGGTCGAAGTTGACTTCTTGCTGAGGCTCAAGCGCCCGGCATATGCCCGGGCGTTTCCTTTCGTGAATCTGGCCTAGTGGCCTTACTTAGAGTAGTAGGAGGACCAAAATGCAGTATAGAGAGTATGGCAAGACTGGCAAGAAAGTGTCTACACTGACCTTTGGCGCAATGCGATTGCCCAAAGATCACGACGAGGGAGTTGCCCTGCTTCAATATGGGATGGACCTGGGCATCAACTACATCGATACCGCGATGATGTATGTCGATGGTGAGAGCGAGATAATGGTCGGTAAGGCCATCAAGGGCCGACGCGACAAGGTCTACATCTCAAGCAAGAACGCCATCAGTGAATGGACCAACGAGGCCTGGCGCCGCAACCTGGACCAGACCCTGACCAAGCTCGATACCGACTATATCGACTTCTACTGTGTCGTTCACGGGATGAGCTGGCACGCCTTCGAGAACCATTTCAGCAAGCCAAACGGAGGCCTCGAGGCCGCCATCAAAGCCAGGGACGAAGGAATCATCAAACACATCGCTATGTCTTCCCACGACTCGCCCGAGGGGATTATGAAGCTGATAGATACGGGCATATTCGAGGGGATGATTGTCCAGTACAACCTGCTGGACCGCGCCAATGAACAGGCCATCGCCCACGCTCATGCAAGTGGTGTGGCAGCTTGCATAATGGGACCGGTCGCTGGTGGAAGACTGGGCGCGCGTTCCGATGAGATAGCCGGTATGGTTGAGACCGAGGTCAGCTCTATCCCTGACCTGGCTTTGCGTTTTGTGCTGTCGAATCCCAACGTAACCACAGCGCTTTCGGGGATGGGCAACCGTCAGATGGTGGAAGAGAATGTAGCTACCTGCAGTCGGGAAGAACCTCTTAGTCAGATTGAGCTAAGGGCTATCCGCCAGGCCGTGAAAGACAATGAGAAGCTCGCTCAGCTCTATTGCACCGGCTGCGGCTATTGTCTGCCATGCCCACAGGGGGTAGCCATTCCGGAGATATTTGCCGCGATGAATTATCACCGGGTCTGGGGGCTGACAGACCATGCGAAGAGGCTCTACAGACGCTTCGGACCAGACCACAAAGAGGGCAAACAAAAGGCTTCGGCTTGCGTTGAGTGCGGGATCTGCGAAGAGAAGTGCCCGCAAAACATCCCCATCATCGAGCAGCTTAAGGAAAGCCACGAAGCGCTGAGCTAGAAGAGAGGAAATAGGCAAAAAGAAGAGGCGAGGCCCTTTGGCTTCGCCTCTCTTATGGCTTCTGGATGCCTCTTAAGGCTTCTTCCCAGCTGGCCTGGTGCCGAAGTTAAGGTCAGAGGGCACAAAGCCCTTCGAAGGATTGCAGCGCTGTGTATAGCCTTCGGGGAACATCGGCTCCACGTCGCCGCCCTCCTGGTAGAGCTGACCCGCATCGGGCGTCTCAGACACTTCCAGCACTGGATAGCGCTTCCAGCCTTCGCCATCCAGCACCTTAGTGTAGCCATCCTGGCTTAGGCGACCTGTTAGCTGAGCCCTAAGCGCGTTCACGACCGGCTGGTAGACCGGATGGCCGGCCAGGTTGGTGGTTTCCGCCTGGCCATCGGCCCTGCGCAGCAGCCATTCTTTCTGGTCGGGAGCTGACCAGATGTATTTCCACTCCTCGGTGATGAGGGCGTAAAGGCCATTACCTTCTGTCTGGAACTGACAGAGTATGGCTTCGCGGTCGGCTTCTCCCCGGGCTAGTGAGGCCAGGTCAACGCCGCTCCGATCGCCTGGGATGCGCAGCCCCGCTGCCTCAAGGCAGGTGGGAAGCACATCGACGGCGCTCGCAACCTTCGTTACCTTTTGCCCTGCGGCAAAACGCTCCGGATAGCGCACTAGCAGCGGTACGCGGGCAGCCGGATCGAGCATCGAGCGCTTGCCCCAGCACCCATAATCGCCCAAAAACTCCCCATGGTCAGCGGTGTATATGACCAGCGTGTTTTCCAGTTCGCCTTCTTCTTCCAGTTTGGCCAGGATGCGCCCCGCATTGTAGTCCACGAAGGAAAGGGCAGCGAAATAGGCCGCGCGCGTTGTGCGCACGATATTCCCGTCAGAGCCCTGATCCTTGTATTTGTAACGATTCTGGACGCGATTCCAGTGAGTCTGCAGTTCTTCATACCGGGGAGGCAGGAAGGGCCAGGGCATCTCGATGGGCTTGTAGAGGCGATTCCAGGGATAGGGATTCTCAAAGGGTGGATGCGGCTTTATAAAACTCGACCAAAGGAAGAAAGGCTGGTCTTTCTTGCGGCGCGCCAGGAAATCCAGCGATCTGTCCGCGACCCACCAGGAATGGTGCAACTGCTGAGGCACCTGCGAGGGCTGCGGGATGTAGTAATATTCGCTGCGCACACCATTGGGATTGAGTACATGACCAAAGCCCGCGTAAGAAAGCGACTTGCAGAAGTCATCTTTGGGGTTGAAGCCACCCTCTTCGCTGTAATCGCGGGAGTCAAAGCCCCACAGCTTCCACGAGTCAGGCATAAAGTGCATCTTGCCGACCCCGTGGGTCTGATAGCCAGACTCGCTGAGAAGCTGCATCAGAGAGACCCGATCCTGAGGCATCGGGATGTTGTCTTCGCAGCCGGTCTCGTGCGCATATTGGCCGAGTAGCAAGCTGCAGCGCGATGAGATGCACACCGGCGAGGCGCAATAGGCGCTGGTAAAGGCTGTGCCTTCGTTTACAAGACGATCAAGAGTCGGCGTCTGGATGACCGCATTGCCCAGCGCATGCACGGTGTCATAACGCTGCTGGTCAGTATAGAGCAACAGGATATTGGGTCTCTTTGCCATTTGCCTCTCCCTTTGAGCCGCTTAGAACAAAGCCTTCTCGCGCGCTTCCAGCATGTCTCTCACGGACTGGGCGGTGCCGGTGCCAAGCTTCGTACCGAGGTCGCGTCGCTCCGCGGGAAGGCGCGAATAAAGGTCCGCCAGACGCAAAGCGCAGGCGTCGTCCTGCGCGAAGGTCAAGAGGCTGCGCACGACATCGAAGCGCTCCGCCTGCTCGAAGTCCAGCATCCGGGCCTGGTAGGATTCGCCCCCTGGAGGATTGACAGTGAATTGATACTGCTGAAGCCCCTGGAAGCGCCGCATAAGCAGTTCCAGCTTCGCCGAAGTGAGCTGCTCGGGCCGGACTGGAGTCCTGAGTATCCATCTGATAAAGGGCATCACGTCGGGGCCTAGCGCATATTTAAAATGACCGACATGCGGCTCCGGCGCGCCTTCGTCCACGATGACGATACTCCACTGCTGGGTCTCGCAGAAGGGCGTTTCGATGGGCTTATGCGCGCCATCAACGACAGAGCCATCCGGCTGCAGCTTGCCAGCGCCTTCCGGTGCAGGAATCACGAAGACCCGGCGGTCACTCGCAGGCACGACGTCAAAGAGAGAAAGGCGCTCTTCCGGCCTTGCAAGCAGCTCTTCCATCCCCATCTTGAAGCCTTCGGGGAAGTCCGCTTTCACGTAGGGTTGTACATAATCAGGTGAGACTTGCTGGATGGGCACCAGCATATCGGCGGTGCTCCAGATGCCCAGCACTGGCGCGGTTATGCCCTCTATCACCCGCACTGGCGACAGGTTGAAATAGACTGGCGCTTCCCAGTCGGGCCCAAAACGCGCTTCAGCCTGGTCAGTGATAGCGCTTACGATAAAGGTCACAGGCAGTTGAGGCTGGTCGGTGCCAGGTTTCAAAGTGCCGGCGATAGCTTTGTTCTTGCCAATGAAGGCCGCATTGTAGGCCCAGTTGGTGGGCGGCACATCAGGTGAGGCGCCAAGTAGCGGGAAGGTCTCCGAGGCCACCATCAGCGTCATATAGCCACCGGCGCTGCCGCCGCGCACGAACACGCGTCCATCATCCACGAAAGGCAGTCGGCGTTCGGCGTGCATCATCGCCCACTCGAAGTTGGGACCTCTGCTGAGGGGATTCAGTCCATTGGCGTGCACCGTCGAGACCGCACAGCCAAGCTCGAGGAAGGGCATCGCGCCACCCGCGTCGGTCTCATAACCAGCATAATGCAATAGTGGCACTTTCGCGCCAGGCTCGCTTGCCCGGGGCGGCAGGAAGAACTTGATAAACCCCTCGGTGGTGGCGCCGTCGATTTCCGGATAGATAAACTTGCAGGTCACTTCGCCGCCCTGCTCTCCGTTTACCACGAGAGGCTTGGCCTCGAGCCGCTGCAGGCGATGGGCGAACTGGTCCGGCTCGCCAGTCCAGGGGAAGAGCGTTTCCAGCCATTCGGGCGCAGAGGGCGCCGCCGCTTCTGTTACGTCACCAGCCAACTTCAGATACCCCCAACTTGTTGCGTTGTCCATATCACCACTGAAAAGCCCGCCTACCTTGCGTGCCTGTCAGGGTTGCCTTGAAGCCATCGCCGAACACCAGATTCCATTTAAGAGTCTCGCCAGGCCTCGCCTGGAGATCTTGTGTGTCGCCACTGGCAAGAGGGATACGGATCTTCGAGGAACCAGGCGCCCTCGCGCCAGACCATCGTGCCTTCGCCATCTTTTTGGGTATCATCGGCGTCCTGGCCGGGAGAGAGGAAATACTTGTCGCCAAAGAGCCCCTGGGCGACAAAACGCCTGTCGTCTCCCTCCTCCAGACTGGCGCCTTTGCAGAAGCCGATTACGAAGAGGTCGATGTCCACTGGCTGCATTGAAGCCTGGGCGCTGTCGTCCTCAACCTGCATGCCGATGTACAAATCGGTAGTCGAGTTCATCAGGTAGAGCACGACCTTGGCGGTTGAAGCCACACTGTCGGCCGAGCCCATAGGCATCAGAAACTCATACTTGCGCGCCTCGTCCCATTCGCCAGCCGTATTCGCGCCATCGATTGCCGGCGCCTTGGTGCAGGAGGCCGCAAGGAACTCCCGAGGCAGTTCTCCAGCGTCCTGCTGCGCGCAGGCAGACAGACTGATTATTACTAATAATGCCAGTCCAAGTAGAACCGAGATATTTACAGAGCGTTTCAATTTGGACACCTCCGCAGGGCAGGATTCGCCCTGAGCTGTTTCAATCCTCTACAGGTAGTCCTTCGATAAGCGTCAGGGTGACAAGCGAAAAACGCGGCACCTCGAGGCTCAGTTTGCCACCGGAGGGGCACTCGGTCGCTGGCAGGTGAAAGGCTTTGGGTATGACAAGTTCGGGCATATCCGCGCTGTTCTCATCTCTGAAGCCAGCACTGGTGAAGAGGGTCGCTTTGTGTACCGAGAAGCTTTCCCAGCCTGGTTCGAGGCTGACAGAGGCCGCCTGCGAGAGCGACTTGTTGAGCAAGGTTACTGTTATCTGCTTGCCGTCCTGGCTGCGATAGGCGCCACAGTCGAGCAGGGACGCGCCCCTCACCTCGGGCACGATGCCGATGGCTTCTGCATTATAAGTCGGGCAGTCAGTCGACAGTCTCATCACCTGGCGGCCGGACAGCCCAACATATTGCTGGAAGACCCAGAAGGTCGTGTTGCGCCAACTGCGAAGCTGGAAATCAGGGGTAACTTCAAGCCCAACCAACGCTCCGAAGCCGCCCTGCAGCAGTGGCAGATGGTTGGCCCAGGAGATCCGCGGCTCCGCAAGCAGCACATGATAAAGCGAGGCCAGGTAAAGGGCCGCGGTGATGTTGCGATTCCAGGAAAGATCCTCCACCAGGTGGGCTTCGTCAATCGGATAAATCAGCGGGCCGTATTCGCTAATTGCGACAGGCGTCATTGGCCCCCGCCTCGCCCCCAAAGAGCGCGAGCTGCTCGAAAGTCTCATCGAGGTTCTCCTTCACCGACTTCGGCGCTGCCAGGAAGGCCGCGGCGAAATCTTCATCTGACAAGGTTGACTGACCAGGTATGAAGGGCCGCCTCAGGCCAGGTGCATAACCGTTGTGTATGTCGAGAAAAGCCATCTGGCCGGCCAGTTCGCGCAGCACAACGGGCTGCCAGGTCGGGTATTTGTTGAGGGGGAAGGTCGGTGAGTTCACCAGCCCGATGGCGCCGAGTTTTACTTCGGGCGCGAACTCCGAGACCAGCTCCTGCGTGCGCTTGAAGAAGGCGACATACTCCTCCGGTGTCTTTCCGATGGGCACATCAAGGACTGTCTCCTCTTCATCCTTTGCCATGTAGATCTCATTACCGACGGTAAAACTAAGGTTGGGGACCTCCTTGGCCAGGCAGTATCTCACAAGAGCAGCGGCTTGCTCGGGCGTACCTGTCCCGGCGTTAAGCGTGATGGTGGCCTGGCAATCCAGCTCCTTGCAAAGCGCGAAGAATTCGTCCACCCCGAAAGCTGGGAACTCGGGCACCCCTGACTGTTTGTCAGCGAAGGGGTTGATTATCTCCTGGCGACCTTCTCCGATGGTCTTCTCCCAATCGAAGAAGTCGGACAGCGTGCCGCCCGGATAGCGCAGATGGGTCACTCCTGCCGCGCGCACCTCTTCGACGAAGGCCTGGTTGAAGGCTTTGGTCTCGGGATTCCACAGCCCCATCCCATTGTTCGTCCATTCGAGATTATCGCCGAACAGCAGTGGATTTACGGTGTTCAAAACTTCGCCAGTAACCCGGACAGTCGCCTCGTAGGGGCCTTTGTCGGGCTCTGGCTGGGCCAGCGCGCAGCCAGCGAGAATAAAGGCAAGCAGGCAAATCGACAAGATCAAGGCATAGCGTTCCATAAGAGCCTCCTTCAGGGGTTCTTTCTTCTGATACGCCGCGCCTCCTCGTTCGGTTGCAGCAGAGCGCAGGGAAAAGTCAGCCGACCACGAACCTGCTAGCCACCAAATATCCAAAGGAGCGCTTGTGAAAAATACACGAAGGAGCCGGATGATGCTCTGCTCCAGCCTGGCTTTGGTTCTTTTGATGGCAACTTTCCTGGCTTTGGGTTCGGAGGCTGCCCCTCTTGCCCCGACCAACTTGCGCTGCGAGTATCAGTCAGAAGCCCTTGGCCTCGACACGCCGGCACCGCGCTTGTTCTGGCAGGTAAACGACACCGCCCGAGGCGCGATGCAGAAAGCCTGGCAGGTGCAGGTGGCCTCTTCCGTCGAGGCCCTTGCCGCAGGCAAGCCTGATGTCTGGGACAGCGATAAAGTCGCCTCGGACGCTTCC
>CAVVLO010000003.1:0-679772 GCA_963749155.1 uncultured Armatimonadia bacterium | reverse complement strand
AGTGAGCAGGATGGATGCAGAGGGGCTATTGTCCTGGCGCTTCTGGGACCTAGGAGGGCCGGAGCATGGCTGGTACTGGTTCTGGCGCAGGGAGACATGGTCGGGATGGTGGAGCCACACGACGTGTGTAGTCAAGTGTCTCGCATGGGGTTGGACCCCAGAGTGCCGTACTACCGAAGCTGCTCTGTGGCAGGTGCCGGTCAACCTGGCCGGTCTCTTCCCTGAACTGACGGCACATGTGCCAATCTTGTGGTGGTACCGTGATCTGAGACCAATAGCGATCCGGCTTGGGGCGAACCTGAAGCCCATCAGCGCCAAGATAGTCCATGGCTTCAGCTCCAAGAACGTGCTGGGTGCTCGACTATACGTGGCAGCGCCACTGGCGGTACTAACGACGTTTTGGACCGGGTGGAGCGCCGTGCACTGCGCAGACATATGCGACGTATACATGGGATTCTGAGCGAGGCGCGCGGGAGCGCCATCGTACGCGGACGCAACGTTGCCACCGCAAGGCGCGTTGCGCTTGTTGGCTTCTGCACCGTGTCCTCGGCTCTGATGTGGGGGGAGCAAGGACTCTACTGGAGCAGGCCCCACACGTTGACGGCGGAGGGATGGGAGTTCAGTCTGTTCGCCTGGGCAGTACCGCTGATGGCCGTTGTGTTAGTCCCACTAGCCATTGAGGCTGAAGCGCACACCTTGTCTTCGGACCGGCTCCTGCTCGCCATGGCGTTGCTCTCTGCTTCGGTCGGACTGATCGCTGGGCCTATCCCCGGTACCGGTGCTGCATTCCTCTTCCCATTCCATCGACTGGAGGGGCGTGTGAATCTGGCAAAACAGGTCAGGTGGGTGCTATTTGGCTGCGGGCTCCTGCTCGCGGGACCGTCGGTACCACCTGCCGGCCTCGTCTTGGCGGCGACCTGTCTGAGCACCTAGTCTGCTACTTGACGTGCTCCTCCGAGATAGGCGCAGTAGGGACGAGACATGACGCCGGCCTGGGCTTGCCCCGAACCAGCATCGGGTGGTGCGCCTGGCACGGTGCTCCGCGATTCGGGAAGTGCGGTACAATACAGCTACAGCTACACTTACGATGACATCGGCAATCGGCTGACTCTTACCGACCAGGGGAGCGCGGTGACGACCTCCACTTACAACGCAGGTGGGCAGTTGATCGGGACGGATGCCTCCGGGACGCTGACGACCTTCACCTACGACGCCTCGGGCAATCTCGCCGCCGAGGTCACGAGCGCCGGGACGCGCTCCTACACCTGGGACTACGACGACAGGCTTACCGACATCGAGTATCCAGACTCTTCCGAGACCAACTACACCTACAACTCCGCCGGCCAGCGGCTGACGAAGGTTGAGGGCGGGACGACGACCAGGTTCGCCTACGATGGGGCGAAGGTCGTGCTGGAGCGCGACGGCGACGATGAGACCCAGGTGCGCTACACCCACGAGGGCGGCTCGCTCTACAGTGACCTCCTCAGCCAGAGGCGCGATGGGGCCAGCTACGACTACCTGCTCGACGGACTGGCGAGCGTGAAGCAGGTGGTGGACAGCTCCCAGGCCGTCGAGAACAGCTACAGCTACGAGGCCTTCGGGCAGGCGACGGTCGGCCAGAGCGACGTCGCCAACCCTTACCTCTTCGTCGGCGGGTACGGGGTCCAGTGGGAGAGCACCCCGAGCCTCTACTTTATGCAGGCCAGATACTACAGCCCGGGCCTCGGCCGATTCATCTCGGAAGACCCCTACGGCGGCTCACCGCAGGACCCGATGAGCCTGCACCGGTACCTGTACTGCGCCAATGGGCCGGTGAGCAATGTCGATGCCTAGCGGGTGGCAGCTTGATGTCAACGCGTGGATGGAGGACCTTGTCGATGAGACCTTCGATCGTTTCGCCCGCGGAGTCGGGTACATTGCTTGCCTTGCGTCCTGCGTCCTCACTGGATTTGCGCCGGGGCCGTGCGGCGCGTTGCGGGACCAGATCGCCGCACATCTTTTGTCAATTGTTGCGTCTTGCACTGGGTCCTACGCCGCCCAACCGCTCATTGAGCGTCTGAGTCTCGTGGACTACATCAGGCGGCTAGCGGGGGAAGCGGTTAATGTTCTTAGGGTGATTGGGAGACTGATGCCGTGGCTCGTATTTGCTTCCTCGGTCGCCCCATGCTTGAGGGCGTGTAGTAGGGGCTGGATCGAGCCCCCGGGACTGCTGCTGATGCTCCACCTTCCCTCTCCGCCGCTTCCATACTGGGATCCACAGGGGTAACCGAGCTGCTGCGGGCGTCTGCGGCAGCCGCACGACTCGGGGCGGCTCAGTCGCGCGTGGCTGCGGTAGCCGACAGGTAGCAGAGCGCTACGAGCAAGTCAGGATCTGGCTGGTGAGGCTGTCTACAAACCGCAGTCACGTGTACCTGCTGCCTGCCCGGTTGGTCAGGGAGCAGCCCCGCGCGGTAAGGATGGTAGCATGGGACACGAGCAACTGAGTGAGCAGCGTTCAAACTGGTACGAGCTAACGCCGTGGTTACGGATACCAGCAGCATACTGCGCAGGGGTCGGCATCCCCGTTGGGACGCTGCTTGCGTCGGCTTACATCCTGGCTCCCCTTGGCGTATCACCCGGGGACTTGCCCTTTCTCGTAGGCCTGGGCGTCCCGGTCCTCGCGTTTTTCCTGAGAGGGTTGGTGACCGTCCTGCTGGTCGGAAGGCGATGGCGTCTGCATGGACTGGTGACAGTGGCGCTTATCGCCTGCGAAGCTACCGTGCTGCTAACGGTTTTTGGCCAGTGGCGGCACATCGCCTCCCCAGCCCATGCACTTCTCGGTATGGCGGTAGTGCTTGCCAGCGTCTTTTGGTGCGGGGGGGCTGCCTTTCTGGGGGCATTCGTCGGCGGCAAGCTGGTGCCGCACGGATGTACGATGTCGGCCGAGGTCCCGACCAGTTGATACTGGCGTCACCAGGTCGCAAGGTGGGCGCGTAGAACTTCCGGTTCCTCTTCGGGGCGCTCTCGCTTGCCCGCTGGGCCGATGAAGCCAGGTGTATCCCGCAGGTGGAAAGCCCCTGGGGCTGAAGCTACTTTCCCAGCGCCCCGGCCGACAAGTGATATGATGGAAGTATGACGACATCGGCAACAGGCTGACTCTTACCGACCAGGGGAGCGCGGTGACGACCTCCACTTACAACGCCGGAAGATCGCAGGGGCAATCTGCCCCTGCACCCCCGGTTTTGGTTCGCGGCAGGCGCCACAGGAGTAGAGGGGTGGCTCGCGGGGGCAAGCTCACTTCGCGCGGAACTCCCTGGCGATCAGCCTGACTGTCTCCTCGACGCCCTGTTCAGCCCGGATGCGCGCGCCGAGCACCGCAGCGCGCTGCCTGAGGTCTCCATCAGTGGTCGCCTGGCGCAAGGCTTCGGTGAGCCGCCTGACTGAGAGTCGCTTGCGCTGGATGGGTTGAGGGCCGGCTCCCGCCTGGAAGACCGTCCTTCCCCAGAAAGGCTGGTCGGCAAAATGAGGCACCAGCACCGAGGGCACCCCCGCGCGCAGGCCGGCTGCCGTAGTGCCAGCTCCCCCGTGATGCACGACAGCGGCCATCCTGGGCAGTAACCAGTAATGGGGCACCGATTCCACCAGCAACACGCTGTCAGGCACATCGGCAGGCTCCACGCCGCCCCAACCGCGATGTAAAACACCCCGCAAACCTGTCCGGCGCAGCGCCTCCAGCACCAGTTCGGCTGTCTCGGCGGGGCGCTCGCTACGCATACTGCCGAATCCCACATAGACGGGCGCTGGGCCTGAGGCCAGGAAATCTGTCAGGGCCGGGGGAGGCTCCCAGCCAGGCGGCTCTGGGAGGTAGAGATACCCCGGGCACGTGGATATTCGCCGGCCAGTCGTTCGGCCTGGGTATCAAGGATGGGCTATAGGCATAACAAATCAGGTGTTTGCGCGCCTGCCAGCTCTCGGAGCGGGTCGGCAAACGCAGTCCGCGCTCGCGTTGCAGCTTAAGGAAGGGGCGGCCGAAGCAATGCCAGAATATGGCAAGGAAAGCCTGATGGGTGAGGCGATTATACAGGCCCTCTCCAATAGGCGCGCTGGCAGGCAGGCTGGGGAAGAAGGCACTGGCGAACTGGCTCGTGGGCGTGAAAGGCTGCAGCATCACCGAACAATAGGGGAGGGGCGGCTGCGCGAGCCGATGGGCGAACACGCCGATATTGGAGTAGATAATCCCGTCGGCTTCCTCGCAGGCTCTGATGGCTTCCGTGACAGCGCACTCGAAGACAGGTTCGGCCAGCTCTGCGAGTAGCTTCATAAATCTTAAGGGATTGCCGCCACTTGCCAGCATCGTCTGGGCAAGGTCAGTCTCCATCAGCGCTTTGGGGTCGCCCCCTGCCGAGTGGAACTCCAAGGCCATGCTCGCGCGCAAGCGGAGCGAACTCTGGTATGCGACACCAGCGTATAATCGAAACCGGCTGCCTGCAGGCCGACTCCGAGCGCCAGATAGGGCTGGACATCTCCACGCGAGCCCAAAGCAATGCAAGTGAGTTTCATTTTGAGATTGTAGCACTGGGGGCAGCTTGCGGGGACTGCAAGCCAGGCGTAGGATACCCACTGGTTTTTATATTGCCATCGGAGCTAGCTCTGTGCCACTTGGAAAGCGCATCCTCATAATCGGTTCGGGCGGAGCGGGCAAGAGCACCCTCGCAGTGCAGCTTGGAGGCCTGCTTGGCCTGCCTGTGGTCCATCTCGATGCCGAGTTCTGGCACCCGGGGTGGGTCAAGACGCCTGATGAAGAGTGGCACTGCCGCGTATCGGAGCTCGTTCAGGCCGACCGCTGGCTGATGGATGGCAACTATGGCAGTTCGCTGGCGCTGCGCCTCGAGGCGGCGGACACGGTCATCTTCCTCGACTACCCCTGGCCGGTGTGCCTCTGGCGCGTGCTGAAGCGCGTGACCGGCAGCTATGGCCGCACCCGCCCCGATATGGCGCCCGACTGTCCCGAACGGTTCGACCTCAGCTTCCTCAAGTGGATTGTTTGGGACTTCCCCCGCCGCTCGCGCGCGAAGCTGCTCGAGCGCCTTGCCGAGGGTTCGGATGGGAAACAGGTCATCGTGTTGCGGTCACCAAAAGAGACGGAGGACTGGCTGGTGCGGCTGCGGAGTGATACGGATTAACTGGCTGGGATTCTGCGCTTTTCGCTGCCCCTCTTGTGTTTAGACAGTTTTATGTTATTCTCCTAGTTGAAGGCGATATCGCCTCTTTCCAGACGTCCAGCTTCGCCCACACTCCGTGACGCCAGGAGGCGTTCCAGATGAAGCGACTCGGACTTACCTCAGTGTATTTGGTCTTTCTGCTGTGCCTCTTTGCCCTGCTGTCCCTGCCTCAAAATGTTATTGGTCAGACCGCCCAGGCAAATCTTGTGATGCTTCGTGAGTTCACCCTGGAGCCAGGCGGGCCAGCCTTCACTTACGAATTTACCGCAGCCGAAGACAATCCCTACACTTTTGCTGCGTCCTGGGGCTCTGTAGTGGGACTCAGGCTAAGCCTCACAGGTGAGGGGTTGGGTCCTCTTGTGCAGGAGGGCAATCCAGCCAGTCTCAGCTTCCAGGCCAGGAAGGGTGTGAAATACACCCTCAAGGTAAGCGCGGCTGGCCAACTGCCTGTCACGTCGGTAGGGCAGCTTCAGGGAGGGTTCCAGCCCGGCCTGGTAATTGCCCCTGTCGTAGCCCCGGCTACGCCCATCCAACTGCCCGGCCCTGAGTCGCCCACGCTGGTGGTTCAGATGCTCGAACCGGGCACTCTTTTGGCTGGGGCGACTCCAATGCCGCTGCCGGCACCTGTGTCGCCCGACCTGATCGCCAGGTTAACGATGTCAACTAACCTCGAGGCAGCCGTCGCGCTGTTAAAGGCAGATCCGACGCAATCCACAGTGTTGCTCTCAGGCCCCATCGAGCAGCCCCAGGCAGGCGTTAGCCTTGGAGATGGCGGCCAGCAGGTCGGGGCCGTCAGCGCTATAAGCACAATTGGCAGCCTCGACTGGAAGAGTGGCATCCAATTGCGCTTCTGGAAGGAACCCTCTTCCTACTGGATGGGGGGGAAGAGCTATTACGTTGGCAATATGTACTCCTCATATGTCTTCATAGACCAGATCGATTTCGCCAATCAGCAGGCCAAAGGCGTAGCCCAGCTCAGCATCAACCACTCGCCGGAAGATTGCCTCGACCTGTTATACGCCTTGATCGAGCTTCCTCCCGAGCCCGCGACCTACGTCGTCAGGTTTCGTTTACTGGACAGTAAGGGAACAATTAGCCCCTCCTGGATCACCGGTGAGAAGCCCGCTATTTCGCTCATCGCCCTGGAGCTCTGGGGGGACCTAGATGATTATTATGTGCCTCTCACGGTCTCGACCACGCCTCCGGGCTTTGTCGGTGTAATCAATGTCTCCCCTCAGGCCTTGCCCACTCAGGCCCCAGGGCAGGTCACTCCAGGGATGCGAGCGGAGTCTATCATGCTGGTGCTGCGACGCAATCCAAGTGTCTGGGGATACTTCAGCCCTTGGCCCGAGTCCCCCATCGTGTTCGGGGGGCTGGATATCATGAGGCTGTACTAGACGTCCTGGCCCGCGCTGGCGGGAAGGCTGCTTGATCTGACAGAGGGAGGCCAAGTCTGGCCCTCTGGCTGTTTGGTTTCGCCCACACTCCGTGACGCCAGGAGGCGTTCCAGATGAAGCGACTCGGACTTACCTCAGTGTATTTGGTCTTCCTGCTGTGCCTCTTTGCCCTGCTGTCTCTGCCTCAAAGTGTTGTTGGTCAGACCGCCCAGGCAAATCTTGTGATGCTTCGTGAGTTCACCCTGGAGCCGGGTGGGCCAGCCTTCACTTACGAATTTACCGCAGCCGAAGACAATCCCTACACTTTTGCTGCGTCCTGGGGCTCTGTAGTGGGACTCAGGCTAAGCCTCACAGGTGAGGGGTTGGGTCCTCTTGTGCAGGAGGGCAACCCAGCCAGTCTCAGCTTCCAGGCCAGGAAGGGCGTGAAATACACCCTGAAGGTAAGCGCAGCTGGCCAACTACCGGTTACGTCGGTAGGGCAGCTTCAGGGAGGGTTCCAGCCCGGCCTGGTAATTGCCCCTGTCGTAGCCCCGGCTACGCCCATCCAACTGCCCGGCCCTGAGTCGCCCACGCTGGTGGTTCAGATGCTCGAACCGGGCACTCTTTTGGCTGGGGCGACTCCAATGCCGCTGCCTGGACCGATTGTGCCCGAGCTGATGGCAAAGCTGACGATGCCAATCAATCTTGAGGCTACTCTGGCCCTGCTGAAAGCCAGGCCCGACAGGCGCTACAGTGCCACTTTCCGGTCCGATAGACCAGACGCCTCCACCGCCAAGCGACGACGCCGTCCACGTGCGGGCTCCGAAAGTGCCCGAATCCGCAGCCGAAATCGACTGGAAATCCGGCTTCAGACTGCGCCTCTGGTCAGAACCTCCCAGTTATGTGCTTGGCGAGCATCAGTATTCAATCGCCACCATATATTCGCGGAAGGTCATAGTGGCGCAGGGGCCAGGATTTGTGAAGGAACAGGCAATGGGACTGGCCAGGCTGAATGTTTCTGCTTACGATCAAAGTGACTTTACGCTGCTGAGTGCCGTACTAGAGCTTCCCCCTGGTCCTGGCACCTATGTCCTCAGATTCCGGCTGGCTGATTCTGCGGGACTTTTCACTGCAGACCACCTTGGCGAATGGCGCAAGACGCTTTTCTCCTTCCAACTGCGAGCCTTTGAGACCTGGAGCCAGACCTCCCGGGTTTTACCTCTGACTCTGGCTACCAATCCTCCCGGTTTTGTTGCCATACTTACCGTAAATGCGCCGAATCAGAGCTCGGTAACACCGGTGGACACCCATACTGGGATGCGTGTCCAGTCAGTATTTCTGGACCTCTTGTATGCCGACTTTGTGCATCAGAATCCTGATTACTTTGTCTTCGGCGGCATTGATATCAGCAGGCTGAATTAGGGGCAGACAAGCCCTGGGCCTGGAAAGAGCTGTCGGGGGAGAACCACCGCAGGGGGAATCTCCCCCTGCACCCCCGGTTTGGCCTGGCCCGCCAACCGAAAGCTGGAGTGCAGGGGAGATCTACCCCTTGTAATCTGGCTCTGCCTCAGACGACTTCCATCGTCGAGGGCGGCTTGGTGGTGATGTTGTAGGTCACGCTGACCACGCCGGGCACCTCGCTGGTCAGGCGCGCGGCCAGCCCTTCAAGAGTCTCCCACGGCAGGCGAGTTGGTCTTGCGGTGCGGGCATCGAGGCTGTCCCAGCAGCGGACCTCCAGTTGCAGGCCGAAGTCGCGCTGGCCATCGCGCATCCCAGTCACGCGGTCCTCGTGCAAGATGGTCATATACTGGAAGGCCTTCACGCCGGCAAGTTCTGCCTCGGTGATGCTGGTAGCCTTCCGGACCAAATCCAGCCGATCGGCAGTGGCTTCTCCGACGATACGAGCGGCAAGAGCCGGACCGGGGAAGGGCATCCTGTTGTAGACGGACTCCGGCAGCCCAACCGCCTCGGCCACCTTGCGCACGCCGTCTTTACGAAGCTGGACGAGGGGCTCGAGGATCGTATAGCCGAAGGCTTCTTCGGGATCTATTCCAAGCTGCGCGAACACATTGTGCTGGCGCTTGATACCGGCGACCGTCTCGTCTACATCGGTCAGGATAGTCCCCTGCAGCAGGTGACGCGCGCCACTGGCTCTGACCAATTCGCCGAAGACGTCTTTGTAGAAGGTCTGGGTGACGGCCTCGCGTTTCTCCTCGGGGTCGGTAACGCCCTTGAGGGCGCTGAGGAACTTCTCCCGAGCGTCTGTCAACTCGACGCGTACGCCGAGTGCTGCGAACAGCTCCACGATGTGCTGAGGCTCTCCCTCGCGCATCAGGGCGTTATCTATGAAATAGGTCTTGAGGCGGTCGCCGAGAGCCCGGTGCCCAATCATCGTCACAACGGACGAATCCACGCCACCGGAGAGCGCATTTATTGCTAGCCCATCGCCCACTGCGGCCCGGATAGCCGCCACCTGGGTCGCTACGAATTCTTCTGGGTCCAACTGCTGCGCGGTGATCTCCTGGATGCTCACACGCCTCACTACTCCCTCTGATGCCGGAATGGTGTTGCTGGCTGGTTTCTTCGACAGGATCCACCATAAACCTGCCTCGCGGCGACGGGGTATAATGGTTCTGGTAAGCAACCAGCCCCGGAGGAGAGCTAGATGAGCGCCGCAATTAGGGGAACAGCCTACTGCCTTCTCGCCGTGCTCCTCGTGGGAGCGCTGGCGGGGTGCGGGCGAAAGGCGACCTGGAAGGTGCAGGTCTACCCGGTAGAGGTGTGCTGCCCAGTTGCAATGGGGGAGGGCCTGGTAGCCTACTCGAAGCTCCCAAAGGACTTCCACGAACTCTTCGGTCATGGGCTAGCCGTGCTTGACACGAGGACCGGCCAGTCACGCGATGTCCCAGGCACGATCGGGATCGAGCTGGTCCCTGTCTCCGCTAGCTGCAGCAGCACTACCCTCTGGGCATGGCTGCCGAGAGGAGAGCCCGTGCGGAAGGTAGGCGTGGACCTCCAGTCCGGCCGTCAGACCTTGGTCTACCAGAACTGGGAGCCAGGCCCAAGCCTGCCCTCGTTGGGTGTCATCTCCGGCTGGGCTGCGAGCCTGATGTTGCCCTCTCCCGACGGACGATGGCTAGCGGGGATCTATGGCCCGGCGAAGCGCGATCAGCCCCAGTACCTTGTCCTGCTGCCTGTCGGTGGAAGCGACCTCAGGAAGCTGGCGGCCGTGCAGCCTTCGTATCCCCTGGTGTTGGCCTGGTCTCACGATGGCAGCCTCCTTGCTGTGTCCCACGAGGAACTGGGCATCGGTTACATCGCCCTACAGAACCCGGAGCTGACTTGGCTCAGAGACGCGCGCGGCAGGTGTGTGACGTTTCTTGGTAACCGAGCTGTAGCCTGGATAGATGAGAAGCAGCAGATATGCGTGCGACGACTGGACGGCGCGACGACAATAAGGACGAAGGTTCACGCGCTTGCGGACCTGAACGGGATGAGTGGCTCGAGTGATGGGGATATGCTGGCCTTCATCACAGACTGGCGCGACGGACACAGACTGGCAACGATGACCGGCCTGCGGGCGGTGCTGGCTGAACGGGAGTAGCTGGGCCGGTTTTGGCACTGAAGGCCTGACCTGCGGTCAGGCGCTCTCGCAACCAGCCCCGGAGGAGAGCTAGATGAGCGCCGCAATTAGGGGAACAGCCTACTGCCTGCTCGCCGTGCTCCTCGTGGGAGCGCTGGTGGGGTGCGGTCGAAAAGAAGCGCCGCAACCGACTGAAAGCAGCCCGATGGTCTACCTGTCCGCGGTGATTGTTGCCCCCGATGGCCAGCAAGTCGCCGTGTATAAGACTGTATGGCAGGGGACTCAGCAACCAGTTTCGAGCCTGTGGGTCATCTCACTAGAGACTGGCCAGGCACGTTGTCTACTGCCCAAGCCCCTGACGCCGTCCGGGGGTGGGAGCGCACTCGCCTGGTTGGCAGATAGCAGCGGACTCATCTGCGCAGGGGTGGTTGGGCACTATTACGGCCTTCTCAGGCTGCCTCTTTCTGGGGCGGGGCCCAGCCCGCTACCCCTGTCTCACACCTCCCCGCTCGAGCCCGTCCCAAGTCCCGATGGTCGCTGGCTCGCATACCAGCGTTACGAGAAAGGCCACACTACACCAGATCTGAGGGTTGCTTCGATGGAGGGCAAGCCGGATGTCCTCGTGGCACAACCGAAAGTGGGGGTTCGGAGCGGCGATAACGTGCAGTGGAGTGCCGACAGCAAGCGCCTGGTCTTCCTGGCAATGCAGGAGATAGGTCGAGGACCCTATGTAGGCATCGCTTCCGTGGCTCCTGTTGAGATGCTCCCCCCACTCTATCTGGGCGAACAGCTCTCGAGCTTCAGCCTTTCGCCAGACGGGACCCACCTTGTGGCAGTTTATACACAACTCTCGAAAGTGCGTCTTGCGGTTGTGGATTTTACCAACCAGATACCTCAGCAGAATCTGGAGCAGCACCCCTCTCAAGTGAGTCATCCCGAATGGGCACCCGATGGGAGTGCTTTCTGCTATGTGCGCAGCAGAGGGAAGAGTCGCGACCTGGTGGTATATAACTTGCAATCTGGCAAGCGGAAGACCGTCGCGCGGAAGGTGGGGCAGCTTGCCGGAGGGATGGCCTGGACGCCTCAGGATCTGATCGTGTTCACCCGCAACGGGAAAGAAGCTCTGGACAGTGCGCTCGGACGGCACGGACGAGAGGCTGGTCTTCTCGGCGGAGCAGTTGAAGTAAGGGCGGAGCGAGCTTCTCGAGACTCGTAGGGAGGTGTGTTTGGCCCTTTTGTCAGGTGCAAGGGTAGAACCCTTGCACCATCGTTCTTCTCATCGCTAGCACTCTTGCCCCATCGTTCTTTTTATCGATGGTGCAGGGGTTCTACCCCTGCACCCTTTAGGCAAAAGTCAGGGCGGGCTTGCGCCCGCCGATTTGAAAGTAAAGCTAAGCGAAGCGCCTGATCTGAAAGGCGTGGGGGTAGTACCCCCACACCCCCACTAGTTCGGTCGCGATGCGGCCGGATTTGTTCCTCAGCCCCCACCTTGCCCCTTCTCTCTCGGCCGGTTATCATCTCTCCACATCGAACAGGCCCATCCGGAGGGGCAGTTGGAGCAGGTCAGAGAGCTAATCGAGCGTAATACCGGCACCGATCCAGTCGAGGTCTTCCTGCGCCTGCGCAAGGAGCTTGACGCGCCGATGCATGGCCCTCTGCACCACGTAATGGCGCCGCTCGCCTTCCTGATGGCCTATCGCGCGAAGTGGGGAGAACCGTCCGTCGAGGCCATCGAGAAAGCCGTAAGCGAGGCCACCGAGCTAAAAGGGGGCATCTGCGGCTTCTGGGGCGCCTGCGGGGCCGCCGTCGCGATGGGCATCGTCTACGCCACCCTGCTTGATTCGACTCCCATGCGCGGAGAAGCCCGGGGCCGCAGCCAGGCCGTCGTTGCAGAGGCTCTGAAGCGCCTGGCCGACCTGCGCGCTGCCCGCTGCTGCCGCCGAGACAGCCTCGTCGCGCTCGAAGTCGCCTGCGAGCTGTCCAGCGAGCTGCTGCCACACCCCCTTGAGACCTCCTTCCGCGAGGACTGCGACCAGGTGGACGCCAACCGCGAGTGCATCGACGAAGATTGCCCCTGGTTCAAGGCCTGAATCTCCAGTCTCCCGCAGGAAGCCTCCCTCCCAGCGCGAATCTCCTTCCGCTTGGCAGTTAGTCCACGCTTGAACGGAGGAGAGAGATGCTCGACACTAGTGGTTTCCTGAACGGCCTGTCCTTTGTGCCGTTGCTTTCCGGCGCGAAAACTCGCTCAATCTCGGCCGAGAATCCTGACGGCGCCAAGGGCGGCGGCGCCCAGGCCGAACCCGACCCGAACGGCGCCAGTTCGATGCTGGGCAAGGGCTGGAAGGTGCGCCCCTGCATCACGGTGAAGGCCGGCGAGACCGTAGAGCTTGCCGATATCGAGGGCTCGGGGGTAATCCAGCATATCTGGATCACCGTTACCGAGCGCGCCTACCGCAACTGCATCCTGCGCATGTACTGGGACGGCGAGGAGACGCCCTCCATCGAGGTGCCGCTCGGCGACTTCTTCTGCCACGGGCATGATATCCGCCATACGGTTGTCTCGATGCCAATTACGGTGAATCCCTCTGGCGGCTTCAACAGCTACTGGCCGATGCCCTTCAAGTCGGGGGCGCGCATCACCGTCGAGAATCAGTGGCACCAGGACATCGGTGGCTTCTTCTACCAGGTAACCTGGACCGAGACCGATGTCCCAGACGATGCCGGCCGCCTGCATGCGCAGTGGCGCCGCGCCGTCACGACACTGGAGAATCCCGACTATACTATCGTCGACGGCATAAAGGGCCAGGGCCATTACGTGGGCACTGTGCTGTCCAAGACTCAAAGCTCCAACGGCTGGTGGGGCGAGGGCGAGATCAAGTTCTTTATGGACGGCGATGGAGAGTTCCCAACTATCTGCGGCACCGGCACCGAGGACTACTTCGGCGGCGCCTGGAACTTCTGGGGTCCGGACGGGATGGAGAAGGTCTACAACACGCCCTTCCTGGGGCTGCCCTTCGTCCGCCACGAGCCCAACACCGTGCCTGCTGCAGACCTCTATCGCTGGCACATAATGGATCCGGTGCGGTTCGAGAGCGACCTTAAGGTCACGCTGCAGGCGCTGGGCTGGTGGCCGAACGGCAAGTTCGAGCCGCTGAGGGACGACTTCAGCTCGGTGGCGCTCTGGTACCAGCGGGAGCCGCATGCCCAGTTCCCCGAAATACTGCCTGTCCATCTGCGCTGGCCGCGCTAGAGGAGGATCAGCTATGTCCAATCAGACTGGCTTTATCAATGGCCTTGGGATGCTGCCGCTGCTGTCGAAGGCGAAGACGCGTTCCATCAGCTCTGAGAACCTGACCGGTGAGCCGGGCAAGGGTGCGATGGAGGAGCCGGCGCCGAACGAGGCGGGTTCTATGCTGGGCAAGGGCTGGAAGGTGCGCCCTTACCGGATATTGAATCCTGGCGAGGAGTTGCTGCTTGCTGATATCGCTGGCTCGGGCGTCATCCAGCATATGTGGATGGCAGTCGAAGAGTACGCGATGCGCAACTGTGTGCTGCGGATGTGGTGGGACGGCGAGGAGAAGCCCTCCGTCGAGACGCCCATCGCCGATTTCTACTGCCAGGGGATGACGACGCGCCACCTGGTAAATAGCCTGCCTATCGTGTGCAACCCAACCGGCGGGTTCAATACTTACTGGCCGATGCCCTTCCAGGAGGGCGCTCACATCACACTGGAGAACCAGGGCGACCGGCCACTTGGTTTCTACCACCAGGTCAACTACTGTGAGTGCGACGTGCCGGACGAGGCGGGTCGCTTCCACGCGCAGTGGCGCCGCGCCGTCACCGATATGGAAAATCCCGACTACACCATCGTGGACAGCATCAAAGGTCAGGGCCAATACGTGGGTACTTTCCTCTCCTGGCTGCAGTGTTCCAACGGCTGGTGGGGCGAGGGCGAGATTAAATTTTATATGGATGGCGATAACGAATATCCGACCATATGCGGAACGGGGACAGAGGACTATTTCGGAGGCGCCTGGGGCTTCTACGGGCCTGAGGCGCGCGAGACCGAGTTCAGCACGCCTTTCCTCGGCCTGCCGGCAGTCCGGCATGTGCCCAATATGGTGCCGGCTTATGACCTGTATCGCTGGCATATAATGGACCCGATCCGGTTTCAGGAAGAGCTTAAGGTTACCATCCAGGCGCTCGGGTGGTGGCCCAACGGCAAGTTCCAACCGCTGAGGGACGACATCGCGTCGGTCGCCTACTGGTATCAGCGGGAGCCGCACGCGGACTTCCCCGAGCTGCTGCCTGTGCATCTGCGCTGGGCGCGCTAGGCAAGTTCCTCGAAAGGAGCCGGCCTTCGCGCCGGCTCCTGTTGCTATGAGGCGTCTTGGTGTAGAATTGGCGCGTTTTAGAATCTGGCTTCCGAGGTGAGGGCAATGCCCAGGATTACTCTGGTTGGCGCGGGCAGCACTGTATTCGCGCGCAACATTATCTCTGACTCGTATTCGTACCCCGAACTTGCCGACAGCACCTTCGTGCTGTTCGATATCAATCCCGAGCGCGTCGCCACAAGCGAGAAGATGGCGCATCAGATCGCCAAAGCCTGGGGCAAAGAGCCTCATATCATCGCGACTACTGATCCGCGCGAGGCCTTCGATGGAGTTGACTACGCGGTTAATATGATCCAGGTCGGCGGGTATGACCCGGCCACCATTACCGACTTCGAAATACCCAAGAAGTATGGCCTGCGCCAGACCATCGCCGACACGCTTGGCATCGGCGGTATTATGCGCGCGCTGCGCACCATCCCTGTGATGCTGGAATACGGCCGCATAATGGAAGACCTCTGCCCCAAGGTCTTGTTCCTCAACTATGTAAATCCGATGGCGATGAACACCTGGGCCTTCCTCGAAGGCACCACCATCGAGACTATTGGTCTCTGCCACAGCGTGCAGGGCAGTTATCATCACCTCTGTCATGCTATCGGGGTGAATCCCGCCGAGGTCAAACTTCGTCTGCGCGGGTATCAACCATATGGCCTTCTACCTGAAGCTCGAACACAACGGAGAAGACCTCTATCCGCGCATCTTCGAGAAGGTCGAAAGCGGTGAATATTACCCCGACTGGGACCGGGTGCGCCTCGATATGATGATGCGCATTGGGTATTACATCACCGAGAGCAGCGAACACTTCAGCGAGTATGGCCCGTGGCACATCAAGCGCGGGCGCGAAGATCTGATAGATCAGTACAACATCCCGCTGGACGAGTATCCGCGTCGCTGTGTCGCGCAGGAAGCCGGCTGGGCCGCAATGCAGAAGCAACTCGAGGAGGGCATCGGCTTTGAGCATCCCCAGCGCTCGCACGAATATTGTTCAAGCATCATCCGGGCGCACCACACAGGGGAGGCTTTCGTGCTCAACGGGAACGTCCTGAACCACGGGCTTATTGATAATCTGCCCGAGGGGTGCTGCGTCGAGGTGCCCTGCCTGATAGACAAAAACGGCGTCCAGCCAATCCACGTTGGGCCACTGCCGCCGCATCTGGCCGCGCTCAACCGCACCAACATCAACGTGCAGGAACTGACGGTACGCGCCGCGCTGGACAACAACAAGGATTTTGCCTACCACGCGGCGATGCTGGATCCCCACACTGCGGCAGTGCTATCGCTGGATGAGATCTACTCGCTTGTAGATGACCTGCTCGAGGCACACGGCGACTGGATACCGCTTTTCAAAGACTAACCCAGGGAGGGCGACCGATGACCGGAGGAGAGATACTGAGCGCGACTTATAACTTCCGTCCAGTAGATCATCTCTACCGCGCGGAGTTCTATATCTGGCAGGAGGCCCTGGACCTGTGGAAGGATCAAGGCCTGCCCGACGACTGGGCGCAGACCAACCTCTTCCAGTATGACCCACCTGGACTTTTCGGCACGGGATGCAACCTCGGCTGGTGCGAGGCGCCCTTCATACCGGCCTGGGAGGACAAGGTCGTCGAGGACTGCGGAGATTATGAGCTCGTTCAGGATTATGCCGGGCGCGTTCTCAAGGTGTTCAAAGGGCGTCGACACGGCTTTATGCCGGAGTATATGAAGCATCCTGTCTGGGATATGGCAAGCTGGGAGAGCGTCTCGGAGCGGCTTGACCCTTATGCCACCGGGCGTTTCGACTCGGTCGAGGCCAACGCCCTGGCCGCGCGCAAGGCGGCTGATGAGTGCGGCGGGATGGTCGCCCAGGGTGTGGTGGGCGCTTATATGTATCTACGCTCGCTGATTGGCCCGGAAGACCTGCTTTATATGGTCTATGACCAGCCCGAAGTCCTTCACGCTGCGATGCAGAACTGGCTCGAACTGTCCGATTTCGGCCTTGCCAACGTGCAGGCTTACATCGAGCTGGACCAGCTCGGATTCGGCGAGGATATCTGTTACAACCACGGCTTGCTGATGTCACCGGATATGGTGCGCGAGTTTCTGATGCCGTATTACCAGCAGCTTGTGAACAATGCCCGCGCGCGCCAGCAGCGTCGCTTGTTTGTGATGGTGGACACCGACGGGGACGCGAGGCCGGCCATACCGCTTTACTACGAGATGGGGATGGACGTGATGAGTCCCTTCGAGGTGGCCAGCGGCTGCGATGTAGTTGAAATTGGCAGGCAGTATCCCGACCTGGTGATGTATGGCGGAATCGACAAGCGCGTGCTTGCGGCGGGGAAGGAAGCCATCGAAGCCCACCTTCAACACATCATCCCTGCGATGGTGGAGCGCGGCGGGTACTATCCGACCTGCGACCATGGGGTGCCCGACAACGTGAAGTATGAGGATTACCTTTACTATCGCCAGCGACTGTGCGAGCTGGATCATAAGTAATCCCCAGCCACTTTCCAGAAAGCAAAGAGGCGCCTTTAGGGGCGCCTCTTTTTGTTGCAGTGATATCGCTTCCAGAGCTACTCGGTTGGATCCAGCTTGGGCTCGGGCGGGCAGATATGCCTGACCAATGCCTTGCCAGCCTGCTCTGCCATAAGGCACTTGTGACCGCGCGAAAGCTGTGTCACTGTGATGAGGTCGAAGACCTGCATCGCCAGTACGCGGAAATAACGTTCGAGCTGCTCCAGCGCAGTGACTACTCCGCCGCCGGAGCCGCCGGCAGCCGATATGCCAATCACCGGTTTGCCTCTCAGTGGAGAATTCTCCCTGAGGCCCAGCTCGCACCTGCGCAGGCGGTCGAAGAAGTTTTTGGTTATCTCGCTGACTTCTCCGAAGTAGACAGGCGTGCTTATAACGATGCCCGCCGCCTGGCCCATCTGCTTGCGCACAAGCTCGAAGTCGTCCTCGATAATACATTTCTGCTCTCGGGCACAGCGGCCCCAGCCATTTTCACAGGCGAGGCAACTATGCAGGTCGAGGCTGCGCAGTTCGATAAGGCGAGCATCGGCTCCGGCCAGTTCGACTCCTGCAATCACTTCTTTGGCCATAGTCGCAGTCAGGCCATCTGAATTCGGGCTGGTCTGGATTGCCAGTATCAGCATAGCTCACACCCCCGAGTGGATACGGTACTTACTAATAATACACCAAATCGGGCAGCTTTCCTCTTGCTCCCAAAAGAAGAGACGCCCCAGATTTCTCCAGGGCGTCTCCGGATGCTTCGTTTTGCAGCCTTGGCTTCGTCAGTGAAGTATTACTCGGCCAGGCAGTGGTTTGATGATCAGGTCAGGCATCAGCTTGGGCGGGATGAGATTGGGTTTCCAGAGAATCACCCGCGGGATCGGCATTACCAGGCTTGCAGGAGCCGAGGCCCAGAAGTTGAGTTCGGGATCGCCAAACAGGTTGAAGAGATACATCTCGAGTTCGGCGGTGCCTGCTGTGCCATAGACGCCAACCATATAAAGCTTGGCCTTGTTCGTAACGTCTCCCATCGGCCTGATGTTGTCGTCATATATGGCCTTCCAGCAGCCCTTGCAAAGCTCGTCGTTGTAACCGCCATAGCTATTGCGGGAAGAACCCCAATAGCACACGGCTCCCGAGTTGGATGCGTATCTGGTCCAGGCCTCGGCATAACATTCGCCGATGTCATACCAGCCTGTCTGACAGGTCGGGCTGATGATGATTGGGGTCATCCGGCCATTGGTCAGCGCGTGGACATTGGTGTTGCCGAAGCCAGAGGTGCCCCAGCCAGTCTGACCGCCGTGACCGCGATAGTTGATGACGCCAACTCCACCGTTCACATTGTTGCGCACGTTGGTCACATTGGCGTTGCCAAGCGAGTTATAGAGCTTCGTGCAGTTGAAGCTCTTACCTGTGAGCTTGGTATTGACCCAGTTGGATGTATCCTCAAAGTAGCCACTGTCCGAAATTAACAGGGCTTTCTTGTACCAGGTCTTGCTGGGAGTGGGGCTCTTCTCGTAGTTGACCGACTTGGCGACCATATTGTCCACCAGCGCGTCAGTACTGGCAGCGAAGCGGCCTACCGCCACGTCAGGCAGGATATCTCCGCCGGCGAGCATCGAGTAGTAGTGGTCGCTGGGAGTCGAACCGAACATATAGGGCGGGATCTTGTCCGTGTCGCCGACCAGCAGCACATAGTTGATGCCATGGTCTTCATAGGCGTCCCGGATGTAGTTGCGTATGGCGTTTACGCTCGCTCCGATGCTCTCTACGGTCTTGGTGACGACGGTCAGGCCCTTGGACTTTTTCCAGTCAACAAGGGGCTTGAGATTGTCGACGAATTGCTCGGGCGTGATGATGAGATAATCCCAGTCCATCGGAAGGATGCCCCAGTCCACGAAACGGCCTATCGCTACCAGGCTGGGGTTAATCGCACGAGCATTGATTTTCGCGAGCTTTATGCCAGTAGGCGCAGCCAGCACCGCGGTAGCGGGCTTCGTGAAGACGAGTTCGACGTTCAGGTTCTCGGTCACCTGAACAAGCTGTTTGCTGGGATTGTAGCGCAGAGGCGCCATCTCAAGCAGCACTACCTGCTCATGCCCAAGCATCATCGGTTCTGAGACGCGCGCCTCGAAGTCTGGGTACAAGGTGTCCTGCTTGTAGAAGCCTTCATTCAGCTTGAAGGGAGTCTCATAGGGCCCTTGCTCTGCAAGAGGTTCCTGAGTTGGCAGTACCTTGATGTTGTCGAAGTTCTTGACATTGCCTCTTGTGATGTTGAGACGCACCCCGGAGCCAGGTGGCACGGCAACCAGCCGGCGTACCAGGGGTACATCCGGAAGCCCAACCTCGGTGCTGCGGCCTTCACCAGGAATCGACAGCAATCTAAAGCTTTGGTTTTGACGCGTAATCAAGGCCTGTTCGAAGCCAGGTACGCGCAATTGGAGTGCGAGGTTATTCTTCGAGATTTCTGCAAGTGCCAGGTTTGGCGAGCTAAGCTTGGCCCCCTGGAGTACTGCTGTCCATCTTGTTTCGGCGCGCATTAGATTGGGGTTTACCTGGAACTGAGCTGAGGCAAGGCTGACGAGAAGCAGGAAGCAGCAAGTAAGGAGCAGTAATATTGACGGAGTTGAGAGTTTCTTCATGCCTTTGTTCCCCCTTTTCGACCCCTTAAAGAGGTCGTTGTTGGCGCTACACTTATCTAAGCTTAGCACAACTCTCCCAATTGTCGAGGGGCAGGGAAAAGATTTGATGAAACGAAAACTAAACAGGAAGCTTGTTTTTATGAGGTGTTCAATGAAAACCTTAATCTCAATACTAATGCTATTAGCATATTGCCTGCCCCTGAGGGCTGAACTGGCTCCGGAACAGGCTTTGGAAGGACTCCTCCGGGCGACTACCTGCTTTCACGATACGCTTTCCTGCGAGGGCGGGTACCTTTGGAAATACAAGGCTGACCTTTCCGAGCAATGGGGCGAAGAAAAAGCTACCAAAACGCAAGTTTGGGTGCAGCCTCCCGGCACGCCGTCAGTGGGCCTGTTGCTGCTGTCCGCCTGGCAGGTAACTGGCGAGCAGCGCTATCTCGACTGGGCCAGGCAGGCAGGTTATGCGCTTGCTACAGGGCAGCTTGCTTCAGGTGGCTGGGACTACTGGATTGGCTTCAGTCCAGAGGGCGCTTTGAAGCATTATCGGCTGAGCGACAGCAGAGCGGGCAAAGCGCCCCGCATTGGCCAACTCAACCAGTCCACCTTTGATGACAACACCACCCAGAGCGCCCTCAGGTTGCTGATGGCACTTGATCGAGCACTCAATCAGCAGGATGAAAAAATCCACACCGCTGTTCAGGAGGGCCTTAAGTGCCTGTGGGGCGCCCAGTTCAGGAACGGCGCCTGGCCGCAGCGTTTCCCGCTTTCGCCCCTCCATTACAGCCGCTATGCGACCTTCAACGACAACGCGATGAACGATTGCTTGCTGGTGATGCTGGAGGCCGCCGCAACTTATGACGACGAGCTTTGGCACAACTGCGCGCTGAGGTGCGGCGACTATATCCTGGCTGCTCAACTCGATCCGCCCCAGGCAGGCTGGGCTCAGCAATACACGGACGACGGCAAGCCCGCTCCCGCGCGCTGGTTCGAGCCGGCTGCCGTCTGTAGTGCTGCCACGGTGCGCAATCTGCATACACTGATCACACTGCTCAACGAGACCGCCGATGAGAAATGGCTTGCGCCTTTCCCACCCGCGCTGGACTGGCTGCGCAACTCGCGCTTGTCTAACGGTCTGTGGGCGCGTTTCTATGAGCCTCGGACCAACAAACCTCTTTACGTCACCAATGACCGTAAAATAATCAACGAATACACGGACGAGGTGCGCCCCGGTTATTCCTGGGAAGGCGACTACGGCGTCGATTCTATCGAGCAACAGTATCTCCAACTCCTGGGAGAACTGGCCGCGGGCACCTGGAAGCAACAAAGACCTTTTGACTTTACAACTCCACCCGCGCCCAGGACCTATTCGCCCGAGCAGGTCGCCGAGTTGGCCACGAAGGCCGAAACGGTGCTGGCAAGTCTGGACGAACAGGGACGCTGGATCAGAGAGGATGGCTGGATTTACTCTGAGGACTTCCTTCGCAACTGCCAGGTGCTGCTCGAGTATCTGGCTGCCGCTAAAACAATCGCGCCGGCCCAGGGAGAGTGACCAAAATGCACTGTGAGTCGTCAGTAGCCCTGTTATCACTTGTGTTATTAGGCCTGGCAGTGGGGCTTGCCAGCGCTGGCAGAGTGCCTCAGCGTCCCGACCAGACGCCAGCCATCGCCACTGCCGAGGGCTGGGCAGAGCGCGCCTTCGGGCAGGCCAGCGCCCCGGTGACGCGCGCTCCGGGCCTCTACATCGTCGCCAACCGCAATGCTACCTTACGCGGTAAGACGGTCTGGGATACGCCTCTTCAAATGTCTGGGCGCACCTATGACCACGGGCTGTATATGGACAGCTTCGCCACCTTGCGCGTTGTGTTGCCCCAGCCTGTCGAGAACTTCGAGGCCATAATCGGCATCGATGACAACACCAGCACGCAGAGCAACCCAACCGCCGGCTCGGTGCGTTTCCACGTGCTGGTTGAAGGTGAATCAGTTTATGACTCCGAGGTGCTGCGCCTGGCGGATGGCGGCGTGCCGATCAGCGTGCCGCTTGGTGGAGCCAGGGAGTTCCTCCTCGAGGTAGATGACGCGGGCGATGGGATTGGCTGGGACCAGGGGGACTGGGCCGATGCAGCAGTGCGCCTCGCGGACGGAGCGCGTCTCTATCTGGATGAGCTGCCTCTGCTGCTGGATGCCTCTGAAAGCGCCGGGCCGCCTTCTCCTTCCTCTACGACGGCGTCCCATCGGCCGACCTGCTGCCAAAGTGGGAATATTCTTCTCGGGAAGAACGCGCCGGTGACGCCATTCTGCGCACTCTCACCTGGCACGATCCCGTGACCGGCTTCGAGGTAGAGGCCCAGGTCACGCTGTGGGAAGGTTTCGGTGCCGTGGACTGGGTGGTTTATCTCTCCAACCAGGGCACCCAGGCTTCACCTCTGCTAGAGAGCTTCCTTCCTCTGAACGCGCTGGCGCCGCTAGGCCTTGGCACGGTCGATGGCCAGGTCGAACTCACCTGGTCGAACGGCGACAAGACGGCCGAGGATTCCTTCCTGCCGCATCACGAAACGCTGGCGCGCGGTCAGTCCAGAGTACTGGAGAGTCAGTTGTCGTCCAACCAGGTGTTCCCCTTCTTCAATCTGGCGACCGAAACCGGCGGCTGCTTGCTGGCTGTCGGCTGGACGGGCGACTGGCGGACCGAGTTTCTCCATGAGGCAGGCGGGGCTGTCAGCCTGAAGGCAGGGATGCATTCTACGCACTTCCGCCTTCAGCCCGGTGAGCGGGTGCGCGGGCCGCGCATCGTGATGCTACGCTGGGAGGGCGCTGACCCGCTCTGGGGCCACAACGAGTTCCGCAAGCTGGTCTTCGCCCATTACTGTCAGCAACTGGACGGGGCGCCCGCGGTGCCTCCGATGGCACATAACTCCTGCGCGACTATCTACCAGCGAGGGATGGAGCAACTGAACGAGGCGGGCGAGCTCGCCCTGATCGAGCGGCAGTCGCGGCTTGGCCTCGAGGCGTACTGGATGGACGCCTATTGGTATCCCCAGCCGTGGAACACCAACCTGGGCAACTGGTACCCGCGACCGGAGGACTTCCCCCGCGGGCTGAAGCCACTCGCCGACGCCGCCCACGCGCGCGGGATGAAATTCGTCCTCTGGCTTTTGCCAGTCAGCGTCAGCCCAGGCACCAAGTGGGCAACCGAACATGATGATGCACTGTATCTCCATCCCGCAGAACAGCCTGGACTGTGGCGGATCGGCGATCCTGACAAGCGGAAGTGGCTGACCGACTGGCTGGTTGGGACACTGGATGAGTATGAGGTGGACATCTATCGCGAAGATGGCAGTGGGATGCCGCCTGAGGAAGGTCCCGACGACCGGATTGGCATCGCCCAGATGAAGCATGTAGAGGGCCTGTACCAGTATTGGCACGACGCAGTGGCCAAAAGTCATGCCCAGTTGATGGACAACTGCTGCGGTGGGGGTAACCGGATAGATATCGAGACCAGCAAGATTGGCTTTTACCTCTGGCGCAGTGACTTCAACGACATTGGCGAGGGCTTGAAGGGGCCTGACCATTGGCCGCTGATGGCACGCGCCGACCAGGTGATGGCAGGAGGCCTGGCTCTCTACATGCCGATGAACACAGGTCCGGTGTGGCGTTCGGCGCCGTACAACATACGCAGCGCCCTCACGGCGGGCTTATGCCTCTACGGCGATCTGGAGAGCCAACTGGCTTTCCCAGAAGAGCAGACCAGGGCTGCCATCGCAGAGGCCAAACGACTCAGGCCGCTGTTCCTGGGCGACTATTTCCCACTGCTAGCGCTCACAACCAGCCAGCGAGACTGGTATGCCTATCAGCTTGACCGGCCAGACCTGGGCGAAGGGGCCGTGTTGGCCTTCCGAAGGCCCGAAAGCCCCTATCCCGCGGTGGAACTTGCCCTTTATGGCATCGACGAGAGCGCCATGTATGAGGTAAGCTTGACTGGAGAGAATTACGACCTCGCGCCATACGTTGAGTTGCTGGGGAAGGATCTGGCCTCACTCACAGTCAGCATCAAAGAGCGACCCGGTTCGGTGCTGCTGAGGTACAGGCGCAAGTAGGGGAGGCGGCGGAGATGAGAACCTCCAACATGGTGATACTGGCGGGGCCCTCGTGCGCGGGCAAGAGCCCTCTGCACAAGGCGCTTGGCAGGCAGTTTCCCGAGCTGGCGGGCCATCTGGTGAAGCTCGTGCTGTTTAACTCGCGCGAGCCAAGGCCCGGAGAACGGGACGGTGTGGACTACCACTTCCGCCCGCGGGCTGCGATTGAAGCCCTGCGCGGCGAGTCAGGCTATCTCGTGCTGGATGTCCGCGGCGACCTGCAGGCCCTTGAGCTAGCCCAGGTCGAGAGCGCTCTCTCTCATGGGGACGCCTTCTTCGAGGGCAACCCTTTCGTTGCCAGAGCGCTTTTGGATTCACCCGAGCTTGCCGCTTTGCCCCATCTGGCCATCTTCCTCTCACCACTTGCTCGAGAAGAGCTGCTCGAGATGGCCGAACCCTCGCGCCATATCGCTCTGCCGGCTTTCGTAACTGAAGTGATGCGCCGGAAGCTCCTGCGCAGGACTCAGAAGCAGAAGGGGATCCTCGGGCTGCCGGACCTTCAGAACATCGAAACGCGCGCTGGCAGCGCCTACCAGGAACTGGGCGAAGCCTGGCGCTTCGACCATGTAATCGTAAACCACGACGGCGAGGACAGCGAACACTGGGACGCCTTCTACTATCCCATCGGCGATGCCCGGAAGGCGCTGCCTAGTCCTGGCCGCCCTGCTGGCTGGCCATGAGCCGCTCTGGCCTACCGAACACTGGGAAGAGGGCCTGCTGCCCCTGGCCCGCTAAACTGACCACCCAAACGAAGGAGCCGCGAGCAGATGCCCGCGGCTCCTCTTGCTTTGCTTCCCTTGCTTGCTAGGCCAGGATGACCGTCGCCATGCCGAAGGCCGGCAGGTCAACACTTACCACTTCGCCATCAAAGCGCGCAGTGTTGATTTCAGAGGGCACTTCGAGCACACTAGCCTGGCTAGCCTTCGCGTTTGCCGGTACGAGTCCGGCAGCGAGCTTCACCTGCGCCCGGCAGGCCTCGCCATTGACCTCGTAGACGCGCACAACCAGCGCCTCGGAGTCCTCCGCCTGCTTCAAGGTCCCGAGCAGCACGTTCGGTGTCAGCACCTCGACGAAGGCCTGGCTGGCGGGCAGTTCGCCCTGGTGGGTGTCGGTGCCGATGACGTTGAGCGGCAGGTTGAAGTCATAACCCGCCCGCGTTGCGTCGGCTGCGGTCCACACGCTGACATGCGGTATCACGGCGTAGCGGATGTGATGGTCGCCAAGCTCGGGCAGCGGATCGGGATCGAAGCTGCTGCGGATGAGCGTGGTCGTCAGGTCGTTGCCGTTAGCCGAGTGCCCATACTTGCAGTCGTTCAGTACCGTGACGCCGACCGGTTCGGCGATGCCTTCGCCGGTGCCGGTGAGGTCCATCCACTTCTGGCTCGGTACCTCGTGGCCATCGTTCGGCCTTTCTACGAAGCCGTTGGGGCATTCGAAAGTGGCCGAATCAGCGTTGACGTTGACCGGGAAGTGGACCTTCAGCCCTGGGATGCCGAGCTGCCTGCTGCCCCGTTCGAGCCAGTCGACGCGCAAATCAAAGTCTACCCGGCGCATCCCGGCGGCCAGTGAGATAACCACCGTCAGCGTGCTGTCCTTATACTTGCGCGTCAGCACCGCGTTGGCCACGTGAGGCCCTCTGGCAGGACAAGCCAGGTGCCAGCCGGTGTCGAGGTTTTCCTGTTCCAGATACTGATGCACGACCCAGGCGCTCATCCCGTCAGGTGACTCCAGCGTATACTCCAGCAGGCCCAGTTTGCCGCCGCAAGGCACGAACTCATATCCTGTGGCCTTGTCTACCAGGCTGACAATCGAGCCGGAGGGCTGGTCAATCTTCACGCGCAGGAACTCGTTCTCCAGCACACCTTTGCCATCGCCCGAGGCGCCCGTTGCCGTGCCCGGAGTCACCGACCGCGCCAGGCTATAGCTGCGATAGCCCATCGCCGGCAGGTCCCTGGCCGGGAAGGCGATGTCCATAAAATGATGCAGCCAGTGACCGCCCTTCCCAACGACCTGGGCGGGGAAGGTATTGCCCGCGTCGTCCTTGATGACTATCTGCCCCTCGGCCCAGTTGCGGTCGAAGATACGCACATTGGCAAGCTCCGTGCGCTGCCAGGGGTTGGGGTTAAAGACTACAAAGGGGTCGCACCCCTTGCCGCCAGCGCCGCGCCGGGAGACATAGCCCTCCTGCGGCACATCGCCGGGGCCGGCGCCCAGGCTCATCCCGATATCGGATGCATCCCCGCAGTCTGGGCAGCCGCAGGCGCAAGAAGCTGCCGTGTCGACCTTCGCCGCGATGGCGCGCAGAGCGTTGGTCTTGGCCATCGAGGTCTGGGTCATCGTCTCCTGGAAGAGCCCCTGCGCGTAGCGATAAGTCGAGCGCACACCCGAGCCCGGCAGGATGTCGTGGAACTGGTTGAACATCGTGTGCTGCCACCCGAGTCTGAGGCCAGCGGCCGGATACGGGGTGCCGCACAGCTTGCTGCCAAGCGCCGCGCAGGCCTCTGCCTCGACGAGGTAGCACTCGCCCTTGCGGTTGGCGTATTTGATGTTGCTCTCCGAGGTGTAGCAACCCTCGAAGACATAGTTAAGCTCCTGGTCCACGACGGGGATGTCCTTGAGCTGCTGCTCGGCCGCGGTGTAGAAAGCCTTGTAAGTCGAGAACTTCACGTTTGGGAAGAGGGGCCAGGAGTCCATCTCTAGCGCCGAAGCGACGTCTTTGCGGGTCGGCCCACCGCCATGGTTGCCCACGCCATAGGCCCAGAGATAATCCTTCGGGCCGTATTCGGCCTCGAACTCCAGCACGAAGCGCGCGACGCTGGCGTCCAGCACGCCCATATACCATTGTTTGTTGTCATCGAAAGCCAGCACGCGAGAGCCATCTTTGGCCTGCCACCAGAAGAGCTGCGGCCCGCGTCCGCCTCGACAGAAGTAGTACCAGCGCACGCCCGCATCGGCCAGGAGCGTCGGCACCGTGATGGCATGGCCGAAAGTGTCAGGCTCGTAGTCGAGCTTGACCGCATCATAGTCCAGCCCGTATTCGGCCTTGAAGAAGCGCTTGGTGTAGAGCAGATGGCGGCAGATGATCTCGCCCGAGGCGAGGTTCTTGTCGCCCTCCACCCACTGGTTGGAAGTTACTTCCCATCGGCCTTCGGCTACGCGCTTTTTGACCGTCTCGGTAAGCTCGGGCAGATAGTCCTTCATAAGCTGGTAGATGGACGTCTGGTCCTGCGAGAAGGTGAAGCTGGGAGTTTCGTTCATAAGCTTGTCGACAGTGAGGAAGGTATCGTTGGTGGTCGCGACGGTCTCGGGCCAGTCCCACTGCCAGTTCATATCGATGTGGGCGTGGCCAACGCAGTGGATGGTGTATTCCTTCGCCACAGCGCCGATGGGAGCCAGTTTGACCTCGGCCTCTTCGACTGCCTGCTGTACTGTCGCACCGCTGGTCCAGGCCTTGCGCGCCTCAGCGAGCGCCTCCAGGATTAGCGCCTGCCATTCGGCCGTCTTATCTGCCTTGTGCTCTGCCAGCCGGCCTGCGAACTCCGCTTCGGCTTTCAGCCGCGCAAGCCAGTTCTGCGCTGAGCCCGCATCGGCGTCCAGCCCCAAAAATTGCTTATCCAGTTCTTCGATAAAAGCCATATCGCTCATCCTCTCTCAGGGCGTAATACGCCCCGGTGATATCGAAAACGTACTCCCAAAGTTGCACGCAAAAGCTAGTCTCCCTGCCCGGCAGCTTGTATCCCATGATGCAAAGGTTGTTCGACCTGTTTATCGCCAATCCAGACGCCTCCCCCCGAGAGCACATTGGCTTCCAGGTGGATATTCTTGCCCGCTTCAGGCAGCCAGACAGCGCGGCGGATGCCGCCTTCGCAGTGGATGACATTGCCGACGATACTGATAGCTTCATGCCCCAGATCGCCAGCAAATTCCGCCGGGTTGGGCGCGGTCAGCCAGATACCCGCTCTGCACCACCAGCCAGGGGGTGGGTCAGGCTCCTCATAAGGGTGGTCGTTGAGGATAGTGTTGCCCGTGATGGCCACGCGCTTGCACGAGAAGAAACATGAGATGCCTGCATTGGCTGCCGACTTCACCACATTGCCCGAGATGGCCACATCATTGCACCATTCCACATCCAGCCCCACGTCCGTGACGCCGTCTACGATATTACCGGTCATCGTCACCCGGTCGGCGCCGCAGCCCCAGATGCCGCCCCCGCCGCCCTCCTTCACCCAGTTGCCGGTGAAGAGCAGGTCCTCCGAGCCATGGCGCTCCCATTTCCAGTTGCCCCAAAACTGGATGCCATGGATTCGCGCGCGTTCGACGCGGTTGCCCGAGACGCGGCAACGTTTGGAGAAGACCAGGTGGATAGCCAGGGCGATGTCGCGGAAAGTGCAATCTTCCACTGTGACCTCGGCGGCATTATCAGTGAGGAGGCAAGACCGATCGCAATGGTCGAAGGAGACATCGCGTATCGTGACGCCGGTCGTCCAGGCGGTGCGGACGACGCCCTCGTTGAGGTTCCCCTCGGAGGTGGCCGTGCCATCGAAGGCCAGGCGCTCGAGCCGGCAGCCGGAGCCAAGTTCCAGCAACTGGACTGTGCCAGCGGCCAGCTTCAGCACGCTGGCCGGGCCTTCGCCGATGAGGGCCGTGTTGTCCGGCAGTTTCAACCCCTCAGGGCCGACCAGCCAGGTCCCAGCGGGCACGGTGATGACCGAGGCGCCGCTTGCGATTGCTTGCTCAAAGGCTGGCGAACAGTCGGTTGTCCCATCTCCCTTCGCGCCAAAGTCGGTGATACTGACAGTCGCGGCCAACACTGGCGCGCAGACTAGAAATAGACAAATCAACACCACTGCGATTTGCATCGGAGAACCTCCCAGAGTCAATAACGCAGCAGCTCAGAGAGCCGCTTCACATAGTGGACGAAAGCCTGAAGCTTTGTGCCCAGGACCACGCGATGGTCGAGACTGGCAACCCAGCCGCCACGCGCCTTCATTGCGGGCACAAGCTCTTCGAGCAGCGCATCAACGGCCTCGATGCCGCGCGTGAGGGTCTGCTTCTCAAGGCCGCCCTCGACCGCAAGATGCGGCCCGTAGCGGTCTCTCAGGACCCGCACATCATTGCCTGCCTGCACCTCACAGGGCAATACGAGGTTGACTCCGCAGTCGACAAGCCAGCCGGCCAGCTCGTTCAGGTCGCCGTCGGAATCCACCGAAAAGACGGGTATGCCCACTTTCTCCGCTAACCTCGCCAACCTCCGGTAGTGCGGCGCCAGAAATGTATCGAAAGTCGCGCGACTGATGAGGCTCCCGCCCCGGTAGGCCATATCCTCGCCCAGGTGAAGCTGGTCTACCTGGACTCTCGCACAGGTAGCTTCGAGCGCCTCGGCCAGCAGGTCTGCCCAGGCGTTGCACATCGAATGGACGAGGTCGGGTTGGTCATAATACGCGAGGCACAGCGCCTCATCGCCCATAAGCTGGCGTGGCAGCCAGTAGAAACCAAGCGCCGAGAAGACGGAAAGACCGCCCCGGGCGCGCGTTGCAGCGGCTTGTTCCGCCAGTCCAGGCAGCAGCCGGTCGGGCGAGAAGACGAGTCGCGCTTGCCAGGCCTGCCAGTCGCGCGCATCGCGGACTGGAAACTCCAGCGGGATGGGCAGCGAGGCGTAGCCCTTCAAAAGGCGCGTCACCCGGCCCCACTCATCGCGCCGGATGACCCAGCGGTCGTCCTCACGCAGCAACGCCGCTGGCTCTCGCCGGCAGTGGCCCCAGGTTCACGCGGACAGGCGCGCCAGGGAATTCGAACCCCGCCCACTCGGCCACCTGCGCCTCGCTCGCAACGCTTGCTGGTAGCCCCTCATCTCGCCAGGCGTCAAACACGCCGGGCATCAGCCCAAAGGCGTGCTTGAAAGGCAGCGCATCCACCGGCTGGCCTTGCACCAGGTTGATTACCCGTTCACGATAGGTCATTTGAGCCTCCGGTTCGCGCCGGCGCGGTGGTTCCCTGCCGCCTTGGCTGGCAGGAAACGCCACCGGAAGCGCTAATCTACTCTTAACAGTTAATCGGGGTGGTCTCTGTGGAAAAAATCCTTTCCCTCTTTGCGTTAGTCTTGCTGCTGGCTTCGGCAGCCTTGGCCCAGAGCAACCTGCTGGTGAACTCCAGCTTCGACTTTGGCCCCGATGTTGGAGGGTTCCCTCACAAATGGGCTGTGGCCAGTATGCCTGGGGGAGCCAGTCTTGTGCCCGATCCTGACCGGGCCAGAACCGGCGACTACAGCCTCAGATTCACTTGCCCGGATGAGGCCGCCCTCGACTGGTTTCAAGTGCGCCAGGAGATAACCAGCGTGCTGCCAGGCCGCGCTTATACTCTCAGCGCCTATGCCCAGGCCGAAGAAGTCCACGATGGCGTGGGCGTTTACTGCAGCATCAACTGCTATCGCACCGACGGAGAGCGCATCGCCAATTTCGATTCCCAGCCGCAGTTAACTGGCACCTCGACCGATTGGACGCGCCTCGAGGTGACGGGGACCGTCCCCGAAGGCACTGCGAAAGTGGCCGCGCTCGTGCTGCTTTACGGGCACGGGGTCGCCTGGGTGGATGATGTGCAGTTCGAGCAAGCCAGCGCAGCCAGCCAGTATGCGCCAGCTCCGGAGGATATGCATATGAGTCAGCAACGCGCAGCGCTCGCGGCAGAAGCTGCAACTTTCTTTGCCGCCCAGCAGCCCCCGATGCAGGGACAGACAGCTGTTGCCGTGCTGCGAGACGAATTTGTGACTTCAGGGACGCCCACCGATCCTGAGAGGCTTGCCGGCTGGCTTGCCGAGGCCGGTTATGCCCCCTACTTTCTGACTGGCGAGCAACTGGCTAATCCCTACCTGCTGCGAGGGCCTGCCGCCAATCTGGCAGGTTCAGGCTGGCCTTTCGCGGTGCTGGTGCTGCCGTATGGGGACGCCTTCCCGGCCCCCGCGGTAGAAGCCTTCAAAGGCTTCCTGCAACAAGGGGGAGCCTTCTTCTCGATGGGCGGCTACACCTTCGACAGCCTCCAGCAGCGCTGGGAGGGCAAGTGGCTGCCGACCTCCAACCTGCCTGCGCCCGACTCGCCTCTGCACTATGTGGTGGATTTTGAAGCTGGATTGCCTGCCGGCTACAGCCTGGGGCATGATGGCGCTGGCAAGCCGGGTGAGCCGGCTCTCTCGCCAGGCCCGGAGGGCCAGGGGCAGGGGCTCGATTTCGCCGCGCGCCCGATGGGGATGTGGGCCACCTTCGATTTCCCGGTGGAAGGCCAGTTACCCGTCGACTGGCAGGTCACCCGCTTCTGGGCGAAGGGCGATGCCCTGACCCCGTGGCTTGCCTTCGAATGGGTCGAGGAAGATGGCTCTCGCTGGCGCACCAAGGTGCGCCTTTCGACCGAGTGGCAGCAGTATACCCTCTACCGGCAAGACTTGAGTTACTGGGACAGCCAGGCGCCAGGCCGGGGCGGGCCAGGAGACTTGATCAATCCAGCCCAGGTCGCGCGCTGCTCGGTGGCAGTGGATGCGTCATGCGCCAGTCCCAATACGCCCCAGCATTTCTGGTTCGACTCGCTGGCCGTCCAGACTGACCCTCTGGCTGACCTGCGCGGCCGGCAGGCCAGTCTCAACACTCGCGAGGGCGACCAGCGGGACGCCCTGTACGTGAACGCCGACCAAATTGGCGTCTTCGACTCTGCCCATCCGCTCGAATTCGCAACCGAGGCCGTACCTGCCAGGTTGCAGTATGTCACCAGGCCGGAGGCAGCCTTCGCCGGCCCCTTCGAGGGCCTGGCAGCTGTCGGCGTCATCAGCAACCAGGGCCACGGCTTTGGGCCGAACCTGGCGCGACTTATTCCCCTCCTTGAGACGCGCGACCGGTTTGGAAGACCTCGAGGCGCGCTGGGCAGCCTGATGCACACCTGGTCGGGCTTCTATAAAGGCGCAAGCTGGGCCTTCTTCGGCGCCACCAACAGCGACCTGTTCGGGCCTGAATCTACCCAGGGGCGCGCTCTTTTCCTGGCAACCCTCGAGGCGCTTGTCAAGCGGTGCTATCTGCATGACACCACGGCTGGCTATTCAGCCTACAAGCCTGGGGAGGAACTGCTGTTCAAGACCAGCCTTGTGGATTTCGGACAGGAAGACTTCTCCGGGAGCTTGCGCCTTGAAGTTTTTCCCGACTGGGATGGCCTGGAAGCTGCCTCCAAGCCTGCTGTCAGCTTCTCGCACGAGACGCCTGTGACCCTTACTGCGGGTGGAGAGCGCAACGTGGAGGTAAGCTGGACGCCCCCGGGCAGCGAGAAAGCCTCTTTCTACTATTTCGTCTTCACGCTGCTGGAGGATGGCAAGCCAATTGACGCGGAGGAGAATGGCCTGGTGGTTACCCGCCTGCGGCCTGAACTCCAAGCCCAGCTCATCACCTCGGATGGCGCTTATTTCCGGCTTGGCGACCGCCCGAGCCTGCTTCTGGGCAGCCAGTCCTATTGGGGTCAGAACGGTTCGGTGACGGCGCGCAGCCCGCTGAAGTTCGAGCGCGATTATCGCACGATGCAAGATATGGGCCTGCATATCTCGCGCCTGTTTGTGCCCTTCAAGACCGAGGAAGACAGGCGCCAGTCGGATGCCATGGTGCAGCTTGCCGAGCAACATCGCATCGTCTTCTACCACGCGGTAAACAACGACATCACCGCCGATGCGGCCCAGCTTGCCGCCCAGCTCGAGACCTCCGTGCACCTTGGAGAACGCTATCGCAATAACCCCTGGGTGCTTGTAGATGTCCGCAACGAGCCAACCTTTGGCCTTACCACGCCTGGTCAGAAAGAAGGCGTCAACGCCTGGCTGTCTACGAAGTACCAGACCGATGCGGCGCTCAGAGCCGCCTGGCAGGAAGACTCACTGACCCTGGGCCAGGTGGAACCAAAGGCGCTTGATGGCGGATGGGATGATATCCCTACCCCAGACACCCACCAGGCCTGGGCCGATTTGCAGAAGGCCTGGGCGGAGAACACTCGCGATGGGGTGCGGCTTTCCGATCCTGAGCGATTGGTCGCGGTCGGCTGGATGCAGCGGTTTGCCACTACCGATCGCATCTGGGCCAACCGGTACGCCTCCGAGGAGATGGACTTCAACGACACGCACTTCTACGGGGCGATTCCCGACTACCATAATCAGGTGAAGGAGATAGACCTGCGCGCCCTGGGCAAGCCCTTCCTGGTCGGTGAATGCGGGGCGCGCAACCATCCGACCTTTCTGGCTGCGGGGGGAGGGGCGGAAACCGATGCCGACTACGCCAGGCGCTTCCTTGCGCTGGGGCATTACGTCTTCGGCCTGGGCGGCACTGCCCTCGACACCTGGCACTGGCGCGATCCGATGGAAGGCACTTTCCCCTTCGGCCAGGTGCATCAGGATCTGGTCCCGCGCGCCTCGGCGACGGGGATGCGGGCGCAGGCCTTTGCCTTCGGCCAGCTTGAGCCAGTCTACAAGCAGCCCGAAGTGCTGGTCGTCTTCCCGACGGCGCATCAGTGGGGCGGGGGAGAGCAAAACGCCATCATCGACGCGGTGCGACGTTGCTTCAGTTTGCTTTCGGACTGTCAGGTGGATATCGGCGTGATTGACGAACAGGACCTCGGCCAACTGCCTCAGGGCGTGAAGGCGCTTTTCTACCCGACCCCCTGGTGCGCTTCGGATGAGGTTATTGCCCAGCTTCAAGCTTTTGTAGAAGCGGGTGGGGTGCTTTATTGCTCCGGAGAACTCTCATATGACGCCCAGCGGAATCTAGCCGGCCCCGAACGCATGCAGACCTTGATGGGATTAGAGCGTGTGGGCGAGCACTATCCCCACTTCCAGCGTCAGGACGCCACGTCCACACCCATCACCTGGACGGCGGAAGCCGGCGATCTGGGCACTGGTACTGTCAATCCGGCAAGCCAGTGGCGTCTGGCCGGGGCTGAGGCACTTGCAACCACTGACACTGGCGAGCCTGTCGTCACGCGTGTAAAACTCGGTCAGGGGCAGGTCATCTTCTCGGCCGACCCGATCGAGGCAAGCTTCGACCCGCAGGCCTGGTATCGGCCCTTCTACCTGGCCGTGCTGAAGTCGGCCGGCATCCAGCGCAACACGCTTTCGCCTGACACGGCCGATGTGCGTTGCTTCCGGCTTCCACTTTTGGAAGGAGGCGAGGCTTATGTCCTGTACAACCAGAGGGCTGAATCGCGCACCGTCAGCCTTACGACCTCAAGGGGAACGGTATTTGACCTCACACTTGCGCCACTAAGGCCTGGCCTTTTGGTGCAGGACGCCGCCGGAAATCTAGTGCAAGTGGAGGCTCAGGGGCCTGTGATGCGCGACGGCCAGCAGTTGCTCTCGATAACAGGTCACGCCTTCGTCATCGCGCTGGATGGCAAGGACCTGGCCGCAAGCCAGCAGCTTCTGATTGCGCCGGTGCCAGGTGATGAGTGGACGCCGCCTTCCGAGCGAAACAAAGGCCAGCCTCTCCTTCGCTGGCCTTGCCGGCAAGCGGATCGAACTTGGCGAACTGCAATATGGCGCCTGGCAACGCCTTGAAGGCCTCGAAGTCCAGATCGGCGCGCTTGCCTTCGATGAAGAGCAAGCTCGCAACCTGATCCTGGCTGCTGCGCCCGACCAGTTCGAGGCAGCGGGTGAGAGGCTCACGGCCTTTACGCGGTTCGAGTTCTGACACGTTAGCCTGGGAGGAAGTCGCCTTGGGCAACCTCGACCTGTTCGCGCTGGACGGCAGGCGCAACCTGCTGGATGAAGCCCATCTCGGCATCGCCAATTGGGCGATGACCGTTGGCGTGCCTTACCGGGACGTCGGCTCCGTCAGAGGGCTTTTCGCCCCGCCGTGCGCCAGCAGTGACTTCCTCTTGGAAGTCCGGTTTTTCGGCGAGAAGGCGCCGACAACGGAGTATACCTGGCTGCCCTTTGAGGTGATCAGGCGCGGCTCGCTCGAAGGGCTCGAAATCGAAAGCAAGCTGGTGTTGCCGCCAGATGGGCGAGGGGGCTTGCTGGCCCTGACGGTGAGCAACCCAGGCCCGAAGCCCGTCTCGGTGCCGGTGCAGTTCGTGGTGCGCGGAGGCTTCGGTTATGAAGCTTTCTGGGAGTTCTCCTATCCCACTTGTACTGACCCGACGGACGTAATCAGCACCGGCAGCCTCCTCCTCAGACGTAACACTGCCGGCGCCCTTGCGCTCGCCACCGACCTGGCCGGTATGAGCTGGCTTGGTTATGCGGACCACTGGGAAGGCCGCCTTGAACTGGCCGCCGGACAGGCCCGCACCTTCCACCTGGCCTTCGCCCTCGGGCCTGAAGCTGAAGCCATGAAGCCTCTGCAGGCCCTCCTTGCGGAGCCTGCCACGACCCTTACCAACGCCGAGTGCCGACTGGGAGGCCCTTGCTGCCGACCTCTTCGACCGCCTGCCGCGCCTTGAGGCCTCGGACGAGCGTCTGGTGAAGTGGTACAACCGTTCACTGGTGCATCTCCTCCTCAACCAGTGGCATATCCCGGAGCTTGTACTGAATCCGTATTACAGCACCGGCGGAATCAACGGAGGCTGCTTTTGCTGTTATCTCTGGGACTTCGGCGAGGCCTGGGAACTGCTGCCTCTCTTCGATCCAGCGGCCAGTCGCGCCCATATCAAGCAGTTTCTGGCTTCAGATATGACCAGCCATTTTGCCTTTACTCCCGTCACCGGTGAAGCCTTTGGCCCCTGGTACCCAGTGAATCAGGAGAAACTTGTCCATCTGATCTACTTCTATGTGCTGCTCACGGGCGACACGACTTTCTTGCACGAGCTTGTCGACCGCAGGTCAGTCCTCGATCACGTGATCTATCACGCAACTTATGGTGACAATTTGGCCCAGCCAGCCCGTCTGATTGACTATGGCACTGGCAACAACCATCTGGAGCTGCGTAAATCCTACAGGTATGACAACGTGCTGCCCGATCTCAACGGCAGGCGCTGCACAACCTGCCAGTTGGCGGCGAAGTTGTGCAGGCTTGGGGGGCGCGACTCGCAGGTATTCGAAGCAAGGGCCAGTGAGCTGGCTGCCCTGGTGAAGCGAGAGCTCTGGGATCCAGAAATTGGATGGTTTCACAATCTTGACCCCGCCGGCGGCAGAGCACACCCGCTACACGGTGCAGCTCTTCAAGCTGATTGGCGGGGGGGCGCTGGACGCAGAGGAAGAAGCCGGTCTGATTAGCCACCTCAACGAAGAGGAGTTTCTCTCCGACTGGGGCCTGCATAGCCTTTCCAAGCTGGATGAGGCCTATGACCAGATTGACATCGACAACGGGGGAGGGGGCTGCTACACGGCCTTCCCGCCTCAGATAATCGAGAAGCTCTACAAAGCCGGTCAGCCGAAGGCAGCCGAGGACCTTCTGCAGCGTATCCTGTGGTGGGGTGACAGAGCGCCTTACTGGGGCGACTCATTCGTTGCCAACAACCTGGATTACAGGCGTGACACTCCGCTGCAGAACACAATTGGCGGAGTCGCGGCCGCTCAAGCGGTGATTTTCGGCCTGTTCGGCGTTGCGGTCGAACCTGACGGCAGCCTTACAGTCTCGCCCCAACCGCCGGCCTTCTCGCCAGAGCTCAAGCTGACAGGCCTCAAGCTGCTTGGACACAGCCTCGACATCAGCGCGGGGCCGGAAGGCTTCGCTGTGGTCGCCGATGGGAAGGAAATCCGTTCTCCCCTCGGCCAGCCGGTCATACTGCCCGCGTAGTCAGTTTTTCAAATCCAGCGTGAGGGCGTAGAGAGTCGCGGCTTCCTCGTCGCTGAGGTGGCTGAAGCCGCGCCATTGCTCCTTTACTTGCTCGCCGTGGGCGCCGGCGCGCATATTGTGAACTCCTGCAAGCAGCTCGGGGCTGACCTGACTTGTGGTTATCTCGAAGCCCAGCCGCTGGCAGGTGCCAAGGCTCAAAAGGCCTGTCCATTCGAGCAGTGGGGACACAGGCAATACTGCCTGGAGCCGGATTTCATCATAACCTGTCTGCCTCGCCCAGGCACTAGTCTGCCGAACGAGCTCGGTGGCGATCCCCTTGCGGCGGAAACGTGTGTCATCCACCACCTGCACGCACCACAACCTCAGCGCCTTCGGCTCGAGCTGTTCGAAGGTCGGCAGCAGGCCTGGCTCGAAGGCGAGCATGCGGTCGGGGTATTGCTGGACGCATTGGGGGACCTCGCCGGGCAGCGTGTCCGGTGCGAATCTCACCTTGCCCACAATCGCATCGCCCTCTACGGCCATCAGGCCGCAGGCGCCGTAGGCTCTCGATAGGGCGTTCAACAACCTGGCGATGGTCCCGGTCGGGAGGTTTTGGTCCTGCTCCAACCAGGAGGGCTGCTGCTCGGACCGAGTGATGGCTGCAACAGGCAGGGAGCCACCGTGCAGGCAGGAGGTCAGCACCTTTCCCTCGGTCATTAGCTTGTATTCAATCATTGCGCCACTTCCTCGGCAACCAGCGATGTCCAGAAAGACCTTCGCCAGAAGGAAGTGACTTCCTTTACTAAAATAACGCGCGGCCAGGCAGAGTTTACCGGGCCGTGCGCGACAGGGCAGTCCTCTAGTCTGGTCCAGGTCGGTCTAGCTGGTTATTGGCAGGAGCCATTGCGCATGCGCAGCCGGTCGCCCCGGCCCTGACCTTGGCCTCGATTCTGGAAGGTCAGCCCCTCGAGGCACTGTGCCGGCAAGAGGCACAGCTGTTGGAACTCGTCACTCTGACTACCCCGCAGCGGAAACACCACACGGGCCAACCTCGCAACTTGTATCCGGACCCAGAATATCGACTGGACTAAGTAGGTCTGGCTGTTATCATGCTTCGTTAGCTAATCCTACCAGCTAATCAATACCTCCAGCGCATCGCCGTCCACGAGGGACAGGGGCTTTGCAAGTCTTAAGCATGACCTCTTGCCCTGACTGAGAGAAGGAGATAACGAGCTTCTGGGCGCCGACCTTTGCTGAAGCAGTTTTTATCTGCCTCTCGACAGGCGCCTCGAAGACGAGTTCCTTTACCAACAGCTTGCCGGCGCGCAGCTCCAGGCGCTCCCATTGGCGATTCTCCGCCCGCCGCTGGAGGAACAACCCCCAACCTTCCGGCCCCGTCCAGACCGAGCGATGGTCGGTCGGTTGCCAGTTAGGTTTGAAGCCGATCCGCCCTTCCAGGCCCATCCAGCTCGAAGCCTTGCGCCGCGAGGATCAACCCCCAACTGCTCTGGGCCCGGGCATAGAACTTGCCGCATTCCAGTTCGCAATAAGGGTTGCCGCCTGGGCCAGAGTCTACCCCGTCGCGCCGGACGCCGTCATAGCGGTCACGGGCTGCCTCTACCAGCGTCCGCGCTTCCTCTTCGAGGCCTTCCCAGATGAACAATCCGGCGGTCGAATACTCTATCCCCGTCCACACCTCGTCCGCGTAGATGATGAAGGGATCGGGCCGGCCGCCCTCTGGCCAGGTGCACATCAACAGACCGCTGTCGGTGTCGAGGCAGTAGCGGCGCGGTCGCTGCTGAAAGCCTGCGAAATCGGCGCGGAAGTTGTGCTTGAAGATGGCCTCGCACGCGCTCAGCCGTGAGCGGTTGGGTAGAGTTCTCCAAGCCCCAGTTGATAAGCCCACCACTGGCCAAGAAGCTGGTCGCTGTGGCAGCCAGGGCCATAATCATTAGCAGGCGGGTCATCTGGCCGTTGGAGGTAATACTCACCGTTCCACAAGCGCTGGTCCTGATTCTGCCCACCCAGCCTGGCCAGCGCGCGCCACTCGGCGGCCAACGTCGGCTCTGCCGGACAGCTCCGCCAGCCGCGCTGAAGCAAGCAACGCCGCCAGATACTGGCTTCCAATGAAAGTGTTGGCGCCGCTGACATCGCAGTCATAGGTGTTGGGTTGCCTGCCACTCGGTACCCCATCTCGGTCAGCATCCAGGCGGCCTATCAGCCACTCGGTAGCGAGCTGCACCTGCGGCCAGATACGCGCCAGGAAGCTCTCATCGGTGCTGGTCTGATACTCTCGCAGGACCGCGCACAGGGTGGCACAGTGACCGTCAATAAACGCACTGCTTGTGATGTGCTGGCGATGGCTTGTCTCCCCATCGGGATGCAGGAAGACCAGCAGGTCGCTTGCGCGCATATTGCGGCCAATTTCGGGGAACAGTCGCGCATGGGTCTGGGCGTAATTCCACACATGGGTGCAGTTGAGCGGGCAGCAACCGTAAGAGCCTTCATAGCCACCGAAGTAGCCGTCCGCGCTCCACCAGCAAGTCGGCCCGCGCAGCACCGCGTTGTTTGACTGGGCGGCATCGAGCCACTCGGAGGGCAGGTTGGACTGCTGCACGGTTGTCTGCCAGAGCTTCGAGCGCTGCCACAGGGCCTCCAGCCGTGGTCCAAGATAATCCGCAACCCCCTTCGCATCGGTAAACCGGGTGGCGTAGAGATTACCTTCGTGGCCGAAACGCTCTCCATTGGGGAAATGCCAGGCGATAAAGTAGCTGACAGTGGCTGTCTCGCCAGGCGCAAGCGGGACGAAACTTGTCAGAGCGCCGTTCACGGACTGGCTGGCTGCCCCTGGAAGTCGACCGGTGCGTTCGAAATCCACAAGCTCGCTCAAGGAAGACCAACTGCCGCTTTCTGCGCGACTGGCCGTACTGGCGAGCACTAAGGTCCCATAATCAGGCGCAAGGGTTTGCAGGCGAGTGCCGGGTTCGGCGTCAGTTGCGGTCAGGAAGAAGTCCTGGATTTCATCCGGCGCGAAGGCGATGCCAGAAGCCACCAGAGCCTTGCCTTTCCCAAGCGCCACCTCGGGCTGCCCAGGGGCAAGTGCTTCAGCAAGTGATCTGGCGGGCTCGAGCAGGCTGTACCAGGCAGTTGGATCCTGCTCAGCGAAAACGATCTCATCGAGCAGGATATGCCCCCAACCACCGGATTCTCTGTCCACAGCCTCAATCTGGGCCTGCTTTCCCTGCCAGGCGGAGACGTCCCAGATCACCGGGCGAAGCTGCTCAGTGTTGTTGCCAGTGGCCGAGAGGACGACTTTCTCGTCCACCAGCAGATTTACGCAAGTCTTGCCTGCGTAAGCGCCGCCGCCGACCAGCAGGCCAACGTAGGGCCGCGTAAGCGTGAATTCCGGCGAAGTGAGCGCGCCCTGAGGCTCGTCATAGGTGATATACGTGTTGAGCAATCCGCCACCGAGGAATCCTGACACGGTCTGCTGTGAAGCCTCGGTACCGTGGCTCGGTCTGCCTCCGAAGGGCCCACTTTCGAGCTTCCAGTCGCCGAAGTCATCGCTTTCAAAATCCTCAAAAATCTCAACCTTGCCCGCCTGGGTGACCTGATTCCACAGGCTCTGAGCGTCTCTGGTCAGGTCGTGACTGACGCCAGATAGCAGCAAGGTCCCTCCGCTGGCGCGCAATTTGGTGAGCCTGGCAACGGTCACTGGATCACTGGCTACCAACTCCTCGAGGGTGTTCAAACCTGTTGCATCAAGCCACAGCAACTCGCCAGCCTGCATCGGTGTCCCGCAGGGCTTCACGAGGCGCAGCCGGCCAGGCTGGATAGCTCGGTCAGGTTGCCCCATCAGGAGGCCGCAGTAATCTTTGCCGCGGATTTGCTGAGCAACTGTACCGCCGGTATCACTTCCGCTGGCAACCTTAGCCAGGCTCCCCAGTAGTTGGGCCCGTACTGGGCGGTTGGTGGTGTTCTTCAAAGTGAATCTAAAAACCGCGCAGGGCAGCGAGCTGGTCGCGGCATCAGTGGGCAGAAAGGGATTCCAGCCCTCGAGGTCAACCCGGACGGGAAAAGAATCGTCTCGGAAGTGTAAACCGCCAATTGGGTAGCCTCCCTCAAAGAGGGCACTCACCATCGGCGTCAGGCCAAATTCGGGAACGGTCTGGAGCAGTCGTGTAAGTGGCTCCTCGCCCTGCTGCTGTGTGCGGATGGCGAAGAAACTGCCGTCCAGTCGTCGCTCATCGAGGTTATTTGCAATCTGTGAAACCGCCAGCCTGCCCTGCCCATCAAGCCAAAGCGTGCCTGTGCCGATGCCACCGATGGGCATCCGGACATACTCCAGATTGGTTTGGCCGTATTCACGGACAGGTTGCTCTGGCCACAGCGAGGCCCAGTCACGAGTGGGGAGCGGCACTACCTCAGCCGGCCTGGCCCGCAGGGCTTCTTCCCAGGGAGAGGCTACCAGCCAGTCAAAGGGTTTGTCGAAAGCTGGGCCAGGGCGCGAGCAATCGCAAAGGGGATTTGCGAAGCAAGGCAGCGTAAACAGAATGCAAACCAACGTTATCACTAGTCTCACAAGGGCCTCCTGGGCAAGCCACGTTGCCCTCCTGTTCGCCTGGCTAGGGGCCAGTCCTGCCTAAGGCAAAGGCGGCGTGACCTCCAGCAGCACAGGCTCGAAGGCCGAGACCTCCACTTCGCACTGACTGGGAAGGCTCTTCTGCGTAATCAGTTCGCGCACCCTACTACCCTCAGGGAGGGAGACGCGCACGGTCAGGGGCAGCTCCAGTGCCGTGTTGCCGCCAAGTTGCTTCATCGCCTCGGTCACCTGGGCCTCCCGGTTGCGCATAAGGGCAACGATTGTGGCGCCCTCTTCTTCGAGCCGCCAGCACTTCGACGCCGGGAGGTAAATCGCCTTCCGGAAGAGAGAGTGAGACGGCTGGTTCACATCCTGCCTGGGCAAGCAACTCGGTAAAACGTTGAAGCATCGCCTGGCCTTCGGGCGGTGTGAGGCGCAGCAGGGGGTAAGCCCACCACTCGGCCACGTCCAGTCTGATGAAATGCGGATGGCTTGCAACCTCTTCAAGAGGCGACTCCGGAAGGCCTCTTAGCCTTTCGTCGAAAGAGGGCAAGTCGCCGATGCAAAAGATGCTGCCCCCTTCGGAAAGAAACTCCTCGAGCGCAGCAGCCTCTTTGGCTCCCATTGCCTGAGGCGCTACAAGCATCAGCACTCGATAGCCCTCTGCAACCAGTTCGCCTTCAGTGATGGCGCTGTCAGCAACGAAGCGGAAGCCTGAGAATCCTGCATCCTCCAACAACCGGACTGCCATATTGCGGCCATCGGCACTGGTGCTGTGCTCCCTCTCATAACTGCCGAAACGACGCATCCAGGTAGCGCCATCGGCACGAGAATCCATCAGCCACCAGGCCCGGATATCCGCCTGGCTATACCGCACTGCGATAGGGTCAGTGGCGCGCCTGGCGGCAATCAGCCTGTCGCCCAGCGGCCCTGTGGCGACCTCGAAGAAGGCCTTGTAAGCTTGCCCTGACTCGGTCAGAGGATAGCCCTCCTTCGAGGTGTCGATGGCCGATTTGCTCCACCAGACGATGCAGCCCTTGTTCCCCTCCAGCAAGAGGGGCCAGAGGGTAGCGCCCACGGCTTTGGGGTCCGTCTCGAAGAGGGTAGAAAGCACCACCGCCTCAGGCGCAAAGCTGCGCACGATTGCCCTGGCGTTGCCGATATCATAAGGTTCTGCCCAGTCGAGAGGCGCCAGCAGCTTCGTGTAATCATAACCCCCATAGGCCGCAGGCATCTGAAGCCCTTCAAGCCCTACCAGCGCCTCCCGGAGCTCTTTTGCGTACCTCTTCCGCAAAACGCCGGATGGTGTCTGCAAAGAGGGTGTCACGGAACTCCAGATGGTCAGCCCAGGGCGCGAAGTTCAGGTGACCGGCCTTATCTCTTGCCTGGGCTTCATCGGCAGTGAAAGGCAAAACCTCCTCCCAGGCTGAGAAGCTGGTCTCCCAGATGCTGTTAAGCGTTGTCAAATCGCCATACCGAGCCTTCAGCCAGTTGCGGAAGGCCACCATACAGGTAGGCGAGAAGCATAGGTCGAGAGGGTTGACGAAGGTGGTGGAGGAAGGCTCATCGCGCAAGTCCCAGGCGAAGGGCGCATAGGGCGCATAACGAGGCACAAAGTCTTCGACTCGATTTCGCAATTCCTCGGCATACCAGTCAGGATCGGTGAAGCAGGGCTTGCGAATAAGCACTGCGGGGTCGCGCTGCTCCCAGTAGGCGTCCCAGGGCTCCTTCCAGGCGGGGGAGTTGCTGTCGATATACAGGCCCCGGATGAGGTTCTCGACGTAAAAGGGCATCTCGGCGTCCACAAAAGGCTGCGGATCCATCCCCACGAAGAGGCTGCAAGCATTACAGCCTGCCTCTCTTACCCTCTCAAAGAAGAGCGGGGCGTCTTCCGGTACCTCTGCCACCCACATAGTGGCTCGATAAGGTGGCCATTCCGGCGTTTGCGCACTTGCCAGAGAGGCCATCAGCATAAGCAGCAGGCTAACGAGGAGCCATACCTTCAGTGAATTCAACCTCCACCCCTCCTTTGAAATGCAGTTGCATCCCATCCGGCACCGGAGGCAATAAATCGCGATAGGGCGCCAATTGTTCGTCTTCATAGCCATCCAGCAGCACCCACCAGCCCTTGCCATCCTGCGCGCGACCAGGTACCTCGGGGGCATGCTGCAAGAAGACCTCTGGTATAAGCCTGTGGGGGATGAAACAGATGGCCCCTTCGGTTACCTTCTGGTCAAGGGCGCGTAGCGTTTCAGCCGAAAGAGGGCCTTCTCCGCACACGAAAAGCCATTTGGCGCTCTTCAGAGGCGCATATCCAACCAGATGGTCGTAGATGGCCACCGAAGGGCTTGGGAAATGGGAATACCATTCCTTATAAAGAGGCGAGTTGTAATTCACGCACTGGGCGTTTATGGCTCCGCCCGAGAGCAGATTCCATACCTTGAGCCACTCGCGTGTATTTGGCGTGGATTGGAGGTTCTCCGCGCCATAGAGGGTATTCCAGTAGGACGAGGCTGCCTGGCCCCAATCGCTGTCTGGAAAGCGCACGATTGCCACTTCAGGTTCAAAATCTTTGTAGGTATAGCCGCGCGTAGAGGGCTCCGGGAGAGCTTTGATATGCTCCTGAAGCACTTCTCCCCAGGGGGTTATATCGCCAAAGGGATTGGAAAGCCGCGCAAGTACCATCTGATGCTCGGTGTAGACGTCATCAACGCCAGCCTTCCAGGCCATCTGGAGGGCTCTCTCATACTCTTCTGGCGTATGGCCGGGCTGCCGATCCCAGAACCAGAAGTCCGGGCTGAACCAGAGCTCCGCGTCATACTCCAGGGCGGCGCCAAGCGCCTGGGCAAGCACAACAGGATGGATATCCTCCTTCAGTAGCTTCGGGCAGAGGGTTACGCCCGCGCGCGCAAGGGGGTGCCAGAGGACGGGGAAGACGCTCTCGACCAGCATCCGCGCCCCGTGCGCCTCATTGTATTCACGCACGCCCTCGGCGGCCATCCAGAAGGCCTCGTAGGCCTCTTGAAGGGTCATCCCGGTCGTCTCAACCAGATAGGGCTTGCGGTGGACGGGGTCAGCAAGACGCGAATAGTAGTTGCGGCAGAGCTGCATATGCTCGCCTTCATCGTAAACGACTCCATCGAAGAGGCCCGTCGCTGCGCACTGCTCCAGCGCCTCAGCAGGCAAGTCCCACCGATGGCAGCCTCCCTCCGCCGAAAGAGGATTTGGTTCGCCCTCCTTCCAGGTTTGCGGCGCAGGCGCCCAGTTGGCGAACTCATTGTTTAGGGCGAAATGCAGCCCCGTCGCCTCGCAGAAAGCCAGCAGGTCAGGGAACTCAGGGCTGGCGAAGAACTCCGGATGGATATGCATCACCACGCAATCCACCCCAAGTTGCTTGATGGCAAGCAAGAGGGCCGCATGGTCTTCATAGGTGCTGTTCAAGCCCTGGCGACCTGGTCTGTCAGGCAACGGCGAAAGGGTGTTGAAGAGGGCAGAAAGCCTGGTTTCGCCCTCCGGAAGCACGCCCAGCGCGGTAAAACGCTGCGGCTGGTCGCTTCCCTCAACCTCTGCCTCCAGCCTGTAGAGGCCAATTGGTAGCCCTTCCAGCCGGAAGGGGCCGGAGGCAAACTCGCCCTCCGGGGCAAGAGGCACCTGCTGCTCTGCCACGACCTCATCCTGCCAGTTTAGGGCGCGCAAAAGGGCAGTCTGGGCCTCTCCAAAGCTCCAAACGCGTACCTGCCCGGTGACTGGCTTGCCTACCTCCAGGCGGTCGCCTTCGAAATCGAGCAACACACGCGCAAGCGCCTGGGCGGGGCGCGCGAGGCGACTGTCCTGCTTTGGCGCGCGCATATCAATCCAGTTGATTACGTTTTTTGGTTCAGGACGAGTCGCGGGCGCCAGACCGTTTACGAGCCAGTCGGAGTCGGTCACGATTTCGGCAACTGGCTTCCCCTCCGAAAACGCAACCAGCCGCGCCGCGAGAGCCGCAGGTGAGCCAAAGCTCCACGTCGCCCTTACAAAGCCTCCCTCTGTATAGCCTAGCGTTTTGCCGCCGATTTCCCCATGCCCCTCCACCAGTTGCCAGCGGTTGATGGGCGCAACTTCCAGCTTGCCATCAGGCCCTTCGAGCCAGATATCGCCTACCTCAAAAGCGCCGGAGGGATAAGCCCAGGCGTCTTTCTGGTCTACCCTGAAGGTGATGCGTTTGATGCGCGCAAAATCCACCTGCCCTTTGCGGGTCAACTCGATGACACTGCCATCGGTCAGGTCCACCTCGTGCTTAATGGCCTCGCCCGAGTTTCCAAGGATGAAATCGCCGTGACCGGATTCCTGTGCGAAATAACCGGACGTATTGCCCGTGTCGTCTTCGACCTCGAGATACAGCCATTCGTTATATAAGGCGCCACGCGTGGTGAAGGTGAGCTTCGTACCGCTGAAGGGCGTTTCCAGCCCCACATAGAGGTTGAGCCAACTGTTCCTGTCGGGTTTTACATCACGAAAGGCCTCGATGCGCAGATGGTTTCCGTCTTCCTTCACCAGCTTTGTCACATCGAAGGTCTCGGAATACTGCGGCGTGTCATCGGCGGCCAGCGGTGCGCCATTCAGGAAGGCACGATAATTGTCCAGCGCCGCCAGTCGAAGCAGCACCTGGTCCGAAGCTGGCAAGTCGAAGCTGCGCTCGAAGGTCACAAGCCCTGGTGCGGGATTTCTGGGAACTAGCCACTCGGCCTCTGCAGCCATTACGGCCACCTCCAGAGCAAGTAGAAAAAGTATAGTGAAGACTAGTGGCCTCATTCGGGTTTCTCCTCTCCTAACAGCAGATCGGCCAGGGCGGTCAGAAGGGCGCCAGCAGAGCCATGGAACACCAGTTCGGCGCGGTCGTCGGCGAGTGTCTCGTCGCGGTTGATGATTACCAGCCGGCGCGCTTCGAAGGCCAGTGTGTTTGCGGGAGAAACCGTCAGGCTACTACCGACCACCAGCAGGAAGGGATGCTGCTTGGCCAGGTAGAGGGCCTTGCCAAAGTCATTGGGCAGCATATCGCCGAACAGCACCACATCGGGCCTGACGGGCTTTGCGCAGGCTTTGCACAGCGGCTCAGGACGTCTCTCCAGTTGGGCCAGGCACTCCCTTCAGCGTATGGGAAGTCGAACAGTGCTCGCACCGGCAGGTGCGCAGATGACCGTGCAGCTCAAGCACATAGCGCGAGCCGGCTTTCTGATGCAGGCCGTCGATGTTCTGCGTTGCGATAAGGCCAACCAGGCCGGCTTCCTCGAGCCTTGCCAGGGCGATATGGCCTGCGTTCGGAGTACATTCGAGGACGGGCGCGAATACCTCGCCGAAGTATTTCCAGAAGCGTTTTGGATGGCCGTATAACGCGTCGGTCGAGAGGTATTCCATCGGGTCAATCTGGGAATACAACCCGCCTGGACTACGAAAATCCGGGATGCCGCTCTCGGTCGAGATGCCCGCTCCAGTAAGGACGGGCGCCTCGGGGCACTCTCTGAACAATTCTGCGAGCTGTTCAAGCTTGTCCTGGTCCATTTCTACCTCACTTCGCCGGAGGCACTGCGGTCACGCGCGGTAGCCAGGCGTCGGTATGCCAGGGGCGGCCACCCAGGACGAACCAGACTTCCGCGTAGGGCCGCACCCGTTGTAGCCAGCCGCGGTCGGTCGGCTGCGCGAGCCTGGGCGAGAAGGTGATCTTCGTATTCCAGCCTGAGGGTCTGCCCCGGCTGCACCGTGCGCGGAACTCGCGTAGTGAGCAGCTTCGCGCTGACCAGTGGGTCGGCGCCTGGCTGCTCGAGCACGGTCAGGATGCCGTCCTGGTAGACGAAGCTATACCCACCGGGGAAGTCCGTCCCCTGCTTGTCCCCCAGGCGGAAGGCCACCTGAGAGAGCGCTTCTGCCTCGTGATTGGTCAGTGTAACAGCGACACGATAAGCTTTGCCAGGCTTTACCGAGGGAGCCATCCAGTCGGCGAAACGCGGATTGTAACCGACCAGCTTGAGGCTGTCCTCCAGTATGGCGGTCAGCTCTACTTTTGGCAGCGCGGGCGGGAAGGCCTTGAGGGTGTCGCCCTTTGGCTTCCCTTCGACATCAATCAGTCCCCAGGGGCGCAGCAACGGTTTGATGTAGTCGGGGTCGCTGGTGCCGATGAAATAGCCATCCAGCAGGAAGCCTGTCAGCTTGCCTGCCTCATCGTATTTGGGCGTGGCGCGCTGCTCCCAGCCGCGGCCGCCCCAGTGGTCGTTCAGCACGAAATAGCTCGCGCCCGTCACCCAGGCGGGGTCGTATTCGCCCGGGCGCGGGGTGGTGAGATTGCGCCAGCCATCCAGCACAGTCTGCCGATAGTGTTCCACTTCCTGCGGGGTATAGGCGCGCCCACCCTTGCGCCAGATGGGGTCTCTGTCGATGCTGTCCGGCAGCGGGAAGCAGCTCCAGCCCTCGACCAATATGATAGAGATATCTCCATCGCCGTGGGCAGCCAGTTCCTGATGGCTCTCCAGCACCTGTTCCATATCGACATAGCAACCGCGTGGCCCGTAGGCGTGGATGGCCAGCACCTCGAAGTTGCCCTTTGCTCCCGCTGCATAGAGGGCGCCGATATGTTCCCGGTCGGAGTAACAAAGGTTGCCGATGATGAGCCGGTTGTCGGCCCCGGCCGCCTTCATCCCCGCGTGGATAGCCTGGATTGGCTCGATATAGAAGAAGTGCCAGTCGGGGAAGTGGGGGCTGTAGGTCTCTTGCGCCACCAGATCGCGCTCATTGCCGCCCGTCGAGAAGAGCGTAACGCCCCACTCCTCGCGCGCAAAGCGGCAGGCGGCCTCGGCCCAGCGCTCAAGCAGCCTGTTGTAGCGCTCCCGGTCACTGAAGCGGAACTGCTCCGCCCAGGGGTTGCCGAAAAAGTGGAGCTCGCAACTCAGGTGTTGCTTCCCCTTAGCGCGGTCGGACAGCTTCGCCTTCGAGAAGTCATAGGTCGAAGGCCCCTCGCCTGGATCAACCAGCTCAGTATCCGCCCAGGAAAGCCCGCAGTGGCCGACATTGGCGCCGGTGAGGGCGAAAGCCTCATCGCGCAGTTTCCACGGCGGGCCGACATCGTCGCAGTTGCTGCCAGGCTCGCAGCCGGGCGCCGTCAGCGTCAGCATAAAGCCGTCCGGCACTTCGGCCTTCTCAGGTGGGGGAAGGGGTTGCTGCGCGGCTTCCCAGCGCACAAGATCCTCGCGGCTCCAGTGTTTGGGCAGCGCGCAGAAGGCCTCGTAGCTTGCCCTCGGCGTCACCGTCAGCGCCTTGCGGTCGCGCGAGCAAAGGCCATAGTCGTGGCCGGTCGCATCGTTTGCGTCCGGCAGGTCGGTCAGCACCAGATAGTTGGCCTGGAAGACGTAGTGGTATTTTGGCTTTGCAAGTTCGGTCAGCACCTCGGTGAGGTTAGCGGCCTTTAGTGCCTCATCGCGGGTGTTCCAGCCATACTCGTTCAGCCAGAGCTTCTTGTGTCCCTGCCCGTGGCGCACAAGCACCGCGTAAGTGTCCTCAATTGCCTGCCAGTGAAGTGGTTCACCATAGGGATGGAGGGCCACCGCATCGAAAGAGTTGCCTGCGCCTGCTGCGTACAGGTCCTCCAGCCAGCGCCAGCCTTCCTTCACGCCCGCGTGGTAGTCCAGCCCGCCTACGGCCAGCACAGAGTCAGGGTCGCCGGCTTTCATCGCGCGGTACCAGCGGATAAGCCACGGCGCATAGGTCGCTGCCATATCGCCGTTGGAGCAGCCCTCCTTGATCCAGCTGCAGCCATTGGGCTCGTTCCAGAACTCGTAATACTTGACCTTGCCTCTGTAACGCTTAGCAAGCTGGGTGAAGAAGGCCTCAAACTGGGCGATATACTTTTCATCTGGTGGAAAGCGATACCCGATACCTGGCACCTGGGGCGCCTCGGGCGGCAAGGCCCAGTCAGGCGTCAGCCCTGTGTAGGCGAAGACCTCCAGCCCGCGCTTGCCCGCTTCGGCGACTTGGTGATCTACATAATCCCAGTGGAACTCGCCCGGGCGTGGCTCGATGTCAATCCACGCGAAGTTCGCGCCCACGTTGGTGCCGCCGGCGGCCTTGATGGCGTCCATCTGGACTCTATCAAAAGCTTTGGCCTCCTCCGGCGGCAGCCCGAGCCAGTTGCCCCACACGAGGCCACACCCATAGATAAAGGGCCTTGGCGTCATTGCCCAGGCGAACTGGACCAGCAAAGCAAGGCCCAGTATTGCGCAATACATGAGCCAGGCAGCCTTCACCATCGAGGAACCCCCTTCGCGCCTCAGCCAGCGCCCTCACTTGAGTCGCAGGGCTTCACCAGGCTTGACCTTGTAGGTTTTGCCCTTCACAACTAGCTTCTCAAGTCCTTCGACCGGTGGCGCATGCAGTATGATCGCCTCCGGTTCTACGCGGAAATCCGCCTGCCAGTCCACCCTCAGCGCTTTCCCGTCCTGGATCAGTTGGAAGTGCACGCTGACAGGGCCATATTCGGTTGGCATGTTCTCGAATTTGGTCTCGTAATCCGCGCGCACCCAGGCCAGCGGCGCCAGGCGCAGCAGGTGCAACTTGCCTTCCTCCAGCGCGTCATCAATCACGGCCAGCCGCATCAGGTAGACCATCAACGCGCCAGGCGCGACCAGTCCGGAGATGCCATGACGATGCTCGCAGCCGATGTAGGTCTGGTCGGAAAGCGAGGCGGCAAGCAGCCCGTAGATCCCCTCCAGGAAGTGAGCGCGGTCGCCCGCTTCCCATGAAGCGAAGATATTGAAGCTGTAGCAGGGCTCGCAGCTCGAAATCTCATGCGTAAGCACCGCTCGCTGATGCATATTGCCGCGCGGGTCATAAAGCCAGGTGTTGGGCCCCTCTCGGTAGTAGGCCAGCGAGGTCTGAATCAGCGGGTCGCTCGCTTCCAGCAGTCGCGCATAGACCAGCGCCTGGGGACCAGAGTCAAGGAAGAAGGGATGGTTTATGAGCTCGGTTCCTGACAGCATCGTCGGGATGACCCGGTGGCGCTGCCCACTCCTGTCCGTCCACTCTGGCATCGTCTCGACATGCTTGCGGTAAGCCTCTACAAACACCGACTTATACTCGCGGGCCTCCTCGGCAAACTCCTCGGCCCGGGGATGCCCGAGCTGGCGCAGCAGGCGCACGGCCGAGGTCAGCCCCTTGTAATTCCAGGCGATATTCCAGACCGCCTGGCCTGGCACTTCGGCATCGGTGGCCACCGCCGGCGGTAAAACGCCCTGCACTCCGGTGTGGTTGGTGGCCGCTCGGTTGTCCTTGAGGAAGTCACAGGCCTTGATGATCGAATCGAGCCAGTGACGAGTGAAGGCTCTGTCTCCCGACAGCAGGGCGTGCTCAGAGACCGCGTGGAGGATCGCCCCATGGTCGGTCAGCCAGTCGACTGAACTGAGGTCGCGCGGCGCGCCGTAATAGCCCGGATGAAGCTCGTAACTGGCGCCCGGGGCTTTGGTTGCGCCCTGGCAGCGCTTGAAGAGTTCCAGGTTGTCCGCAACGAAGGAGTGGTAGCCCATTACGTCCATCAGCATATGGGCGTTCATCATGGCGGGCGTCGGCCAGAGCGTGTCATAGTTCCAGGAGCCCGTAAGCAACGAGCGCGCCCCTGTCTCGGGGTTCGTCTCGCTAATCACCTGCCCGAACCGGACCTGCTGCTCGATAGCCTCGTTTACTTTAGGCTCAGGGGTGTCAATGCTGGCCGCCGTCTTCGGCTTGATTGCCCAATAGGCGTTGCTTTCGGCAAGGGCCCCTTCGAAGCCCAGGGCTCTTTCGGCCTCCACCGCCTGACTCTCCCCAGGAATCATTGGCAGCAAGAGGTCTGCGTGGAAACCTACAACCGCAGGCAGTGTGATGTTGAGGTAGTAATCTCGACTGCCAGCAGTGCGCTCGATGAGCTCGATTGCGCCTGTCTCGGTCTGGGCCACCAGCCTTACCGTACCGTCTTCCTCGAGAATCTGGCAACCCGATTGGGCGCCGTCCTGGAAAGGTGCTCCCTTGGTTAACACCCGCGGATAGCTTGCCTTGTTCGGATAGACCGTCAGGTTGTCTTCGTGGAACATACTGCGACCAATCTGCTCGGCAGAGCCAATATGGACCATCATATGGAAGAACTCCGGCGCGCTCAGCTCATCCACATGACTGACCGCGATGCGCGTCCAGGCATAAAGTGGTTCCTGTCCGGTGACGACATCACCCCCGCCCGCCAGGTGTCCGAAGTTTTGCTGGGTAAGCACGATGCCATAGTTGCCGTAGAAGAAGTTGCAAGGCCATCTGGTCTCCAGCACGGGCGCTGCGTCCTCTGTCCAGCGCTGCAAGCCGATCCCCCCATCGGGCGTGGCGCTGAGCCTGTAGGGGCGGTCAGGCCTTTCGGGCAAGGCGCCATCAGGTGAAGGCGTAAAGGTAAGTTGCGCGCCCAGACCCTGGTATTTGGCCAGATATTGCTTGATGGGCTTGTCGAGGATCATCGGCAAGGGATGGGGATTTGCCACGAGGGTCCCGTTGTAGATCGCGCAGAAGCGGAAGGGGTGGCTCTTCCAGCCGATTGGGGTCCACACATTGCGCAGGGGAGGCCACCAGGTCGCGGCGATCTCGGAGTTCGGTTCTTTGGCGCACATACTACTCACCTCATCAGTTGCTCTGGCTTGCGTTTCAAGCTGGGAGAAGAAGCTCAGGCCCAGCAAGCATGCCAGCAGCGCCCAATAGGAAGTCAGGCGCCTGATACGAACCTGGATTTGCTGCCTTGCCGAGTTTTTTCTCATTTTGCTTTCCTTTATCGCTTTGTTAGCTGAAGCCAATTTCCATCAGGAGTGTCAAAAAGCCAATCAGCCATACAAACTAGATTGTCAGGGCTATTGGCCCAACGAGGCGTCTTTCCTGCCTCTTGCCGGCAGGAGTCTGCCCAAAGTTGCGAAAGCAAAGCCCTGAGGAGGTGTCCAGAATGATCAAGATGACCTTGCTTACTCTGTCTCTCCTGGGCGCATTGAGCGCCTTCTCAAGTCAGTTGGAGGCAGCTTCCATCCCCAAATGGCAGCCCCTGGAATTCACTTTTAAGGCAAGTCAGTCATATGCCAATCCCTTTCAGGAGGTAAGGCTGACTGCAACCTTTGCCTCGCCCAGTGGTCGCATGGTCGAGGCGCGAGGCTTTTTTGCAGGGGAAGGCAAATGGAAGGTGCGCTTCAGCCCTGATGAAGAAGGCAGATGGACGCTCGAGACGACCTCCGAGCCTGCCGATGCCGGGCTGGGCAATCAGCGCGAGAGCTTTAATTGCACTGCGGCTGTATCACATGGGGGTATCATCGTCGACCCGCAGCATCCGACACGCCTTGCTTACGCGGACGGCACGCCTTACCTGCACCTGGGCGATACCATCTACAATCTCTTCTGCGGGCGTCCTACTGCCAGCCAGACCTCGGCTTTCATCCAGGACGCTGCCAGATGGCGTATCAACAAGTTCCGCGTGCTGCTCTGGGACTGGCAGGAGAACGTCCAGTATCCCTTCCAGGTCGCCGAGGATGGCACGGTGGACTTCGACCGATATGACCTGGCCTACTATGACCGCATCGAAGGCCTTCTGAGGGAGATGGGTGAGGCTGGTATCTGCGCGACGCTCATCCTGCGCATCAGCAACCCGCCCGTCATCGTGAAGAACAGGAAGCAGCGGGGCACTGCGGAGCAGTTCGATGCCTATCTGAGGTACTCTATCGCGCGCCTTGCGAGTTTCTCCAACGTGTGGTGGGAGCTTGAGAACGAGCTTTCGCACCCCTCGATGGTGCGCGAGACCGGCAGCGATGACTATGTGCGCCGGATGGTCGCACTGGTAAGGGAAGAAGACCCGTATGACCGGCTGGTGACCTGTTCGATTATTGACCAGGGATTACGGAGGCGCACTGCGGACGCCTTCGATGCCGCTATGTGGCATGACAAGGTGCCCAACGATCCGGAGAAGGAGTATGCCACCCTCCGGCAGCTCGTCGCCGAGGAATCGGCGCCGCTCGAGATGCCCGCCATCCACGACGAGATAAGTTATGAACAGAATCCCGAGGCCAAGACCTACGTGATGAATGGCACTACCGGCGATAACATCCGGCGAGCGGCCTGGCTCAACTACTGCGCCGGGGTCTACTGGACCTACGGCGCCGGGCCTGACCGCTGGATGGGCCTGTTGAACGGTGAGCCGGTTGATCCTGGCGACCCGTATATCAAGGGCCGAGAGTGGGACGAATACGGGTTCCGCTTCTTCCCGACGCTGTTCGAGACGGTCTCGGCGCTGCCCTTCAACACGATGAGACCGCGCGATGCCTGGCTGCACAGCGACCCCGGTCGTGGCCTGCCTGGCCGACCCGGCGCGCGCCGTGCTGGTCTACTTCCCAAAGGGCGGAAGCGCCCAGGTCGAGCTGCCACTCGGTAGTTGGCGCTCTCACTGGGTGAATCCCCGCACCGGCGAGACTTCCGAGCCTGCCGAAGTCGAAGGCAGCGAGCCGACCTTCACCTGCCCGGATGGCGAAGACTGGGCGCTCGTGATTTTGCGCGATTGACAGAAAAAGGGAGCCAGGACCGCGAAGCCCTGGCTCCCAGCTTTGATTCTTAGTGGAAACTCAGCCGAGTAAGGCCTTCACCTTGCTTACCACGTTCTCGGCAGTGAAGCCGAATTGCTCCATATTGACCTCGCCCGGAGCCGACGCGCCAAACCGGTCCAAAGTCACCAGCGTGCCCTCCGCAGCCGACCCATTTCTGCCAGCCGAGCGACACCCCCGCCTCGATAGCCACTCTTGCCTTCACGGCCTTCGGAAGCACCTGTTCTCTGTATTCCTCCGATTGCGTCTCGAAGGCTTCCCAGCAAGGCATCGAGACCACTCGTGCCTGGATGCCCTCTTCAGCCAGCGCAGCCTGTGCGGCCAGCGCGACTTCCACCTCGGAGCCCGTCGCTATCAGAATTGCCTGGGGCTGCCCCTCGGCCTCGGAAAGCACATAAGCGCCTTTCAGAAGCCCTTCGGCGCTTGCGAACCTCTCTCGGTCAAGCACCGGCAGCTTCTGCCTCGACAGCACGAGGGCAGTCGGCCCAGTCTTGCGCTCCAGCGCGTAGCGCCAGGCCTGGGCGACCTCGGTCGCATCGGCCGGCCGCACCACCGAGAGGTTCGGCATCGCGCGCAGAGCGGCCAGGTGCTCGACAGGCTCATGCGTCGGGCCATCTTCACCTACGCCGATGGAATCATGCGTCCACACGTAGATGACCGGCAGGTGCGACAGCGCCGCCAGCCTGACCGAGGGCCGCATATAGTCCGAAAAGACGAAGAAAGTCGCAACGAAAGGCCGGATGCCTCCGTGGCAGGCCATCCCGTTCGCGATCCCCGCCATCGCGTGCTCGCGGATGCCATAATGCAGATTGCGTCCAGCACCGGTTGCGCCGTCGAAATCGCCCCCGCCCTTGATGGTCGTGTTGGTCGAGCCGGAAAGGTCGGCGTCCCCGCCCAGCAGCAGCGGTAGCTGCGGTGCGATAGCGTTGATGACCTCGCCCGAAGCGCTGCGCGTCGCAAGGCCCTTGCCGGCCTCCCAGGTGGGCAGGACGGCTTCCCAGTCGAGTTCGATTTCGCCAGTCCTTGCGGCCTTGAACTGGACTGCCAGTTCAGGGAAGACCTGTTCATAGGTGGTGAAGCGAGTCTGCCACTCGAGCTGCTGGCTCTGGCCATGTTCGGCAACCTCGGTAAATCTCCCAGCCGCCTCGAGGGGGATGGTGAAAGGCTGTTCTGCCTCCCAGCCCAGCGCCTTTTTAGTGCAGGCGAGTTCCTCCGCGCCAAGTGGAGAACCGTGAGAACTCGATTTGCCGCACTTGTTTGGCGACCCATAACCAATAGTGGTGTTTACAATTATCAGCGACGGCTTGACGGTCTCGGTTTTGGCTTCCAGTATGGCGGCATCCAGCGCCACCAGGTCAGCGTTGCCCTCCTCGACCTCGAGTACCTGCCAGTTCATTGCGGCGAACCGGCTCGCGATGTCCTCGGAGAAGCTCCAGGAGAGTGGCCCGTCCAGAGTCACCTGGTTGGAATCGAACAGGAAGATGAGCTTGCCGAGGCCCAGGTGCCCCGCAAGCGAGCAGGCCTCGTAAGCGATACCCTCCATCAGGTCGCCTTCCGAGACCAGCCCATAGGTGAAGTGGTCTACGATTTCGTGGCCTTCCCGGTTGAAATAGCTCGCAAGCGCCCTCTCGGCGATCGCCATCCCGACCGCGTTGGCCGTACCTTGCCCAAGCGGGCCGGTGGTGGCTTCGACACCTGGGGTCAGGCCGACTTCTGGATGCCCTGGTGTCAGGCTGCCCCACTGGCGGAAACGCATCAATTCTTCCATCGGCAGAGGTCATACCCAAAGGTGTGCAGCAGGCTGTAAAGCAGCGCGCTGCCATGCCCAGCCGACAGCACGAACCTGTCCCTGTCAGCCCAGTCAGGCGCCTTGGGATCAAACTTCAGATGACGGCTCCACAGCGCATAAGCCATCGGCGCGGCGCCAAGCGGCAGGCCCGGATGGCCCGAGTTGGCCTTTTCCACCATATCTATAGCGAGGGTCCGCAGTGTGTTCACACAGAGGGCATCTGTCTCGTCGATGGGTCTTTTCATCCTGATTCTCTCCACCTCAGCGCTTGGTAGGGGCAAACAACTCGGTATTATAGCACTCCCCTCTCCAAGTGGAAGGGCAGGAAGAGGGCTTTTCTTGCTGAAGCTAGCCTTATTAACTGGGGGAGGCGCCCATATGAATTCGCTACCTGGATTGCTGCTCTTGGCGTGTCTGATTTGCGTGTTTGGGGGACGCGCGTCGGCTGCCGACCTGTGGGCCTCTAACGGGCTTATTAAAGTACTGCGCGATGCTGTCCCCCCTGACCAAAGCGACCCAGTGCTGCTCGAGGCTGCCCGCAACGAGGTCGCAAGTAGTCAGGCCGTACTGCGCTGTGGCGGGGGAGAGGTCTCGGTCGCCCTTTCGCCTCTCGTTGGCCCTGCTGGCCCGCTGCCCGCTGAAGCTGTAAAGCTGCAATGGGTGCGCTATATCAGCGTCACGCGCAACAGTAGTGGGCTGCCCGAGGGCGAGCTCGTTGCCAAGGCGCCCTGCGACTTGCCTGATCCCTTCTGGGAAGACCTGACTATTACTGCCCCGGTTAATCAGGCCCAGCCGCTCTGGATCGAGGTTACAGTTCCCATTGACGCCGCCCCTGGCGAGTACCACGGCACCCTCTCGGTGACCACCCCTGAGGGCGAGGTCAGCCTCCCAGTCGCCCTGCATGTCTGGGATTTCGAATTGTCTCCAACCCGCCACCAGTCGGTCATCAACTGGTGGAGCTTCCCCAGTCGAGGCTTCCCCGATGTGGCAGCCTTCAGTGACGACTACTGGGCCCTGCTGGCGCGTTCTTCGGCTTTCCTTGTCGCCCATCGCCAGACCGACATCCTGGCCTCTATCCAGGGATTGATAGATGAGTCAGGCGATTCGGAGAGTGGTTACACCTACAACACCAGCAAGCTGGAACGCTATGCCGAGGTCGCCTTTGGCGAGGGGATACGGGCCATCCACCTGCACGTGGTTGGCGACAAGAGCGCCGAGATTACCAACCCGATAAGCCGCGTTATCCGCAACGAATCCGGTATGCGCCGCCTGCCAGCCCTTGATGAGGTCGTCGTCCGCCGAGGCTGGCAGGGCCGTTTCTTCGTCAGCCTCACCGATGAGCCCTTCATCCACCATGAGGAGACCTACGCCGCTCTGGTGGACCAGGTCCACGCCGTTGCGCCTCATGTCAGGGCGCTCGAGGCCGTCGAGACCGAGTATCTCGGCGATCTGGACGTCTACGTGCCCAAGCTCAATCATCTCCATCTCTGGTATCCGGCCTTCAAACGCCACCAGGACGAGGGCAAAGAGCTGTGGTTCTACACCTGCTGCATCCCGCAGGGCACCTATCCCAACCGCTTCCTCGACCAGTCCCTCGTGCACGCGCGGGTGCTGCACTGGATTAGCTATCTCTACGACCTCGACGGCTACCTGCATTGGGGCCTCAACTGGTATGAAGGCGACCCCTACACCGAAGCGGGGATGAATGCTCAACTGCCTCTTGCTGATGGGCAGGTTGTCTATCCAGGCAGGCAAGACTTCCTCGGTTCGCTCAGGTTCAGTGCGATGCGGGACGGCCTCGAGGATTACGAATATCTTTATACACTTGAGCAGAAGCTTCGCGCCCTCAAAGCTGAATATGGCGACGCCGCTGACCAGTGGATGGATCCGCGCCAGCGCCCTCTTGAGCTGGCTAAGCGCGTCATCTGGAACTTCCACGACTTCAACCGTGACCCAGAGACACTGCTTGCAGCGCGCAGGGCCCTTGCCGAAGAGATCGAGGCCCTTTCTGCCAGGCCGCTGCTCTACGTCCAGACCTCCCCACCGGAGGGCACCGAAGTGCCTGCCGCCTGGCCGCGCAATATCATCGTGAGAGGCCTCACTACCCCCGGCGCAACGGTGCTCATCAACGGGGAGTCAGCCCTCAACCAGGACGACAGCGGCTACTTCCGCGGCTTCGTCTTCCTCTATGAGCACCAGCCGGCCATCACCATCACCGCAACGCTGGACGGCGTCACTCGCACCGTGACGCGCACCTTCCTGACGACGGAGTAGCCGATGATCGGTCTCGAAGCCAGACTATTTTTTTCGCTTGCCCTTGGTTTATTACTGGTGGGCAACCTTGTCTCGGCGGGGCCCAAATACGTCTTCTGGGGCGTGGATCCCGTCGGCGGGCCGCGTCAAGACCATCCGGAGGACTTCTCGCCGGCTTTCTTCGAGGCGACTCGAGCCCGTTTTGAGGTGCCAGACAACCCAGACCTTAAGCTCGGGCTGACCTTTATCTTCTCGATTATGGAAGGGTCGCCCGAGAAACTTGCCGAGAGCCTGCGCCAGGTGTGCGCCTCGAGCGAAGAGACTGGTATCCCAATCCTGCTGACGCTGGAATCGCAGAACTGGTGGACCACCCGGCCGGAGCTCTGGAACTGGTGGGACCCGGCCCTTCCAGGCTACGACCCCGCAAATGCCGAAAACGTCGAGTGGACAAGCTGGGATCCGAAGGACGCAGTCAAGATAAGCTGGCGCAACTGGGGGATGCAGATTCGCATCAAGCCCGCGCAGAATCTCTTCGCCCGCCGCGTGATGGCCGAGGTATTCGCCCGCCTCAAGCTGCTGGTGCCCGTCCTGGCCGAATGGTACAAATCGCTGCCGGCAGACCAGAAGTGGCTTTTCCGTGGGGTAAAACTCGGCTCCGAAGCCTGCATCGGCGGCAACGCCTTCTATTACCCAGGCGGCAACAGCTACCTCGAGCGCTGGCCTGACGACGCCTCTCATGACCCTGCCTGGTGGCCCAGGCATGAGGAAGGCCTCTCCTCAGGCGCAGCCCAGATTGGTTATGCGGCGCTTGCTTCCTCTGGTCTCAAGACCAGCGGTGAGATAACTCGCGATGACCTGGCCAGGCTCATCCAGCTCTATGTGGAGGTGCTCTGCCGCAAGACTCATTCGCTTGGCCTGCCGACCGAGCTGATCACCACCCACCTCGGCGGCACTCACCAGCCTTACGAGCTGCATATGCCCCTCTGGCCGGCCTTCAATCAGTGGGCGGACACGGTCGGCTACAGTATGTACTGGATGGACCCCGCCAGCTTCAGCGACTTCGGAGAGCAGCTTGCCAGTCATCAAAACGACAAGTGGGCAGCCTGCGAGTGGTACTGGGGCGCTCCTGATGCGGAAAGCTGGTGTCGCAGCTTCGAGCGCACCCTGGGCTTCGCCGATTGCCAGTTCCTGTGCATCTATCCGCTCGACAAGTCGGAGTTCCAGCCCGGCGCTGGCGGCTGGGAGGGCTTGAAGCAGTTCTTTGCTACCTGGCGTCCACCCGCCAGGTAAAAGACCCCGGCGCGAGCTGCGCCGGGGCCTTGTGAGTTGCATCTGGGCGATTTCGTTCAGGCGTCCACTGGGGCGCCCTTGGTGCGACCGACCTGCTGGGCCAGCTCCTCGCCGAACTGTTCCTTGAAGAGCCTGTAATACATCAGTTCCTCTTTCGTATTCAGAGGCTGGCCCTCCTGCAGCTTGCGTTCGCGGGCAAAATCGCCGTCCGAGATGGTCTCCTCGGCATACTCGGCCAACACGTCCTGGACGCCGGCGCCTTCCCAGAACTTGGCCTTCTTGCGCCACAGCACCGGCTCGGGCAGCAACCCTTCGACAGCCTTGCGCAGGATCCACTTCTCAACAGGCTTGCCCTCGCCCCGATACAGCTTATACTTGTGGGGGATGGCCAGCGCATACTCGACCACATCGCGGTCCACGAAGGGCACGTAGGCGGTAAGCCCGCTGCCCATCGAGCACCGGTCCACACGCTGCAGCGCGGTGTTGTGCAGCCTGTTGGTGATGTCCATCAACTCATCAGGGAGCTCGTTTGGCGGCATACCCTTCAGATAGTCATACCCGGCGAACAACTCGTCGCCGCCCTCACCCGAGAAGACGGCCGGCACATGATCTGAGGCCAATCTCCCCACGAGGAAATTGGTCAGACTCGAACGCAGCAGCAGCGCATCGAAGCTCTCCATATGGAAGATGACCTGAGGCAACGCCTCAAGCAACAGTTTCTTTGTCGGAATTAGCTCGTGATGCTCGGTACCCACGAAATCGGCTACCAGACGCGCGCTCTCCAGGTCAGGGGCGCCTTCGAGGCCTACACAGAAAGTCTTCAGCTTCGCTACCTGCCGCGCCGCCAGGCACGTCATTACGCTGGAATCGAGGCCCCCAGACAGCCAGGCGCCAGCCTCAGGGCCGGAAAGGCGTTTGGAGATAGCCGCAACCAGCACAGAACGCAGGCCAGTGGCGAGTTCGGCTGGACTGTCGTCCAGCAGCGCCTTGGGCTTCTTCAGGTCGAAATAGGATACAAGCCCCTCTTCCGGATGCCAGTAACTGCCCGGCGGTAGTTCCTCAGGGACAATATCAAGCTGCATCAACGCTTTGGCCTCGGTGGCGAAGGCTATTACTTTGCCGTCCTCGACCCCTACATAGCAGGGCACGACGCCCAGCCTGTCACGCGCGACGAAGACCTGCTCGCCTTCTACGATGGCTAACGCGAACTCGCCGTCCAGCTTGGACAGAAAACTGGGTCCCTGCTCCCGATAAGCTTGAGTGATGGCCTCTAGCGGGCAAGTCGCGCCAGGGACAAGCTGCTGCCAGTTGTGTAGCTGGCCAGTCATTACGGCCGGCAATTCTCCGGCGAGTTGGTGGCGCGGCGCCTCATACTCGTTCCAGGACTGCACCATAACCCAGGGAGCGCTTTCGACGCTCTCCAGACCCTGGCCAGCTCGATAGCCTAAAGCCTTCACGGCTTCGACGACGAGGTTGGTGTTGCGTGGAGATTTCTTTCCTGCAATGGCACCCATACTAGGGTTTTCCTCCCTTTGTTCGGGGCGCCATACTCAATTCTAACGCGGATGCGCAAGCAGCCATCCGGAGCGCCCCGGTACTGGCTGTAGGCCCAAGTGCGGTTGCGGTACGCAACACGGGGAAGAACCCCAAACCTGACTCGCGGTGCGCGAAGCGCCGGTGCGAACCAGGCGACCAGTCGTTGACGGTTGCAAAGCACAAGGGCCGTCTCGAGGGGGAGGACAATCTGCTCCTCCGCCTCCTGGTCGCATTGAGTATAGCACAACAAGCAAAGCTGGTGCAAACGAACTGCTAATTGTTAAAAATTAACTAGTCACTCTCCCTGATTAGCAGCAGGTTTTCGAGGGCCAGTTCGCCCCCGTTACGGATGCCAATAACCAGCCTCCAGTCGGCTTCTGGCCCTGTCCGGAAGCTGAAGGCGCAGGGCCGCTGCATCCCATCCGGATAGTGCATCCAGCGGGTGAAGCCTCGCCGGCTGGCCTCTCCGCCCGAAGCGCTCTCGGCACAGGCATAGTAGTAGTTGCCACGTGTCCGCCCGCCGCCCTGCTCCCACCAAAAACTCGCCGTGTAGGTCGTGTTGGGCTTTAAGGGTGTCACCTCGGGCTTCGTTACGAGTAAAGGAACCTCTCGGTCAGGCTCGGTATACTCCCACCAGAAGCCTCCCGCGATCCTGCCAGGCACCAACCGTGTGTTGGGCGCCAGCTCATAGCGCGCAGAGAGTGCATCCAGAGGCTCGTCAAAGGGCTCAAAGAGGGTTATTTCGCCCTCCACGCGCTCCACCAGCACCTCTTTCAGCTCGAAATCCCCTCCCGCATCGCTCCCCCAGGTGAGGGCATAATCCTCATACGCCCCAAGGCGGAAGAGGACGCTCTGCCTAATCTCGCCGAACTCCGGCAGGTCGATGAACCTCAACTGCCCGCGCGTAGCAGCGCCCCAACCCTTGCGGCTCCTCGCTTCGAACCAGTACCAACCCGGCTTGTGAAAGCCTCCGTCCGGCTTCTTCAGCGGCTTCAGGCGGAAGCTCACGCGGTAGACACCTTCCGGAGCCAGAGGCAGCACGCGGGGAAGGGTGTTATAGAGCAGGTCGCCTCTGGCGCTCTTCCGGAGGGCTGATGTGCCCTCTAGGCCCTCTTCCTTCGTCCATCTGAAAAGAGGTAGCGCCTCTTCCGGCGCCTTCCTTGCGATGGTAAGCGTCCCCATTGGACAGCGCAGGTCAGACATCTGAGTCCTCCAACGCCAGCCTGAAGGCAGGTTTGCCCTCTTCATCCACCAAAGCCAGGGCCAGCGTGGCCTCTCCTTCAGGCATATCGGGTGGCAGAACGAACGTGGAGAGGTGCGAAAACTGGCTTCCGGCCGCAAGTCCGGTCAGGTCCAGGGTCCCATCCACGCCTTTCCACACCACTTTGGCATCAGCTAACAGACTGACTTCCAGCCGGTAGGGCTTCGCGAGCCTCCCGCAGGCGCGGTTCTCCCAACGCGTCAGGAGGGAAAGTGTGCCTCCTGGGCGCACCGAAGAGGGGAAACGCGCCTCGCTCACCACCAGCCGCGCGCCAAGCCAGCGCAGGCCATACTGAAGCAACCCCTGCGACTCCTCGTTATAGAAGTAAAGCGCACTGTCCAGTGTGTAGTCATCTCGCAGCGTATTCAGGCTGATGTCCCAGCCTGGCGTCATCAGCCAGTTGCAGCCGAAAGAGAGGGCTTCATCTACCGCCCGACGCGGGGTGAAGTTGTCCACGCCCTTCTCATACTCGCCCAGGGAGGCGGCCATCTCGCCGTAGACGATCCCGCGCCTCTGCTTCTTGTAGTCGTGGATAAGTCGCCCATCGAAGAAGTCATAGACATAACGCGAAAGCCCCGCCCTCCAGAGGGCTACTGAAGGCTTCGCATAGGCATAATCGAAGGCCGATCCTTCAAGGTATTGCTGATAGGTTGGGGGAGGTGAATCTTGCACCGACAGGCCCTTCGGAAGCTGGTCATTGCGCCATTCATAGGAGTTTGACAGCACCAGTAGCGTCCCATAGGGCCGGAAGGCGGCTTCCCATTCATCCAGGATGCGCCTCAGCACCTCTCGCCGGACCTCGAGAGTGGGCATATTATGGCCGCTATGCCATTCTCCCCAGGTCCCATAACCCAACAACTCGACGACTTCGACCGCTGGATTAGGCCCATACCGGTCCGCAAAGGCCTTTAAGAACCTCGTCAGACTTGGAAAGTATAGCGGATGGTTGTAGTCAGGATATTTGCACACCGAGGCCGCACCCCAGCCTCCGCTGTCTTTCTCTTCATAGGGCAGCCCCGCCTCGTAGAGCCATTCCGGGACGCCTGTCACATAGCCAATATGAGGCATCAGCATAGGCTCGGTCGAAAGGCGGAAATGGATGCGTTTGCCCTTTGAGGCCCAGAAATCTACTGACTCATCGACAAGACTCCAGTCGAAGACCCCTTCGGCGGTCTCTATTTGCCCCCAGGTCGAAAGCACCGCGACCGCGTCCACCTCGCCCCAGGCCGTCCCGTCCTCGACATACGGCAGCGACCGCCCTGCGTCAAGCTGCCCAGGCAGCGCGTTGTCGATATACCACCAGCCCTGCCCAGGATTGTGGAACACTGCCTCACTCTCGGCCGGATGGACGGTGACCCAACCGAATCCGATATAGGCAGACCCAAGCAGCAGCAGGAAAGCAATCCACTTCATACAGCTAGATTCCTCCAGACAGTCACGCTCTCCTGCCGCAGGAAGCCGCCCGCCCGACGCGAATCTAGAACCCGCCTACAAGGAGGGCTCGGATGCGGATGGTGAGTCTCATTGGGTTGCTGCTCTTGCTCTGGGCTACGCTTGCGCTTGCGGACGGCTTCCCCCAATACGTCTTTATGAACCTGAATCCCGTCCACGGCTGGGACCAGAGCAATTCCGACTCGATGACCCCTGAATGGCCAAGGGAGATAGCCGCCACCCTCGACTTGCCGCCCAATCCTGACCTCAAACTTGGCATCTCATATATCTTCTCGTTGATGGAGACCCCCGCCGACCAGCTCGCTGTGACTCTGCGCAAGCTGCTTTCCGTGTGCGAAGAGGCTGAGATGCCCCTGCTGATCACCCTCGATGGGCAGAATTGGTGGACGCGCCGGCCTGACCTGTGGAACTGGTGGGATCCCGAGGCGCCTGGCTACAACCCCGACAACGTGAACAATGTCGAGTGGACAAGCTGGGACCCCAAGGACGCGGTGAAAATCAGTTGGCGCAACTGGGGCAGCCAGATTCGCGTCGTGCCGTGCCAGAACCTCTTCGCGCGCCCCGTGATGAGCGAACTCCTCGGTCGCTACAAGACACTCATCCCAATCATCGCCGACTGGTATAAGCGGCTTCCCGACTGACAAGAAGTGGCTGCTGCGCGGCGTGAAACTCGGTTGGGAGGCGGGCATCGGTTACAATGCTTTCTACTATCCCGACGGCAACAGCTATCTCGAGCGCTGGCCCAAGGACCCTTCCCACGATCCGACCTATGGCCTCAAGCTTGGAGAAGGTCTTTCTGGCGGTTGCGTCCAGCTTGGTTATGCTTCACTCAAGGCGGCGGGCATCAAGAGCAGTGGCGAGATAACCCGAGACGACCTGGCCAGGCTGACTCACGAATACCTGGCGGTGCTGTGCCGCAAGGCCAACTTCCTCGGCCTGCCTAAGGAGCTAATCATCACCCATATGGGCGGCAACTATGCCCCCTGGGACGTCCACATCCCGGCCTGGCCCGCGATGAACGAGTGGTCAACTCCAGGTTATAGTTTTTACTGGCAGGATCCACGAGAGCTTGGCGATTTTCCGAAGGAATTGACCACTGCAGGCCGAAAGGAATGGGCGGCCTCGGAGTGGTGGTGGCCCGGCCAGACAGCTGAAGAGTGGTGCGATCACTTCGAGACGAACCCTCAGCTTCGAGGATTGCCAGTTTCTGGTCGTCTATAACTGGAGCCAGGGCGTCTTTGGCCAGGGCCTGCCCGCTAGTGAGGGCTTGAAGCAGTTCTTCGCGACTTGGCGGCGGCCAGTATCACGCTAAAGAGGAATACCAGCAGACATACTTACGAACGACGAAAGCATCATACGGGCCCCCCTGGGGCAAAAGGAGCAATAAGGTTAATGAGAATCACCCAACAAGCCACACTTTTCACAGGACTGGCAGTTTGCTTTTTATTTTTATCGGTATTGCTTGCCGGTTGTGGAGGCGGTGGCGACTCGGAGCTGGCCAGCCTGATTGCCTTCAACAGCAGTCGCGATGGCACTACAGAGATCTACGTAATGGATGAGACTGGCGCGACTCAAACCAGGCTAACTGACAACTCTGTCTACGATGGGATGCCGCAATGGTCGCCCGACGGGGAGAAGCTCGTTTTCATGAGTCAGCGTTCTGGCAATGCAGAGGTCTGGGTGATGGACGCCGATGGCAGTAATCCAATCATGCTGACCGACACAGGCGCTTCCGAGTTGGATCCTTGCTGGTCGCCCGACGGTACCAAAATCGCCTTCACCAGTGATAGAGATGGCAATCATGAGATCTATGTGATGAATGCCGATGGTTCTGGCGAGACTAATATCTCGAATAATAGCGAGTATGACTACAGCCCCGCCTGGTCACCTGACGGTAGTAAACTCGCTTTCGTGAGCAATCGCGATGGCACTGTCGATCTCTATGTGATGGACGCGGACGGCGCCAATCCAGAACAGCTTACTGATGATATTCACATGGAAGGTGGACCTGCCTGGTCGCCCGATGGCAACAAGCTGGCCTTCGACAGCGATCGAGACGGCGGTCTTGAGATCTACGTGATGGATGCCGACGGCTCCAATGTGACGCAGCTAACCGACGCTACGGGTAACGACATCAACCCTTCCTGGTCGCCCGATGGCGACAGGCTGGTATTTATGTCAAGCCGCGATGCAAGTGAACAGATCTATATGATGGACGCCGACGGCGCTAACCAGATCAACGTTACTGCCACCGGCATCGACAACCAGAATCCTCACTGGGGCCCGTTAATGCCCCTCTAGAGGTCCTCTTGGGAGGTCAACCTTATGCCACCGACAAGCTTGTCGTGATGGCCGTCGGAGCGCATCCTGACGACATCGAGTTTATGATGGCGGGGACGCTTTTACGTTTCGGCGAGCTCGGCGCAGAGCTTCATATGTGGAACCTCGCCAACGGCCATTGTGGCACCAGCCGTTACAGCCGTGAGGAGATAATCGCGATGCGCTGGGGCGAGGCCCAGGCCTCTGCTGCGGTCGCCGGCGCGGTGATGCACGAGTCGCTGGCGGACGATCTGGCCCTCTTCCACGAACTGGAGCTGTTGCGTCGCTGCGTGCCGGTGGTGCGCGAGGTGCAGCCGGACGTGTTGCTGATTCCCTCGCCCGACGACTATATGGAAGACCATATGAACGCGAGCCGCCTGATGGTCTCGGCCGCCTTCGCGCGCGGGATGGTAAACTTCGCCACCGTCCCTCCCAGCGAGGCCTGGGGCGGGGATTGCGTTCTCTATCACGCCCTGCCCTACGGCCTGCGCGATATGATGGGTGCTCTCGTGCCTGCTCAGCATTTCGTGGATGTCGGCGCCACCATCGAGACCAAGAAAGCGATGCTGTCCGAGCATCGAAGCCAGAAAGAATGGCTCGATGTCTCGCAGGGCCTGGACGCTTATCTCACCACGATGGAGGAGATGTGCGCCGAGGTTGCAAGGCGCACCCCTGCCTTCGCTTTCGCTGAGGGCTGGCGGCGCCACAACCCGCTAGGCTTCGCCGCCGACGTGACACGCGACCCGCTCGCGGAGTTGCTGGGCCCGCTGGCCTGGACTGATCCCGAGTACACAAAGCTACTCGGTTAATTTGAGGAGGAAGCAAGATGGCACGCCCGATAAGTAAAGTCGCCCCCGGCTGGTGGGACTACACAACGCTGGAACAGGACCTGCTCGACGATGCCGCGCGCCTGACGGAGAGGGACCTGCTGCAGCTTTCGCGCGAGGGCTTCCAGGTGCACTTCTACGAGACTCTGGAGGAGTTCTACCTGGCCGAGGCGCTGGAATATATCGAGGCCTGGCAGCAGTCCACGCCCGATAATCCTGCCGGCCTGTGCGGCCCTGTCGGCCCGACGGAGCAGCTGCCCCTCGTGGCCCGCATCGTCAACTCTATCGGCCTCAAACTCGGCAGCGCGCACTTCTGGGGGATGGACGAATGGGTGCAGGATGGGAGGCCCGTGCCGACCACGCATCCGCTTTCCTTCGCCAAGGCCGACAAGGAACTCTGCTTCGACCGCATCCGCCCCGAACTTGCGATGCCCGAGGCCAACCTGCATTTCCCGACCGATATCGAGGCCTACAAAGCCAGTTGGGAGGGCGTACGTTGCGTCCTGATGCAGGGCGGTCAGGGCGAGGTCAAACACTGGGCCTTCAACGATCCTCTGAAGCGCGAAGGGGCTTACGTGGACGCGCCGCCAAGCCCTGAGGAATACCGCAAGCTGACGACCCGCATCGTCGAGTTGCATCCGATGACCATAATCCAGAACGCTCGCACCTCGGGCGGGGGTAATGTCTCGATGGTGCCGCTCACGGCCGCTTCGGTCGGCCCGGTCGAGACCTGGAAAGCCGAGCGCGTCTCTATCTGGCAGGCCGGCGCCCACGACAACCCCTTCGGCCAGCGCCTCACCGCGCTGATGATTGGCAAGCGCGCGCCCGACTCGGCCGTGCCGATGTCACTCCTGGCCGATCATCCAAATGTCCACTTCCACTACTTCCGCCCTGGCCTTGGGACGGTCGAAGCCGAGATGCACTAAGGGAAAGCCAGGCCTTCTGCTGAGCTGATTTGCTGTTGCCCCGGCCGTCCCCCTGAGGTCGGGGCTTGCTTTGCTACCCCAACACCGCGCTGATAAACGTACTTCGCAAGCAAGAAGACAGTTAGCCCGGGAACCTTTTTCGATCCCATCCAGTCCAAGGAGCAGCTTGAGGCAAAGGGGGGTTATCATGCGTTCTGTCTTGTCCACTTTGGCCTGCCTGCTGCTCTGCGCCTTGCCCGCTTACTCTGTTACCGAAGAGGCAATCATCCAGGCAGTAAGGGATTTCGACAACGACCCCAACCTGTTAGTCCAGTCCGTCGCTACCGAACCAACGCAACTCCGGCAGGGCGAGTCGGCCTCAGTCCCAGCCTATCTCGTTGTAGTTGGGGTAAACCGCCGGCGGTGGAGTGCTTTCTCGTATCTATTTCATAGCAGAGTCCCCTTCGCTGCACGTCGTCACCGCCACCTATCCTGATCGTTCGTCACAAGATAACCCGGCAGCGCCAAACAATCCTGTCACAGTTGAGCAGGCTGAGGCAATCGCTCGGTCCTTTGCTCTGGCGCACCATCCAGTGCACTCGCAGATTGTGTGGCACACTGCAACCGGCGATGGCCTTAGTGGCGGCACCACATTCTACTTCCACCGGGTACTACCAAATGGCGCTGAAACAGATGTCGGGGGATGCTCTGTCGAGGTGTGCCTGGATACGGGGCTCGTCGTTGGCTACTACCAGGACGAGGTCACACTGCAGACGGGGGCTGACCAGCCGCCGGCGCTGAGCCTGGAGGACGCCAAGGCTCGTGCGGCCCAGGAGCTGGATCTGGGGCAGCGCACCATGCAGGGCAAGCTGATCGTGAACGGCGACGGCAGACTGGTATACAGGCTGCTTCCTGACTACCCTCAGGCGGAAATTGCCAGCAGTGAAGAAGCCCTTCCTACCAACATACAAATCGACGCCAACACAGGCGCGCTGGTTAGTAAGGACTACTGGAAGGGAAGCGCAGTGCCGCGTGAGTCGCCCGGCCTTGCTAGCTATGTGCCAGTGATGCTGGCGGCCTTCGCAATTGTCGGGCTTTTGCTCTTCTTTCGAAAGCGAGCCAGACGATAGAGAGACCAGTGCCTGGTCATCTCTGCCCCGGCCGTCCAAGCGAGGTCGGGGCTTGCTTTGCTACCCCAACACCGCGCTGATAAACGTGTTCAGGCCGGAGGAAGGCGGTTAGTTCGGGAACCTTTTTCGACCGTGCTAGAAAAAATCAGGATTTAATGGGGGGGGGGGGTAAATTTAGGCAATAAGTTGTATAATGGCATCAGAAGCGCCCATCCTACTCACCAACTAGAGGTTGAGACGATGAAGCCTGCTGTGATTCTCCTGCTGTTCGCACTTCTCCTTGCCATCTGCTTGCCTTCGTTTGCCCTGACCCTTGAGCAAGCCAAGAAGGCTGTATGCGGTTTTGAAGGCAATCAAAGTCTTCAGGTAGATGCTGACATTACGTCCACTTTCTGTGGCGAGTCTGGCCTCTACCAAGCCTGGGTTACGGTAAGTTCGGATCCTCTGCTGCGTCATACCTATCTGATCGAGGATGGCGCATCGCCGCTCGTAGTCAACGTGGCATACGAGGAATACTCTTTTCTTAATCCAGATGCGTCTGGATCGTCAATAACTGAGCAACAAGGGCAGGCACTTGCTGAGTCTTATGCCGACACGCACTACATGAACTACGATCAGACCGGGTGGAGTCTCAAAGTATTCGCGGGTCAGACTGGTACAACATACCACTTCTACAAAACACTAGCCAATGGTGCAGAAGCCTTCGACGACTGTGTGGGGGTCGAGGTAAACTTATCCACAGGCAACATTGCAGGTTATTACTGTCGAGAGAGCGGTTATGGGGCCAGTGCCGAAGAGGCACCATCTCTAACGCCCTCGCAGGCCGATGCAGCGGCAAAACAGGCCTATGCAGGGCTTGCATCATACACGATGACTGCAGCAACTCTCCTCGTGGATTCTAGTGGGCACCTTGTTTACAGGATAGGCTACGATGTCCAGAACAACGAAGGCTGGTATCCGGATGACCTTCCTGCGGTTCTTGATATTGACGCCAACACCGGCAGTGTTATCACTCCATATATATTCTGTAGCTTACCTCCCTCGCCCACGTCAGACCAGCCGACTCGAGACGCCAACACCGACTCGATGCCTGACCTCTCAGCGCCTGTGGAGGAATCCTCTGGCTTCCTGCCTGAAGATTTGTCGCCATCCGTTGGTAGCGGCCTGTGGGCCGGTTTCTTCTGTGTTGCTATACTTGGGCCGCTCAGTTTCCTCGTCTTGCGCCGTCGCAGTAAGTCATAGCAGCGCGTCAGCTGGTATGGGTGTGGAGAGACAGAATCCAGTTGCAACGATGTCCGCCCCGGCCGTCCCCCTGAGGTCGGGGCTTTGCTTTGGCAGGGAATCGTTACAAGACGGGCTTCTTCCGCCCTGGCCTTGGGACGGTCGAAGCCGAGCTGCACTAAGGGAAATTTAGCGGACTGAAAGCCTTCGTCTCGCCGATAAACAGGAAGTCAGTCACCGGGCTTCGGCGCTGCTTTGTATACTGGAAGGTCAGGTATCTCGCCTCGAGTGGGGTATCGAACCAGGCCCAGAGCAGCCCGGGACCTGTCTCAGCGAAGCTCTGCCTGTGGGCTTCCTCAAAGCGTTCCCCGTCCACCGAGGTCAGCAGCACGACTTCGTCCGGGTTGTAGGCGCCAGTCCCTGCGCCATATTGCTGGGTGACCAGCTTGAGCTGCTTCAGCTCGCCCAGATCGAGCCGCAGTTCGGTCTGTAGCCGCTCTCCCTCCTCCATATGCCAGGCCACCGACAGTCCATCACTGTAAGTGCCATCCAGAATCCCATCGGTCAGCTCTCCGCCTGCGTCTCGCGTAAGCCGGCAGAGGCGCGGGGGAGAGGCTGTAGGCGGCGCCGAGGGCCAGATTTTGGCCGTCCTCGACCAGCTTCGGATTCAGCGCCCGGATATCCGCCACCAGCTTGCGAGTGGTGTCCGTACCGGACTCGGGCAGGAAGGGCGGCTCATCCAGCAGATACCAGGCCAGCGCCTGCGCCGCGATAGAGTTCATCCACCCGGTGTAAGCCGAGTAAGGGCCGTAGTTGGGGTCATAGGGCGCGCCATAGTATTCCCAGTGCTCGACATCGAAACCGCGCATCCAGCAGCCCGCAAGCCGCGGGTCGGGCTGATCGCACTGGATGCGCACCAGATAGTCGCCGAAGCCTTCTGCAAGCTGCTTGCAGCGCTCATCGCCGGTGGCCTTCCAGGCGCGCCAGGCCTCGAGGAAGTACCACGGCGTCGTGTAGAGCTGGTCGGTCAGCGGCTCGCCGGAATCGGTTGCGATGCCGCAATCATTCACGAAGGCCCACTTGAAGTCGCCGCCAGGTGCAAGCACCGCCCCCCAGCGCGCAACGGCCGGGTCGGCAAGCAACTGGTCGGCCAGAGCCAGAGTCCGTTGCTTTGCCAGCGTCGGAATCCAGATAATGCGCCGCGTGGGCCGCGCCGCGCAGCCACACCTGCGGCGTCCAGAGGCGGTCGACCAGTCCGGCCAGCCGCTCATACTCCGCATCGCCCGTCACTGCGGCCAGGCTTCCCCAGTGTTGCAGGCGGTAATCGGCATCTACAGCCCCCTGGGAGAAAGCCCGATAAGCCTCCCGACCAATTTGGTCCAGTTCCTTCGCCGAGATGCAATGCCTGTGGACGCAGCCATCCTCCCTTGCCACCTGGCGGAACAGCTCCGCCGAGCGCACCGCCGAGGCCAGGTAACGTTCATCGCCCGTCCAGTGATAACCCCACAGCAGCGCCATCCCCGACCGACAGTTGTCGTCCCAGAACCACAGCGTGTCGTCGTTCTCGAGCAGCCAGGGGAAGCCGCCAAAGCTGGCGCGTGCCGGGTCTTTGATCTGACTGCCTTCGACCAGGTCCAGCAACTTGATTGCGCGCTCTCGCCAGGTTTCACTACCGTCGAGTCGGTTGTAGAGGAAGAAGGCTTCGGCGCTCATCGCCTGGCAGTCCACCCGGTTTGGAAACTTGTCCGGTTGCCCACTATCGAACCACGCCAGGCATACCTGCGAGGCCACCCCTCCCTTGGCAAGAGGTGAGTCCAGCACCCCACTTGCCTCATACCAGCCCATCACTTTGTCCAGCGCCTGGCGATAGGCGGTCTCTCGCAAGCTGCAGCTGAAGTCCACCTCGCGCCTGCGCCTCGCCTGTCGCCGTCCTGGCCCTCACGTCGAAGCGCCGCTCGCCCTCGGTTGAAGTAAAAGTGGCCTCGAACCGGCCCGGACTGCCCTCGACAGGCTTGAGTTCAAGGCCCTCGCAGATCGCCCTGGCTTCAGCGGACGTCTCTGACAATCAGCTTCACCTCTGCGTTCCAGGCACTGCCCAGCGGTGCGGTTCGGTCCAGGCTTTCAGAGGCACATAGGAAGCCAGGGCCTGTGGGCGTTCCTCTTCGGGCAGCAGCTCCAGCAACAGGCCGCGCCAGAGGGCCTCGAAGCGCTCGCTGAGGCGGAAGTTGCGCTGCCTCCAGTCGGAGAGCTTCGGCCCGACCAGCAGCACTTCGCCGAGCCCAACCGGCACTCGCACCACGGCGGGGAAGCTGGTCGGCTTGGGCGGCTCGGGAGTGCCCCAACCGACCGACTGCTTGTCAGTGTACAGGCCATCCATAACGCCATCGGTAAGCTTCGCACCGTCATCGAGATGAGCCCCTGAGACTGTATCGGCCGGCTCAAGCGCGTAGGGGCGACCAAGGGCGACGTTCTTCCCAGTGACGTCCAGCGCGCTGACCTCGCCCGCGAAGAAGAAGTCACTGACCGCATCGCGCTTGAGCTTGCGCGCGACCAGTCTGACAGAGCGGGCAGAGCGTCCTTCCAGTTCAAAGCGCGCCTCCGGGAAGAGGCCCGGCCCCTCCTGGCGCGCCACTCGCTCATAGCTAACCCCATCGGTGGACAGCCAAAGCTCGACGCTCTCGGGTGCATAGCTCTCCCTGCCTGCGCCAAAGCGCTGGGCGACGTTCGAAAGAGGCTTCAATTCGCCCAGGTCGACTGTCAGGATATACCGCCCCTGCTCAGGCAGCGGCCGGCGGTCGTAGGTGCCCAGGCACAGGTCATATTCCAGCAGCCTCTCTGCGTCCGCAGGCAGAGACGAAAAAGCCACATACGCGTTGTCGTGGTCGTCGAGTAGTGCTTCGGGAGCAAGTCCTCCCAGTGGTTGCAGCACTACCAACCGCTCCGAGAGGGCGCGCCGAGGTGCAGGTTCGGTCTCGACCCCGAAGAGACTCGTTCCCTCCGCCGGTAATGCGAACTCGACCAGCACCCTCCCGCCCTGCTCTGCGATGGCGCGCAGCCGGTCGATATCTGCCAGGACAAGCCGGGTCGGCTCAGGATAGTCTTCGGCCAGTACCAGCACCGATGCTGCGTCTTCAGGTACGTCTTCGAGGCTCACCGCAAGCCTCGCCTCGAGGCCAAGCTGCTCGAAGGTCGGCCTCAGGTCACCCAGGCTGCTACCCACCACCCACACTGGTGAGGCGGGGAAGGCGCTTCCCATACCAAGCCCTCCAAGTAGCGCCAGATAGACGAAAAGGTAAACGCGCATCTACAGAGCCTCCGGATTTACGAGCTTGCGAGGCCTAGTTCGACTTCTTTATGACTTCTCCCGCGTGGTATCATCAGTGAAAGCCTTCCGAGGAGAGTGATCGCAAGTGTCGAGATGCGTGCTCGGAGTCCTTCTAGTCCTCTTTCTGGCCTCCTGGGCCTGGGCAGAAACCCCTGAGGGGGCGGCAACTGCCCTGCTTAAGGCCTTGGGCGCGCCAAGCCCGACCCTGGAGCCTCGCCCTTCAGATTATGACACCCAGCGCGGGTTTGTCAGTTTCGCCGCATCGGGAGTGATGATCACTGTCAATGAAAACTCCGGCGAGTTTGTGGCGCTTTCAGTTTTTGGCGGAGCTCCCTGGCTGCCTCAGGTTAGTGCCCGAGGGGCAGAGCCAACCACCGAGCAGGTGCAAGAAGTAGTCGTCACCCTTTCCAAGGCTCTTAACTTGCCAGTTCCTGCTGATGATATGCCCTGGGAGAAAACCCTTCTGCCCACTAGCTATGTCTGGTATCTCGGCAAGGGCAACCAAACACTCAGCAAAGCGGTCTGGGGCCTGATTGTTGACAAGGCGGGCCGGATCGCCGCTTTCTCTTCTGTAACGACCCTGGAATATCCTGATGAAGAGGGCTCGGACAAAGAGGCTCTCGCGGCGGTGAAGGCTGAAGTCCCTGACTTGCCTGAAAGCGCAAAAGGCCAGCAACTTGGCCCTTTGTGGCAGGTGGGCTGGCAAGATGCGAAGGGCGACTGGTGGGCGGCCGATGTAGATGACTCGACGGGCAAACTAAGGTATAAGCCAGTCCAGATGCCGAAAGCACCGGCTTGCTATGCCACTGATTGGCGCTCTGTCAGAGTGAGCAAGCAGGCTGTAGCCCCGCCACCGACCGCACCGCCTCCGGATAATCTGTTTGATACCTCCTCTGAGGCCGATGTAGATTATGGCGCACTCCCTCCTGCCTCGGAAAAATCAGGATTGCAGACAGGCTTGCTCATCACGTCGGTATTGCTGGTGATTGGAATTGGACTATGGCTTTATACCCGGATGAAGCAAAACTAGGGAGCACACTTGAAAGCCGAATTACTTGGCCTTGCACTCCTCTTGCTGCCTAGTTTCGCTGGCCCTGGCAGAGGATAAGCCTGCCCGGCTAGAGCCGACTTTGCCCAGGCAGCGCCTGGAGGGTTGGGGCACCTCGCTTTGCTGGTTCGCAAACATACTCGGTCAGTGGCCTGAGCCTGTCCGAAGCCAGCTTGCCGACGCCCTGTTCGGAGAAAAAGGCCTGCGCCTGAACATCGCCAGGTACAATTTTGGTGGGGGAGACGCTCCAGGCCACAACCATATGCGCCTGGGCGGGCAGGTGCCATGCTTCCAGCCCGAGCCTGGCGTCTTCGACTGGGAAGCCGACCCAGGCCAGCGCTGGTTCCTTCAGGCGGCCAAAGCGCGTGGAGCCAACCTCATCGAAGCCTTCGTTAATTCGCCCCCCTGGTGGATGACCGAAAGCGGCTGCAGTGCGGGCGCAACCGACCCGGCAAAAGACAATCTCAAGCCCTCCGAATACGAACGCTATACTGACTTCCTGGTCGAGGCAGTCCGGCACTTCCGGGACGAAGAAGGTATCGATTTCCGCACGCTAGACCCCTTCAATGAACCCCGAAGCGATTACTGGAAAGCGGGAGGCAATCAGGAAGGCTGCCACTTCGACGTGGCTACCCAGAGCCTGCTGATACCACTGCTCGCGCGCAAATTGGCCGAGGTTGGGCTTGCCACCGAGGTGGCGGCCTCCGATGAAACCAGCATCGAACACTCGCTGGCCACCTGGCGGGAGCTTTCACCCGAGGCGCGCGAGGCGGTTGCGCAGGTCAATACGCACGCCTACTGGGGCTGGAACCGCGCCGCGCTGCAAGCTGAAGTGAAGCCTCTTGGCAAGCGCCTCTGGATGTCCGAATATGGAGGCAGCGTCGGCGCTCACGACCATGACGCGATGGGCAGCGGGCTGGCCCTGGCCCAGACCATCCAGTGGGACCTTGCCGACCTTGGGGCCGACGCCTGGGTCTATTGGCAGGCCATCGAGAACGAGGCGATGTGCGTGCAGTACAACTTCAATTGGGGCCTCCTCCACGCAGATTTCGAGCACCCCGAATCAGGCTTCGCTTACACGAAAGCCTACTGGGTGATGGCTCAGTACAGCCGCTTCTTGCGCCCGGGCTGCGTCCTCATCCCAAGCGGAGACCAGCGCACCCTGGCCGCGCTGGACGAAGAGGCCGGCAAGCTGATTCTGGTGGCCTTCAATCCTGAGGCGACCGAAGTCAGGCGCCAGTTCGACCTGTCGGCTTTTTCAGAAATCGCGCCTCACGCCCAGGCCTTCCGCACCAGCGCGACCGAAAGCCTTGCCGCGCTTCCCAAAATCCCTCTCGAAGGCTATTTGCTTTCCCTCGTGCTACCCGCCGAAAGTGTCACCACTTTGCTAGTCCGTACTTCCTGGTAGCAAATAAGCCTCAACACCTTGCCTGCTTTCGTAACCTGTGACAGACTATTAGATACGTCTTTAACACTGGCGAGGTGTTTAAAATGAACAAGCTCGACCTCTGGAACGGCATCTGGGCAGATCCCCCCTCACTCTGGCGCGGCGCGCCTTTCTGGTCCCTCAACAGCAAGCTCGAAAAAGACAGGCTGCTGTCTCAGATTGACGAGATGCACAAGGGCGGGATGGGCGGCTTCTTTATGCACAGCCGCTATGGGCTTAAAACTCCCTATCTGTCCGAGGAATGGTTCGACCTGTTGGGCCTGTGTATCGAGAAAGCTCGCGCGCTGGACCTGAAAGCTTATCTCTACGATGAGGATCGCTGGCCTTCCGGCCCTGCTGGCGGCTTCGTCACCCGCGAACACCCCGAGCTTCGGCTCAAGTATCTGGTCGCCGGCGCTGCCACCGAGCTTAAAGATGCCTCCTCGAGTCTTGCGAATTTCGAGGTAGAACTCGACGAGGCTGGCGCGCTCAAGAGCTACTCCAAATGCGCTTCAGGCTGCGGTATGGCCTTCGCGGTGAGAACCGAGATTCCCAGTGGTTGGACCAATGATGGCGGTTATCTCGATGTGCTGAGCCACGAGGCCGTCGCCGAATATATCAAGAGCACCCATGACCAGTATGCCGCCCGCTATGGCAAGGATTTCGGCGCGCTGATTCCTGGGATGTTCACCGATGAGCCTAACTACGGCTGGCGCAACAACGTCGGCGCCGATGTAACGCTCCAGGCCCACTGGACGCCTCGCCTGCCGGAAGAATTCAAAGCGCGGCGCGGCTACGACCTGATGAACCATCTGCCCGAGCTCTTCTTCCCAGCGGCCGGCGGCGCCTTCAGCAAGGTCCAACACGACTACCACCAGACCATCACCGAGCTCTTCGTCGAGAACTTCTCCGGGCAGATTGGCGCCTGGTGCGGCAAGGAGCGTATCGCCCTCACCGGCCACGTGCTACTCGAAGGCGATCTGACTTTGCAGACGATGGTCGTCGGCGCCTGTATGCCCCACTATGAGCATATGCAGTGGCCTGGGATAGACCTCCTCACCGACCAGGCCGAAGAGCTTCTGACCGCCAAGCAGTGCTCCTCCGTGGCCGACCAGCTCGGTAAGGAGCGCGTACTCACCGAGCTTTACGGTTGCACCGGCTGGGACTTCCCGCTGGAGGGTCACAAGTTCCTCGGCGACTGGCAGTATGCGACCGGAATCAACTTCCGCTGTCAGCATCTGACCCATTACAGCCTGGCCGGCGGCGCCAAACGCGATTACCCCGCCAGCATAATCAACCACAGTCCCTGGTGGCCGTATTACAAGGGCGTGGAGGACTACTTCGCGCGTCTCTCGTATATGCTCACGCGCGGCAAGCCAGTGCGCGACGTGCTTGTAATCCACCCGATTGAAAGCGCCTGGGGCCTTCTCACGCCCGGCTCCAACCAGGCTGCGCCCAAACTCGGTGAACTGGAGCAGTCGCTCCGCACCGTGATGTTCACCCTCACCGGCCAACACTATGACTGGGATTTCGGCGATGAAGGCCTGCTGGCGCGTTATGGCCACGTCACCGCTGACGGCCTGACCGTCGGCCAGATGAGCTACAAACTCGTCGTCGTGCCGCCTGTCGTCACCTTGCGCAAGTCTACAATCAAACTGCTCAACGCCTTCGTCGCGGCGGGGGGGAAGGTCCTCTTCGCGGGCGAGCAACCTGTCAGGTGCGATGGCAAGGACTGCGCCGATGCGGCCTTGCTCAGGCTGCTTGATAGTTCTGCGAACTGCGATGCGGAGCCTGCGGCTCTGATCAGGCAAGTTGGAAGCCTCCTTCCCCGTCAGGTCAGCCTCCAGGTGGACGGCAAAGAGTGCGATCAGGTCTGGGCGATGCTGCGCCAGGTGGATGAGGGCTATCTGCTCTTCGTCCAGTCGCATGAGCGCAAGCAGCCTCTCAAGCTCGAAGTGCGCGTTGAGGGCGCCAGCCTGCCCATCGTACTCTGGGATGCCCTGGCCGGGGAGAAGACCCTGCTTGCCGGCGAGGCCGACTCCGAGGGCGGCTTCGTTCTGCTGGACCTGCCCTCGACCGGCTCGGCGCTGCTTTCCTACGGGATTCACGTGCCCGATGCGGTCCCCAACAAGCCGGCGCCCAAAGTCGTCTCGTGGAAGGCCTTCGAAGGCCCCTTCGAGTATGAGCTGACCGAGCTCAACAGCTTCCCGCTGGACTACTGCGACTACAGCATCGACGGCTCTGACTTCTCCGAACTCAAGCCCACCCTCCAGGTGGACAAGGAGTTCCGCGAGCGCTGCGGCCTGGGCACTCGCCTGGGCAATGAGCATCAGCCCTGGTATCTCTATGCGCTTGGCACCGTGGATACCAGGCCTCGTTTTGAGGCCGTGCTCAGGTACAAGTTCCAGATTGATGTGAAACCGACCCTCTGCAAACTCGCTCTCGAGAATCCCGACGAGTTCGAGATCATCGTAAATGGTCAGCGGGTAGGCCCTGAGGGGGGCTGGTGGGTGTCGGAAGACTTCCGCACCTGCGATCTGATGCCTGTGCTTGGGGAAGGAGAGACCGTGCTGGAGCTGCGTTTCTGGTACCGGCCCGATCTGGAGCTCGAAGACCTCTATCTCATCGGCGATTTCGGCGTTAAGAAGCTGGACGCCGAGGGGCCAAGTCCAACCAATATGACCCTGACGAAGCTGCCGGACAAGCTTGCGCTGGGCTCCTGGGTTGGCCAGGGGCTGGATTTCTACGGCGCGGCGGTGCGCTACAAGCTGAAGGTGGCCAGGCCCAAGGCCGGCAAGCGGCTGCGCATCAGACTGCCCGAACTTGCGGCGACGATGGCGGCGGTCCACGTGGGGCAGCAGACCTTCCCGCTGCTGTGGGCGCCTTTCGAGGCCGATATAACCGAGGCGCTGGACAAGGATGAGACCGAGGTCGTCGTCGAGGTGATCGGCGGGCGCAAGAATATCCTCGGCCCGCTGCACACCCCGTGGGAGCCTGGCACCGGCCCCCACAGCTTCTCGCCCGACCACCCGCGCTGGAGCTTCGACTACCAGCTCACCGACCACGGCCTGATGGGCCCCATCATCGTGGAAGAACTCGACTAACCGCTTATTACCCAGCTCAAACTAGCAGGGAGGCCCCGCGAAGGGCCTCCCTGTTTGCTTTTCGTCCGCGCGCAATTCGCGAGCGTCTACCTCTTCCTCAGCTTCACGACAAGGAAGACGACCAGCAACCCCGCCAAGGCGGCGAGAGCGTAGGCGACAAGAGGCTGCGCTGACTTATCGGCAACTGATGGCATCTGCCCAGCAATCCCAGGCGGTACGGCAGTCTTGCCAGTATTGGCGTCAACGATGAGGGACACCTCTTGCGGCAGTCCGTCACTTTTACCGGCTTCCGGACTCTTAGTGCGGGCGACCCGCGCGCCGTAAAAGGCGCCTGGAGTGGGCAGCCCACAATAACCGAGCGGGCTGTTAGAGTAGTAGAGGGGTGAAGTCCATTGGAGCACGTAGCCACCTTTCTCCCGCACTTTGGCCTCGCTCAGGCCAGTTAAAGCGGCCACGCGGCGTATCGCTTCGGGTACCGCCAGCGCCCCTGCTTCATCGGCAGTATACTTCACGTCCCCTATGTGCAGACCTGGTATTGGCTCCTCTGAGACTTTCAAACTCCACACAGTCTTTCCATCATTCGTAATTACAACGCATATCCAGGGTGGGATCCTGATGCCATCGCTTTCAGCATATAGATGCACCAAGGTGACTGGGCCGAAGGATTGTGGCACACTGCGGGCGATGAGTGTGTCCAGACTGTAGTCTGGCGAAAGCACACTGGCAGCGCGTTCTCTGGCGACCTGCTCCAGCGCCTTACTGGCGAGAGAAGGCCCAACTTGCGATGGAATATCGTCCAATCGTGTGAATTCTTTAAGGCTCTCGCCTCCGGAATCCAGCAATACCTGTGCGCGATGGCTGGTAGACAGATCCTCTACTATACTGTACTGGCTTAGGCTACTCTTACCCTGTGCCCAGTGTAGCTCCCCGGTTGTGCTCATCAGATGTTTTACTGCTGCGCGCGCATCAAGTGTTTGAGCGTATGTAATCGCCCCATATAGTCCGCCAAGCACCGCCAGTGCCCATACAAAACCGAAAGTCATCAGCGATTTGACAATCCATCGCAGTCTGTTGTCCTGCCTTTTCATAATGCGCCTCCCTCCAGACTACCAACAATCTGATGCTGATGCATGCTGTCAAGTACAAGCTGATTGGCCGGGATGGTCACCGTAAAATTAAACGTCTGTTGGCAACTCTGTACGGCAGCCGCAACGGCAGACGCAGCAGAAACACTGTTGTCCAATAGATGGGCCCAAAAGACGCTGGCAAAATGGTCAGCAACCGCGCCGTCGAGTACTTCCACGTTCCACCCAATTGCACATTCAGCGCCACAAGTCTCGGCTTTACTAATCAGGTTACCAAGTTCGTAAAAATTGTCGTCCGCGGTCCAGCAACCATAAAACAGCGCCAGCTTCAAGCGGGGCGCGTTGTGCCCAGCAAGCCCCACTACAACACTCTGCCCATCCAGCAATCCACTAGTCGCACCGAGGCTGTTGAGGTCATCACATATGACCAGGCCTCCGCTTGCATCTCCATGGCTGAAAGTGGCAAAGACAGTGGCCCCCTCGAAGGCTGTAACCACCTGCGCAGCCTGTGGAATCTCGCCGCCACCAACTACGGCGTAGCTCCTTGCGCTGAAACAGATGGCAGTTATTTCGGCAGCAGTGGTGTTAAAGCCTGGCAGATTTCCACCGTTTAGCGGCCTATTGAGTTGATAGGTGACAATCGTGGGCGGCGTATGTGCACCTTTGACCTGCGCATACCGGTCTTCGTGCGCCCGGTCGAAGGGGGCGTCATTATCTTTGGCCCGTACCAGGAAGAACCAGTTGCCCTCATTCCCCCCTTCTGGTATCTGAAGGGCTATAGCCGTTTCCTTATGGCCCGTGCCACCTGGCGCACTGAAGGGGTACACCACAAGATCAGGTGAGATGGCAAGGATCTCAACGCCGGAAGTGCTTATGCTGCCAGTGGCACCGAGATCCCATTCGATGTGGACGCTGTTTTCGTCCACCCAGCGTGCGGTGACGTTCGACACAGTTAAATAAGGCGAATGCCACCAGTGGTGGACCGGCCCGGTGATCCCGCTTCCAGCGGGCTGGCTCGAATAAGCTGTGTAGGGGTAAGCGCCCTTTGCAACTGTCTGGCCACTGGTCAATCCGTCCCAGGTAAATAATTGGATTGCAGTGCCATTCTCTGGATCACCAGGGTCGCCAGTAATCGCCAAGTTACCGGTAACCTCACGAAGTGTCTGTCCACTAACTGGGTCGTGCCAGCGCACCGTGATGGTGGTGCTATTGTCAAGTCCAGCAAGGTAGTAATCTGCGAGCGTCATGTTGACTCGCATTATGTTCTTACCGCCTATGCTGTCATCTGGATCAAAGAGACAGAAACCACTCTCAGCGCCTGGCACACCATCTGTTGCTGAAACAACGATAAGGTTGTCGGCCCTGAACGTCAGGTTAACTGGCGCTGCCTCAACTAGATCATTCATACCGATACTGTATTCAAATTCGACACGCAGATTGTAGGTCGCGTTTAACAGTGGAACTGAGTTTAGGAAATACCATTTCCAGACCTGCCCTTGGAAAAACGGGGCGCTCGGTCCAGACACAGCGCTCGGTGAGATTAATGGCGGCGGACAATTTTCACCCACCTCAGTCAGGAGGAGCGATGTGACATTCACTGTCACTATTGTAGGTGGGGGGGTCCCTGGGAATTGAAAGCTCAGTCGTAAATAACAGCCGTGGGTTGCGGCCTCAAGCTGTCCAAACGTGGTTGCGCGCTGGACGATCACATCAACAGTGGGGTCGTTCTGGTCTGCCCAGCTTACCCCCCCCCCCCCCCCCAAGATGTTAAAGCAACAAGCGCAATCAGCGCCAGCAGTGAGACGGTGTAGCGTTTCAAAGACATCACTCCAGTCCTTCAGATTGATGCTGCATGAAACCCTTTGAGTCTCGCGGGTGCCTTGCGCCTTGCTTCCCTCCTTTGGTGGTCGTTACCCGAAGCGCGCTTCACACCCAAATACAGCCTACCACTATTCTAGTTTCCCGCAACCCCTTCAAACAAGAATTGCATCTCTGTTGCATAATAATTTATCGTTTTGTGACCTTCGCTGGGCAGGCGCCCCTTCTGCCAAATCACCACCCAACTTCCACTCTCACTTCCTCGGTGAGGTGCCTCAGCCTGATGAAGAGGCGCTTCGTTGAGGCGTCGAGATACCAGGAAGGCCCCGTAAGCGGTAGCGCCTCCGCCTGAGGTAGCGCCTGGCCGTCCACTTTCACACTGGTCACGGCCGCAACTCCAAGCAGAGCCGCCTCGCACTCGGCGCCCGCGGGATATTTCTGGCTCCAGGCAAGCCCTGTGGCGGTCAGCAGCGCATCGCTCTGGGCCCCCTGGGTCGCCAGACGCACTGGGGCTACTCCTTCAGCCCTCAGCACCACCAGTTGGGTATTCTGGGGGTACTTCAGCCCAAGCGCCGAGAGCACCGGATCTTCCAGTCGGGCCACCGAGATAAGCGCCGGATAGGCGGTGTTGCTGCCCAGATGCCAGGTGTCGGGCAACAGGCCGACGAGAGGCTCCTTGTCGAAGGTCTGATGGCAGCCTGAGACCAGCGTGCCCCAGGCGGCTTTCTCGAGGAGGGGGTCATCCACATGGCGCAGCAGGCTCTGCGCGCTGCTGACCCATACCAGCCCGCACCACTGCACCAGGTTGCCCATCCAGTTGACCACGTAGAAGGACGTGCCGAAGACCGGGATGCTCCCATAGGGGGTAAGCTCGCGGTCGGGATTCTCGAAGGCGATATCAGAGGTATGCGCGCCTTCCAGCGGGTCAGGCCCCTCGGTCAGCGAGTCGCCCGGGATAACGCAGGTTGCGCCTTTTATACTGGTGCCAGGCACCTGGTAGCTGTAGAGGAAGGGCAACCCTGTCCGCGCCCAGTAGACGGCATCGTCGAGGTAGCTCTTGTCGCCTGTCAATTCATAGCCCATCCGGAAACAGTCAGTCAGCAAGGCTGCGCCATAGATATCCGGGGTATCCTTGTGCACTTCCCAGGTCTGCGAGCCGGCCGGGCACCTTGTACCGCCTGATGGCTTCGAGCGCCTTCAGGCTGGCCTCGACGCTGACCGGGTTGCCCGTCGCAAGCGCGTGGGCGATCACTCCGACCGCGTTGGTCGCTATCAAGCCTGAGGAGGAAGTGCCTTCCTCGCCCAAATCGTGACGCTTGCCGCCGGTGAACTCCTCTGAGCGCTTTTTAACGTCGTCAGTAACGTGATAGAGCCAACTGCCATCGGCCTCCTGAGAGGCGATCTGGGCAGGGACTTCCCCAAGCCCGAAGTCCGAGGCGATGTCTCCTGTCAGGCTGAAGAGGTCAGCGCCGGGCTTCAGTCCGACCTTGGTAATCCAGCGGTCATCGCCCGTCCAGAGATAGGTGGCGTAGATTTGCGCCTTGAGGCCTGGCGCCTCGAAAGGCGTCTGACCAACCCGCCAGTGGTTTACGAACTTGTCCAGCTCGGGGAAGTAACAGGTCTGGCCCCAGCACTGGCCGATTATTCCCACATAGTCCACCAGCGGCCGCACGAGGGTCGGCGGTTCGGGCTGGCCATAGGCGGAATACCAGAGCGGCACCGCATCATTGGTTGTCTTGCCGCCAATCGCGTAGAGCTGGGTCTCGAAGGAAAGCGCCTCTCCAGTCGCCAATTCGAGAAGCGTCGCGGCGGAGCGCTGGTTGGGCGCGGCATATGCCGGCCAGCCAGGTACAAAAGCGGAGCAAAGCTGGTTGGCTTGCCCATCGAGGAAGTTGGGCGAGGCGAATTCTGCCATTGGCATCCCCTCGCCGCCCCAGTCTTGCAAGGGCGCCCACATCAGGCCGGTCAGCAGCCCGTCGGCCTCAACCGCGACCAGCGGGACAGTTAGCTGGAAGGGAGCGGGGATAGGCCGGTAGCCGACTCCCTCGCCTACCACAGTCACATCGGAGGAGCGCTGCTTGCCTTCAAGCCACTCGATGCCGGGCAAGAGAGCTGTCGTCTTCTGCTCGCCAAAGCTGCCCTCGCCCGCCAGCAGTGTCGGTCCGCCCAGGCGCGCCACCTTAATATCCGAAAGCGCCCCAAGCCTCGTCGTGCAGGCGATGCGAGAAGGCTCCGCGATGGGGCGCAGTTCGAGATTTGCGCGCCAGGGGCTGCTGGTGGTATTAAGTGTGACGGACGCATCGCTCAGGCTCTGGACGCTCAAATTGGGCGTGACCCAGTTCAAGACACCGCCCAACTGATAAGCTACCGTTGCAAGCGGAGAGCAGACGCCTGCGATGGCCCAACTGCCATCCGGCAACCGCCCGCGCAACACCCCAAGGCAATAGCCATTGCCCATCTGGGGCGCGGCAAGCTGGGTTCCGGGCGTCTCGACAACCAGCCAGCCGTTCTCCTCGGCCACGCGCAGCCGCCCAGAGGGGGCTGGCAGGCTCGATTTGTCGACCGAAAGCGCACAGGTCTCGGCAACGAGCAGCAGCTTGTCGCCAGTTTTAACCTCCACGCGCCACTTGGCGCCAGGGGCTGGAGGGGCCTTGACTTCCCAGGTTGCGATATAACGGTGGGCTCGGTCATCTCGGATGACCGGGAGGCTACCGGCAACCCCTGAAAGCTCTGCCACAAGTTCGGGCAAGGGCGCGCCGCCGAGGGCGGACAGCTCAAGTGTCAGCTTTACGGTCGCGCCTGGCTCAGTCCAGACTTTATCGGGCGCAAACCGGATAAGTCCCACGCGGGGGGCTTTCTCGACCAGTCGTATATAGTCGATGCCGATATGGGCCGACTCGCTGCCGTTGACCGGGTCGATACGCAGATAGCCAAGATTTCCAGAGAAGCCCTTCAGCCCTGCCAGCGCCACCTCGTACTCGTGCCACTCGTTATCGGCGCGCATCCCGAAGGACGGTACGCTGTTGGCGGCCGGGTCGCTGCTTGCCGAGGTCGCGAAATAGACCTGCGTCGAGCCGGGCGCATCCGACTTCATCCTGAGGACAAGGTGAGTCAGTTCCGCGCAAGGCAAAGCCAGGTCCGAAACCGCCATATTGGAATCTGGCCCCGTCGCCTGAGTGGTCAGGACGCCCTCAGCGACCACGAGATCTGCCAGGTTGTTCGTGACCTTCCACCCCTCGGCCTCGGCCCCGTTGAACTCCCAGGCCTGAGCGATGCGGTCAGGGTCGCCAGGCATCAGCGCGGCGTGGCAGCCCACGGACAGCGCCAGGAGAAGTCCAAGTACAACGCAGCGTTCAAACATCAGGTATCCCTCCAGTCGGCCTCAGCGGATGACCGCCAGGCCCTCCCAGGTGGTGATATTGCGTTCAATGCCAAGTTGTTCCATCCACGCGCGGGTCTCAAGCGTCTTCCACGGGCCAGAGCCTTTGCCCCCGCCGGTATCGTTGTCCCACAGCCATTTCGGCGTTGGCCAGAGTGCCCAACGGGCGTTCACTTTGCGATAGAAGGCCTCTGTCGCCCCCTGCTGGCCATGATGGGCCATCTGGACATAATCACAGGCCAGTCGGTCGGCATAGGGCCCAGCCAGAAGCTTCTCGCTTTCCTCCGCGCCGGCATCGCCAGTGAACAGGATAGACTTGTAGTCGTCCTCGACGCGCATCACGAGCGACTGGTTGTTTATGGGATTCACCGTCAGCTCGGGATTGATGGTCGCCAGCACTTCGAAGCGCACCCCGTCCAGCACTGCTACCTGCCCTGGGATGAGCGGTTCCATCACCAGGCCTGCCTGTTTGATAGCTTCGAGGAAAAGTGGCACGCCTGCCTGGTCGTCGCCGTATTTCGCGTACCAGTCGGGGTCGGGGAAGGTGCCATAGAGCTGATTGATAACCAGCCCCTCGGGGTCGGAGGCGATGACCTTCAGCGCGCCATAATGGTCGGCATGAGGGTGAGTCATAACCCAGGCTTCGACTTTGTTGCCCAGCGCTTTCAGGAAGCCGCGCAGGTAGGGCGCATCGCCTTCTCTACCGCCATCAATCACGATGACCTGCTTGTGTTTGGTCACCAGCACATAGCTCATCATCTGGGAGGGCGTCTGCTCCGGTAGTTGCCACAGCACAAAGCTGTCAGGCGGCGCTTCAATTTGGGTCTGCAAAGGGGCTCCGCCTGCCAGGGCCACCGATGCCAGCGCATAGCCCATTACCGCAAGTCCCGCCAACAATCCACCGTGCCATAGCAAGTCCCTCACCGGTTGGTCACTCCTCTGAAGCTGAAAGAGGCAGGTCGCCGACCTCGGAAATCCACTTGCGTGTCCACTCGACGGCTTCCAGTTCGAGGTCGCAGATATTACTGCCCAGGAAGATGATGCCTTCGAGGCGTCCCGCGCGCAGCCAGTCCAGCGCCGAGGCGCACTGCTGCTGAAGCAGGGTCAGCGGCATCGGTTTGCCTGCGCTGAAGTCCCACATATAGCAGCCGAGTTTGATCCGCTTGCCTGGGAAGAGGGCCTCCACGCGCGAGAGATTCTCTGCAAGCGCCGGTAGCTCCGCCGGATACCAGGTCCAGAAGAGGATAACGTCCGAGTCGGCAAGCGGCTCGGTCAGCGGCAGCCCAAGCTGATGAGCATATACGACCACCGAGAGGTCCAGCTTGCGGCCTTCGATGTTCTCAAGACGTCGCTTCGCTTCGGCAAGCTGCTCGGGCGAGAGGGTCAGCTTCAGCGCGCCATCGTCCGTCGCGATTACGAAATCATCCATTACGACGCCTGTCATATTCGGCCTCAAAGCTGCCAGCTTGTAGACTTCTTCCTGCTCGGCGCCAAGCGTATGGGGCTGGTTGATGTTGTTGAAAAGCGACCACTCGAAGCTCCGCAGCGCCTTGAAGGGCACTGTGTATTGGGCGAAGGGGGGCTCTGGCTTGTCGTAATACCTGATGAACATCACGTTCGGGATACCCATATAGCAGGCGCCCTCGAGGGGCGTGATATGGGCGATGCCGGGCAGGCCGGCGCCCTCACCATAAAACTGCGCATCGTGCGCCCACAGCCAAAGGTGGTCGCGGACGGTCTGGTTGTCCTTCTGCACTCGCAATCTGCCTCCCCTTGTTTGCTCTCAGGAGGGATGTTCGAGGCAGGGGGTGGCTTCCCTGCGGCGAACTGACCACGACTCACTTAACCGATGGAGGGAACCCTATGTCCGCCTTCAAACCGCCCTATCTGGGCGCTGCGTATTATCCCGAGGATTGGCCCCTCGAACTGATTGACGAAGATATCGAGCTTATGAAGCGCGCTCGCTGCAATGTGATGCGCATCGGCGAGTTCGCCTGGAGCCGGATGGAACCTCAGGAGGGCCAGTATGACTTCGACTGGCTGCACCTGGTGGTCGACAAGCTGGGAGCTGCCGGCATCGCAACTGTTATGGGCACCCCCACCTGCACCCCGCCTGCCTGGCTCTCGGAGCGCTATCCGGAGATACTCTCGGTCGGTGAAGAGGGCCGCCCAATCGGTCATGGAGGCCGCCGGCACGGGTGTCCCAACAGCCCCGTCTATCGCGACCACTCGGCGCGCATAGCTACGCGTATGGCTGAAGAGTTCGGCCAGGATGAGCGCGTCATCGGCTGGCAGATCGACAATGAGCTTTATTACAACGCGCCCTTTGGTTGCTGCTGCCCTGTCTGCCTGCGCAAGTTCCAGGACCGGCTGAGGGCCCAGTTCGGCGCCATCGAAGCTCTCAACGCCGCCTGGGATCTGGACCTCTGGAGCCAGACCTATCAGGCCTTCGGTCAGGTGCCGCACCCGACCAGCAACGTCTGGCACCACCCCTCGCTCAAACTCGCCTGGATGCTCTTCCAGTCGGACTCCTACGTCGAGTTCTGCGAGCATCAGGTGGATACCTTGCGGCCCGCTGACCACGCAGCCCATCGGCACCGATATGATGCCCTTTGCGGGCCTGTCCTATTACAAGATGCACCGCAAACTCGACCTGGTGCAGTACAACCACTACGACGTGAAGGAGAGCCTCTGGCGGCAGGTCTTCTGGATGGACTATGTCCGCCCCATCAAAGACGCCCCCTTCTGGAACACCGAGACCCAGGCTACCTGGGCCGGCGGGCTGACCACGACTGGCTACAAGGAGCCAGGTTTCTGCCGCGTGAATAGCTGGCTTCCTCTCGCGATGGGCGGAGAGGCTAATCTCTACTGGCTTTGGCGCGTCCACTGGGCGGGTCATGAGCTTATGCATGGCTCGGTCGTAGACAGTTTTGGCCGTCCGACCTATGCTTTTGGAGAGGTGCAGGAGCTGGGCGCGGGCTTCGAGACCTGCCGCGACTTCATCACAGGCACTCGCCCTGTGAAGCCCAAACTCGCTGTCCATTTCTCGACCTGGGCCTGGCATTTCTTCGAGCACCAGCCCCTGACCTATGGCTTCAATTATCTGGAAGCCCTGCTCGCTGGCCTTTACCGAGGCCTTTTCGAGCGCAACTGGCGCGCCGACGTGGTGGACCCGGCGGCTGACCTGGCTGACTACTCGGTGGTCATCTCGCCCTTCCTGCCGGCGCTCGATGAAGAGGGCCTAAGGGAGCGGCTGGCCGCCTGGATCGAGGCCGGCGGCACCTGGATCGCCACCCCCTTTACCGACATCCGGGACCTGCGAAGGCGCCAAGCTCCGGAGTGGCCCCTACGGCAGCCTCGAGGAATGGGGGCAGGTCTTCCGCGCGCACGAGTGCCCCATCGAGCCGAAGCCGCTGCCGACTCCGCTGGGCGGATGGGACGGAGGGAGAAGGCTCCCTCTGGCAGGACGCGCTGGAGTCGCGCGGGGCCGAGGTGCTGGCCACTTACACCGCCTGGCCGAACGAGGGCAAGGCCGCTATCACGCGCGCCCAGATGGGGAAGGGGCAGGTCATCGTGATGGCGACCCTGCCGAAACCCGAGCAACTGCTGCCTTTCCTGGAAGGACTTTTTACCGAGGCCGGGCATCGAACGCGAGTGGCAGGCCTCAGAGTCAGTATTGGCAATCCCGCGCGCTGGAGAGGGCGGTCAGGGCGCCGTGGTGCTGGAACTCGAAGGCAAGCCAGGGAGCGTTACCTTGCCCAGACCCGCGACCGATTTACTATCCGGCAAGCGCTACGAGGGTGAGGTCGCCCTTGCGCCCTATGCCACTCTTGTGCTCAAATACTGACCCCCAGAAGGGGCTTCGGAGGTCATAATGCGTTACGAACCACTGTCCAGAGAGGCGGTCATCTCGGTCATCAACGGCACCGGCGCGGCCGACCGCGTCCCCGTGCTGCTGCACTTCTGGGTCCATCCCCCTCACTTCGGAGAGCGCCAGGCCGAGGTCGAGGCGCTGCTTGCCGAGTATCCGCAGGACGTCCAGCTCGTTGGGTTGCGGATGCCAGCCATCTTCGAGGCGCCCGAGGATGATCCCAGCTATCGCTGGGTATGTTTCGATGCGCCGCAGCAGTCAAGCGCCGGTATAGATTCTCAGGTTGCCATCACCGACTGGACTCAACTGGACGAGGTGCTCGCGGACTTCCCCTCGCCAGAATACCCCAATCTGCTTGCCTGGGCGCCTGAGGCCGATGGGCGTTATCGGCTGGGCCACTGGTGGTTCTGCTTCTTCGAGCGGCACTGGTCACTGCGCGGTATGACGAACGCCCTGACCGACTACTACACCGATCCGGAGAGCGTCCATCGGCTCTTCCGCGCGCTGACCGACTTCTACCTGCGGATGATGGAACGCGCCAAGGCCGAGGGCGACCTCGATGGCATCTTTACGAGCGATGATATCGGTACCCAGAAAGGCGCTTTCTTCTCGCCGGCGCTCTTCAGAGAGTTCTACAAGCCCTATTACGCCGAATTAATTGCCAAGGCCCATGAGCTGGGGATGCACTTCTGGCTGCATACCTGCGGCGATGTGATGGAATTCCTCCCGGACTTCGTCGAGATCGGCCTGGACGTCATCCATCCCATCCAAAAGTATACAATGGATGAAGCCGAGGTCGCGTCCAGGTGGGGCGACAAGTTGACCATCTGGGCGGGCTTCGACGTGCAGCAGGCCATCCCGTGGGGCACGGTCGAGGACGTGCGGCGCGAGGCGCGCTTCCTGATAGATACCTACTGGCGCCCTGAGGGCCGGTTTATGCTGACCGCGGGCAACGCCGTCCATGCCGACTGCACCACCGCAAGCCTGCGCGCGCTGTTCGAGGAGTGCTTCGACTACGGCGCCGCCAAAGCGCGCGGCAAGTAACCAAGCCAAATTAACCCTGGAGGAAACAGGATGGAATATAGACATATGGAGAGGCCCGGCTGGGATGTTTCGACGCTCAGCTTCGGGTGTATGAGGTTCGCTGACCCCGATTCGGCTGCCGCGGCGGTCAAGCAGGCAATCAAGCTTGGAGTCAACTATTTCGACGTCGCGCCCGGCTATGGGGGCGGCACGGCGGAGTCCTTCCTGGCCGGCGGCCTCGAAGGTGAAGACCGCAGCAAGCTTATCATCACGGCGAAATCAAGTCCCGGCAACGGGGGAGACGGTATCGGCGAATATAATCCAGTCATTGGCTTCGGCATCCGCACAGCGGACGAAGCGAGGCGCCAGGTAGAGCGCTCGATGGGCCTGCTGAAGGTCGACCATCTCGACTGTTATCACCTCTGGGCCATCCATGCCGACATCGCCTTTGAAGAGGCGATGAAGCCGGGCGGCTTTCTGGAGGGCATCGTCAAGGCGCGCGACGAGGGCCTGTTCGACCATATCGGCATCACCAGCCATATGGACGCCGACGGGCTGATCCGCTATCTGGAGGAGTTCCCCTTCGAGGTCGTGACGCTCCCCTTCCACCTGCGCGACACCAGCAGGGCGAAGGCGGTTGCCGTACTGCGCAGAACACGGCATCGGCGTTATCGCGATGAATCCCCTGGCTGGCGGCGCGATGGCCAGCAAGTCGGTCGCGCTTAAGAACACCGTGCAGGGGCTTGGCTTCGACACTCCGGTGGAAGCGGCCTTGCGCTATCTCATCAGCTACCCCGGCGTGCATACAGCGCTGGCTGGCATCACCTTCGCCGACCAGGCGGTCGAAAATGCGATGGCGGTGGAGAAAGGCAATATCAGCCACGAGGTGGCCGAGGCCCTGCACGAGCGCATCCACGAGCTGTACGCCAGCGTGCAGCACTTCTGCACGGCCTGCGGCTACTGCGGAGAGTGCCCCCAGGGCATCCTTATCCCGCAGGTGCTTGAGGCCTACAGCAATCTGCTGGTGCCAAGCCAGGTCGAAGAGGCCCTGGAAGACCTCGCGGCTCGGTGGGCTTCCAGCCCGGAAGGTTTCGACCCGAGCGTCTGCACCGCCTGTGGCGAATGTGAAAGCAAATGCCCCAACAAGCTGCCCATCAGCCAGTTGATGGCCGATGCGGCGACCAGGTGGCCAGCAAGCTGAGGATGCAATGACCAACCGAGAGCGTGTATTCGCAACCTTCGAGGGGCGGCCAGTGGACAGGTTTCCGGTGGCCGCCCTCTACGAGTGCCTCTTCAGGCGCGACCATTTCGCCGAACTCTCAGGCCTTCCCGCCGGGGAGCAGTACCGGATTGGCTGTGCTTCTCCTGAGGAATACGCGGACGTGTATCTGACGATGATGGCCAGAGCCCCCTTCGAGGTGCTGCAGCCCGACTGGGCGCCTCCCCGAGAGTGGCGAGAGCGCTGCCAGTGGCGCTGGGAAGGCGATTCCCTGTTGCGTCGGGACGGTTCCGAGGGCGACTGGCAAGCCGTGTGGAGCAACGGTCAGCCCATCGACACCACCTGCCTTGCCAACGAGACGCGTCACCTGCGCGATAAGTCTGATGTGGACGAACACGTCACCGTCACTCCCGCGGAAGTGGCGCTTGAGGCCGGCTCGGGCGATTATATCCAGGCGGTAAAGGACAGAGTGGGGGACAGGGAGTTCCTCTGTGGCCTGGGCGTGAACGGGGCCCTCTGGAACTAGCACCGGCTGGCTTGGTATGGCCAACGCCTACGCTGCAATCGCCGAAGAGCCGGAGTTTTACGATTATCTGGTCTGGAAACTGACCGAGCAGAATCTCGAGGCGGTGCGCCAGTTCGCCGCGATGGGCGTGGATGCAATCACCATCGATGAGTCGGGCGCCACAAGCGATATGATTAGCCCTCGCCAGTTCGAGCGCTTCTGCGCGCCGACGACGAAAGCTGTGGTTGACGAAGCGCGCCGGCTGGGATTAAAGACCATCATAATGTATTGGGGCGGAGTTATGGACCGCCTCGACCTCATCGCAGGCATCGCGCCTGACGCCATACTGGTCGAGGCCAGTATGAAGGGCTACACCAACGATATCGGTGCTATCGCAGAAGCAATCGGCGACAGAGTCAGCCTTTTCGGTAATCTCAATCCCCACACAGAGCTGGAGCTAGTGACCGATTCCGAACTAGAACGCCTGGTCGCTGCCCAATGCGAGGCCGGACGCAAGGCGCGAGGCTTCTTCATAAGCCCCGCAAGCCCCATAACGCCCGATACCCCGCTTGCCAGAGTGCAGCGTTTTATCGAACTGGCGCGCCATCATGGCGCCAGCTAGTCCAGTCCCTCAATCGAGAACAAGGCAGGCAGGGCGGTTGTATATTCCAGCCGCTCGCCTTCCTTGCCGAAATACCCGCCCCAGCCAACTACGACCCCAGCCACCTGCGTAAGGTCCAGGGGGCCTTTGGCCTGCTCTTCCCAGCTCGCGGGGGTCAGCTTGGAGAAAGGCACCAGGGCGCGGAACTCGCCGAAGTCGGAGAGCCGCGTCTCCAGACTGGTCGCCCAGGTGTGGCCAGCGGCGTCGACCACCATCACATAACACTGGGCTGGGCTTTGCTGCCCTTCCGGCGCCCACAGCCTCAGGTCCAGGCCCTCGGCGCCCGACACATCCTGCGGGTCAAACCTGAAGGCCGCAAAGAGGAAGGTATCCGTGTCGCTCTTCGTCAGTGTGCCGACATACTTCCAGGCCGGGCGGTCCGTCGTCGAATGAGCTTCATCCGCGGTTAGCTCCGCCTCGACGTATTCACCCTTGCCCCAGTCAGGCTTCACATCCGGCAGGGGGATAATCCTTACTGCTTCCTGACCCACCTGGCCGGCCAGGCGCTTTCTGGGGGCGACCTCCTCGAAGGTGACGAAGGCCGTGTCATAAGCGCCCAAAGCAAGCTCGACTGGCGCGCCGCCCTCAACAGGCTTGAAGTTGCCGGTCAGAGGCTCCCAAAGTACGCCGGGCCCCTTGCCCGCAACCTCGACCGAACCGACCCAGGCCTCTCCGCTGTCATTGGCAAGCATATAGACATCCTGGCCGCCAACCCTGCGATGGGTGGTCCTGATTGGCGTCTTCTCGCCAAGCGGCCTGACATCGGGCTCAAGCAGGGCGTCCAGGAAGAGTGGCAGCAGGAACTCCTGGCCTTGCGGAAGCCAGAGGGCTGCCCCGCCCGCGGCGCTCTTCGTGACCGCAGGACCGCTGGTGTCGGTGAAAAGTTCCTTCGCCAGGGCTTGTACTTCGGCGCTTGGGAACTCGCTTTCACTGCTCTGCGGCAAGGCGCCTGCCGCAACCACTAGGCCTCCAGCGCGCCAGAAGTCCGCCAGCTTGCGCCAGGCCGCGATTGGCAGCGTGTCAGTCTTCGGAAGCACTACGACTTGCCATTCCAGGTCGCCATGCACGAGTTTGCCAGGGGCAACGGTCGCGTCCTCAAGCGCCTGAGCATCCACATAGATAAAATCTCGGCACACCCGGAAAAGCCCATCCGAGATATTCCAGTACATCTGTTCGATGGATTTGGTCTTCTGCGCGTCATCGGTCCAGTTGTAAGAGGGCACGAAGCTGGCGCACAGGCTGTCGGAGGGATAGAGCACGGCGATATCAGTGACCTGGTGACCCCCCTTGAGCAGAGTCGAACCGCGTCCCACATACTTGTTGAGTTCGCGCAGCTCGGTCGTGCTAAAAGCCTCGAAATTGTAGTAGCTGGTAATTACATGGATCCCACCCAGCATCAGCCTGTTGATGCTGCCGCGGATCTCCTCCAGCGAAACCTGGTAGATTGGCCGGGTGTCGCCCTCGGGCCGGTAGCGCTGGACGTGGTCGGACTGCTCGCACATCGTCTCGCGGTCGCCGTTGAGTTCGGCTGCGCTCGAGAGCAGGCGCGCGATATTCCACGGCACCTGGTCGGGGATGCTGGTCAGGCAGTCTATGCTGGGGGCCGACAGCCGCCGGATGCAGCGGAAGAAGTCACCGTAGAGAGGCACATGGTAGGCCATCGGCTCTTCCAGCAGCAGGTGGCCGCCCGACTTGATGTTATGGGCCTCGCAGACCTCTTCGATAACGCCGAAGTAGTTCTCCGAAACCAACTCGCCAACGGTCGTCCAGTAGTCATAGCGCGTCTTGTCCGCCTGACTGCCCGAACCGGCTACCAGCAGCGGAAGGAGAGGCTCCAGCGCATAACCGCGCCTCGACTGGAATTCTGCCGAGAAGCCAGGACTCCACGGCAGTGGCTTGTAGGGCATCGTCTTGAACCACAGCGTCTGCAGGCTCGGTTCATCGGTGAAGGTCGAGACGAAATATTTGGACAGGTCGTCTCCCAGGTTAGCCGCATAAGCCTCGTGGGTGACCTCGCAGAACTTCTCGGTCGGCTCCGCCATCAGCAGATTGACATATTTACGCAGCTTGTCGCCCAAGGCGACGCTGACATGGGCGCCCTCATGGATATAGTCGTTGCCAATCAGCACGATATGCCAGTCGCCTGCCGGGGGCGTCCAGTTCAGCTTGTCGTCTACAATCTGAGTGGAAAGGTCCACCTGGCCTGCCAGGTCGAGGTTGCCTTCTTTGGTCGGATAAGCGGCTGCCAGCACCAACTGGCCCGGTGGAACAGCCAGCGCCACCGACTCGCCCGAGGTGTCGGCCTCGGAAACCAGCAAGGCGGCGCACTGCCACTCGGGATTGTTCTCCATCGTAAGCCCGCCCGCGGTGCCAGAGGGGTAGCCCAGCTCATCGTAGAGCCAGAAGGTCAGTCCTGCGGCTTTGCCTGCCTCGAGGATGGCCTTGAGATTGGCCCAGTGGGCGGGATTACGCAGATAGGTGGCCTCATCGAAGGGCACATTGGTAGCGATGCCACCGAAACCCTGCGCCAGCAACTCTTGCAACACTCCATCCGCATCGTCGCGATAGGCGGCGCCATGCCAGATGGGCAAGATACGATTTTCGCTCGGAGGATTCAGAAACCGGTCTCGTAGCGACGCCTCAGGGCTGGAATACATTGCTTTGGCCTCCATAAGCGATTTGGGCAGCAGCGTGATGAAGGGGCCGGTAATACCGCCAGGCCCGCCTCCATCTTTCACCTGCACGGCAAGGACATTGGTTGCGCCATAACGCGCGGCGCTGTCAGGCACTTCGTAGACTCGCACGGTTTGGGAAGGTACAGTGGTGGATTCATCTGCCAGGCCCCCGAGATAGACGCCGTTGAACCAGACCTTGTCCCAGTCGTCCACCTTGCCCAGAGTGAAAAGCAGGGGGTTGCCTTCCCAGTCGGCGGGCAGCTCGAAGCTGCTGCGATACCAGGCGATGCCGTCATAATCACTGTAGCCCATAACGCCGACAGGGATGGGCGCCTGACCAGGCCGCGGGTCGGTAATACCGAGAGGCTCCCACAGGCCGGGCGCCTTCAACTGGCGCCAGGTGGAATCATCATAGCCGGGCGCCTGCCAACCCTCACTCTCGCCGACCTCGTAAGGGTCGGTCTGGAACCGCCACTGCCCATTGAGGTTAGCGAATTCGGCCGGCAGCGGAGCGGCAACGAGACCAGTCGCACTGACTAACAGCAATATAAAAGCCAGAAGGCTTGTTCTCATAGACCCAACCTGCCTCAGGAATGCTCGGTGCGCTCCAGTATGGAGAGCTTGAGCGTCTCGTCGAGATTATTGAAGTATTCAGAATAACCGCCTACGCGGACGATAAGGTCCCCGTGGGCCTCAGGACTGGCGATGGCGGCCTTCAGCACGGCCTGATCCACTACGTTCAGTTGCAGTTGCAGCCCGCCCTGCTCATAGTAGCCCTCGACCAGCGCCTTGAGCCGCGAGCGGCCTTCGGTTGAGGCCAGCAGCGACTTGGCGACGCGCAGATTGACTACCAGCGTCCCGGGCGCGTCCTGCTGGGACAGCGCCGCGGTCGAGGTCAGCATCGCTGTCGGGCCTGAGTGGTCACGTCCCTGTACTGGCCCGGCCGAATCGCCGACCGGCGTGCCTGCAAGTCGCCCATCAGGGGTTGCGCCGACCGGCTCGCCGTACCAGCCATAGGTGACGAACATCAGAGTCCCGCAGAGGAACTTCCCGCCCCGATAAGGCGCATACCGCTTGAACTCGTTGTACACGAAACTGGACAGCCGCGCCGCCAGCTCGTTCACCTCTGGCGAATCGTTGCCGTAGCGAGGACAGCCTTGGAGGAAGGCTCGGAGTGCTTCCTGTCCCTCGAAGTTGGCGGCCAGTGCAGCTAGTAGACTCCTCGGGCGCGCGCGCTGCTCCTCGAACACGGCGCGTTTCACCGCCGAGAGCGAGTCGATGGCATTGGAGAGGCCTACGATATTGATGACGCTCCAGTTGTACCGAGCCCCGCCAGCGTAATAGTGGCGCCCTCGGTCGAGGCAGTCGTCTATCAGCAGGCTGCGCACAAGCTGGGGATGGTATTCGGAGCGCACCTGCTGGTTGCGGCTGACCAACCCGGTCAGGTCGTAAATACCCCGGCGCAGCGCCTCTTCAAAGAGAAGGTAAAAATCCTCGAAAGTGGCCGCTTCGGGCAGGTGGGGGAGGGTCTCCTCCAGCGTCTTGATGACACTGAGATCACCGTCCAGCGACCCCACGCACGACCGCCCGTGCACCATCAGCTCGGTGCAGCCGCCGAAGGCGAACTGGCGCATATCTTCATCCGGCAAGTTGAGCTGGGCGCGCTCCATCGCGGCCAGATAGTTCTCCTCCGAGTAGAGGGCGGGTAGCCCTGTGCCTGTAGAGATAGTATCGAAGGCGGCCTGCCAGACCTCATCGGGAGTATCCTTGCGCAGCCTCAGGGCCAGGTTGGGCCTGCGCTTGCCTCGCGCGGCCTCCAGGGCAAGCAGCGTGACCGGGTTGCTTGCTTCTGACCCATCCGGCTTGCTACCGCCGAGGGCGACATTCCAGCCTGAGCAACTGTCCACATAGTCCCAAAGGGCGGCAATCAGCTTCAGCGCTTCTGCTTTGTTGGTGCGGCCTGCGGCCAGGTCGGCTTCATAGTAAGGCGCCATAAACTGGTCGAACCGGCCCAGGTCGTCGCTGCCGTCGAGGGCATAGATAAACGTCGTCGCCGCCATCGCCTCGAAGAAGCTCTCGGCGGGCTTCATCGCCAGTCGATTCTGGAAGACCTCGGCCAGCCGGGCGCGGTTGGCTTCCTTCTCTGGATCATCGAAAGTGAGGGCCATCAGATAATCGGCCACGCGTTTGCGGTAGGCGTCGAAGGCCTCGACCACGACCAGCAGCGCGCGCCAGAAGTCCATCCGGCCCTCGTCCGCACCGACAGCCAGTTTTGCCTCCAGCCGGGCGATGTAGGAATCCAGCCCTTCGGCCAGCACCCGGTCGAAGTGGACGATACTGTGAGTGTAACCTCCGCCGCGAGGATAGGTTTCGAGGAAGCGCTGCAGCTTGCCAAGCGCCCTGCACGTGACCGGGTCGGTGGCTTCCTCGGCCTTGCGCGCGGCGATACCGGCGTCCATCGCAAGGTCGACGGCGACGTACATATTCCAGAAAGCGGTGGGAGGCGCGGTTATCCAGAGGGGCCCTCGGCCAGGCCAGAGAGGTTCTCCGTCATAAGCGGGCAGCGGCAGATGCGCGAGCGCCGAGGCGATGCCCTGCGCGTGGCGCTCCGCAACGGAGCCTTTTTTACCCAGTAAAAATCCCGCAGCGTAATTTTCCCCTGCTTTTATTAGCGCCTCGGCTTCGGCTTTGGTGAGGCCCCATTTGCCAGCATCAGGTCGGATAACTGCCATCTCAGCCCTCGTTGAGTTCTGATCTCATCAGCACTTCGGCTTGCATCTCGGGCGACAGGCCGACGAAATAGTCACTGTAACCGGCGACGCGGACGACCAGGTCGCGATGCAGCTCGGGGTGAAGTTGCGCGTCCAGCAGTTCTTCGCGCCTCACGACGTTGACCTGCGCCTCGAAACCGCCCATCGCAAGGAAAGTCTTCAGCACCGGATGCAACTGACCTACAAGCGCTTCGGGGTCCTTGGTCGGTTGGAACTTGAAATTGACCGCGATACCGCCGATCATCGGGGCATGTTCCCAGCCCGTCACGCTGCACACCATCGCGGTGGGGCCTTTGGCCTCGCGCCCCTGGGCGGGCCCGGAGCCGTCCGCGAAGGGGAAGCCGCATCTGCGCCCATCGGGACTGGCCAGTGTCTGGCGGCCCAGGTGTTCGTGCATAATCCAGCAGAAGAAACCTGGCACTACCGCATCGCCCCAGTAGCTGCGATGCTTCTCGCACTCGGCCAGCAGCAGCCCGGTCAGCTCCCTGGCCAACTCGTCAGGCTCGACCTCGTCATTGCCATACTTCGGCTGACCGGCGAGCAGCGCCTGCACTTCCTCGTAGCCTTCGAAATCGGCGACCAGCGCCTCCCGTAGCTGCTTCAGAGTGAGTTTTTTGTCTTCGAAAACCAGCCGGCGGATCGCAACCAGGGAATCCACCAGATTGGCGAGGCCCACGAAAGAGGCCTCCAGCCAGTTGGCGCGCGCCCCGCCCTGGTCTATATCCTTGCCCAGCGAGAGGCAGTCGTTCACAAAACAGGACAGCAGCGGGAAGCCGCCCGCCTGCGCGCGAGAGGCCATCGCCATATTGTTCTCGGCGGTGCCCTGCGCCACCGCCTGGGCGATGCGGGCCCTGAGCCGCTCGAACAGCAGCTCGAAGCTGCCGATTTCCGGCGCCTCTCCGGTCTGGCTGACCGCCCACTGGCGGCACCCCCAGCACATCGTGCAGGCACTGGATCAGATTGTAATAAGGGCTGGCCACGTAGACGTTGCTGATGGCGATGGGGGTTATCTCCACGCAGGTGCTGTGGGTGTAGAGGCAGGCATCGCGCCACGGCAGGCCCAGCCGCGCAAGCCCCCGGCTGATGGTCTCGTCCCCAAAAAGCGCCGGATGGGAATAGCCCCTCGCCAGCAGCCTGCTGGCAAGCTCAAGCAACTCGTCGGGCGTGTCGGGCGTCCAGCAGAGGCCAATGCCAGGGTAGGCAAGCCGCGTGTGATGGATGGACTGCAGCGCCAGGTAAGTCAGCTCACTCGCAACGTCGTTGCCCCACTCGTCACGCCCGCCGACCATATAGCCGACGGCCAGGCCGCGCGGGGTGTATTCGTTCAACAGGAAGCCGAGACAATCGAGATACTCCAAAGCCTCGGTCCGGGTCAGCTTGCCGGCTTCCAGGTCCCTCTTGTAGTAGGGCCACAGATACCGGTCGGGCCTGCCAAGCTGAAAGAGAAGCATCTGGTTGCCCGCGCACATACAGAAAGTGATGAAATGGGCCGCCTGACAAGCCTCGGCGAAGCTCTCGGCAGGCTTGCGAGGCACCTTCCGGCATCTCTTGGCGATAGCGCGCAGCTCTTTGGCGCGCCTGGGACTCTTGCTCAGAGCGGCCTGCTGCTCAGCCAGGTCGGCATATTTGTCGGAAAGCTCTACGACACCCTTTAACGCCTCCTCACAACCCTGGTAGAAGAAGTCCTGCTCCTGCTGGTCGGGGCGCGAGGTATCAAGGCGGGCGCGATACCGGGCGATCTGGGCAAGCACGCCTTCGATGCCTTCGCGCAGCACGCGCTCATAATCAATTGCCATATGCGCGCGCTGGCCGTAGGCCTTGCTGGTGGCAGGCTCTCCGTAGCGGCGCCAGTTGGCAAGTTCGGTGGCTTCTTCGTCAGTAAGGGGGCGACGGGAGAACTTCCCAACGAGCAGTTCGTCTTCATCAATGACTGGGGTAAGCCCGCGGAGGAGATCTCCGGCCAGCCGGCCGCGGCGCCAGATATGGCTCGGGTGGCCTCCGTGCGCAAGCCAGCTCCGGGCGGCAGCCAGGGCTGCCTCACTCGAGTCTGGCGGGATAAGAGCTGCCTCCACAACGCGCTTGCGCAGTCGTTTGATGCGCGAGGTTGGGTCCATAAGGGCGCCCAGATCGCTTCTTGTTTCAAGACTCATCCCATCACCTCTGGGCCTTGTTAACTGGTCTTTGAGTGTACCCCGATAGAGGCCAGTTGCTCAATCCAGGGTATCACGTCTTCGGCGGTCGCGTTGGGAATATCATCGGGCATCACCGGCTCGCCGCCAAGCCCGAGCCATTTGCCGTTGCCCAGGCGATGGTACAACATAAACTCGACTTCGGGCGCCGGATCGAGAGTTGCCAAAAACTTCTTCAAGCCCTCAAGGAAGCTCTCTTCTGCGTTGCGCTCGGGCACCCAGGGCACGCGCAGAATCATCGGCCAGCCCGTCGCGGCCAATTTGCGGATATTATCAAGAATCAACTCGTTGGGCACCCCGCACAGTTCCTTATGCCGCGCCGAGTCGGTATGTTTCAAATCCACAAGCCAGAGGTCTACGAGCCGAGAAAGTTCTTCAAGTTTGTGCCAGGGCGCCAGCGCGCTGGTCTCGACGGCCGTGTGAAGCCCTTCGGCCCTTGCCGCCACAAGCAGCGCCTTGCTGAACTCGTACTGGGCCAGGGGTTCGCCGCCTGAAAGCGTCATCCCGCCGCCAGAATGCTCGTAGAAGGGTTTGTCGCGCACGACAACACCGATTACTTCAGCAACTGATTGCTCTTTGCCCACCAGCTCAACTGCGCCAACCAGGCAGGCTTCGACACAAGAGCTGCACCGGATACAAGGCTCGAGATGGAGCTGATGGCCCGCCTCGGTGATTTCGTGGCCCCCAAGTTCGCAGGCTTCGACGCAGCGCCCGCAAAGCTGGCACAGGTTCACGGCCAGGCGGATCTGAGGCGCGTATTCGAGCCCCTCGGGATTATGGCACCATTCACAGCTCAGAGGGCAACCTTTAAGGAATACAGTGGTGCGTATGCCAGGTCCATCGTGGATAGAGAACCGCTGGATGTTGAATACAATACCTTTTTCACTCATCGTTTGTGGCAGACTCCCTTCGGAGAGGTTTGCTAGCCTCTCAGGCAGGCGTATACTACCCCGATGTCCGCAGCCCTGCAACAAGTTTCTAAAGGAAATTTCAAGGGCTAGCGTTCTCAGATTTCCCGGCGGACAGGACTGAGGCTTTCAGAGGAGAAGCGCCTCTTGAGGCGAACACTCAGAATCACCTTTGATAACAGGAGAAACAGATGCTATACAAGCCCGATTTTGATAGAGCCAAAGAATACTGGCGCGCCTTCTGGAACCATGAGCTGCTCGACAGGCCTGTCTGCGTTATCACCGCGCCTGCTGGTGAGGCGCCCGTAGCCTGGGGTCCCTCTTATTATGACAAGTCGATGGGCAACCTTGCGGCTTCGCTGGATAAATGGGAAGCCCATTTCGAGACAGCCTACTACGGTGGAGAGGCTATCCCTTGCGCCGGGCTCGATTTTGGCCCCGATCAGATGAGCGCTTTCCTCGGCGGCAATCTCCAGTTTACCTCTGATATGAGCACCAACTGGGTCAAGCCCTTTGTGACTAGCTGGGATGACTTCCACTTCGAGCTGCAGGACGACAACTACTGGTGGAAGCGGATGCTCGAGTTCCACCGGATGGCGGCGGAGCGCTTCCTGGGCAAGGCGCTGCTGGGCACGCTCGATATGCACAGCAATTATGACTGCCCAGCGGCTATCCGGGGCCCAGAACAGCTTTGTATCGATGGGATGGACGAGCCCGAGACGATTGACCGGGTAATGCGCGAAGTGCGCGCAGTCTATGCGCCAATGTGCGATGCCCTTTTTGAAGCTGGTCGTAATGCCGAGCAAGGCTTTGGGGGCTGGGCGCCGGCCTATTCGGAAGGCAAATACGCGACCATCCAGTGCGATTTCATCTGCCTGCTTTCACCGGCCGACTCTCGGCGCTGGGTAATACCGGCCCTTGAAGAAGAGGCCACCTATCATGACCATGTGGTTTATCACCTTGACGGTCCGGATGCACTGCCCCACCTGGAGGATATCCTTGCCATCAAGGAGATAGACTGTATGCAATGGGTGCCTGGAGCGGGCAACCCGCCCACTTATGAGTGGATGGACTTGCTCAAGCGTTGCCAGCAGGCCGGCAAGAGCGTCCAGATATATGACTGGCCCTTGATACGATCAAGGCGCTGCACAAGGAACTGGATCCGGCCCTGGTTTTTTATTGCTGCGGAGCTTCAAGCAAAGCCGAGGCGGACGCTTTCCTTGACTGGCTCAAAGCCAACACCTGATAAGGAGTTGCCAGTATGGCTCGAAAATCTCAGATAATTGAAGCGGCCCCTGCTGCTACCAGCAAAGTTACCGTTCGAGTCCACCCCGAGGTGCGCCGGCACCGCTTGAGACGCAATCTCTACGGTCACTTCGCCGAGCATATCGGCCGGTGCGTGGAGCGAGGCATCTGGGTCGGCGACCACAAGGAGATAGAAAACGAGGGCGGTATCCGCCTGGATACGGTCGAATTGCTCGCCAAGCTCGAGCTTCCCGTATTGCGCTGGCCTGGGGGGTGTTTTGCCGATAACTACCACTGGCAGGACGGTATCGGTCCTCGCGAGGGGCGCAAGCAGCGCCACAACCTGTGGTGGAACCAGTCCGAGGACTGTCAGTTTGGCACCGACGAGTTTATGCGCTTCTGCAAGCTCATCGGCACTGAGCCGTATTTTTGCGCCAATGTGGGCAGCGGCACTGTGCAAGAGGCCGCAAGCTGGGTCGAGTACTGCAACTCCGCTCAGGACACGACCATCACCAGGCAGCGAAAAGAGAACGGTCACGAGGCGCCTTATGGTGTCAAATACTGGGGCGTCGGCAACGAGAACTGGGGCTGCGGCGGTTCGATGCGGCCTGAATACTACGCTGATCTCTATCGCCAGTACGCCACCTATATGAAGCAGACCGCCGGCCCTGGTGCAAGCTTTATCGCCTCCGGCTCGCATGCGGGCATCCCCGACTGGGAAGAGCGCTTCCTCGACACGATGAAGGGCGCCCTGCACCTGGTGGATTACCTGGCCATCCATATCTACTCGGCCGGGGGGATATCCGATATCGCCTTCAAGACGGAAGACTACTACAGGCTTATCGGGCAGATCTCGATAATGGACCGCTATCTGAAGAAGACCATCGGCCTTGCGCGCGCTTATAGCTGGTACGGCCATCCCATCGGCGTCGTGCTGGACGAGTGGGGCACCTGGTACAAAGAGGCTGTCGTCGAGAGCGGTATGTACCAGGACAGCACAATGATGGACGGGCTGTTCGCGGCGGCGAGTTTCCATTGTTTCCACGAGCATGGAGAGGACCTGGCGATGACCAATATGGCCCAGACCGTGAACGTGCTGCAGGCGCTGGTGCTGACGAAGGGCAAGCAGGCTATCGCCACGCCCACTTATCATGTTTACGATTTGTTCAAGCCGCACCGGGACGGGTGGCTGGTGGCCTCGGAGACGCTTGGGGCCAAACGCCTCTCACTGCCTGACGCGCCTGAGCGCGACTCGCTGTCAGTCTCTTGCAGCGTGAACGACGATGGCACCGAACTCTTCATCTCACTTGTGAATCTCGACCATGCGGAAGCTGTCCAAGGCGCGCTGCTGCTGCGCGATGGAGTGCCCTGGAAACTGGCCGAGGCGACTCAGCTTGGCGGGATGGACCTCCACTCGCATAACACCTTCGAGGAACCTCAGGCCGTGCGCCCGATGAAGCTTATCGGCGTGGACATCAAGGCGCTGGAGTTGCCGATGGCCTCTATCACGACTTTGCGTTTCGAGAAGGGCTAAGCGAGGCTTTATGGAACCCGATCATGGCAGGCCACTGACCAGGAAGGACGCGCTCAAGCTCGGGCTAATCGCCGGGATCGGCGCAGCGGGGCTGTCGGCTGCTCCGGCCGTCGCCCAGGGCGCTGCCGAAGGCCAGAGCCTGTCCGCTGCCACCTTCGGCGCCACTGGCGATGGGGTCACCGACGACACCCAGGCGCTTCAAGCCGCGATTGACGCCTGCGTGCGCGCGGGGGGAGGGCGAGTTCATATCCCTGCAGGCCGGTACCGCCTGACCGCGCCTCTGGTGATAAACAGTGCCGACCGGATAGACCTCACGGGCGATGGGTGGAGCACCCGGCTGCTGCAGGAGAACGATGCCCCGGCGCTGCTGTGGCCCGAGGGCAAGTCGTGCCGGGAGTCTTCTGTCCGCAACCTGGCCATCACTGCCACGACTACCGACAAGTCGCCCACCACACCTGCCATCGCTTGCCTGGGCGGGGCGGAGCGCAGTTTCTTCCACCATCTGCTTTTCGACCGCGCGGGTGTCCGGATGGGCAGCGGGATCGTCACAGAGCAGGTTACGGATACGACCACCTTCGATCATTGTCTCTTCTGGGGCGGGGTCAGCGGCACCGGCATCAAGGTCGCGCGCGGCTCGGAGGTGCGCATCTTCGGCGGGCGCATCCTCGGGCATGACCGGGAGAACTTCCCCTGCATCGGTGTGCATCTCACCAACAACAACGGTGGGGTGCATATCGTGACCACCGACATAATCGGCCTGCACACAGGCTTGAAAATCGGCGAGGAGGGCAACCCCTCCAACCGCGAGATCTTCATTACCCACGCGACCTTCGACAGCTCGATCTTTGGCATCCGCCAGGTGGACAACGCCTACACCAGCATCGCGGGTCTGTGGGCGGCCAGCAGCGACGAGGCGCAAATCCAGATCGAAGAGAACAGCCCCGGTGCAATTATGGTGATTGCCGGCGGTACCATCTTCAATGGCGGAGCCTATGGCCGGCCTGGCGCTCATAACGGCTTCGTGGCGAAGTCCGGCAGCTTCAGCCTCAGTGGGGTGACCGTCCGCCACAACCAGGGCTCTGGGCTGGTTATCGGAGAGCGCGCGCGAGACTGGGTCATCTCAGGCTGCCGTATCGCCGACAACGGCCGGGTGGGAAGCCTCGCTGGCACCAACTGGGCCTTCACCGGCAACGTGCTCGCCCGCAACGGAGCACCCCCGGAGGTCCTCTCCGAAGGCGTAATGGTCGGCAACGCGGGGCTGTAGTGCCCCTCCAGAGCAATATTTTGCCCAGGGAGAATTGCGTATGAACGCGCGCGAGCGGTTCCGCGAGACGATGCTCTTCGGCAAGCCCGACCGACTGCCTTTTATGGAATGGATGTTCTACTGGCCCGAGACCGTCGAACGCTGGCAGGAGGAGGGACTGCCGGCGGGCGTGGACTTCAACCAGTACTTCGGCTACGACCCCTTCGCCTGGCTACCGGTAAACTTCAACTTTGTGCCCGCCTTCGAGCGCCAGGTACTGGAGGAGGACGAGTTGACGCGCCTGGTGCGCGATGAGACAGGCGTCCTCAAGCGCGAGTTCAAGCATGGCAGCGCGATGCCGCATTATGTGGAGTTCCCCATCAAGACGCGCAAGGACTTCCTCGCGCTAAAAGACCGGCTCGATGCGAGCGACCCGACGCGGTACATCCCCGGCTGGGACGACTACGTGGCCCAGCTCAAGACGCGCGACTATCCCGTTGGACTTGTCTGTCGCGGCCTTCTGGCCTTCGGGCGCGACTTTATGGAGTTCACGGACCTGATGGTGGCCTTTATGGACGAGAAGGCCTGGGTCGTCGAGATGATGGACTTCCACACCGAGTTTATGATTACGCTTTGGGAGAAGGCCGTCAGTGAGGTCGAGGTGGATTTGGTCGTCCTGGGCGAGGATATGGCCTTCAAGAACGGCCCGATGATCTCGCCGGCCCTCGCGCGCGAGCTGATGACGCCGAGGTATAAGCGACTCACGGACTTCCTGAAGGCGCACGGGGTGGAGGTCATCATCGTGGACTCGGACGGCGATATGCGCTCGCTGGTGACGGCCTTCCTCGAAGGGGGCATCACAGGCGTGCTGCCGATGGAAGGCGCCTCAGGCGTCAGCCCTGTGGAGCTGCGCAGGCAGTATCCGAAGCTGCAGCTGATTGGCGGTCTGGACAAGCTGATCGTCGCGCAGGGCGGTGAGGTGATGGAGCGCTATGTGACCGAGACGCTCGAGTATATGGTCGCCGCATCTCGGCTACCTGCCGAGTTTCGACCACTCGGTCCACCCGAGCACCTCGCTGGGAGTCTACCGAGACTACCTCACCCTGCTGCGTCAGCTCGTGGAGAAGGTGTAACCGATGGCGCTGAAGCAGCAACTTGGGAAGTTGGAACGCGTACCGGTAACGAGACATCTGGCCAAACGAGACAAGCGACTTCACACCATGGCTTAGGGAGCAACATCTGCGACCTGCTGGCCGGACACGCTGGGATTGCGCTTAGCCGAGCTTGAACGAACGAGATGCTACGCTCGGCAACTTTCCGGGTCGATCTCTGTTGGCACGTCTAGCCGATACGGGAACACGATCGTCATTGAGAACCAGTTCGGGCAAGAGCGACCACGACCACTTGGGCAAGCTGCTGACCTATATGGCTGCGATGGAAGCCAAGGTCGCCATCTGGCTCGTCGAAGAGCCGCGTCAGGAACATGTGAAGGCCATCTCCTGGCTCAACGACAACAGCCCAAATAACTTCTACCTGCTGCAGTTCGAGGCCGTCAAGATAGGTGAATCTGCTCCCGCTCCGCTGATAACGCTGATCGCGGGCCCAAGCGAGGCAACGCGAGGCAGTCGCTGGTCAGCAAAGAACGAGCTTACTGAGAGCCAGCAAGCGATGCAGGAGTTCTGGAGCCAGCTTATTCGCGAAGCTGCAGCAGCGGCGGCATCAAGCCTTACAGGAGCAACCTTCCCCTTCCAAGGACTGACCGGCTGCCATAGGCGACGGTTATTCTTCTGGTACTGTCGACTACGTGTCAACAAGAATGCGTCCAGAGTCGAGCTCTCCCTCGACGCCAAGCGATCCAGAGCGCGAACCGCCGTCTTTATACGCAACTGCGAGTCAAGACCAGCGAGAGATCGAGGCTGCCCTCGAGGCCGAAGCACTTGAATGGACAGGCGCCCGAGGGACAGGCAACCTGCGCTATCTGCTGCCCGTGGCGGATTTCGGTGTCAGCTACGAATCCCGCTGGCCAGAGCTTCAAGACAAGCTCATTGAGGCGATGCAGGCTTTCATCAAGGCGCTGCAGCCGCATATCGACGCGTTGAAGGAGTAGCTGGTCTGATGCGTTCCTTCCTCCTGGTTGTCGCAGTCTTGCTCCTTGCCCCCGTCGCTTGCGCGCGGCCCTACGCCGTTGTCGTCAGCGAGACGACACTGGCTGCGCCCGGGTGGGCAGAGGTCGTTCAGACGGCGCTGGACAAGCACTCGGGGACGCTGGTCGTTTACGAGGGCGAGGCTTTTCCAAGGTCGGTCAAGAGGGAGCTTTCGAGGCTCCACCCGGAGTATTGCTGCTTCGTGGGGCAACTGGGCGAGCTTGGAGAAGAGTATGTCCGCCGGGCGCATCAGCTTACGCGCGCCCTCGATGCCGACCCGTGGGGCGATGCCGTATGGGCAATCCTCACTGGAGCGCGCCCCGAGGACGCCCTGCGCCAACTGGAAGCGCCACCGCTGAGGGTCGAGAACGGCCTGCTGAAGACCTGCGGCGGCTGGCTGAACCAGCTCACCGAGGGCGAGTATCATTCCGAAGCCAACCTGACCGAACACTGGGTGAAGCAGGCCGGAGGCGCCCTCCAGCAGCCGAACGACGGCCCCGAGGACGACACCCCCGCGCTAGTCGACGCCCTCAACCAGGGCCGCGCTGATTTCGTGGTCACCAGTGGCCACGCCTGGCCCGATGGCTGGCAGCTTCACTATCCGACAGCCGATCCAGAGGGCTATTTCCTTGCGGATAACGGCACTCTCTACGGGCGCGACAACGCGAAAAGAAGGCTGGACATCCACTCGACGAATCCGAAAATCATCTATGCAGTGGGCAACTGCCTGGCTGGCCGCCTCACTCAGCCCAACTGTCTGGCCGCCGGTTGGCTTGGCAGCGGGGGAGCTGTCCAGTTCGCCGGCTGACACCGTCGAGACCTGGTTCGGCTATATGGGCTGGGGTGTAGCGAGTTATTTCCTCGATCTTGCAGGACGAGTACACCTTCGCCGAGGCCTCGTTCCTCATCAACCAGGCGCTGCTGTTCGAGGAGCGCCATCCCCTGACTGACTCCAATCAGGAAGGCCTGGCGTACGACCGCGATGTGTGGGCGCTCTATGGTGACCCGGCCTATGAAGCCCGGCTGCCGCGCGTGACTGAACCTCTCTATGAGCAGTCCCTTGAGCGGCTTCCCATCGAGAAGCCAGGCCAGGTGCGGTTGAAACTGACGATGACGCTGAACCGCGCCGCGCACCTTGGCAAGCCGGTCATCTGGCGGCTGCCCGTGCGGTTGCTGGACGCCCGTTTGGTGTCGGGTCCGGGCGAGGTGGAAGTGGCCGACGATCTCGTGCTGGCCCGGTTCAGCCAGCCGGGAGAGCCAGAGCTGCCCGCTGGCAGCCGGATTGAACTGGTGGTCGAGGGCCTCGAGGTTCCAGAACATGCCACCGGCGCTTTAGTATGCCCTCCGGCAGGATATCAAGGGCTTGTAGCGAATCCTCCTCAGGGTGATCGAGATGGCCGAAACTGCCACTGCTGCGCCCGCTCCATCGAGGAAAGACTATCTGCATGGTCCCTCTCTGCTTGCCTGGGTGATCGTTTTACCGCACCTATTTTGTGCTACCGATGGTACCGATCTTTCTGGAAAACTACGGGCTTGAGATCCACTCCACCTGGGGCGCGCTAGGTATCGTGGGCTTCTTCCTTGCGTTTCCTGTCGCTGTTAAGAGCCGAAGTACGGCGACGCACTGGGTCGCCTGTTGACCTGGAGTTGCTGCCTGCGTGGCGGCAGACGGTGGTGGTCACGCTGGCAGTATTCGTAGCCGCTTTACTGCTGGCAGTGTTGGCGGGGGTAGCGGTGTCTCGGATCAGTCCAGCCTTCAGCTCTGCCACAGGCGGGGCCGCCTTGCTGCTCATGGCAGCTTGGATGAGCCCCGTGCTGCCGCTTGCCTACCTCGGCGCCCCTGCGTTGCTGGCTCTGTTCGAGCGACGCCCCTCCAGGCAGGTACTGCGTCGGACTAGCTGAGCGAAGTATCTATCGCGCTAGTTGCGCTGTGCGTCCTGGTCTGGGCGCTTGGTGTGCTGCTACTACAGCCTGGTGGTCGCCAACTGAGTCTGTCCTACTCGTGGTCTTGCTCTTCCTGCCAGTCGTTACCGCAGCCTCCGTATTCGTCCTCTGGGGGCTTGCCGCCCTGCTTGCGTCCCTTGCCGAGGTCCCCAAGGCCTCCGAGGCAGGGGAAGAAGCCCCTCAGGCGAATCTACCAGTACCTTAGCAGTGCCCAGGAGGTTCTGGATGACGCTTTTCCGTGGTCTGTTCTGCGCCGCGCTCGCGGTGCTTGTATTGCTTCTTTCCCCTGTCCTTGCCGAGGAGGCCCCTGTGAAGACTTTCAACGTCGCCGACTATGGCGCTCAACCTGGTCAAGACAACAGCGCGCCCTTCATCCGCGCCGCTATCGAGGCCGCCAAGGCCGCCGGCCCAGGCGCTGAGGTAGTAATTGGCCCGGGCGAGTATCGTGTGATGCCGGAGCCCAATGGAGGCTTCTGCTTTCCGCTTATTGATGCGAAGGGGCTGACCGTCCGGGGCATCCCGGGCGCCACTCACCTCGTCATCTTCAACCCGCGCTCGGGCGGTTTCCTGATACAGAACTCGGACGACACCTGGGTGCGCGATGTGACCATCGATTATGACCCGCTGCCCTTTACTCAGGGCCTTGTCACGGCGGTGGACGAAGCCGGCAAGAGCTTCGACTTCGAGGTGCAGGAAGGCTATCCACTGCTTACCGACTGGTATTTCAACGACCTGCCCAAGCCTTTTGGCAAGTGGGGGATGCTCTACGAGAGGGACCAGCGCAGGCTGAAGAAGGGCGCGCCGGACTTTTGCTTTATAGACGAGTTCGAGACGCTTGCGGGCCGCACTTTCCGGATGCACGTGGCCGCAGGGCAGGAGTGGAAGCTCAAGCATTTCGCCGTCGGTGACCGGTATGTCCAGCTTGCGCGGTCGGGCAACCCGCCGGTCAACTTTCAAATCAGCCGGGGCTGTGGGGTGGAGGATTTTACCGTCTACACGGGTGGAGGGCTGGCTAGCGCGGTCATCGGCAGCCGGGACACGACGCTCCGGCGTTTCCGTGTTATGTTCAAGCCTGATACCGACCGCCTGCTCACCACCTGCGCTGATGGGGTCCACTGCCAGGCCAATATCAAGGGGCCGCTGGTGGAAGAGTGTCTGTTCGAGGGGATGGCCGACGACACCATCAACATCTACGTGCCGCCAAATATCGTGCGTCAGATTGTCTCTCCAACCGAGGTGCTGGTAACACCGGGCGCGCTGGTGCTGCCGGGCGAGACCTTGCAGGTCTACGATCCCGTGACAGGCCTCGTGCGCGGCAACGTGAAAGCCGTGGACGTGGCTCTCGCCGACCTGGAGGGCCAACGGTTGCTTCGCGTGACGCTGGAGCATCCTGTAGAAGGCCTGAAGGCCGGCAAGGACCACACAGATGCCGATACACTGTTCACCCTCGACCGAAGCGGCAGCGGGTTCATAATCCGGAACAACATAATGCGCGAACACAGGCGCTATGCCGTGCTGCTTTCGGCAGGAGACGGGATTATCGAAGGCAACCTGATAGACAACACTTCGGGCAATGCCATCGAGATAGCCAACTCGCCCGACTGGCCGGAGGGACCGGTGGGCCAGCATTACATCGTGCGCGGTAACACCTTCATCGGAGGCGGCTACTGCCAGGGGTACGCCGACAATCCGAGCGTTGGCGTGGTCAACGTGCGCACTCCCAAATACGGCTTCAGCGCAGCCGATGTGCCCTTCGAGCGGGATGTGCTGATTGAGGATAACACCTTCATCGACATGCCCGCGACGGCCATCCACGTCGCATCGTGCATCGGGGTGAGGCTGAGGAACAACGTCATCAAGAGCAAAGCGGACGCCTGGCTGGCGCGCGCCTGCCCGCTGCTGCTGTTCGAGAACTCCGAGCAGGTAACTATCGAGGGACTGGAGCTTGATGACCCCCGGCCAGGCATCACCTCGGGGCTGGAATGGCGTCCGGCCTCCTCGGGGCAGTCTCCAACCATCACTGGCCTTGAGGTGCAACTGTCTGAGGGGATTCCGGCCCTGCTGGAGAAGTGAGGAAGAGCCAGATGAAAGTGGGCGCGCTGCTGGTACTGTTGCTCCTGATACTTGCGCAGGGGGGGTTGGCCCAGCAAAGTCAGCCACTGCCGGACAGGTGGCTCTACTACCAGACCAACCTGCTGGTGGATGAGAACGTCAACCGGCTGGAGGGTATCTGGCGTCGCGCCGCGGCGGCCGGTTATACGGGAGTGGTCATTACCGACAGCAAGTTCGGGCGTCTGAACGAGATGCCCGAGCGGTACTTCACGAATTGCATGCGGGTGAAAGCGCTCGCGGCAGAACTGCACCTGGAGATAATCCCCGGCGTGTGCCCCATCGGCTACTCGGAGGAGCTGCTCTGTCAGGATCCCAATCTGGCCGAGGGGATGCCGGTGAAGGAGGCCCTTTTCGTCGTCGAGGGGGGCGAGGCGCGGCCGGTGGCCGACCCGCCGGTGGCGTTGAACGGAGCGGATTTCGCCGACCTGGCGCAGTGGGACTGGAAAGACGATACGGTCACCGCGGATGCCGGCGCGGCACTGATGAGAGATCCCCACGGGCAGAACGCCCGCATTGTCCAGCGGGTGAAAGTGGCTCCCTTCCGTCAATACCACGTCAGCGCGCGCGTGAAGACGCAGGACTTTGTCGGCGAGCCGCGCGTCACGGTCCTCGGTAACCAGTCGCTGTGCTACCAGAACCTCGGCGTTAAGCCAACGCAGGACTGGACTGTCCATCACCTCAGCTTCAACTCGCTGGACAACACCGAGGTCGGCCTCTACTTCGGTTGCTGGGACGGTCAGACAGGGTCGCTGTGGTGGGATGATGCCACAATCGAGGAGACGCCACTGCTCAACCTGCTGCGGCGCGAGGGCGCGCCGCTGACGGTAAAGCGCGACGACACGGGCGAGCTGCTGGTCGAGGGGAAGGACTTCGAGCCTGTCGTGGACCCAAGGCTGGGCACAGTGCCATATTCAGGCAGCTACGAGGTATGGCATGAGCCGCCGACTATCAGGACCGACCTGCCCGACGGCACCCGGCTGCGGGTTTCGTGCTATCACGCGGTGCTTATCTATGATGCCCAGGTGACCATCTGTCCCTCCGAATTGAAGACGGTCGAACTGCTGGCCGGGCAGCTCGCGCGCGTCCACGCACTGTGGCAGGCGAAGACGTACTTTATGATGCATGATGAGCTACGGGTGCTGAACTGGGACGAGTCGTGCCAGCGGCGTCATCTGAGTCCGGGGGCGATCCTCGCCGACAACGTGGCCACCTGCGCGCGGCTGATCCGCAATATCGCCCCTGGCGCTCGCATCGCGGTGTGGAGCGATATGTTCGACCCCTTCCACAACGCGCGCGCTGACTACTATCTGGTCAACGGGGACCTGGCGGGCTCCTGGGAGGGGCTGGACAAGGACCTGATCATCGTCGCATGGCACTTTGGGATTCGCGACCAGAGCCTGCCTTTCTTCGCGGCGCGGGGCAACCCGGTGCTGGTAGCCGGCTATTATGATGCGCCAGTGGAACAGCTGCGTGATTGGCTGTCCGCAGGGCGCGCGGCGGGCAACCTGCAGGGAGTTATGTATACGACCTGGCAGGGCAACTTCTCTGACCTCGAAGCCTTCGCCCGCATCGCCGAAGAAGAGGCCCTCAAGTAGCAAAAAACCGGAGCCACGAGGGCTCCGGTTTCTCCTGTAGCAGTTTTTTCGTTATTGGACTATTTCCACGCTCGTTGGCGCTTCAACTTCGGTCAGGATGGAGCCGTCGGCCTGCTTCACGTGTTTCACCCAGACGGTGCCGTAAGGGGTGGGGAAGCTGCCCTCAGCCCATTCGAGGTCGGCCAGGTGCGGCTGGATGGCAAGCTGCTTGCAGCCGGGGGAGAGCGGCCTGAAGCCGAGGACATGTTCGGACAGCCAGGCGGTCGGGCCTGAAGCCCAGCCATGGCAGAGCGAATGGCGCAGGCTCTTGTAGCAATAGCTGCCGAAGTCCTTGTGGATGTCGCGCATCCCCTCTGGCACCAGTTCGTCTATCCCCGCACTGTTCTCGACCCAGGAAAGGTCGAAATCTTCCCAGAAGGTCGTCGCGCCGAGGTCGAGCATCGCGCCCCAGAACTTGCGGATGACGTCGAGCGCGCCCTGGTAGTCGCCGGCCTTGGCCCGCGCCTGCAGTACATAGTAGCCGTAGAAGGTCGAGATGCCACTGAACTGGTCCTGCGAGAGCACCCTGGCGTTGATCTCGGCGGCTTCTACGAGGCCTGAGAGCGCCATCAGCGCGGCAGGGCTCTTCACCTGGCCGGGGTCGGGTATATGCTGCTCCAGCCGCCTGGCGGAGGCGCTCGCAAGTGTGGCGGTGGCAGTCTCTCCCAGCACCTCGCACAGCTCTGCGCCGGCCTCGAGACCCCACTTGAGCAGCGCTTGCAGGCCACAATGCACGGCGTTCGGGTCCTCGCTGGTCGGCCAGTCGAGGAAGCGCATCCCGTCCATCCGTTCTACGCCCTGCTCATCCACGAGGGCCGCGAGGCGCGCAAGCAGGGCGGTCAGGTATTCTCGCTGTTGCATCAGATAGGGCAGATTGCCGTGGTGGAGGTACCAGTCGCGGTGGATGATGACCCACCAGAGCGAATAACTGCTGATGCCGTTCATCCAGTTCGGCAGAGGGCGTCTCATCGCGCGTGAGGTCGAGGCTCCATCGCACGACTTCCTGGTCGCCGAAAATTTTTGAGATGACCGTCGTCTCGGGATGCATATCGCCTATCCAGACCGAGCCGGTCGCGTTTGATGCCATCCCAGACACCAGTCTGCATATTGAGATGCACGCCATAAGCGCCGGTGTCGAAGATGGTATTGAGCCGTTCGTCATTCGAGCGGAAGGTGCCGATATAGTCGAGATCGCGGTAGAGGAAGACTGCCCGCACCTGTTGTAGTTCGACCTGGGTGCCAGGATCTACCAAATCAATGCGCACGAAGCGGAAACCCGTGTTGCCGACCTCGTGGGTGCCGCACCAGGGCAAGTGGCAGATATTGTCGTGGACGGCGTGATCCTGGTTGGGTTCATCCATCGCCTCGGAGACCGACTCGCCAAAGCGAACACGTACCCGGACTGGCCTATTGCCTTCGCCGGTGTGACGTACTGCGATCTGGACGCCCCCGTGCAGCTCTCTGCCGAAGTCCAAAAGCAAGCCTGGCGCCTCACCGGTGTGCTTGAGGATGCAATAATTGCCGCCCCAGATAGTGACCTGACCGCTGCCAGGCACGAGCAACTGGTCGGCGTTCTGGAGGCTCTCCTCATCGCCGCTCTTCCAGACGATGCGGGCAGGCATAACATAAGCGCGGACACGCGGATCGGGCTCTACACGCTGAACCATCGGGCTTCCCCCTGTACCTAAAGTGAGTGCTTGCTGCGCGGGTATTGTACCATCCCGAAGGCTTTGGGCAAGGGCCGGGCAGGGAAGCCGTCACCTAGCCCGAAACCTAGTGCCCTAGCCTGTATAAGGAGCGTCTTTATGCCTCGCCTCACACTAATCCTGATTACTCTAGGCTTGCTTTCAGCCGCACTGGCGCAAGCAAGAGAGGGAGTCTCAATGAGTTTACTGCATCAGGGCGAACGCGGATTGTTCGCCGACTCGGCAGTTGTCGATTACACGGCAAGCCAGGTGGTTGAAGCTTCCGATTTTCTGCCTGACCGCATCCTGCCCGCTTATGTGGGCACCGGTTATCTGGGTATGGCGGTCGACGCCTCGGGCCTTCAGAGCCTGGACTGCAGGCTTGCCAGCACTGCCGCATATAGCAAGCCCGATTACTGGCATACAGATGATCTCTACTTCTTCGGCGAGAGACTGCTTGGCGGGGTACTGGGGCCGAACACCGAGACGTTCAACCTTTTCCCGCTGGGCTGGCCGGACTATGAAATCGAAGTGGACGGCCAGCGTTTCCATCCGACGCAGCTTGAGGGCCAGGTGAAGCAATGGCGCCGGGTGACAGATTTCGCCAGGGCCAAGGTAGCCACGACGCTTGAACTTAAGTCGGGCGTTGCGCTGACTATTACCGTCTTTGCGCCGCAGCAAGGTCAGTCGGTCTATGCGCGTTTCTCCCTCGTCTCAACCGACGGCAAGCCGCATCGGGCGCGCCTCTGGCCGAGGCTGAACGTCCACCTGCGCGAGCGCAGTGGCGGGGCGCCAATCCTGGATGAAGTCACGACGCAGGAGACTGGCGATCGCTGGGCGCTGCTGACTGGCCGCGCGCTCACAACTGGCGCGACCAAGGCTTACGAAGAGTACCAACTGGCTTACGGCCTCGCCTGTGCTGGACACTGCCGGCCCTCCGCCAGTGAAAGCCGGCTCGAGCTGGAGCTGCGCCTTGAGGTCACCGCGACGCCGGTCCACCGAGATGTCGTCTTCTTCATCGGCAACCCAAACTTCGGCGAAGTCACTCCCGAAGCCGTCCAGGCCGCCTTCGATGCACTCTTCAAGCAAGGCTTCGATGGCTTGCTAGCGACCCACCAGGGCGACTGGGCCACCTACTGGAGTCAGGCTGGCGAGGTTCACGTTGGCGATGCCCTGCGAGAGCTGATGTGGACCAGCAGCCTCTATCTCTTCCGCTGTGGCACAAGCTTCGAGACAGGTATGCCACTGCAGTTTCTGATGTTCCATCCCGAATGCTGGGGCGGGGGCACTTTCTGGGATCTCGACTTCGCCGCCGATGGCCTCATCGCCGCAGGCCAGCTTGCCCCCGTGCGCCGGGTCATCACCTGGCTTGCCAAGGTCGTCGCTCCTGAAGGGCGCTCCTTCCACTGGATCACGCGCCACGACGGCACCCAGGGGATGAATCCCAAATGGGGCGACAGCGGGTTTATGGTCAACGCCTCGCACGCGATGACGGCTATCAGATACTATGAGACCACCAAAGATGAAGCCTTCCTCGCTTCGACCAGCTACCCCCTGCTGCGCAAAGTTGCGACCTATCTCGCCGCCGAAAAATTCGTCAAAGAGGGCGACCATTACATCGGCGGCACGGCGGGCCTCGATGCCAATCAGGTGGAGGAGAGCAACGAGACTTACTCCACCGCCTGGTTCGCGGTCATCCTGACCAAGACAGCCGATTATGCGGAGCAACTGGGACTGGACGCCGCTGAAGTAGCCCACTGGCGCGAGATCGTGGCGAAGCTCCAGCTTGAACAAGGCCCCCAGGGTTACAACCAGTCGCGCCATGTGCCCCGGCCTGGGATGTGGCTCTCGATGTTGCTCTATCCGACCGAAGCGGCGCCTCTCGTCGATTTGGACGTCTTCCGCCGCAACCGGGCGGTGCAAAGCTGGATTGAAGAATATGGCACCGAGCAGCCCTGGTGCTATTTCTGGTCGGCGCTCTCGGATATGCGCCTCGATATGGCCCAGCAGGAAGTCGCCGAAGACGAGATGCAGGGCGGTATGAGGCATATCTACGGCCCTGCACAGTTCTGCGAGATAATCCCCGGCGGCCCGCTGGAGGGGATTGGCCCTTATACCAGCGCCCACGGCGCCTACCTGGCTGCCCTGGCGGGGCAACTGGTCAGTGGGTCTATCTGGGATGACAGTCTGCGCCTGTTCGTAGACCTGCCTGCCTCTTACCGGGAGCGCGGCGTGAGCTTCAAGCGGCTTCGCACTGGCAACGGAGTGACAGTCTCGGGGCGCTGGGATGAGAGTTCTACCAAAGTGAGTCTCGTGGGAGAAGGTCTGTATCAGGTCACCTTGCGCTTGCCTGCCTCCTTTGTCGGCAAGCAGGTAACAGTGCTGGTGGACGGGAAACCGATTACTGTGCAAATCGAGGGCGACTTCGCCCGGTTCGAGGTCGGCCTGATTCCAGAGGCGCCGGTCACAGTTACAGTTGGGAAGTAGATTGTTTCTTCAAGGGAGGAGCCAAAAATGAGAACTGCCTTGATTACTGCCTTGTTGCTTCTGACTTTCGCGGCGCTGGCGCTGCCGCAGGCGCTGACGGGCAACCCGCTTCAAGGACTGGATGCGCCCAAAGACTTCAAGACGCTGCGTTCGTCTTCATCAGATCCTGGCTGGTACCACAGCAACGGAGACGCCAGGGGCATCGGGCCTAATTCGAGTCTTACAATCGCCGAACTCGAAGGCCCAGGCCGCATCACGCATATCTGGTTCACTATTATGCATCCGGCGCGTTTCCACCCGAGGCAGATGACCTTGCGCATCTGGTGGGATGGGGAAAAGAATCCCAGTGTCGAGGCGCCGATTGGTGATTTCTTCGTCATCGGCCACGGGATGGACGTCCCCTTCGTCTCGCTGCCGGTGAAGGTCAGCTCGGATGGGCGCGCGAGAAACTGCTATTGGCCGATGCCTTTTGCGAAGTCTGCGCGTATCGAAGTATCCAACGACTGCGATGAACCCTGCCAGGCACTCTTCTGGTATGTAGACTGGCAGAAACTGCCCAGCCTGCCCAAGGGCACGCCTTACTTCCATGCGATGTATCGCCAGGAATACCCCACGATTATGGGACGCGACTATCTCCTGGCCGATATCCGGGGCAAGGGGCATTATGTTGGCACGGTGCAAAGCGTCTATCACACCTCCCCCGGCTGGTATGGAGAGGGAGATGACTTCTTCTTCATCGATGGGGAGGCTGAACCAAGCCTGCGCGGCACTGGCACCGAGGACTATTTCTGCGATGCCTGGGGTTTCCGCGAACAGGACGGGCCCTATTATGGCACGCCCGTATGGGAAGGCTTTGACACCGGAGACAGAGGCACTTCCTATCGCTGGCATATCGCTGATACGGTGGCTTTCGAGAAGTCTCTGCGTGTCGAGATCGAGGACTGGGGCTCGCAGAGCTTCCCCGATGGCACTTTTAGCGGCTTTATCGAGCGCGACGACCTGATGAGCAGCGTCGCCTACTGGTATCAGACCGAGCCTCATAAGCCCTGGCCCGCGCTGCCCGCCGGGCAAGGACCGGTTGCCCTTTACCGAACGCGCGCTGGTGGAGGGGGAGAGCCTGGTCGAGGGCGCCACTCATTCCGAGCATGTGCTCACAACCCAGGACCTGGGCGAGATGAGCGGCGGCAAGCAGCTTTTCTTCAACCCGACCGACCAGGACGCCTGGGTTGAGGTCACCTTCAACCTGCCCGAGGAGATAAAAGGCCAGCCAGTCATCCAGATGGTCAAATCCTGGGACTACGGCAAATATCGCGCCCTGCTGGATGGCAAGCCACTTGGAAATTGGGATCTGTACAGTGAAAATGTGGTTAAGGACGAGCACAGGCTGCCCTTGCAGACGCTAACGGCTGGGCAGCACACTTTGCGCTTCGAGTGCGTGGGCAAGAATCTCGACTCGCGGGGCTATTTCCTGGGCTTCGACGTCATCCTGTTGCGCGAGCCGGTCTATTCTCGCGACCCGAGCGTGGACTTGCGCGACCTGCAAGCCAAGTAGAAATTCAGGCAAAAGAGTGTCCAAAGGGCCTCCGGCAAGTACCGGGGGCCTTTTGTTTTGCAGGAGAGCCCTCCAGGCCGGCGAACAAGAAGGCAGTCCCAGAGTTCAGGAGGCGATGCCTTATGCCCAGCTTGCTCCCTCTGATTCTCCTGCTGCTGCTTTTCGCCCTGCTTGCTTCTGCCGATGGCCCGCTGGGCGACCCCCTGGGGGGCTTGAACGCGCCAAGCCCGGCGATACGATGCGCGAATCGTCCTTCGACCCGACCGGGGGCAACGCCGACTGCAGGTGGATGGACCCAGGCTCAACGCTGGTCCTGGCCGACCTGAAAGGACCGGGCAAGATCACGCATATATGGACCACCATCAACCACCCGGCGCGTTTCTACTCGCGCCAGATGGTGCTGCGTATCTGGTGGGACGGCGAAAAGCATCCGAGTGTAGAGTGTCCAATTGGCGATTTCTTCGGTATCGGCAACGGGATGGACGTCGCCTTTACCTCGCTTCCGGTGAAGGTCAGCTCCGATGGCCGGGCGCGCAACTGCTATTGGCCGATGCCCTTCGCCAAGTCGGCGCGCATCGAGGTCACCAACGAGTCTTCCGAGCCCTGTCGCGCCTTCTATTACTATGTGGACTGGCAGAAGCTTGATGAGCTGCCGCCCGACAGCTATTACTTCCACGCGATGTACAGGCAGGAGTATCCCTGCGTGATGCAGCGGGACTACGAGCTTGCCGATATCCGGGGCAAGGGCCATTACGTAGGCACTGTGCAAAGTGTCTATCTGATGTCCGGCGAATGGTATGGGGAGGGCGATGACGCCTTCTTCATCGATGGGGAAGAGGACGCCCGGCTCAAGGGTACAGGCACGGAAGACTACTTCTGCGATGCCTGGGGCTTCCGCGTGCAGGATGGCCCGTATTATGGCACGCCCGTGTGGGAAGGCTATGAGGCGGGCGACCGGGGCAGCGCCTATCGCTGGCATATCGCCGATCCGGTAAACTTCACCAAGTCGCTGCGCGTGACAATCGAGCATCGTGGCTGGTATGCGCATCCAAGCGGTGAGGTCTCGGGCCACATCGAGCGCGACGACCTGATGAGCAGTGTCGCCTACTGGTACCAGAGCGAGCCTCACAAGCCCTGGCCCGCGCTGCCGACGGCAGCGGAGCGGTTGCCCTTCACCGAGCGCGCCCTTTTCGAGGCGGAAAGCAGTTTCGAGGCGGCGCAGCACTCCGAAGGCGACCTGGTCGTTCAGCAGCTTGGCATCTGCAGCGGAGGGGCGCAGCTCTTCTTCCGGGGCCAGGCGGAAGGGGCTTTCCTGGAATTGCCCTTTACGCTGGAGGAGGCCTTCGAGGGCGAGCCTCGTCTTGCGGTGGTCCATTCCTACGATTATGGCAAGTGGCGGGTGCTGCTTGATGGCGAAGAAGTCGGCGTATGGGACGTATATGATCCCTCTACAGTAGTCCAGGACCACAAACTCGGTTACCGCGAGCTTGCCGCCGGGCCGCATACGCTGCGTTTCGAGTGCACGGGGAAGAGCGCTGAGTCGACAGGCTTCTATCTGGGGGTAGATGCCCTGGTGGCCCGCCTCCCTATCTACTACCGGCCGCCGACCAAAGACCTGCGCGATCTCGGACCGAGAGAATAGAGGTTGAGTAGCCAGGCAGTGCCTGTAGATTAGGCCCGGCAGAACTCCAGTGTTGCTCTAGGTTATACTTGGCTGTTTGCAGACCACACGAGGGGGAGGTAATCTCACGAATGGCCTGGAAAGAACTACAGGAATGGCATGCCTTCACAACTGACAAAGTACTTGAATCCTTGGAAAGTGATGCTGTCAATGGCCTCGATGAGGTTGAAGTTGCACATCGCTTTGCAATCGCAGGCCCAAATATTGTAGAGGGGAAGGCTGCTGTCTCACCCTATATTCGATTTATACTGCAGTTCCATAATCCACTTGTCTACATCCTGCTGGCTGCGGCTGCACTAACAGCCACTATGCCCCACAACTTGCCAGAAGTGCTGGTCATACTCAGCGTTGTGCTCGTGAATGCGATTGTTGGGTACATCCAGGAAGCTCGGGCTCAGGGAGCTATTGATGCCCTTGGCAAGCTGGTAAAAGTCACAAGCCGGGTATTGCGGGAAGCCGAGTTGATGCAAATCGATTCCAGTCAGATTGTTCCTGGAGACATAATCCAGTTAGCCAGCGGTGACCGGGTGCCTGCCGATCTGCGCTTGATTCGAGTCAAGGAGCTCCAGATCAACGAATCTACTCTTACTGGTGAATCGGTGCCATCGCAGAAGCGGACAGAACCGCTTGAAGAAGCTACAGGACTAGCCGATCGTAATAATATGGCATATTCAGGCACACTGGTCACTTATGGCCAAGGCTTTGGAGTGGTAATTGGAACAGGCAACGCAACTGAGCTTGGTCGAATATCCCACCTCATAAAAACAGCGGTTCAACTTGAGACACCTCTTACACGCAAACTCTCGGCCTTCAGTATAAAACTGACCAAGGCGATCCTCCTGTTTGGCTTGCTCACCTTCGGCTTTGGCATAATCCAGGGCCATCAGCCCGCAGAGATGTTCCTGGCTGTAGTTGCGATGACAGTGGCAGTTATCCCCGAGGGCCTGCCCGGCAGCTGTCACCATCATTTTGGCCCTTGGTGTCACCAAGATGGCCAGGCGTAAGGCTGTAATCCGCCGGCTGCCCGCAGTCGAAGCCACGGGCAGCATTACAGTTATCTGTTCTGACAAGACAGGCACTCTGACACGCAACGAGATGACCGCAGTAACTCTAGTCGCCTCGCGCACCAGTTATGAGGTTACAGGGAGCGGTTATGCACCCGAAGGGACACTGCAAAAAGACGGTTCAGACATAAGCGTTCGTGACTCAAAAGCCCTGCGCGAGTTGATATCTTGCGGCTTGTTATGTAATGAAGCGCGCCTTGTGGAGAAGGAAGGTCATTGGGAGATTGAAGGTGACCCAACCGAAGGCGCCCTTAGAACACTGGGCTTCAAGGTAGAGCCTCGCGCTCGCGCTTTCATCAGCGAAACTACCTTGATTGATACCATCCCCTTTGAATCAGAGCGCCAGTATATGGCGACACTGCACGAATTGCCTGGCGATGGCGGGCGGCGCATATTCGTCAAGGGCTCGGTCGAGAGAGTGCTTGGGCTGTGTAATTCCGAGATGGACAGTGAAGGCACTCTGGATCAGATAGATCCTGACTGGTGGCGAAACCAGGCCGAAGAGATGGCTTCCAAAGGCTTGCGAGTTCTGGTCTGTGCCAGCAGTTATGCCGACTCGGATCAGGACGAACTTGATCACTCTCACTTGAAGACTGGCTTGATGCTTCTTGGGCTGGTAGGGATGATTGATCCGCCCCGTGAAGAAGCGATCGAAGCTATAAAAGACTGCCATCGCGCTGGAATCAAGGTCAAGATGATAACTGGCGACCATCCTCTGACTGCCAGGGCTATTGCCGAGGCTTGTGGCTTGAGTCGTGATGGGGAAAGCCTGCAGGTTATGACAGGTGTCGAGGTCATGGCTACTTCAGAAGAAGAGCTGCCGGAGCTCGCTGATAAAGTGGCTGTTTTTGCGCGCGTTGCGCCTGAGCAGAAGCTAAGTCTGGTGCGCGCTCTTCAGGCCAGCGGTCACATCGTTGCGATGACCGGCGATGGGGTGAATGATGCTCCAGCACTCAAGCAAGCCGATGTCGGCATTGCAATGGGTCTTCAGGGCACGGAAGCCGCACGAGAGGCCTCTGACGCCATCCTCACCGATGACAACTTTGCCACAATTGCCGCCGCGATTGAGGAAGGCCGCGGTGTTTACGAGAACCTGCGCAAGTTCATTACCTGGACTCTTGCAACTAATGGGGGCGAAGGCCTCATTACGGCGGTGGCAGTGGTGGTTGGGCTTTCACAACTCCCCATACTGCCGGTTCAGGTGTTGTGGATAAACATGAGTACTGCCGTTTTACTCGGAATGACGCTTGCCTTCGAGCCCAAGGAGCAAGGCTTGATGTCGCGTCCTCCCAGGTCTCCCAAGGAACCTATTCTCAATACGCAGCTCTTGTTCAGGACTCTGTTGGTATCTGTCATGATGCTGGTGTTGTCCTATTTGCTGTTCTGGTGGGAAGGCCTTAATGGACTAAGCCTTGAGGCTCGGCGATCTGCGACCGTCAACACGATAGTCTTTATCCAGACTATGTATCTCTTTAATTGCCGCTCTCTATGCGCGCTACCGCAAAAGGTGGGATTCTTCTCTAATCCATGGACCTGGCTTGGTGTGCTACTAATGGTGGGCGCCCAGATTGCCGTAACCCAACTCCCTGCCTTACAGGCTGTCTTCAAGACAGGTAGTATGCCTCTTTCTGTTTGGGGACACGTGACAGTGGCTGCGTTATTAACCTTCCTCATCATCGAGGTCGAAAAGGCTATCCGTCGCCGACGCGACTTATGCCAGTTATAACTCTCAACTAGAAGGGCCTCCGGATGGCTCCGGAGGCCCTTTTACGCCTTTTGGATGCGTCCTGCCTAGAGGGTGATGTGCAAGGTCTTCACTTCAAAGGGCGCGAAGGCTACCTCAACGGCGTTATTACTGACCTCGATCGCCTCCGGCTCCTCTTCCAGCAGGTTGGTCTGGCTCACGGCCTTTACGGGAAGGCCAAAGGTGATTCTCGCCTTCCGGCCGCCTCTTCCAGCCTCATAAAGCCGCACGATGAAACCCTCGCCCGACTCGGCCTGTTTCACGGCTTCGACGATTACATTGGGATCATCCACAGTCAGCAGCCCTGGCAGCGCCTTTGCGTCAGGAGCGGCTCTAACCGCAGTCAGCGGCAGATTCAGTTCATAGGCCTCGCGCACCACGTTTTCAACCCCGAAGGCCGCGTGGGGCAGCAGGCTGTAAGTGAACTGGTGCCTGCCCTCATCGCCGCGCGGATCGGGATGAGTGCCGCTCTTGATGAGCGAGAGGCGCGCGTCAGTGCCGATTACCGAGATGCCATACTTCGACTCATTGAGCAGCGCGACACCGAAATCGGCCTCCGAGAGGTCCGTCCACTTGTGGGCGCAGACCTCGAACCTGGCGATATCCTGCGGCAGGTTGCGATGAGTCGGCCTGTCCACATGGCCATACTGGATCTCGTGCTTTGCGCTCTCGATCATCACGGCCAGCTCGAAGCCCGTCTTGAACAGCTTGTGGATCTCATGCCAATCCACCACAGTGTCGAAATCAACGCGCGGGGTGGTCGAGTGGAAGACCATATCCTGCGTGATGCGCGAGCCGGCGCCCAGTTCATACTCGCTGCGAAGGCGAAGCTGCAGGGGGCCATCAGCCACTACCCGCCGGCTGATGAGGCGGAAGTCCTGCTCCATCTTGAGGAGCTGGTCGTTGTCCACATCCCAGTTGTCCCAGGACTGCGGCAGGTCCTCGCCGATCCAGAAAGTATTGAGCGCGCCACCGCTCTTCACGACCTGGCGGCCACTGGCTTTGTCTACCAGCGAGACGATACGTCCCTGCTCATCAAACTTGAGGACGGCGAAGGGGGTCTCGAGTTCTTCTTCCGTTACGCGGAAGGCGGAAGCGCCTCCTTCAGAGGCAGGCACGAGCTCTACTACCTGAGTTCCAAGCGCCGGAATTGCGAGCCCAGCCGCGACCAGCTTCGGGCAACCGCAAGCGCCCTGCACCCATTGGCTCTGGCAGCCAGCCGGCGCCATCCCATCTGGCACAAGGTCGAGTTCGACTTCGCCCTGGCGCTCCCAACTGAGGCTGTTGGCCACGAGCAAGGCCTCGCCCTCGCCGGCGCCAAGCGCAGCAAGCGCCTCGGCGCTCAGTGCCTGCGCATCGGCAATACACCTGGCGAAGGTCGCTATTGCTTCGTCATTTACTTCCTGGATGGACGAACCAGGCAGGATGTCATGGAACTGGTTGGTCAGTAGCGTCTTCCAGAGGGCCAGCAACTCGGCTTGGGGATAGGAAGCGCCAGCCAGCATCGCCAGCGTGGAGAGGAACTCGGTCTCCCTCAGCGCGAACTCGGTCTTCCGGTTACCGCGCTTGATGCCTGCGACCGAAGTCAGCGTGCCGCGGTGCGCTTCGAGGTAGAGCTCTCCCTGCCAGGTGGGCAGATTCGCGCCGAGGTCGGCCTCGATAGCCCTCATGGCGTCATCTACGCGACTCCAGACGGCCTTCGGGCAGCCCTCCAGATCCTGACACCGGCGCGCCATCTCGACCATATCGGCCATTGGCCCGCCTCCGCCATCGCCATAACCGAAGGACGAGATACGCCTGTCCTGTGCGTCCTTGTGCTGCACCCAGTTCCACTGGTTGGTCAGGTCGGCAGGCGCGGGCCAGCAATGGATGGCATTGTAGTGGGCCACTACCTCGGTGCCATCAATGCCCTTCCACCAGAAAGTGTCGTACGGGAAGCGCGTCGTGTCGTTCCAGGCTATCTTGGTGGTGCAGAAATAGTCCACCTTGGCGCCCTTCAGCAACTGAGGCAGCGCGGCCGAATAGCCGAACACGTCCGGCAGCCACAAAGTGTTGGAGGTGTAGCCGAAATGCTCCCGCGTGAACTGCTGCCCAACGAGCAGCTGCCGCGCAAAGGCCTCGCCGCTCGGGATATTGCAATCAGGCTCCAGCCACATCGCGCCATTGGGCTCCCAGCGCCCCTCGGCCGCCATCGCCTTCATCCGCTCGAAGAGGGAGGGATAAAGCTCCAGCATCTTTTCGGCGTGGCAGGGCGCGGTCTGGATGAACAGCAACTCGGGATACTGGTCCATCAGGTTGAGCATCGAGCTGAAGGTGCGCGCGCACTTGCGCCAGGTCTCGGCCAGCGTCCAAAGCCACGCGGTGTCAATGTGAGAGTGCCCGATGATGGGCATCCAGGGCGTGGTGGGGCCGTTTACGCTCTCGAGCAGGGGCTTCATAACCTCGCGGGCCTGGGCCAGCCTGGGCCGCCAGTGGTCTTCACTGCCTTCGCCCGGCAGCGCATCGACGATTGCGAAAACTTGCTCGAGCCCTTTCATTACCTTGTTGCGGCGCAGAGTGTTGCCGTCCAGCACTTCGACAAGCTGGATGAGCGTCCTCAGGTCGAAGCAGAAGCCTGCGATGTCCTCGCGGATAAAGCCGACCTCCATCCCGCCGAAGGTCCTGGAATCGCGCCCCACTGGGCGCGCCACTTCGTTTGGTTGAGTGCCGGGGAAGGTATGGCCTGCATAGGCTTCCAGCGCGAGCTGGTAGGTCTTGCCGGCGACGGCTTTGCCAGTGATGCGCACGACGGGATGGTTTGGGTCGAAGACGCCGTTCGGTTCGCCGTCTACGAAGAACAGCGCCTCGGCGCCGGGATTGCCTTTCAGAAAGAGCGGCTTGCCCTCATCGGCGACCGATGCGGTATAGTCTGCAACGAACCAGGCGGTAATCCAGTCGCCGCCCCATTTGGCGCCCGGCTCGGCCGGCTCCCATTCAAGTCCTGCCTCAGGGCCAGGGACTGTGCGGAAGTGGTCTTTCGTCTCGGCCATACGAGCCTCGGCCAGGCCAACCTTCTCAAACAGCAAAAGGAAATATCGCCCTTCAATATCCTTCAACTTGCCAAGTATCTTCTTGTCCACCAACAAACTCAACGCCTCCTAAACTTGCGCTTCACTTGCGCCTCGCAGGTTCGCCAGCCTGAGCCAGCCCCCTGCCGCGTTGCATAATAGCAGTTGACCAGTGGCCATATAAACCCCAAAATGGTAGACGCTCCACCTTGGAGGAATACTTATGCCCTTCTGGCTAGCCTTGCTAGTGCTGCTGCTCTTTGTTTTGCCTTGTCTGGCCCAGGATTCAGGCTGGGCTACCCCGAATCTGGTACTGAACGCCGACTTCTCCGAGGGGCTTGCAAATTGGGCCAGCAACCCAGGCCCAACTGGTGAGGTCGCCCTCGTTGATACCCCTGTCGGGCCTGCTATCCGGCTGACCGAGAGAGGTGCGGCAGGCGTCGAGACGCAAGTCTCTTCCACTCCTTTCCCAGTGCAAAGCGGCGTCCTCTACTCTCTGACCTGCCTTGTGCGCGAGCCGGAAGGTCAGTCAGGCTATAAGGTGACAATCGACTGGCTCGATGCCCAGCATCGCCATCTCAGCTACGCCAATGACTGGAAGGGCGCCAATATCCCGGCCAGCTTCACCCCGCACGGAGGCGACTTCCGCGCGCCGGAGGGGGCCGCTTTCGCTCACCTGATCCTCGGCGTTGGCCCTGCTTCGACGATTGAACTGGCCCAGATCGCTTTCCATGAGGTCGGACCGCGGCTCGAACTGGTCAGCGTGAGGCCCGCGGCGGTCCTCAGTACCGTGGGGAAGGAAACCACCATCACCGTTATGGCGCGGAACACCGGCGGCCAGCCCTCCAGCCCCTGCGCGCTGGAACTGCTTGGCTGTGGCGAAAGCGAGTTGCCCGACAAAGCACTGCGCCTCGCTTTACCGGCCCTGGAATCAGGCGCTGAGAGCCTCCTCACTTTTCGCTGGTTGCCTGCTTTTGCTGGCCTGCGCGAACTGCGCGTTCGGCTGCTTGATAAGGAGGGCAACCTGCTTGCCGAGAGCCTTACCCAGGCGCCAATTGTCTCTTCCAACGCGCTCCAGCAGGGCGCCCCGCTGGGGGATGAGGCGCAGCGACTGCTCTTCCTGCCGATGGGGGAGGAGTGGGGTCCCGCGCTGCTGCAGGCAAAACAGGCAGGCCAGTGGACGACCACCGCTGTGCTGCCCTGGCTCGGTCAGGTAACCTGCCTGGGAGAGGAAGGCAAGCCAGAGTTGCTGCGGTTTGTCTTCACTGACAAGCCGGCCCTGCTAGAGAACAAGACAGAACTGAGCGGTCAGGCCTCCGACAGCTTGGGACGAACCTGGACACTGACCGTCCGGTTTCGTTTCGAGCCTGGCGGTTTTCTGCCAGTCCAGAGCAGTCTCACCTGTGATGGGGACGCCGAGTTGCTGCGATTCACGGCCTTGCGCCTCTATCCGGGTGAGGGCAGCTTCGGCGCGGAAAAGGACTGGGCCCTCTTCGCCTCGGCCGATATGCTGCTTGCCGGAGAGCCCTCCAGCGGGCGCAGTCCGCGCTTCCAGCCGCAGCCGGGGATGGTCACCTTCCCCTATATGTTTGTGCTGAAGGCCGGCCTCTCGGCGGGCCTTATGTGGGATCCTCTGCAGAAATGGGATGGCGAGCACCGCTACCCGACCGCGCGCTTCGCCTCACCCAACTGGCTTGAGGGTTACGACAACCATCTGCTCGAACTGGCGCTGCCGAGTGTCCCGGACTGGCTTGCCGAGAACGATTCTGCGCCCGCCAGGCCCTACCAACTGGGTGCCGGCAAGGCGCTTACTCTGAGCGCAACGCTAACAACCCAGGCGGAGAGAGAGCTTCCCACACTGGTGCTGGATTACTTTAGGCGCGAAGGCTTCCCTGTGCCGGGAGATGAGCGCCAGCTTGTATCGCCCTCGGAGGCCCTGAACCTCAGCCTGGCGGCTTTCACGAAGACCCTTTGGCACCCCGATACCGCGATGTGGAGTTCGCAGCTTCCCGAGCTTGGCGGCAGCAAGAACTGGCTCGCGCCCGATCTGGTCTGGTATCTCTGGAAGGTTGTCGAGTTGGCGGGCGAGGACAAGCTGGACCTCGACCCAGCCCAGGTCGCCCAGACCGCCGCAGTGGTCGAGACGGCCCTTGACCGCGCGAAAGCGGAGGGTCGGGGTGGCTTGTTCACGCGGGACCTGTGCTGGCAGTGGGGGCTGAATCCTACCGCGCTGATGGGCGAATATGGGGCGGCAAAGGCCTCCCTCGCGGAGCAGCGCGCCGATGGGTCCTTCCCCTATCACGAGATACTATGGCAAGGCGAGCCAACGGGGAAGGAGGGCGACACTTCTCTCGGTACGACCGCGATGGCGGCGTTGCCAATCCTGACCTGGGCCGAGTATACAGGCGATCCGCGAGCTCACCGCTGCTGGCCTCAAAGCCTGTGATTTTATGGAGACGCTCGAGCGGCCCGAGGGCGCCGAGGTGTGGGAGATCCAGCTTCACGATCCTAATCTGCGCGCCGCCGGCCTGGGCATCCGCTGCTGCCTTGCGGCCTACCGCCTCACAAAAGACCTGAAGTATATCGACCAGGCGCGCTATTGGGCGACCATCAGTCTACCCTTCATCTACTGGTGGAGCTATCCCGACTGGCCGCTTATGTTTGGCAGTACGGTCTCGGTGCTGGGCCACGAATGGTGGCCAGGCCGCCCGGTGCAATGGGTGGGGCTGGAGTTCGCAACCGCCCTGTTTGACCTGGCCGAGATGGAGGAGAGCCTGGGCAAGCTCACCTTTCCCTGGGGGATGACCGCTCTCTATATCGCCGAAGCAGGCCATCGCTGGCAGTATGACGAGGGCGAGCAGCTTGGGCTGTATCCCGACTTTATGCAGACGGGTAGCAAGACACCTGGCGGCCCTGGTATCAACCCGCTCATAATCGTGAAGCACTTCGTCCGGATGCTGGGCGAGGACGAATCCTGGACGACCTCCACCGCCACACTTGCGGGGAAGGAAGTGCGCTGGACCACCTCAGCCAAAGTCACCGACGCGGCCCCTCTTGCGGATGGAGGGTTGAAGCTCGTGCTGGAGAAGCCCCAGCCGCAGAGCTATCTCGTGCTGCTGGCTGGACTTGGCAAACCGACCGGAGTAACCTGCGCCGGCGCGGAAGTGCCTGAAGTGGGCCAGTTCGACGATGCGGTCCCATCGGGCTGGCTGTATGTGCCGGACCGGGCCTGTTGTTTGTGAAAGTACCGCCGGGCAGAAGTCGCCCAGACTCTGGAAATAACAGCCCCTTTGGGGCAGTAAGTTAATCAGGAGAGGATTAGCTGTGAAACGCGCAATCGAATACCCCACCTACGTTGACAAGATTCTAGGCGCCTGGATTGGGAAATCCGTTGGGGGCACTATTGGCGCCCCGGTGGAGGGCCACAAGCTGAGGATGGACTTCTGCCTGGATGACTGTTGGCCCGCCGAGATAATGCCCAACGATGATCTCGACATCCAGGTCGTCTGGCTCGAGCTGCTTGAGGAGAAGGGCCCCTTCATCACCAGCCGGGACCTGGCGCAGTATTGGCAGGACCACTGCTGGTACAACTTTGCAGAATATGGCTCCTTCCTTTACAACTGGCAGCGCGGCATCGCACCGCCGCTGTCGGGCGGCTTCAACAACAAGTGGTTCCGCGAGTCTATGGGCTGCCCCATCCGCAGCGAGATCTGGGGTGTCATCTGCCCGGGCAATCCCGAGCTTGCCGCTCACTACGCGAGGCAAGATGGCCAGCTCGATCACATCCGCACCAGTGTCTATGCGGAAAGTTTCCTCGCTGCCGCAGCGGCCGAGGCCTTCTTCTGCAGTACGGTAGAAGAGTGCCTGGACGCCGGGCTTGCGGTTATCCCGCCCGACTCGGAGCTTGCCGAGGTTACGCGCGAGGTAGAGTTGCTGTGCGAGTGCACCGATGACTGGCAGCAGGCCTGGACCGATATCATCCGCCGCTGGGGTCATCGCGACTGCAGCAAAGCCATAACCAACCAGGCGCTGCTGCAGATGGCCCTGAGGCTGGGCGAGGGAGACTTCGACCAGACCTTGCTTATCTCGCTGAACTCCGGCTGGGACACCGACTGCACCGCCGCGACCGTCGGCGCGCTGCTTGGTATCCTGATCGGTGGCGAGGCCATCCCCGCCCCTTGGAAGGAGCGCCTCGGCGATCGCCTCGCCTGCGATGTAGAGGTCGCGCACAAGACGTCTCTCCTTTCGGAGTTCTCCGAGGACACCGCCCGGGTCGGTGTCGAGGTCACCCTGGCTCGCAGTCCGCTGGTCGAGATCACCTCGGCCCCACTGGTGCATGTGCGCTGGCCGGAAGTGAGCGAGGTTGAACTGAACGTTGCCTACCTCGGCGCGCCGACCCTCTGGGCGGAACGCACGACCGACGTCGAGGTGCTGGTCGAGAACAACGGCGGTCGCAAGCAGGGTGTTCTCTCGCTCACCCCGCCCGAGGGCGTGCGCGTTTCGCCCCAGCAGGTCGAGTTGGAACTTGCCGAGGGCGAGTCGCAGGTGGTCGGCTTCACCGTTGGCAGGCGCGAAGGCGCCGGCCCTCTGATGGACAAGAATCTCTTCGAGCTGCGCTGGGAGGGAGAAGGGCAACTCTCCTGACTTTTGGCCTGGCCGGCGCGCGCCAATGGACCCTCTACGGCCCTTACTGGGACATCTACGACATCGAGCAATACGGGGAGGTGTGCCCCTTCCACAACGCCGAGGTGAAGAAGAACCCTCATCTGGCCGGCTGCGGCAGGGCAGGCTCCCATCAGTATGCCTACCTAACCAAGCCGTACCTGGACGAGGCGGCACTGCTGGCCGGGCCGCTGCCGGAGGAGTACCCCTTCAAGCTGGAGAGCTCAACCGACTACTTCGACCAGGACGATATGGGCGGCTTCACAGGCGAGGCCTGCTATTACTTCACCCGGGAGTTCGTCGCCCCCTTCGACTGCGACCAGGTGCTCATCGGCGGCAACGTCGGCCCCTTCGTGATGTGGGTCAACGGGGAAGAGGTCTACCGCACCGAGAAGTCGACCTCGTGGACGACCAACGAGGCGTGGATTGGCTGCAAGCTGAAGGCCGGCCCCAACCGCCTCGTGGTGAAGGCCGTGCGCCTGACAGACGACTTCGCTTTCTGCCTGTGGCCCTATCGCGCCGATGCTTTCGACGACAAGAGCCGCGGCGTCGCCTATATCGACGACCGGTTTGGAGATATGGTGTAAGCGCCCAAATCTGGGGAAGAGCGCAGGGGCGACTCGCCCCTGCACCCCGGTTTCGCTTCGCGCCGCAGAAGGCTGGGCGGGTCTCCAGAAACCGATGGTGCAAGGGTTCTACCCTTGCACCCTTTCAAAACACACAAATAAAGGCTGGGCGGGTCTCCAAAAACCGATGGTGCAAGGGTTCTACCCTTGCACCCTTTCGGAGAGAGCACGCGAGAAAGGCTGGGCGGGTCTCCAGACCACGGTCACCCTGCACCCTTCGGAGAGAGCACGCGAGAAGGCTGGGCGGGTCTCAGACCCGCCCCTTCGACGCGCCGATGCCAGACGCCTACCGCGTGTTTCGGGAACTTGTTCCCGAAACCATAAGGTGCAGGGGCCGAGCCCCTGCACCATCAGACCCTTGAAAACCGATGGTGCAAGGGTTCTACCCTTGCACCCTTTCAGGGCCGAAACCAGAGGGAAAGACGCCATAAAAAAGCCCGAGCCACTTTGGCCCGGGCTTTTTGCTTCACTTGTTCGGCAAGTTGCTAGACGACTTCGACGAAGGAGAGGAGCCACCCCTCCAGCGTGAGCGTGCCAACCAGCACATCCGCCGGATCGTACGAGGTCGCCCTGCATCGTGCCATCAGGCTGCACTGTCAATTCGGCAGTGTATCCATCATAACTCTCGACGCTGATAGTGCCCGCCGTATAATACGGCTGGAAATCATCGTCCAGATAATAACTCACCTGGTCGAAGACTACTTCTACTCCCGCCCCTGAGTCATCGCTCTTGCGCGCCTCAGAGGTGCCGTCCTGCGTCAGTACGAAGTCCTCGCCCGTTACGTCAACTGTCATCTCGAGGGAGTTGCGGAAGACCCAGACTCCATCATAGGTGAGTTCTGTCTCGTCTGTAAAAGCCGCCACAGAGCCATTAAAAGTGCCTTCCCAGGTTCTGTCGATGCCGTAAGTGGGCTCGCCTGGCGGGGTGATACTGCCAGCGACTGTCTGGGTAAAGGAGAGCCACATACTGAAGCTGTGGGTTAGGTCCACTACAGTCCCGTCAGCAGGGGTGTCCGTGCCTGCCAGCGTGCCCTGGATGGTGCCACTGCCCGAGATGGCGCCCGTCAGGTCGTCCACCGAACTTGCGCCCACGAAGTGGATACCGTTTACTGTGAAATCATAATCTTCGCCAATTGCCCGCGCCTCGGCCGCTTTGCTGTCAAGATATGCGCCCCCGCTGATGACCAGCACTTCCATAAAAGTGCTCTCGAGCTCGGGTGGTAGCGGTCCGGTGGGCGAGCTTGCTTCCCGTGTTAGCGTGGCCGCTTCGTCCACAGTCAGCGGAGTGGCGCTTGTGCCCCCGCCTCCGCCGCAACCGGCGGCAATGAGAAGCGTTAAGGCTGAGCGCGACCATTAAAGCGATAAGGCGCGCCCAATCAGTTGAAAATTTGCGCATCAGAACCCTCCCCTTGGCACACTCTTACACCAGCCCGTCGGGCAACTGGCGGTCTGCTGTTTCCATTTTACCCTAGATTGGCGTTTTCCCTTCCTTGCTTAATACCTTTTCTATGGGCTAACATCGCAATTAGTGACCAAATATTTGCCTGATGGAAAGGAGTCCTTAGTAATGAACCTCTCCAACCGCTATGAAGAAGCCCGGAACGACCTCATCGCGCATATGAGCGGCCTCACCATCATCGACTGCCACGAGCATCTGGTCCCCGAATACCGCCGTCTGGAGCGTCAGGTAGATGTGCTGACACTGTTCTCGCTCTACGCCTTCGTCGACACGATGAGCGCCGGGATGCCGACCGAAGGCCTGGCAAACGGCATCGGAGGGAACTTCTTCCTCGACACCAATATGCCGCTTGAAGAGCGCTGGAAGCTCGCCTGGCCCTGGCTGCAGCAGATCCGCTTTGGCACCTATTATCGCCCAAGTGCCCTCGCCTTGCGCGACCTCTACGATGTGACAGAACTGGGCGAGGATAACTATCAGGAAATCTCCGCGCGGATGCAGGCCGCCAACACCAAAGGCCTCTATCACCGCATCCTGCGCGACAAGTGTAATATCCGCACCGCCATCGTGCAGAACGGTATGGTGGAGGGGCAGGACCCCGCTGACCTCTTCACGCCCCTCTTCAGCAACACCGCAAGCTACGATTTCTGCCATACGATGTTCCTCTCGGCGCTGGAGGAGGAAGTGGGGAAGCCCCTTGCGACCCTGGACGAGTATCTCGAAGCCTTCGAAACGCACCTCCTGAAGGCGCGTTCAGCCGGCGCGGTGGGGTTCAAGATCGGCGCTTTGGTGTTTCCCCAGGCGGATATGGACGCCGCCCGTCTCGCCTATCTCGAGGTAAAGGCCGGCAAGCCCGCGGCGCCTGTCCTGGCGGGCACGGTACGCGACTGGGTGCTTCGCAAAGCCGGGGAGTGGGACTGGCCTATCGCAATCCACACTGGCGTGTGGAACGACTTCCGTCTGATGCAGCCGGAAAATGTCATCGACCTGGCTATGCGCCATCCAGGCACCCGGATGGAGGTCTACCACCTCGGGATGCCGTATGCGCGCGAGGCTGTCTTCCTCGCCAAGAGCTTCGCCAACGTGCACCTCAACCTGTGCTGGTGTTATGCGGTCAGCCAGGAGATAACTCGTCGCACCATCAACGAACTGCTGGACACGGTGCCGGTCAACAAGGTGTTCGGGTTTGGCGCGGACTACATCTGGGCGGTGGAGAACGTCTACGGCCATCTCGTAATGGCGAGGGAGACTATCGCCGAGGCCCTGGCGGAGCGCATCGCGAGTGGCAAGCTCGATCTCGACGGCGCCAAATTCATCTCGGAGGCCTGGCTCCACGACAACCCCGCGAAGTTCTACGGGCTGGAGTAAGGCTCTCCACTCATCGCGTGTTTCGGGAGCTTGCTCCCGAAACAAACGGTGACACGTCCTCGAAACCAGAGGGCAAAAAACTGGGCGGGTCTCAGACCCGCCCCTACTACGATCCTAAAGCCCGGAGGAGGTATCGGGAGCAAGCTCCCGATACACGCCAGGGGAGAGGGCGCCGCTGGCGCAGGGGCAGCATCGTTTCACCTTGGGCAAAGGAGCCTTCACCGATGAACCTTTCGGCCCGCTATGAGCAAGTCCGCGATGACCTTATCGGCTGGCTGAGCGGGCTTACCAGTGTGGACTGTCACGAGCATCTTGTGCCCGAGTATCGCCGGGTCGAGAGGCAAGTCGATGTGCTGACGCTCTTCTATCAGTACACTTTCGTGGACGCGGTGAGTGCCGGGATGCCCACCGAGGGCCTTGCCAGCGGCAGAAACAGAAACTTCTTCCTGGATACGACCATACCGCTGGAAGAGCGCTGGAAGCTCGCCTGGCCCTGGCTGCAGCAGATACACTTTGGCACCTACTATCGCCCGAGCGCCATCGCCTTGCGCGACCTCTTCGACATCGAAGGTCTTGGTGACTCCAACTACCAGGAGGTCTCCGCGCGGTTGCAGGCCGCCAATACGAAGGGCCTTTATCACCGGATCCTGCGCGACAAGTGCAACCTCCGCACAGCCCTGGTACAGAATGGCCAGGTAGAGGGGCAGGATCCCCCGGACCTGCTCACGCCCCTCTTCAGGCACGACGCCAGTGTGGACTTCGGCAGTCTGACCTTCCTCCACTCACTCGAAGAGGAAGTCGGAAAGGAGCTGGCATCGCTGGACGAGTACCTGGAAGCCTACGAAGGCTGTCTCCAGCGAGCCCGAGCCGCCGGTGCGGTTGGCTTCAAGTTGCGCGCACTGTGCCTTCCGTCAGCGGATACCAGCGACGCTCGCGCCGCCTACCTGGATGTCAAAACTGGCAAGCCTGCGACTCCTGTCCTGGCGGCAACGGTGCGCGACTGGGTGCTACGCAAGGCCTCGGAGTGGGACTGGCCAGTGGCCATCCACACCGGCGTCTGGGGTGATTTCCGCCCCCTGCATCCGGAGCATGTCATCGGGCTGGCTCAGCATTACCCAGCGCTCAGGATGGATGTCTATCACCTGGGGATGCCCTATGCGCGCGAGGCCATATTCCTCGCCAAGAGCTTTGCCAACGTCCACCTCAATTTGGGCTGGTGCTACGCGGTCAGCCAGGAGATAACCCGCCGGAGCATCACTGAACTGCTGGACACCGTGCCCGTGAACAAGGTGTTTGGTTTCGGCGGTGACTATACTTGGGCGGTGGAAAACGTCTACGGCCATCTCGTAATGGCGAGGGAGACTATCGCCGAGGCCCTGGCGGAGCGTATCGCGAGTGGCAAGCTCGATCTCGACGGCGCGAAATTCATCTGCAAGGCCTGGCTCCACGACAACCCCGCGAAGTTCTACGGGCTGGAGTAAGGCTCTCCACTCATCGCGTGTTTCGGGAGCTTGCTCCCGAAACAAACGGTGACACGTCCTCGAAACCAGAGGGCAAAAAACTTCGATGGTGCAAGGGTTTTACCCTTGCACCCAAGCCGGACAACTAACGAGGTGCAGGGATGCAATCCCTGCACCATCGAGAGATCCTGACCACATCCCCTGCGCCTTTCGCCTTCTACGCTCGCCAACTAGCCTCGATGGTGCAAGGGTTTTACCCTTGCACCCCCATATCAGGGCTTCCTACTTGATCGTTATCTTGTCCCTCAGCCTGATGTCACTTGAGGAGGCGCCGACGAGTATGTCGAATTCGCCTGGCTCCACAACGAAGGCATCCTTATCTACATCCCAGTAGGTGAGGTCAGCCGCGGCCAGGTTGAAGGTCACTCGGCGAGTCTCGCCCTTCCGCAGGGAGAGGCGCTGGAAGCTCCTGAGTTGCTTGAGAGGCTGCTTCACGCTCGATTCCACATCGTGCGTGTAGAGCTGCACCACCTCATCGCCGTCGCGGTCGCCGACATTGGTTACGTCCAGGCTTACCTTCACCGTGCCGGTCGCCGAAGTGGTCTTCGGGCTTACTTTCAAGTTGGAATAGGCAAAACTGGTGTAGCTCAGCCCATGGCCGAAGGGGAAGAGGGGCGACTTCTCGAGGTACATATACGTGCGCCCCTTCGTGACATCGTAGTCATCAAAAGGTGGGAGCTGCGAGAGCGACCGATAGCAGGTCATCGGCAGTCTGCCGGCGGGATTGTATTTCCCAAACAGCACGTCCGCGATGGCGTTGCCGCCCTGCTCGCCTGGGTACCAGGCCTGGATGACCGCCGGCACGTGAGTCTTTGATCCAGTTGATGGCGACGGGGCTGCCGGCCACCAGTACCACGACCGTGCGCGGATTGGAGGCGACTACAGTCTTGATGTAGGCCTCCTGGTCTTCGGGCAGACCTAGAGTCTCGCGGTCGTTGCCTTCCGCCTCAATACTGCTGTCGAGGCCAAGCACCACGATGCTTACATCGTCCTGGCTGACATCGGGCTGGGCCTGATTGGGCATCACCCAGACCAGCCTGGCAGCGGTTGTCCCGCCGGCTTCGTAGTAGTCCATCCGCAAGTCATAACTCTGGCCGGCCTCGAGGGTGACGCTGGCCAGATCAGTGGCGGCGCCGCGCTCGTGCCATTGGTCGACAAGAAGCTTGCCATCGAGCCACAAGCGCACGCCATCATCGGTCGTCGCGCCCAGGCGATAGACTCCAGAACGCGGAGCAATCAGCTTGCCAGTCCAGCGCGCCGAATAGTTGTCGTTTTTGATTTTCGCATCCGGAGAACCATCGCCCCACATAAAGTCGACTTTGGCATCGAGGCGGACAAGCACCGGTTGCCCTGCCAGCTCGCTGTTGTCGAAGTAATGCCCCGTAAGCCCCTGGCCCTCACCCTCGGCAGGACGCAGATACTCGGTGGGGATGACCTCCTCCAGCGAGTAGGAGACGTAATTCACAGCGAACTTGCCCTCAGCGGCGGCCTTGATGCCATCAAGTGGGGAGACAGGGGGATTGAGCGGACTGCCGCTGTAACCCCCGAACCGGCATACCGCTGCGTTAGGCCCGAGCACCGCCACCGATTTGAGCTTTTTCGGGTCGAGGGGAAGCAAGGGCTTGCCGGTAGCAGGTAGCGGGTCGTTCTTAAGCAGCACGATGGACTGTCGCGCCGTCTCTCGGGCCAGTTCTACATGCTGTTTTGAGCCAACGACGTCCGGCGAGATACGCGTATAGGGGACCAGTTCGGGCGGATCGAACATCCCAAGCCTGAATCGGGCTGCCATCAGACGCCCAAGCGCGCGATCGAGGTCGGCTTCCGTTATCAACCCCTGAGCTAGCGCCTCGTGGAGGGAGGTCTGATAAGTCGATCCGCAGTTAAGGTCGCAGCCTGCCTTAAGGGCCATCGCCGCGGCTTCTGCGTGGGTGGCCACATAATGATGGCCATCGCGGATAAGCCCTACGGCATCGCAGTCCGACACCACATACCCATCGAAGCCCCATTCCTTGCGCAGCACCTCGGTAAGCAGCCACTCGTTGCCTGTGCAAGGGACGCCATTCAGGCCATTGTAAGCTGACATAACCGACTGGGCGCCCGCTTCAGTAATACAGGTCTTGAAAGCTGGGAAGTAATACTCTCTAAGCGAGCGCTCATCCACGGTCGAAGAACCATTAGCGCGCCTGTATTCCTCATTATTGGCGGCAAAATGCTTGGGAGTGGAGACCAGCTTGAGATAACGCGGATCGTCTCCCTGGAAGCCTTTTACGAAGGCGACGGCGATCCGCGAAGTCAGATAGACATCCTCGCCGTAGCCTTCCTCAGTGCGCCCCCAGCGCGGGTCTCGCCCGATATTGATGACTGGACTCCAGAAGGTCAGGCCGACAGCGCCCTGCATATGCTTCACTCGCGCCTCATCCGAGATGGCGGTCGCGACCTCGTGGATGAGCTCTGGATTCCAGGTGCTGGCCATCCCGATTGCCTGCGGGAAGACCGTGATACCGCCCGTCAGCACCCCGTGGAGGCCTTCGCTCCACCAGTTGTGAGCGGCGATACCCAGCCGGTCGATAGCTGGTGCGCTATGACCCATCTGGCTGAACTTCTCCTCAAGCGTCATCCTGCCCAGCAGGTCAGCTACGCGCCTGGCCTCAGGCTGGGAGGGATCCTGATAGGGGAGTAGCTCAGCGGCCATCACATAGCAGGTCAATCCTGCAAGCCCAACCAGAAGCATCGAAAGCATCCAAAGGGTCTTTATCGTTTTGAGGAACCTGTTCATCTGCCTCTCCACCTTTATAGAGCGGTTCTGGAGCGCCGCTTTCTGCCTTTTTAAGCCTAGAATTGTTGGCGCAAAGGAGGGAGATTCCTGCCTGGGGTGGCTCAAGTGGCGCCAAACGGAGCTGCAGTGACGACTCGAGGATTTCGCTTACATCGCTTCTGGAGTTTTTCTTTGTCCCCTGGTAGAACCGTTAGCAGCTCGCTACCAGCTTGTATCGAAGGCGTTCTGACTAGCACCAGATGAGAAATCTTCGGGGCCGCTAGCGATCTCGCTAACAGCTTGTATCGAAAGCGTTGCCAAATCTGGACGAAAACCTCTCAAAATCCCATCCCAAACCCCCTCCCACCCGGGGCTTATATCTACACAAGAAGCGTGCCAGAAAGCCAAAATTGGCGGATTGGTTGCTGAGAATTTACAAAAGATTTTTTCAAAGGCTGATTTTGGTTCTGAAGCCGCCGAAACACCAGCCGGGAGTAAGTCTTGCCCCTGCCCCAGCGCTTTTCGCTTCTACGCTCGGTAACTAGCCTCGATGGTGCAAGGGTTCTACCCTTGCACCCAAGTCGAACAGTTAACGAGGTGCAGGGATACAGATCCCTGCACCATCGAGAGTAGGGGCGGATCTGAGACCCGCCCAGCTTTTTCAGAGATCCTTGGCTGGTTTCGTGAGCAGAGGCCTGACCTTCGGTCAGGAACCCGAAACACCAGCCGGGGGTAGGTCTTGCCCCTGCCCCAGCGCTTTTCGCTTGTACGCTCGGTAACTAGCCTCGATGGTGCAAGGGTTCTACCCTTGCACCCAAGTCGAACAGTTAACGAGGTGCAGGGATAAGATCCCTGCACCATCGAGAGTAGGGGCGGGTCTGAGACCCGCCCAGCTTTTATCTGATATACTTGGCTGGTTTCGTGAGCAGATGCCTGACCTTCGGTCAGGAACCCGAAACACCAGCCGAGGGGTTGGTCTTTCGCTTTATGCAGGGGCGGGTCTGAGACCCGCCCAGCTTTCTGCTGGATCAGCCTAAGCCGCATGTATCGGGAACAAGTTCCCGATACATCTCCCAAAACAGCAGCCGAGGGGGGAGATGCGCATCCTGTGCCGAAGTCTTCTCCGAACAAGGGAGGTGCAGCGATGAGGGCTGCAACAGGTGCAGGGCGTGACATCACTCGGAAAGAACTCCTAACGCGAGGGCTGGCGGGGCTTGGAGGGCTTGCCCTCGGGATGACCATCCTGCCGGATGCGCTCGCTTCGGCAGCAGGGTCTGTCGAAAGAAGGAGCTGGGCCGCTTGAACGTCCTCTTCATCAACACCGACCAGCAGCGCGCCGACGCGCTGAGCTGCGCGGGCAGTCCCTATGTCCACACGCCGAACCTTGACCGCCTCGCGCGCGAGGGAGTGCGCTTCTCCTATGCCTTCACGCCGCAGCCAGAATGCGTCCCCGCCCGCAGTTGCTTCCATTCGGGTCAGACGGTCCACACCAGCGGTTGCACCATAAACACGAAAATCGATGCTGCAGACTGCGACTTCCGCGCTGGCAGCTATGACCAGCAACTGGCTCGTCAGGGCTACCATACCGAGTATCACGGGCGCTGGCACGGTCATCTCAGCCTGACCGATTGCTACGCGAACGAGGTCTCCGAAAAGTTTGCTGCGCCTTATCAGCGCCACCTGGACCATATCCTCGGGCCTGCCCGTCCGCCTGGTTCCGGAGAAGGTAAAAGTATCATCTCCGGCCGCCCCTACACGATGGACCTGACCCAGGAGGAACTCAAGGATACTCCGCATGCCCAGTTCAACTGCCAGTATGGCGTCTACTCGTTGCCGACTCGCCATACCTTCACTGGCTGGACGGGGGAGACAGCCGTCGAGGCCATCAGGCGCTCTGCGGGAGAGCCTTTCTCGATTACAGCGGCCTTCCTCTCGCCGCATCATCCCTGGTACGTGCCCGAGCAGTTCGCGGGAAGTATCTCTCCGGATGCAATGGACCTGCCTGCAACGATGCACCACGACCGGGCCAATACGCTTTATGTTCAAAACAACTGGCAACTCGACGAGGTAGAGCTGCGCAATATGAAGCTCTTCCGCGCGCGGTATTTCGAGCTGATTGCCGAGGTGGATTTCCAGGTTGGGCGCATCCTGCGCGCGCTGGATGACCTTGGCATCGCCGACAGGACGCTGGTCGTCTTCTGCGCGGACCACGGCGAGCAACTCGGCGACCACGGGCTGACGCAGAAGTTCGTCCCGTATCAGGAATCCGTCCGCGTGCCGCTGCTAATGCGGCTGCCGGGCGTCATCCCCGCCGGGACAGTCATAGATCAGCCTGTGAACACGGTGGATATCCCCGCAACGGTGATGGATTATCTGGGGATTGCGGCGGGGGAGATGGACGGCCAGAGCCTGCGACCACTGATCGAGGGCCGACGCGACGGGCGCACGGAGTATACCTTCTCCGAGCTGGGCTGGGCAGAGCCGGCGCGCTGGAGCCTGATCGCCTCCCACGAGTGGAAGTATGTCTGGTACCCCCATGACAAGGCGCCAGACCTGCTTTTCGACCTCGAGGCCGATCCGCATGAGGTAAACAACCTGCTAGGGACAAATCCAGACCGCGCGCGTCATCTGCCTCAGGCGAAAAAACTGCGCCAGGAGTTGCTGGACTGGATGGAGAGCCTCTCTCACCCGCTGCTCGAGCGGTGCGCGGCCTCGGAGCTTGGGTAAGGGAGCGAATCTCAGACCCGCCCAGCCTCCTCACACAGAGCCTTGGCTGGTTTCGGGGCTGAAGCCGCCGAAACACCAGCCAGGATTGCCTCTCCGCGTGTTTCGGGAGCTTGCTGCGCCCCTCCCTTCGATGGTGCAAGGGTTCCACCCTTGCACCCTTCTGCGCCATCAAGAGCGAATAGACCTCACTCTCCGCGTGTTTCGGGAGTCTCTGCTCCCGAAACCGGAAACTGGCATATCATCAACCTGATATTACCTTCCCCAAACTGGGTATCCTAGATCAACAGAGCCAAGCGGCCGACCCTGTGTTTGCGTAAAAGCCAGGCAACGGGGTTACCGCATAAAGAGGTGGAGCAAGATGCAAAAGAAGACTCTTTTGATATTTGCTGTAGTGTTGCTTTTCGTGGCTGTCGGAGCCTGGTATGGAGGCAAGTATCAGGCCTCGCACTCAGCCAAAGCCGACCTGCAAGGAATGGCGATGCTGGCTTCGGTGACAAGCGACCAGGCGCCCCTGGTGCTCACTCAGGGCAAGGGGAACAATCCCTATGGCGGGCCTGCCTGGAACAGCGGCAACGTCATCGCAACTTCCAATGAGCGTTATCTCTATCTCATCCGGGGCGGCGCGGTTTATCAGTTCGATGCCCGTACCCTGAAGTTCGTCGAGGCTCGCACACTGCCAAACTATACGCCTCGCAGCTACGATGACAGCGATGATGACGACTGGCCCTGGGACGACCGGGACGACGATGATGATGACGACCGCGACTTGCCCTGGCCGTGGAACTAACCTAAACAATAAGTGGAGTCTGACCCAGACGGGGTGCAAGGGCGCGTCCCCTGCACCCCGCATTTTTACCGAGTGAATCGAGCATCTGCGAGTTCTCCTGGCTGGTGTTTCGGTCTCTTCAGGGCCGAAACCAGCCAATTGCTGATAAACAAACGTAAAGACAGGGCGGGTCTCAGACCCGCCCCTACGAAGTGCCGAGAGGCCATGGCCGGTTTCGAGACGAAGCCACCGAAACACCAACCTCTTCCCAATACGGGGTGCAGGGGTAATACCCCTGCGCCCCGCACTTTTACCGAGTGAATCGAGCATCGGCGAGGTTCTCGCGGCTGGTGTTTCGGTCTCTTCAGGGCCGAAACCAGCCAATTGCTGATAAACAAACGTAAAGACAGGGCGGGTCTCAGACCCGCCCCTACGACGTGCCGAGAGGCCATGGCCGGTTTCGAGACGAAGCCACCGAAACACCAACCTCGCGCCTTTCCTCAAGCCCTGGAATCAGAGCCGAAAACCGCAGGGGCAATTTGCCCCTGCACCCCGTTAGTTGCCTTACGCCAGGCTCAGCGCCTCGGCGACAAGTTCGTCCGCGCGGGCGGGGTCGCTCACGCGGTATTCCATTCCCACATAGCCGGTATAGGAGCTGTCTCTGATTGCCCCGAGCACATAGGGGTAGTTGATCTCACCGTTGGAAAGCTCGAAGCGCCCCGGGTGGTTGGCCGAGTGGAAATGGCCCACCTTGTCGATCTCGGCCAGGAAGTGCGGCACCAGATTCCCTTCCGTTATCTGCTGGTGGTAGATGTCATAAAGCAGCTTCACGGCCGGGCTGCCCACCTCACCAATTATCTCGAACCCCTCGTAGCTGGAAGCAAGATAATAGCCGGCGTGGTCTACGAGCAGGTTGAGCGGCTCCAGCACCAGCGTCAGGCCCGCATCCTCGGCCACGGGCGCGCCCGCTTCGAGGCAACCGACCAGGGCCGCGCGCTGAAGCTCCCGCGGGACCCCTTCCAGTTCGTTGCCTGTCGTCACGATGAAAGTCGTCACCCCGAGTGACTCAGAGACGGAGATGCAGTCCTTCACAGCCTGGATGAAGCCGGCAACGCCCTCCGGCAGCAGGATGGAGGTCGCAGGGCCAGTCAGTCCGCAAGCCGCGAGCTTGATGCCCGTCTCGCCCATCACGCGCTTCAGGGCCTCGAAGTCTTTGTTGCCATAACCCCAGAACTCAAAAGCTTTGAATCCCAGTTGGGCGGCTTTACGGGCGCGCTCCTCATAGGGCAGGTCGTGCCAAAACATCTCCACGCAAGGGGACAGGTTGAGCATTGGACTTCCTCCTTCAGGTCACTCGACAGGGGTGACTCCCTTGATTAGCAGGATGTTGCCGTACTTGGCCAGTTCGCCCGTCATCACGACAGCGAAAGCCGCCTTGGCGCGTTCGTAGAACTCGAACCGCTCGATACGCGCAATCGGCGCGGTAGCGGGCGCATGGCGGTCCACCGCGGCCCGGTAGGAGGCTTCCACCGTCGGATCGAGGGAATCGCCGGGCACCGGGGCCATCATCACGAGCGGCGCCTCGACATAACTGTCCAGCTCGAACAGGGGCAGGATGGCGTCCAGCAAGTCGGGTATGCGCAGGCCATCGGCGCGGACGACGCGCTTGCAGACGGACTCCCCAGGGAAGTGCGCATCGGCCAGCACGATTGAATCGCCGTGACCCATCCGCGCCAGCACCTCCAGCAGCTCGGGACTGATAAGCGGCGAGATACCTTTAAGCATAAGTGCCTCCAATTGGAACAGATTCGCGGAGGGTATTCGCACTAGCTGCCTCTCTTCCTGCAGGGAGAAAGGCCTGTGAGGGCGAATCGAAGCCTCTGGGAGGCGATGAGATGGACCACGACTGGAGCAAGCTCTGCGGTTTCAACTATATGCCCAGCTACAGTGCTCATCTGCAATATACCTGGACCCACTTCCAGCCCGAGGTGTGGGAGCGGGAGGTGCCCTGGGCGCTGCGCTTTGGGAGCAACTGCCTCCGGCTCTGGCTCGACTGGAGCGCCTTCCTTGCAGTGGGGGACGCGAAGCTGGACGCGCTGGACCGAGCCCTCTGCATTCTGGACGCAAACGGCCTCAAGGCGATGCCCGTCCTCTTCAATCGCTGGACCGACCAGCTCTACCCGGCGGGTGGAGTGCCGAACGAAGTGCTGCTGCGGGCCGATTACGGCTTCCGGGCCTTCCGCCCCTATGTGGAAGCACTGGCAGACCGCTTTGGTAAAGACGAACGTATCCTCTGCTGGGACCTGTGCAACGAGCCGCAGGCCCCCTGGGAGGCTGTGGACGTCAATCTGAAGGAGTTCGCCTGGCTCGCCTGGGCCAGTAACCAGCTACGTCAGCGCGCGACCCAGCCAATCACCATCGGGACGATGTTCACGGATAACGTGCGCCTCTATGCGCCGCTGGTAGATGTCATCAGCTTCCATCCCTATACGCGCAAACTCGGTGAGATGACAGTCCAGTGTGAAGCCCACCTTGCCATCGCTGCGGAATACGGCAAACCCCTCATCGCGACCGAATGTTGCGTCGGCTCGCTGGACGACTATGAGCGCGGACTGCTGGCGAAGGATTCTATCGAGACGCTCGAGCGCTTTGGCATCGGCTGGCAGGCGTGGCAGATGGTAAGTGGGCGGTTCGTGACAGGCTCCAGAGAACGCACCGACTGCAACGCCACCCGCCCGTGGGAAGGCTATATGCCTTTCGTATTGCTCGATGGCACAACCAGACCTTACCACGAGTGGCTTGAAGAGAGATAAGGACCGAAAAGCGCAGGGGCGGCGTGAGCAAAGCTCACGAGTTGCCCCTGCACCCCCAAACTGGGCCTGCGGCGCGAAGCGAATCGGGGGGTACAGGGGGAACATCCCCCTGTGCCTTTCAGCCTTTCGCCGCCTGCCTGCCGAGTTCGAAGGCTTTGAGGTTCATCTCAAGGAAGCTTTCTTTGAGGCTGCTTCGGATGGCTTCCTGCCAGGCCTCCTGGGGAAGGTCGAGGCCTTGAGAAAGAGCACCCATAACCGCCAGATTGGCGACGCGCAGATCCCCCAGCTTGAGCGCAAAGTCGGCGGCGTCCACGAGCACCAGTCGAGGGAAGACGGCGGCCAGGCGGGTTTCAACATCGTCAGGATAAACGGCCGACCGGGAGGAGACGGTGACCGGGATGATACGCTGAGTGCTGCAGACGGCAAGGCCGCCTTTTTTGAGATAGTTGGCATAGCGCAGGCCCTCAATGGCCTCGAGCGCGCCGAATACATCGGCCTGACCGAGGGCCACGAGGGGGCTGTGGACCTTCTCGCCAAAGCGTATCTGCGCGAGCACCGACCCCCCTCGCTGGGCCATCCCGTGTACTTCGTTAGTTTTCACGTCGAAGCCCGAGAGCATCGCGGCTTTGGCCACGAGTTCACTGGCGAGCAAGATGCCTTGCCCGCCGACCCCGGCGAGCACTACGCTGGTCGTATTCATTCTACTGGTTCACCTGCCAGCTTGATTGCGTCGAACTTGCAGACTTGCGCGCACAGCCCGCATCCGCTGCAAAGCAGCAGGTTGATGGAAGGCACCCCGCCTGCCTCGGTAGATTCGATGGCCGGGCAGCCGATGCGCAGGCAGGCGCCACATTTCTTGCAGGCCTCGGCGTCAATAAAGCGCTGGATGCCCACGCGCTTGCGTTCTCGCAGGGGACAGGCGCCCTCGGTAATGATAAGACTTGCCTCATCCGCGGCCAGCTCTTCAGCGACTACCTCGGTAAGGTGTTTCAAGTTGTAAGGATTTACGGTGATGACGCGCTTGATGCCGCAGGCGCGCCCGAACTCCGCGATAGAAGCGGTGCTGGTCGCCTCTCCCATCAACGTCAGGCCGGTGCCAGGATGCTCCTGATGGCCGGTCATTGCGGTGGTGCGGTTATCCAGCACGAAGATAGTACACTTGCCGCGGTTGTAGCCGATGTCCAGCAGGCCTGTGATGCCCGAATGGAAGAAGGTAGAGTCGCCGACGATGCCCACGACGGGCTTCGGCTCGCCTGCTTTGTCCATCCCGTGGGCCATCGAGATGCCCGCGCCCATGCACAAGGTGGTGTCCAGGCGCGAAAGAGGGGGCAGCACGCCCAAAGTGTAGCAACCGATGTCACCGGTGACGACCACCTCGTGCTTGCCCAGCGCGTGGAAGACCGGCCGATGCGGGCAGCCGGGACACAGCACCGGCGGGCGCGCCGGCAGGTCAGCCGCCTCGGCGACTGGGGCCGGCAGACTGAACTGCCCGCCTTCGAGCTTTGCGCGGGCCTCCAGCAGGCGCTCGGTAGAGAGTTCTCCGATGCCCGAGATGACATCCCTCCCGTGACAGGCGATTCCGAGCGAACGCAGATGCTCTTCCAGGAAGTCATCCAGCTCTTCGACGACCAGCACTTCCTCTACCTGACTTGCGAAATCGAATAACAACCTGTCGGGGAAGGGCCAGCACCAGCCCAGCTTGAGGAAAGAAGCTTTGGGGAAGGCCTCCTTCGCATACTGATATGCGATACCCGAGGCGATGACCCCAAGCCGCTTGCCTGCCCACTCGATTCGATTAAGGGGCGAATTGCAGGCCGCTTCTTCAAGCGCAGCGAGCCGGCTTTCGAGCCTTATGCGCATCTCGCGCGCCCACATCGGGATGGGCACGAAACTGGGCGGGTCTTTCACGAAGCCAACGGGACGCTCGGGCACGAGGCGTTCGCCGGTCTCGACCAGGCTGCGAGAATGGCTTACTCTCGTTGAGCTGCGCACGATTACAGGCGTGGAGAACTCCTCGGATAGCTCCAGCCCCAGCTTTACAAAATCGAGTGCCTCCTGCGAGTCGGAAGGCTCCAGGAGTGGTACTTTGGCAAAACGGGCATATTGGCGGGTGTCCTGTTCATTTTGGGAAGAATGCATCCCTGGATCGTCCGCTACCAGGGCAACAAAGCCGCCCACCGTGCCCGTGTAGGCAAGCGTCATCAGCGGATCGGCAGCCACATTGAGGCCGACATGCTTCATCGTGCAGATTGCGCGCGCCCCAGTCAGGCAGGCACCCGCGGCGACCTCGAAGGCGACTTTCTCATTGGGCGCCCATTCGCAATAAACCTCATCTTTATGCTTGACAAGATTCTCGAGGATCTCGGTCGAGGGGGTGCCAGGATAGCCAGAGGCCAGGCGGACTCCCGCCTCGAAGGCGCCTCGGGCGAAGGCCTCATTGCCGGAAAGCAGTTCCATTGGAAACTCCTCGTAGGACTTCAGCTTGCGTCTTGTTTGATGTGTAGTGAACATCAGAGAATATCACTCGCCGCCAAGACGGGCAACCGGGGAGGTTGTGGTAAGGCTTGCTCCAATATTTGTAATTCGTGTTACAAAAATTTACAAGTCTGTATTGTCAATAATCCGTCGACTGCTTTTATAATTGGTTTAGAATGAGAGTCCGAGGGTACAACTGTTTCAATTCACGTTTTACTGGGAGGTTCGTAATGGCTAGCCGCAAGCTTACGGTTCTTTTACTGATGACTGCTTTGGTGGTCATCCTCGCCTTGGTGTCAGGTTGTGGAGGCGGCGGAACGAGCACTGACAACGTCCGCGTCTCCATCACTGATGCCCCCACCGCCGATTATGAATCAATTGTTATTGCAATATCTGCAATCTACGCCGTACCCCACGAGTTGGCAGACCAGCAAGAAAACACAGGCCTGCCCCTCATCGTCTCCTTTGCCACGCCTCGGCAGGTTGATGTAATGGACCTTGCCTTCCAGCAGGAAGTGCTGGGCGAAGCGACCATCCCCGCAGGCGAATACTGCCAGCTTCACCTGGTGCTCGCTCCCAATGTGGAGGGCCAGGACCCTGTCAACTACATCGTCGAAGAAGGCGACGCCACCCATTGGCCACTAACTACTCCCAGCGCCCAGAACGCCGGGATGAAGCTGATTGGGCCTTTCGTCGTGGTAGATGGCGAGATGACCTCTCTGGTCATAGACTTCGACCCCGATTGGGCTATCGTCGAGCGCGGCGCCTCGGGTGAATACAACATCAAGCCGAGTGGCATCCGCCTGTCCTGTACCTCCGATTATCTGGAAACCTATGGCGCGCTGACCGGTTGCGTCCTGCCTGCTGAAGCCTGGCCAACCGCCCAGGTCTCCGTGTATCCCGCTAGCGGCACCAACCCCATCGCCACTGGCAGCTTGAACCAGGAAGATGGCTCCTTCCGCGCTATCGTGCCGCCTGGCGACTACTGGCTGAAAGTTACCGCGGAGGGCTATCTCGATTTCGATAATGTGACCAGCCTGGACTTTGCCGACGCCTTCACGGTCGTCACTGGCGCAGATACCGCGGTGACAGGTGTAGTCGCTGGCAGCGATCCGGCAGTGCCTGTCGACTGCATCACTTTGCTCTCGGACGTGCCTATCTAACCGGACCTTCAGTAACGGATACTACCAAAAGACGCCGGCAACTCGCCGGCGTCTTTGCTTTGCGGATATCTACTTCCTAATCGCTTAACAGGAAGCCTGCCCCGCCCCAGTCGGCGTGGTCGCAGTTGATGGAATCGCCGGTATCCCAGGCGAACAGACGCAACCGCTTGCCTCCCTCAGGCAGTACCACGTTGAAGCGCCACAGGTCACCCCGGCGAAGGATTGGGCTCTCGGCGAGCTTCTCCCCGTCCACCCAGACGCTGAACTGGATGCTCTGCAGGTCCCAGTCGTTCATCTCATCGTCCACTCCGACGGTCGCAACGAAGCGTTTCCACTCGGGCTGAAGGTCGTAGAGTATCTCCGAGCTTGCCGAACCGCCCAGTCCCTTCTCGAACACCTGCCCGTGGAGGGTAAGGGGTTGATCCTGGGTCGACAGATCGCGCCTGACGAAGCCACCCCAGGCTGTCGTCGCGCTGACCCAGGGCAAGTCAGAACAGAATATGTCAGCAACTGGTGGCACCGGCGGCCACTTGGAGTAGGTCGCTAGTAGCTCCTGACTCGCCTCCCCGTCCAGGAAGAGCCGCGCGCGCAAAGTGGTGGTGTCGGTGAGAGTGACTGGATTGCTCCATTCGGGCGAGGTAGCAGTTACTTCGCTGCCGTCGAGGGTGTAGCGCAGCACACCGCCAGCGAAATAGTCAGGTCGTTCCAGCTCCACGGTGAGGGTGTCCTCGAAAGTGCACTCGCGCACTGGGGTGATGGGAGCAGGCGGCTCAGAGCGCGTGTAGGAACGCAGCAGCGTTCGCCCAACTTGCTTGCCCGCCACGAAGGCCGCGAAGCGTAGGTCGGTTGTCTGCTTAAGCACGACAGGCCTGGTGTAGACAGGCGAGTCTGGCTTCGGTTGGCTGCCGTCGGTGGTGTAACGAATATCGGCGCCAGGCAGGGCGCAGTGGAGAGTCACAGCCTGCGACCTCGTGAAGGCCGGCCCGGCGTCGTCGACCCAGAGCCAGGAGAGGCGTATAAGAGCACAGCCCGCCCCAAGAGGGGTTTCGAGAGTAAGCCCTGCGCCATTGCGCTTCATCTGGACCGGCTGAGCCGTCTGGCCTGGGAGCAGGGCATCTACCCGCAGGGCTTCCAAAGGGCAGGGAAAATCGAGCCGACGCAGGTGGACGGTGGCCGTCTTCGCCTCTCCGCCCAGCACGAGAGGCACGACATAGCCGCCTGGCACCTCGAAAACGTTGGCCAAAACGCCGTTCTCGGCTTCTACAACCAGAGGGGAGAGCACCCAGTGACGGCCGCGCAGCTCTCGGAAGAGCGGTCCGTAAGTGAGATAAAAGGGCTCGGTCTCTGCATCCGGGCGGATGGTATGGTCGTTGCCAGGCACAGGGGCGGTCGGCTGGACTCCCATATAAAGGAAAGGCTGCAAGCCGATCTCGGGCTTGGGACCGAGTACCGAAGCGTTGCCGACCCAGGCAATAGAGGGCTTAAGGAGACCCAGGAAGGCATCCGAGTTCAGGCATTCGGGCCTGTCGGCGATCTCATCGTAAAAGCCATCTACGTGGTTCATCAGGTCAACGCGGCGGTTGAGGGGATTCACGAAGATTGCCTTGCCCTTGGCATGCACAAGCGGCGCCAGCTTGCCGATGACCTCGTGCCAGGAGGCGATGAGCGACCGCGCGGGGACGCCCTCTACCCAGCTTGCGCCATCATCGCCGCGCTTGTTGTACCAGCGCGTCCAGTCCAGCCTGTCGATGCAGAAGCCTGAAGAGGAGGGCAGATAACGCAGATGGCGCCTGGCTTGCTCTAGCAGGAAGGCCTGATAGGCTGGCTCGCCTGGATCCATTCCGACCGACCACTCCCAGGAGAAGACAGGCTTGCCTTCCGCATCGCGCAGCCAGGCCTCGTTCAAGGGGCCGTAGAGGAAGGCGTTGGCGTCGCTCCAAAGGGCGTCCGGAGGGGTCTCGGAGGCCGGCGGCGGCCACTTGATGCCAGTGCCGAACTCGTTCACGTTGAAGTAGTTGAGCACGCGGAAGCCTTGCGTCCGCATCGCTTTACTATAGGCTTCCATCGAGGCGATCGAAGGGCGGCGATGGTTGAAAGAATCCCATTGCTCATCTGGTGGCAGTGGCGGCAGAAACATCCCCATATAGGGGAAGTCGAAAGAGGCTTTCCAGTTGGTGCGGAAGCCCATCAGGTGCAGCTTGTAGGCTTCGAGCGGGCCTTCCTCGCTGGAATAGGCGCCAAGCCCCACCAGGTCGTCCACATCCTGCGCCTCAGGCTCGAAGTACTCTGGGTAGCGCGTAACAAGCTCGCGGGCGCCGGCGCGCCAGTCGGCCTCGTGAGCGATGAGGCGCAGGTGGAAAGTAAGGGGTTTGCCTTGCTCCAGCCGATGACGCTCGTGGACGAAAGTGACGGTTTCGGCCGTCGAGACGAGTTTCATATCGCGCAAGAGGTCAGAGGGCGCTTGCAAGAGGGAGAGCCCAAGACCTTCCGAGGGCGCGAGGAGACAGACGAAAGGCAGGCTGAAGGCATCGCTACTGACAACGCTGGCGCCGCCGTAGATGAGGGTCCGGTCCTCCCTCGGTCGTGTGGCCAGCGGGTCCTGCCACTGGTTCTCGAGCGCGAGGTCAGGCGTGCCCCAGGCTGTCCACCACTGGGGAAAGGCCTTCGGACGGCGCTCGGAGGGTCAGGGCCATGGGGCCGCTCCAGGTGATGCCCTGCGGCTCGAAGGTGACTTCCCAATCAAGGCCGCTCGCGGAAGGCAGCAGGCGTTCAGTTACGAGCGCGCCTTGCTTCTCCTCGCCATACCGAGCGATGCGTTCGAGGCCGCCGCCAGGCAAGGGGTGCGATTCGGGCGGATCAATCAAAGGCATCCCAGGGAGGGTGGCCTCCAGCGTTATCTCTCGCGTTGCACTCCGCCAGCCCTCCCATTGGAAGGTTGCATTACCGTTGTCGGAAAGGGTCACCTCTGCTGCGCAAGCAAACGCCTGCAGCAGCGCCAGCAACAACAATACCAGGCAAGCGAGTTTTCTCAAGAGAGCCTCCTTAGGGTGCTTCTTCTAGCAACTTGGTGACCACAGGTCGCAGTTCTTCAGTAGTTGGAAGTCGGCCTTCTTCCGCCTGGAAATCCACTGCCCAGCGCCGCGCGCCTTCAAAGCAGCGCTGATAGAGAGTATGCACGGGCTGGCGCACGCCCTGGTCGTCGATCATCCAGTAACCAGTGCCCTCGTTGTCGTAGAGCTGCCAGTAAAGGGCGAGCGGGCTGCCCCATCTTAGTGCGGCGAGCAACACCTGGCGAGTGCGTTCCTTCTGCTGCAGGGGCGTAGCGGTCGAGGCCGGCCAGCCGAACTCACCGATGAGAAGGCGCTTCTCCTCTGAGACCGCCGCCGGCGCTTTGGTGAGGATGAAATCCAGATGACGCTGGTAGTCGGAGGCAAGCTCGGTCGTACCGACTTTTACGGTCGCCTCGTAGCTGGAATAAGACACATAGTCCACGTCCACGAAGGGCAGCACATCGGCAACGACCGTGCGCATCGCCTCGCCGCGCATCGGGCGCGTCACGTTGTTGCACTCGAGGTAGTGGTAGACCTCAACCTCGTGATGGGGCGTTGCGGCTCTGGCCTCGCTCACGGCTTGCTGGCGCACTCGCAGCCGGTCGATCATCGCCTGCACGGCTTCCTCAGAGGGGTTGGTACCCCATCCAGCCGAGGCGATAGCGAGCATCCCATCGCCCTCCCAGTTGCCCAGGAAGAACTGCTTGCCTGTGCCTGAGTAGGTCGCAAGCAGCCAGGCGGTCAGGTCATAGAACTCGCGGTATTCGTTTTCACGCTGGCGCGCCGTCATCGGCTTGCAGAAGCCGTAATGAGGCGAGTCGTCCTCGTCCGGCACGTAGCTTGCGCCGCCGAGAGGATAAGTCCAAAAGACATACTGACGGATTGGCAGAGCGAAGAGGCGCCTGTAATCGGGCTGCTGAGCAAGCTCGACCAGCGTCGTGACAGCGGGCGAAGCGACCAGGTCGTAGACCGGTTGCTCGCGCGTATTGGTCGCGAAGACGCGCCGGCTGAGTTCTCCCTTGAAGCTGGTGGCGCCCAAAGCGGTCATCTCGAGAGCGGATTCGACCAGCAGGCTGTCTTCGGTGAAGTGATAGCGCGGGCCGAAGTTCTGCGTGCCGATGAGGAAATTGCAGCCTCCTACAGTCTGGCGGTCTGCAAGCTCTTCTTGGGCCTTTGCCTCAGCCTTTTGCAAGGTCGCTTCCGAGGCAAGCCAGGTCAGGGCCTGGGGAAGGCCCTGGCGGAACTCTTCCGACTGATAGTAGGCGGGCTCTGTCACCGCCCAAGCAAGCCACTGGGAGCCTTCATAAGGCCCTGCGAAATGAACTAGCGCGCCTGCCAGGCACCGAGGCCTGCCCTGGGAGTCAGAGGCTTCGAGCAGAGGCAGCCAGGCCTCTTGCTCGGGACGCGGAAAGGGCAGCAGCTCTTCGCCTTCAAGAGGGACGCTGGAGGGCCACAAAAGAGGCAAAAGGTCCGCTGTTATTGGCGCTGTTAAGCCAGTCAAAGGCAGAGGAAGGGCATCTGAAAGGTCTTTGAGTCCAAAGTCCAGTCTGGACACTTTTGCCTCGTAAAGCTCAACCGGAGCAGTGCCAAGGTCATCTACAAGCAAGGCGTGGTCGCCTTCGGGCTGCACGCTGATGCCGAAAGCAAGCCCTAGCGACAGGCGCGTTGCGCGCTGGAAGGTCAGTTGATCGCCTCGGGCGTCTCGCCCAGAGCCGCCCCAGCAGGCGAAATCCTCGGCCACCAGCGCATACCAGCGCCAATCGGAGGTGAGAGCCACTTTGCCAATCCAGCGCGTGCCATCCTCCTCATCCAGTTCGACGACCAGGGCCGGCGTCTGAGGAGCATCACTGCGAGCCCGGAAGACGAGACAATTGTCTCCCTCAGCGATGGGCCCGGGCAGCGCGCGGGCCTGAGTATCCCAGCCGGTCAGGCCCTTGATGGAGAGGCGCAAGGCCTGGCCTTCTTCTACTTCCACAAGGCTCAAGCTGCTTGGCTGGTCCATCCGGTTGGAGTTGCGTTGCCAGAGGGAGAGGTCTTCCGTCTCGAAATCGAGCAGCAAGTGAACTGGACGTACCTCCGCCAAAGCCTTCCTGCGGGCCTCTTCCCTGGGCAACCACTGCCCTTCGAGGAAGACATGGTTGGCTGCTATCCAGCCATCGCCCTCCTTCAGCAGCGCCTCCTGAAAAGGAAGGCCCTGCAGGGTCACGAGGTCGCCGCCGGCTTTGAGGAAGGCCTCAAGTGGCGCCGCGCACTCAGGGGGAAGCAAGGAGGCGTTCGGCAGCACCAGCGCATCAAAGTCCCTCTGGGCCAGGGCCCCTGCAGCCACGGCCTGATAGTCCAGCGTTTGGACTTCCGAGCCTGCTGCTTGAAGGGCGGTTATCGAAGGCTGCCAATCAACTCTCGGCGGACCTTCCAGAGGATCAATCAACCAGGCCAGTTGTAAAGCATAGGCGCTTGTGCCAGCCAGTAGGAGCATAAAAAGCAACAAGGCGGATTTCAAAGACTCCCCTCCTGATACGGACGCCCATTACTTTGACAGCAAATTGGTTCTCCCTGCGCCCAGAAAGCCGCAAGCCTTGGCAGGAAGGCATCCAGGGAGCGAGAATAGCTGCCTAACTGCGACGCGGGCGCGCTCCCGGCGGGCGCTGACTTTCTTTGCTGGCTGGAGGCTTTTACTTGATGAGACGTATTGAGTGGGAGAAGATCAAACTTAGTGATGAGCGGTACGAGTCGGTCGGTGTATTCGACGTAAACAACGATGGCCAGCTCGATATCGTGAGTGGCGCCTTCTGGTATGAAGGCCCAAACTGGACGAAGCACAAGCTGTGCGATGTTATGGCCGCGGATGAGTATTACGACGATTTCTCCACCATCGCGATGGATATCAACGGAGACGGCTATCTCGATTTCGTCACCGGCGGCTGGTGGGGCCAGATGGTCCAGTGGCGCGAGAATCCCCAGGGCCAGCCGGTCGAGTGGACAACGCACGATTTGGACAAATGCGGCTCTATCGAGACCACCCGCGCCTGGGATGTCGACCGGGATGGCGAGCTTGAGATAGTCCCCAATACCCCCGGCAGCCCGTTGGTCTTCTACAAGCTTATCCGGGACACCGAGGGCAAGGGCGTTGGCGAGTTCGGCAAGTATGTCGTGTCGGAGCAACCCTCGGGCCATGGCCTCGGCTTTGGCGACATAATGAACAACGGCAAGGGCTGCCTCATCTGCCCTAATGGCTTCTGGGAGCCTGGCGATGACCCGCTCAAAGACCCCTGGACCTTCCATGCGGAGTTCGACACAGGCAACTCCAGCGTGCCGATGATCGTGACGGACATCAACGGCGATGGCCTCAACGAGCTGATCGTTGGCCAGGCGCATGGCTACGGGCTTGACTGGTATCAGAACGAGCCGCAGCCCGATGGTTCGCGCAAGTGGACCAAGCACCCCATAGACCCCTGGTTCTCCCAGTACCATGATATGTGGTGGGTAGACATCGACAACGACGGCGAATGTGAACTCGTGACTGGCAACCGCTTCCGCGCGCACTGCGGTCATGAGCCTGGCGAGACCGACATCGTGGGCCTGTGGTACTTCAAGTGGAACGGCGAGAGCTTCACCAAGTGCGTCATAGACTATGGCAAGATTGGCGCGCACTCTGGCACTGGCATCTTCTTCGAAGTGGTGGATCTGGACGGCACTGGCCGGCTTGACATCGTGGCCGCAGGGAAGGAAGGGCTGTTTATCTTCCGCAACCTGGGCCCTGAAAACGTGGGAGGCTAATATGGCACGCATCGCAATGATTGGCGCGGGCAGCCTTGTCTTCGCCAAGACTCTGATGATGGACCTCCTGGCAACGCCAGGGCTCGAGGACAGCACTCTCGTGCTGATGAATCGCACCGAGCCGAAGCTTCGGCGCATCGAGGCCTTCGCCCAGGACGTGGTGAAGGAGAACAACCTGCCAGCCACGATTGAGGCAACCCTCGACCGCCGAGAAGCAATGGCGGGGGCCGATTTCGTGGTCAATATGATCCAGGTTGGAGGGGTGGACGCCTTCCAGTGGGACTACGAGATACCTCTCAAGTATGGCGTAGACCAGTGCATCGGCGACACGATTGGCCCTGGCGGCATCTTCCGCGCTTTGCGCAGCATCCCGGTGCTGATGGATATGGCTCAGGATATGAGCGAGCTGTGCCCGGACGCCACGATGCTCAACTACGTCAACCCGATGTCAATGTGCTGTTATGCGCTCGGGATGGTGGAAGGGCTAAAGTTCGTGGGCCTCTGCCACGGCGTGCAGACAACTCTCGACCTGATTTCGGGCTACTGCGAGGTGCCGAAGGAAGAGATAGACTTCCTTTGCGCGGGCACCAACCATATGGGCTGGTTCCTCGAGCTGTACCACGAGGGGCGCGACCTCTATCCCGACCTGCGCGCCAAGTTCGAGCTGCCCGAATACTACATAAATGAGAAAGTGCGCGGCGAGGTGTTCCGCCACTTCGGATACTTTATGACCGAAAGCACCGGGCACCTGTCGGAGTATGTGCCGTGGTTCCGCAAGAACCGCAAGGCCCTCGACCTGTACTGTGATATGCCGGACTTCGGCGGAGCCAGCGGCGCTTATTACAAGTACAGCAAGATGATCGCGGATAAATTCGCCGCTGTGGACCCACTTACCCGCGAAAGCAAGCAACTACAGCCTCGCAGCGCGGAGTATTGCTCGCATATCATCGAGGCAATCTCCCTGGACAAGCCTTTCCGCTTCAACGGCAATGTGCGCAACGATGGCTATATCACCAATCTGCCGTGGGGCTCGTGTGTAGAGGTGCCGATGTACGCCGACAGGATGGGCCTGCATCCGCTGACAGTAGGCGATTTGCCCCCCCAGTGCGCCGCGATGAATATGAGCAATGCCCAGGTGCACGGGCTGACGGTGGAAGCCGCGCTCACCGGCAACGCCGAGATGGCCGCTCAGGCGGTCGCGATGGATCCGCTGACCTCGGCGGTCTGCACACTGTATGAGGCTCGCGAGATGACCAGGGAAATGCTCAAGGCCGAGGCCGAGTGGCTGCCGCAGTTCGAGGCGGACGCCCTGAAGCCACTGCCGATCATCTCCATACCCGCCGACATCGTGCCGGCCGAGGTGCCTCTCGACCCGGCGCTCGCGATTGCCAACCGCTTCGGAGAACTGGCGAAGGACTAAGCAGCAAGTGGGGGAGGGCCGGCGAAAGCTGGCCCTCCCATCTTCTGGCGGGGAGGGGCTGAGGGTGGTTATACTCCTCTTTGCGACCGACTATCAGGATGCGACGGCTGCTCGAGGCGCTCCCGGCAGGAGGGCCTCACGGCGATGCTCGCTGGGCTTCTCCGATTCCCCTCCGAACTCGAGTGCCAGCTCTGAGGCCTCCGATATCATCCTCTACTGGTCTTCCGCAGCGCAGCAAGTGGGAACCGACCTTCGGCTTAGCCCAGGGGTACCTCTCCGGGCCATGACCATCGCGGTTTTGGGAGACTCTGCAGAGCCCCCTCAGAGCGTACGATTGCAGATCACGGACGCAGGGGTTTGCTCGGATACTACGAAGCAACTCGTGCGGGCACTCCTTCACGCCACTGCCCACGCACTGCTCGAATGCGGGCTTTCCTCCGTGCTGAGTGAGACCGAGGTCAGCTCACTACTTGACCGGACATGGACCCTGGACGGCCAGGCCTGGACTGCAATCGGCTAGTCTCCGAGACGAAACGCTCGTCGTTCCTTCGGCTGCGTCTTAATCACCCAGCTGACAGGAGGCAAGCTCTGCCCAGCTTGGGGCTCGATCTCCACAAGCGGCTCGAGGAAGCCAAGCACTTGTCAGGGACACCGAGCACGCTGCCGACCCGTCCTTAACCTCGGACCGGACCCTCAGGTCACTGAAATCCTGGACGACACCTTCGACACCGCCTTCGCCGACGAGGCGGAACCCAACCCCCCCAAGCGTTCCTGGCTTGGCCGGGTTACAGACTGGGTGCTGGGACCTTCGGAAGAGATCTACTATGACGAAGATCCTCTGCTGCTAATAGATGAGGAGCCGGGGCCAGGTGTAACGGCAGACTATGTAGAGCCACTGCCCGACCTGACCGGTGCCCGGAACGCCGTGGAACACCGAAGGCATAAACCGAGGATCTCCCGAGTTAGACGCCCACGGTGAGCCCGTTGACTGCTCCGTGTTCGCGCCGAAGGAGCCCACGCGGCCAAGGGAGGCGACCTTCGTCCAGGCCTGGCTGTACAGGCCCGAGCAGGCCGAAGAGGCAGAGCGGCAGGCGCTCCAGTTTGACGAAACAGCCGCGAAGCGCGGCTGGACCTCGCTGGGAACTCGCCTTGTCGTCGGCGACAAGGTCACGCTGAGTCTCTCCTTCGAGGGAGCTTTGGAAGCCACCTCCCCCCCATATGAGGTTGTCTGGGAGGGGCGTCCCTGCTACGCCAGCTTCACAGTCACTATGGGCGATGAGCCAGGTCTTGCGGTGGGCACCCTTACGGTTAGCCAAAACTCCGTGCCCATCGGGCGCATCTCCTTCGGCCTGAGGGTGGCTGAGGGCGCGCCAGTTAAATCGCAGATACCCCTGGCGCCAGCCGGCGAAGCCAAACGCTTCTCCAAAGCCTTCGTATCTTATGCCTCGCAGGACCGGCCGGAAGTGCTTAAGCGCGTCCAGATGCTAAAAACTGCCGGAATCGGATTCTTCCAGGACATACTCGACCTGCAGCCGGGAGAGTTATGGGAGAAGTCCCTCTACCATCATATAGACGAGGCTGATGTGTTCCTGCTGTTCTGGTCTACGGCAGCCAGTCACTCCGACTGGGTTGGACGCGAATGGCACTACGCGCTGGATCACAAGGGGCTCGAAGCCATCCTGCCGGTGGTCATCGAAGGTCCGCCTATCCCTCCTCCTCCCGCGGAGCTCGCTGCGCTACACTTCAACGATGGACTGCTGTATTTCATCCAGTAACAATACCAGTCGAAAAAAAACCAGCCGGAGCGCAAGCTCCAGCTGGCTTTTGTATCTCGATCACTTGCAGGCTATCTCAAGAGCATACCCCAGTCAGGCTGCTTGTCTTCGATCTCATCCGTAAGCTGGGTAAGATTGGCTCCATCGGAATCTACCTTATAGATGTCACCTTGACCCGATAAGGCCAACTGACTGCCATCAGGAGACCAGGTTGGGGAGCCAGCAGTACCAGTAAGCACTTGGTGTTGATCACTGCCGTCTTCTTCCATTGCCCAGAGGGCTCCGTCTCTACTGAAGGCAATATGTTCTCCATCAGGAGACCAGGCTGGCTCCCAGTCCTCATTGCCCCCAGTGGTGAGTTGGTATTCACCAGTCCCATCGACGTTGATTGTATAAACGTCTCCGCTCCCGTTTCTATTGCTGGTATAGACTACCCAGTCGCTGACAGGTGACCAGCAGGGATAGTAGTTATGGGGGGTTGTGGTAACCTGGGTCACATTACCACCATCGGCGTCTATCACGAAAATCTGCCAAGTCCCAGTGCGTCCACTATGGAACACGATTTTGGAGCCATCAGGAGACCAGGAAGGATTGTAATCGTTACCAGGATCATTGGTAATGTTTACTTCGTTCTCGCCGGTGCTGTCCATTACATATATTTCGGCGTCCCCAGTCCCTTCACGACGCACAAAAGCAATCTTGGCGCCATCTGGTGAGATTGCTGGATCGCTATCATAGAACAGGTTGTTTGTGAGACGGATCAGATCGTCGCCGTTTTCATCCATCGCATAGAGCTGATTATTGCCATCACGATACGAGACAAAGACTAGAGTGCTACGCAGGTCGGGGCCGTCGTTGCCGCCTCCACATCCCACAAGACAAGAACTGACTAACAGGAATAAGAAACAACAGAGGAAAAATCGTGTCCGTAGATCAGGCGCTACAAGCAACTGCATTCTGGAAACCACTCCTTTTACTGGCGGTTATGCAGAGCGGATTATATCATCGGTAAAAGGTATAAGCACGCTCCAAGCGAACTAGAGAGCTAGCCAGGGTCTGGAATATAGATTGCATCCTTCAGGGGGGAACTCAGTTGCGCGTACTATTCCTCGATATTGATACTCTGCGGCCCGACCACCTGGGCTGTTATGGCTACCACCGAGACACCTCGCCCAATATCGACGAGATCGCCGGGCAGGGCGTGCGGTTCTCGCATTATCACTGCTCCGATGCGCCTTGTATGCCTTCTCGGGCGGCGCTGATGAGCGGGCGGTATGGCATCCACACGGGAGTCGTCGGCCACGGGGGCACCTGCGGAGATATGTGGCTGCAAGGTTCCTCGCGCGGGTTCCGCGACCGGATGGCCAACGAAGGGATGGGCGCGATGCTGAAGCGCGCGGGCCTCAAGCCTGTCACCATCAGCCCCTTCGCCGAGCGCCACGGCGCCTGGTGGTTCCTGGCCGCCTTCACCGAATACTACAATACGGGCAAGGGCGGGATGGAATCGGCCGAAGACATCACTCCGACCGCTCTCAGATGGATTGAGCAGAACGCCAAGGAGGACAACTGGTTCCTCCATGTCAACTACTGGGATCCCCATACCCCGTACCGGGCGCCCGAAGCCTTCGGCGACCCCTTCGCCGATGACCCGTTGCCCGCGTGGCTGACCCCCGAGGTGCTGGAGCAGCATCGCCAGATGGCCGGCCCTCACGGCGCGCGCGAAATCAATATGTACGACAATGTGACCAACCCGCGCTATCCCCGGCATCCCGGCGAGCTGTGCGATATGAAAGACGTCCGCCGGATGATTGACGGCTACGACTGCGGGGTCCGCTATGTGGACGGGCACATCGGGATGCTCTTCGAGGCGCTGGCGAAGCAGGGCGTGATGGACGACCTGACCATCATCATCAGCGCCGACCACGGCGAGAACCTGGGCGAACTTGGCATCTGGGGCGAGCATGCGACCGCCGATGAGATCACGACTCATATCCCGCTTATCATCCGCTGGCCCGATGCGAAGAAAGCCCATGTGGATACCGGCCTGCATCTGAATATAGACCTGATGCCCACGCTGGCCGAATTGCTGGGCGTGAGTATGCCCAACCGCTGGGATGGCCAGAGCTTTGCGCCCGCCATCAGCAACGGCGCCGAGGCCTCGCGAGACCATATCGTCGTCAGCCAATGCGTGCATGTCTGTCAGCGTAGCGCCCGGTTCGACGACTGGCTGTACACGCGCACCATCCACGACGGGTTCCACCTGTTCCCCGAGGATATGCTCTACAAGCTGGACACCGACCCGCATGAACAGGGCAATGTGGCCGAACACTTCCCCGAAGTATGCGAACGCGGCTCGAAGCTGATCCTCGACTGGCAAGAGGCCCAGATGGCCACCAGCGATTATGACATCGATCCGATGTGGAAGGTAATGCGCGAGGGCGGGCCGCATCACGCGCGCGGCCAGCTCAAGCGTTATTGTGATTGGCTCGAGAAGACAGAACGCGGTTGGGCTAGCGAAGCCCTCCGCAAGCGTCATCCGGAGGAGTTCGCCTGAGTCCGGTTTCGCTGTGATACTGACTCGCCCTGCGCAAGGGAGCAGGTCTCTGGGGCCAGTTGTAAACGCACAAGTTAATATTTTTTATGCAACAGAGTTGTCTTTCTTATCCGGAGGGGTTGCGGAAAACCAGAATAGTGGTAGACTGTATTTGGGTGAGAAGCGCATATCGGGTAACGACCGCCAAAGGAGGGAAGCAAGGCGCGCGCACGAGACACAAAGGGTTTCATGCAGCATCAATCTGAAAGATGGGAGTGATGTCTTTGAAACGCTTCACCGTCTCACTGATGGCGCTGATTGCGCTTGTTGCTTTAACATCTTGGGGGGGGTATGTCACGCCGCTCCCACAGTTACGTTGAGTGTCATCTGGCCTAACACTGGCGCCACTATCGGAGCCGCCACCTACGGGTGCTGGCTGAGCTAGCCTTCGATTTTGGCAATCCAGCAGGCGGTACCATCAACCTCACCAATGTAGAGCTGTCGGAGGCCTCCGGCGTGGTACTGGGTATCGGTGGTTCGATCAGCGGATGGGCACAACGTTGGGCGCGTACAAGTGGCGAGTGGCTTCGGCAGCATATCCACCAGTCAGATCCACTTACCTAGACCGGTCTACGGGGGCACGCCGCCTTCGAGCCAGTCAGTCTTCAAGATGAATCGCGTATCCTACCGCATCACCCGGATCGGTCTTGATCGAAGATGGGCTAACTCGTATCAGGACAAGGAACGTAACTGGCTCGCAGAAGATGGCCTCGTGCAGCAACTGATGCACCAGCCGCAACGGCCCGATATCGTGTTCGTCTACGTGGACGAGATCCGCTGCTGGCGCGAGCTGGAGAAAGGCCACGCCTGTAGCTGCGTCTTTTATGGCTTGCCCGAGGCGTGGATGACCTACGCGCGCAGCCTGCTGGAGGAAGCAGTGGGGATTGCGTGCCGACTGTGCTATCGGATGGACTGTCGTGTTGGTCTGTGGAGAAGTCGCTGACAGCTTTGGGGACCAATTCTGGTATCGAATGCTTGAGGCAAACCAGTCGGCTTCACAGGCAACATATGGTGCGATCGCTTGGTGCCAAGACACAGAAAACATCGATCTTGCGGAGGCCGATTGAAGGCCTTGTTGCCGAGACGGATAATGTAGTCATCAACGGCACTCTAGCTGGGGTGTATTATGATGTACCACCGCAATAGGAAACAACTAGTATTTTTAGTTACATTATGTATACTCAGTATATCGTTACATGTAACTGTGAGTTATGCAACAGAAGATCCCCTTACAGGTAAAGCTGCTATTGCATTACTTACTGGCTGTTCTGTGTCTAGCTGACATTGAAGCAAACAAAAGATCCAGCCTGCTTCATTGTGACGGGCTTGGGTGAACACCGCCAGCCGGAAGTAGAATTTCAGAGCAGTAGCGAGCTTCTGAAGCGTTATTATGATTACAGCCTACATCATCCGAGCAAGTCGGTTTCCGGGCATTACTATCTCGGATGATGACTTAGTTGCCAAAGCCAGGGCCTTCGCAAAGCAGCTTGTCCCGGGAAGCTACAACGTGGAACAACTGACGGCACGTGTTCTACATGAAACACATGCAAGGCAGGTATCATTTGCAGGCAGGCAAGAAGGCTGTCGCATACCACCCAGTTTGAGTATGCGGCTGACTGACGACGGGAAGGGTGTTATTTCATTTACAGCAGGTGAAGAACCTATCCCGAATCTTACAATTGGCGATGTAAGGTTATCAGCTGAAGAAGCCTGTAATATGGCTGTGAGCGAGGCACTTCGGCGTATGTCCGCCACTACCGGACTTACTGAAACTGAATTACAAGAGAGAGGCGCATATGCCCCAGAGGAAACGCCAGGCCTTTACTATTCGAATAATCCAAAGGGCTACATGAAGCTGCCTACTCCTGGCGCCTTCTACAACATCAACATTATCCGGACAAAGCACCCGGAAGCTGGATCCAGTGACGGACTACCAGAAAGTGAAGGCGTCGTCCTAGATGCTAACACGGGCCAGATGAGTTCACCTCCCCCAATCGCTGGTATTCGCCCAGTGACGCTTAGAACTGCCTTCCTCTAGCGAATGTGCAGGATAAATCTCAACAACAATCCATACCCTACGCCCTCGCCGCCTTGGCGGGCTTGCTGCGTCATCTTCCTCGCCGTGAAGCTGAGGAAGAGGTAGACGCGCAGGGCCTTAGCCCTGGTATCGGGACAAGAGTGGCCCGATACAACGGAGCCGACAGAGACAATAAGGGAGGCCCTTTTTCAGGGCCTCCCTCGGCGTTTCTGTCTGGCCTTTCACACTTCACAGGGAAGGGCGCTACGCTAGTCGCCTTCGAGGCGCACCTCCACTGAGGCCACGTGGACGAGTTCGCGGTTGAAGAAGAGCCGGAAGTCCGCTCCGCTGTTCTCCCGGTTGCCCAGATACGGGGTGGGAGCCTCGAAGATTACTACGGTCCAGTCGCCGTCCTGGGTCTTTGAGGCCGGGGCAACTGGCTGGTAGCGGGTATCTACCTCGGCTGGTCCCCGGGCGTCATACTGAAGCTGCAGGCCTGTCAGAGGGGCGTCAGAGCGCAGTCGGACCTCTACCCGCATCAGGGCTACCCCGTCCCGGAACGCCAGGCGGTCGTCCACGTCGAAATAGAGATAACTGTTGCGCGCTGGATTCTCGTTGGCGAGGCACCCAACCCCCGCGAGGGAGGTAGGAGTCCACACGCCATCGGCGGGGCTCTTCTGCACAAGGCCATTAGTGGGCGTCTTCCCGTCGAAGACGATCGAGGCCACCGGCTCGCGACTCTCAACACCCCGTTTGAAGCCCTGCTTGAGGCGCTTCAGGGGCTCGGAATCCGGCTTCGCAAGCACCAGCAGCCAGTCGCGCCTGTCAGGCGGGATCAGTGTTGTCCTTGCGGAAGACATAACCTCCGCCCCATCGACTCTCTGGCCTGTCGCCGGGTTTATCCAGAGGGCAGCATACGTTTCCAGGCAACCTGACAGGTCGAGGATTATCCCCTCATTGTTGGGCAGATAGGCCAGGCCCAAGCGATTTGTCCAGGGTCAGCGTGAAAGCCATCAGGAGCGCGCGGTCTTCGGGCTGGTTGAGCAGGCGCTCAGGCGCTGCTTCGAAAGTCCACCAGGGCAGTGTCCGCAGCAGCCGGCCAAGCAGGGCCATCATATCGCTCGAGGGCACATCCAGCCTGCTCATCACGTCAGGCTCCCAGGAGTAGACCTCGTTGATGCCGGCGGTGTAGCCCACCGCGCCTGACAGGAAAGTGAGCCAGGCCGTGCGCCGCACGTCATACGCGCTGCCCAGATCGCCCTCGTAGATGGCCTCTCCGTTGACGAGCGGCTTGCGCGGGGTGAGAGCCAGCACCTCGGCGGCCATCCCAATCGCTCGCGCCGACTGCCTGGCGGCATCTCCGCCGTTGTGGCCGCTCTGGTACATATCGAAAGAGAGCCAATCCGCCGAGTGGAAGTACGGCCCGACACCTGTGCCCTCGTGCATCGTGATCAGGTTGTCAGGGGCCGCCTCCCGGACTGCCTGGGCCGCGGCCTCGGTGATGTCCGCGTGGATGCCGCTGTCGAAACTCGGCGACAAGATCACCTCGAAAGAGCTGTAGCGCGCCGCCACGTAGCGACTTAGCACGGCGACCTGCTCGGGCGGGGGATAGCGATGGGGTGTCTCCATCAACCCGACCATCATCACTACCAGCCCGCGGTCATTGGCCTCGGCGAGCTTGCGGTCCAGTTCCTGGAAGAAGACCGGATTGGGTTTGGTGATGTCGGGCAGCTCGGACAGGAAGGGCGCGATACCCAGCCTGGAGTGCTCCAGCGCCCAATCTGGCGCGATGGAAAGCTGCAACACCGAGTAGCCTTTGGCGGCTCGGTTAGCGACATAGGCGGTCCATTCCTCTTTGGTGGCGTGGACGGGCGCTGCCCAGCAGGTGTCGCCCAGCCAGAGGAAGGGCGTGCCATCGTCGTGGACCAGCAACCGGCCGTCCTCCGAGACCTTCAGATAACCGTGTTCCAGCAGCGGAGAGTCGCCCTGAGAGCGTTTCACCTGCACCACGCCTGACTGGCGATGCAGGCCCGCATTGGACTCGTCCGAGCAGGTGGTGGACCAGCGCCATTCGCCTGGCACGGGGAAGGCACAGCGGATAACGAACTGGTCCTCGCCATCCCAGAATCCGAGCGCCTCGCGCCTCGCTCCGTTCTGGCCCCTCGAACCGCGCGCGCAGGGTCACCTCGGTGCAGGGGTTGGAGTACTCGACGGTGCTTGTCAGGGAGTGTTCCCAGCGCTGCCAGGTGCCGACCTTGTCAGCAGCCAACGCCGTCAGGCAGGTCAGACCGAGTGCCAGGAGAAGGAAAGACAACGATGCAAAACGTGCCAGAGTGGTCATCTCGAACTCAACTCCATCACCAGTCTGGAGGGCTGGTTGCTGCCGGTCTTCTCCAGCCAGGGGGAGATTCCCGCCAGGGAGGCAGCAGTTTGTTGTTTCGGGACGAGCTCTTGTCCCGAAACCGAAGCCTCTGGCTGCGAGGGTTGGTCTCCCGCAGAGATTCCGGATATGATAAGAAACTTCCTCAAAATGCTTGCCAATTTCGGGGGGGGGGGGGGGTAAAATATATACAGAGCGGGCTAGTAGAGGCTAAAACGACACGCCCAAGTCCCGCCGCGACTCACAGCAGTGGTCACATCGCCGTCCATAAATATGGAGGTGCTGTGCCGTGAAACTCTGTGTACTGTTTGCCCTCATCTTTTCTCTTGTGCTGCTGATGTTGCGTTGTGATACTGCGACAGCCAATACTCTGCGCTGACTCCGCCGTCCGCCTAGACTTGGACCGGGATCCTTTACATGGTCTGGTCCAGACTCGGAACGCTTCTACGAAAACGTAACGTCGGTGACAACTGTGAGTAACCGGTTACGTTGTGCCAGCTCGCAGATGGCAGCTCTCGCGCGCGAGTTACACGTTTGAAGAGCTTTAGCCTGATGAACCATACGGAACGTCGCCTTACCCGAATCGAATAAGTAGCTCGAGCACGGGCTGGGCTTTCTGCTACATCTTGCCAAGTCGTTCTCGCATTGATGACCCAGCTGCCGGCGAGTCACAGCACTAATGCTGCCGACTGTGGCTTAGAGTACGCTGGTCGTTGACTTCAGCAGAAACGGCTTGAAGATACGACCGATTCCACCCTCTGATAGCTGTTCGATGTAGCACGCTGTGACTGCGTGCCTTAAGTGCGTCTACACCTTAGGCCAACGCCGTGCCACCTGCTATCGCAGCTGCACAAGCATCACGATCGCGTTTACAACGCTAGTAGCCGAGATTGCAACATCTGCTGGAATTACAGGAGAGCAGGTTCAACTGGGAGCTGATTACCAGCATGAGCAGATTGAGTTGTTTTACTTCGACCTCAGTTACGAACGTCACGCCGCCTGGAAGCTGGTCTGGAGTGTCTCGCTATAAACGACAGCTTGCTCGACCGCTAACGGCAACGATGGACGCCCTCCTTGGCGAGCGCTATATGTCGACGCAAGACCGGTGCGGTTCTGCAGTGGGCCACCACTACTTGCTGGAGGTAGTACTCACCGGATTGCTTGGCAACATAAACCGCTGGGGCGCGACAGAGCTTCGCCTACGCCCTTGCCGCCCTTGGCGGTGCTACTACTCGTTTTCCTCGTCGTGAAGCTGAGGAAGAGGTAGACGGCCAGGGCTTGCGCGTGCACGAAGACAAGACCAGGGAGGCCCTTCGCAGGGCCTCCCTGGCTGTTTCAAGTTGAGAAGACGTCTTTATTGGGCGAAGGGCGTGCCTGCTTTGGCTTTCTCGATCCACTCGATATTGCCGCAGGCCTCTTCCAGCGTGATGGGGAAGGGCTTGCCCTCCCTGATTGCCCCGTAGAGATCATCCCAGATGGCGTCCATACGCCAGCGCCCATCAGGATCTATGGGGACGGTCTCCTCCACCCAGTTGAGCGTCTCGGACAGGCCCGCGCGCCCCTGGTGGAAGGGCATATCCATCGGAGGAGTCTCGGGATCGGCGCCCCGAGCCTGCAATTCCTGACCAGGATCGATGTATTTGAGGGTCAGCTCGTGGTGGCAGGTCAGCGCCCCGCGTGTGCCCCAGACGATATACTCCGGCTCGGGTGAGAAGGCCGCCGCGCCGCTTATCTCCATATCCACGACGCGCCCGTTAGCCCCCTTGAAAACCAGCTTGAGATGGTCTTCCGCATCGCCAAGGGCCGCGTAATTGCCCAGGTAGCTCTGCAAATCTACGATGTCGGCGTCCATCAGGCGGCAGGCGTGGTCTACGATATGCGGGCCCCAGTTGTTGAGCAGCCCTCCACCGAACTCGAGCAGCGTCTGCCAGTCTTCGCGCCTGGCGAAGTGCAGGCGGCGCAGCTTGATGAGGAAGACATCGCCCAGGAGGCCCGAGCGGATTAGCTCGGCCACGCGGTTGAAGCCAGGCTCGTAGCGGCGGTTGTGGCGGATGAAGAGCAACCCGCCATGCTCTTCCGAGAGGCGCTTCAGCTCGCGGGCGTCGGCGCCGCGCGTGCACATAGGCTTCTCGAGGAAGACATACTTGCCCGGCTTCGAGCGCCATCTTGGCGTGCCTGAAGTGGTCGAGAGAGCGAGTCGCGATATCTACAAGCTCCACGTCCGGGTCGGCGATGAGGTCTTCGATGCGTTCGTAGGTCTTGCAGCCGTAGCGCTCGGCCATCGCCTGGTTGCGCTCGGGGATGACATCACAAGCCGCCACGAACTGGAAGAGGTCCTTCCTGTTTTCGAGCTCGGGGCAGTGCATCCCCCAGCCCGCGCGTCCGATGCCCGCGATGCCGATCCTGATTGGGTTTGGGTCCATCTGCTTCCTCCATACAAATCTGTAAGTCGGGCTTCTGGTCAGTCAGGCCAGTGACCGGCTCCGAAATCACGTGGTTCGAGCTTCGCCGGGTCTATAACGGCGTGTTTGATGCGCCGGCGCTTCCAGGTATAGGTCGTATGCACCAGGCCATCGCTGGTCTGGATGACAGCAGGATAGGAGAACTCCTCGCCTGGTTCTTTTTCAAGTGTCAGAGCGGCGCGCCATTTGGAGCCGTCCTCACTGAGGGCAACCCCAAGCAGACCGCGTCCCAGCGAATCAGGCTTCCTGTCGGTTGGATTATAGACTAACAGGTGCCGCCCATCGGCCAGAGTAACCGCATCGACGCCGGAGTCGGGATTGGGCAGAGAGCTTTTCTTGAGCTCGGACCAGCCAAGGCCCTCATCAGCAGAGAGGGTCTGGGCAAGGCGCCCTTGCTTGGTGCGGCACAAAGCAAGCAGGCGGTTTTGGGGCAACTTCAGAATAGTGGGCTGGATTGCCGCGAAATCGGCGCCATCGTTGATCGGACTGCCGGCCATCCAGGTAGAGCCAAAATCGAGAGAAAGCTCGAAATGGACGCGCCAGCCGGAGTATTCGGTGCTTGACGGGCAGACCATCATACCGGAGTCCAGCTCGACAGGTTTGTTCTTGATTGGCCCCCAGACGCCTTTGGGAAGCTGCGAGGGGGGCTTCCAGGTCTTGCCGGCATTGTCCGAGGTGGTCATCATCCCCCACCAGTCGGCGCAGTTGGGGCCGACTTTGTAGAAGAGCATAAGCGGGCCGTCCTCGGGCTGGAAAAGCACTGGATTCCAGCAAGGCAGAGGCTTGCCGGTTTCTGGATCTTCGCCGGTAGCCACGCACTCGGGAGTGGCCCATTTTCCGGCTTTCCAGGTGGCGACCCAGATGCCCACGTCAGGATTCTTCTCGTGCGTGCCCCCAAACCAGGAGGCCAGCAGTCGGGAGCCCACCTGGACAATTGTCGAGGCGTGGCAAGAGGGGTAAGGCGCCTCTTCATATATGAACTCGGTTTCCAGCAGGCCTGGCTGACTCATCCTGCAAGCTCCTTTGCAACCTGGTCTGGATCAAGACCCGAAGCGCGCAGGAAGGCCTGATAGGCCCATTCTTCCCATTCGGGTTCGACGCCGATGCCGTTCAGATCGCCATAGGTCATACAGATATAGTTGCCCCCGAAGAGGTCTACCATCTTCTGGGCTTCGGCCTCAATAAGCTGCCTGTTGCCGGTGGGGAGTATCTTCTGGATGTCCACAGGCGACCAGAGGGCTCGACCGTTCTCCTTGAGCAGCGCGGCCAGCCTGGGCATATCATACACGGCAGGCTGGTCGAACTGGAAGGCGTCTATACCGACCTCTATAAGGTCGGGCACCAGTTCCCAGTTGCAGCCGCAAGAGTGCATAAAAACTGCGATGCCATGCTCATGCGCGGCGCCGACAAGCCGCAGGTAGTGGGGCCGGAAGACATCGCGCCAGAGGGCAGGGCTCATCAGCAGGCGATCCTGGGTGCCGAGGTCTTCTCCGAAGAAGATACAGTCAGGCTCGAACTCGGCGTATTTGTGGATGACGCGCACCAGCAGGTCGGTGACGCGTTCGTGCAGGGCGTCGATCTCTTCCCGGTACAGCAGCAGGTCGGTGAAGTAGACTTCCATCTTGCGCAGATACCGGCTGGAATCGAATATCCAACCAGGCATACCGGCCATCAGCCACTTGTCGCCAGCTCGCTCCCGGATCCCCGCCAGGTGCTCAAACCGGTCCGGATCATCGAAGTCGGGCAACTGGTAGGAATCGAGCTGGCTCCAGTCTTTGAGGGCAGGTTCGATGATCTCGCCCTTGGCTGAGCGGCCAACCATCCGGACCCACAGATTGCCCCACGGGTCGTCGTAGAACTCCCGGTTGCCCTCTGTCCAGCGACGTGGGGCATAGGTCTTTGAGCCTCCCAGGCCAAAGCTGGCCATATCGTTCAGGCGAGGGGCGCCGGTGAGGCGGTTGCCAGGCCAGTTGAAGCCGATACGCGGCGGTGTATTATGCCCAAGGTTGGCTCTCACGATCTCGCGTGAGGTCATCTTTATCCTCTCCAATATCTGTCAACAGCCTGACGCACCAACTCAACAAAGCGGCGCAGGCGCCAGGGCTGATTTTGCACTGTTTGCACGTCTTTCAAGGTGATATCCATTGGATGGCCCTGGCCCTCTTCCAGTCCCTTGCGCAGCAGCTTCAGGATGGCCTCTTCCTTGAAGCCAACGCATACAGTATCGGCGGGATTGGGTCGCCAGGACAGCGTATACTCGCCTGCTGTCTGCTCTGCGCAGGCCGCCAGATCGGCCCTCGGCGGGACTGCGATGCGCCGCAGGTTGGGAAGCTGTTTTACCATCGCAATCTTGCGCGTCAGGTCTTCGCAGCAACCATAAGAGACAAGCCCGAACTTCTCCAGGATGGGCCTTTGATAGTTGAACATAAACTCCTCATGCATCGCGGGCGAGACGAGAGTGAGTTCCTGAGCGGCCAGGAAGCACCAAAGACGCGACCGATTCACTGGGGGCGAGCCTGCCTGAGGCGGTTCCAGCTCCTTGCAATAGGGCATTGCCTGGTTCTGATGGTTGGAAAGGCGCCAGTGACCGGCGTCTTCGGCTTCCTGGTGAGCTTTCAGCACCCCATCGCGCATAAAGGCCAGCAGGCGATGCAGCCACTCGGGCCTGTCAACCATATCAATCATTATCTGTTCCAGCCCGCGCAGATGGGCCAGGTCAGTGGAGAGGTCGGCGGTCCAGACCTGGTAGGCGGGGCTGCGGTCTATCTCGATGGTAATAAGGTCGCCTACCCCTTCGGCAAGCTGCTCATAAGCGGCCTGGGTAGCGTCCTCGTTGACTGAATGGCGCGGCACGATGAGGTTGTCGAGGTCGGCTTCGGTTTTCAGGGGCGGATCATACATCCAGCTTCCACCAGGTGTCGGGGCAGGGATATGCTTTACCTGGACGCCCCAGCCGGAATGCTCAAGTACCGCCCTTAAGGGCAGCCAGGGCTCCAAAACGGAATCATCCCAGAGCGAGGCGACAAAGAGCTGCACTTTGAACCAGTGTTCGAAGTGACGCCAAAAGGGCGATTCACACTCGAGGGCTGCCGGGTCGATGACCTCGTTGATGCACACGCCAAGGCGCATATAAAGCGGAGGAGGCACTGGGACCAGGCTGTTGACGGCCGTCCAGACCTCGCGCCGGCGCTGCTGGTCGGGATCGGCGCAGGCCTCCAGATAGCGCTCTGCAAGCGCTCTTACAAGCTGGATGTCATGAGAAGTCTCCATCACAGGCCGGGGCTGAAACCACCTTGTAGAAGATAATTCAAACTGGTGGCCAGATCTTCCAGTGGCTCCTGAAGATGAGAGTCCTGTTCGATGAAGATCCATCCGTCATAGCCGACCTCTACCAGAGCTCTCATCACGGCCAGGTTGTCCATCCCAATATTGCCGGCTCCGAGTTCGCAGAATCTACCTTTTGCGGGCAAGGGAGGGGCGGAGGGGTCGTCAGCCAGCCAGTCTTTCAGGTGGATTGCGGTCAGGCGATCGGGATATTCCTTCACGATAGCAAGCGGATTGCCACCCGCCGCCGCCAGGTGCGCAGTATCGAGTATCAGCCCGATATGAGGACAACGCGCCAGGAACTCTACCACCTGCTCGTGAGTCTCGACGGGGGAGTTAAGATGGTTGTGCAGCGCGACCTTGAGGCCCCATCTGGCTGCCGCTTTGCCTTGATAGCAAGCCTGGCGACAGAAGGTGTCGAAATCTTTGGCTGGCACCTGGACCCAGAGGTATTCGACCCCGAGCGCCGCGGCCCATTGCGAATTGCACTCGGGATTCGGTCCTCGCACCGTGCCAAAGCCCATTCCCAGCTTGCGGAATATCGCGGCCTTCTCGAGGAGCTGCGCTTCCGTGGAAGCTTCCAGCCGCTCGATACCTTGAAGGCCAATCTGTTTCAGGTTGGTGAGGCGTTGTTCCAGGTCATAAAGAGCGCCATACCAGACGCTCATACCGTAATCGGCTACACCGTATTTCACAGTCATACCCCCCGCTATCATCAGAGGTTCGACAGGGCCAGCGGGCTTCCTGCACTGGCACTACTTTCTGGCCGCTGTCCAGTCGAATACCACACCAAGCAGAGAACCAGGTTCTTCCACAAGCTGGCGGTAGATAGCGGGCGCCTCATCCACTGGAGGTTGATGAGTAATCAGGGGCTCAACAACCATCTGGCCTGTCACCAGATAATGTATTACCGCCTCGACATCCGCAGTGCCGAAGTGGCAGGAGACCTCGATTGAGGCTTCGGTGCCGTGAAGCATACCCCAGGGGAAGACCACCTCGGGCCTGACCGCGATGAGGCCGATGACGGTGCCGTGTTTCATCAGGCCGTTGGAGGCGATATCATAAAGCAGCGACCTCTGGCTGGAGCAGTCGATAATCACATCGAAGGGCCCTGCCGCGCGAAGCTGCTCCCAGGCGTCCTGTTCGGTGGCGTTCACCAGGCTGCGGGCTCCGCAGAGCATCGCCTGCTTCAGTCTGGCGGGATTCACATCGCTTACCAGCACTTCCGCGCCGGCGCAGCGCGCCGCCTGAGCCGCGAACTGGCCGATAAGGCCAGCGCCGACCACCCAGACTTTCTGCCCGAGGCCCACGCGCAGCCTGCGGACCGCTCTCAGCGCGACGCCCGCAACTCCAAGCAGCCCGCAGTATTTGGGCTCCAGTGCGCCAGGGAGTCTGCACCACATTATGCCAGCAATTTTCGGTTGGAGTGTTGAAGGCGACCTCCACCAGGTTCCAGCCGCGATGGCCTACATACTGGCCGTAGAAGACCCAGTCTCCCTGATCGAAGCCACGCACTTTATCGCCCAAAGCTACGATCTGTCCCACCTGTTGATACCCGTTAAAGGCTGGAAAGTTGAGCGCGCCGAACTCTCCAACCAGGCAGTGGCGCTCTGTACCGTTTGTTATGCCGCTATAAGCCGTTTCTATAAGTATCTGAGTAGGGCCCGGCTCGGGCGGAGCGGGCAACTCCACGAAGCCGACTTCTCTTTCAGCCACATTGGCCAGCGCGCGCATCTGCATCAGGATTCCCCCTTGCCTTCAGGCAAGTATTTTCGGTAGACCTCGGGTCGGCGGAAGCCCCAGCCCATCCAGCCCCAGGGCTGGGAGTGGAAGAAGGGTTTTATCGCGCCAACTGGCAGCTCTATCATACGCACCTCGGCATCTGGGCCAAGCTGGAGGAATTCTTCGCCCGATGGTCCGAGGACATAGCTGCCGCCATTGAAGCGGCCTGCGTGGTTGACTACAGCAATGAAAAGCTCGTTCTCGGCGGCCCGGACACGCGTCACCGGCTCATTATCCGCGCGGTGCAGGGGCTCGGTCAGGCGGTCCGTGTTGCAGGCCAGTGGGCAAAGGACCAGTTCTGCCCCCAGAGCGCGAAGGCAACGCACGGTTTCGGGTATCTCCCTGTCGAAACAGATCATCGCTCCGAGGCGGAACTGGTGCCCCCGGTACTTGCGCTCCACCACATGGAAGTCACTTCCGGGGACGAAGACGCCCCCGCAGCCTGCCTGCTCGAAATCTCGGCAGTGGACCTTGCGATAGCAGAAGAGTATCTCGCCCTCGCGGCTGATGAAGGCCGCGGAGTTGTGGATACGTCCCTCTGCGCCCGCTTCCGCAAAACCAAACAACACATCAATCCCCAACTCGCGGGCTTTATGACGGACCAGAGAGAGGCGAGGACCCTCGAGTGGCTCTGCAACGCGGGTCATCTCGGCTTCATAATCCTCTACCGTGTCAAAACCATAACCGTGGATGACACATTCGGGAGTGACAGCCAGGTCGGCGCCCTGCCGGGCGGCTTCCTCGAGTGAGGCCAGAGCCCGCTCGAAATTGCCTTCCACATCCCATTGGCGGGTGTAGACCTGGCAAAGGCCAAGCCTGAGGGTCGCGGGATCGGACTCCCACAGGTTGGGCAGAGGTTTCGGCATTGCTTGCTCCTCCGGTGCGGTGCGACTTCGAGAGAGTTCGCCCAGGAGCAGGCTCTCTCCTGCGAAAAGAGGATATTGAGTTGCACGAAAAGAAGATTACAAAACCAGCCTTGGGCAAAAGCCGGCCAATCAGGGAGGGATGTACCATGATGATACAACAGTTTCATACCTCGCAACTGGCTCACAGTTCCTATCTGCTCGCGGGACGGACAGAGTGCGCAATCGTTGATCCCAGGCGCGATATCTCGATTTACCTCGAAGCCGCCGAAAACCTCGGTTATCGAATATCGGCTATTCTCGAGACCCACCTGCACGCGGATTTTGTCTCGGGTCATCTGGACCTGGCAGCGGCCACGGGAGCGCCTGTCTATGCGCCCAAAAGCGCTGAGTGCAAATTCGAGCATCTGGGCCTTGCCGAGGGTGATAGCTTCGAGCTGGACGGGCTCCAGCTAGCGGTGCTGGAGACACCAGGCCATACTCCAGAGCATATAAGTTATGTCGTCTCGGACCTCGAGCGCGGTCCTGAGCCTGTGGCGGTGTTCTGTGGAGACACCCTGTTCGTGGGTGACGTCGGCAGGCCGGACCTTTTCCCAGGGCGGGCCGAAGAACTGGCTGCCAGGCTTTATGTCAGCCTGACCGAGAAGCTGTTCAAGCTGCCGGATTTTTGCGAGGTGTATCCGGCCCACGCCGCAGGGTCGCTCTGTGGGCGCGCGCTTGGGGCAAAACGCAGCAGCACGATTGGCTATGAGCGGCTCTACAACCAGGCGCTCAAGCCGAAGGGCGTCGAGGCTTTCAGTGCGGCCTTGCTCGCGGGGATGCCCGAGGCGCCCGACCATTTTGGCAGGTGTACCTTCATCAACACCGCAGGACCGACGAGGATAAGCGAACTGCCTGAGCTGGCGCCGCTTTCTCCGCGCGTGGTGGAGCGAAAACTCGCCTCCGGCCAGGCTGCGCTGATTGATACCAGGCCTTTTGAGGCCTATGGCGGAATGCACGTGCCTGGTTCGTATTCTATCGACCTCAGGATGAACTTTGCGACCTTCTCGGGCTGGGTGCTGCCGCCCGATAGAGAACTGCTGCTGGTTGCTGACTCACCCGAGCAAGCCTCGGAGGCGACAGTCTGGCTGCGCCGGGTGGGCCTGGACGACGTAACAGGTTATCTCTCGGGTGGAGTTTTCGCCTGGACGCGCTTCGGGCTGGATACCACCTCGACCACGCAGCTTGCCCCGCGCGAACTTATCAGGCTGCAAGAGGCCGGAGAAAAGTTGCAACTGGTGGATACGCGCACCCCAAACGAGTTCGCGGGTGTCCACCTCGAAGGTTCGGTTAATATCCCGGTTGCCTCGCTTCGCACCCGGTATACAGAACTCGACCCGACGCTGCCGACCGTGGTGATGTGCGGCAGCGGCCAGCGCAGCAGCCTGGGCTGCAGCCTGCTCGAGCAGCGAGGCTTCGGGCAGCTCTTCAACCTGGCGGGCGGCGTGCCGGCCTATCAGCTTGTGAAGCGCGGCCCCGAGTGTCGCGTCTGCGCTCTGCCGCACGGGCCGCAATATCTGGGCATCGCATCGCCAGTGGCAGGCTAAGGAGGGTAGTCTTGTGGAGTGGCTTGCGCTTGAACACTGGAATCCTTACGTCTGCGGAGCAGGCCTGGGCGTGCTCTCCTGGCTTGTTTTTCTGCTTTCCAACGAGTATCTGGGCTGTTCGACGGCTTTCGCGAAGACGGCAGGGCTGCTAGAGAAGCTCTTCCGGGGGAGCAAGACACTTGAAAGGCCTTATTATCAGGAGGTAAAGCCCCAAATTGACTGGGGCTGGCTGCTGGTGGCAGGCATCTTTCTGGGCGGGCTGATCTCCTCTCTTGCCTCGGGCAGCTTCCGCGCGGTGTTCGTGCCGGAACTATGGAAAACTGAAGCCTGCGACAGTGTAGCAATCCGCGCCTTCGTCGGACTTGTGGGGGGCTGTCCTCACGGGCTACGGGGCGCGCTGGGCCAATGGCTGCACCAGCGGTCACGGGCTCTCGGGCACGATGCAACTGGCCCTCAGCAGTTGGGTGGCTGTGCTCCTCTTTTTCGCCTTCGGCATACTGACGGCTTTCCTGATGATGGGGGGCTGAGCGATGTTCAGAAGACTGCAGCAAAACAAGCGAATCCAGCCTTTCATCGCCCTTGCGGCGGGCCTCGTGTTTGGGATCTTCCTTGAAAAGAGTGGCGTCGCTTACTACGATGTCATCCTGGGTCAATTGCTGCTGAGAGATTTCACGGTGCTGAAAGTGATGCTTTCGGCTGTGCTGGTGGGGATGGTCGGGGTCCACGTTATCGTTGGCCTGAAACAGGCAGACTTCCACATCAAGCCCTTCCTGCTGGGCGGCACTGTGCCTGGCGCGGCCTTGTTCGGGATAGGTTTTGCGCTGCTTGGCTATTGCCCTGGCACAATCGTAGCCGGGACAGGCCACGGAGCGCTCGATGCGGGACTGGTCGGTATTCCTGGCATCTTGCTTGGTTCAGCCGCCTATGCCTGGAGCTTCCCCTGGCTGCGCGAGAAGTTTCTAAAACGCGGTTACCTGGGCCCAGTGCGGCTGCCGGAAGTGCTGAAACTGCCAGAGTGGCTGGTGATGGGGCTGGTCGGACTGGTGATACTGGTTATCCTGCTTTTGCTCGAACGCGCCGGGCTCTAGGCAATCCGGCAGGGAAGGAAGCTGCCTTGGCGAACTCTCCGGCTGAACGTTCTGTCGGAGGTTCGTCTTATGTTGCGTATACTCGTTCTTACTCTGCTTATTGCTTTGCTCCCCCTGGTCGCACTGGCTGCCGACCAGCCTGCCCCTGGCGTCGCTGACCTGCCCTACGAAGTGGTCGAGGGCGCCAAATTTACCTTTACTGTCACCTGGGACGTGCCGGAGAGCTTCGGCGCGCTGCCTTTGCATATTGAGTTGAAGGTGCCCTCGAACGACGTGCTGGCCTGGCAGGTAGTGGATGCAAAGGGCAAAGGCGAGCAGCAGGTCGAGTTCACCGCGCCGATGATCGAGCAGGGCAACCCAATAACTTTTGCTCTGTGGTTCGGTACCGATTGGCGCGAGGCCGTTGGTGGAATACTGGCCACGCGCCCGATCAGACTTATCACTAACGAAGAGGCGGTCCAGTTTGAGAAGCAGGTCGCCGAGGCAAAGGAGTGGGCGCGCCAGGTGGATCCCAAACAGATTTCCGGCAAGCTGCTTGCTGTGTTGTATGACGATTATCCGGGTTATGACGGCGATTTCGCAGGGAAGCTCATCGCCGGTCTCGATGCGGCGGGGCTCGAGCATATCGAGCTTTCGGCAAGTGAAGTCTCCAATCCTGACATCCTGACGACAGAGCGCTTCTGGGGGCTTGTGATACCCAGTTGCCCAGCCTACCCGGCCGATGGAGGGCGAGCCTTCAGGCGTTTCCTCGAAGGCGGCGGCGATGTTATGACCCTGGGCGGTCCCCTGCTGGAGCAACCCCTGCGTCGGTTTGGAGCCAACTGGCTAACCCAGCAAGAGTTGATGGACAGACTGGCTGCGATTGAGCCTTCTCATCTGATTTTCAATCCCGCTACCGCAGACATCGCGGACTTCCCCCAGGGAGGCGGGCCTGATACAGAGGCCACCTGGAGCTTTTCTGAGGAAGGGCCGAGGCCCAGCGTAATGAGCCTCAAGCTGGATTCTCCCCGGATGGTAAGCTGGGCTACCCTCGGTATCACCGACCTGGCGGAGACCTTCCGGCCCGGCGAGAAACTTACCTGCTTCTGGGCCAAAGGCGGCGTCAACACGACCAGTATGTCCTTCGAGTGGACAGAACAGGACGGCTCGCGCTGGATTGCTGTAGTGCCCGTGACGCGCGAATGGCGCCATTATTCACTTAGGCCCAGTGAGTTCAAATACTGGCATGACAGCGCTTCGAAGAATCGCGGCTATGCAGGCGATAGTTTCAACCCCGAGCAGGCCTCTCACTTCGCCGTTGGGCTTGCCTTGACGCATACACCGGTCAATGCCGGCCCGCATGAACTGTGGATTGCCGATATCGGCACCGCGCCCAGCCCGCTGGAGGACGAAGGGCTTGCGCTGGAGTTCGACTTCCCAATCGTAGAGCAGCTCTATCCCGCTTACAAATTCTTTGAGGTGACCAACGCGAAGGGGCTGGAAGTCAGCGGCAAGCAGAAACTGCTGCCCGAGGCCGCCCTGGAACTGCCCAAAGAAGCCTTCGGGTCTGTCCATCCGCGCCCTCAGGGCACTGGCTACAACAGGGACAAAAAATGGCGCTGGATCCCCCTGATCGAGGCTCGCGACCGAAGAGGGCGAGGTCTGCGGCACGCCGGCCTGTTTAATCCTGCACCAGAGCGATGGCTATCCTGGCGCTATCACCAGCAGCTTTGCGCTGCCGACCGAATATCTGGCCCGTCCGGAAGTGCTTGGGCTCGTTACGGCGACGCTGGCCCGGATGAAGCAGGGACAGTTCCTCTTCGAGGGTGGGGCCGACAGCTACGCCTACTTTGAAGACTCAAAACCTGTGCTCGGCGCGCGCGCGTAGTTGCGATGGGAGAGGCGCCACTTGCTGGTGACACGGTGGCTTTTTCTGTGACCGAGGGCGCTAATACTGTCTTCGAAGCCCAGACGCCCCTCTCGGAGGGCAAAGCCGAGGTTGCCTGGCCTGCTGACTTTGCAAGCGACGACTACACAGTGACCTGCGAGCTGCGCGATGCGTCAGGCAACCTGCTGGACTGGCTCTCGCATCCTGTTGTGGTCTCCCGACCTTCGAAGCAACCCGAGCCGGTGCGCATCCGCGATGGGCACTTCACAATTGGCGAGGTGCGCTGGTATCCCCATGGTACCAACTATATGCCTTCGAGCGGTGTCGGCATCGAAGATGGCCCCTATTTCGAGTGGTGGGTGGGCAAGCAGGCCTACGATCCCATCGTCATCCAGCGCGACCTGGAGCGTTGCGTGGCGCTGGGGATGAATATGATTAGTGTCTTCTGCTACCACAATTCCCTTGATAGCGGTAACCTGACCGACCTCTTGGAGCGCTGCCGGCGCCTTGACCTCAGAGTTAACCTCTCGCTGCGCCCTGGCACACCGCTGGATTTCCAATGGCCCCTTATGAAGGAGTTAATCGAAGGCTACCGACTGGCCGAGAACACGACCTTCTTCGCCTATGACCTTGCCTGGGAGCCTCAGTTTGGCAACCACGGGATGCGTCTCCTCCACGATGCCGACTGGGAAGCCTGGGTCGTTGAGCGTTATGGCAGCCTGGCGGCCGCCGAGGCTGACTGGGGGGTGCCTGTCCCGCGTGATGAGGCCGGCAAGGTGACCAATCCTTCAGATGTCCAGTGCAGCACAGAAGGAACGCACCACGTGATGGTATGCGCGTACAGGCGCTTCCTCGACGACCTGCTGGGGAAGAAGTACGGCACGGCGAATCGCCTGGTAAAAAGCCTCGATCCCATCCACTACACCAGCTTCCGGATGTCCGAAGCAGGCAACCCAACAGTCGGAGGAAGCTGGATCGCTTATGACTTCCGGGGCCTGGCAAGGACCGTCGACATAATGGAGCCGGAAGGCTATGGGCGCATCGGTGATTGGGACCGCGTAAAACCAGGCTGGTTCGATGTGGCCTGGGGGCGCGCGATGGCCCCTGGCCGCCCGGTGATGTGGGCCGAGTTCGGCAACAGTTCCTGGAACCGCGGCACGATGGAGCGCGACCTCGTCAAGGAGGTGGAGATCGGCCATTACTACCGCGATTTCTACCGGATGGCTTATCTCTCCGGCGCCGATGGCACTGTCGCCTGGTGGTATCCGGGCGGCTTCAGGTATGGCGAGAACAGCGATTACGGCAATATCAATCCCGATGGTAGCTGGCGGCCGGTAAGCTATTCAATCAAGGACTGGTCGCCTCTCTTCCAGCCGCCGCGCGCCGACTTCGAGCCTGACGAGTACATCGTTGTGGACCGGGATTCGACCACCCAGGGCATCAACGGCGTATACCAGCAAGTAGAAAAGCGCTTCTGGCAGCTCATCGAAGAAGAGGGCAAATGGCCTGCCCTGCGACGCATCGGCGAGGGGCTGACCAGCGTGACGGCTCCGCCACTTGCAATCGGCAACGTGCCGCTGAAGCCTGGCGTCAATCCACCGAAGTACCTCAACGCGGAGTTCGATTATCTCTGGCTGCTGAACGCTGAAGGCCAGTGGCAGGAAGTGACCGACGGCGATACCGTGCGGGTGAAGCGAGGCGCCCCTGTCCTCGCGCGCGCCCAGGTGGGCAATAACGGCGATGCGATGTGGATTGCAGGCGCAGCCGGCCGAGGGCATCGTCGTGCTTCAATGCGGAGAGGCGCTGAAACCGCTCTCCGAGGACGTGCCCTTCTGCGGTACAGCCAATATCGAGGACTTCCAGATAATGGACGCTCGCGACTCGAGGCCTCTGGAGTTCGTGATGGGCTCCTGGCCCGACACGACCTTCGGCGAGAAAGTGACTATCAACCTGCTGGTGGTGGACTAAGGGACGCCATCTCGGATGAGACGCGTAGCGAGTCTGGGGGTGTGGGGGTATTCGTGAGCTTCGCTCACGCCCCCCCACGTCTGTAAGTGATATTTCTTTCGCCTTTGCCTTTTATTTTTTCCCTTCAAAAAGGCGGGCGTTAGCCCGCCCTTGCTTTTTACAGCTCTCCAAAGGCGCAGGGGGCATTGCCCCCTGCACCCCTCGACAGGCTCGGGGCAGGCCCCCGGTTTCGCTTCGCGCCTGGGTGAGCCAATCTCCGGCCGCGACCGGCCTCGGGTCGAGCACAAAAAGAGGGGGGCCTGTATACGAAACTACTGTCTCGTATACAAGCCCTGGGCCTCTAGCTACTTGGCAAGCCTTGCGTGTCCAGCGTCTGATGACAGCCCCGCTCAGGTTGGCCCCGCTCAGGTTGGCCCCGCTCAGGTTGGCCCCGCTCAGGTCGGCCCCGCGTCAGGTTGGCCTGCTGCTCAGGTCGGCCTCGCTCAGGTCGGCTGCCCAGGTCGGCTGCTCAGGTTGGCCCCGCTCAGGTTGGCCCCGCTCAGGTTGGCCCCGCGCAGGTTGGCCCCGCAGGTCGGCCCCGCTCAGGTCGGCCCCGCTCAGGTCGGCCTCGCTCAGGTCGGCCGCTCAGTGCCTCGCAGGTCGGCCGCTCAGGTCGGTTGCTCAGGTTGGCCCCGCAGTTGGCCCCGCAGGTCGGCCCCGCTCAGGTTGGCCCCGCTCAGGTTGGCCCCGCTCAGGTTGGCCCCGCGCAGGTCGGCCCTGCTCAGGTCGGCCCCGCTCAGGTTGGCCTCGCTCAGGTTGGCCCCGCTCAGGTTGGCCCCGCTCAGGTTGGCCCCGCTCAGGTCGGCCTTTCGGCAGTCAGGTTGGCCCCGCTCAGGTTGGCCTCGCGCAGGTCGGCCCCTCAGGTTGGCCCCGCTCAGGTTGGCCCCGCTCAGGTCGGCCTCGCTCAGGTTGGCCTCGCTCAGGTTGGCCTCGCTCAGGTTGGCCTCGCGCAGGTTGGCCTGCCAGGCCCCGCTCAGGTTGGCCAGCTCAGGTTGGCCCGCTCAGGTTGGCCCTGCTCAGGTTGGCCCCGCTCAGGTTGGCCCCGCTCAGGTTGGCCCCGCTCAGGTCGGCCCCGCTCAGGTTGGCCTTGTGCAGGTCGGCCTCGCTCAGGTTGGCCTTGCTCAGGTTGGCCTCGCGCAGGTCAGCCTTATGTACCTCGGCAGCTCGGCGCGCGTTGTATGATTCGCCAATCAGAGTGCCATCAACTCGCAAGAGCTGGTAAGTGGGCAACCTGGCCCCTCAGGTTGGCCCCGCTCAGGTTGGCCTCGCTCAGGTTGGCCCCGCTCAGGTCGGCCTCTCAGGTGGCCTCTCAGGTCGGCCTCATGCTGCAGGTCGGCCCTGCTCAGGTTGGCCCCGCTCAGGTCGGCCCCCTCCAGGTTGGCCTCGCGTCAGGTCGGCCCCGCTCAGGTTGGCCCCGCTCAGGTTGGCCTCGGCAGCTGCCAGGCTCATGGCCTCGCTGCAGGTTGGCCCCGCTCAGGTTGGCCCCGCTCAGGTTGGCCCCGCTCAGGTCGGCCGTCAGCCTGCTCAGGTTGGCCCCGCTCAGGTCGGCCCTCGCTCAGGTCGGCCCTGCTCAGGTCGGCCCCGCTCAGGTTGGCCCCGCTCAGGTCGGCCCCGCTCAGGTTGGCCCATCGGCTGCCAGGTCGGCCCCGCTCAGGTTGGCCCCGCTCAGGTTGGCCCCGCTCAGGTTGGCCCCGCTCAGGTCGGCCCCGCTCAGGTTGGCCTCGCTCAGGTTGGCCTTGCTCAGGTTGGCCCCGCTCAGGTTGGCCCCGCTCAGGTTGGCCCCGCTCAGGTTGGCCTCGCTCAGGTTGGCCCCGCTCAGGTTGGCCCTGCTCAGGTTGGCCCCGCTCAGGTCGGCCCGCCTCAGGTTGGCCTCGCTCAGGTTGGCCTCGCGCAGTATCAGGTCGGCCCCGCAGATTGCCTCAGGTCGGCCTCGCTCAGGTCGGCTTTGCTCAGGTTGGCCCATCTCAGGTCGGCCTTATATACCTCGGCAGCTCGTCGCGCGTTATATGATTCGCCAATCAGAGTGCCATCAATTCGCAAGAGCTGGTAAGTGGGTAACTTGGCCCCTGTCAGGTCGGCCCCGCGCAGGTTGGCCCCGCTCAGGTTGGCCTCGCTCAGATTGGCCCCGCTCAGATCAGCCTCGCTCAGGTTGGCCCCGCTCAGGTTGGCCCCGGTCAGGTCGGCCTTGCTCAGGTAGGCCTCGCTCAGGTTGGCCTCGCTCAGGTTGGCCTCGCTCAGGTCGGCCTCGCTCAGGTTGGCCCCGCTCAGGTCGGCCCCGCGCAGGTTGGCCTCGCTCAGGTTGGCCTTGTTCGCCTCTGCAATCTCACGGAGGGTCTTGCCCTCGCCTATCACAGTCCCGTCAAGTCGCTTCAGTATCATCTGCTGCCTCCTGCACGCTCAGTTTACCTGCCGATAAACCACTGCCAGAAGCCCCGATGCTGACCTCCCGGCATCTGGGCTCGCGGCCAGCGCCTTAGCCGCTCTGGTTTCGGGGCTGAAGCCCCGAAACACCAGAGCTAGGGAACGCCAAGTGAGTATGGGGGTGCAGGGGCGACTCGTGAGCTTCGCTCACGCCCCCCTGCGCTCTTCAAAGCTCTGAACCCCGCAGGGGGCATTGCCCCCTGCACCCGCACTAGTTGGTTACTTGAGGAACAGCTCCACGACCGGCACTGTCACGTTCGGCTTCAGCACTGGCAGCTTCAGCGTCAGCGTGCCCTCGCCCTGGTCGCCGTACACCGCCTGGTGGCCGGGCAGATCGGTCATCCCGACCTCCGAGCCGTCGTTCAGCAGTTGGGCATAAGCGACCTTGCCCGCCATCCCGTCCAGATGCAGCAGCTCGAAGGGCCAGGCGAAGAGGTGCACGTAGAGCCTGTTCGTCTCCGCATTGTAGGTCAGGCGGCAGTCCTGCGGGCACTTGAACTCCTCGGGCGCCGCGCCGCAGCCGTAGATAGAGCGCCCGTGGCGCTTCATCCATTCGCCCATCCCCTGCAGCCGCGTAAGCACGCGCTCGTCGAACTCGCCGCGCCCCGTCGGGCCGACGTTCAGCAGCAGGTTGCCGCCCTTGGCGACGTTGTCTATGAGCATCTCGACGAGCTGGTCGAGGCTCTTCCAGCTTGCCTCATCCCGATGATAACCCCAGGAACCGCTGAAAGTGTGGCAGGCTTCCCAGACCACTTTCTGCCCGTTCACCATCACGCCGCGCCGGGGGACGAACTGTTCGGGCGTCTTGAAGTCCCACTCGTTTTCGAGGTCCAGCCGGTCGTTGATTATCAGGTTGGGCATCAACTCGCGCACCTGCTTGTAAAGCTCTGCGCTGCGCCAGTCATCGTGGCCCTTGCCCGAACCGTCCGGATTTGGATAGCTAAAATCGAGCCAGAGGATATCCACCTGCCCGAACTGGGTCAGCAGCTCGCGCACCTGCCCGTGGAGATAGTCCGCATAGCGCATCTGCTCGCGCCCCACGTTCAGCGCGTCGCGGTCGCCAGCGCGCAGCGGCCCGATATGCGGGTCGATGATATAGTCGGGGTGATGCCAGTCGATGAGGGAATGGTAGAAGCCCACCCGCATATTCTGGGCGCGGAAGGCATCCACCATCGGCCGCAGCAGATCGCGTTTGCACGGCGTGTTGGGCGCTTTGTAGTCGGTAAGGGCGCTGTCCCACAGGCAGAAGCCCTCATGGTGCTTGGTAGTGATGACGAAGTACTTCATCCCCGCGTTTGAGGCGGCCTCGGCCCAGAGATTCGGGTCGTAGAGATCGGGGTCAAAGCGCTTGAAATACTTGCTTTCGTAGAGGCTGGGCGGGATCTGCTCCTGATGCTGCACCCACTCGTGGCGGGCGGCCATCGCATACAGGCCCCAGTGGATGAAAAGCCCGAAGCGGTCCTTCACGAACCAGTCCGAATCGCCTACTGTCTTGCGTACGTCGTCCATCTCTCTCCTCCCGTATTGTCAGGCCGGAAGTGCTCCACGCCTGGTTTTGCGCAGTTATTTGCCAAATTCGATATCAGATTTCGGCTCACCGGCCAGGATGAATCCGCGAAGTTTCACACTCGCGTCGGTGCTGGCTGACCCACGCGCCCACAGCAGATCTTCGCCGTATGGGATGTAAAGCTGAAGGCCTGTGAAATCCATTGTCACATCGCCGCCCAGCAGGAAGGCGCGACCGTTGGCAGTCCGACAATCGGCCGAGGCAGGGGCGAACCGCCCGCTGTCGTTAAAACTCGCCAGCACGACGTTGTTACCCATCACGACAGGCTTGTAGCCACCAGAAAACTTGGCGCTGTAGGTAGGTTCAACGAGAAAAGCCGCCTGCCGCGCGACCCCTGTCAGATTGCCGCTTCCGCCGGCTGCTTCGAAGTCTTGCCCATCATCGAAGGCGGGGAAGATAAGACAGTTGGTCAGCCTCACGGTCAGGGGCGAGGGCCAGACAAAGTGCAGCCCGACGCAGACCTGGTCGAGCTTGAGATCAGTAATCGCGCCCCAGGGGCCAGTGCCGGGCGCGTAGTTACCGCGGAAACCGACCGGCTTGCCGGATTCTTCATCCCAGTAGCAGTCGACGTTTTCCACTGGATTATTTACAGGGAAAGCCTTGCTGGCGCCAAACTGGATGCCTGTATGCATTCCGAAACAGGTCAGATCCATCAACGTAAGGCCATCGTAATTTCCAAATTGGAAACCAATCTGTTCCGGATCACTGGCACAAAGGGCGTAAATCCAGGTGTAAGTGCGTCCAGGCCCAGTTGGGCCCGGGCAGGCCGGGCCCACATTCGGCACCATATGGATGCCCTGGATGCGCACCACATCGGGGATCTCCTGCAGTGTGAACCCCCGCTTGTAGCCATACAGCGCGATGCGGTTTATCCAGCAGCGGCCCGCCTGGCGGAAGTAGAGGAAATCATAATAGCGGTCGCACTGGAGGTCTTCCAGCACGATGTTGGTGCCGAAGTCGGCGTAGAAAGTTGGGCCGTAGGGCTTAACGTGATCGCGTTCGAAGCCTTCGCGCGCTGCTTCGAAGCTTTCATAATAAAAGGGAGAGGCTTTATCCTGAAATTGCTCATCACTCGGCCAGGGCTGCTGGTCGTAGAGGATGAAGAGACCGCGCACCGTGCAGCCTCCCTCAAGCCAGAAAAGAGGCGCTTTGGCCTCTCCTTGCCACTGGTCAGGCGCTGGCCGCGCGAAAATCTTGCAGCCGACGACGTTGCTGTCGGGCAGGTCATAGGCTGACCAGGAGTTGTTTGTAAGCCCCGCCAGAGAGCCAACCAGCGCCACTGAACGCGGCACCCGCACAGTGCGAGTCAGCACGTAGCCCTGCCCTGCGGTCACAGGCGGCACCAGGACTGTCCCGCCGGTCGCCCGAGCAGCCTCAAGCGCGGCTTGAAAGGCCTCTGTATCGTCCCTCAGGCCATCTCCAACGGCGCCGAAGTCCCTTACATTGTAGACGCAAGGAAGACTCAAAGCCTCTTTTGGGCCTTCTTCCTGGCCCCTTACGCCCCCAGAAAACGCGAGTAGCGCGCAGATTAGAAGCCCCAGCAACCTCACGATGACCTCCTTGCCTCTTGAGGCTGCCCCTAGTTCGTGAAAAAATCGAAAATTACCTGCCTCAAACTCTAAAGCCCAGCAGAAATCTACCGATAACTAAGCTGGAGCCCACTTGGGCCTTGCGCCCTCCATATGCCCTGATACCGCCGGGCGAGTTGGTCACGGGCAGTCACCACTCGCCTGGCGGCCTGGGGCTAATCCAGATTGGAGAAAGCCTTGGGCAGGAAATAACTTTGGGCATCTGCGGCGTGGTCATCGCTCATATCAGGCACATTAGGGCCTTCGATTACAGGAGCGCGCTCGAAGGCACAGTGGGGGTAAGGCGCCTCGAACATTAGCCATCTGGCCAGCCGGTTGGTCAGGTCTTGCACCTCGGACTGGCGCTCCGGGGCGTTATACAGGTTGGTCTTTTCGAGTGGATCAGCCGCAAGGTCAAACAAGAGCGACGATTCCGGTCGCGGTGTGAGCAGCAGTTTACGCTCCCGCGTCCTTATCATATATTCACCGCCGCCATAGGCTGAGGCGCAAACGTGATCGCGGCTAGCTTCTGGTTGCGCGAGGTCCAGGCCGCGCATCCATTGGCCTGGGAGAACGCCGGCCTGCGCGAGTATGGTCGGCGCCAAATCGATGCCGCTCGCGAGCACGTCGGGACGTTCTCCGGCGCGGGCGCCGCCTGGCAGCTTCATTACCAGCGGTACCTGGATGAGCGGATCATACATATAGTTGGCCTTTAACAAGAGGTGATGGAAGCCCATATACTCGCCATGGTCGGCGGTGTAGACAATCAGGGTGTCATCATACAGGCCGCGCTGGCGCAGCAGTTCGACCATCCGCCCAAGGTGGAAGTCGATCTGGCTGATGGTCGCATAGTATTGGGCCATCGCTCGCTGCAGCATTGGCAGGGTCATCGTCTCATGGGGATAGTAGCCGTGGCTTCGAGCGGTCTCTCGAGACAGCGGCTCTTCCAGCCAGCCAGGCAAGGGCGAGAGCTCGTCAGGATTGTATAACTCGCTCCAGGGCGCAGGGGCATCGAAAGGGTGGTGGGGCTTGATGAAGCCTGCCATCAGCAGGTTGCCGCCGCCTTCCCAGGCCCTGATCGTCTCCATCGCGCGGTCAGCAATCCAGGTGGTCGAGTATTCAGCCTCGGGCAGGTCGCTTTCCTGGCTGCCCAGTTCGGCGAAGTGCGAGGGCGGGGCTTGCTTGCGGTATTGCCAAAGCTGGTCCCACATATCGACCTTGTCGGCCAGGCCCTTTGAACGCAGATACCGGTGATAGTCGTCATCCCACCGGCCTGGACCATCTTGTTCGGAGAGGACCATCTCTTCGAAGCCGACATCCAGATAGGTAGGGTGGTAGTGCATCTTGCCCACAGCCTTGGTGTGGTAGCCAGCCTCGGCGAGCAACCGCGGGAAGGTGTCCAGACCAGGATGCAGAGTGACGTTATTGGTGGCGCCAAGGTGCTGGTGCACATGCAGTCCGGTCAGCAACGAATAACGACTCGGTGTGCATACAGGATAAGTGCAGCAGCAGTGCTCAAAAACCAGGCCCTCGTCTGCCAGTGCATCGAGATTGGGTGTCTGAACTTGCTCGTTGCCGTAGCAACCAAGGCAGTCGTAGCGATGCTGGTCAGCAAGCAGTACGAGCACATTGGGTCGATCTGAAGCCATTTTCATCACCTGCCAGCCATCTTTTGGAAAGCAAGGCTGGCGGTTAGGGGTTCGAGGTCTTGGGCAGGTTACCTGCCGGCACAAGCCTGCAGGAGTCATCGTGCCTTCGCCGAACCTGCCTTCACAAGTGTTGTAGGGAGAGACAGATGACCAATCGCCAGCGATTTCTGGCCGCTTTTGAGGGCAAGGCACAGCAGGTGCCAGTATGGGAGCAGGCTTTCGCTTCCGATGTAGCCTCCGAGTTGCTTGGTCGAGAGGCTTTTACTGGAAGTACCTATCTGCATTATCAGCAAGCGGTTGCCTCCCTGCGCGGTGAGGACGAGTATGCGGCTTTTCTCGCGCAGGTGGACGAGGATAATCGCGATTTGGCTCGACTGCTTCGGCTGGGGAGCCCTTTCCCCTACCTGGCTGTCTGGCCGACCGGCCAAGCAGGTCAGCGAATATGAGTTCCTGTATGGTGACGAGGCTGGCTGGTGGACGCTTTACAGATTCGATCCGACGGCGAAGACCTATGGGCCTGTGGCGTATTCGCACAAGCCCGGATGGCGCAGTGAAGAGACGCTGGAAGGCACCGTGAAAGGCTGGCAAAGGCTTGCTGAAAGCTTCAGGAAGAGGCGCAGAGAGGGCTTTGAAGAGGGCATCAAACGCTGGATTGTCTTCTGCGGTGAGGAACTGGAGCCCGTCTGCGGGATGGCGATGCTCTCGGTACCGTTGGATCGAAGAATGGCTGACCGCGTGCGCGCTGGCGCCGGCCTAGTCGGATCACTGGTCGAGGCCGAATATCAGCTTGGTCTGCAGCAACTCGAAGCGGCCGCGGCACTGGGCGTGCGTATCGCCTGGGGTGGGGGAGACCTTGCCGACAATAGCGGGCCGACCTATGGGCCGAAGCTCTTCGACCGTATCGTCGGGCCACGTTATCGGGGACTCGCAGACAAGGCGCGCGAGCTCGAGATGGTCTACTGCTTCCGTTCAGACGGTAATCTGTGGCCTGTTGCGGACACGCTTTTTGGCGGCGAGGGAGTCGAGGGATACGGCGAGATAGACCACGATGCGGGAATGACCATACCTGAACTGCAGCAGCGCTTTCCGCGCCTGACCTGCTGGGGCAATATAAGCTGCGCAGTGCTACGTAACGGCAGCGCCCAGCAGGTCGCAGAGGTCGCGGGCGATTTAGTTGCTGCTTGTGCGCCTCATGGGAGGCTGATTTTAGGCTCATCTAACACGGTGCTACCGGGAACTCCCGTCGAGAATGTGCTGGCGATGACCGAGGCCGCCCAGGCGACCTGGAAATGAGCGAAGAAGGCAAATCGCAAGCTGGGCCTTCAGCTCTTGCCTTCGTTGTGATTCTGACGCCTGCCCTTGGGCTTGGTGCTATCTACTGGTTTCAGCCCGACTGGGCGGCGGCGCTGACGATCTTCCCTGCCTGGCTCTGGCCCCTTCTCGGATTCGGCAGCCTGTACCTGTGGTGGCGCTCCGCGAGCTGGCATGTTGCCCTGGTCGGGCTGGTGGCCTGGCTGGGCTTCTGTCTGGTCTCGGTTGATGAGCTGCCAGGACTTCTGCGGACGCTGAGCCGGCCACCTGCTGGTGCATCTCTCAGGATCATAACCATAAACTGCGCAGGGGGTAATCTCGATGTTATAGAGGAGGCGCTGGAGCAGCAACCAGATGTGCTGCTGATTCAGGAAAGCCCTGGCCGAGAGGAGCTCGAACAGCTCGCTGCAGCACGGGGCCTGGAGGTTGTCTGTGGCCCAGATGCCTCGGTGATGGGACGCGGGAAAATCGAGCAATTGCTGCAGGCTGGGCTTGAGCAGACCTACAGCGTGCGCTGCCTGGTAATCCTGCCGGAGGGGCAGAGGCTCGAGGTCATCAGCCTGCGGCTCTTTCCGGCGACTTATCGGTTTGACTTATGGAATCCTTTTTGCTGGCGCGACCAGTTGAGAAGCCGGCGCGGGCGCAGAAAGCAGCTTGAGTTGCCACTTGAACTTCCAGCGGTAAGGCCAGCCAGCGCCTCTCTCATCATAGGCGGCGACTTCAATGCACCTGCCAGAGATGCTATCTTCCGCCTGATGCCAGAGGGTTTACAGGACGCCTTCGCCGTCGCTGGCCGGGGCTGGGGCGACACAATCATCTCCGATTTCCCAGTGCACCGGATCGATGCCATCTGGGCAAGCAAAGCCCTTGAGCCTGTCAACTGTACGGCAGTCGAGCTTCCATCGAGTGACCACCGGATGGTCGTCGCCGATTTTACTGTCGCCCCTAACGCTGCGCAGTGAATTGATAACTGCCCGCGCCAACCTCTAGCACCAAGGCGCCTGGTTGCTCGGTGATATTCGAGATTCCTTCGACTTCGGTCAGTGGTTGGCCGCCCTCGCGCACTGAAGAGGGGTCGCTCGTTGGCATCCAGAGCGTGGCGGTCGTGTTGGCAGGGATAGTAACCGACAGAGCCAGCTCCTCTCCACTAAGCCGCCAACCGACGGTGATCTCACCTCTGATAGAGCGATAACTGCCGCGCGCCCAATCGAGTCCCCCGCCAGGTTGGGGGCGCACGGTGAAGTGCTTCCAGCCTGGGTTCGCCTCGTCGAGTTGCAGGCCCAGTGCCCAGGCATATAACCATTCGCCGACCGCGCCAAAGGCCCAGTGGTTGAGGCTGTTCATCCCCGGATTTTGGAAGCCGCGGCCCTTAACATAGCCATCCCAGCGCTCCCAGATGGTCGTCGCCCCCTGATCCACCATATACAGCCAGCCTGGGAAGCTTTCATCCGTCACCAGGCGCCAGACGACGTCCGACCTGCCGAGGTGCGAGAGGGCCAGTAGCAGCCTGTGAGTCGCCTCGATGCCTGTCGAGCAGTGCCAGCCATAACGTTCCAGACCCGCCAGCAGGTGGGTGACGGCCTGCTGCTCGCGTTCGGGGGAGAGCAGTCCGAAGTCGAGGGCCAGCGCGTAACCGGCCTGGGTATCACCCTGGATACGCCCATCTTCGTCCACGAATTCGTCATTGAACGCCTTCCGGATGGCTTCAAAGAGGGCATGGTAAGAGTTGGCGTCCTCCTTGCGCCCAAGCACGTCCGCCATCCGCGCCACGAGGTCGGTCGAATGGGCGAAGAAGGCAGTTGCAAAGACCTCTCGAGGGACCTCGCCGCCCTCGCTCGGCCAGCCCTCGGCGATGACCCAGTTGCCGTTCAGCCAGTCGTTATAGTCGGCGCCGCGCCCCTCCAGCCAGAGGTGGTTCGGGTTGAGTTCGTCCACCCGGTCCACCCAGCGCCGTGCTGCATCGAAATGCTGAGCGAGCAGGCGATCATCCGCATAATTCTGCCACGCGCGCCAGGGAAGGATGACCCCCGCATCGCCCCAGGCGGGAGCGCCTGGCCCGGGCAGATAGGGCACTCGCGGGGAGACATCGGCAAAAGCGCCATCTGGATTCTGACCGTCGCGCATATCCTGGGTGAACTTGGTGAGGAAGGCGGCCATATCCATATTGAAGCAGGCAGTCTGGCCGAAAGCCTGGATATCGCCCATCCAACCGAGGCGTTCGTCACGCTGGGGGCAGTCGGTCGGGATTCCCGTCAGGTTGCCGCGCTGGGTCCAGAGGATGTTCTCCCACAACCGGTTGAGCTTCGGATTGCTGCACTCGAAACTGCCCACCTCGGGCGCGGAGGTGTGGATAACACGCGCCTCGAGGTCGGCTGCCTCAGGTTGATAGAGCAGCCCTGTTACCTGCACGTAACGGAACCCGTGCGAGGTGAGGGTTGGCGCAAACACCTGCTCGGTAGCGGCGCCGGGAAGGAAAACATCTCGTTGGGGCGCGCCGCGCAGATTGGCAGTGTAAACGGTGCCATCCTCGTTGACCGCTTCGGCATGTTGGAGGACAACTTCACCGGTCGTTGGGCCTACAATTTTTACAAGCGCGTGACCTACCAGGTTCTGACCCATATCGAAAACGAAAATGCCCGGTTGCGGCTCGGTTACAGAGAGGGCAACTCGCCGCTCTTTAACCCGCATTGGCTCATCCGACTGCGCAAACAGCGCGATGGCAGGGAAGTCGCCCAATTCTGCCTTGTTCCAGGTAGTGTCATCGTAGCCTGGCAGACCGTAACCTGACAGTTCCAGGTTGGCATCGTAGAACATCCCGTCCAGCAGGTCAGCGATTCGGACTGGCCCTTCGCGTGTGGAGCGCCAGGTGTCATCGGTCACGATGCGCGCGGTGGAGCCATCTGCAAGCTCTACCTCAAGCTGAGCGAGCAGCCAGGGCCGGTCTCCGTATACGAAGCGTCCGGGAGGTGGCGCCATCCCGATGCGCCCTGCCCACCAGCCATCTCCAAGCTGGGCAGCCAGACAGTTGTTGCCTTCCTGCAACAGGTCGGTAACGTCATAGACCTGATACATCACGCGTTTCGTGTAGTCAGTCCATTCTGGTGCCAGTTGCTGGTCGCCGACAGGCTGGCCATTCAGTTGCGCCTCGTAAAGGCCAAGGGCGGATACATAAAGGCTTGCCTTCCGGATGGGCGCCGAGAGGGCGAAGCCCTTCCGCAGCACCGGAGGCGCCAAAGGCGCAGCTACGCCTCCTGGATGGCCGGTAAGGTCATCGTCTACCAGCCTCTCAACGCCCCAGGCCTCGTTTTCGATTGCATCTTTTGCAAAGACCCTAACGCCCTTCGAGAGCACCTCTTCGCCTTTCAGCACTTGCAACTCGGCCAGGGCAAGGGCGAATTTGCCATCTCCCCGGTTGCGCAACTTGGTAGCGACCAGCCTCACATAGCGCGCGGTGACCTCGGAGAAGCTCGCAAAAACTGGTTCAGACGCGGCCGATTGATCTTCGCTGGCTCGGTCAACAAGGACCACCGGATGGGCGAAATCCTCGGTGTCAGAGGCTTCGAGGCGGTATCGAACCGGGAAGAGGAAGCCGTCCACCTTGCCGTTCCAGTCATAAGGGCGCGCGGGGAAGAGCCGGATGGCATCAAAAGACCCAGCCTGCCCTAAATCGACGGTCACCCATTTTCCCTCGGCAGGTGAGTCGGAAAGCGCGCTATGATAGCCATTATGAGGTCTTGCGGTGTTGGAGGTCGGCTGCTCGGGATCGCTTATCCAATGGGCACTCCAGTCTTCCGGCGCAAGCAGGCCGATGGCGAAGAAAGCTGGTTTACTGTAGGGAGAGGGCTCTCCTTCGACATCATAGGTACGGACCTTCCACCAACAGGGCTGCCGAGAGGTGAGAAGGGCGCCTTCATAGGCGATTTGGCAAGTCTCATCGGACAGCAACAAGGCCGCTGTCCCAAAGGTCAGCCTGACCCTCAGCAAGACGCTCCGGGGAAGAGGCCACAAGCACCCTGTAAGCCCCCTGAACGGCACCTCGGCGGCTGTCGTTAACTTCCCAGGAGAGGCGCGGGACCGTGGTCTGCACAGCCAGCGGGTTGGTGAGATACTCCGAGCGCAGGTTACGGGGGGCGCCAGGACGCGCCGCATGAGCAAAAAGAGCACATGCAAAGAGTAGCAAGAGGGCCAAAAGCCTCATAAGAAGGCCTCCTGAGTCCTTGATATGAATCCAGTTCGAGTCAGAGGGGCACCTTCCTCCGGCAGGTTAGCTCCCAGACAACACGAACCCTTGAAGCCAGGCGGAGGTGGTCGAAATGAAGATTTTTCTCGGGTTGTTCACCTTATTGTTGCTATTCGGTTCGCTGACTTTTGCTGTCGAACAATCTCGTTATTATGCCCACGAGAAGCAGCTGGACCGGTATGGTGTGATCGCCCCGTGGTATCAAGGGCAGAATGGTCAATTCGATCTGAGAGTGCGCATCGCAGCTGAGACGCTCAAACGCTACCCCTGGACTGATGCCAGCTTCGCGGTGAACCCCGCGCCGCATTGGGTTTACAGCGGTCACTGGGCTATCTCGGAGGAGGGGACCATCTCGACGCCCCCCTTCGCCAACTGGGACAACGGCGACCTTGGCCAGCGGGCAGCTTATATCCTCTCAGGTTATGTGGATTATTACCGGTATACGGGCGATGCGGCGGCAATTGCGGGGATGAGCCTGATGGCCGATGCGCTGCTGGATTGGGAACTCACCCCCGACGATCACCCCTGGCCGCGCTTCCTCGTATCGGTGCCAAAAGAGGGCGAACCCTATGGGAAGGCCAATCCAAAGGGCTTCATCCAGCTTGATATCGTTGCCGAGGTGGGTCTGGGGCTTGTGCGCGCTTATGAAGTAGTGGGGGAGCAGCGCTGGCTTGAAGCCGCCCGGCACTGGGCCGACCTGCTTGTGCAGCATCAGGACTTGCGCCCCGGGATGCCTCCTTTCGGGCGCTATGCGAATCCTGAAGATGCCCCCTGGCCAGACATCCAGACGGGTGGGATCGTCTTCATACTGGAGTTCTACGACGAGCTGCTACGACTTGGTTACAAGGGCGAAACCGGCGGCCTCAATCGAGCCCGCGACGCAGGGGTGGCCTGGCTGCGCGATGAGTTACTCCCCCGCTGGTTGGAGGACCAGACCTGGGGGCGCAACTACTGGGACTGGCCTGATTATGTGATGGCCGAGAACGTCACCGAGTTCGTTGCGCGCTATCTGATGCGCCATCCGGAGGAGTTTCCGGACTGGCAGACCCAGACACGCAACGTGCTTTCACTGTTCATCAACCGCACCAGCGTCTTCGAGGGCAGCAACGGGGATGTCTTCAGCGGCGCCTGGGCCTTCCCCGAGTCGTCGGGGTGCTGTGGAAGGTCGCTCTGGTACGGGCCGATGGAGCTTGCGATGGTCTTCTCCGAGTATGGCGCGCGCGCCGATAGCGAGTGGGGCCGCGAGCTGGGCGGCGGATGCAACTGCTGGCCACCTATGACGTGCTGCCGACAGGCGTGGTGGAGGACAATATCGACGGCGGCTTCATCGTCGCCGGCGCGTGGTTCAAGATAGCCCATCCGATGGCGTTGAAGCATGTGCTGGGCACACTGGCCTGGGCGCCGGAGCTTGGGGCGGCGCGCGAGAACCATATTATGAATTCCACCGCGGTCGTGCGCGACCTTGCACTATGGCGCAGGCCGGATCGAGTATCGAGACCTTCGATGCGCCGAAGGGCACGACCGAGACACTGCGGCTTGCTTTCTGTCCAACGCGCCTGGTAGCTGGTGGCAAGGCGCTTCCGCTGAGAGAGAAGCTTGAGGGCAAGGGCTACTCTGTGCGGGCGCTTCCTGGCGGCGACTGGCTGGTTACGGTGCGGCATGACGGCCAAAGGAAGGTCGTCATCGAAGGGCCGGATCCGCAGCAGCAGGCGAACCTTGAAGCCTTCAGCTTCGAAGGCGACTGGGAGGAGGGGCAGGCGGGCGCCAGCGCGACACTCAGCTTCACTGGCAACCAGGTAAGGCTGCTTGGCGATTTTGGGCCTGAGGGCGGCTTGGCGGAGGTTTATCTGGACGGCCAAAAACAGCTCGTTTTCGTGGACTGTTGGAGCCCAGTTGAGCGCTTGGGCCAGGTGCTGTATTACCAAAATGGCCTCTCAGAGGGCCAGCACAACCTGCGGCTGGTGGCGCGCGGAGAGGGCAACCCGCGTTCTGCCGGCGCTTTGGTAAGCCTGACAGGCGCTCAGTGGTCGGCCGAAACAGGCCGCGCCTGGACGGGGGCAGGCGGTGGGCCGCGCGAGGCGCAGCGCTGGATTTTCGGTTATCCCCGTGACACTGACTACATGGACGCCGAGGGCAACGCCTGGCGTCCCGCGACCGAGTGGATCGTACGGCTTGGCTTCCTCAAGGACGCGGTGGAGGAGACCTGGTGGACCGACCGTCGCCAGCACGACGTTATCGGCACCGACGAGGACGAACTCTACCGGTATGGCGCTCACGGAAGGGACTTCACAGCCTACTTCACAGTGGCGCCAGGCCGCTACCACGTGAGGCTCAAGTTCTGTGAGACGCGGTATGAGCTGCCTGCGCAGCAGCGGGCCTTCGACATCTATCTGAACGGGCAGCAGGTCGTCGCCGACCTCGACATCGCCGCGACCGCGGGCGGGTTCTTCCGCGCGGCAGACCTTGTTTTCGACGGCATACCGGCGGAGCACGGCGTGATTGCGATACGTTGCACAGGGCGGGGCGGCAAGGAAGCGCTGGTGCAGGCCATCGAAGTCGGTCCTGGGACCGGCGGAGAAGGCGCAACACCGGTAGTCCTGGATTTGCCGCAGGCTTCTGCTGGCAATCTGCTCGCCAATCCGGGCTTTGAACAGGGCGCCCCTCAGGTGCTTGGCAAGCAAGGTGACAAGGGCAGCGCCGCAGGTTGGACTTATCTCTTCGCCAGCGCCAGCGAGAGCTATATCTGGGATGAAGCGGGCTATGACATCCATCCCGACTGGGGCCTGCCCGAGTTCCATTCAGGCGCCCACGGACTGCGCACTCACACCCAGCACGACGGCCACACGCTGGTCTGGCAGGATGCCCAGGTGAAGCCCTCCACAAGGTATCGCGCCTCGGCCTGGGTGAAGGGGACAGACCTCCACGGCAAGGGATTTGGTCAGACGTCTGGCGATGCGGCGTCCCTCATCGTGCAGGAATACTGCTGCGCAGGGCAAGCTGCTGGTTCGACCATCCCCCACAGAGCCTGACCGAGGCAGGCCAGTGGCTGAGGCTGGAGCTGACCTTCACCACCACGGCGACCACGACCCAGGTGCGTTTCCTTTTGGATAACCGCATCCGAGGGCCCTATGACGAGGGGCATATTTCCTGGGATGACTGCGAGCTGACCGAGGTGGCGCCTGGAGGGTAGCGCCTCCGGTTTGTTTACCAATCCAGTCAGAATTAGCTTTGTTTGCAAACTTGGGAACAAAAAGCTGCTTTTATCAGTCTTAGCGAAGGAGAGCCTCGCGAAGCCGTTTCCTGGGGGAAGCAACTATGCTACGCGTCTTGCTCACACTGGCCGCAGGCCTGCTCCTTGCCCTGCTGGTCTCCTCATGCGGAAAAGAACCCGTCACAACGACCCCTCTTGGTGTCCCACCACCGCCCAGCGAGTTCGTCTTCAACGGGCAGGCAGATGGACTTAAGGGCACAGAAGTAGTCTTCAGCGCCGATTCTCCGCTCGCGCCGGACAAGAGCGCCGTCTGGTGTTCCACAGTGGTGATGGCCTGGCAAGAAGCCAAAGAGCGCCTCCAAACCGCCAAGCTCGATATCGTCGGTAGTGAGGCCCTTGGCCAGCAACTCGACTCCGCTCCTTCGGCCAGGAAGATGCTGCCGGAAGAGTGGTACTACGTCGGCTTCGGTGAGACACCCGATCCGGGGCTACCCGCGCGTCTGATATCCGAGTTGAAAGTGAAGTTCCCGGATGCATGTGAGATTGACCTGCCAGGCGATCCCACGTTGCCGGGCTTCATCTCGCTGGCTTATCTGCGCGGTGGGACGGTATTCGATCCGCCATATGACAAGGATCCAGAGAAGCTTGTTTTCCCTGCAATTGACGGCAATCTCAGGCCTGTCACCTGTTTTGGCGTGAACGAAGAAACCGGATACGCCTCTCATCATGTAAGGGTGCTGGCAACCAACCTGCAGGGAGACCCAGAGCCAGCCGGAGTAATCCCCGAACTGGTGGTTGATCTGGCTGCGTTTAATCCCAGGCTCGAAGTGGTACTTGCGCAGCTCGAGCCGGCAGAGAGCCTCGAGGCCACCTGGCGGAAAGCCAACGAACTGGCCAGGGGTTGGGAGCATGGTGAGGATCCTGCATGGACCGAACTGGGACCACGCGACACGTTAGCCGTGCCCGTGGTCGGCTTTGCTCTGAACCAGCTACTCATGGCGACACTTCGGATTCCCGACAAACCCGAGTGGGACGGCTACCCTTACCTGGTCAAACAGCAGATCAATTTCAGCCTGACAGAGGGAGGCGCGCTGGTCGAATCTTTCGCGTCCTGTGCCCCCGCAGCACCTGCGCCCTCGCCCCCCTGCGGTCCTCGCCATTTCACCTTCGACCGGCCTTTCCTCATTGCAATGAAGTTGCGGGCGGCCGAGGAGCCTTTCTTCCTGATGTGGGTCGCCAACGCTGAACTGATGAGGAAAAGGTGAGAGAGATGCGCCGCTGGCTTTTGTTCGTAATTATTCCTAGCTTTGCCCTGGTCGTGCTTTATGGGGCGCTGCAGTGGAACTGGCCGCGCGCGCGCAGGCACTCACCGTTACTTGGACGGATTGAGCGCATGCAGCGCAATACTGCTGATGCCGTGAGCAGGCGCCTGGGCGCTTTGAGCTTTGCCTGGCAGTCTCACACTGCCAAGCCCGAAGTCCCTCCTCGTCCTGATGACTTTGTATACGATGGTTCGGTGACGGAGCTTCAGGCGACCGAACTTGCCCTGACACTGCAGAAAGAGCTGGCTCCAGGCAAGAACGTGGTCTGGTCGGCCGCTTTTGATCTGGCCTGGCAGAAGACTCAAACCCAACTCGGCGCCGGCACGCTGGCCATCCAAAACGACCCGGAGCTCACTGCTCAACTCAACTCTGAGCCGCTTGCCAGGGGCAGTCTGCCCGCCGACTGGTTCTACACCGGTTTCGGAGAGTTACCCGATCCGGCGTTGCTGCCCAGGTTGACAAAGGAACTGCAGGCGAAATTCCCTGACGCGTCAGAGCCCAAGTTGCCAGGTTACGATCCAACGCTGCAAGGCTTCCTCTCGCTTGCTTACCTTCGAGGAGGGGCCGTCTTCAGCCCCGCCTTCAAGGAAGAACCAAGGGAACTCCTCTTCCCAGGGGTGGACGGCAAGCCGAGTCAGGTGTCTTGTTTCGGGATTGATAACGAGACAGCATCAACTCAACCCGAGGTGCGCAGGCATGTGCGAGTGCTGCAGTCCGACCTGATGGGGCCTACTCCGCCAGGAGGACAGGAGGTGGAGTTTGTCCTTGATCTGGCTGCGGATAATCCAGCAATTCAGGTCATCCTGGCCCAGGTAAAACCCCAGGCAACCCTTGAAGCCACGTGGCGCCATGTGAGCGACCTCACAAGCCATTGGCCAGAGCGTAAGCACAGGGAGTATTACGAACTCAGCCCGACCGATACTCTTGCTGTGCCGGTGCTCTCCTTCCAGTTGGACCAGCTGCTGGTGGCAAGGCTCAGCACTCCTGGCAAGCCAGAATGGGAAGTGAATCCTTATTACCTCTACCAGCAGGTGGGCTTCAGTCTCACTGCAAGCGGAGCCCTGGTAGAGTCCACGGCTGGGATGTATCCCCTCTGTAGTCCCCGGCATTTCACCTTCGACCAACCCTTCTTGATCGCCCTCAAGCAGCGGGATGTAGATGATCCTTTCTTCCTGATGTGGGTCGCCAACGTCGAACTGATGAAGAAGAGGTGAACGAAATGAAACGAGCTTTGGTGGTGGCACTGCTGTTTGGGTTACTGGTGGTAGCAGTTGCCTGGTGGCACAACTCCAACTCGCACCGAGTTATTACTCAGTCCTTCGATACCAAGCGGCAACTTGCACCGCCCGGTCCGCCAATTTTCAACGGGGTTGTAAAGGAACTGCCGGCCACGACCATATTGCCAACTCTGGATACCCCTGCACCCGCGGGCGACAACCTCGTCTGGTGCGGCGGCTTCGACCGCGCCTGGGCCAACCTGCGCGCTCTATACGGGGGCAAGCCAATCGAGCTGCCCTCCACACCTGACCTGGCCGCTCGGTTGAATCACGAATCCGAGCAGCCAGTGCCTCTGCCAGAGGGGCAGTATTTTGCGGTTGCAGGAGATGTGGCTTCTGGCGCCCAGAAACAGGTGGAAGCCGAATATGCGAGGCTCTTCCCTGATGCTGTGCCGTTCCCCATCAAACGCGACTGGAAACCTGAAGAAGTCGTCACATATGTCGGCCTCAGGGCCAGTGTCGTGTTCTCCGAGCCCTTCGAGCAGGACCCGGCACACTGCAAATTTGGCGCAACAAAAGAAGCGCCACTAGTCGCTTCGTTTGGCGTGCCCGAGCAAGATCGCCAGGTCAAGTCCAGGCGCCAGGTCGAGGTACTCTACTGCAGCGAAGAGGAAGGGCTTGGCAGGCTCCCCTCCCCAGTCTTCCCCGAAACGGCCGAGTTTATCCTCGACCTGGACAAGGGGAGCCAACCTAGCCAGGTGTTGGTCTGCCGGGTGCATCCGGGCGCCACACTCGAGCAGACCGTCGACCGGGCACTCCAGTTGGCTGAGGGCTGGCAACCCCAGTCCGCCGATGCGCGCGAACTGGGAGAGGCCGAATCGCTTGCTGTGCCGGAGCTTTCCTTCGCCGTGGACTATCGCTTTCCACAGCTGCAGGGGCAAGGTATCGGCCTGCCCTCGATCAATCCCGGTCAGCCCCCTCACGCTACAAATATAGTCGACGTTGGACTGCTTATCGACTTCAGACTGAATGCCGAGGGTGTCTGGGTTAGCGCAGTGCCCCGGCTGGTGGCAGGCGGTATGGCGCGCCGGTTCGCTTTCGACCCGCCCTTCCTCGTGCTGATGCGCGTGCGCGGAGAGAGGGAGCCCTACTTCGCAATGTGGGTCGCCAACGCCGAACTGATGAGGAAGAGGTGAGGGCTAGTGGGACGGAAGCTCGTGATAACTCTACTGGTGATTTGTTTGGTGCTTCTTGGGCTGTGGTGGGTAGACCACACACGGCAGGCGAGTAAGGCCCTGCCAGTCTACTCGGGGCCGGTCGAAGGATTGAAGCACACAATCGTCGCTCCGACACTCGACGAGCCGCTGGCCGCCGGGAAGAATGTGGTATGGAGCGCCGCGCTGCAACTCGCGTGGGATGAGCTCCGTGAGGCTGCAGGGGGCGTACCGCTGAAGAGTTACTCAAGGTCAGCTCTTGGCCGACAGGTTGAACTCAGCGCCTTTCGACCGCAAGCTGCTGCCGGAGGGAAGCTGGTTCGCCTGGGCTGGGCCCAGCGCTCCTGAAAGAGATGCTGCGTTTGCTGAACAGTTGGCCTCACGAGGCATCGCCCTGGATACCAAGTTGGCAATTGCTGGGGGCGCGGTTGTGGCGGAAGTCCCCTTTACATATGCGTATGAGAAGAATCCCACCAAGCTGCTGTTTACAGGCACTGACTCCAGAACAGTGCTGGTCGAGGGTTTTGGCTTGAAGAAGCGTGAAGGAAACAAGTACAAATCTCGGCAGCAATACCAGCCCCAGATCCTCTATGTCACACAAGGTCTCCGGCCTGACCAGGTTAGAGAAATCGTCGTGGATATGGATCATGAGAGCTCGCCCAGTCAGTTAGTGCTGGCTTGTGTAGAGCCGGGCAAGACACTTGCAGCAACTGTAGAACACGCTTTGGATCTGGTGGCAAGTGCCCCTACGAGCCGATGCCTTTTCCTTCTCACGCATCGCTGGGCGTGCCTGAGTTCAACTTAGAACTCACGGCATCGGCCCCAGAATTTCGCAGCGGATACTTCCTCGACCCGCCTCTGGACGAGTGGTCCAGGTCTATACAGTTGGCTGATATCCGAACCAGGGTGAGTTTCACTCTTAACCATCGAGGCGCGCAGCTGAAGAGTGCCGCAGTAATCCCACTTGCCATGTCGATGCGCGAGATAGTTTTCGACCGGCCCTTCCTCGTGCTGATGCGCGTGCGGGGAGAGAGGGAGCCCTACTTCGCAATGTGGGTGGACAACGCCGAACTGATGAGGAAAAGGTGAACTGGGATGCACGAGCCTCCAACCAGAGAGGGCAAGCCGTGGGGGAACAGGTGTGGCTGTGCTTGTCTCGTGGCCTTGCTAGCACCCTTCCTCTACATCTGGCTAATTATGGCGTTGAGTCTCAAACCAATTCCCTTTTCCATATCCTGGGGGAGCCTGCGTCCTGCGCCGGTGATTGCCAAATCGGCAGATGAGCTACCCCGAACCGAGGTGGTGGGCACTCTCGACGCCCCGCTTGCGCCCGGCAAAAACATAATCTGGTGCGCCGCCTATGAGATGGCCTGGCAAGAGCTACGTGACCAGGCGCTGAACGGGGAGCCGGTGAAGCTCGAAGGCGATCCTGAACTGGCCAGGCAGCTCAACGCGAGCCACTTCGAGAAGACCTGGCTGCCAGATGGCGGTTACTGGGCTGTCGGTGGCGATGGCGCTAAGGTAACAAAGGTCTTGGGGCAGCGGTCCGAGGCTTTTCGAGACCTGCCGGGCTTTGACACGACTCTGGAGCCGGGCGACCTCGCCTCCTGGGCGGGTCTCACGGCCCAGGTGCCCTTCGACCCGCCTTACAACGACTGGGGCAAGAAGTTCAAGTTCACCGACAGCCAAGGCGCCACAAGGCGAGTTGGCGCCTTCGGATTACGTCCAAAGGACACCTCGGGTTTCTTCGACATACGCGAGCAAGCGCAGTTCCTGTTTATGGAAGGGCGTGGGGAGTCCTGGGCGTTGGACCTGAATACTCGCAGCCAGCCCAGCCAGATTGTGGTGGCCAAAATCTTACCCGGCAGGACGCTGAGGGCAACGCTCGAGGAGTGCAATCGCCGGTCAACGCCTGAAGCTCAACGCGAGTTCTCTGATGAAGTGCTGGGCGTGCCGGAGTTCCACTTCCGCATCGAGAAGCGTTTCAAAGAACTGGAGGGCAGGGCCCTGCTAAACGAGGCTGGCCGCGGTCTTCCCCTGGTCGAGTCCGGGGAGGTCCTCCAGTTTGATCTCGACAGGACTGGTGCGAAGCTTCGCGTAAGCGCCAGACACGCGTTCAAGTCGGAATCGCTGCCCTTTGTGCTGGATGGGCCTTTCCTGCTGTATATGAAGGTGCGAGGCGCCCCGGAGCCCTACTTTGTAATGTGGGTGGATAACGCCGAACTGATGAGGAAGAGGTGATAAATATGACACGAAAAGAAGCCTTGGTACTTTTGGTGTTATGTATCCTGACTGTATTCATCGTGGTGAAGGCGGCAGGGCCGAGATCTCACGGTGGGCTAAAGACGATACACCTGTGGCTTGAGGGGCTCAAGCATCATCCCGAGTCGCCCGCGCCGCCGCCTGAGCAAGCGGTGCTGCGGAAGCTTGCGGTGCCGCCGAATCCGGCGAGCTTTGGCGTCCAGGGCGACGTGCAAAGGCTCAAGGCGACGGATATTGTCTTCTCGTCCGGGTTGCCACTGGACAAAACGATGAACACCCTCTGGTGCTCCAGTATGGTGATGGCCTGGCAGGAGGCGAACGCGCACTTCCCCCAAGGCAAGCTGGCTCTGCAAAACGAGCCGGAGCTGACCGCCCAGCTCAACTCCGCTCCGCCGGCGAAGGCTTCGTTGCCTGAAGAATGGTACTACACTGGCTTTGGCAGAACTCCGGATCCGGACTTGCCAACGCGATTGATCACCGAGCTGAAGGCCAGGTTCCCCGATGTGGGCGAGATTGAGTGGCCTGGTGACCCCACGCTGCCCGGTTTCATCTCACTCGCCTATCTACGCGGTGGCGCGGTGTTTAACCCGCCCTTCGAGGAAAATCCTGGGGCGCTTAGCTTCCCTGCTCTCTCAGGCAAATCCGTCCAGGTAGACTGTTTCGGGATCTGCGACTATGGCCCACCGGTTTCCGAGGCGGTACGGCGCCATGTGAAGGTGTTATACGGGGGATGGAGGGCCTCGGCAGAATGCCCACCTCTCGGCACCTTTGCCGTGGATCTTGCAGCTGACAACCCTGATGTTGCCGTGATTCTCGCCGCTGAGGAGCCCGCCGACAGCCTTCAAGCCACCTGGCGGGTCGTCGAGGAGAAGGCCGCCAAGTGGAAGTACCGGCGCAACGAGGACTACACGGCCCTCGCGGATGACGAGTCTATACTCGTCCCGACGCTCGCTTTCCAACTCGACAAGCTGATGGAACTCGGACTACGGACCCCCGACAATCCGGCTGGCGCCTTTGTCCCGTACGACCTCTACCAGCGCATCGGTTTCAATCTGACGGCAAGTGGAGCGATTGTCGGCTCTGTTGCGACCAGCGCTCCCGGCCGGTATGTCGCCTGCGCGAGACTTTTCTTCGACCGGCCTTTCCTCATCGCGCTGAAGCTGCGGAAGGCGGAGGAGCCTTTCTTCCTGATGTGGGTGGCGAACGCCGAGCTGATGAGGAAGAGGTGAGGGGGATGAAGCAGAGACGTACCTTGGTGGTGGTCGGGCTCTGCCTGCTAGTCGGACTGGGGTTAATCTCGATTAAGAGCGAATGGTCCGGGAATTCGCATATATCAGTGAAACACCGGCTGGAGATGGCTACTGATGACGTCTCGCAGGCAATCTCAGAACGCTGGGATGCCTTCTGGTTTTCTATGCGGACCAGACTGGCACGTCCTGTTGGGGTGCCTAAACCTGCTGGTTATGTGTACAACGGACCGGCAGCGGATCTGAAGGGCACGCAGTTGGCCTTCACGCCTCAGGTACAGCTGGCAGAGGGTAAAAACCTGGTCTGGTGCTCCTCCTTCGAGCTGGCCTGGCAGGAAGCCCAGAGGCACCTTAAAACAGGTACTCTCTTTCTGCCAGAACAGCCCGAGCTGGCGCAGCAGCTCAATACCGCCCCACCAGCCAAAGCCTCGCTTCCAGAGAACTGGTATTACCTCGGCTTCGGCGAGTTGCCGGACGAGAAGTTATTACCGAAGTTGACGAAGGAACTGCAGGCCAAGTTTCCCGATGCGTCCGCGCCCAGGCTGCCCGAGTATGACCCAACACTGCAAGGCTTCCTCTCGCTTGCCTACCTGCGAGGAGGGGCCGTTTTCAATCCTGCCTTCAAAGAAGAACCCCGAGAGCTCTCCTTCCCAGGGGTGGACGGCAAGCCGGTGCAGGTGTCATGTTTTGGGATTGACGACCTGACCGCATTAGCCAAAGCTGAGGTTCGCGAGCATGTGCGCATACTTTACACTAATGCAGATTACGTCCTTGGTAACCCAGGTCTAGACCTGGAGATGGTCCTCGACCTGGCTGCGGACAATCCGACAATACAAGTGATACTCGCTCAAGTACCATCGAAGGCGACCCTTGAAGCGACCTGGCAGGCCAGCGAGAAGCTGGCGACCGAGTGGTCGACGAAACACCAGACTAACAAAGCCTACTGGGGGTTCAAGCAAACCGACACTCTGACAGTGCCGGTGATCGCTTTCCAACTGGACAAGCTTTGGCTACTGAAGGTCGATACGCCCGGAAAACCTGAATGGAAGGTCAATCCCTACTATCTCTATCAGCAGGTGGGCTTCAGCTTGACGGCCAGTGGAGCCTTGGTAGAGTCTACGGCAGGGGCATATCCAGGCTGCGCGCCCCGCCATTTCACCTTCGACCGGCCATTCCTCATCGCGCTGAAGCTGCGGAAGGCAGAGGAGCCTTTCTTCCTGATGTGGGTGGCGAACTCGGAATTAATGAGGGCGAGAATCTGGCCCCCTGCAGGGCTCGCTGTCCCTGCTGAGAAACTAAGGTAAAGAGGTGAGAGGCGTGAAAGCACTGTTGCTGGTCCTGGCGATCTGCCTATGGTTGACTAAAGGGGCTGACGCTGCGCCCGAGGTCATCCTCGGCTCTCAGGAGACCGTCCTGCCCGACGGCGCAGGCGGGATTGCACTATTTCCCCGATGAGCCGCTGGTGGTGCTTCAGCCGGAACCTAATCTGCGCGTACTGGTCGTCGCGGGCATCACCACCCACCTGCTGACCGGCCCGAGCTTCGAGCAACTGACGCCCGTTGCCGAGGTGTTGCGGCCGGGCGGCCGGGGGAGTTCGACAACGGCTACGCGGGCCTCTTCGGCGCCTGGCGCGACCCCGCCACCGGGCGGCTGACGGCCCTCTACCACGCCGAGGACCAGGAGGATATGCCCCTCATCCCAAGTGGTGTGCCAGGCTATTACAGCTCCATCGGGTGCGCGGTGTCGGACGATGACGGGCTGACCTTTCAGAAACTCGGTCAGGCGCTGACCAGTCAGCTTCCCAAGTCGCCCCAGGGCAGCTCCGACCAGGGCATCGGTGAAGGGCAGCTCTGCTGCCCGACAAGACGGGCAAGTGGCTCCTCTGTTATTACACCGACCACAGCAAGGCCGGTGGGCGCGGCATTGGCCTCTGCGTTGCGCGCTCTCCCCTCGAGAGCGCCGGCCTGCCTGGCAGTTGGCTGAAGTATTATCAAGGCGACTTCACCGAGCCAGGCCTTGGCGGCAAAGATGAGCTCATCCTCTCCGGCGCGCGCCTCTCGGCGGCGCAGCGCTTACCCCGCATGCGCAGTATGTGGCCGCGATGGACCGCTATGTGATGGTCTTCTGCGTGGTCGTGGGGAAGGAGCTAGGCCCCGGAGTCGCCGACAAGAGTGGCATCTACCTGTCTACCTCGGCTGATGGTCTCAAATGGGCCCCTCCCTTCCAGGTGCTGAAGTCTCTCGTCATCCCCTGGCCGAAGAGGGAGATGGCCTTCCACCCGACTCTGGTGGTGGAAGAGGCCAGTGCCGACCGGCTGAAGGGACGCCTCTACTATTGTTATAGCCACGATTTCGGTCATGAGCCGCCAGCAAGCCCCCACTACCTCGTCGCGCGCGATTTGGAGGTCACCGGACTACCGCTGGAGTGAGTCGGCCTAGGTTGAGGTTTCGTTCTCAGGATCAGGACTGGTGACACGCCAGCCCTCAGCCGCGGTCCAGTCCTGAAGATAGCCTTGATTGGCGGCAAGGGCTTCCGATACCGGGCCAAGAAAAGTCTGCAATTCCAGGATAACTCGTTCAAGATTGGACGGTTCGCCTTCAAGGCCCACGCGCCTGACGAAGGCCCGCCATTGAGCTTGCTTGGCCTCGTCTTGCCAGAATTCTGACGACAGTGCCAAGGGAAGGGAAGGTGGTATTTCAGTGCGTCGCCTTCGGAACGTTGCGCCTATCGCCTCTAACAGCACTCGGCCCTTGAAGGCAAACGAGCCAGAGAGCGTCCACACATCATAGAAGTCTTTCATCCGGTTGTTTCTGATACCCAGCGTCACCATCGCCTCGAGTTTTTCGGCGATAACTGTTTCCCTTGGATAAGCTCGCATCTGGACGGAAGGAAAACCAAGCATCGAGGGCAAGGAGACGAGGTCTGGCCTGGGTGTCACTGTGTCGCCTACCCCTATGTCGATCTGCAGCGCATCAGTTATGCTTCCAAGTTTGTATTGAAGGCCAAGGCGGACGCCCTCATAGACAGTGTCCTCGCGAATCACCTCGGCCCGAACGGAGTCAGCCAGGAAAGAGATGCCATCCTCTGGACTACTACGCCGAGAGCTGACCTCACGAAGAATCGTTGCCAAGGCTTCGGCATCGCTATGCCCTCATGCAGTAGATCAAGGTCACGAGTAGGACGATAATGAGCGTCTCCATCCACTGGGCGATGAGCTGGGCGTCCTTGAGGGTGAATTGCTGGGCGTATGGCGACTGGCAGAGCCGGACCAACAGTCTCTCAATAGCATATTGGTTGAGTACCAGGCCGAAGTCTTGATGCCGATCACGTGAGAGATTGTAGAGTCGCTGACGAATCGAGGCTGGCAGGTTGCGCGGCCTTCCCGAGGTCATGCCATCGCTTCCAGATAGGGACGAATAACTTTGGCTACACGGCAGATTTTCGCATAGAGCCACAGCCTATCCACTGAGATACGTTTAGCGCGCAGTGCTTCGCGTAGCGCTTCAAGTGCCACATCCAGACCAATCTTGTTGCGATATTTGAAGCAGTCAGCTACGGTTTTTGCCAGGGAATCAGACCCGGACTGGGACTCCCTCAATCAGGTGCTCTTCGAGCCCTTCTGTCAGGGCGAGGCCCAGAGAAGCTGAGAATCCGGTAAATCGGGAAGTCCTTGATTTGAGGATGCCGCGCTTTACGGTCGACCGCTACCCAGACCTCGTGGGGAGATTGGGTTGTCACCTGATGGTAGCGCAGCGCAGAAAGAAGACAGATCGTGCCGTGAGGGACGCGGCGACTTGCTTCGACCAGACTGTGGTGAACTGTAAGCTCGCTCGCCCGCAGCCTGTACAGCCCATGTCCTACCCGCTCGATAACACCGCGAGTGCGGAGTTGTCGAAGGTATTCGCGCGAGATGCCAAGCGCTTCGAGTTCAGAGGATCGCATAATCCCTCGCTCATGAAGCGCTTGCAGGACCATATGTTTTCTAGTATTGCTTTCTCCGACACTTGACATATTGTGTCCAATTATCCATATATGCCGACAAAATGTCAAATACCAACGACTTTGTCCGCCTGATGGCTTCGGATAGATTCCCCAAAAGAAAAAAGCGCCCTCCCGAAAGAGGGGCGTTTCCTGTTTCCCGAGCTGATATTGGGGCCTAGTTGAGGTGCTTGAAGGTTGTCAGATAGTCCTTGTTAGCCTCGAACATCTCGTCCACCATCGACTTGATCTCCTCGAGGCTAAGCACGGCGCTGGTCAGCGGATCGAAGCACATCGCGTGGAACACCTTGCGACGGTCGCCCTCGAGCGAGGCCTCGACCGCCAGCTCCTCGCACTGGGCGTTGACCGTTCGTGAGGCCGCGAGCTGCGTCGGGCAGCGGGCCGACGTGCATCGGCTTGAGCCCGCGCTTGCGAGGCGAGCACGGGCACCTCGACGCAGCAGCCTTCGGGCAGGTTGTCGATGAGGCCGAAGTTGCGCACATTGCCGTTGAACTCGAACATGCGTCTCGTCGCCGATGGTGGCGTTGAAGATGTAGGTGGCGTACTCGTCGCCCGCGCTCGAGATCGACCTCGGCTCGGTCGAGCCAGCTTCGATCTCCTCCGCCACGTGGTCTTCGCGCTCCGAGGTACTGCGTCGAGGATGTAGGCATAGTCGGCCGGGATTCCAGCCGGTGCCGTGGGTGCAGTATTTCTCGATGAGGTCGGGCCGCTTGCGGAACCACGCAGTTGTACTCCGAGTTGTGGCCGCTGGACTCGGTGACGTAGTAGTCCGAGGTGCAGGAACATCTCGTTGCGCACCTGCTCGTCGTTGTAGATCTCGGGGCGCTCGTGACGGCTTCGCGGATGCAGCGGATAGGCATCCTTGCCGTTCCACTTGTAGTCCAGGTACCAGGCCTGGTGGTTGATGCCGGCGCAGATGTAGGTGATCTCGTTCATCGGGGCGCCGATCCAGTCGCGCCAGCATCCCGGCGGTGCCCTGCACGCTGTGGCAGAGGCCCGTAGATCTTGACATCGCCCCTGCATAGCGCGGCAGAGCATCGCCATCGGGTTGGTGTAGTTGAGCACAGATGGCGTCGGGGCAGTAGCGCTCGATGTCGCGCGCGATGTCGAGCATCACCGGGATCGTGCGCAGGGCGCGGAAGATGCCCGACGGGCCGCGCGTGTCGCCGACATTGATGTCCACGCCATACTTCTTGGGGATCTCGATGTCGGTGCGGAAGACTTGTACGCCGCCCTGCAGGATGGTTGACAGGACGCCGTCGGCGCCCTTGAGGGCCTCCGCGCGGTCGGTGGTGGCCCACACCTTGGCCGGGTAATTGCCCGCCTCTACAATCTTGTCGACGGCCTGCTTTATAACCCAGGCGCTCCTCGTCGATGTCCATAAGAGCTATCTCGGCATCTCGAAAAGCGGGGAACGTAAGCAGGTCGCGCACGAGACCCTGGGTGAAACCTAGACTTCCCCGGTTCCGATAAAGGCAATCTTGGCCATTTGGCAGTCCTCCAGAAAGTTTTGCTCACAGCTTGTCAGCCGGGCGTGACGTTACTCCGATGAGTGAAAAGTTCAAGCCCTTATGCAGGAAACCTGCGCTGCTTGTTTAAAGGAATAACGGCACCTTTGTCTCAGGACGTCCCATACCGATATGCGGGAGGGGTATTCTTGCGACTTGCCTTCTCGAGCTGCTTGCTTTGGCTGTGTCTTTTATCCTTTTGCTTCGCGGGCTTTGCCCTCGCCTCCGAACAGGAAGAGCTTCAGAAGCTTGTAGATTCGCTGCAGAAGAAGGCCGATGCCCTGTCCACCTCTACTGACCTCGATGGGGCGAAGTCTGATCAGAAATACATTTGAGCAGGCCATCGAGCAGTTGAAAGAGGCCGTCAAGCTGGCAAAAACCGAACCAAAGCCAGGCAGCCGGGAAAATGAAGAGCTTCAGGCATACAAAAAAATGGCTTTGAGCGAGCTGCTACAAGGCTGTTATGAAGTGCCTCGACCCTCCCCCCGAATGGCTGACACTCGCCAAGTCCCTTGAAAAAGCCAAGCAACTTGGACCCGCGGCGTGGACCGGTTGAAAAAGCTTATGGAACTTGCTGTCAAGAGTAAAGCAACCAGCAAGACCTATCCAGACGCTAAATGGGTCCAGGAAGCGATACTGCGCATCATACGCGCTTTTAATTCTGTCCTTTCGACAGTACGGATAACCACTCCAGATCAGGAAATTGAGAGTGCTTTTGGCAGCGCGGTGATGGCTGCGGTCAATTGTCTCGATGTGGCTGATTTACTGTTAGCTTTGATCGAGTATATGGCCGGTGACAAGGAGGAAGGGATTCCAGCGCTGAGCGCCGAAGGGCGCAAGAAACTTACGGCTCTGCTGATTGAGCTGTATGCGCTTAAGCAGAAGCCTGGCGTAGAGCTGGAAGAAATCCATAGGAAAGGTCAGGAAATCCGAAGCCTGCTCTGGAAGGAACGCGAGCAAGCCACCACAGAGCGTCGCAAGAAGCGGGGCTTGCCCCCGGTGGATGATTTCCTTATCCAGGCAGACTTCAGCTCGCTTGAGGGGCAGATTACCCTTGCGGAAGAGTTTAGAGAGGGTTTGAATAGCCTCGAGTGCTACGATTCTGAGGGTAAGCTCCTCTGTACTGCTTGCTCGCTTTTGGATATCAAGAGCGAATCAGGCTTCTTCACCGTTACCCTCGCCCAGGAGCCTGCAATCGGAAAGCTCAGCTTTCCCTGTCATGGAGGCAGGCTTGAACTGACGCGCGTTGCGACAGGAGCAGTTGCTTCTGAGCTGGGCATAATCAGGGGCTGGGCCCATGTTTACGGTGGCAATTTCCTGGCACTTTAAGATTGCCAGAGGGCACACCGTGGCAAGTCGGGGCGGGCACTGTGCGCGTTGGAGGGCAGGAGGCGCGTTTGATAGGAGCGCGCCAGGGAGAGCTGCTCTTAAGCGCAAGTGACCTGCCTCTGCCCTTGGATGGCACACTTCCGGTCGAGGTCGAGGTCCAGAGGGTTTGCAGCTTACCGGTGAGTTGCCTGCCTGGAGCTATGTAGTCGAGTGTCCTCGAGTCACGACGCCAGGCTATTCGGTGCCCATCCGGGCCTTTCTGTACGGGCTGCCCCCCTCGGCTTTGGTAACCATCCGCTTCTTCCCGCGAGAGGGTCAGCGGATTACTCCCCTTGAGGTTCAGCTACCTGCCTCCCAGTTGCTTACAGGGCTCGAGGTAGCTCTATTTACGACCAGCAAGCTTGGCGAGCAGCACTTTGGAGTAGCAGTGGGATTCGAATTGCCGGTTGATGCGCACTAGCTGGCGGTCCGGTTGATCTGAGAGGCCGTGTAAAAACTATACTGAGGTGGTCCTGATGAGGCGAGTTGTGTGGTTGCTTGCTGTACTCGGTGTAGCCGGTTTGCTTGTTGCCGGTTGTGGGGGAGGGGGCGGTGGTGGGGGCGATGATCTGGAGCCCGACAGTACCGTCTTCGGTGTGTGGATGCCCGTCTATATGGAAGTAGATGGAGTCGTGACCCCTGTATACAATGGGATGGACTTCCCACTTGGCGCGACTCATATGACCCTCGAATTCAGAGCTGATGAGACTGCAACCCAAAACTTCCTTGATGTGAATGAGGGTGTCGTAGAAACTGGCGAAGGCACCTGGTTCGGTATGGATCAAGAAGGTTGGGTTCAGTTTGACGATCTGATTGAGTTCGACTACTTCAGCTACGGCTATGTGCTGGATGTCAACTTTATCAATGACGATGAGGATCCTGTATTGCTGCGCTTCGTGCGCATCGCTGAACTGACCGAGCGAGATCCCACAGTAATGCGTTCCTGGTATGTGTCTCAGGCCTGGGTTAACGGTACACTTGTGCCTATAACGACCATTTTAGGTTCACCCGCCGGAACTGATCAGGTGGTGCTTCAGCCAAGAGTAGGCGGCATGGGATTCTTCCGGGAGCTTGATGACCATCAGATTCTAAGGCGAGGCACTGGCACCTGGTGGTGTCAGGGGCAACAGTTGCTGGTTGATGGCGTAGTAGAAAGTCCTGCGCTATCAGATCAGATCCGCGCAATCAGTGATATGGGTGGAGCCCATCTTACTTTCCTCAGTAAGAGCGGCGATACGATAGAGCTGTCACTGCTTGGATATGGTTGGGAAAACGATCCCCAGGATCCTGCTCTGTGTACCTGGTGGTATGCCGTTGGCTGCACCCGTGATGCTGCACCGGCAAGCCTGTCGGATTATTTTGACTGGCCGGTCGGCATTACTGGGCAGGGCATCCTGTTTTTTGCCGATGGATCCGTCGAGGCCAGCAGGTATAACCCAGCATGGTGTGGTGGCGAATATGGCCAGTTCGGTGGCGAATCGGGCAGTATGACCATCAATTTCGGAACCCTTCGAAACTACACCTACACAGCCACTGCCACTACCCTGGTCACTACCGATACGGAAAGCGAGCCAGGCCATACCTGGGTGGTCAATTGGGAACTCGACTAGCCCGGTCCTAATCCAGTCCTGCCAGCCGGGTCGGCTCCGGTCGGCCCGGTTTTGCCTTGGGCGAAAGTAGTGATAAGCTATAACTAGAGACGCACAAAGCACACCATTGGGGGGTGGCTGTTGTGACAACTCCACATCTGCTGCGAGTTCTATGTCCCCGTTTTACTGGTTGTATTCGCCTTCGTTGCCCTGGCTGGTGAAGTTGAAGACCTGCAAGGCGCCGCGCAGAAGTTCCGCGACGGTCAACAATCCACTCAGACAGTGAGCCAGAATAACGCTTTACGCAACGCGGCTGAGGCAACCGATAAAGCTGTGGCCGCAATCCAGGCGGGTGACAAGAAGGAGGCGCTCAAGCAAAAACGCAACGCCCTGAAGTGGGCCGTTACCGCTGTGCGCGAGTGCCTGCCTCCGCCTCCTGGTATCGATGAACTGGTCGGAGCCATAGGCAAGGAGAAGGGCTGGTCCAAGGATTCGGTCGGACGGTTCAACGACCTGATGGACCTGCTGCTGCTGGCCAAGAAACTGCGGAAGGCCGACGACCCGCCAATGCTGCCAGGGATGGGGCTGGATCAGCTCTACCTGGCGCTAATGGACCTGGTCGAACACGGCGGCTGGGATGGCTGGCGACCGGAGAAAGCCTTCTGTTGGTATTTGGAGTCCGCCTGGATGTGCGCTGACGTGCAGGAGCTACTCGACAAGATCCTCGAGTACATGGCCGCCCACACGGATGACACCGGCATCCCCGACATCAGCACCGAGGCGATGAAACAACTCAAGGATATGGTGGACCGCCTCTACAAGATGAAAGAGGCCAATGACGATGAGGGGATGCTGGAGCTCATCGAAGAGATACGTCAGTTCCTAAAAGAAGCCACCAGAGAGACGGGCGCCAAGCGTCGCGCGCATATGAGCAAGGAGCTGGAAGAAGAAGAGAAGCGCGAGCGCGAGCGCGGTCACCAGACCAGCACGGTCACCTTCACCGCGATCGATGACGAAGTAAAAATCAACCGCGAATATATGTGCGAGGCTGAGACCATAACCATCACAGCCATCGGTGGAGAGGATCACGAGATAGCTCTCGATCCGACTGGCGAGCGAGTGCGGCCACCTGACGGGTCTGATTACGTCGGTCATGGCGACCATATCTCTCTAAAGCTGCCTGAGGGCCTCTCACCCGATATTGTGACGGTATCCGCGCCTGGGCGCAGGCTGATTGCAAATGCGTGCGACTTTGGGGTATCGCTTGGACAAGACTTCACAAATCCACTAATCGACGGGCTGTGTGACTTACTCAACGGGCGGGCGCACGAGACGCTGAGGCTGCCCGATTGGATGAGACCGCCCGAGGAGTATGGCCCCGGAGACTATGACGTCACTGTCGAGGGCACCCCAGTCACTCCGGTTGCCAGTTGTGGCGAAGAGCTTGCCTTCTCCGGCACCGACATCCCGCAACCAGAGGGCGACACCTGCGACATCGAAGTCACCTCTCCGACCGGGGAGACCTTCACTGCCACAGTGCCAGCCTGGGGGTATATCCTCGATTGTCCGGAGGTCACCACGCCTGGAGCCGCGGTGCCCCTGACGGTTATCGTATTCGGCTTGCCGCCTGACACGCCGGTGACCCTCGAGTTCGTTCCTTCGGCCGGCCAGACGATTACCCCTCTGGTTGTCGTAAGACCGGCAAGCGAGCTCGCGTCAGCTACTGTCGTGGCGGAGCTTGTTACGATGAAGCTGGGCTTGCAGAGCTTCGGTATGAGAATCAGCGCGCCTCGCTAAAGGGAGCCAGGCAGGACAGCCTCTGATTCTAGGAGAAGTCTCTCCCTGGATACTCATCAGGGGGAGGCTTCTCTTATGCAACCGATATTCTGCGCGCTGCTTGTTTTGCTGCTGGCAGGCTTTGCCTGCGCCCAGGCGACCAGCTTTAATGTGCTCGATTTCGGCGCGAAGGGCGATGCGACGACCGACTGCACCGCCGCCTTTCAGAAGACCCTCGACTGGGCCGGAGACCCGGCGCGCCTGTCATCGTGCCGCCCGGCCAGTACCGGCTCGACGGTACCCTTACCATCCCCGTCGGCGTCACTCTCGAAGGAGTCTGGCAAGGGCCCCATACCTCGCACCTCGACAAGGGCAGCGTCCTGCTCGCCTATGCCGGGCGCGATGCGGAGGACAGCGCGCCTCTAATCAGCCTGCAGACCAGCAGCACCTTGAAGGGGCTGACTATTTTCTATCCCGAGCAGAACAGCCGAGACATCCATCCCTATCCCTGGACCATCCAGGGGCGCGGGCAACATTACAATGTGATTGACTGCACCCTCGTCAACTCGTGGAATGGCGTAGATTGCGGCAGCTTCCACAACGAAGGCCATCACTTGCGCAATGTCTATATGTGCGCGCTTAACAAGGGCGTCTACGTGGACCAATGCACCGATATCGGGCGCATCGAGAACGTCCATATCCACAATGTCTACTGGTGGCGGGTCAGCGCGCCGTACACTTTTACTCCGGAGCAGATTGAAGAACTCAACGCCTGGACGCCCAAGCATCTCACCGGCTTCATAATCGGCCGCACCGACTGGGAATATATGTCCGGTTGCTTCGTCATCTGGGCGAAGGTGGGTTTCCACTTCATCAAGACCGACACCCGAGTGGGCGGGACGGGCAATATGGTCATCACCCAGAGCGGCGCTGACATCGGCCCGCTGGCCGTGAAGGTGGACGAGGTGCAGTCTCACGCGGGCATCGCCTTCGAGAACTGCCAGTTTATGAGCGGCATCGAGACAAGCCCGGACAACTCCGGCCCGGTGAAGTTCTCCAACTGCGGCTTCTGGTACGAGTCTGGCTCAGGCAGCCATGCGGTCCTGAACGGCTCGGGGACGGTCTTCTTCTCCACCTGCCATTTCATCAACTGGGCGAAGACCAAGCCCTGTATCGAGGCGAACGCCGGCAGTGTAATCGTGCAGGGGTGCGACTTTATGGACGAAGCGCCTGTCGCCCACCTCGGCCCGAACCTCACCAGCGCTGTCTTTATGGGCAACCGCTTCCGCTACGGCGAGACGATCACCAACGAGTCCACCGGCCAGGTGCAGCTACTGGGGAATGTGACGGAATAAGTTAGCAGATGCCAAGGCCTGGGCCTAGGTCTCGTAACAAGGACCTTAAGTCTTCTGGTATTGTTGAAAAGGAACCTTGTAGCGGAGTCGGGTGTTATCTGGATGCTCGATATAATTTAACAAAGAACCGCCTTGCGCTTTGGGGAGCAAGTGGTATACTGGATACTGACAGACCCATCTGACTCGCAGTCACACCCGACCCACAGTCTCACAAACTAGTGGAGGTGGACAATGCAAGCAAAGCGGTTAGTCAGTCTCACAGGGTTAGCGCTAGCGCTGGCCCTTCTCGTCCTCACGGGGGGGGGGGGGTAGCCTGGAGCGCCCCACTTTATCCGCCGACCTCGGATGTCCTCGACCTGGCACGCAACCCAAGCACTGGTGAGGAGGCCGTCGGTGTGGCGTATCTCCGAATCACCTTCCCGTACAGCTGGAACTACACTTACTCCGACATCACGCTCCACGCGGAACAGCCCGGCTATGACGGGCAGGAGCAGGACTGGACGCAGAATCAAGGCCAGATGTCCAGCACCGGCTTCTTCCCGAATATGTGGATCAATTGGGACTTCCAGTTTACGAGTAGCGTTTTTCACAATGGGGATTGGCAGTTCACATTCAATTATCAGTGGCACCGCTGGGAGATGGGCCATATCGTCGAGGAGGGTGATGGTTGCATAGAGGATCGCCCCTTCGTAGTCAACAACCTCGTAGTCACAGACGCCTATGATACTGCGACCAACTCTCGGAACTTTGTAGTGGTGCAGGACGATGAGGCTCCGGTGATCCATGCGGCCATCACAGCGCACCCGTATGGGGATTCGCGTGACACCATCACCTACGCGGTATGGCTGTGGAACTTTGGCGCCAACCCAGGCCAATCCGGGCCTTGGACGGTCACCAAGACTCTCGCGGGTGCATCAGACTCAATGGACATTGCCTTGGACCAGGCCCATTCAGGCAACCCGAAACCTGCCAGAGGCGTCTATGCTTTCGATGTCCAAGCGACCGCATATACAGCATACACCTCAGGCGTGTGGTGTGATGGTGATCCTTCGGTGGAGTGTGACGCAGTAGAGGTCACGGGCATCAGTTCAAGCACCAACGACTGCACGGCAACCGCGGACGCCACCTACGAAATCGCAGTCACCAACGGCAGCTCAGCGAAGTTCGAGTTCTTCGGGCCGACAACCTCCTCACCGGACATCTCACTACGCAACACAATCACAGGCGGAACAGCGGTCCTGGGCAGCAACGAGAAAGAAGGAGCAAGCCTGTCGATCGGCGTGTCCGACACCCATTACCTGGGCGTGGCCATCCTTGACAACCACCCCGAGAGGTACCGCAGCCACACGGCTAGGTGGTGTATCGCACGAGGCTGGACCGCTCATGTGCCCACGGTTGCCTCACTGCAGCATGACAGCCCGGGCTATGTGCCATACGACAACATAGACTCCGAGCTCTGCGCTCGCTTCGGGGCGCTCAAGGACCCCGCCGCGCCGAGTTGGTGGCTCTATCGCGGGAGATGGTTGTCGACAGGTTCTGATCTCGTAGGGGCGTGTTCAGATACTGGCGATATAGGCAAGGATAGCGTCATTGAGACGTTAGCGAATAGCGACGTGTGGATCTACCGAGGTCATGGTGGGGCGGGGCAGATATTGTTGGACAGTTCCGAGTCAGAAGAGGCACGCCTTAGCTCTGGCGAAGTGCCTGACGGGCACCTGCAACTGGCGTTAGTGCTCTGTTGCCGTGGTCGGCTCTTCACAGAGAGTATCGTTACGCACAATCCTGGCGTTTTTGCAGTGGCAGCAGGGATGGACTGGAAAGTAAGGATTGTCAGTGCAGATACATACGCCAAGTTGTTCACGAATGAATTAAAGAAAGCCTACGCAACGCGGGGGGTTCCAGTACCGCTGTATGCTCTGCACGGCATCGTACGGGGACAACTGAAGCAAGCAGGTCTCTACTGGAACAAGACGCACCCAGGCGTCGGCTATTTCTTTGCGTATGGCTCGAAAACCGCAACGCTAGTTCCATCGCATGGCCAACCCATGTTCACCGGAGGTGTTTCTCAATGAGAAGGTCTCACAGCCATCGCACCCTTCCTCGTACTCCTCTTAGTGCAGACGGTGCTCTGCGTGCCTGGCTCGGCTATGACTGCGTCCGCCGCTATCCAGGCTGTCCGTGACTTCGAAGGGAACCAGTCGCTGGACGTAGTCACCACCGAGGACGACGAAGGCACCTGGACAGTTGGGCGCTTGAGCGAGACCGCCAGTCACGATGCTTGGGTGGAAACCGGCCCGGGCAGCACCAAGACCGACTATGTCCTGCTAGATGGTAGTCCCCCCTATGTAGTGTTCGTTACTTACTGGGAGGATGTGCCCTCGGTCAACTCATCGGCGCCCAACAACCCGATCAGCGAGGTGCAAGGGCAGGCCCTCGCGGTGCAGTTTGCCTCCGCCAAGTTGCCCGGCTACTCCAGCTTCCAATGGGACATCCTCAGCCGTGCCGAGGAGGACTGGCAGACCTACAGCTTCCATCCCCAACTGGCGAGTGGAGCCGACACGCACCTTGGCGGATGCGATGTCGGGGTGTCGCTGGAGTCGGGCTGCCTGGTGAACTACCAGCGGTTCGACGCCCTGCCTTCGGGGTTGGCAACACAGGAGCCCACCCTCACGGCCGAAGATGCGATCAGTGTAGCTGAAACAGAGTATCCTGACTTGGGCGACTACACACCGACGTGCAGCCTCGTTGTGAATGCTGAGGGGCAACTGGTCTATGAGCTGGTCTACGACCTCTCCGACGAAGTCGAGTATAGCGCTGCCTTCCCATCAATACTGGAGGTCGATGCCGGCGCTGGCGCCATCGTCTTTGAGGATGCTTCTGCGAACTTCGGCGCTTGTCCTCCCCCTAAGCGACCGCACTTGATACATCTCTCGATCGTGGTGGCTTGTGGCCTACTCGTGCTAGCCTTGGCGGCAGTCCTGCTGCGCAGACGAGCCAAGCACTAGCCGCCCGTCCCACTGCCTTTCTCGCCCCGGCCGTCCCCCTGAGGTCGGGGCTTTGCTTTGGGTTAAGACTTTTAGTCCTCCAGCTTGTAGACCAGCTCGCTGAGGAGGGAGACCGCTCGGGCTTCAGCCTGCGCTGCCTCGCGGAGGAGCGCTGCCCCCTCGGGCAGCTTGATGGCCTCGTCCCAGGTGGCTTGGAAAGGCACGAGGTCGGTGGCGCGCTGGAGCAGCGCTCCCACCTGGTGATAGGCGGCTGAGGCGGCCTGGAACTGTTCGTCCGCAAGGCCAGGCAGCTTCGAGCCAGCCTCTTTGAGGAAGTCAGCTCCCGCGCGGCGCGCCTCTGCCCAGCAGGCGCCATTGTAGAAATGGCCGTCCTTGCTGGCGACGCCCTCCTCCAGCGCCTCGGCCCACATCGCGAAAGCCTGAAAGCCGTGGGCGTAATCTCCCCGGGCCTGCAAGTCCGCAAAGGCCAGCCCCTGTTTCAGTCCCGCCAGCACCTGCTGCTCGAGGGGGGCCGGCTCCACGCGCTGCACGGCGAATACTCCGACGCTGTCCAGACCTTGCCAGGGCTCCGGGCCGGCGCCTCCCTCGGCGTGGGGACCGGAATAGTACAGCCCGGCCTCGTCCCAGCCATAGATGACATAGTATTCGGGGATCTTGAACGCCCACCAGAAGACGGGAAGACCGACGTCCAGGTTGCCTCTGGCGAAGGCCCAGGCGGATTTCACCTTGGCCTCATAGCCAGGCCGGCTGCGCAGCTCATGCCAGAAGTCGCCCGTCTCGAGGCTGGAGATGTGATAGCCGAGGTTGTGGCCCAGGCCGAAGACGCCACCCTCCCAATCCCAGGCGGTAGGGCCGCTCGGGCACAGCTCCTTGTGGATGTTGATGGCGAAGGCGTGGCCTGTCGCGCCAAAGAGCCACGGCAGCGAGAGGTCCGCCCCCAGATAGTCGAGGCAGCCCTTGAGGCAGCCAAACGCGGAGTTCCAGGTGGGCCTCCACAGCAACCCTTCGAGTTTCGTTGCCATTCTTACCACCCCCAAGTGCGTATTCGCGAAAGGAGAAAGCCTTCCTGCGAGCCTAAGTGACTGCCTTCTTCCGGGGAAGGAGCAACGCCACTACACTTGCTAGCCACAGCCCGGCGCCCAGGGCGGTGGTCGTATAGAAAACTACGAGGTTCGTGTGCAGGCGCAGGTCGGCGGCCAGGGCCACGAAGTAGATTGAAGTCGCGACCACTGGGATTATCATTAAGGTCAGATAGCGCCCCGGTCTGGCTGCTGGGGCAAAGGCAACAATCGCATCTGGCTGGTCTTCGACTCGACGATTGCGGTAGAGGGCCAGGAAGGTCAGCCCCAATAAGGGAGGCAGCACCCACAGGGCTTTGGGTGCGGCGGGCACGGTTACAAGGGCAAAATAGGCCAGGGTCACCGCTACCAGAAACCCCTTTTCGAATTTCGAGGGGCTGAAAACGAAGGGCATCATCCGATCATAAAGCCAGAAAACACAGGCAAGCAGCGCCGTGGTTATGAGTGTAAACGCTCCGAACCGTAGCAGGAGCAAGTCTTTCTGTCCGGCCTCAAGCAACAGACGCATAGGTTCCGGAGGCTCGGTCCACCAGAAGATTGCCCAATAGCCGTAGAAGGCGCCAACGAGCGCAGCGACCGCAATCCTTCGCCCTGGATGATTCTCGGACAGCACTCTGCGAAGCAGATACCAGCCAATCAGGACGTCAATCAGCGCATGCCAGGCCAGTGCGGTAAAAGAGATGGTGAAAGGGAAAGGCGAGTCGGGGGTTCCATAGGTCGTCTGCAGGATAATCCCTTCCTCGAACCAGCCGAAGACTGCGCCAGCCAGGAAGACCGCCCATACGTTGCGCGCTCGGAAGGACGCTACGACCGAGAGGAAGACATACGCGAAAAAGGAGTACAAGAGCCAGGTCAGGCCCAGGCCGAAAGGGTCCATCCCTTCGCGCTCAGGCGTTGCCCAAAAGACAAGCTCCCCGAAGTACAGGAAGACATAGCCTGTCAGCAGAGAGAGCCAAACTCTCAAAGCGAAGTTCTTCATCGCCCAAAGCCTGGAAGCGCGCCATATGAAAGTGGTTTCTTTGTCACTCGTCAGCTCCGGCTAAAGACAGAGTGAGGTTCGGGAGGTTCTGTAGCGCTGTAATACCGGGTTTCGTGGTTCCCAGGGCCTTTCCTGCGCCCTTCACAGAACGCCTTCCGGCAGGTAAACTGAGAGTTTACCCTTCACGAATAATTAGAGGGGTACGAGACTGGAAGGTGGACCTTATGAGTGACTTCTCCTACACGATTGATGAGCGTCGCGTCGTCCTCAAGATGGCAGACTTGCCGTGCAAGACTCCCGAGGACGTGCTCAACTCCGGGCTCTTCCTGGAGATAGTGCAGCGGTTCCTCGAGAAACTGGACAATCAGCGTTCTCCGCTGCTTGGTATGGTCGGGATGACCAGCCTGAAGCGCAAGGGAAAAGGCGTCTCGGACGCTACCCAGTTGGTGGCCAAGGTGTTCCGCCTGTTGCTGGAGCATCGGGCCGAGGGGGTCGGCGAGCAGGCGCCGGAGCTTACGCCGCTGTTCGCCTCGAAGGCGCGGCTGGTCGAGGTGATGAACCAACTGTATGACTTCTGGCGCGATCTCGAGCGGTTCCTCATCTACGAAGCGGCGGCCGATGACTCGCGCGATCGCGCTCTCGAGGGGCATCAGGGCTTTGTTGGGGCGACCGAGGATTTACGCTCGTTGGTCTTGCGCGTCTTCCGGCGCGTCAGCAGCAACCTGCAAGGGCAGTGGCCCCGCGTTTATCGTAACGTCCCGGCGGGCGTCAATATGGGCCTGCTGGTAGACAAGATAGACTGGACCTGCCCAGGGGGCGTCTACAACTTCCTCAAAGAAGTTCCCTTTGTGCGGCTGGCCTCGATGCAGCTTCCGGTGGTCTTCTACCCCCGGCGCAACTTCCGCAAGGGGCAATTCGACCCGGTGGCCGAGAACCCGCTGGAAGGCGTCAAGATTGACCCCTCGCAGTGGTTCTGTATGCCCCTCAACGTGGGGCCTCTGCTGATTCTGGCCTTCTTCCACCAGGATTATCTGGGCCTGGGCAGCAGCCTCATCAACCTGTTCGAGCTGGCCGGCCACGATGACGCGCGCCGCCAGCCGGATGGCATCCTCGTATTCGGGATCGAACCTGGGCAGATCGGCGAGGGGGAGACGGTCTTCTACGAGGACGAGGCGCAGAACCTGGTCGTCGGCGCCATCGCGCGCTGCGAGGACGTCGAGTATTTCGGCTACTTCAAGAAGATGATCCTGACCCTGCACAACGTCATCATGATCCGCAGGGGCAAGCTGCCCATCCACGGGGCGATGTGCCGGATAGAGCTGAAAGACGGTTCGGCGGCCAATGTCGTCATAGTGGGCGATTCGGGCGCTGGCAAGTCGGAATCTCTTGAGGCCTTCCGGGTGCTGGCGCAGGATCAACTGCGCTCGATGACCATAATCTTCGATGATATGGGTTCGCTCGGGCTCAGGCCCGATGGTGCGGTCGCAGGATACGGCACCGAGATAGGCGCCTTTGTGCGGCTTGACGATCTGCAGCCTGGCTACGCCTTCGGCCAGATAGACCGAAGCATCTTTATGAGTCCGCACAAGACCAACGCGCGGCTGGTCATCCCCGTGACAACCTACTCCGCGGTGATGGCAGGTTACAACGTCGACTTGTTCCTCTACGCCAACAACTACGAGCAACTGGACGAGGAGCACCCCCACCTGCAGTTCTACGCGACGCCCGACGAGGCGCTGCATGTCTTCCGCGAGGGATACAGGGCAGCCAAGGGCACGACCGACGAGAAGGGCCTGGTGCACACGTATTTCGCCAACCCCTTCGGCCCGGCGCAGCTCAAAGAGCGGCACGATCCGCTCGCGCGCCATTACTTCGGGGAACTGTTCCGCGCAGGAGTGAAAGTCGGCCAACTGCGCACTCGCCTGGGCATCCCAGGCTATGAGCAGGAAGGCCCCGAAAGCGCCGCACAGGCGCTGTTCGAGGTCATTAGAGGGAACAAGGCGTAAACACCGCAGGGGTCAGTGACCCCTGCACCCCCATATTGGGCCTGCGGCGCGAAGCGAGACCGGGGGTGCAGGGGGTAATACCCCCTGCGCCTTTCAGCCGTTAAGCCTTAGAAGAGCAGTTTAGCGTCGCAAAGGTCGGCGTGGTCGCAGGGGATGCCATCTCCGCCGTCGGTGACGATGACCTTGAGTTCGCGCGCGCCGGTAACGTCGACATCCCAGCGTTTGGGCGCCATATCGGCGTTCACCAGGCCGGTCGAGGCGCGCCTCACGCCGTCCACCCACAGCTCGAAGGTCACGGTGCCCACGTAGTTGCCATCGCTCCCAATCCAGGTATGGAAGCGCCGATACTTGCCTTCCAGATCCCAAACGAGTTCCGCGTTGGCGTGAGTGCCGAGTCCCCGCACGAAGCGTTTGCCGCCCAGCAGGAGAGGCTTCTCCCAGACGCTTTGGTTGCGCTGCAGGATGCCCCAGTTCTGCACTGACTTCACAGGTTCCATCGTGTCGAGGAACACCCCGTTGATGCGTTCAACCGGGCGCTCTACCTCCTCGACCGGCAATGCGGCCAGTTGCTCTTGAGTGAAGGCAAGCAGTCTGGCGCTACCGAGTGAGATCTGCTCAGGGGCTGGCATTAACTCGGGGAAGTCGCGCGGCCCGACGGGCTTTGCGCGGTTGCTCCAAAGCCAGATTGAAGGCGGCAGATCGCTGCTTGTGAGGAACTCCAGGCTGACCTGGTGTTTGCCACTCGGCACATCGGCAATGAGGAAGGTCCAGTGTTCGGCTTTGGGATAACCGGTGGCGGTCCAGCCCGAGGCGGAGTTCATCAGACGCGTAGCGACAGGCTTGCCATCGATAGTAATATCCACGTTGAGAGGCGCCTCGACTGGCGCGGTGCCCTCGGTCAGCACGAGCAACTCGGCTGTGCCTTCCACGACCTCGACCTCGGCTGCGAGGCTAAACTCGGTCGCCTCATCGGCGGTGAGGAGCGGTGTCGAGTCGGCAGTCAGCTCGGCTGGCGTGGTGTATTTCACCTTGCGGACAGCACTTGCCGTGACCGTCGCTGAAACCACTTGCTGGGCGGCCGGCGGGCCGGCCAGGTTCGCTGTGGGGAAGACCGCCGCCGGCGCGAGGCGCAGTACCAGTGTCTCATAGGGCGCCAGAGGCACGTCGAGCTTGCCACCTGAGGAGAGGTTGTTTCCATAGAGGCGCGCCTCGGGATAGACCCCGACCGCGACCAGGCCTTTGGCATCCGGCGAGAGACCCACTGTCTCGTCCAGTGGCACGGAGTAGGTGGCCTCCTCGAGCCACGGATTGCGCAGCAACACCAGCCCCTCATTACCCTTGAAATGGGCATAGCCGTAAGGTTGGCGAGGCATCGCAGGGGCGTTGGTGATGTAGGGACACTTGCCCCCCTGCCAGTCGGCAGGCAGCAGCGGGACAGTCTCCTCGAGCAGGTTCCAGTGGGCGCGCGTCCAGTTCATCAGCGCGCCAAGCTGCCCCCAGCGGGTCTCGTCCATATACTTCGGATTGAGATAGGGAGCGATATACTGGTTGCCGCGCAGGCAGGTCACGACAGCGTCATTGAGGAAGGGATCGGCGTTCTGGTTGACCAGCCCGATGGCCTCCTGCGTGACGTTGGGGCAACTGCTCCAGTAGCTGCCCTGCAGCACGAAGAAGTCGCGCCCGCTTGTGAGGCTCTCCTTCCACACCGGACTTGGCACTCGACCTGGAGGGGCATCGTCCCCGTGGGTGCCCAGGGCGCAGTCGGCCCACAGCAGCCACCAGGGGCTGGGGCAATAACCAAGGCCATACGGCTCGATCCACACGTTGGGATCAGTCTTGCGCGCGACTTCGACCATCTCGACATAGTTGTCTATCATTGCCTCGCTGGCGAGTGGATCAGGCTCGTGGCCATGGCCGGTCTCGGGGCAATAGGGGTGGAAGGCGTCGAACTTGAACTGCTTCACGCCCTCGGTCTTGATAAGGTTTACAATCTGCTGCTGCCATGCCGACTGGTATTTCGGCCCCGCCTGACACAGATAGCGCATCCCCTCGCCCATCCAGGGGGCGGGCAGGCTTTCAAATCCCTGCTCGAGGGCCCACTTGTTGTCCAGCGCGCCTGGGTAGGCCGAGGAGGGGGACATCCAGATGCCCACTTCCGCCCTAGCGCCTTCGCCGCGCGCCGGACCGGCGCAAGTCCCTGCGGATAGCCCTTCGGCTCGAGCTGCCAGATGGAGTGGGTATCTGACCAGCCCATATCCAGCGTGAAGAGGTCGAACTGGGCTTTCTCGGGGGTGCCTAGCCCTGCCTCGAGTTGCCCCGCAAGCTTGACCAGATCGTCCGCGGTGAAGGGGACGCCTGTCGTCCACCAGGTGTTGTAGTCGAACATAATCTCGCGCCGGTTGGCCTCCAGATCGCGCTGACGGCGCAGGTCCATCAGATAGCGCTTGAAGCTCGCCAGTTCCTCCCCAACGGGCGTGAAGCCCCAAACGGCTTTGTGCGTCTCATACCACTGGCCAGGCACAAGTCGCTTGCCTGGGGTTTGCGAGAGGACGACCAGGTCACCTTCCACGCGCGTCGTGGCGGCCGGGTATTCGATACCGCAGAAGAAGCCAGGCAGATAGACGGGATAGCTATAAGGCACGCCCGGATGCCACCTGGCGCCCTGAGCTTTGTGCGTCCACAGCACGATGTCGCGCACTAGTTGATTCGACGGGGCGTCGTCCGAAAGGGCATAGCGCGTCCACTTGCGCAGTGCCCCCTCCTCTGGTGACCAGGTGAGGGTGCTGTGCGCCAGCAGGCTGCCGCCAAAGGGCAGGGACATCGCGGGATAATAGACCTCCAGCCCCGAGGCCAGGTCGCCAGTGACCGCAAGGGGCTCCGCGCCGCCGGAGAAGGTATTCTCATTGAAGGTGAAACCGGGACACCGCAAGGATATCTCCAGTTGCCCACCCGCGTGAGTCGCAACAATAGAGTTACCCTCCACCTGCACCTCGGCAGGCGCGGGAGGCGCATACTCTCCCGCCAGCGCCATCGTCATCACTCCAAGCAGCAGTAAACCTGCGAGTAGCCAGGTACGCATATCCGTTCCCCCAGTGGATTACTTAATAAAGCAGCCTGGCCTCGCCGAGGTCGGCGTGGTCGCCTACTATGTTGTCTCCGCCATCACCAATCAGTACTTTCAGCTCGCGCGCGCCAGAGACATCAAGGTCCACCCATTTAGCTTCCATATCGCGCTGCATCAGGCCGGACTCCCAGCGCTTTTGGCCATCTACCAGCACCTCGAAAGTCACGGTGGCGGCGTTGTTGTGGTTGCAGCCGACCCAGGTCTGGAAACGGCGATACTTGCCTTCGATATTCCAAACCAGTTCGGCGTTAGCGTGGCTGCCCAGGCCACGTGAGAAGAGCTTCCCAGCGACCCCAAGCGACTTCTCCCACACGCTCTGGTTGCGTTCCAGCTTCCCATACCCTTGCGTCGCTTTCACAGGGTCGAGCGTGTCGAGGAAGACGCCGTTTATCTTCTCCACAGGCCGATTGGCAGTCTCCCTGGGCAGCGCGGCAAGCGTTTCAGCTTCTACCGCCAGCACACAGGCGCCCCCCAGGCTGATGACCTCGGGTGCGGGCAGCAGCTCCGGCAGGTCGCGCGGGCCGGCGGCGACATCGCGTTTGTCCCACACCCAGACCGAAGGCAACTCGTTCAACGCGCAGAGGAACCTCAAGCTGACCTCTTTCGTGCCCTTCGGCAAATCGGCAAGGAGGAAGCGCCAGTATTCCGCCTTCGGCAGCATCGTCGCTGTCCAGCCGGCGTCGGAGACCTCTTGCCTGGTCTCGATGGGCACGCCATCGGCCAGCACCTCCACCCCGCCGAATTCACTGACGGTGTGGTCGGATTCCAGCAATACAAGCAACTGAGGCTCGCCCTGCGCGCCGGAGAGGCCGGCTTTCAGCTTCACGCTCAGCGCCTCGGGTGTGCGGATAAGTGGCGTCGTGTCCACAGTCAGCTCACCACCCGCATCGTCAAACTTCAAGGCCTTCACTTCTTGCTCGATCACCTTGACCTGAACGCCAGAGGTCGCCGCTGGCGGGGTTGGCAGCCCAGCCGGGGCTTCAGAGGCCGCTCCAAAGCGCAGCACGACGGTCTCATACGGCGCAAGAGGCACGGTCAGAGAATCGCCATACCCAACGCCCTGCGCGTACAGGCGCGCTTCGGGGTAGACGCTCCAGACCGAGAGGCCCTGCAAGGCCCTCCGGGAAGCCGACCGACGCGTCCAGTTTGAAGGTGTAGCTGCTTTCGGTGACCCACGGGTTGCGCAGATGCACCAAACCTTCCTCCCCGACGAAGTGCGTATAACCATACGGCTCGCGGGGCATCTTCTCATGCTGCAGCAGCTTGGGTGCTTTGCCGCCTTGCCACGAGACAGGCAGCAAGACTTCACTCTGGGACAGCAGGTCGGAATGCTCCCGCGCCCACTTGAACAGCCCCCCGAGCTGATCCCAGCGCGCTGCGTTCATATACTTGGGATTGAGATAGACCGGCATAAACTGATGCCCGCGCAGCAGCACCGTCACGCCGTCGTTCAGATACGGATAGGGTGTCTGGTGGATAAGCCCGAGCGCCTCCAGCCCGACCGCCGGCAGCGGCAGCCAGTAGGCCCCCTGCAGGCAGAAGTAGTCGCGCCCGCTGGTGAGGCTCTCGCTCCACACCGGGCAGGGCACCCGCCCTGGAGGGGCGTCGTCGCCGAAAGTCGTCAGCGCCGAATCCACCCAGCGGAACCACCACGGGCTTGGGTTGTAGTTGAAACAGGTCGGCTCGAGCCACGTGTCGGGCGCGGCTTCCCTCAGCGCCTCGAACACGCTGATAAGTCCTTCGGCCACTGTCTCGCAAGATAAAACGCCAGGCTCATGGCCGTGGTCGGTCTCATTGCAAGTGACGTAGAAGCCATCGAATTTGTAATGCCGCACTCCCCACACGGTGGCCATCTCGACCATCCGCTGCTGATAGGCCTGCTGGTATTTTGGCCCGCCCAGGCACATCAGGCGCAGCTTGCTGCCCCAGTCTATGACCTGGGTCTCGTAGCCCTGCTCGCGCGCCCATTCGCTGTCGAAGGCCTGCGGGTAGAAGACCGACGGCGACATCCACAGGCCCAGGTAGCTGTCCATCCGCTGGGTGCCCTTCGAGATGCCCTCAAACCCCTGCGGGAAGCTCTTCCTGTCTATCTCCCACAGCGTCTTCGGGTCCGACCAGCCCAGGTCAATGGCGAAAGTGTCGAAGTGCTGGCCCGACCGCTCGGTCAGGTTGACGCGGAACTCGTCCATCAGCCCGAGGATCTCCTCCTCGTTGAAGGGCACACCCGAGGTCCACCACGAGTTGTAGTTGATATGGATTCCAGGCCGCGGCCCGCGCAGGTTGCGGACATATTGCTTGAAGACGGCGATCTCCTGCCCCACCGGCGTGAAGCCAATCAGCTCGGTGCGGCTCTCGCGCCACTCGCCAGGCTCCAGCCACTTGCCCGGTGCATGCGAGAGGATCACCTCGTCCCCCTCGATGCGCGTTGTCGCGACGGGGAACTCAATCCCGGCGAACCAGCCCTTCCCGAAGGCCGGATAGCTGTAGGGCGGGGCGGGGGAGAAGTCCACACCCGCGGCGGGAAGCCGTTCCAGCGTGATATCCTCGATAAGGCGGCGCTGTGCGTCCTCTGAAAGCCCCAGGCGAAGCGTCTTGCGCAGCTCTCCGGCGCTTGCATCGAAGGTGATTGTGACGTGAGAGAGCAGCGTTCCGCCTGTGGAGAGGGGCTGGGCGGGGTAGTAGAGGGTCAGGCCCTCTGGGGCGGCGACGTCTCCCGCGATGGAGAGAGGCGCCAGGCCTCCCAGGCGCTCTCCGGACAGCGTGACGGCGGGCGAGAGCAGCGATACCGCCAGGCTCCCTCCCGCGTGAGTGAGGCTGAGGGCCTCAGGCCCCCGTTCGATTTCGACAGCCACTTGCGGCACGACTCCTTCAGCCCAGGCAAGCCAGGGCGCGCAGAATGCAATTAGCAGGCAGAGCAATTTGATTCCCATAAACCAACCCTCCAGCAACAGCCCAGAGGTATTCGCGAAGGGAAGGAGATGTCCTGCGGGTCACCCCCAGCCCTCGATGTTTCGGGAGTCTGCGCTCCCGAAACCTTGGTGATGGCCCGGAACAGGTATCGGGAGCAAGCTCCCGATACACGCCACTTTTTTTATCTCGATGCACGCCAGAAGGAAGGCAGGCGCGCACCGCTCGCCCCTGCCCCCACGGCCGCGTGTTTCGGGAGTCTCCGCTCCCGAAACCTAGGTGATGGTCCGGAACAGGTATCGGGAGCAAGCTCCCGATACACGCCACCTTCTTTATCTCGATACACGCCAGAAGGAAGGCCCGCCCGCCGAGCTGTGCGCATCGCTCGCCCCTGCCCCGCTACGGCCGCGTGTTTCGGGAGATCTTCGCTCCCGAAACCTATGGTGATGGTCCGAAACTCAGCGGCAAATCCCCGCGCAACAACGCCTCAAACTCGCCAAGTCCCGTACGTACGAATGGAAGCGCCTCGAGTGCAAAAGGTCACGGAGAGGTGCTAGAGATGGCAGCTCGATCAGGCCGGTGCGCTGACCTGGTGTTCAGTCTCGCTATCAGCCACGAAGGACGGCTCAAGAGCGCTTGTTATGAACGGCTTCTGGGCGATGATGGCGGCGGCAGCGCAAGCGTCTGCCAGCGTCGCGCTACTGGTCGGAGTCGCTGCTACCCAGGATGGCTGACCTGACTCGTTCGATCGGAATCGACGACGCGTTGGCGCAGAGCGCGCGGATCGGTATACTGCGGTCAGCAACAACTGTCCTCTCGTCGACTACACGATGCGGACACGGGAGCTGCCGGACTCTGCGCGCCAGCACGTTGATGAGAGGCTGTCATGAGCTGCACTGGCCAGTGCGTGGTTGCCGAGCGCTGCGGCTATCATAGAGCTCGACGACGTAGCTGAACGCGGCTCAAGTGCGCGCTCGAACGACCCAAAGCAGTCCAGCTGCTAGGAGGCGATAGCTGGCGAAGCCGGAGAGCGATGTATGCCTGTGGGAGCAATTGCGCCAGGACGTGCGTACAGCGGCTTTCGCGCCGAGCTGCGTTGCCAGTCGGCAGATGTGCGCTACTCCGGAGTACTGCGACCGACTGCAGAGAGACGTCGAGCGGCCTGAACTACCAGCCTGTGGCAGGTACGTGGAGCGAACTCAAGCGTCCGGCACTACAAGGCGCTGCATCGAGCTGAGCTGAGCAGTCGGCTGTCGCGATGACGCGTACTCGGCAGTCGCGAGCCAGTCTGTCGAGTGCGCGGAAGCCATCAACAGGCTAGCGCAGCGCTGTACTTCAACTCAGGGGCGCTATCAGGAGGCAGTTGCCCCTCTGAGCAGGCGCTCTCGATCAGTGAGGCGCAGCTTGGGGCCGACCACCCGGACACCGCCACCAGCCTGAACAACCTGGCGAGCGTCTATATAGGCGATGGGCAAGTACCAGGAGGCGCTGCCCCTGATCACGGGCGCTTGCGATACAGGAGGCGCACTGGCAGACCACCCGGCTTGCTACCGCCTCAACAACCTGGCGGGGCTGTAGATTCGATGGGGCAGTATGCAGGAGGCGCTGCCCCTGTATGAGCGGGCGTCTCGATAAGGGAGGCGCAGCTTGGGGCCGACCACCCCGACACCGCCACTAGCCTGAACAACCTGGCGGGGCTGTATGATTCGATGGGGCAGTATGACAAGGCGCTGCCCCTGTATGAGCGGTCGCTTGCGATAAGTGAGGCGCAGCTTGGGGCCGACCACCCCGACACCGCCACCAGCCTGAACAACCTGGCGGGGCTGATGAATCGATGGGCAAGTACCAGAGGCGCTGCCCCTCTTTGAGCGGTCGCTCATGCGATCAGAGAGGCGCACTGGGGCGCATGAGCCACCAGCCTCCGAGCGCTACCAGTGCTGAACAGCCTGGCTTGCTCGCCATTGCATACGATGGCAGTACTCGAAGCCTTGCCAAGCTCGAGCGGCGCTGCTGTCAGGCTCAAGGCGTTGGCAACGCTCACCCCGACACTGCGGATACCGCCGAGTCACTGGCTAAATGCTGAGCTATGGCCGCAAGGACGAGGCCAAGTACTACGCGAACGAAGCCGAGCCATCCGCAAGCGCCACGCGCAGCGCCAGCTTCCGAGACTCCCTTCCCCCCGCCGCCTCATACATCCAGGCGATTGAGGCGGGGGAGACGTCACTCTGCAGGTTATGCGCGGGAGCGAATATGAAGCCGCCGCTCTCGGTGGGCTTCATCGCGGCAAGCAGCTCCGCCACCGCCTGGCGGATATGCGCCTCGCTGCCGCTCGGCAGCACTTCCTGCGTGTCCAGTCCCCCGTGGAAGACGAGCTGATCGCCATAGGTCGCTTTCAGCCTGTCAGGAGCCATCCCGACCACTGGCTGGATGGGGTTGAGCGCCTCGACGCCCGCCTCCAGCAGGCTCGGCACCAGGTCGAACACCGCCCCGCAACTGTGGTGCATAAAATAGGCGTCCGTGAAGCGCTTCGTGTAGGCGATCCTGCGTTTGAGATACGGCATCACGTACTCGCGGAACATCGCCGGCGAGCAGAAAGGCGCCTTCTGCGTGCCGAAGTCGTCCCCGCTGGTCGTCAGGTGGATATACCGCCCAATCGCCGAGTAGTAGGCCTCGATCAACGGGCGCTGGAACTGGTAGATGCGCTCGAAGAAGAGATGCACCCACTCGGGGTCATCGGCCATCTGGAGCATCACCCAGTCGTAGCCGGCCAGCCAGCAGGCCAGCTCCAGCACGCCGAAGACGGGATGCTCTCCCACGACGACCCAGGGCGTCTCCTCATACAGATACCTGGCCAGCGCAGTCCACTTCTCAAGCCAGTCGCGCGGCACGGCCTGGTCGAGAGTGGGGAACTCGAACTTCGCCACCGCGTCCTTGTCCGCGTGCTGCAGCGGGCCCTCGATGATGTCCCAAAACTGCCCGCTGAAGCGGAACTTGATTCCCCAACCGTCCACCTGCTCGGTCGCCGAGATATGATGCGCGCGGCCAGTCTCGAAGGCGAACAGCCCACCGCACCGGCGGAAGTCAATGTCGAAATGTTCCAGCAGCCGCCGGTCGAAGGTGGGATAGTCCGCCGGGGCAGGGCCGGTGAAACCGAGATACTCTGCCAGGGCTTGCTGGCCGGTTGGGCCTTCGATGGTGGACTGCGGCGTGCCGCCCAGGTCAATCGGGCAGCGATCGACCGGTTTATGGGCGAAGGTAAGCGCGAAACGCTCGCGATAGAGGCTCATCAGCGACTCCTTGGGGGCGGGACGAGGCGGGCAAAGGCCTCGCGCAGAGTCTGGTAGTTCTCCTCGGGCATCGCGAGGCTGTGGTAGTCCTCCACATAGCCGATGAAGCCGCCGCCGAAGCAGCCAAGATTGGCGTTCAGGCGCTCGGCGTAGGCGAGAAGCTCCTCCCGCGTGCCCGTGCAGGCGACGCGCTGATGGTCTACGGCGCAGCAGAAAGTGACCTGACCGCCGAAAGTCTCGCCGAGGCGCTCTACGCCAAACACGTCGGGCTGAAGCAGCTCGAGCACGTCAACGCCGGCCTCGATGAAGTCGCCGATGACGTCCCACACGTTGCCGCAGCAGTGGAACCAGACCTTCTTGCCGGCCTCGTGGATGCGCGCGAATTGGGCGGCGTAGCGCGGTTTGAAGACCTCTCGCCAGAGGTCCGGCTGGATGATGAGGCCGCGCTGGGTGCCCCAGTCGTCGCCAAAACAGATGCAATCGAAGTCATACTGGCAGGCCTGCTCGATGAGGGCGTTCTCGAAGTCGAAAACGAGGTCGAGGACGCGTTCTGCAAAGGGCCGGTTGGCGTATAAATCCACCAAAAAGTCCTCAAAACCGCGCAAAAAAGTGGCCTGGTTGAAGCCCGAGATGCCCACCGAGAAGCGCAAAAACTTGTCCCGGTGCTGCTCGATGAGGGCTGGGAGATGCTCGAAACGGCCGGGCGCCCACGGGTCGGGCGGGACATAGGAGTCGAGGGCGGCTTCAGAATGGATGGGCCCGCGGTCGGGCTGACCCATCGTCTCGTCGAGGCTGTGCCAGACGAAACCCCATTCCGACTCACCGGGCACGCTGGGCTGCCAGCCTCGGGCGCAGCCGGCGCCGAAGGCCAGCACGTCGGAGCACTCCAGATCGCGATTGCAGTAGCTCACCGGCACTCTCGGCGGGTCGCGGAACTCGATAGCGCGCAGCACGACTTCTCTCGGCGTCACTTGTGGGCCTCCCAGGGGCGTTCGCAGGTCCACTTCTCCACCTGCTTCAGCAGGCTGCGGGCTTCTTCCTCGGTTGAGGCGTAGGTGTCGATGAACAGGCCTTCGGGCTTCAGGAGGCGCAGGGCTTCTTCGACTTCGCCGATTGGGAGGCCGATATGCAGGTTCTTGCCGCCCGCCTGCACCGCCTTGCAGGCGTCCAGATAGTACAGCGGACTCGGTTTGCCTGCACCGGGCAGTATCTGGATGGCCTGGAGCCGTTCCAGTTTGGTCAGCGCGGGCACGTGGACGAAGGCGCAGATGCCATCCACGTGGTAGACAGCGTGGTCGAGATAGTCCAGTTGCAGCTCCAGCGCGGGTATGAACACCTCTTCGAAGCTTTTCGGCGAGATCATATACGAGAAGTCGTTCTGCGTCGCGTAGAACTTGCCCGGGCTCCACAGGTTGAACCAGCAGGTAGAGCCCTCGTCCACCTCGCGGATTTGCTGGTAGAAGCCCTCGTAGACGTCAATCCACTGGCGCATCAGGTAGAGCTCGAACTCGCGCACATAATCGGGGCAGTCCATCAAGTCGTGCAGCAGGGGCAGCGAGCCGCGCAGGGCCGCCAGCGTGTCGCCGCACCCTCCGAAGGCGCCGACGGTCATCAACGCACTTGCCGCGTGAAGCCTCTGCACCGAAGCGGATCATCTCATGCGAGAGCTGCCAGTTGGGGGCATCCTCGGTGATGACCAGGTCGCGGTAGTCGTGGTCCTCTAGCGTGCCGCCGTTGAGGATCGGGTCGGACCAGCCGGTGACCTCATCGAGTTCGGTATGGCAACCGAGGAAAGTCGGGATTCCCGCCCAGCCTGGATAACCGGCGTGCCAGTTGGGCAGTGCCTCTCCACCGTAGAAGGTGCGTGCCATCGCCCAGTCCTGCCAGGCCGCCCACCACTCGAAATCGAACCAGTGTTTGCCCCTCTCGCCTGTGTAGGGGGGCGGGTCGCCGGCGGGCGGGTTGGCCTTGGGCGCAGTGACGGCGACGCAGCAACGATCCAGCAATTCGCCTTTCCACCAGGCGAGATAACGCTGTTTGGTCTCTTCCCAGTCGGGCTTGAAGGCAAGTTCCATTGGCGACTCCTGTAATCAGACTGCAAGCAGGATTCGGCGCTGGCGCGAGGCTTCCTCTGAGGATGCGACCTCTGACTTCCTGTGAAGTCTATAGGAGAGAGGCAGCTAAGGCTACGCCTTCTTCTGGAGGTATCGATGAAAGCGCTTGGAGTTATTCCTGTTGCTACTAATCGCCAGCGCCGGGCTGGCCGCGCCGCCAATCCGGGAAGGCGACTATATTCGTGTCGCGCCTGACAGATTCACTTTCCAGACGGCGTTTGGAGAAAGATATATCCCCTTCGGGGCTGTGTATTTCAACGAACGGCACCGCGAGATCGACGCGATGGACTACTGGAGCCACTTTAACGAGCAGCAGGTGGAAGGGGATTTCGCCCTGGCCGAGAGGCTTGGCTGCAACGCTTTGCGTCTTTGCTTCTATGGCACTGTCGAAGAGGGGCCAAAGGGCGTCGTTATTGGGACGAAAGAGGATGAGAAGAAGTGGCGTTTCCTCTTCAAAACGGCGCGCGAGCATAACCTTCGGCTTTATGTAGAACCCCGCATCAGAGGGGAGTTTGTCCAGGATAGCGCCCATCTGGCCCATTACGTTGCCCTTTTCACGAAGCTCGGGCGCCTTTTCAAGCATGAGCCGGCCCTCTTCTGCTGGGAGCTGGATTCAGAGGCGGTGACCCTTGTCGGCTATCCTGGCGACAAGGAGCTATGGCTCGAATGGCTCGCGCAGAAATATCCTTCCGAAGAAGCCAACGCGAAGGCCTGGGGCCTCGAGGCGAAGCCTGGCTGGCGCGATGGGGTTTGGGACAAGTGGACGCGCGCTCTGCAGCATAGCGGCGCCTTCGACCCAATCCGGGGCGCCAACCCGAGTCTGTGGTACCTGGACAGCGAGAACAAGAAAGACGATCAGTCGCTCTATGACTGGCAGCTTTTCCGCGAGTGGCTCTACACCCACAAGCTGAAGCAAGTGGCACAGGCGCTGAGAGGCGAGGACAGCAACCATCTGCTCTCCCTCGACCTGGTGCTGTGGGCTTTCCCCCTGGTGCGCAACCCTGGCGCCGCAGGCTACGGCGGACCCTACGGCTATTCAGCCATCAACCTGACCGAGCTGGCGAAATTCGTGGACTTCTTCGGCGCGCATACCTATCCCCAATACATCCCGCCCAACACGACCGAGTGGTACGAGAACCTCACCAGAGACGAGGCTATCTTCAACCGGGAGCTTCGCTATCTGGAGACCTTCTGCCGCTATGTGCGCGCCGCTACCGGCAAGCCTGTGGTTCACTCCGAGACAGGCTGGCATGGGGGAACCGGCGACTGGCAGAACAACACCGAAGCCGATCAGGCGCGCTGGGCGCTTGCGTGCCTCGAAGCCACCAAAGACTGCGCTGTGGGCTGGATCAACTGGCCGCTGCGAGATATCCCAACCCATGAAGGCCTGTCGGCTACCGGCGGGCTGGTGACCGCTGCAATCGCGGTGAAGCAGGATGTGAACGGCCTCAATCCGCTCTCCAACTGGCTCTACGCGGGCGAACTGCCAGCTTCTGAGGCCAACCGGGTGAAGGCCTGGGGGAAAGTATTCGCGGAGACAGCGCGCGCTTATGAACGCGACCCAGATTTGGGCTTCGTGCCAGGCAAACGCATCGTCATCTCGGCGAAGGAAGTCTTCACTGCCGATCTCAAATGGCTGGACTGGCTCTTCCAGCGCACCATCAGCGACCGGCACTTCCCCTGCGACATCGTGTTGGAAAGGTAAAGGCAGGAAAGGCACAGGGGGATGTTCCCCCTGTACCCCCCGGACTCGCTCCGCGCCGTAGGCCCAGTCTGGGGAGGCAACAATCCCTCGGCAGCGTGTTTCGGGAGCTTGCTCCTGAAACCCTATTGGGCCATAAAGGCTGGGCGGGTCTCAGACCCGCCCCTACATAAGACAAAGACTTGCTTGAGAGCGGCGCGAAGCGAGTCCGGGGTGCAGGGGATATTATCCCCTGCGCCTTTCAATCTTCAAGGGTATGAAAAGCTGGGCGGGTCTCAGACCCGCCCCTACAAAAGACAAAGACCTGCTCGAGTGTGACGCGAAGCGAGTCCGGGGTGCAGGGATATTATCCCCTGCGCCTTGCAATCTTCAAGGGTATGAAAAGCTGGGCGGGTCTCAGACCCGCCCCTACAAAAGACAAAGGCCAGCTTGAGTGTGACGCGAAGCGAGTCCGGGGTGCAGGTGATATTATCCCTCGCCTTTCAATCTCAAGGGTATGAAAAGCTGGGCAGGTCCAGACCCGCCCCTACAAAAGACAAAGGCCAGCTTGAGTGTGACGCAAGCGAGTCCGGGGTGCAGGGGTACTACCCCTGCTCATTTCATCTCCGGCAGGACGATACCGCGCAGGATTACCTTCTGGGCGGCGAGGAAGACGATGAGCACGGGGATGGAGTTGACGATGAAGGCGGCCATTGTCGCCGGCTGGCTGCCCATCATCTGGAAGAACTGATAGGTCCACACCGAGACGGTCCACATCTTCGGCGACTGACAGACGATGATGGCCCATTCCCAGCCATTATAGGCCATTATGAAAGGCGTTGAGCGCGCTGACCGCCAGGATTGGCTTCACGAGGGGCACGCTTATCTCGAGGAAGACGCGCCATTCGGGCGCTCCATCCAGCGCCGCAGCCTCGTAGAGCTCCCTCGGCAGCGAATCAAAGAAGCCCTTCAAGAGGAAGATACTCATCCCATTGGCCGCGCCAGGCAGCACCAGCGCCGCGAAGGTGTTGAGCATCCCCAAATCGCGCAGCAGCAAGAAGCCCGGAATGGCCGCTACCGCCGCGGGGAAGGCCATCGTCACGAGGCAGAAGAGTATGACCTGCTCGCTGCCGCGGAACCGGAAGCGCGAGAGGGCATAACCTGCCAGCGGGTTTACCGTCAGCGTGACCAGCAAGGTCAGCACAACCAGGATAAGGGTGTTGCCTGACCGCTCTGCCTCGGCGGAAGAGATACTCGACGACCGCCGCATAGTTGCTCGCGACGACATCGAAAGTGGCCTGCCACTCGTGAGCCGTCGAAGGTCACCAGCACCGCCTGCCGGAAGGGGATGCGCAGTTGTTCGGGCCACTGAAGCTCTTCGCCATAGGCTGCCTTAAGTCCCGTCAGAGATCGCCGTGCCGGGCCAGCGCGAACCGCTGGAAGGCCAGATCCGGCAGCGTGTCGCGGATAACCCACTGTTCGGGCTCGATTTGCGGTCCGAACGAAGTCCATCCAGACCTTTGCGCGTTCTTCTTCAGGCACCGTAGCGGTCAGAGGGAAACTGGTCCAGGTTGGCAGTTCTTCTTGCAGCACCCGACGCATATATTCCACTGTGCGGAAGCGCTTTTCGAGGAAGGCCGAGAAAGCCTTTTGGCGCTCCGGCGTCACAGTAATCTCCACGTGCCGCAGGGGGAAATACCCCTGCAGAAACTTCAGCCAGGCTTCTCTGAACGGCCTTGGCGCATCCGCCGGCACGGGGAAGGGCAGGGGATTTGGCGCTTTGGCGGCCCAGTCACCGGCCAACTCTTTGAACTTGCTCTCCCAGACATAGCGCAGGCTGGCCGGACGCAGATAACTTGCGGCCTGGGAGTCCCCTTTCAGATAGCCTGTGTAATGGTGATCGAGCCATTCCTGCCTGAAAGTCAGCAGGTCGAGGTAGCGATTATCCTCTTCGGGCACATACCCTTGCTGGTCAATCGGCTCACCGCGCCATTCCTCATCGGTCGCTTTGACGAAATCGTCGGCGGAGACCTCCCAGGACTTGTTGAAGGCCTCGAGGTCCCCGTAGCGCCGCCTGAGGAACTCCGGCACGAACTTCGGGTCATAAGCCAGCACTGTCTCGCGCAGGTTCATCTCGCGCGTGAAATCGGCATAATCGCGGGCGGCTGTCACCATCTGGGCGTGTTTGGTCGTATCCGCCAGGTCAGCCAGTTGGGCTGTCGCCCACTCGTCAGTGGCGGCTTTCTCATCACCTAGCTGCGCCCAGACCGTCCAGTCCTCGGGCATCGTGGGGAAGTAAGCCCTCATCTGCGCGAGGCTGTTGCGATGAAAGGGTGGAAAATGGGCGCAAAGCACGCGCATCAGCCGGTCGGGCCTGCTCCAAAGGAAGCGAGGCAAAGCTGACCGCCGGTTGTAGTCGAAGCTGTTGCTGGCCGAACCGGTGACCATAACCAGGAAGGGCCAGACCATCGTGACTCCGCCAAGCGTCAGCAGCGTGTAGATAAGCAGGACGAAAAGCCTGCCCTTCGCGCGCCTGGTGTCGGTGTAGCTGAGCACTGGCATCCTAATCGCCCCTTGCCTGGCGGAAATCTACCCGCCGCAGGATGCGCAGTTGCAGGTACGTGAAGCCGATTAGCAGGCTGCCGAGTATCCAGGCATAAGAGGTCGCCAGATGGAAGCGCAGGTTGACATAGGCCTCCTGCCAGATGGCCATCCCCATTACCATTGTCTCTTTGCCAGGGCCTCCGAAGGTTAAGAGGAAGATATTGCCCATCGACTGGAACGTGGCGATGAAGGCCCCCACGAAGTTTATGAGCACCAGGGGCATAATCGTTGGCCTGGTGATATGCCAGACCCGGCGCATAATGCTTGCGCCGTCCATATGGGCCGCCTCGTAGAGTTCATCCGGCACCGATTTGAGCGCCGCCAGGTAGATGAGGCTGCTGATTCCCGCCGCCGCCCAGACGCCTGGGATGATGACGCAGGCCATCACGAATTCCGGATTGCCCAGCCAGTCAATCGGTTTGAATCCAAAGCGCCCAAAGAGCTGGCTGAACACGATATTGAGCGTGCCATTTGCGCTGCCGGCGAACATATCCTTCCACATCAGCGTTACGACCAGCCCGCTGGTCATCTGCGGCAGGAAGAACAGCACCCGGTAGAAGACTTTCAGGCGCGGCACCTCGGCAAGCAGGAAAGCCAGGATGATGGGCGTGAAGAAGGCCAGACCCAGGTTCCAGAGCACGAACCGGAAAGTCGTCCAGATATAGTGGTAGAAGTTCGGGTCAAGCGCGATGGCGATGAAGTTGTTAAGCCCCATGAAGGGCGAGTCGCCTACTATCCTGTAGTTCTGGAAGGCCATCACCAGACCGCGCGCCAGCGGGTAATAACCCCATATGGTAATCAGCAGGAGGGCCGGCGAGAGGATAAGCCAGGGCAGCCAGCCCTTGTATACACCCGCGAGGCTTGTTTTCTTCACTCGCTGGTCCCGGATGATGAGGACGATGAAGGTGGCGAAAAGCGCAAGTAAAAGTCCGGCGATCAGGCGCGCGGTCGGGCGATATTTGTCGAGCTCCGAAGGCGGTCGCTCGAACATCAGGCCGGTGTTGGCATCGTATTCGAGCTGCTTCAAAGACGCCATATAGTCGAAATCTTTGCCGCTTGGTCGAAGCACCCGGTCGATGACTTCGCGCTGGTAGAAGTCGCGGAACTGCAGCCACTTGCCCATAAAGGGCTCGACTACCAGCAGCACCTCGCTGGAGTCTATCTGACGCCAGACCTCCATATTCTCGGGAGGTATCTCGCGCAGATAATCGTCCAGTCCCAGGCGCCTCAGATCGCGCGGATTGAGGAACTTCGCCTGTCCAGCGGCCACCTGGCGGCGGATCTTCTCGTTGGTGCCTTCCTCGCTGCAGACGCGCGTCATCAGGTCGAAGACCATATCGCGATAGGCTTTGCGCTCTGCTTCGGTCTCGCCACCGCGTTTGGCTACGTCCTTGCCTATCATAAAGAAGGCGTTGGAAGCCTGCAGCACTGGCCTGTGGCGCTCATCCAGCGCGGGGAAGGGCATCATCCCCATATCTTCAGGCGGCAGGCCAAGCTGTTCGAACTCGGTCATATCACCCGACCAGAGGGGATACATCGCCAAATCGCGCCCCAGGCGCAGCAGCGTCTCGAACAGGTCGCGTGTGGTGACGCTGATGCAGCCCTCGATGACCTCATCTTTCTGGAAGGCCACCTTGCGCCCTTCGGCCATCACATAACCGTTGGCTACGTCCTCGGCAGTCAGCTCGAGCGGTTGTCCGGTGGACTTGTCCCATATCCAGGGCGCCCAGCGCAGCCTGTGATAGAAGGCCACCGCGGCTGCCGGGCCCTCCTGGGCGACATTGCAGCGCCATCTCACAGGCGCGCCCGAGAGGTCTTCGCCCGTGTCGGGGGCAACGAGTTTCTCTTCCTGCTCGTTGAAAGTATAGGTCTTGCCTGTCGCAGGGCTTGTGCGCTCCTGGACGACGATGCTGCTTCCAGTAGTGGCCACCCACGGTGCGAAAGACCAGCTAAAGGGCGCAAGTTCAACGCCCGGCACCTCTTTGCCCCGGTCGTAGAGCAACCTGCACCAGCGGATAAACTCCTCATAGGTCTTGGGGTAGTCCATCGGGTCGAGGCCGTGTTTGCGCAGATAAGACTTGCTGTAGAGGATGCCGACATAGGTGCCGCCCCGGTTGGGCAGCGAATAGGGCTTGCCATCCACCGTGACGACCTGGCGGAAGAGGGGACTTATCTTCATCCAGCCGTCCCATTTGGCCTCGTCGGCGTCTATCCGGCCATTGAGGTCGGGCTTGCCGTCGGGCTTCAGCTTCGGCTTGCCGTCTTTGAGGACGCCATCTTCGCCTATCCATTCGGTCAGCGGATAGGCCAGCCCCTGCTCGACGGACTGGCGGATGTCGGTCTCGAAGATGTCCGGGCCGATGTTGGCGGCCATCGCCATTGCGAGCGTGGCGCGCGCCCCCTCGGCGGGCATTATAATGCCTTCCCACTGGCCAAAACGCGCCTTGGGATGCTCTTTGAGGAAGGCCCGGATATTCTCCGGCTCGGCGCGTCTGGGTGTTGTAGCGGCTGGTGATAGTGAGCCGGGTAAGGCCATCGGCACTCTCGGCGGCTTCTTGCCTGGGCCGAAGCCACAGCCAGCCGACAGCCAGGGCGCAAACAAGCAACGCCGCGAGCAGGATTAGGAGCCGTTTGCTCACAGGCCAGGCGCTCCACAGGACTCAGTCAGGCTTCCAGCCACCAGCATCATACCCTCCGCATGGGATAGGAAAGAATTCAACGGGGATGGAACAACTCCTGCGAGCGGTAAAGGCTGAAAGGCGCAGGGGATATTATCCCCTGCACCCCTGCACTCGCTTCGCGCTGCTCTCAAGCAGGTCTTTGGTTTTTGTAGGGGCGGGTCTGAGACCCGCCCAGCTTTTATGACTCCCTTGAGGTTTCGGGAGCAAGCTCCCGAAACACGCGGCCGGGGGGGTACTGCACCCCTGCACTCGCTTCGCGCTGCTCTCAAGCAGGTCTTTGGGTTTTGTAGGGGCGGGTCTGAGACCCGCCCAGCCCTTATGGCTCCCTTGAGGTTTCGGGAGCAAGCTCCCGAAACACGCGGCCGGGGGGGTACTGCACCCCTGCACTCGCTTCGCGGCAGGGCAGGCTTCGCGCCACTGCCCCCTGTGAAGTCCCGTTTTAGAATTCGGTCTTGCCGTTGAAATGGAAATCCTCGAGAACCATCGCTGGAACTACGGTACTGCCGACGCGTTCCACCTCGGCGCCCAGGAGAGCGATGCGCGCGAAGGCTTCGAGCAGGTTCTCGGTGAACCGGAGATTCCTGATAGGCGCCCCAATTTGGCCCTTCTCGAGGAGGAAAGTCCCATCGCGGGTCATCCCGGTGCCTATTACTCGCTTGTGATGCACCAGATTGGTGTAATGGAAACGGGTCACCAACAGGCCCCTGTCCACGCTGGTGAGCAGCTCGTCGAAAGAAGCCTGGCCTGGCTCGATAAACAGACAGGCGGGATACGGCCCATAAGGATTAGGCGCAGGGCCCGCGTGGCCTGTAGACTGCTTGCCCTCGCGGAAGGCTGTGTAAGAATCATAGACCGGCCCCATCGCAATGCCCCTGGTGACAAGCTCCACGCGCTTGCCGGGGTACGCCCTCCCAGTCGCAAGCCATCGGCATCCCAGCGGGGCTCTGCCCCTCGTCGAACAGCGTAAAATTGGCGCCTGTAATCTGTTCGCCCAAGTGCCCCGCCATAAAGGAGGTGTCCTCCTGCACCTGCTTGGCCGAGAGGCCCGCCCAGGCGAGCAGCCCGAGCAGGTCTTCCACGGCGGCCGGTTCGAGCAGCACTGTATAGCGACCTGGCTCAAAATCAATCGGGTCGCGGCTGCCCACCGCTTTGGCCAGCGCCAGATCGAATTTCTCTTCAACCTTAAGGTCGTCATAACGCCACGAGTTACAGGCAGCATAACCTGCCCCCGTGCCGGCTGTCATTACGGTAGAAAACGCCACCGAGGTGTTTTCGACGACCTGCGCCAGGCCCAGCGAGTTGAATACTCCCAGCCGCTGCCAGTGGTTAGAGAGACGCCCCGAGGCCGCAACGCCGGCCTCTTTGGCCTTCTCCAGTCCATAAAGCACCCGGCGCGCTCTAGCCTCGGCAGGCAAATCGGCGGTCGCCTCATCGAAGCCCACTGGCGCTGGCGCCGGCTGAGGGCCGGGCAGAGAGACGAAGTCTTCAAGCGGAGGCATATTGCGAGCCAAAGCTTCAGCTTTGGCCACCAGCTCGCGCACGGCTTCGGGAGTGGTCACGTTGCCGCTTGCGACTCCGATGCGTTTGCCCAGCACCGCGCGCACACTGAGGTTTGTCTCCTCGCGCGCCATGTGTTGATGAATTGTGTTTTCGGCAAACCGGGTAAGCTGCCCGGTGCCCGAATCTACCAGCACTTCGCACTGGTCGGCCTTCGAGGCTGCCAGAGCCAGCGCTCCCAGGTCCCGGATTGCGCGCTCTTCCAACATGGTGGACCTCCTTCAGGCACAGGTGATATGCACTTTGCGGAAGCGCGCTGGCGAAGTGCCGTGGGCAACTCGAGCTACCTGCATAGGCTCGCCTTTGCCGCAGTTGGGCACGCCCCAGACACGCCACTCGGCCGGCCCCGCGATGCCATCGCAAGCGCCCCAGAACTCGGGCGTGATGCCGGTGTAGACGGGATTCTTCACGAGTTCGGCGAGCTTCCCGTCCCGGATGACGCGTCCAAGCTCGCAGCCAAACTGGAAGTTGAGCCGGTGGTCGTCAATGCTCCAGCTCTTGTTGGCGTCCATCAGCACGCCGTATTTTATGCCCGAAATCAACTCCGCCAGGCTGGAATCACCAGGTAGCAGGTTGATATTGGTCATCCGGATAAGCGGCAGAGCGCCCCAGGAGTCCGCCCGCATCGCCCCCCCGCTGGCCTGCCCGATGACAGGGGCTGTCTCGCGGCTGCTGAGATAACCGACGAAGCGACCTTCTTTCACGATGTCCACGCACTGGGCAGGCACGCCCTCATCATCGAAGCCAAAACTGCCAAGCGCCCCTGGGATCGTCGCATCGGCGGTGATATTCACCAGCGGAGAGCCATAAGTGAAGTTGCCAAGTTTCTCCAGGGTCAGAAAACTGCGCCCCGCGAAAGAGGCTTCGGTGCCGAGCACCCGGTCCAGCTCGATGGGATGGCCACAGCTCTCGTGTACCTGCAAGGCAAGCTGGGAGCCTGTCAGAATAAGGTCCATCTCGCCCTCCGGGCAGGAGGGGGCTGCGAGCAAGGCGCGCGCTTCGGCGGTAAGCTCCTCGGCGTGACCAGCCAGGTCCATAGCCTCGACGAACTCCCAGCCGGCTCGAAGCGATATCGCCGCCGAAAGCCGCGGGATAGGAGCGCGTCTGCAGCTCATCGCCCTCGATGGCAGTTGCGATGAGCCCGCCGCCCGAATGGGTGATGCGCTGGGCGATGCAGGCCCCCTCGCTGCTTGCGAAGTGCTTGTCGACGCGCAGGAAGTCCAGCTCCGCCTCGGTGAGAGTTGCCCCAGCGGCTTGCATAAGCTTGTCTGCCTCGAGCAGCAGAGCGAGTTTGGCCTCAAGCGGGACGGCAAAGGGGTCTTGCTGGCAGGGAGAAACCCAACTAGCCACCTCTGGAGCTAGAGGCGCCAGCTCTACCGGTTTACTTTTGGCCAGGGCGCTTGCTTTGGCAATTGCGACTGCCCTCTCGGCGGTCGCTTCGAGGCCTGCTTTGGAAAGATCGTCCGAGGCGGCAAAGCCCCAGGCGCCCTTTACGATCACTCGGACGCCCAGCCCTTCGCTTTCGGTCGAACTGATGCCCTCGGGCTTGCCGTTGCGGACCATCAGATTCTCGTGCAGAGAATGCTCCAGGCGCGCGTCAGCATAATTGGCGCCAAGGCCGGTGGCGACCTCGACGGCATAGTTGGTAAGGTCCTTCATAAGCCTGCCTCCCACAAAGCGGTGGCAGGAGGTTCGCCGCAAGAAGCAGGTCTCCTCTGAGATATCAGCGCTTGCTCAGGGTCACCCGCAAGGCGCTGAGGGCAGGATCCCATCGGTAAGCTACCCCGAGCAGAGGCAGATCGCGCGCCGCCAGATAGAGCTCGGAATCTCTTAACAGAGGGGCAGCAGTCAGGGGCACCGACTTTTTGCCAACCAGGGCGCGCTGAACGCCTGCCGTAAGGCTGATTGGCGTGGGTAAAGCCAACCTGGCCGTTTTTGTTTGCGAATCCCATCTCACACTGTCCAGAGGCAAGGGGAGGCTGCCGAGAGGCAGGAAGTATTCGTTTTCAGCTTCTACAAGTGGAAACTGCCCATAAAGGGTGAAGGCCGCCGGCGCTAGCCTGGCGCCCTCGGCAAGCAACTCGGTCAGGCGTCTTTTGCAAGGCTCGTAGATATGCGGATAATGCCACGGGCCATAGTGTCCAGCAGGCTCGGGGATTGCGCGCTGCCTTGCGAGATACTCCTCGGCCCAGACCACCGCATAGCGAAGCGCGTCAGCGTCGTTCTCGGCAAGCCCTATATGGTTCTGGAGCCTCGCCATCAGCTCGAAAAGTGGCTCCTCTGCGAGTATGGGAAGGTCGCTGTGGGCGCTGGCGGGCATCTCATCCGTGCTGCGACGCCAGGCCATCACTGCCGCATCATCGCGCAGATTGAGAGCGGCAAGTTCAGCAGCTAGCGGGATACCAGGCTCCCAGCAGCGCAGTCTCTGCTCGCCACTGTACCGGGCGATGAGGAGAGCAAGCCGGGCGCGGGCAAGTCGAAGCGCTTCGATTTCTGTCAGATAACCCTTGAAGAAGGCCAGCTCGATACGCCAGCACTCCTGCATCGAGTGCCAGTCTTCAGCTGTAACTGGACGGGGCACGAAGCCCGCTTCCAGTCGAAGGAGCGCCTCGCCCATTTCCCAATAGCCGCGCGGTATTGGCCTGGCAGCCAGGTCTGCGTCGCTGTCTGTGAAATAGCCAAGTGCGGTTTTGAGGTCAGCAACCTTGCCGTCTCGAAGTCCGCGAACGCCTTGGGCGCAGACAAGAAGATAGTCCACGCTCAGCTTGCGAGTGCCGGTATATGAGTAACTTAAGGGGTTGACAACCAGGGTCCAGACCGCGCCAAACTCCCCTCCGAACTCCGATTTGGCGGCCTCAAGTTCGGTTATCATCTCATCAAGTTTTGGGTTGGCAGCCAGTTCCATCGCAAAGAACTCGGGCAGCGAGCGCACCGGCAACTTGACGATTTCCCCTAACCGCTCGAGTCGGGCCAACTGCTGCTTGCACGGCTCATAGTAATCGGGAATACCCAGGCTAGCAGTCTGTTCATCCGGCTTTAGCGTCTGTGCCTGGGTGAGCTGTTTTTCAGTCCAGCTAACCACATAACGGAGGGCCTCGAGGTCATCCAGTCCCAAGCCAAGGATTGCTTGCGTCTTCGCCAGCAAATCGCCCAAAGCTGCTTCGGCAAAGAGGGGAAGGGCAGCCTGCTCGGATTCAGGCAGGCTTGCTCGATATGCAAGATAGGCGTTTGCCGCCGCCTCATCCCGCAGGTCCAGCTCCCGGTATGACTCGGCACCCGAGTTCCCTCAGACCAGCAGCGTACTTGGGCTTCTTCCCCATAAGTGGCGATCAGGTCTTGCAGTTCTTCCCGAAAAGAAAGCAGATAATGTGCAGTCGACGCCTCGAATCCAGGCAGATTGTCCAGCATCTGCAAGGAGTGCTGGGCTCTACACCAGTCCTGCAACTGGAAGAACAAGCACATATGAGGATCGCAGCCAGTTGTCCAGCCTCAGACGCCCTGGGCTGCTTCCCAGTCTGCATTTTGAAGCCGGGCTGCTCAGTCTGGGCGTGGAGGACTACCGGGCAGAGCAATAGCGGGGCAATTGTCAGCATCATCAGGCAGACCAGGAAGGGGAAGCGCATACCTTGCCTCCAGGTGAAAACGGACTGAAGTCCTTGCCAAAGCTAATCTCGGAAACGGCCTCTCTCGTACCAACTTGAATCTTAGCGTCCAGGGGCCCAATTGCTGTAGGAAATCTGATAACTTCAGCGAATCTCCCTAACAGTCTGTCTGGTAAAGGAGTATGCAATGGCAAAAAGACCGAATTTCGTTATCTTCTACACTGACGATCAGGGCTACGGCGACCTGGGCTGTATGGGCGCAAGCGACCTCAAGACGCCTCATCTGGACGCGCTTGCGGCCTCTGGGGTGCGGTTTACCGACTGGTACTCCAATTCGCCTGTCTGCTCGCCCTTCGAGGGCTTCAGTGCTGACGGGGCGCTATCCTGGTCACTCGGGTGTGAGAAGCATCCTCGCCGGCCATCGCCAGGCGACGGGCCTGCCTCAGACGACGCCCACCATCGCAAGCGCCCTCAAGCAGGAAGGCTACCGCACCTATATGTCCGGCAAATGGCACCTGGGCGTTGCAGAGGACTATCGGCCCCAAAATCGCGGCTTCGACCGCTGGATGGGCCTGCTGGCCGGGTGCGTAGACTATTATTCGCATATCTTCTACTGGGGCGGTCACGATCCCGTCCACGACCTGTTCGAGGACAACGAGGAGATCTGGGACAACGGTCACTACGTTACCGAGCTTATCTCCGAGCGCGCCGTGGATTATATCGAAGACGCCGCGAGGCACGAGGAGCCCTTCTTCCTCTATGTCGCCTACAACGCGCCCCACTACACGATGCACGCGCCCAAAGAGTATCTCGACCGCTTCCCTGGCCTGCCGTGGGACAGGGCGATAATGGCCGCGATGCTCGCTGCGGTGGACGATGGCGTCGGCCAGGTGAGGGACGCGCTCGAACGCAATGGCCTCACCGAGAACACTTTTGTCTTCTTCCAGAGCGACAATGGCCCAAGCCGCGAGACGCGCAACTGGCTCGATGGCAACACTGATCCCTACTACGGCGGCACCGCAGGACCGTTGAAGGGCCACAAATTTAGCCTCTATGAGGGTGGTATCCGGATGCCCTGCCTTATGAGCTGGCCCGCCGCCATCCCCGCCGGTCAGGTCATCAGCGAGCCGGGCGCGGCAATGGACCTTTTCCCAACTGTGCTCAGCGCCGCCGGTGGAAATCCGGCCGACTACGAGCTGGACGGGCTGAACGTGTTGCCGATGGTCACGAGCGGCGCCAAGAGCCCCCACGAGGCGATTTACTGGGAGATGGGCGACCAGACGGCCGTCCGGCGCGGCGACTGGAAGCTGGTGCTGAACGGTCAACTCGTAGAAGGCGCCCCGCCCGAGGATTCGGTGCATCTCTCCAACCTTTCCGACGACCCCGGCGAGAGGCTTAACCTGAAGGAACAATATCCCAGGCTTGCCGCCGAACTGACGGAGGACGCCCAGGCCTGGCGCGCTGACCTCGAGAACCACTGGAACGACCATTATGTCGAGGCCAAACCCGCCACTGCCCACCACGAGTGAGGAGACAGATGAAGGTGTTACTCGCGTTTGTCGGACTGCTGCTTGCCTGCGCGACCCTGGCGGTTGCCCAGGGCTACGAGGGGCCTGCCCGGCTTGAAATCGCCGCCGGACCGCTGGCGCTTGTTCTCGACGTCGCCCCCGATGGCCTGAAGCACACCTACACGGCGACCGACAGCCGCTCCGGACAGGTGTGGGAGGCCCAGGGCGGGGACGATACGGGTTTCATATTGCAGGCCGAGAAGACCTCTCCAGCCTCGCTGAGGCTGCTCTTCCGCCACTGCCAGACCGAATCGCGTTTCTGGTGCGCGGTCTCGCTCAGCGCTGAGGGCGCGCTCAGCTTCACAATCGAAGCCGAGGATCCGCAGGCTGACTTCGCCTGGCTCAACTATCCGCCGGTTTTCCACGCGACGCTTGCGGAGGGGGCGCTGCTGTTTTGTGACCGTTCCTCGGGGGCGCTCATCCCCCAGAGTGATGAGACCTACCGCGGCAAGACCCTGATGTGCTACGGCAACACAAATGCGCTGGATCAGCCCTTCGTCGGGATGGTGGACCTCTCCACTGGGGCTGGCTGCGCGCTGCTGCTGGAGACCCCCTGCGATGTCGTTGTCCGCTTCGAACCTGACGCTGACAGCAAGAGCTGGCCGCGGGTCATCTGGATCTCGTCCCTCGGCAAGTTCGCTTCTCCGCGCGCGGTCAGTTATCGGTTTTCTCCCGAGGGCGGCTACGTAGCCCTGGCGAAGCTCTACCGCGACTGGGCGGCGGGGCAGGGCCAGCTTGTGCCCCTCACCGAGAGAGCCAAAACGAGGCCCCGGCTCGACTGGCTGCGCAGGCGCGTGTCTGGTTTGGGGCTCCGATGGGCTGCGATTTGCCGAGGAGGCCCGCGCCCGGGGTGTGGCCCGGGCCATCGTGTACGGGCGCTTCCCGCCTGAGGAGATCCGCAAGTTGACGGACCTCGCCTTCCTGACCGGGGAATACGACAACTATGTAGACTTGCTGGAAGGTCCCCCTGGCATCACGCGCGGCAATATCGAGAAGGAGAGCTATCGCGCGCCTGATGGTAAAGCGCGCACAGGCTGGCTGACACTGGAGGGCCTGCAATACTATCAGCGTTCTTCCAGCCAGTCGGTCGCCGCCGCTGAAGCCTACGTGCCGGACCTGCTCGCCAAGTGGCCCTTCACGCTTAGATTCATTGACGTGTCGCCTGCTGTTGACCTGGTCGAGGATTATCATCCAGACCATACTTTCGACCGTCGACAGGACGCCGATTATCGCCGCGAACTGCTCTCCTGGATGCAGCAGAAGGGGCTGGTTGTCGGCGGAGAACACGCCAAAGCCTGGACGCAGCCTTATGTGGACTATGCCGAGGGCACGATGAGCGGCAGTTTCTGGTGGGAATACGACGCTGGCCATCTGGTGCGTATCAAGAACCGTGACCAGTTCCCCTCGCGGTATCTCGACTACGGCGTAAACCCCCGGGTGCGGATACCTCTTTACGAACTCCTGTATCATGACTGCCTGGTCAGCACCTGGTACTGGGGCGACTCATCGGGCTATGCGTATGACATCGCGCCCGAGCTTTCGGACTTCAAAGATATCAGTAATATCCTCTACGGCACCCCCCCTCTGATGTGGGCGAATGAACTCGGCTACGGCTGGGACCGCGAGCGGCAGCGCTTCCTCCAGACGTATCGGCTGACCTGCAAATGGCACGAGGCGGTCGCTTTCACCCAGCTGGAGCACCACGAGTTCCTCTCCGAGGACCGCCTGCTGCAGCGAACGCGCTTCTCCTCGGGCGCCACTGCGGTCGTAAACTACGACTCCAAACCGCGCGAGTGGGAGAACGTGATGCTCGCGCCGTATGGGTTCCTGGCTGAAGGGCCGGATATCCGCGAGTCCCGGCTGATGGAGGAAGGCGCGCCCCTTACGCGGGTGGAGGCGCCTGGTTTCCTCTTCGTGCAGACGTCAGTTGCGCGCGCCGCAGGGCCTTTCGAGGGGAAGGGCGACTTCGCAGCCTTCTTGAACGCGGCAGGCAACTGGCAGCTTCACGTGGTCGCCGAGGGCCCCTGGCGGCTTCGCCCAGACGATCTGCCCGAGGCTCCCTCCAGCACGCGCGCGCTGAGGCTGGGCAGCCGGGGAGAGCGCCTTGCGCTTGCGGAGTGCAGTGAAGCCGATGGCGTTGTGACCTTCCCAGCGGCCGAAAGCGAGCAGCTTGTCGAGCTCGCGCCTCTTGCCTACGACGAAGTGCTGGTGCTTCCGGGTTCAGGCGAGGTCGAAGCGGGTACCGAGGTCTCTGTCATCGCCGCACCAGGCGCCCAGGTGCGCTACACGATGGATGGCACGGCTCCAACGGCCGACTCGCCTCTCTGGGAAGGGCCAATCCCGCTTGGACAGAGCCTCAACCTGAAGGCGCGGGCCTTCCGGTTTGGATTGCCCCCTGGCCCAGTTGTAGAAGCTCGCTGGACAGTCTCCAAAGTGCTGTTTGAGAGCGGTGTCATACGGGGCGGCGAGCCGGCATTCAATCTGGCTCTCGACCTTTCCGGTGTCCAGGAACTGCGCCTCGAGGTGGGCCAGGCGGGGGATGGGGGCGAGTACGATTCCTTCGCACTCGGCAACCCCCAATTTGTGGCGAACGAAGGCGCTGTCACGCGGCTTGCCGACCTTCCAGCCAAACTAGCCGTGCAATCAGGTGGAGCGACCCCGGCGCTTGGCCTGGGCGCGCTCAAAATCGGTGGCCAACAGGCCCAGTGGGCCGCCAAGCTGGACGCCCCCGCGCGGCTGGTCTACTCGCTGGGTGGGCGCTTCAACCGCTTTGAGGCGCTGGCGGGGATTGACGACTGGACCGAGGGGCGCGGCTCGGTTACCTTGAAAATCACAGCGATCTACTAAGGAGCCTCGATGGGCAGACGAATCAGGGGCTTCGGCCTTTTGCTGGTGATAATAGCGATGACGACATCGGCCTGGGCAAGTAGCTTGCCCCACAACGCCAAACCGCTGCTATTGGACTTGCTTGATCAGTATCGCGGTCAGTGGGTGCATCCCTCCTGGCTCGGTCAGACGCTGGAGCTGCCCGGTCCAGTCGGGGGGCTCTTTGAGGCCATATCAGTGGCAGCCGCGCCTGCAAGGCTGGGTGTAGTTGTCACCCCTTCCAGCGCGCCGGATGACTGGGCAAGGGCAACCTGCCATTGGCTGGAAGCTGATGCAAGCGGGCTTTACAGCTATGAAGAACCGCACTGGCGCTTCAAAGCGCGACTCGTCGCGGGCGGGATGAACTGCCAGCGGGTGGAGCTGACCGACCTGTGGTTCAACCAGGCTTTCTACTCAGAGGAGTGTCTGGCTGGCCTGGTGCTGGAGCTTCCTGGCGGGGTGCTTGCGCCTTTCCACCTGCTACCGGCGGGAGAGGGGCCAGTATACCGGCTTGAGACCGACGAGGTTGGCCATCTCGCCCTTGACCGAGAATCCCTTCAGGTGCGCCTCTTGGCGCTTGGCGTGACGGAAGCGGGCCTACAGCTCGAAGTCACCGACAAGCTGACGGGCGAGGCCGTCGGTGATTATCCTGTCAAGCTGCCTCTTGAAGCGGGCGAGTTCGGCACACCGGAAATCCAGGTGAAGCTGCCTCGCTATGGCGTCTTCGAGGCGCGGCTGCTTGATGCGGCGGGGAAGGAACTTGCCTGGGTCCTGCGCCTGACACGCGTGCCCGCGCCGCGCGCGGACATCTCACCTGAGGAGTCCAGCTTCGGCATCAACCTCTTCCAGCATCAACTGTGGGCGTATACCTTCCAGTTTCCGCTGGTGCAGGCGACGGGGGCCAAATGGGTGCGGCCCTGGCTTGCCTGGGAAAACACCTGGCGCACTCAGGAGCCCGAACCCGGCGTCTATGACTTCACCCAGCTCGACAATACCATCGCGCGCTGCGAGCAGTTAGGACTCGAGTATGAGGCCATCCTGTTCAGTTCGCCAGAAAGTGTTGGCGGCAGCGGCCTCTTGCAGACGCCGCCCCCGCCTGACAAGCTGAGATTATGGGGCGACTGGGTGCGCGCTCTGGCGACTCACTTCCGCGGGCGCATCAGTCACTATGAGGCCTGGAACGAGCCCGATATGATGTGGCCTGGCACTGCGGGCGAGAACGCCGACCAGTATGTAGACTTGCTCGAGGTAACGCGCCAGGCGGCCAAGACGGCTGATCCTGACTGCTTTATCGATGCGCCAAGCAGCGCAGGTTATCGCCACTGGCTGCGCGACACGGTCAAGCTGGGCGCGCCGACGAGACCGATGTCTTTACCTTCCATACCTACTCGCCGCCTTCTACTGTCCTCCACCATATCCGCACCAGGCTAGACCTGTGGGGAGGAGCGGAGGGCTGGGACAAGCCCGCCTGGCTGAACGAGATAGGCGCTTCCGCCTGCGATCTCAACCCGGACTTCAACCAGAAAGTTGGCACGGATGAGCTCGCTCAGGCGCAGTTGCTCATCGGCGATATGGCGCTCTTCCTCTCGGAACGTCCCACTGACAAGGTCTTCTGGTTCTGCACTCTGGACCCGCATGACCCCTTCCACAAGCCAACCTGGGGAGAGGCAGAGTATGCGCACGATGGGGCGATTGGCCTCTTGTATGAGGGGTTGCTTCCGAAGATTGGCTACGCCGCCTTCGCTGCGCTGACAAAAGCCTTCGATGGCCGCAGGGCGCTTGGCGCGTGGGAAGCCGCCCCTGGCCTGCGCGTCATCGCGTTTTCTGGTCGCCGCGCCATCGTGCTTGATGATGCGCTGGGCAAAGCGCCCGAGCGTCGAGCGACTGACCTTGGCTGCGCGCCAGGAGAGCAACTCACCGTGCTTGACCTCTATGGCAATGTCGTTGCAGAAGGCAAAGCCAGCGATCTCACACTCGACCTCTCGCACGGGCCTCTTTTCCTGCTCCGGCAGCGCTGCGCTCGAGCGCCTTGGCAATTCCTGGGGCGCTCTGACGAAGCTCAGACCTTCCAGCCTGATGGCCGCCGGTTCGGCCGGAACGCGCACTGGCAACCCTCCCCAAGGGCGCCACTGTCAGCTATGAGGTGCTGCAATCCGAGCCAAGCGTGCAGGCGTCTCTTTCAACCGAAGGCGCACCAGGCCACCCTTCGCGTAAGCGCCACCGAGGACAACCGAGCACGCTCTGGCCTTCGTGCGCCTTACGCTCCGGCAGGATGAAAAGGTACTCTCGCAGGTCTTCCCGATAACTGTAGGGGCGCTTTCGGCCTTTGATGACCCTGGCTTTACGCGCGACACGGCAGGGATATGGAACACCGAGCGAGAGGGCACCATCGCCTGGACTCCCGAGGCTGGTCACCTTGCGCCAGGTTGTCTGGAGATTTCTGCGCCTTACAATGGGCGGATTGTGAACTGGCAACAATGGTATCTGCGCCTGAAGCCGAACCTCCCCCTGTACTGGAGTGTATGGGTAAAGGCCGAGGGCCTGAGGCTGGCCAACTGCCAGATCGCCCTGGCGCGTTTTGGCGAGGGCAAGTGGCTTGGCGATACAGTGTTGATGGGGCCGGGCCAGTGCCCGAAGGGCGACTCGGAATGGGTAAAATTCGAGGGAAAAATTAATTCTGACGACTGGCCAGAAGGTTTTACGAACGCCGCCTTGTATGTAGATGTGTGGAAGGCCGAAGGCAGCGAGCCAGAAGGGCGACTATTGGTGGACGAACTGGACCTGTGGCAACCTGAGGAGTGACCTATGAAACTGATTCTGCTTGCGATATTTGCGATTGTGCTGCTGACTTCGCTGGCCTGTTCGGATGAAGGTGACCCGATGATAGTGACTGATGGGCAGTGTCACCAACGGGATGTGGCCAATCGGCGATGTGGCGGCGATGGAGAGGACCGCGACCTTTGCGACCGGGCCTTGGTGTTACCGCCTTCGAGACCTATATGCCCTGGATTGTTTTCGAGCCTGCCGGGCCTGGCCAGATGGACTGGACCGAGACTGACAAACTGGATGGCATCTGCCGGAAAACTGGCCTCAAATGGCAGGCCTTCGTGATGTTCAATCCCTCCTATGCGACGCCGCAATGGTATCGCGAGTCGGGCGAGGATGTCCCGCACAGGTGTCTGGAGCACGATGAAGATAGCGATGCGCGCTCTATATGGACGCCTGGGCTGGATTCCCATATCGAACGCGTTATGGGAGCGATGTTTGAGCGTTATGGGGACTCGCCGGCGCTCGAATCAGTGATGTTCGGGGTAAGTGGAGACTTCGGAGAGAGCATCTATCCAGCCGGTGCGGTCGGCTGGAACGGCCAGTACCACAACCACGCGGGATTCTGGTGCGCCGAAGGCCCCGCCCGGAAAGCTTTCCGCGACTGGGCCGAGGCCAGTTATGAGACAATTGGGGCGCTCAACGAGGCCTGGGAGACCAGCTTCAGAAGCTTCGATGAGGTTGAATTCCTGCTGCCCAACCTGCCGATGAGCGATGCCCGCTGGCTTGACCAGTCGGAGTGGTATCGGGGCGAGATGACCAACTGGTGCGAGAAGTGGTTCCAGATCGCTCGCCGGCACGTGAAGCCTGAGGTACCGCTATACCTGTGCGTTGGCGGAGGCGACAGCGTGCCGCTGGGCTTCGACATCACGGGCCAGTCGCGGCTTTGTGCCGAGTATAACGTCTGGCTGCGCCTGACCAATGAGGGCAGCAACTATAACGGCAACTTTATGGGCACGAGGCAGCTCACCACGGCAGCGAAGCTGTACGGGGTGCCTTCAGGCCTCGAGCCAGCCGGCAATGTGGATGAGCACGGCGTCGTGGCGCGCATCTTTGGCGCCGCAGCTGCCGGGTGTAACCATATCCACTATTACGAAGGGCAGGTAGCCAACTTCAACGCCGCTTCGGCAGCCGAGGGGCGCACTACCAACTGGGAAGCTGAACGCGAGCACCTGGTGCAGAAGACGCCTTATGTGAACGTGGCGGCTTTTTATCCCCGCGTGGATGCCCTGTGCAAGCGCCAGATGGGCACCGAGAGCCTGAACAGGTACAACGGCCTGCGCGACTATCTGGATTTCGACTTTGTGGACGATAATCTCGCTGGCGACCGGAAGCTGGACAGTTATCGCTATCTGCTGCTTGGCCCTTGCGAGACGATGGAAGACAAGGCTTACGAGGCGGTTATGGAATGGGTCGAGGGGGGAGGAGTGCTCATCGCTACGGAGCAGCCAGGTTTCCGCACCTGGACCCGAGGCGGCGTGCCTGCCTTTACGGAAGCGATGCCCTTGGCTCCCGAGGCTGAAAGCTGGGCAACCGTGCCCGTCGAGATGCCCGCCGAGTGGGTCATCCATCCTGGCAACCCGCCGGCCGAGGCGCGTCTGGTCGGCAACTGGAGCCATCCGGAAAACGACTATCGCTGGGGCGGGAAGGATGCCGCCTTGCTGCTGCCGGGTAGACCCGGCCCTGGACTACACCCTCACTTACGAAGGCGGCGTGCCTGTTGGTGGCAGTTTGCTGGCTAATGGTATCGAGCTTGGCCAGATGCAGGGCGGCGAAGGCAACGAACATAGCTGGACCTTCCAGATCCCCTCGAGCCTGCTGGGAGATTCGATGGTTTTACGGCTAGACTTTAAGATGCAGTCCCTCGTGCTCGCTACCGACTCCCGCGAGCTGTGTGTATATCCGCGCGCGCTAACCTTGTCGGCCTCTGGAGGCAATCCTGCTCTTGACAGGCCAACCTTTGGCAAGGTCGAAATCGACAGGGAGAAACTCGCTGCCTCAACTTTCGCCGTGGGAGAGGGCCTGCTAATCGGGATGCAGGACGATATCGTCGGGCAGCTTTTCTATCCAGCCCTGATTACCAGCTTGCTCTCCACTCCCCTGCCTTTGGGAGCACCTGAGGTCTGTTTGCCGGATGGAGTTTCCGATGGGATATTTGTCACTTGTAGAGGAGACGAAATACTAGTCTATAATAGCAACCAGAGAGCTGTAGATATAAAGCTGACACTGCCAGAAGGCGTCGAACTTGACCGAGGCCATCTGGCTGCGCGCTCTACGTTCGAGCTGGACGGAATGGCCCCTAACAGCATCGCGGCCTTTCCGCTGAAAGTCGGGCAGTAAATAAAGGGGGGACGAATATGCAACTCGTCCATGAAGAGAGTTTGGGAGACACTCTGAATGCTTGTGAGGAGCTGTTTTTCTGGAACAAACCTGTCGAAAAGGAAGCAGCCGAGGAAGTAGCCTTGTGGATTGCCAGTCGCCACGGTCTACCGGGGGCTTATAACGATACTTTTGCCCCTACAGAAGGCGAGGCAAAACAACCCTGGCGTTGTTTCATCGGCGATGAGATAAGACTTGGAGGCGGCCGGCAGCACATCCTGGGCGAAGAGTCCTCTCGTGCCTTGTTTAGGCTTGGCGTTGATTCGCCAGAGATCCAGGAGGCGCTTACTACCGCCAACCAGCAGCTTGCGGAGATGATTGATCCCTCCAAAGGTTTCTATTGCTGCTACTACTGCACGGTCGGCATGTGGCGCAACCTGGCCTGGGGCGGCCTGGATCAACCGGAACAGCGCCTGGCTAACGGGATGGAGACCTTAAGAGAACACCGCCTGGTCGCCGGCAACTGGCAGGGCTTCCCCTTCTGGTACACCTTGCACGCTTTGTGGGATATGGTCGAGTCGGGCAGAGGCAAGGACGACGCCCTCGCCGAGTTTGCCTGGGTGGCGCCCTACCTCAAGCGGAGGCTCCAGCGCCTCAAGTCCTGGGAACCCTGGATCTCACGCAGGGCAGAACTCGCCAATCGGATCTTGAACACAGTTAAAGTTGATGAAGTTGAGGAGCTTGCCGAATGACCAGCAGAGAACGCATCCGCACTATCATCGCAGGCGAAGAACCTGACCGGTGCGGTTTCTGGATGGGCAACCCCCATCCGGATTCGTGGCCTGGCCTGCTCTCCTATTTTGGAGTCAAGACCGACGAAGAGTTGCGCCAGAAGATTGGCGATGACTTCAGGTGGATCCCTGCGGGCGCTTATATCCATCCGGAGGGCAAGGGGATGTTCGTCATCCCGGGTAAATATGCTCACGGCACAAGAGGGCCTTTTGCGGACGCTGACACCTCAGCTGACCTGGATGACTACGACTGGCCAGAAGAGCGTTACATGGACTTCACCTCCACCATCGCGGCGCTCGAGGCGTGCGGTGATTACTACCGCGCAAGCGGTACCTGGACGCCCTTCTACCACCATGTGATGGACCTTTTCGGGATGGAAGACTATCTGGTCAATATGTACCAGAAGCCCGAACTTGTAGAGGCCGTCACCGACCGGGTGTGTCAGTTCTACTACGAGGCCAACGAGCGGTTTTTCGCCCAGGCCGGCGACCTGCCTGATGCCTTCTTCTTCGGCAACGATTTCGGCACCCAGGTGGATACCATCTGCGGACCGACGCAGTTCGACCAGTTCGTGATGCCCTGGTTCCATAAATTTACCGAGCAGGGCCACCGTTTCGGCAAGCAGGTCATCCTGCATTCCTGCGGCTCGATATACAAAGTTATCGGCAGGCTGATTGAATCCGGCGTGGACTGCCTGCACCCGCTGCAGGCCAAGGCCGCCAATATGGACGCCGAAACGCTGGCGCGCGAGTTCAAAGGCAAGATAGCCTTCCTGGGCGGGGTAGATACCCAGTATCTGCTGGTACACGGCACGCCCGATGAGATCCGCGCCGAAGTGCGCCGGCTCAAGCGGTTGCTTGGGCCGAACCTGATTATCAGCCCGAGCCACGAGGCCATCCTGCCTGACGTGCCACCGGCCAATGTGGCCGCGATGGCCGATGCCGCTGTGGAGGGCTAAGGTGGCGCGGATGGGCCTGTTGCTCTTTTTTGCTGCGCTGCTGGTCTCTGCGCTGCTCTGGCCTGCCCAGTCTTCGCCCCTTGGGGTCATATGCCATCGGCCCGACTTGCTGAACCAGGCGCACTGGAGCGCTCTTGAGCAGCTCGGGGCGACTTGCGAGTTTTTGGTAATCCCGACCGCTACCTCGCCAGAGCAACCCTTTGACTTCACCCAGTTCGAGGCCGACCTGACCGCCTCGGCTTCGCACAAATTGGAAGTCGCGGCGTCCCCGGTGCCGCATCTGGGTTCAGTCTTCTGGCAGCCGCAGACCGATCCAGACGGTAATACGAAGGCTGACCGGCAGAATCCCTACGATCTGGCCTTCCGAGCCGAATGGGCGCGCTTCCATCTGGCCTTCTGCGAACGTTATGGCCAAGATCCGCGCCTCAAGCGTATCTACGTAAATCCCCCTTCCTTTTATGGCGAGACCGAATACTACCTCGGCCCCGACTGGAATAATCCTGTCTTCTTCTGCTACGGGCCGCTTGCCAGGCAGCGCTATGCCGAGTGGCGCGAGCGTTACTTCGGCAGCTCAGAGTCAGCAGAGAGCCTCTCTCTGCCGAAACCTTCCACGCGGACGGCGCCTGGAGAGCAAGTAGATGCCAGTTGGCTGGAATTTATGCAGTGGCGGCGCGAGTATCTGGTCGATCTGATGAGCGAGCAACTGCTCCTGCTTGGCAACCGGTTCGACGGGGAGACCTGCTTCAAGTATTCGGTGGGCATCTTCTCGGCTTTCCAGGGCACCGATGCTTCGGCGCTGGCTTCCAGATGCCGCGGCCTGCCCCGATTCGGCCTTCACTCTACCAACGGGCATAGCCTCGCCGATCTGAAACTCGCTGTCACCCTGCGCGACACCTACGGGCTGTCCAGCCTGGTCACCGAAAACGACGGCAACCGGTTCGGGCGTACCGAACTTGCCAAGGTGGCGCTCAATTGCCTGCTGGCGGGGGTGCATGAGTTCAACTTCGCGCATATGGGTTATCTGACTGAATCGACAGGCGGGGGCGGAGCGACCAACGACACCGTGCGGACGCTGCTCCAAATGCGGGAGCTGCTGAAACGCTATCCCACGGCGGTGCCGCGCAAGGGGCTGGCTTTTCTCCACACGGTCAGCAGCAGTTATGCCAGGGCGCCCCTCTATCGCAACGCGGACATCCCTCATGTCTACGACTCGGCGCTGTCCAACGGCAGCTTTGCGGACTCCTGGGGCTTCAGTTGGGCACGTTGGCTGGAGCAACCTGACGTCACAGATGAGCAACTTGTACTAGACGGCGATCTGGCCGGGCGCAAGCTATTGATTTTGCCCTCTACTGACACCACCCTGGTGCGCGCGGAGGCCTGGCAGCAAGTTGAAGAGTGGGTGCAAGCGGGCGGCGTGGTTGCAGGCTTCGGCCCCGACTCGTCGAGTGCCACACTGCCTTCTCCCGGGATACAACAGGCGCCCTCAACCAGTCTTGTGAAAGGCGTCTTCCCGAAAGTCGGCGAGAGCCAAGGCGAATTGCAGGCGACTCGCCAGTTGCTAGAGTGGCTTACTGGCCCGCCGTGGGAACTGCGCCAGGGGACTTGCCCTGTGTGGGTAGGGCCCCTGCCAGCAGGCTGGGAAGCGCTGGTTGAGGATTCTGAGGGGCACTGCGCGCTGGCCCAGTACAGGCTTGGAGAGGGCAGGCTGGTCTGGTTTCCTGCCTTGGTGCCTGCAGCGCGAGGCGGCCCTTATGAGCTGTTCTACGCCGAGACTGTCCCGGTGCTGCTGCGAGCGCTGGCTGAGCACAGCGGGTGCGAGTTCCGCTTCCGCCTGACCGATGCTGAGGGGACACTGGTAGCGCCGCTTTCAATTGGTTATGTCGGAGAAGACGCCCAAACCGGCCGTCACCTTTTCGTGGCAGGCGCCTATGAGGGCGCTCCTGCAAGTTTTGAGTTCCACACCACACCAGGCCTCGAGGGCCCTTCGCAGCTACTGCTTGTGGACACCCAGTTCGCCGAAGTCAGTCCACTGGCCGAGGGCTGTGATGCGCGCGTAGTTGAACGGCCTCCTGGCCAGGCGGCCGTCTATTCTAATCCCGCCTATGCCGACCAGGCCAGCACTTCCTTGCTGCCTTGCGTATGCATCGAGTTCACCGCGCCTGCGAGCTTCAAGCTGAGACTTGCACCGGAGGGCTAGCAGGCTTTTTTCGGCTTCCTCAAGGCGAAGCCCCAGTAGACAACGGCGGCCCGCAGGCACCATAGACAAGCCATAATCCGAAGGGAGAGAAACCGCAAAGGAACTCCAGGCATAGATACCGCCGAAGACACCCTTGCAGGAGAAGCGAATGTTGTCAGAATAAGATAGCGCCGCATCTCGGCTTCAGGTTCCCCCTCAGGCTTGGTGCGGCGCTACTTTATCAGAGTCTTGCTCGATTGTCTCGTCTTAGCTGAGTTTCTCTTTGTCGAAAGGCCAGGCCAGGATGCCTCCATCCAGCACCTCGGTATTGGTGTAGCCGAAGCCCTGGAGGATACGGGTGGCTTCCCAGGCGCGCAGGCTGGTCTTGCAGTAGATGACAACGCGCCCCTCACGCGGCACCTCGTCGATGCGCTTGCGAAGCATCCCAAGCGGGATCAGCACTGAACCCGGCAGCTTGCCCTGTTGCTCGAGTTCTTGTGGACTGCGCACGTCCAGGATGAAAATCTGCTCGCCGGCATCCTGGGCAGCTTTGAGCTGGACACTGCCTACCCCGCGATAAAGGCCATCAATCTGGTTGCGCAAGGCGTTGGCTGCGACGATGATGACATCCATCGCTTCCGAATAGGGCGGGGCATAGGTGAGATCAAGATGAGCGACATCATCTATACTCATCCCTGCGGTCATTGCGGTCATTGCCACATCGGCGCGCTTTACCACATCGCCTGGGCCAACGCCCTGGAAGCCAACAAGTTTCCTGGTCGCCTTGTCGGCGATCAGCTTGATGACTACAGGCGCCGAACCTGGGTAGTAGTGAGGCCTGTCAGGGCCTGTCACCACGACTGACTCGATTTGCATCCCCAGTTTTGCTGCCTGCGCTTTAGTAATCCCGCCACGCGCGACGTTCCAGTCGAAGACCTTAACGCTGGTAGCGCCCGCGATGCCAGGGAAGCGTTCGATGTTCCCTGTAGCGTTGGAGCCAGCCACTCTGCCTTCCTTGTTGGCTACTGAGCCAAGGGGAAGTACGCACTGGGTGCCCTGGATAAAACAGCTCTTCTCTGCGCAGTCGCCCGCCGCGAAGATATTAAGATCGGAGGTCTGCATATACTGGTTGACGTGGATTGCGCCAGAGGGGCCGATTACAAGCCCTGCGTCCCGCGCCAGCTTTACGTTAGGTTTGATGCCGACGGAAAGCAATACCAACTCGGCTGGTACTTCACCCGCCGAGGTGCGCACTCCAACGACTTCGCCCTCTTCGTTGCCCAGGATCTCTTCAACCCGGGTGTTTGTCATCACCTTGATGCCAAGCTGTTCGAGATGGCGTTCTACCTGCAAGGCCATATCGTCATCCAGCATCGCAAGGATGTGAGGCATCATCTCTATGACGGTTACGCCCCTGCCGCACTCGATGAGGGCCTCGGTCATTTCCATCCCGATAAGTCCGCCACCAACGATGGCGACATAAGGACAAGCCTCGTTGTTGAGCACGGACTTGAAGATCTCCGCGTCTTCGAGAGACTTCAGGCGTAGTACATTTTTCAGGCCTACACCAGGGATGGGCGGCTCGATGGGATCTGCGCCAGTCGCGATGACCAGCTTGTCATAAGGAAGGCTTTCCTCTTCGCCAGTCTCGAGGCTGCGCACCAGGACTGTTTTGTTTTGGCGATCAATCGAAAGTGCCTCGGTCCGGTTGCGGACGTTGATGCCCTTCACATTGGCAAAGAAAGTCGGATCGCGCAGCACTCCAATCGGTGTAGCCATCAGTTCGTGAACGTCGTCTACCCAGCCCCCGATGTAGTAGGGCATCCCGCAGCCAGCGTAAGAAAGAGCGGTGTCTTTCTCGATAATCGTGATTTCGGCTTCAGGGTCGAGTCTGCGTGCGCGCGCGGCAGCTTTGGGGCCTGCTGCAACGCCTCCTATGACTAAGAGCTTTAAAGGTTGGCTCATAGACAAACCTCCATTTTTCTTTACATTTCGTCGGCAAATATAATTGTCCTCCCGCAGCTAATAAAAAAGGCGCCCCAACCGAAATCGGGGCGCCTTTGGACTACCAGGTCGTCCAGCTATTCTTCATCAAGCGCAAAGGCTCTGACAGCGTAAGCGTCCAGCGAGTTTATATGCTGGCTCCAGCCTGTCGTGGCCTTCGCCCAGACGTTCAGGTTGGCCGAGTAAGCCGCTCTGGTCGGGCAATCTGCAAGCAAGGTGGTTACAGACCACTTCCCAAGGAGATTGCCGTGGCCATCGTTGGTGTAGGGAGCTGGCGGTGACATCTTGACGTCACCGGCCACGCTGGTAACCCCGGTGATGACCCGCACGATTCTGAAGGAGAAGACTGCCTCATCGCCCGGATGGTTGGCATGGAAGGGCAGCCAGACTTGCTCGCTCTTGTTCTTGTAAAGCAGGAAGCCACAAGGGCCAGCCCGGCCTGACTCCGCCAATTTCGGGCGGGTCTATGAAGGCTGTACAAGGCCGGTTGTCGATGTAGAGGTTAAACACCGCTCCAGCGCCATCAAGTGCAGTCATTACTGCCGTGTTGATGGTGCCTCCTGCCGTCTCGGCCGTTGGGCGGATGAACCGGAAGGTGCCCGGACCGGGCGTTACCAGGCCCCCTGCCGAGTTGAAGACTTCGAGCTTTATCTGGTAAGCGCCTTCGGTCAGTGTGGGCGTATTCAGGAAGCCGCTGTAGATGTCCGCGAACCAGTCGGTGGTCGGCCAGGAGGTGGAAGCGCCTGGCACCGAGGGGGGATTATGCGGGCGGAACTCGTAGAGATACTTGTCGGCGACAGGCTTGGGCCCGAGGTTGTACACCGGGAAGCTGACATCGCCACCGCTCTCGACGACATAATGGACGTTGACCGCTTCATTGAATTCGGTCCAGGGTCCACTGCTGCCTTTGCGATAGCTAAAGCGATAGTATTTCATCGCGTTGGTAGGCAACACGTTGCTCTGGCCCATACGGAAACCAAGCGTGCCCCCGAAAGGCGCATTGGTCATTGGCTGGGCGGTCAGGCCGTCGGTGTAATCCGTGCGCCCAGAGGGCTTGATGCGGAAGAGAGGTGTGCCGCCAACGCCATAAGGCATCACCCAGACGTTCACTCCCCCCGGGGGATTCACGTCGCCCTGCTGCCGGGCCGCAATCAGGATGCGCATCCGGCCTACATTGTTGCCTTCGTTGCTTTCCCAGATCCGGTCAGCGGGATCTGCCACTGCGGCAATATGGTAATAGCCAGGGGGGGTTTTGGCCGGGATGGTCGTAGTCAGGTTGTAAACGCGATTTGCGTTCACGCCGATTGACTGGGTGTTGCTGATACGGCCACCCAGCATCAGCATATCTTCCACATAATCGTCGGCCGTCAGTCCCTGGTAGACAGGCTGCACGGCAGGGATGACCGGGATCTCGGGGTCGGCGATGGAGGACATCACGATGTCAACCACATAACTCGGGACGTCGGGACCAGCTGCGGTGCCTTGAACATTGGCCTTGCCCTTGTTGCTGACAGTTATCTTGAGGCTGATCTCCTGGCCGGGTTCCGCGCGCGCAGGGCCTGAGATGGTTGGTACCAGGTCAGGTCGTGCCAGTAGCGCGAGCACAGGGCCAATCTGCATGCGAGGCTGGATTTTGAGCTCGGGATCTTTTTGCAGTCTGATCTGGGCGAAACTGTAGACCGAGAAAACCAGTGTAAGCAGAAGCACAAGCAAGAGTGACCGTCTCATACTGTATCCTCCTTATAGGTACCACTTGTGAGGCCTTTGGTATGGGGCATAGACAATTTCTTTGGCAAGGGCTTACCCTTCAATTGTACACTGCTTTTATGAAATCTGAATCAAGTAATCTACCGTAATTTGAAACTCCACAGCCGCTTAATCCCACCTGACTTTACCTCAGGCGCAGGGGAGGTATAGAGCCACTCCAGCGAGCGCGTGACGAGGGGGACGAGGACTTCCGGATTTGGATTGAAACCGCCCACTCGCCAGAGCCACCCCCAGCCCTGAAGCCGGTAGCCGCCGATATAGTCCTGCCCCTGACCGGCAGCCAGCGTAATATGACCAGGATCGCCTGCTCCGGATGGCAGCGCGCGGTTTACAGTCGAACTGAGAGCGGAGAGCTCGTCTGCAAGCGCCTCCCCGAGTATTGCCCGGCCTTCGCGCGGCACCGAGAGCTGCTCTGGCGCCTGGTCTATCTCGCCGCCCCCGATAGGCAGGCCAAACTCGGCAAGGCCCTGCGGGCCAATCGCCGTATAAGCCCAGCCAGTTGAAGTTGGGTAAGCGGCCGAGTGGAAGGAGTAGCCGCCTGTCTCCCACCAGGAGCCTCCGTTTTCGACATAGCCTCGTATGCGAGCGAGCATCTGTTTCCAGTCGCTTGGGCCCAGTGTGGGGAAGACCTCTCCGTAAGGATTGATGATCGCCAGGCAGCGCGCAGGGCCACCTTCGAGGGCCTCGATCACCTGCTCTGGAGTCTCCAGCTTCACAACAGCCAGTCCATGCAGACTGGCCACAGAGGATTTGCCCAAAGCCTCCAGCCACTGGTCAGGAGATACCGTAGACCAGGCGCCTGCCAGGCCAGGCAGGTTGATTACAGCAACGACGGGCCGCGGGCCTTTCCAGTCAATTGGCGCCAGGTTGGCTAGCTGCGGCGGGGCGAGCACCCGACTGGCGCCAGGTGCTGTTGGCAAATTGAAAGTCAGCGTCCGGCCCACTGCTTTTGCCAATTCGCGATCCTCATCGTCCAGCAGGCTGCGGGCCGGAGGCGCCCACTCGGGCAGGAGCACCTCCACCTGTCGCCCTTCGGCCTCGTAAACCCAAAGCCGAGTGGCTTTGGCCTCCTTCTCCCAGAGGAAGGAAAGGCCTGTCTCGTCATCGGTAGCCAGGTTGGCGGCGAAGACGCCTGGTCCTTTCACAAGGAAGCCCTTACCGGCCAGAGTGAAGCCTTCCGCCTCATAGGGCGCGGGGCCGAGGTTGGCGATAACTTCGACAGGGCCGTAGGTTGCCCGGAGGATTCCATCATCGGCAGGCGTAAGGGCCGCTGTTCTGTCATGCTCGAAACTGCCGACCGCCTCGCCAACATAGCGGGCGATGACGGATTTCTGAAGCCTGTCCAGCCAGCGCAGCCATTCAAGAGGCGCGTCAGACTCGCGTTCAGCAGCCTGAAGCCTGTAACTCAGCGAGAAGCCCAGTCCCAGCGTCCAGGCTAGGGTCTCATCGTTCGTCACGAACTGCCCCAGGTCGTGGTACAGCATCGCCGCGCCCTGATGGGCCACGCGCTGGGCAAGGGGGTAGACTCGCCAGGTTTCAGGGGCCCATTGGTTGTGTTTCAAGGTGCGCCATTCGGGCCCGCCTGCGGTAGGGACCAGGCTCCAGGACAGCCCGCACAGTTGCGCTTCATAGTTGAGGACCCCATCCCAGCCAGCTTCGGTAGAAAGGGGCCGCACTTTGCTGTCTTCCTGCACCAACGAGATAAGCCCATCGCTGTAGGCTGCGGGGGTGGGAGAGGCCGGATTGAAGTCATACTGCCAGCCGCGCGCCCCGCACTGGTCCTGGAACAGGACATCTACGCTGTAATCCTCGGAGAACTGGCTGCGTGTCTTGCGGTTAGCCGCCTGCACCGCCGGGTGCCAGAAGGTAATCGTCCAGCCATCATTGGCGGCGTAACGCTCATAATTTGCCGTCCCATCCCGGTGCTTGAGCAGTGGCTCCTCGCCTGCCGCCTCAAAGGTCGGGCCTTTCGGATGGTCGCACCACCAGGTGGGGTTGGTATAGGGCACGACCAGATGGCCCAGCTCATGCGCGCGGTCGAACAAGGCGTGGAACTGCTCGCTGGTGCCGAAATTGGACGCCGGTGGGAGATGGTCGGGATACTGTTTGTCGAAGCCACCCTTCAGATAGTCGGCAAAATGGATGTAGGTGGGCGAAGGCAGCTTGTCGAGATACGCCGTCTTGGCCTCTGCGGTGCCTCCCAGATAGAGCAGAACGGCCTTCCGGAAGGCGTCACAGGCCTCAGGAGTAGCGAATTTGGCGGCCAGCGGCACGGTGAGCGCGTTGGCCTCACGGTAGGCTTCCAGAGCTTGCTCTGCCCCCTGGCCAATCTGCAGATGCACGAGGGGAGCGCGCCAGGTCTCGCCCTCCTTCACCCAGGTGCAGAAGGTATGCTCGGCCCAGCCTCCCTGCTCATCGGCGCCGAAGGCCAGCCTGCCGGGCACGAAGAGCTTCGTCGGGTCCGCGGCCCCAGCCCAGGCATCCCAGGTGCGCGGCGCCACGCGGAAGAGGGCCACCTGGCCTTGCTCCGTCGCAACGTGGAAGAAATCGCTGAAGGCAGCCGGATAATTAACCTGATGGCCATAGTAGAGCACGGGCTTCATTGCCGAGAAGAAGGGATAACCACCTGTCTCGAACCAGCTTCCACCCGCCTTCACGTAGCTTGCGATAGCGTCAATCGTGGCCTCGAAGCCGCCCTGCTCTTCGGGGAAAGCAGGGAGCGACTCGCCATAAGGATTGATTATCGCCTGCAACTGGCCCTCCCCGAGCGCCTGCTGAAGGGCCGGAAGGTCTTGTAACTCTCGTATTTCGATTCGGCGACCCTTGAGGCCCTGCCAGCGGGTGAGTTGCTGCTGCCACTCAGCCACTTTGGTATAAGCCCAACTGCCTTGTTCGGGGCCTCTCTCAAGTGAAATCAACCCAACGCGGAAGGGCGCCTGCGGATTGACTTCCGAAAGCTTGTCCAGCACGCCTGTAACGGTCGCAAGCAACAAGGGCGCCTCGTTTTCGCCGACTCCGCCACCCGGTCGCCAGAGCCAGCCAGTCCCTCCAAGTTGAGTACCAGCAAACCAGGGCCCTTTGGACGAGTCCACCAGGATGACATCGCTTCTGCCGCGCGGCGAGGGCCGGTTAGAGAGGGCCATCGAGCGCCCAAGCAGCGCGACCGTAGCCTCCGGAAGCCACGCTTTGCCCTGGTCAGTGACGGTGAGGGGTACCGCCGTGTCCTGCACTGGGCCCATCCCGACCCCTTCGCCCACAAGGCGGGTATAAGCCTCGCCGCCCTTCACCTCGGAGGTCCAGGCAGAGGGGCGCTCTTGCGGCTGACGCTCGAACCACTGCCGCAGCAACGAATAGCCAACGCCCTGATTGCCATCCTCGGGCACGACGACTTGATGGAGCCCTTCAGTCGCAAATCGCAGTCTTGCAGGAAGCTGAAAATCGAGTACCGGCGCGCTGGGGAAGGCTACTTCGCCAGTTAGCTCGAAGCCTCTTGCATAGGGGACAAGGCTCACCCGCACCTGACCTTCGGGCCCTCGGTATTCCAGTCTCAGCGCGCCTGCCGCCTCATCAATTGTTGCCTCGAAAGAGAGATTGGCCTTCGGCCCGCCGAATTCGGACGCAGCAAGCGTGTGGCCATCTTCGAAGCGAAGCTTCCAGAGGCCGTCTTCGCCACTTGCCAGCACCGAGTCGCGGCCGGCCTCGCGCAGCTCAAGCAGGCTGCCGTCAGAGCCCGACAGCAGGGCCTCACCGCGAGGACAGGTCAGGAGGAAGCCCTCCGGGATACGCTTCACATCAGCCAGGCTGACGGTTGCGACAAGGAGCAGAAGCAGAAGCAGCAGGCGCATTTTAGTACCCTCCCTAATTGCCATAGCGGTAGTTGTAACGCCGCTCTGGCGCGCTGTCGCCGTTGATGGAGAACTCCAGGAGGTCATACAGCGACTGGGGATTATCGGCCCAGTGGAAGTCCAGGCTCACTTCGCTACCCTCGCCAAGGAGACTGCGAGGCAGAGCGAGCTCCAGCTCGCTGCCAGAGGCGCGGTACTGGATGTCGGACGTGACTTCCGCCCACTGCACGGGCGGTTGGTCGGCCGGCGCAGGGCAGCCGGTGACTTCCCACTTGAAGAGTCCAACAGGGCTTTCTTCAGGCGCGCGCAGCTCGAGGCGCAGCCTGTTGGTGACGATGGGATCGAAAGTCGTGCGGTTGCCCTGGGCAACCGCGTTCGCATACCCGCTTGGGTTCGGTACTTCCACCCAGCGCCCCTCGGCTTCGTAATAGAGACGCCACTCGGTCGGCGTGGCCAGCTCTCCAACTGGAAAAGTGCCAGTGGCCCACTCGACCCGGGTTGAAGTCAGGCGCATCGGCGCGTCAAGGTCGCACTCCAGATAACGGGCCTCGCTGCCAGGTAGCCAGGTGAAAAGCAACGGGTTGGCGGGCTGGGCGCCCTTGATCCAGGGATAGTTGCCATAAGCGCCAAGCTCGCGCGCCTGCTGCCAGCTGCTGTCCTCGAAGTCGGCCTCCGTCCAGCCGGCGCCTGGTTGCTCTGAGCTGAAACGCCACGACGAGTCTGTTCTTAAGAGCAAGGGCGCTTTCCCAGGGCGCGCACTTTAAGGTTGCAACCAGCCCCGTGAAGTTGTCGCCCTCTCCCAGGTTGAGGGCTTCCACTGCCAGGCTGTTGGGGCCGGGGCGCAGCAGAGCAGTCAGGTCCGCCTCCACAGGGGTATCCCAGGCATCCCCTGTAGCCACCTGTTGGCCGTTCACGAACAGCACGAAAGAATTGTCACAGGTGACAATTAGCCTCGCCTCGGCCAGTTGCTCATCAGGCAGGTCGAAGTTTTTCCGTAGCCAGATTTTGCCAGGCGGAGCATTGAGGCCTGTGCCCGGTCCCCAGATCCACTGCGAGCCCTCCAGGGCAGGTGGCAGATCCTCTTCCAGCGCCCCCCTGTTGGAGGAAGCCCCAAGTTGGGCTGGCTCCAACCGGCTGATTTTGGCCACCATGGGTTTGCCGACTGCGCGGGCCAGAGTCGTTGTAGTCGCGGTGCGCGGGCCGATGACGTTTGACGGCGTAGTCATAGCCTTCCCAGCCTGTGGCGCGGCTCTGGTCCGTGTCGAGGTAAAGCTGCATCCAGCCCTTGTCGTTGTAAGGCGTCAGCGGCTGGCGCGTCTTCGCGTAGAAGTAAACGAAATTCGCATCCTGGGCCACTTTGAAGGCAACCAGATCGTTGCGGCCTGAGTTGTTTACATACTGAATGAGGTGTGATGCCCCTGGCCAGTCGCGACTTACTGGGTCATACAGGTGGTCGCGGTATTCCGGGCCGACCTCGGCCCAGTCTGAGAAGTCGCCATCGAGGGCAATTGTCTTCGCAGCGCTGGCGACCTCAGGGGGCCTGACTCCCTTGTATTTCCTTATAAAGGAAGCAAGCTGGAAGTAGTAGTTATCGCTGTAGCCACCGTTCATCGGTTCGGCATCGCGGCTATATTCTTCGTTGAACCCATCCACGTGGAAGAAGTCACCCAGGTTGAGCTGCTTGCCCAGGAAGGCGGTATCTGTCCCTGGCTGGACAATGTAATGACCCGCTATCCACTCGTTCCAGCCTGTGACATAGATAAACTCCGGATCTACCTCCAGGGCGCGCTGCCACTGCTGCTCGAAGTACAGGCCCAGGTGCTCGGTGCCTGTGCGGAAGTCGTCATCATAGGGCGGTTGCACATTGCCCAGATTGCTACGGCCGTAGTTGGTGGTCGGGTGCTGCGCGATGGAGACCGAAAGCTCCTCAGGAAGGTCAGGCGACTCGTGCCAGCCATACTGCTGGGGCCAATGGGTGACCCAGCTCCAGGTGTCCTGGCCGCTGGTCCAGGCCCAGCAATGACGCAGCGTAAAGAAGTCCTTCAGCTCCTGGTCGAGACCTGAGGGCTCTCTGACAGGCAGAATCAGCGGTTTACCCTTCCAGTAAAACCACAGTTCTTTGTAGCGTTCGATAGAGAAAAACTGCTCGAAGAGGTTCCGAGCTGCGTCATTGTGGATGAGGAAGGTCAGTTGAGGCGTCTTGCCGCCCTCCGAGCGTATCTGCAGATAGGTGTCACAGAGGGCCTTCAGCGTGTCGAGATACAGTACAGCGTTGCTGGTGTCGAAAATCAGCGTGTCCACGCCCGCGTCCACCAGCAGATTGCAGTGTTTGCGCACAACATAAGGGTCGCTGCTTATGTAATACCCGTCTTCCGACTCGCCCCAGTTCATCGTTGACATTGGCCAGATGCGTTGAGAAGGTTCCTGCGCGAGTACTTCGGTCACATCCCAGGGCCTGCCGGAGTAGATTCGGTCCAGCCAGAGGAAGTAGAAGATACCCACCCACCGGTCCTCACGGGGAGGGCCGACCTCTGCGAAGCCTGGCAGAACGCGGTCGAGGACATCAGTGGCGACCCAACTGTCGGCGCGCACATCCCAGGCCGGAGTCTGTCGAGGGCCGTTCTGGGCGACCGAGAGGGCGCCAAAGGCCAGCAATATCAGTAAAGCGAGGCAAACCGCATATCTCATCAGGTGGCTCCTTCTGCTGAGGACTGCTACAAGGTTCTGACAGAAAGCTCATAAACCTGCCAGGCAGGGGGGGCGAGCGGATGAGCGAACCTCTAGGGCACCTTTTGGGTAGTGGAGGAACTTATGATAACCGCCCTTGCGCATGTCTGCTACATTGTTCGCGATCTGGACGCTGCACTTGATTTCTACGTGGACAAACTCGGCCTCGAGCCTGCCTTCGACTTCATCAACGAGGAGGGCAAGCGTTTCGGCGTCTACCTGAAAGTCGGCGGCCGCAGCTTTATCGAGCTATTTATCGGAACCCCCGAATTGACCGCAAATCGCGGCAGCTACCAGCATCTCTGTCTTGAGGTAGATGACCTGCCGGCTCAGCGTTGAAGCCCTCAGAGCAAAGGGTATAGACGCCTCTGATCCCTTCTTCGGCTCAGATAATAGCTGGCAGTCCTGGATTGCCGATCCCGATGACAACCGCATCGAATTGCATTGCTATACCGAAACCAGCAAGCAACTACCACATCTTGGGTGATCAAATTGGCAGAAAAGCTCGCGATTCTCGGAGGCCCCAAAGCCTTCCCCTATGTAATCGAGCCTGGTCGCTGGCCGCCTGTGACGAAGCAGGATGAAGAATTTGTGCTGGCCTCACTGCATCAGAAGATGCACGCCTGGGGCCCTAACTGTGAGTTGCTGCAGCAGGAATGGGCCAGGTGGAATGGCAACCAGTTCTGCCTGGCGACCAACAGTGGCACCTCCGCTCTGCATATGGCACTGGCCGCCTGTGGTATAGGGCCTGGCGATGAGGTCATAACCACTGCCGTCTCATGGACGAGTTCTATGACCTGCATCCTGCACCACAACGCCATCCCGGTCTTCGTGGATGTGGACTGGGCGACGATGCTGCTCGATCCAGATGCCGTCGAGGCAGCGATAACGCCCTTCACGAAAGCCATCCTGCCTGTGCATTATTGGGGCCTGCCTTGCGAGATGGACCGCCTGATGGCGATTGCAGCAAAACACAACCTTTACGTTATCGAAGATGGCTGTCAGGCGCATGGAAGCCTCTACAAAGGGCGAAAAACAGGCACAATTGGCCACGCCTCGGCCTTCAGCCTCAACCAGAACAAGAACCTTTCTGGAGGGGAAGGGGGGCTCTTCGTCACCGACGATGAAGCGTTGCTTTCTGGCGCGCGGTCCTTGATGAGCTTCGGCGAGATGCGCTCTCGCTATGAAGAGCGCAACTTCGACAGCTTCCCGATGGGGTGGATGTATCGCCCCTCCGACCTGGCCGCCGCCTATGGCAGAAGTGCCCTCTCGCGCCTCGATGAGACCAATGCCCAGACTCGCGTCAATTTCGTAAAGCTGAGAAGCGCTTTGGAAGGCATTCCAGGCCTCGTGCTGCCCTATGATTCACCCGACCAGACCAGCAATGGGTATGCCTTTGCGATGCGCACAGATCCCGCCGCCGCGGGCGATCTGCCGCTTTCGGACCTTCCGGGACGCGGTCTTTGCGGCCATCGGCGGCAGAGGGCATCCCGGTAGGGCAACCCCGCTGGATGCTTCCCTCGCATGCCATCATCCAGGCCAAACACGCTTATGGCAAAGGTTGCCCCTGGAGCTGCCATACCGTGGGACGCGAAGTGGACTACAACCTCGACCAGTATCCCGTTTCCTGGCAGTGCGTAGATTCGATGATCCAGCTTTCTGTGGACAGTCATCGCCCGCCGGCGTCCGAAGAAGAGCTTGACGCCCTCGCGTATGGCATCCGGAAGGTCTTCGAGCAGCTCGATCAGATACCGATGGAGGGGAGAGACTGATGCAGGTAGGCGTTGCTTCGCGCGATATTACACCCGACAAGCCGCTTGCGCTTTCAGGGCCAGATGCATGTCCGGATCGCGGAATATACTCACGATCCCCTGATGGCGACCGCGGTGGCCTTTGCCGAGGGCGAGACCGCCTGTTGTGCTTGTCTCCTCGGACCTGGCGATGCTGACGGAAGAATTCACGGCCGACGTGAAGGCCCGAGTCGAGGCTGCCCTTGGCCTCGCTGGTAACCGCGTCCTGCTGGCCTCGACCCACACCCATCTTGGGCCAGTCATCCGGGGCGGGATGGCCGGTGAGCCTGATCCTGATTATCTCGAGTGGCTTGCAACCGCGCTGGTCGAGGTGGTTCAGGCGGCTATCGCCGATTTGGAAGAAGCCCGTCTCTTTTCCGGAGAGGGCTTCCTGGAGGAGCTTGCCTACAACCGCCGTGGCTACCACAAAGATGGCCGGGTGGATATGTACCACGGCAGTTGGGCAGACGATTTCGATGGCGTCGAAGGGCCTCGAGATGGGCGGCTTGCCCATCGTCTTTGTAGAAAGAGCCGCAGGAGGGCCTTAAGGCCATCATCTCCTCTTTCGCCATCCATCCCAACACGATGGAGCAACACTGCTATTACAGCGCCGATCTGGTCGGGTCGCTACGTTCCTTCCTGGAGCGCAACCTTGGCCCTCGAGTTAAGCTTGTCTATCTGACCGGGCGCCGCTGGAAACCAGGCGCCAAGCCAACTGGAAAACAATCCGACAGGTTATCAGCCCTGGCGCGAAGAGTCCGGCTGGCAGCGCGCGGGGGTTTATCTGGGCGCCGAGATACTCAAGACAATGGCCAGCACGATGGCGCCGATGGCCTCTCAGCGCCTCTCGCTTGCTCAGGCTGTCGTGCCAATCCCCATCCGCCAATGGCCAGAATCACTTAAGCCAGAGGAATGGGAAGAGGGCGGCTTCAAAGACTATTATGTCAGCCAGAAAGCCCTCTGGCCGGAGCTGCTGGCTACGCGCAGTCCCTGGCCAACTCATGTCAATGTGCTGCGCCTGGGCGATGCGGTAATCTGTACGAACCCTGCCGAGTTCTATGTAGAACATGGGATTGCCATCAAGGACGCCTCTCCGGCCGCGATTACGCTCATCTCGCAGCTTACCGACGGGTATGTGGGCTATGTGCCGATTGCTGAGGCTTTCCCGCGAGGTGGCTACAGTACCTGGCCTGCGGTCACGAGCCTGCTTGCCCCAGAGGCGGGGGGGATAATCGTTGAAACCACCAGGCAGCTCTTGCAACAGGTCTTCGATTAGCGTGGCCCTGCTTGCGCTAGCTCTTTTGCTGATGGCGTTGCCCTCTTCGGCGCGCCTCTTGCACGTGGCGCAATCTCCTCTTCCGGAGGTACCCGAAGAGGAACAATTCGCTTCTGTCTCGGAGGCCGTCGCTGCTGGACTTGAGCCAGGCGATACCGTCCAAATCCATTCCGGCCTCTATCGTGAACAAGTCATCATCGAAGCCAGCGGTACGGAAGAGGCGCCCATAACGATTGAAGCTGCGCCTAATGCCCGGGTGACTCTCACCGGCGCTGACAAGCTGACCGACTGGCAAAGAGAAAGCGAAGAGTTCAATCTCTTCAGCACCCCCTGGGATCACCTCTTCATAGGCTGGAGCGAAACTCGCTCCCATCCCGGCGATGACTATCACCTGCTTATTGGGCGCGCGGAGCAGGTCTTCGCATCAGGCCTCCCTTTGAGGCAGGTGCTTCGGAAAGAAGAACTTGCCAGAGGCACCTTCTGGGTGGATGAAGAGGGCAAGCGCCTCTTTGTCTGGACTGCTGACAATGTTGATCTGACTCAGGGGCTGGCGCCTATCGAGGCTTCGGCCCGCTCCTCAGTGCTTGAGCTGAAAGGGAACCATCTCCATATTCGAGGCCTTAACTTCCGCTACGCCGCCAATCAGGCCCAAAGCGGCGGGGTACTAGTTTCAGGCAACCACTGTGTCTTCTCGAACTGCGCCATAACGCGGATGAACGCCAATGGCCTGACTGTCTCGGGCGATGATTGTATATTGGCCTATTGCCGTTTTGAAGCCAATGGAGAGGTTGGTCTGGGAGGCACTGAGGCGCATAACCTGCTCGTGACGGACTGCCTGGTGCGCGGCAACAACTCCAAAGGCTGGAATCGTGGGTGGGAAGGGGGAGGCTCCAAGCTTTGCCTCTCTCGGGGCATCCGGGTGATGCGGTCGCAGTTCGTCGAGAACATCGGCACAGGCCTGTGGTTCGACATTGGCAATGAGGCTATAGAAGTCGCCAACTGCCTCTTCCTCGACAATCTGGAGGCAGGGCTCTTCTACGAGATATCCTATGGCCTTCACGCGCATGACAATGTAGCGGTCGGCAATGGCCTCGCCGACACTGCAGGCGCCTGGGGTATGCAAGCGGGGATTGTGCTCTCCAGTTCGCCTGGCTGCACAATCGAGCGCAACCTGCTGGTGGGCAACCGGGAGGGCTTTGCTTTTCGCGAGCAATTTCGCACCACCCCTCAGATTGAAGACCACACAGAGCGGCCCGTCTGGAATCACGACAACGTCATCCGTAACAATGTGCTGGCCTGGAACCGGGACGCGCAGCTTTGGGGCTGGTTCGCCCAGGAAGATGAACGCCACTGGCCTAAGGCCCTTCAGCAGCAAAAGGTGGAAGAAGGGCCGGAGGAAGATATAGCAGCCGATTATGTGGCGAAAGACCCGAGCGCCCAGCCGGTGGGGCTTTCACTGGAAGACCTTAATCTGCTCTTTGAAGCCAATGTCTTCTGCCACGAGGCAGGACAGGGCCTTTTCTATTGGGGGTCTCTCTGGAGTCGCATCAAGCGTTACGAGAGCCTTGGCGAGGTGCAAGCCGAACTCCCAATCGGCCCTGTGGGCGTCGAAGAGGCCTGCGATTTCCCCTCTCTTGCCCGACTGGAGCTCTCGCTACCCGCTGGCAGCTCCGCCTTCCGCCTGAAGTGTTATCCGCGTGGCGAGATCCCTGGTGTAGAGCTTGGCGTACTTGAATAGGAGAAGCCAATGAAAGTCTGCCTGATGCTTGGTCTCATCCTCCTGGCTGGCTTTGCGGCTGCGGGGCCTTACTATTTCGGGATGAACGGCGGCTGGGTGCCCAATGTAGAGCCTGCTGTGGTTACCGGATGGGCCTTCGAGACAGGCGCGACGATGCCGCGCGTGGGGATGAGGCTGGACTTCTCGGCCGGCGATGCAATCGCCCATCCGGATGGCAATCTGCGCCCTTTCTGCGAGGCTGGACACAGCCCTTTGGCCTTCTTGATGAATGCCTCCTGGCACGTTACAAGGCCAGATGGCAGCCAGGACGAGGGGATGAAACCGCCGGCAGGGCTTTGGCAGGCCGTCTTCACCACCGGCGATGAGCCTCTGGAGGGCGCCCAGCTCAATCCTGAGAACGAGTGGGCCTTTTTCGTCGGCCGTATCGTTGAGCGCTACGATGCAGATGGATTAGCTGATGCGCCTGGCTCCCCGCGTCTTGACTACTACAGCCTTTGGAATGAGCCTGACTGGCTGCCCTGGCCTGAGCGCCCAACAAATCCAGCCTCCAGGCTACTGCGCGGCTGGTATGGGATGACGCTAGCCGACCTGGCGCGGCTGGTCTTCATCTCCCATCAGGCGGCGCGTTATGCCGACCCGACCGCAAAGGTGGGACTGCAAATCTGCTTCGAGCAGACGCTTGGCTTCCTGCTGGACGATGCCGTCTATCCCGCGGCCCAGTATCTCGATTTCGTGGATTTCCACACCTATGCGGGGCCTGGGTCTGACACCCTTATCGAGCGCAAAGAGGGCCTATTCGTGATGCTTGGGCTTATGAAAGGCGAGTATAAGAAAAGGGAGCTGCCTCTTCCGAAGTTCCTCTGCACCGAGTGCGGGTATCCAGGCGATGATTCTCTAGGTGAAGCGTATGGGCCGCTGGTGCAGAGGGCCGCTGCTCCCAAGACTCAGCTAAGTGGCGCTGCAGCGGGGCTTGTTACCGTTTGCTGGTATGGATTGATGGATCCCTGCTGGCAGAATATGGGCCTCCTGGGCGACACCTCGAAGCTTGGCCGAGATGGCGTCGGAGTCGAACGCAAGCCTGCCTACTGGGCCTATCGAACTTGCTCCGAATTGCTCTCGGGCCTTTCGACCGGGCAGCTTGTCTTCTCAAAAGAGCTGGAGGTTGGTGATGAGGCCAGGGCTTACCTCTTCACGGGCAAAACAGGCGAGGTCCTTTGCGCTTGTTGGGCCGCCGATTGGGAAGGTACGCCCTCGCTGAAGCGCGAGGTGGTGCTGTCACTACCCCAAGGCCAGTATGTAGAGTATCACTGGGACTATTCCCAGACTCGAGAAGAAGCGGGGGAGAGGACCTCCGATGGGCGACTTGCCCTCACCGTGGGCATTGATCCTGTCTACCTGTGAAGAGCGTCCCCCTGAAGGCCAGTCGCAAGAAGAAGCGGATCCCGAAGGATCCGCTTCCGGTGCAAGGCCTCGCTTAAATAATGACACTAGGGGGTAGGCTGGCCACACCGCGACCAGAACCGCCGATTGTACTCGACACTCTTGGTAGTCACGAATTTGGCATGCCCATCGACAAAGGCCGCGTTAAAGCCCTCCTGATGCCAGGGGTAGGTCTGCTCCTGGAAAAGCCCAACCAGTACCCTTCCCTTGGAGTCATCAAAGTTCGGAATAGCGCCGGCAATGCCAAAAGGCACTCCATAATGCTGCCACCAGCAGTTGTTGTTCTCTATAATCATTGCGCTCTCGGAGGGATACTCGAAATCTCCCTCTTTGGTGTTGAGATAGGGACCCTCGTTGAACACCCCAAGCGTACCGTCCCACGACCAGCCATTCATATCCATCGCATAGCGCGTTCCAAATAGTGGGTCGTTGAAACCTCCCCCGAGGGGGGCCTTCATTGCTGTGTCAGCGTCCGAACTGGGGCAAGCGAAAATCTGATCGTTCTTGCAGTAAGCCCTGATTTGCTGGGCCCAGATGAGACGACCGTCTGGATAACCATAGTTGTCGTTGTAGACCGGCACGAAACAGCTGTCATAGTCCTGAAGGTACTGCATCTGGGCCAGAGCTATCTGCTTGACGTTGGACAAACAGCTGCTCGCACGAGCCTTCTCACGGGCGCGAGCAAATACTGGGAATAGGATAGCTGCCAGGATCGCGATTATGGCGATTACCACCAGCAACTCGATGAGAGTGAAGCCTTGTTTCTTTTGCATTGCTTTCCCTCCTTGGGTAAGGCGAAACAACGGGGATTAGAGCTTGATCAGGACAAGCCCTATAAAATCACTCTAAATATAAAATTAACACCGAACTCGTTTTTGCGCAAGCTAATTTGGCCTGGATTCTGCACAAAGGGCAGTTTTTTTGTAACCTGAAAGGCAGTGAGCCTTGAGGCCTGGGGAGTCTGGAAGATCCCAAAAACAGAAGAGCGAGCCTTTAGGCTCGCTCTTCCAAGTGACCGCGGTTCAGGGTTTTGGGAAAGCAGACCGCCAGGCGGTCTGGCTTCCAAAACAACTAGAAACTGACTAGCTGCCGTCGGGCTGGCCACCACGCGACCAGAACCTGAGGTTGTTCTCGATTTTACGAGTGGCCTGGAACTTGGCATGCCCGTCGCAGTAAGCGGCGTTGATGCCTTCCTGATGCCAGGGATAAGTCTGTTCGCCCAGGTGACCTACGATGACACGCCCTTTGGCGTCGTCATAGTTGAGACCAGGCTGCCACTGGGGATGATAATGCTGCCACCAGCAGTTGTTGTTCTCGATAATCAGAGCACTTTGTGAGGGATACTCCATTGCGGTCTCAATCACAGGCTCAAAGGGCCCTTCAGTGAAGACGCCCCAGGCGCTGTTTACTAGACCACCGCACATATCCATCGCATAACGCGTGCCCTGCAGTTCCAGCCCAGCTGGCTGGGCCTTCATGTTGGTGTCGGCGTCCGAGCTGGGGCAGGCGAAGATCTGGTTGTTCTTCACGTACATACTGATTTTCTCGGCCCAGATAATGCGGTACCCATAAGTGTCATCGTAGACTGAGGGGTACTTGCTGTCGTAGTCCTGGACATACTGCATAACGCCCAGAGCCATCTGCTTAACGTTGCTGAGGCAGTTGCTCGCGCGTGCCTTCTCGCGCGCGCGGGCGAAAACTGGGAAAAGGATTGCTGCCAGAATCGCGATAATGGCGATTACTACAAGCAGCTCGATAAGTGTGAAGCCTTGTTTGCGTTGCATTCACTGCCCTCCTGGAATGATAAAAAACCCCTGAAACAGCGGTCAACCGCAGGCAATAATAGGAGAAAAATGCCGGCGGGCAAGCCTACCACAGTTATACCCTTTCAACAAGCGACTTCTTTCTGGAAACAGGTTTCTGTCTATTTCCCCTGGAGAAATCAGGTTTCGTCCTGATTAGCCACTGGCGTTGCAAGCCCGCGTAAGGCCCTGATCTTTTCTACGGTCAGCTCCCAGTAGAGGTCAGGCTTTAGTACCCCGGTCTTGTCTTCCCACCTGTCAGCGTCGGTCAGATTGGTTGTATCCGCCGTCCAGACCGCCGTGTTCTCCAGATAATCGTTGAAAGCCACAATCATTACGACTTTCGGTCTTGGATTCGCAAGCACGGTATCCCAGCACTGGCGGTAGAAGTCGCCGTGAAGTCTCTCGACATAGGGGGGATCTTTTCGAATATAGTGACCCCAGCCGGGCGATACGACCTCAACCTCGCTATGCAATACCGGGCCGCTCTTGTAGATATTCCAGCCATAACTTCCGCTTATGACATCTTGTGCATAACGGATTGTAAAATGGTCGCCATAAGTTTTGTCGCCTTCATAGGCGGCCCAGGAAGCCCGGTTGGAATTGATATCGCCCCAATACACGAGCAGCGGCTTGCCCTTAAGGTGATAGTAGTTATCCGAGCCGCCGTAATCTCCGTTGTAGAGGAAGCTCTCGAAGACATCCTGGGCTTCTTTCTCCATACACAGCCCTATGGGACTCTCACCGTAGACATCTGGATGCGAGCCTGCCGCGATGGCATATCTAACTTTCCACTCGTGGGTCTCATTCCAGAGCTTCAGTCGCTCTACAACTGCTCGCGCCTTGTCCACAAAAAGCTTCATTGCCGGCCGGTAGCCCCCCAGACCGCCCGGGGTGAGTTCCAGCAGGATAAAATCAATCCTGGCCTCGGCCAGTTGTTGAAGGTGAAAATCTATGACCTGGGGATCCGCGGCGTCATAGGTGCGGAAATCGCCGGGCGTGGTCGAACAGAGAGGCCGATAGAGGCAGGGCGGGTAGCCCATCCCGCCTACCTTGTTCCAGTCTTCGCCGTAATAGGTGCAATACCAGATGCCCACATCCGTTGGTCCTGGACCGTTCCCGTTCGATGAGATTTCAGCCGACTGGCCTCCCAGGGCGGCAGCGCTCATAAACAAGCCCCCAAGTAAAACTCCCAATATCATTAGCTTGCGCAATTTGCTCAGCTTCCTTGGCGTCCTCTGTTGAAATACCTGGCAGGCAATTCCACCTTTCTGCGCCAGCCCCTACAACAAACAGAAAAAGAAGCAGGACCCAAAGGCCCTGCTTCCTCTTTTGGTGTGAAGTGCTGCCGCCTGGAGCGCTCTAGCCGTCAGGCTGACCGCCACGCGACCAGAACCTGAGGTTGTTCTCGATGTTGCGAGTGGTCTGGAACTTCGCATGCCCATCGCAGTAAGCGGCGTTGATGCCTTCCTGATGCCAGGGGTAGGTCTGTTCGCCCAGATGCCCGACGATGACACGCCCTTTGGCATCATCATAGTTGGTGCCAGGGCACCATTGAGGATGATAATGCTGCCACCAGCAGTTATTGTTCTCAATGATCATTGCGCTCTGGGAGGGATAATCCATATTGCTCTCGTTAACTGGATTGAAGGGGCCTTCAGTGAAAACACCCCAGGCGCTGTTGGTGAGATCCCCGCACATATCCATCGCATAGCGGGTACCTTGCAGTTCGAGCCCAGCCGGCTGCGCTTTCATGTTGGTGTCGGCGTCCGAGCTGGGACAGGCGAAAATCTGGTTATTTTTCACATACAAACTGATTTTTTCAGCCCAGATGATTCGATAACCATAGGTGTCGTCATAGACCGAAGGATACTTGCTGTCATAGTCCTGGACATACTGCATAACCCCTAGTGCCATCTGCTTGACGTTGCTGAGGCAGTTGCTCGCGCGAGCCTTCTCTCTTGCGCGGGCGAAAACCGGGAAAAGGATTGCTGCCAAAATCGCAATAATGGCGATTACAACAAGCAACTCGATAAGGGTGAAGCCGGACCTGCGTTTCATCTAGTCATTCCCCCAACGATAAAATGAAGCGGATGCCAGGAAGTAATTTCTAATCCTCTCTCCCTGGTAGCCTCATAATATCTCCTGGTTCTGAATATCAAATGAAAGGCGGACCCCGAGGGGTCCGCCTTTTTGCCAGGCTGTTGTGTTGGTTGCTAACTAGCCGTTATCTGGCTGGCCAGCGCGCGACCAGAACCTGAGGCTGTTCTGAATCCGCACGGTTGTAACGAACTTCGCATGACCATCCATGAAAGCGGCATTGATGCCTTCCTGGTGCCAGGGGTAAGTCTGCTCGCCAAGATGACCTACAATGACGCGTCCCTTGGGGTCGTCATAGTTGGTGCCAGGGCACCACTGGGGATGATAATGCTGCCACCAGCAGTTGTTGGACTCGGTGATCATCGCGGTCTGAGAAGGATAGTCGTACATGGGTTCACTTACGGGCCACCAGTTGGCCTCGGTGAAAACGCCCCAGGGCGCCTGACCGATTGGCTGGTCGCCGCACATGTCGCACTGGTAGCGGGTACCCTGAAGCTCAGGAGCACCCCAGGTGATGTGGTTCTTCATGTTGGTATCGGCATCGGAACTTGGGCAGGCGAAGATTTGCCTGTTCTTGGCATAGGGCTCGATCTTCTGGGCCCAGATGACACGCCCAACGGGCTGACTGTCATCGTAGACTGACATGTAGTAGCCGTCATAATCCTGGACATACTGCATTACAGCCAATCCCATTTGCTTGACGTTGCTGAGGCAGTTGCTCGCGCGAGCCTTTTCACGGGCACGGGCGAAAACAGGGAAAAGGATTGCTGCCAGGATCGCGATGATGGCGATCACGACGAGCAGCTCGATGAGGGTAAAACCTTTGCTCTTTTGCATCTAACGTGTCCCCCCGGACAGTTAAGAATGCGGCCACAGAGGCTTCCTGCGGCCGATACTGCAGAAAAGCTGCACTGCTTCTATCGTCTCTGAACGCCTGGCAGGCTCAGTTTCGATGTTTAATTATAACACTTCTTTGAAAAATGTTAACAGGGGTAAGCCAATTTATCTCGGACTTTTTACGGCCCTCAGCATCGCTTCCAGATTGGCGGGTGGCACATCGGCCATTACGTTATGCACTTGCTGGAAAACAAAGCCTCCATCCCGCGCCAGCACTGAGATCTGACGCTTCACATGGTCGCTCACCTGGGCGGGCGTACCATGAGGCAGCACCTCTCGAGTGTCGCAGCCTCCGCCCCAAAATACCAGGTCGCGCCCGAACTCGCGTTTGAGCTCTACAGGTTCCATCCCGGCGCAGGTTATCTGCACTGGATTTACCGCGTCCAGCCCGGCCTCAATAAGGTCGGGTAGCAGCGCGCGCAGGCTCCCGCAGGAGTGCAGCATCACCTTCACAGGCGCAAGCTCTTTGGCCCTCTGCCAAAGCAAGGCGTGACGCGACTTGAAGAACTCCCTGTACATCGCTGGCGACATCAGCGGGCCGGTCTGCATCCCCAGATCATCACCGAACAGGATGATGTCGATTACATCGCCCACCGCCTCGAGGAAGGTTTCCAGATTGGCCAGGTGCAGTTCGACCACCTTGTCGAGGAAAGCGTGCGCCTCGTCAGGGTCGGCGGCCAGTAATTCCAGAAAGCGGTCCATCCTGTAGAGGAAGGTGCCCATCTCGAACAGGTTGCCGCCAAAGAGCCCAATCAAAGCGCGGTCTGAACTGGCCCGCAACCTGAGGGCTCCTTCGCGCAAGGTGGCGGAATCTGGCGCAAGCGGGCCGGGTGGTGAGGCCACGGCAGTCCACATTGCTTCCTCAAGCGCATCGCCAAGTCGGGTCAGGTCAACAGGCGCTTTGTAGAAGGGGAAGTGGGTCTGCTCGAAGTACAGCGCCCCATCGGGCATCCGAGCGAGCTCCAGACCGTTATCATTAAGCAGGCGCCAGGCGCCCTCGACGCGCTCGACGTTAATCCAGGCGGGCAGGAACGCCTGGGTGCCTTCCGGCAGGGGCCAGGGTTGCCAGTGCTCTTCTGCCTGGGCGAAAGCCCTGCCCAGCTCAATCGTGTCTACCCCAAACAGGTCCAGCACATCCTCGTCCAGTACGGCAAGCTGCTGGGGGGGATCGTAGACCCTGACAGGCCGCCTGGGCAGTCGAAGATAGTCTCGCAACCGGGCATAAGCGATTGCCGCTACACCTGAAGACCGGTGGCCCCCAAGATCCAGCGGAATCTCGGCTGTCTCTTTATGATTAAAAGCAGAAAGTACCAATTCTCGAGAGGTCATAAGCGCGCCTCACTGGATTTCAGAGTGCTGCTAGCTTCTGCCTGGGCGGGGGCTTTCCTGCCTGTGCCCTTGCGCCTCGGGCCATCTAATGCCAAAATAGGACTTCGCAAGGCAAGCTACCGTATTTGAGGTGAGCCAGATGACAGCTTCAGGGCTAGATGTATATTCGCTCGGAGCAAAGTTCGGTAAAGTACTGCTAGTAGTCGCACTTGGCCTTTGGCTTGGCATCGGCCTTACCGGCTGCCAGCAATCAGCCCAGGCGCCCGACCAGGTCGCCCCAACGGCTGCGCCGCCAGCGCCTGTTACTCCGGCCGAGCCAGCCACCACCACTAAACCAGCAGAGGGAGATATGACAACAATCACGCTTGTGACCGACAAAGGCGACATCAAATTGCAACTTTTCGATGAGGATACTCCCATCACCGCCGGCAGCTTCCTGCTGCTATCGGAAGAAGGTTTCTACAACGGCGTCACTTTCCACCGGGTAGAGCCAGGCTTCGTCATCCAGGGCGGCGACCCCAAGGGCAACGGCACCGGCGGCCCAGGATTCACCATCCCCGATGAAGTGCGGCCCAACCTCAAGCATGATCGCGGGATGCTCTCTATGGCCAAGACCTCGGCCCCCAATACCGGTGGCAGCCAGTTCTTCGTCTGCCTGGGCGGGCCTAATGCCACTGGCCACCTGGATATGAAGCACACCGTCTTCGGCAAAGTGCTCGAAGGGATGGACGTCGTAGACCAGATTCGCAAGGGCGACAAGATTCTGGAAGCGCGCGTAGATACGGTTTCTCCCCATGCCCAGGCTGCTCGCGATGCGGCCAAAGCCGGCAGAGTGCCCGACTAGTCGCTAAGGCTGGCAAGGGAAGGCGTAATGACAGAACTGAACCTCGGCGAGTTGACCTCGACCGAGTTACTTGAAAGACTGAAGCGACTTTTCGAGATGCTAACAGGCATCCCGCTCGTGTTCACGGATCAAAATGGAGTGCCTTTGACCCCTGTCAGCCAGCCGCTACAGTTCTGTGGCTCGCTGGTAGATGGGGGCCAGGGCACTCTTTGCCTGCGCCGCCAGAAGTGGGATGTACCCGAACCCGAGCTGGAAGCCCAGCTGCGTCAGGTCCATTTTCAGGATGAAGTCGTCTACCACAAGTGCCGCGGGCGGCTTCAAGGATGCCGCGGTTCCCATCCGCGTCAAAGAGCAAGTCGTGGGTTATGTCGTTTTCGCCCGCAGCCTGCCCGAGCCCCCTGACATCGAACACTTCCGCGAGATCGCCATCGAGGGCGGGATGAAGCCTGAAGAGGGCGAAGCCGTGGCTAACGCCGCCCTTGTAATGCCCGAAGAGCGCATTACCGCCACCGCCGAGTTCCTCCAGGTGGTCAGCAGCCTTATTGCGAGTGCCGCTTACGACAAGCTCAGAGCGAAACAGATACTGGAGCTGGAAGAGCTGCGCGATTCGCTCGTCCATATGATTGTCCATGATCTGCGCACCCCGCTAACGACCATCATCGGCGCCTTGAAGACCATCGTAAATACCGGCTACGAACCCGAGCTGACCCATGAGTTCGTGCCAATGGCGTTGACTAGCGGGCAGACACTGCTCGAGATGATCAACACGCTGCTTGATGTCAACAAGCTGGAGAGCGGCCAGATGCAGCTGGAACTGGCCGAGGTGGACTTCAACGCCCTGGCAGAGCTGGCTCTCTCCCAGGTCAAAACGCTGGCCCACGAGCGCAGCCAAAGCCTCACTGTCAGCCTGCTCGAACAGTGCGCGCGCCCTCTTGTGGCTGACGCCGAGAAGCTGCGCAGAGTCTTGATTAACCTGCTGGGCAATGCGATGAAGTTCACGCCGGTTGGCGGGTCCATCCGCATCAGCAGCCGCTGCGAGGACGAAGGTTTTGTCTTCTCGGTCGTCGACAACGGGCCTGGCATCCCCGAGCAGGACCGCGAGCGAATCTTCGAGAAGTTCGGCCAGGCAAGTGTTCGCAACGAAGGCCACAAGTATTCGACCGGCCTGGGGCTGACTTTCTGCAAGCTGGTCGCTGAAGCCCATGGCGGACGCATCTGGGTAGACAGCACAGTGGGCAAGGGCAGCGCCTTCAGCGTGTGGTTGCCCTGGGCGCCAGCTCAGCCTGCAAGTGAGTGAATATGAAAAGGAGGCCACCTCGAGTGCGCAAGTGAGCTGCTAGTATGAACCCCGCGTCCCCGGCTTGTCCGGGCTTTGGTGCTGGAGGTGCTCATCTGTGGCTTTGGTCTTTTCTGACGTTAGTTTTGGCTATGATTCCGCAAGCGGCTTGCTGTTCTCTGGCCTTTCGTTCCATCTCGAGTCCGGCTGGACGGGCCTCATCGGTCCCAATGGCAGTGGCAAAAGCACCTTGCTTGCGCTGGCAAGCGGTCAACTTGCCCCTCTTTCGGGGCATATCTCCTCCAAAGGGCACGTTGTTTACTGCCCCCAGCTTGTAGAAACCCTTCCCGGCGGGCTGACAGGCCTGCTTCAGACTCCTTCGCGCGAGGCTCGACGCCTTTGCGAGTTGCTCGCTCTCGGCACCGACTGGCCAGAACGCTGGCAGGTGCTTAGTCCTGGCGAACAGAAACGCGCCCAACTGGCTACAGCCCTCTTCAGCAGGCCCGATGTGCTGCTTGTGGACGAGCCTACCAACCATCTCGATGCCGAAGCGCGCGACTATGTAGGACGCGCCCTGGCCGATTTCAAAGGGGTGGGCCTGCTGGTCGCGCATGACAGGACGCTGCTGGATGCGCTGTGCGCTAACTGCCTGATGCTGGAGGAGGACGGCGTCCACCTGCGAGCAGGCAACTACAGCCAGGCCTCGGCGCAGGCAAGAGCCGACAGAGAGCGCGCTCAGGACGAAAGGCAGGCCGCCAAACGCGAAGTATCCCATCTGGCTTCGACTGTCGAAGAACGCCTGCAGCGGGCCACCAAACAGGACTCGAAACGTTCCAAACGCAAGCTCTCGTGGAAGGACAGCGATGCGCGGGAGAAGATCGACCGCGCGGTCGTCTCAGGCGCCGATGGCTCTGCCGGCCGCAGTGCGTCCCAACTGGCCGGCCGCCTGGCCCAGGCGCAGGGCAGGCTCGCTGCCAAACGCGTAGTGAAAGCTGCCAGGCTGCGTTTCACCTTGCCCTCCGAGGTCGCCCGACGTGATCTCCTGGTCGAGATTGGTCCTGGAGAACTGCCAATGGGGCCGGTACGCAAGCTTCGGTTTCCCTCACTTGCGCAAGGGCCCCGTGACCGGGTTGCGCTTGTTGGACCAAATGGCGCTGGCAAAAGCACTTTGCTTGGCTACCTGCTGGGCCAGTTGCGCCTGCCCGAGGGCAAGCTAGCCTATATACCGCAAGAGTTGCCCTCAGAGGACTGCGCCAGGTTGGTGGAGGAAGTGCGCAAGCTGCCTCACGAGCAACTTGGGCAGGTGATGACCATCCTCGCGGGGCTTGGCTCCGAAGCCGAACGCGTTTTGGAAAGCGCCCAGGCCAGCCCAGGCGAGGCGCGCAAACTCTTGCTGGCGCTGCAATCTTCCCGACTGCCTCAGCTTATCGTGCTGGATGAGCCTACCAACCATCTCGATTTGCCTGCTATCGAGTTGCTGGAAGAGGCACTGGCCGGCACCGAGTGCGCCCTCCTGCTAGTGAGTCACGATAGCAGGTTCATCGAGCGACTGACTTCGACCTGCTGGTCTTTTATGCCTGATACCGAAGGTGATACACTCGTCCAAAAAGCCAACTTGCCTCCCACAGGCTAAAGGAGAACGAGCCCTATGACTTCCAAAGAGCGTATGGTTACTGCCCTTACCCGCGGTGTGCCCGACAGGCTGCCCATCACCACTCATCATGTGATGCCGTATTTTCTGGAGCGGTTTATGCCTGGCACCGATACGCAGGCCTTTTTCGACCATTTTGGCCTGGACCCCATCACCTGGGTGCTGGCGCACAAGCCTGATGAGCGCAAGGGCGACTTCGCCGATCCGACCGCTACCGGAGAGCCCGGCTTCCTCGAAGCGCGTCAGGCTTTCAGTGACGATTGGCGCATCGAGTCAGAATCAGTGCCCTCGCCCAAGTATCCACGCACTCTCTATCGGTTCATCACTCCCAGGAAGACCCTTACAATGACCCTCGAGTCCAACGAATACACTAGCTGGGTCACCGACTACCTCATCAAGGAGCCGGAAGACGTAGACATCATCGCCGAGTATGTGACTCATCCTCTTTGCGATGTGGAAGAGGTCAACCGCCAGGCCGATGCGTATGGTGACCGGGGCCTCGTGCGCAGCCATATCCCCTGCTTCGATGTCTTCGGACAGCCAGGTTGCTGGCAGGACGCGGCATGCCTGGTAGGCATCGAGAAGCTGATTATGGCGACCTTCGAAGATCCTGAATGGGTTCACGCGCTGCTCGAGGCCTTGCTGGCTCGCAAGCTGACCTATGTGAAGTCACTTGCCGGCGCGAAGTATGACGTGATCGAACTGGGCGGGGGAGATGGCTCCACAACGGTTATCTCGCCGAAGCTTTTCGAGCAGTTCGTCGCCCCTTACGATGCCCAGGTCATCTCGGCAGCCCACGAGGCAGGCCAGCGCATCGTCTACCACACCTGCGGGGGGATGATGCCCATCCTCGAGCAGATTGCCGATATGGGGCCGGATGCGATGGAGACCTTCACTCCCCCCTCTATGGGCGGCGATACCAATCTGGCAGAGGCCAAGCGTCGCATCGGCGACCGGGTTTGTATGATTGGCGGCTTCGACCAGTTCCACTACTTTGTGGGTTGCACTCCTGCCGAAACGCGCGCGGCGGTCAGACGCGCCTTCGAGGAAGCAGGGGCAGGGGGCGGCTTCATCCTGGCGCCTTCCGACCACTTTTTTGACGCGGACCTAAAGCTTTTGGAAGCTTTTGCCGATGAGGGTCATAAGTGTGTTTATTAGCCAGGGAGGTCATGGATGACCAACATCGCTCACTCCGACGTCGCGCTAAAGCCAGGGCCGCTATTTCGACCCGCAACACAACCGTCTCGTCTGTATCAGGCAACGCGCTGATGAGGCTTTCTGGGACGCCACCTGGGAGATCGCAATCACAAGATGACCTCTATCCGCACTTCCTGGTTCAGAGCATCTGTTCACTGAGCTTACCCGCAAGTATCTACCCGCTGGCGGCAGGCTGATAGAAGGCGGCTGTGGCCTGGCCTGGCTTGCCTGGCGGCTGCATCTGCTTGGGTACCACGTCGATGCCCTGGATTATGCCCCGCGCACTGTAGCCTTTATCAAGGAGCGCATCCCTGAGGTCAATCCTGTGCTTGGCGATGTGATGGCTCTACCCTTCGAGGAGGGCTCTTTTGACGGCTACTGGTCGGTGGGTGTCATCGAGCACTTCTACGACGGGTACCAGCCTATCCTGGCGGAGGCGGCCAGGGTGCTCAAGCCTGGGGGCTTCCTGTTTGCGACCTTCCCGCATATGAGCAGGTTGCGCAGGGCCAGACCAGACTCGGGGCCTTTCCCTTATGGCCTTCAAATTCACCCCGGCTAGCTTCTATCAGTTCATGCTCGATGAATATCGTGTGATTAGAGAGGCCTCACAATTCGAGCTTGTAGAGCGCCGTCCCTTCGATGGGGTGGGTGGTTTGCGGGTCGAATTGTACGGCTGGAAAACTCGAGAGGCAAAGCCAGCGGGGCCTGCTTCACTTGCGAAAAGACTTGCCAGGCAAGCCTTGGGGCCTCTTCTCGATGGCTGGTCCTCTCACTCGGTGCTGCTAGTCCTGCGCAGGCGCTGATTTTTGCTCCTTCGTGGCAAACTTGCCCTCGGGCACGGCTTTCCGCCTGGCGCCATCGAAGTGGATTGACTTCGTTGGGCAGATCCGCATGCAGGCCGCGCAGGCAAAACAGTCGGGCACCATACGGTCCTGCTTGAGGATTGCCTCCATCACCGTGGAAGGGCAGGCTTTTGCGCATGCCTCACAAGCGATGCAGGTGTCATAATCCACTCTGATCCGGTTGCGGCTGAATCGTTCGAATACCCAGCCGATCAGCCCGAAAGGGCAGCAGAAATGGCACCAGGGCCGGTAAATGAAAAGCGACAGTACCAGCAGTATCCCAACGAAAACCGCCCCAGGCAGCAGGAAAGCAGCGGGGTTAAAGGTCTTGAAGGGATCCAGAGGCTCGATGAGATCCTTTCCCCAGCCGATTGCCGCGACCACCAATCCGACGAAGAACAGCGTCCTGATGGTGTTGGTGAGAGCGAAAGGCGGTTTCCACTGGGCGATCACGCCCTTTGTGTCGGCTTCGTTGCGATTAAGACGGAAGATGAAGTCCTGCAGCACCCCGAATTGGCAACCCCAACCGCAGGTGAACTTGTTGGCAATCAGGACGCCGATTATGAACAGAGCAAAGGCAATCAAGCGAGGCGGGAAGACAACCTTGTCACGTCCCCAAAGCACGATTGCGTCTTTCACTGTGCCCATCGGGCTGATGTCCGCGCCGTAGAGTACCCCAAACACCAGCACCGAGAAGGTCAGGAAAAGAAGCCGCAAGCCCGGTGTAATCAAACGGCGCTTGAAGTACAGGAAACACCAGCGTCAGGAAAGCCGCCCACAGGACGAACTTGGAACCTATCTTGCGGAAGTCCTTGGTCGCGTGTTCCTGCTGCAGAGCCATCGCCGCGGCTAGTTTTGTTTTGGCTTCTTCGGGGGAGAGGCCAAGCTCCGCAAGCGTCTTGTTTTTGTCCGCCTGCGAGGCCAGGCCAAGGGCTTCCTTCAGCACCGGATTCGTCACGCCCGACTGCTGCTGCACCTGCTGGGCGGTCATCTCGGGCGTCAGGACGAGTTTGGCAGAGGGCTTCAGGGCGCCCTCTGGCTCCTTCGGCCAGGCCTGGACGGCCCAGTAAGAGAGGCCCACCACCAGGATGACCGCAATCAGGAAGCTCAATACTACGGTGGTTGGAGTGCGTTTACCCATTGCTATCCCTCCCTTCCACCCTTTCGCCCGCAGGAAGACGCCTCCTGCCCCTGAATACTCTCTCCATCGAGTTCCAGGGAGGATGACTGATGGAGCAGAGTTTCGAGCGGATGCGGCCTGAGCAGGTTCAGCAAGTGTTGGCAGAGGCGCCGGTAGCCTATGTGCCGATGGGCACGCTGGAGTGGCATGGGTGGCACTTGCCCCTTGGGTTCGATGCGCTGAAGGCCCAGGCGCTGTGCAAGCGCGCGGCGGCCGAGACCGGCGGCGTTGTGCTGCCGCCTACTTTCTTCGGCTATGGCGGAGGGCCATCGGCCTTTCCTCGGCAGCATCATATCGGAGGAGGCCTTCGTCGAGGGCAACCTGCGGATAACACTGGAGCGGCTCATCGAGATGGGCTTCAAAGTTTTGGTTGTCGTCACTGGCCATTATCCTGGCGAGCAAGTCGACCTGGTCGCCCGCGTTGTGGAGGAAGTACTGCCTGCCCATCCTGAAGTGGATTGCTGGGTTGGCCCCGAGTATGCGGCCTATCCGGATTTTCCTGATGACATCCGCGCTGACCACGCCGCCAGGTGGGAGACCTCCCTTGGCCTGGCGTTGCTGCCCGAGCTGACCGATCTTGCGGCCTTCGAGGGCAAAGAGGATCCGCTGTACGGCATCTACGGCGAAGACCCGCGCACCACAGCCTCGCTCGAACTGGGCGAGGAGACCGCCTCCGGCATCGTCAGCGAGCTGGTGAACTGGGTCAGGGACTCACTTTCCTGGCCCTGAAGGCTGCCCAGTCCTCATCGAACAGTTGCTTCAACCTGTCCGGGTCGTTTTCCATCAGATAGAGGACTCCGCGCCAGGTATGCGAAGCCCCGGGCGCCAGGTTCGGCGCGTTCATCGGGCCTGCGTGCAGGCAGGGGATCCACGTGTTGGTCATCAACAGGCCGGGTGGCTGGTCATCCCAACTGACCGCAATGAGGTGCTTACCGTCCTCGCTTTGGCGCGCGATGAGATAGGCGTCCGCGACCTCGTTCACCACCCACCAACCACTTGGCAATTCCTTCTGCCCGCCCAGGTCAGGCGGCCCGCCTGCAACCGGCATTAAAATCCACGGATTTCGGCCCTTCTCGACCGGGGTGGGGGTGGTTGCGTTCAGACACTGCCACTTGCCCCCTACCCAGGAATAAGTCGTGTCCAGGGTGTTCTGCCTGCCAAACTCAGGCTCTCGGTTGAGCACCAGGCACTGCTGGTTGGAAACAAAGTTGAGCTGCTGGCCAGTCTCGTTGCGCACCCAGAAAGCCATTTGCACTCGCGGTCCGTCCGGAGTCGCCCTTCCCCCGAAAATTAGCCCCTCGGCGGTGCGCGTCTCATAAGATAGCTCGCCTGTGATGGCGTCTTTATGCCAGACAGGCTCCGGCGAGATAGCCCCAAGCGGGGGCATATCGGGCCGATTATGGTCAATAAAATGCAGGCCCATACTGGAACTCAGCGTCTCGGGCATCCGCATCTGCAGGCTGCCGCTCATCCAGGGCGCTTTGATTGTAAAACCCAGCAGGCTGAACTGCGCGCCTGGCGCAACAGGTAGCGGCTCCAGCGAGATAGCCTTTTCTGCTGGTTGCCCTTCGAAAGCCGAGGGCAGGTTGAGTGGTATCAGAGCAAGCAGCACAAGTCCCAGCACCGCGATGCGCGCCAGTTCGTTCACGTTTGAGGTGTCTGTCATCTGCCTTCCTCCACACTTGCGCGCGGCTCAGTTATACTGAAGTCACGCGGTTATTGCCGGGGGGATTGCCCTATGAGGTTTTCTTTGTCGGTCTTGCTTGTCCTGCTTGTTCTCGCCAGTCTCGTCAGCGCCGAACGGGCGATGCCCCTCAGTGGAGACTGGCGCTTCGCCCTGGACCCCGAGAACGAGGGGATCGAGCAGCAGTGGTTCAACAAACAGCTTCCCGACACCATCAACCTGCCTGCCTCGACCGACCAGCGCGGCAAGGGGACTCTCTACGCGCAGCCCACCATCGGCAAGCTGACGCGCAAGCATAGCTACGAGGGCGCCGCCTGGTATCAGCGCGAGGTAAAAATCCCCAGCACCTGGTCCCACAGCCGGGTCATCCTCTTCCTCGAGCGCTGCCACTGGAAGAGTTCCCTCTGGGTGGATGGCCAGTTTATCGGCGACCAGGACAGCCTCTCGGTCCCGCACCAGTATGACCTGGGCGGTTCTATGACCCCGGGAGTCCACACGCTGACCCTGCGCGTGGACAACAGCTATCTCTACGACATCGGCCGGTGGGCCCATTCCCTTACTGACGAGACCCAGACCAACTGGAACGGCCTAATCGGGCGTATCGAACTACGAGAGACCTCTCCAGTCTGGCTCGATTCCGTGCAAGCTTATCCGGATGTAGAGCGCCAGCTTGTCCGTGTCACTGCGCGCGCGGTCTCTGCCCTGACGCAGCCCGCCCAGGCGGAGTTCTCAGTCAGGCTTGGAGATTCGAACGCCAAGCAACAGGTCTCTCTTGCCCCTGGCACGACGCAACTTGAGGTCACCCTCCCCTTCCCGCGGGAGGCGAAGCTGTGGGAGGAGGGCTCGCCCAACCTGACAAAGCTGGCTGTCGCGCTGAGAGGCGAAGATTTTGGGGCCAGTAAAGAGGTCGCCCTTGGCCTGCGCGAGTTCGGCGCCGAGGGGCGGCACTTCACCCTCAACGGCCATCCCTATTACGTGCGCGGCAACCTCGAATGCTGCATCTTCCCGAAAACCGGCTACCCTCCGATGCAGACAAGCGACTGGGAGGCCCTCATCAAGGCCAACCAGGCCTGGGGAGTGAACAACCTCCGTTTTCACTCCTGGTGTCCGCCCGAGGCGGCCTTCGAGGCTGCTGACAGGCTTGGGTGCACCTTCCAGGTCGAGTTGCCCTGCTGGCTTGGCGAAAACGTAGACGAGGCCACCCGGGACTTCCTCCGTCGTGAAGCCTTCCGGATCATCGACGCCTACGGCAACCATCCCTCCTTCTGCCTGATGTCGCTTGGCAACGAGCACGGCGCAACCAACCGCCAGTGGCTGATGGAGCTTGTAGACGAGTTACGCCAGGCCGATCCGCGTCACCTTTACACCTGCCAGTCGCACCCTTCGGACCTGACTCGAAGCGACGATTTCTTTGAGACGGCGGGCACGGAGAAAGGGATTATCAGAGGCCTTGGTAGCGCGGGCAGCACGACGGACTTTGATTTTGAACAGGCGCTTGTCGACTATACGCGCCCTGTCATCACCCACGAACTGGCCCAATGGGAGAGTTATCCGCCCTTTAGCCAAATCGCCAGCTACACCGGCCACTTGCTCCCGCTCAACTTTCAGAGTTACAAACAGAGCCTCGAGGCGAACGGCCTTGCTGAGTATGCGGACGCCTTTGTCGCGGCCAGTGGAAAGCTCCAGACGCTGCTCTACAAGGAAGAGTGCGAGGCCCAACTGCGCACTAAGGAACTGGCGGGTTTCTCGCTGCTCTCGGTGCAGGACTTCCCAGGGCAGGGGACGGCCCTGGTCGGCGTCGTGGACGCCTTGTGGCAGCCCAAAGGCTATGTCACGCCAGAAGAGTGGCGTCAGTGGTGCGCCCCTACAGTGCTGCTGGCGCGGATTGAGAAGCGCCAACTGACCACTTCAGACTCCCTTGAGGCAAAAATCGAGGTTGCCCACTGGGCCGCGGAGCCACTCCTGTCAGCGCAGCCATACTGGCAGCTTCTCGATGCCAACGGCAAGCAACTTGCGGCAGGCAACCTGAGTGAGACTGATATCTCCGCTGGCGGAGTGACGCCACTGGGCGAGTTAAGCATCTCGCTTGCGGATATGCCCGTTCCCTGTGAGTTGACCCTGAGGGTCAGTCTTGCCGGCACCGACGTCCGCAACGAGTGGCGTATCTGGGTTTTTCCCGATGAGGTTCGGCTTGAGGCCCCTGCAGGGGTATTCGTGACGAACCAGCTAGGTGAGGCGCGCGCGGCGCTCGCCGAGGGCCGCACCGTGCTGCTGAACGCCCCCGAAGGCCTGCGGAACGCCATCCCCGCGCAGTTCACGCCCACTTTCTGGGATGTGTTGTTGTTCGCTTCGCAGCCGCGCACGATGGGAATCCTGGTGGATCCGGCGCATCCACTGTTCGCCGAATTTCCAACACAATTCTATGCCGACTGGCAGTGGTTCGATGTGCTGAGCAACTCGCGCGCACTGGTGCTGGAAGGCCCTGCCACGAAACTGAAGCCACTGGTGCGCTTCATCGACAACTACAACGCCGACTACAACAAACCGCTCGCAGGGGTGCTGGAGGCGCGCGTTGGCAAGGGCAAGTTGCTGCTGTCACTGCTCAATCCGACGACCTCAACGCCCACTGGCAGGCAATTTCAAGCAAGCCTGCTGAAATATGCCGGCTCGAAGGACTTCACGCCAGCTGGCAGCCTGCGCCTGCAGGAACTGGACGATTTGCTCGCGCCCGACCCCTTGCACGACCTGCTGCGCAAGCCGGCAAGCCTTGCGAACGCCGCGCTGGATGTCCTCTCCGCGGGCGCTGTGACCACCTTTAACACCCGGCCCCCTGGCAGCCCAAGGCGGACCTCGTATTGAAACAGGAACCAGGCTATGGCTATTCAATCGTCGGGAGCACTTGGCAAGACGCGATGGGCGCCTCCTGGCACTCGCCCGACCTGAGTGTCCTTTTACCGTGCCAGCTGGAAGTAGTGGCAAAGTATATGTTTACTACTGGGACTGGAACTCCGCCGGCCGCAAGGCCGACCTCTACTTCGAGGGCGCGCTGCTGGGGATGCTGACCAACTACGCGGGCCAAGGCCAATGGGTCGAGTATCCCTACACCGCCGACCAGTCAGCCGATGGGACGCTGGTATTGCGGGCTGTTAGTCGCGCCGGCCCCAATGTGCAGATAAGCGAACTGGTCGGTAGTCCACGACTAGAGAGGCGCTGCGGCTTCTTCCCTACCGCGGCGGCAAGCAGCTTCTCGCGGGTGGCTTCGGCGTGGGGAAGGTCTGCCACCAGCCTGCCTTCGCGCAGCACAAGCACGCGGTCGCAGACGGTCAGCACCTCGTCCAGTTCGCTGGAGATGAGCAACACGGCCAGCCCCTGGTCGGCGAAATAGCGGATGCGCCTGTGGAGTTCGGCTTTGGCGCGCACGTCTATACCCTTGGTTGGCTCATCCAGCAGCAGCACTCGGGGCTCCGTCATCAGCCATTTGGCGAACACAACTTTCTGCTGGTTGCCACCCGAGAGTTGCTTAACCTCATCATCCAGATTGCTGACCACGATGGAAAGCTGCGCTACCTCGCTGCTTACCGCTTCGTGTTCGGCTTTCGCGTTGACCAGGCCTCTGGGCGCCAACTTGCGCAGGCTTGCCAGAGACGCGTTCCAGCGTACCTCCATCTCCAGTATCAGTCCCTGCTGCTTGCGGTTTTCTGGAAGCAGAGCTACCCCGCGTTCGACTGCGGTGATGGGATTATGAGCGGGCAGTAATTCTCCATCCAGCTTGACCGTGCCCGAGTGGTAGGCGTCCAGTCCAAATAGCGCCCGGGCAAGCTCCGTGCGGCCCGCTCCCACAATACCGAACAACCCGACTATCTCGGTCTCGAACACTTCAAAGTTAAGCGCTGGCGAGGCTGCCGCAAGCTGGAGATTATGCACCGCAAGCCTTGGCCTTGCGGGCAGCGGCTGGTCCACTGACCTCAGCAGTAGCTGATCGAGATGGGCTTCTCCCGCCATCAGGTGGACCAGTTCGGCAGGTGAAGTCTCGGTAATCGGCATCGTTTTGACCAGCTTGCCATCGCGCAGCACCGAAACCGAATCCGCCAGGCGGAATATTTCGTCCAGCTTGTGCGAGACATAGAGAAGTGTCAGCCCACTTGCCCGAAGTGAATCCACCACCTCGAAAAGTCGGGCTATCTCGTGCTCGGTAAGCGCGCTTGTGGGCTCATCCATTATCAGCAGCCTGGTGGCTCCGCGCAGGGCTCTTGCTATCTGGATTAGCTGCAGGGTCGCAACGCCCAGCCCATCGCACTCCTCACCAGGCCCTAGCTCCAGTCCCACCCTGGCAAGCAGCTCGCTGGAAGCCTCGAACATTGCGTCAAAGTCCACCACGCCGCCGCGCACTGGCTCTCGGCCGAGGAAAAGATTCTCCGCGATGGTCAGATTGGGCAGTATCTCAATTTCCTGAAAAACAATGTCTACCCCGGCAGCGACCGCCTCATGCGGATTGGTCGGCTGATAGGGCGCCCCTGCCAGCGCCACTTCGCCGGCATCAGGCTGATGGACGCCCATCAGGCACTTCATCAGCGTGGACTTGCCGGCGCCGTTCTGCCCCACGACCGCGTGAACAACGCCGGCGGCCACGTCAAAGCTCACTTCCTCGAGCGCGTGCACGCCAAAGAAGTGCTTGGTGATGCCCCTTACCGAAAGGAGCGGCTCCTGAATTACATCTCCGCGTTCCACTTGTCCCATTGCGCCCTGTATTCGACGAGGCTGAAGCAGCCTGCTTTACGTGTCTTGGCATCGTCCCGCTGAGCCTGGGTTGGCTCCTTGAAGACCAGGTCATAGCCCGAGTCCACAAAGTCGGGATAAGTCTGTTTGCCGGTGCGCAGGTTCTCCATAATCATTACGCTCTCGTAGCCCCAGTCGAAGCACTTCTGCGCCACCAGGCATGCCACCTGACCGCTTTCAACATAGTCAAGCTGCTTGGGCAGCGCGTCCACTGACACGACCTTGGTCTGATTAAAATCCTTGACCGAATCCAGCGCCCCATCCAGGAAGAGCGGCCAGCCGCCAACCATAATTATGGCGCGCAATTTGGGATGGGACTGCATCGTGGTGCGTATCTGCTCGATGGATTTGGCCCCGTCATCGTCGCAGTAGAGGATGGGCAGGAACTTCAGCTTGGGGAAATCAGTCTCACTGAGGAACTTCTGTACCCCGCCGACGCGCGCCTGCAGGTTGGGCGCGCTGGACTGGCCGGAGACGATGGCGACTTCGCCCTCCATCTTGGCTTTGCCGCCGCAAGCCTCGACCAGTTGGCGACCCAGTTCCTGGCCGATGCCATCGTCCGAGACGGCGTAGAAGCACGCGCGCTTCGAATCTGGGCAGTCAGAGTCGAAGGTCATCGTTATGATGCCCCGGTCCACAGCGATGTCGATGCCCTCGCGCACGGCATTCGCGTCCACCACCGAGATGGACATCCCGGTTACACCCTTGTTGGTCAGGTTGCGGATTACCTCTTCCTGCTCGGCGGCTTTGCCTGTCTCGGAGGCCTGATAGATGACCTCGACGTTTGCGCCAAGCTCTTTGGCGGCTTTTTCAGCGCCGCGCTTGGCCAGCGTGAAGACAGGATTGTTCAGCATCTTGGGGATGATGGCGTAAGTCAGTTTCTCAGTCGGGGGAGCCGTCGCCGGGGGAGCTATCTGGGCAGGCTCCTCAGCCTCTTTTTGGCCACAACCAGCCAGCACCAGCAGCGCCACCAGGGCCACCAGCAAAACTAATATCGCGCGTTTCATCACTGCACCTCCGAAGTCTTTTACGAAGCGCGTTTGCGCCCCGCGATTTTGAGCAGTCGATCCACAAGCACTGCCAGTATTATGAAGCTGCCGACGGCTATCTTGGCGCCGCTTTCCGGCACCTCGTTATAGACCAGCCCATCGCGCAGCAGCTTGACTATCATTGCGCCGATTATGGTGCCAATCGGACTGCCCTTGCCGCCGGACAGGCTTACTCCCCCGACGACAGCGGCCGCGATTATGTTGAGCTCATCGCCAAGTCCGACGCCGCTGTTCACTCCTTTGAAGCGCGCCACGTAGAAAAGTCCCGCCAGTCCCGAGAAGCAACCTGCCGCGGCGTAAGTCCAAAGTTTGACCTTGGCGACGTTTATCCCCGCATGTTCGGCGGCTTCCTCGCCCCCGCCGATAGCGAAGATGTATCTGCCCCCTTTCGTTCCGACCAGGAACAGGGCGGTCAGGATGGCCAGGACGATTACGATAAGCACCGAGATATGCAATCCCGAGACTTCGGCGGTCCTGCCCAGGTGGGTGTCCATCAGTTGCAGTACTTGCAGCGAAGCCTCTGGCAGCGGGCGAGAGGCCGATGGCATATGCTCGGCTTTGGTGATGAGGATGGCCGTACCGCTTGCCGCTGACATCGTCCCGAGGGTCACGATGAAGGGGGGGATTTTGATATAGCCAATGCAGAAACCATTTATGAGGCCGAAGGCCAGCCCCACCAGCATCGCAACTGCCAGCGCAAGCCAGGCGTTCATCGGATGGTCTGGACTTGTCATCAGCAGCATCGCAACGCAGCCAACCAGCCCGTAGAGAGCGCCCGAAGAGAGGTCAATACCCGCCAGCAGGATAACGAGGCAGGCGCCGATCGCCGCCGCGCCGACGATAGCCGCGAATCTGGCCGCGTCCATCAGGTTGCTCGCGGTCACGAAACTGCGATCCACGAGTGCGAAGACGATAAGCTCGAGTATCAGCACGCCCAGGATAAGCAACTCGCGCGCCTGGAAGGCCCGTCTTAGCACGTAGAATCGGGGCGCAGCGTATTTGGGATGCTCGCTTTGCTCCATCCAGTTCTCCTCAGAAGGTAAACTTGGCGAAAGTATTCGGCTCGAAGGGGCCAAGTTCCCGCACATCGCCAAACTTGTTTACTGCTACTCGTACGCCAAGTCTCAGATTCAGTTGCTGGCCTTGCTTCAGCACCAGGCCATAACGCGGGGCTTCTGGAATCCCAACCACGACATAGGGCTGCCCATCAATTGTGCCGCGAGCATAGCGCCAGGCGAGCGACTTCAGGCTTTCCCAGTCGTCCCTGGGCCACTCGGTAAGCGAGCCGGCATCGAAGAGCCGCGTTTTGGGTGACGCTTCTCCCTCGCTCTCAAGCCATACATCCCAGTTGTCACTGCCTGCGAACCAGCCATCAAGCCCGCAGTCAAACTGGGCGTGCAGCTCAAAGGGGCGGTCGGCCGAGCAGGAAATCCACAGATAACCGTCCGACTGCGCCAGGTAAAGCCTGGCCTCCACCTGGGGATCGGCCAGCTCGATTAACATTGGCCCAACTGGCTTTGCGAGTTCAGCGTCTGGGTCTTCGACAGCCGGGAGAATAGCGTCGACCGGATACAGAGGCAGTGGGTCTTCGGCATCGCCCAGGCCATCTCCGTCAGTGTCGGAGTCAGCCGGATTCGGCGTCAGGCCGCCTGCCCAGTAGTCATCGCGTATGCCCTGGCGTATCCAAAGCCCGAGGGCGACCTCTTCGCCATCAGAAAGCCCATCCCCGTCCGTGTCTTTCAAGGTGGGAGCACTGCCAAAGCGCGCTTCATCGAACCAGATTTTGGCATCAGAATCAGGAAGGCCGTCTTCATCGGCATCGGCCATCGTTGCCACCTGGCCGCGCGGAGCAAGCAGCCAGTTTTCATGAGGCCAATGGCGCAAAACAAATCGGTCGGCGTCCATCCACTCGCCAAAATCGCCAGTATTGCCTTCACTAGGCGCGTAATGGTTGAACCAGTAGTCCTCATAGCCCGCCGCCTGGAAGAGCCCATCCACCTGATGGTTGAACTCGTGGATAAACAGCCAGCTATTAGGCACCATATAATCGAGTGGAGTCGGCTCCCACCAGGAAAGGCCATGGCCCCTCTCGGCAGCGGGCACGCCGTAAGTCCACCCGCCTCCGCGCCCGCTCCACCGCCAGGCGCCCCGCCCCTCATCCCAGCCAGTCGTCGCGCCCAGGAAGAGGATCGCAGGAAAGTCGTCCGGCGTTTTTCCAACGCTTGCGCCCAGGCGCTCCATCACTTCGCTTCGTGGATGGTAGGTATCGCCCTCTTCATAGACTTCCGAGCGCTTGAAAACCGTCTCGTCCACCAGCCAGGTGGGTTCCACGCAGAAAGCAAAATGGGAATGGATCCAGTAGAACCGGAAGGCCTGTTCCAGCTCGTGTTTTACGCGCGCAATCTCGGCCTCGGAGGCAGGCTGGAAAGTGCGGTTGCCCCTCTTTGGCAGGGCTCCGGTCATCTAGGCACATTGGGCAGGAAGCAGACTGCAACTGGATACCGGATATAGGCAAGCTGGCCCTTCGGCGCCGGGGAGACGAACCTGACTGGCTTCAGGGAAGGCCTGGGGCCGGTGACGACTTCGAGGCCCCCTTCCAGATAGGCCTTGTAGCGCTGGGCTGGCGCAAGCCCGGCAAGCAGTAGAGAGTGCTCTGCTACCGCGGTTGCCTCTTCGAAGGCCTTTTGAGAACCGTCTTCAGACTCTAGGCAGGACCTTGCCGCGCTGCGGAGTGGCGGTCTGCCAGCTAATCCAGGAGCCCTCCGAGGTCGTCTCTACTCTGGGGGTGAACTCGTCGAGGTGGTTGTCAATCGCAATCAAGGCGCCAGAGGCCGCATCGCCCACCAGAGGTCGCTTTCCGAAGGCGAAAGAGGCCGCCGAAAAGCCTTCTAGCCTCTTTCCCTCGAAGCTGGCCTTAGGCTTCCCCTCCCAATCGAAGAGGCTGACCTTGCCTGAGGCCACAATATAGATGCCCTCGCTCCGCGCCAGCACCTGTTCTGGCTGGCCAAGGCCTGGCAAGTCGAAGCTTTCCGGTTCTACCGACATCGAATATATATCGAGGTGGTCTTTCGATGCGAGCGCGAGGCGGTCGAACAAGCCAGTAATCCGAGAGTCACGTCCGCCAAGTGTTGCTTCGATTAGGGCCTCTGTCCCTTCGCGGCTGGTCTGGATAACGACTATTCGACCAGTTGGCTCGCGGAGGGCGAGTCGGTCAGGTCCAAGGACAGTTGCCTGCCAGAAATTGCCCGCAACCTCGTGCGTCTCCAGGAGACGCCCTTCCGAAAGTCGAAAGAGGCGCGTCTTGCCCTCTGGAAGAGGCAGGAAGGCCCATACCAGGCCTTCGCCTTCGCTTAGTCCTGCCCAGGCTTGTTCTTCCGAGAAGCCCTCAAGCCTGATAATCCGTTCGAGCTTGCCTTCCGGCGAGAAATAACCGACGCCTTTATGGCCAGGAAGAGGGGTGTAAAAGGCTCCGGAGGGTTCTGCCGCAAGCGCGGCCAGGTGTTTTGGCGTCTTGTCAGGTTTGGCGGGTGAGATTTGTATGAGCTTTAGTTCTGCAAGCTGGAAGGTCCCATCGCAGACATCCACGCCAATATAGCCAGCGAGCTGCTTGAGGGGCAGGTCGGCCAGATAGACCTTGCCATCGAGGGCGATTGACCAGGTCTTTTGACTGGCCTTAACCTGCGCTTCAAAAGTGTGCCAGCCGCGGCCAATATCAGGACACCCTGTGACTCCCTGGTCCGCAAACTGGGTGGCGAGCAGGCTGCCGGCAAGCACCTGATTGCCGGCCATCACGCGCGCCATATGGCCAGTTCTTGCGCCAGTGGGAGTGGTCAGGCCAAAGAAGAGCCCGCAACCGCCCCAGGCGCGCGTTTCGAGGGCCCTGAAGCGAAGCGAAAGCGTGAAATCGCCCTCTGCCCAAACGGGAGCATAAAGGCCTTTGTCGTAGAGCGACTCGCTCACTTGCAGGTAGCCGCCCCTGGCTTCCACGGACTCGGCATCCCAGTTCCAGCCGAAGCTCGTGAAATCGCCAAGTGACCAGACGCGCTCAATCGGAACTGGCGAGCCAGCCTGACAGAGCGCCCCAAACAGTGCCAGGAGGACAAGCAGCGGCGCAGGCCTCATCTGTTACTCCTCGAGAGGCTAAAAGGCCTACTTGCCCTTCTTTTTATCCTTCTTCTTGTCCTTCTTCTTGTCTTTCTTCTTGTCCTTCTTCTTGCACTTCTTGTCCTTCTTCTCTTTCTTGGGTTTACTTTCTCGGGAGCCGCTTCAGGGGCTACCTCGGGGGCGGGCGCAGCAGGCACGGCAGGCGCGTCGGCCTCCAGTACGTAGTAGCCGCCCTTGGGCCCAGGCGGGAACCTGCGGCCCGCTTCGTACACTACCCGTTTGACTTCGACACCGGCTTCATTAAGCAGCACGTAGGTGCCCGCTGCCGGTGTCTTCATTCCTGGCTTGAGCTGGAGCGGTTCGTTTGCCATTTCGGTGTTCTCCTCCCTGAGTATGTGACGGCAAGGCCTGGCGGTCAAACTGGATGCCTGGCTGCGGTAGGATAATGGGCTGAGAAGGCAGTTCTTTCCCTTTCGGTAAATCTCATCATATTCCTCCCGAAGGAAAGGAAAAAGCTTTCTGGCCTCTTCGCCGCCCTTATTCCCAGGCAATCCTGCTTACTACCTGATGGCAAGAAACGTGCCAGTCCGTACTTGCGCAAGCAAAAAGGCGAGATTCCTCCGGATATTCCGGAAGAACCTCGCCTCTTAGTGGAGCAAGGGGAGAGCCTTAGAGCAGGCTCCCGTTCACAAAAGTGACCGGCACGAGCAGTGTAGTCGGCCTGCCTGGGCTTGTTATCTCGATGACAGCGCGCGCCACTGGCTCTACCAGGTCGTCAACCTCGACGGAGAACTCTGCCTCTGCGATCCCGGTTGTGTTCCAGGAAAATATCAGGCCATTGGGAGGCGTGATGGTCCAGTCGTCGGGCGCGTACCACTGCACATTGAGGTTTGCCATTGTCTTGTACTTGTTGGTGATGCGCAGCTTCACGGTGCGGGCTTCTCCGGTAGTGATGGCGGGCCCTTCCTTGCCGTAATCAACAGCCACGTCGAAGTCGAGGAAGCGGTATACCGGCGCATCCAGATTGGCGTAGAAGGCCATCCGCCACTTCGAGCCAACGTAGAAGCTGTCCGGATTTACATCCGACAGGTCGGTTGCTTCCTCGCCAACCCCCAGGCGTAGCGGCTTGCGCGCCGCCACCTGCTGCTGGATACTAGCGGTGCGCGCCGTCAGCGTGTCCACGTCCAGGGCAAGCTGGTTGCCGAAATACCCAAGCTCGCCCAGGTTCAGGCTGACCGTCTTGATGCTGCGCCCGATGGGAGCAATCCATTCTTCGGGGATGCCTGCCGTCCCGTGCAGGATGCCGAAGATGGACCCAGCCGTCGCGCCCGTGCAGTCGGTGTCCTCGCCGCAGTTGACGGCCGTGCACAGGCTCTTGGCGAAGTCGCCCTCGCCGTACAGCAAGCCTATCAGCAGCATCCCGATATTGCTCGGCACATCATAGCCGACCTGGCCCGTATCAAAGCCGCGCTCGATGTCTTCTTTCGAAGTAGTCGGCCAGGCAAGCCGCCCGCGATGCTTGTCAAGAATCAGGTTGCGCGCCTCGAGCCAGGATTTGCCGCTCTCATAGCACTCGACGGCCAGATTCGCAGCCCCGGCGACCCCGCATGACTCGGGGATATAGGACAGCGCAATATCAATCAGTTTGCGCAAGTCACTTATGACGAAAGCTGCGCTCTCAAGAGCCGCGACGAACACTTCGGCATAGGTGCCCTCGCCATTGCCATGGTCGAGAATGGCGTCATTATAGGCATAGGCCGCTGCCACCTGCGGCGAGCCTGGCGCAATGCAGGCCCAGATCTCGGCGCGGATGAACGCCCCGCAACTGTCCTTATATGGGTTATTGAGAGTGCCGCACAGGGGCGGTTGAAGGCCCATACGCATATTGGTCTTGCCGATGCCGTACTCGGACCAGTGCGGAGTGACATACAAAGTCCAATACTCGGCCAGGTCGTTAGCGTCGAGGTCCACTCCGCGCTCTTCCATCGCCACCAGCCACAAAAGCTGGATGTCCAGATCGTCGTTGGGCATCGGCTCGCCGCCAAGGTCCTGGGTGTAGAAGCTTACCTTGTTCACCTGACGCTGCCATTCGAAGGGCGCTCCAAGCGTGCCTCCGATGTTCTTGCCAAGCCAGCAGGCCAGCACTTTATCGCGATACTCAGCTCTGTTCAGTCTCATATTGGTCTCCTTTACGAGGAAGCGCCTCCCTGAAGGTGACGCTTGTATAGCCTGAAGAAGGTATACGGATCTACCACTTCCAGGTCAAGCTCTGGCCGCAAGGCGCGAAGTCGGTCAATAGTCTCCGCAACAAGTGAGGGCGGCGTATAGACAATACGGAAATACTGGAAATAGGGTTTATCCTGCTGGCGTTGAGGCATCGAGCGCAGCAGCGCCTCGGCCGCCTGCTCCGGCGCCTCGAGGCTGGAAGCGCCTCCGGTCATCTCGATTATCGGCATCCCCTTCCAGACCTGGGGGGAAGGAGCCTTCCCGCCCGTCCCATGCTGGTCCCAGGTGATACAGGCATAACCGTCAGGCGCGAACTGGCTGAAGGCGTCCTTCGTGGCAGGCTTCGGCTGGTCGAAATCGAGTACCATCCCCGCGATGCTCATATCCAGCAGATCGAAATAGTATTTGTTGTGGCGGATGAAGAGGGGCCAGGAAGCCTCCTGGATGCGATTCGGATTGAAATATCCCGCTGCGCTTGCATCACTGACAAAGAAGTCGTTAGGGGTTGCCGTCTCGTAGAAGTAAGTGAGCAGGTCCGGCAGCATGTCTACCAGGTTGGGATCGATGCCCCAGGCAAGTGGCAGCTTCCCGCGCGCAGGATCATCCCAGCACTGCCTCAGAAAAGCATACAGGGGCTTGGTGGAGTCATAATCAGCCATCAGCAGACATATATAGGTCTTGTTCTCGAGGGGCGGCTCTCCAACTGGCCTCGACTGCTTCAGGGGTTTGAAGGGCGCCTGGCTATGCAGAGACTGATTGTAGACGAGGTCGCAGGCAGTATTCTGATACGTGTCATATGCGCTAATCTGCCAGACTGTCTCCCATTCGGTATACACGCCATCTGGGTGGAGGGTCTTGAGGGCGCCGGTCCACATTGGTCCATCGTAGAAGGCGAAGAAGCCCGCAAGCTCGGTCATATGCTTGCCGCCGGCCTGCCTTTTCACTTCGGTCAGGATCCGGGTAAAAGTCTCGTAATCAGTGCCAGAGGGTTGGTCTGGCTCGTCGGCTGCGGGTTCATCGGCCCAGGGCCACAAGCTGAAACAGAACAGCCTGTTCTGGACAGCCCAATCTCGGCATACGATGTAGTCCCAGGCGCCTTTCTCGCGGGTCACGAAGGCGTCGGGGTACCAGGCGAGGAAGCGACTGGAGCACTTGCCCTTGTAGAGATATTCGCGCATCGCCCAGCGATAGGCGTCGTTCTTCTTGCTGCCCGTCTGAAGCCCTGTAAAGCGACCGCGCAGGTCTTCAATCACAGGCAGCTTCCACCTGGGAAGCAACTCCTCAGCAAGCTCGGGACTAAGCACGACTCCATCGCGGACTCCTGCGATGGTAGTGGCGACGTTCACGGTTGCTGGTACTTCCGGGTCCCAGATGATGACTCCCTTGACTCGGTCTCCGGCCAGCTTCAGCAGGCCCTCAAGGTCAGGTATCTCCTGGACTGTCCGGTCAGCCAGCCAACCGCCCGGCCCACGGAAGAGCTCCCACCAGTAGGCTGTGCTGTCGGCGCGCGCCCAGCCCTCGCACCAGTCAGAGGCAGGCCGGTTGTAGCTGCCTGGCGGCGCGAACACATACAGCGAGGGCGCCTCTCTGTTGATAAGCCCCTGCAGACAAGCGACCGCAAGCGCCCTGTCCCAGGACTCGGTATCTCGGTCCAGCTTCAGTTCGTAAGTATAAAGCACGCCAGAGCCTCCAGTTGAGGCGTCTACCCCCAGGGTTAGCAGTACCAAAAGCAGCAGAAAGATGGGCAGTACCTTCTTCAGCTAATTCGCCCCCTTCCGAAACTGGGGCAGCCACTCGGCTGTGCGCTTCCAGCAGGGCATCGGCCAGCGCTTCCGCATCGGAGGGGCTCTCTCACACTGCCGTCTACGACGAGGGCCTGCACGAACTTGCCTCGGTCGCCTTCGAGAGCCGCCTCAACGGTGAGGTCCACCCAGGCAAAGCGCGAAGCCAGCGTTGCGGCCATCCCCTGCGGCATCGCGCCGCACTGAATAGGCCGAAGCCCAGCCGCCGTGGCCATCGCGGGACACTCGATAACTGCTCCCCGCGGCAGGTTGGTGACTTGTCCCTCGTTTGGCACGTTTACGCTGTAGATTGTGCCCAGGTCGCGCCTGATAGAGTCGATGATGTCCACGACCTGCTCGTGCTCGCCTCCGATGCGCTTGAAATAGTCGTCCGAAAGTGGCTCCAATGACAGGGCCACCTGGCGCATCTCCTCAAAGCCCGCATCGCCGCCTTCGATTAGCTCCTCGGTGGTGTAGACGTCCTTCCCAAACTGGATGCCATAATACGCGCCGTCCGCAAAGAAAGCGGGGAAGAACTCGCAGATATGCCTGTCCAGCACCGCGGGGAAGCCGCCGAACAGCTCCAGCATATGCCAGGTGAAGGGATTGAGGCCTGCGACTTCCTGCTTGCCAAGCGCCGCCGGCACTTGGGCGAGTTTCTCCTTGCCGAGGGCCTTCAGCTTCGGCAGCAGGTCCTGGCCCTGATGGCGCAACTCGGTGAACCAGGTCAGATGGTTATAACCGAGCGCTGTGTAGACCAACTCATCTCCAGGTACACCAAGCACCTCGGCCAGCATCCCGGCGACGTGGAAGACCCCGTGGCAAAGCCCGATGACGTTTGCACCGGTGGCTTTCCTGATGCCCGTGCAGACAGGCACCATCGGGTTGCCATAATTGAAGAACAGCGCCTTCGGGGCCAGCTCGACGACCGCCTGGGCGATGTCTACCATTGCCGGGATCATCCTGAGCGCCCGCGAGGTGCCGCCCGGCATCGAGGTATCGCCAACCGGTTGCCAGATGCCCCACTTGCGCGGCAACAGGAGGTCAGTCTCCCAGGCTTTGCGCCCGCCCACTGCGATGGTGCAGATGACCGCTGTGGCGTCCGGAAGGGCCTTCCGCAGGTCTGTCGTGGCGGAAAGCTTCAGTTTTGACCCACCTGCTTCGATAACTTTGCGCGCGAACCCCTCCGCGATAGCAAGCGCCTCCGGAGAGACATCCACCAGGGCCAGTTCGCCTTCTGCGCCGCGCTGGACCAGATCCACGACCAATCCGCGAGTAAAGGAGACGCTTCCCGCGCCTACCAATACAAACTTCTCTCTCATCTTGTGCCTCTACTCCTCAATCACGATGTCGCTAGTGCTGCCTTCCTGCGCCACCACGCCGCTTGCGAAGCTTCCACCAGGGGTTTCCTGGGTGGTGCCATACACAGTCACCTTCGAGGCGCGCGCGATGAAGATAGACCCCTGGGCCTCTACGCCCACGTTCCTGCCCGTGCCGGGGAAGGGCTCTGCATTGCAGCCCACCAGGCGGTTATTGCGGACTACGACGTCCTCGCAGCCCGAGAGGAACAGCGCCAGTCCGGGCGTGTCGATGAAAGTGTTGTTCTCGAACAGCACCTGGTGATGAACGGGATAATCGCCAGGTCCGGTTTTGGTGTCTACAGCGAGGGAGACCATCCCCATATGCACGCCGCTGCCATGGCGCTCCCAGCCGGCCCAGTTGCAGGTCTCGAAGGTGTTGCCGCGGACAATCAGGCGCTCGATGCCGAAGCCCTCGGTCCAGTAGTTGCAGTCCACGGTGAGGTTGAGCGCCCCCGCCATTGTCCGCGCGACGTGGTTGTTCTCAATCAGCCCGTCCTTCGCCTGGATGAGCATCCCGCGCGCCCTGTGGTCGTGGAAGTAGTTGCCCCGGATGATATACCGATTGCAGGCGCGATTCATATTGCCGAGGAAGTCTCCCAGTTCGAGGCCTTCAGGAAGCGCCTCTACAGTCTTCAGCAAGAGGCTCTTGCCATCGGCGCCGAGGGCTATATGATCCAGTGCAAGCCGACCTAACTCGGCCAGGTTGGCGGCTTTGCAAAATTTGATCTCATCGCCGGGGCTGGCTGTTATCGCGGTGCCTTCGACGAATTTGCCCGCAAGCTTCACTGTGTGGTCGTCCACAATCTCTGCGACCTGACACCACATCCCGTGGATATTTACCGAATCGTCTCCCTGGTAGGAGAAATCGCAGTCCTCAATCAGGATGTCGCCCTTGAGGCTCATAAAATGCGCTCCATCGGCGGTCGCGCTGATAAGCCGGTCAGGCTCGTCTTTGCGCTGGATGCGACACCTCGTCAGCCGGATGCCCCCCTCGCACATCGCGGCGAGGAAAGCGTGGCTCGGGCACTGCCAGATGGTCACGTCCTCGCAAGCTATATCACTGGTCTCGAGGCCCATAAAACCAATCCCGATGGCCTGGTAAACATAGTGGCGGATGAGCACTTCCTTCCCAGGCGTGAAGACACCGACCAGCCCAGGGCAATAGTAGGTCTGCGGGGCGATGAGCTCGACACCTGCCGGATTGTACTGCTCTGCCGGATCCAGCGCCCATCTGCGCTGCTCAATGTGATACTCCGTAAAGGCAGTCACCGGCATCTCGGGCGTCACGGGAAACTCGTCCAGCACCTTGATGACTCGCCTGCCCTCGGCATCCAGCTCTACCACGCCTGCCGAAGCAAGCCGGATATCCCAGTCGATGCTGACCTGCTTCAGTGCCACTCGCTGGCAGTTCAGAAAGTAGATGCCCGGTTTGATGTGGTGGAAGATAAGCTCCGCCCCGTTGCCCTCGATAACCAGGTCATGCAGTCCCTCGAAGAGGAGATGGGCTTGCTTGCCGGCAGCAGCCGGATCATCGAAAAGGTAGCGTTTTGGCTCCAGCACCAGCGCGCCGGCCTCCTCGCGCCTGCAGGCCTCGATGGCGTTCTCGAAAGCCTGCCAGGTCGAGACGCCCTTCTGTTCGAAATCCGCTAGCTTTACCACCGGCTTTCCGAAACTATGCGGAGCTTCGATTACAGGGGGCGCTGGGCTCCAGTTCAGTTGGGCAGCAGCACGACTTTCCACGTTTATCTCCTCCAGCGGGGCGCACTGGGCTGGCCCGACTAGTCCAAGCATCAAGGTCATACCAAGTGCCAATCGGTGTAGAATAAGTCCATATCTGGTCACTAACTTCACCTCGCGCCGGAGATTCGCCTGCCAGACCGGCTCTCCTGCGCGAAGCCAGGGAGGTCGCGCACTATGCCCGTCCAGGAAAACGAAAACCACTTGCCACCCGATTTTCAACAGACGACCCGAAATATTGCCCAGTTGCATGACGAGAAGCTCTCCCTTGGCCAGAAGATGGCGGATCGACTGGCCGCCTTTGCTGGCAGTTGGGTTTTCATCCTGAGCTTCCTGGCCGTTCTGATTGTCTGGATGGTCTACAACTCTCTGACAACTGGCCGGGGACGCTTCGATCCCTACCCCTTCATTCTGCTCAATCTGGTGCTCTCGTGTATGGCCGCTATCCAGGCGCCCGTCATTATGATGAGCCAGGACCGAACGGAATCGCGCGACAGGCTAAGGGACGAAGAGGACTATGAAGTCAACCGCAAGGCCGAACACGAAATAGCCAAGCTGCACCATCAGTTGCACCATCTGCGGGGCGAAGTGGCCGAATTGCATACCCTCACTTTGAAACAGTCCAGCCTGATTAGCGCCTTGCTTGGACGGGAGTCGTTTGATGAAACCCAAGAGGCCGGCGAGGAGTAATACCAGTAGTCGTCCTGGAGGTGCCTTATGCCAAGCCTTCTGCTAGTTGGCCTTTTGTTATTCGTCGTGATATTTGCTGGCTGCGCGTTTCCCGAGGAGGCGGCTAGCCCTCTGACCGGCCCGTTGCCCCTTGGCCTTGATGGGATACCTGGCCCTGGCAAAGACACAGAATGGCCGCTCTCCGAGCAGCTCGGGCTTAAGACCATCCATCTGATGTTTCCCTGGGGCGAGAGCGCCGAGGGCGAGTACTACTTCCCCAAAGACCCGGCAGAGGACCTGTATCGGGTCTACCTGACCGAACTCAAGCGACGCGGGTATTATGTCCAGTTTTTCTGCGATGTGGTCCATATGGATCACGCCCATCTGCCTGCCGGGCTTGAAGACCGGGGCTTCGCCGACCCCCTCACTCTGGCGCGCTGGCGCGCCTATATCGAGGCCTGGGTGGCCCGGTATGGCGACCTGGTCGACCTGATTGTTATCGGCAACGAGGTGGATACCTACTTCGGCGCAAGGCCCGAGCAGGCTTTGGAAGACTATCTGGTCCTCTTCAAAGAAGGCGCTCAGATTATTCGGCGCCTGCATCCTGACATCGCCGTAGGCGTTACCCTGACCGCCGGCTCTGTTGAGCGTTGGTGGCCGCGCTTCGAACCTTTCTGTGATGTGCTCAGTGCCACCTACTATATGCCCTGCAAGATGTTTGGCGGCCCCGCGACGACCGAGGGGCTAAATCCCGACAGTCCTTTCTACTTTGAGAAGACCCTTGATGCGGTGTTGAAGGCCGCCAGGGACAAGCCCGTCTACCTGCAAGAGCTTGGCTGTGCAAGCCACGAGAGCCTCGGCTCCTCGCCCGAGGTGCAGGCCGAGTTCATCCACAAGCTGTTCGCCTGGCTTGAACGCAATCGCGGACGCTTGCTTGGCGCTTCGTGGCTGTCGCTTAACGACTGGCCCTGGGACGGCACTAAGATAGCCCTCGAAGGCTTGCTGGCTCCCGAGCTCTTGGCGGACGACACTTTTATGCATTATCTGACTTCGCTTGGCCTTTTCAACGAGAAAGGTAGAACCCAAGCCCGGCTGGACGGCCTTCACCGAGGAGGCCGCAAGGCTTCACAAGGCGCTTTCCGAGCCTGAGTAGGCGCTCTTACTGCTTCTGATAACCAACTGGCAGCAGGTAGAAAAGCTGCTCGGGAGCGGCCAGGCCCATCGCCGGCAAGCGCCGAGGCGGGATCGAAACCTGCGGCAGGCACCGAGGCCAGCCCCAGCGCGACAGCCTCCAGAAGGACGTTCTGCGCCACATGCCCGACCTCTATTGCCGTCCATTCGAGCGCCCTGTCAGGCACGCGCTGCCCTATAATCGAGAGATCGCCGGTGATCGCAACGACTACCGGAGCCTGTTTCATAGCCCCCTGGGGCAGCGCGCGAGCGGCTTCTTCGGTTGAGAGAGCGCCCCTGACACGCTCCAGCGAATGAGAAGCTGGCACATAGCGCCAGACCCCAGGCGCCAGTTCTTCGGCGGTTTTCACGATGACATAGACTTTAAGTGGATACATCGCTATCGCCGAAGGTGCGGTCCGCAGGCCGCGGTTCGGTTCGGTAATCCCCTGGGCCGCCCAGACAAGCTGACCAACCTGGGACAGCGTGAGCCCCTGATCGGAATAGGCCCGCACCGACCGGCGCTTCATAAGCGCTGTCTCAAGCGGCATCGTGCCCTGCGTGTCGGGTACCGGTAGGCTGATTAGCTGGCCTTGCTGAACCTCTGCAGCTGGTGTGGTTTCCTGAGCCAGCGCAAGGGCTAGTACCAGCCCAACCAGCAGCAGGAGGCAAGCAAACGCCCATATGGGGAAATTCTGTTTCATATTCATCACTCCCCTGGTTTGCCGCAACTTCGCTCTTCAGGAGGGGTCTCCCTCTTGTATAATCAGCCCAGCCTGATGGATGAGGTGCCACCTATGCCCTTTCTAGTGATACTTTTGCTCGCGCTTGCCCAGTTTGCCGTGGCCGCAGTGCCCAGGCCCGCCCCCGTTTGGGAATACCCCCTGGCTGAAGATGGTGGGCTTGTCTACAAACCACTGACCAGAGAGGCGCAGAAGACCGGCCAGTGGGCCCTCTATGAGAACGTACCGATGCGCTCTGCCACCCTCGAAGCCGCCGGCTACAAGCTCACCTTCAACCGCCGCGAAAAGCGCAGGCCTATGACACGGTGCCCCTCCAACTACACCCTTTCCTGGGAAGAAGGCAGCCAGCCCGCTTTCCCCGTCTATGTCGAGGCCACCGCTTTCGAGGACAACTCTCGCCGTAAGGGACGAGATCTGTTCGACCTGGCGCTGCCCGGCAAGCTCGCGCTGGATGTCGAGTATCTCGGCTCTGTCACAGCTCACATCGTCCCCGGCAGACGCAATGTGATGAAACCGGACTTCTCCGATGAGCCTGGCCACTATCCAAGCTTCGATACCCGCCCTCTGACGCGTTCCGGCGTAGTCGAGGCCGGCGATCTGGTCTGGTTCAAGTTTCGGTTCACCAATACCGGTGACACAATCCTCGATCCGGAAGGCTTTGGCGCCTGGCTGCTCAACCCGGAGCTGCTGCGCAAGGACGAAGCCGGCGAATTCAGGTTCCTCGGGCAGCATTACAACCTCTATATCCGTGATTTGGAGTATCTCTATCCTGGCGAATCGCACGAGACCTGGGTCTCGATTGTTACTCAGGGCGCCAAAGAGACCCCTCAAAACCTCGGCCTGGCGCCTGGCGAGTACAAGCTGCGCTTCCGGTCCCAATATCGGCGCTACAAAGACGAAAACTGGATGCTCAATATGTGGGAAGGCGCCTGGATGACCTTCCACGAGCTGCCTTTCACAGTTGAGAAAGAAGCCCGTCAAACGCCTGTTGCGCCTATTGAAGAGACCCTCAGCAACGGGGGAGAGGAGGACAAGCTGACTCGGTGGATCCACAGCTTCGAGGAGTTTATGACCACCTTCGAGGGCCAGCTTGCCGCCCCCAAAGACCCGGCCGTCCACTCGATTTCCGGCACGCTGGGCCTTCAGGTCGCCCCCTGGACCAAACACGTTGTGGTGAAGCTCGTTACGACTGGGCCAGTGGCGTGCAAGAGCCTCGCGCTGCCTGTTGATGTCAGCGACGCCAGCCTGAGGGTTACTTTCGATCCTGACCACCAGGCCAATGTCATCCAGGACGGCCTGCGTTATCCGGCTATCTACAGCCAGACGATGTCGGATATGCGCCAGAACGTCCAGCTTGGGCCGTATCCAGAGCAACACCTGCTGGCTTCGCTCAGACAGATGCGCGACTGTGGGATAAACGTGGTCGCGACGACCAGTATGCCCTGGCTTTATGAAGACTTCGGTGAGACCTGGCAGGTGGATGGGGGAGAGGAACGCTCCAACCAGTGGGCTGACGGGTTGAAGTACTTCCTCGACCAGGCCCGTCGCGAGGGGCTGCAGGTCGAAGGCTGGGGCAGTTATCCCTTTGATCGCTACAACATTGGCCCTATCGCCGAGTGGATTTCTGGCCGTCAGTTCCCGATGGAGCGACAAGGCATCCAGGCAAGCCACGCCAGTCGCAACCTGATTCTCGCCACCGATGTTATGTGGCGCTACAACTTCCGCCGCTGGGGCGATCTCTACTTCCAGCTCGAAGACGGCACAGTGCCCATCAGCGTCGAGGACAGCCGCGGCTGGATGCGTCAGGATGTGAATACGCGTTATCCAGAGGGCACTTCGGTCATCAAGCTGTTCCGCAAGTGGGCCGAGCAGAAGTATGGCGACCTTGCCGGCATCAATGCCGCCTGGGACACCGAATTTGCCAGCCTTGAAGAGATCGACCCCGAGGCAAATCAGGTACGTAATGCCTTCGGGCATCTCTGGGAATACACCGACCCGGCCCATCCCTTCCACGACTGGAACCAGGCCGTGCTGGACTGGGATGCCTTCCGCACTGACTTGCGCCTGAAGAACTATGCCGATACGCTGGAGCGCTTCCGGCGCGTGGTGCCTGGGGCGAAGATCACCTTGCGCACCGAAGGCGCCAACGTGATGGTCTCAGGCCTCAATCCGGAGGACCCTAATCCCCATCTGCGCCATATCTGGTACAGCCAGCGGCGCACCGGCGCGATTGCGGAGCAGCTTCAAGCCTCGGGCCTCATCGCTTTCCACAGCGACTACACGACAATCCCTTATACCCCTAGTGAAGTCGCCTGGCTGACCTCGCAGGCCGTGGAACAGGGCATCGTGCCCTGCTGGTTCCCTCAGTTCGACAATATGCGCGATATCGCGATTAACGAGCGCTGGGGCACCGATTATCGCATCGCCTACAATCTGCCTGAACCTCGCCAGGGCGCGATGATGCACGTCCTCACTGCCGCTTATCCCTGGTTCAAAGCGGTCTACGAGAACGGCGGGGTGCCCGGCATCCTCTGGGCTGATTATCAATGCGATGGCTATGTGACGGAGACCCAGGCGCGCGAGCTCAAGCTCTTCCGCAAGCAACTGGAGCAAGCCCTGAGCACCCCCGAAGCTCGCAAGGCGCGCGCCCAGGGGCTCGAACAGCCTGACCAAACCTGGCGCAGCCAAAGCCTCGCCAAGCCGAGTTTCATGCTGGAAGACTGATAGCAGGAATCCCTCCCGCGCTGGCGAATCTGCCAGCAGGGAGGGGGGACCTTGGCTAGCGGCCGCCTCGGGGGCTTCTGGGAGTTCGTGCGCGACCTGCAGGGGTGGCTGGTCGCCCTCGTCTGGGGGATTGCCACGCTTGCTGGGCTAGTGGGATTTTTGGAGCAGGGGCTCGAGGCCGGCACTCCCTACTCGCTGGCAGGCGCTTTTTACCTTACCCTGCAGCTCTTCGTGCTCGAATCCGGCTCGCTGGAAGGACCCATCCCGCCTCTGCTTGAACTGGCTCGCTGGCTTGCTCCGCTTGTAGCTGGCTTCACTGCTGTAAAAGCTGTGGCGTTGCTCTTCTCCGAGGAACTCGCTTTCCTGCGCCTGCGTCGTTATTCTGGCCATATAGTCATCTGTGGCCTGGGACGCAAGGGGCTGCTCTGGGCGCGCGCCTTCCTGAAAGATGGCCTCAGAGTTGTCATTATCGAGCGAGATGAAGCCAACGACCGGATTGAAGCCGCAAGGCACGCGGGGGCCATCGTATTGCACGGCGATGCGACCGAGCCCGAGCTGCTGCGCAAGGCGCGCGTTGCCAGGGCGCGCTACATCCTCGCTGTCTGCGGCCCTGCGGGCTCTAACGCCGAAATTGCCCTTAGATGCCGAGAATTGGTCCTGAAAAACTCCGGGCCGCGCGCGACCTGCTTTGCCCATATCTCCGATCCACTGCTCTACGAGTTATTGCGCGAGCAGAGTTACAACACAATTGCCGAAAGTGGCCTGAGGATAGAGTATTTCAATCTGTTTGAGGCAGGCGCCCGCGTGCTGCTCAGCCAGACGCGCCCCTTACCGATGGACCTGCCAACCAGGCCAGCGCTTGTGATTGTTGGCTTCGGTCAGTTTGGACAGAGCCTGCTTTCCCAGCTCGCGATAGAGTGGCAAGCTCTGGCGCCGGAAGGCGCTCCCAAGCCTTTCGTAACCTTGATAGACAGATACGCAACCGAACGTCTGACCGCCCTGGTGACCCGGCTGCCTCTGGTTGAGGAAGTCCTCGAGATCACAACGCGCGATTTTAGTCTCGAATCGGTCGAGTTCCACAGGGCCGAATTCCTCACTACCCAGCCTGGCGTCAAACTGACCTCGGTGTTCATATGCCTGGACGATGAACCGCTTGCAGTCTCTGCCGCATTAAGACTCGAGCCCAAGCTGCCCGAATCTGATGCCCCCATCATCGTGAGGCTTGAGGAAGAAAACGGCCTGGCTGCTCTGCTGCGGGTCAGTACGCCCGATCATAAAGCTTATCGGCTGCAGGTCTTCGGCTTGCTGGAACGCGCCTGCACGCCCGAGCAGCTGCTTTCAAGCGGCCATGAGCTGCTAGCAAGGGCCCTGCACGAGCAATATGTCGCCGAGGCCCTGAAGCTTGGCGATACGCCCGAGACCAACTCCTCCCTCGTGCCCTGGAGCCAGTTGCCCGAACGACTGCAGGACTCCAACCGCACCCAGGCCGACGCGCTTGGTCAGTTGCTTGCCGAGGCAGGGCTTGGGATCCGCGCTCTGACCAGGCTGGATGCCGGCCAGTATCGGCTGGATGAAGCAACACTTGAGCAAGTGGCCCAAAAGGAGCATTCTCGCTGGCGCAAGGAACGTGAAGAGTCGGGCTGGAAGTATGCCCCTGGTCCCAAGGACTCTCGACGCAAGACTCATCCCGACCTGCTGGAATGGGGAGAACTTCAGGAAACCACTCGCGAGAAGAATCGCGCTGCCATAAGGGGCCTGCCGCGCCTGCTGGGCACCGTCGGCCTGGAACTCTGCCGGTCTGGAGCACCGAACTGCGAGTGCTCAAAGCCTGAGGCTTGATTCTGGAGGTAAACCTATGCGCAAGCGTAAGGATGCTGCCCGCCTTTGCGTTGTAACGGGCGATGTCACGATGGACTGGAATATGATGCGTTGTCCCAGTGGCGAGGCCAGGCTTGAGGGCTTCAAGGGCATCCGGGCCTGTTGGCAGCGAGGTGGCGCCGCCTTGCTGGCTGATGTCATCGAACTGGTTGCAGCAAGCCTGCCAGGGAAGTTTGAGCTTCGTCAACCTCAGGCGCCGCTGACTGCAATCGCCCCGGGCGATCCCGATCATCATCATGCCTTCGCAATGTGGAAGCCTTACCCTAAGGAAAACGGTTCCAGAGTTAGCGTCTGGCGCGTAGACGAATTGCTTGGAGTTGATGACTGCTGCGATGTCGAAACTAGCGAGTTGGCTGGTTGGCGTGGGTTAGTTGACGATGTGCCGGATCCGGCTCTGGTTGTGCTTGACGATGCCGGTTTCGATTTCAGGAGGCGACCCGAGCTCTGGCCTCTTGCCTTGAGCAGCAAGCAGTATAAAGGGCCAATCTTGCTCAAGCTCTCTGACCCGGTTGCCCAGGGGCCTCTTTGGGAGCGACTGGTGCCTGCGTATGCCGACCGGCTGGTTGTCCTGGTGACTGCAGATGATCTGCGCGCCTCGGGCATGCAGTTATCGCGGGCCCTTTCCTGGGAGCGCACAGCTCAGGATGCCTTCTGGGAGCTCACTCATAACCGTGATATCAGCAGTCTGTCCAAGTGTGCCGCTGTCATCGTCACCTTCCGGGCTGCTGGGTGCCTCTTGCTTGTGCGGCAGCCGGATGGCAGTTCCTTGTGCAAGCTGATTTTCGATCCGCATAACATCGAAGGCTCCTGGGAGGCCGGCTTCGAAGGCAGGATAATCGGATATAACACCTGCCTGGCAGCTGCAGTCACCCGGGAGTTGCTGAGGACCAGCACCCCAGATTGGCCTGCCGCCATAAAAGGTGGACTGGCCGCCATGCGCAAATTGCATCTCGAAGGTTATCAGCTTGTTAAGCAACCTGGGGATGTTGACCGGCTGGTCTTTCCTCTCCAGCTTGTCGCGGATACCGTAAGCCAGCCGGCCGAAGCGTTTGTGGTCGCCCCGATTGCTGACCCTGTGCGCCATCTGACTTTGCCCAGGGAGGAACTCGAGCTTCAGTTTGGTGGGGTGCAAGGTTCGCAAGTCGTCCCAACCAAAGAGCAGCCTCCGATTATCGCCTGGTCAGAAACCGAACGCTTTCGCTCAGGGCATGGTTACTGGACTTTGCTTCAGGCCAGTTGCGAAGAGATTTCCGAAGACCCAGAGCAACCTCGCGGATCAGGAAGCCCCTTGCTGGATGTCGCCAGGGGGATAGTATTGAACGGCCTGGGCAACAGGCTTGCAGGCGTGCCTACAGCTACCTTTGGCAAATTGACAGTGGTAGACAGGCGCGAAATCGAGAGTTATCGCGTGCTTGCTTCGCTTATCCGGAGTTATTGCGACAAGCCCAAGAGCCCACCGCTCAATCTGGCGGTGTTTGGCCCTCCTGGTTCGGGCAAGTCCTTCGGCATCAAGCAGCTTGCGCGCGCACTTGCGAAGGACAAACTGGAAGAAAAGACTTTCAATCTTTCGCAGTTCAACGATCCCGAGCAACTGCTTGACGCCCTGCATCAGGTAAGAGATGTCTCACTCTCCGGTAAAGTCCCTCTCGTCTTCTGGGACGAGTTCGACACCCGCCTCAACGATCAGCCGTTGGGTTGGTTGCGCTATTTCCTCTCACCGATGCAGGATGGCAGCTTCCAGGAGGGCCAGATTACCCATCCCATCGGGCCGGCCATCTTCGTCTTCGCGGGGGGCACCTGTCATCAGATGGCAGAATTCGGTCAGAATCTCGAAGGGGGCGATGAAGCCTTCCGCCAGGTTAAAGGGCCTGACTTTGTGAGCCGGTTGCGCGGCTATGTTGACATAATGGGGCCGAATCGCACCCATGATGGGGGAGACCCCTACCATGTCATCCGCAGGGCTGTCACTCTGCGCGAGCTGCTCAAAATCAACGCTGCCCATCTGTTCGAGCAACCTGAAGGTAAAGGTGAGCTCAACATGGACCTGGGTGTGCTCGGAGCTTTCCTTGAAGTCAGCAAGTACTACCATGGCGTGCGCAGCCTGGAGGCCCTCATCAATATGAGCCTGCTCGCGTCGCGTCGCAAGTTCGAGCGTTCGAGCTTGCCTCTCGAGTCGCAGCTTAATCTCCACGTTGATGGCACCGAGTTCCTGGCTCTGGCAGATTCACTGGAAATACGCGGCGAGGTGCTCGAACAACTGGCCAGGATGTCCCACGAGAACTATCGTGAAGTATTTCAATCTGGTGCCAGGGCTTATCCTGATTGGGCGCAACTTGGCGAAGCGGATAAAGAAGCCAATCGAGAATCAGTGCGTAATCTGACGCGCCGCCTGAGAGCAGTAGGTTATGTCATCGTACCCGCACGTGAAGGCCAGTCGCCGCAAGCTCTTCCCGACGACGATGTCGACAGGCTTGCCGAACTCGAACATATCCGCTGGATGAGAGCCAAGCTGGCTGATGGCTGGAAGTTTGCTCCTGTGCCTGACAAGACGTCGAAGCTCAATGAGTACTTGCGCGCCTGGTGCGAACCGGTTGATGACTGGCTTACTCACAACTGCCCTGGCTTTATTGAGCCGTGTGGCAAGGACGCGCTGCCTCAGAAGTTAAAAGAGAAAAGCCTGCAGCTCGAACGCAACCTGCCCGGGCTGCTGGCCGAATTGCGTTACCACCTGGTAAAACTGCCCTCGGAGGCCCATAAGTGACGATGCAACAAGTTACTGGATCCTTGTATGTCGGTATCACCGGCCATCGGTTCCTGGCCGAATTGCCCAGACTGCTGGCCAGTCTCGAACGCGCGCTCGACCTGCTGGAAGACACCTTCCGGGGCAGCGAACTTGTTTGTCTTTCCTCCCTGGCCGAAGGCGCCGACAGGCTGGTCGCCGAGGCGGTAATTGATCGCCCTGGGGGCGGCCTTGTAGCCGTCTTGCCCTTCGATCAGATGGAATACGAGCAGGATTTCGAGACTCCTGAATCCCTGGCCGAGTTTGACAGGCTACTCGAACACGCCCGCGAGGTCGTCGTGATGCCCGAGGCGGCTGAACGCAACGAAGGTTATGCGAGGGCGGGCGAGTATGTCCTCGAACACTCGGACGTGCTGGTGGCGATTTGGGATGGCCAGGGCGCTCAGGGGCAGGGAGGCACTGGCGAGATCGTCGCCAAAGCCCTTGCTGCCGGTAAACCAGTGCTCCACATAAAGGCTGGCAACCGCATCCCTGGCACCAGCACTCCCACCAGCCTCGGGCCCGAGCAGGGCGCCCTGGTAATCCACAACCTGCCGGAAGGCTAACCTCTCACATCGAGGAGGCGCCGATGGCGCGTTGGCGAGAGGTGCGCGTTTTCATCAGCTCAACGTTCCGCGATATGCACGCGGAACGTGACTGGCTGGTGAAGGTTGTCTTTCCCAAGTTGCGCGAGCGTCTCGCTGCTCATCGTATCTACTTCACCGATATTGACCTGCGGTGGGGTGTTACTCGTCAGCAAGCCGAGAAAGATGAAGTCCTGGAGCTTTGCCTTGCCGAGATAGACCGCTGCCGTCCCGAGGCCAGTGATACGCGTCCCTACTTCCTGGGCCTGCTGGGTGAGCGTTATGGCTGGTTGCCGAACCGGGTAAATCCCGAAACACTGCAGCGGTATTCCTGGGTGCAAGACTATTCTGGCAGCTCGATTACGGCGCTCGAGATAGTCTATGGCGTGCTGCTCAATCCCCCAATGAAGGGGCAAAGCTTCTTCTACCTGCGTGATCCGGCCTTGCTGGACGAGGTGCCTGCGGAGGCGCTTCCCCTCCTGAGAGATGAGGAGCCAGCCGCGCGCGCCAAGCTTGCCGTTCTTAAGGAGCGGTTGCGCGAGTCAGGCTTCCCTCTGATGGAGGGCTATACAGCCCATTGGGCGGGTTTCAAACTCGACTGGCGCCTCGTGGCTCCTTTGCTTTCAACTCCGCAACTGGAGGGGCTTGAAGCCTTTGCGCGCGATGGGACTATCTCTCCCGCAGAATGGCAGGCCCTGCCCGCCGCCCTCCGAAGTCCTCTCCTCGAACATGGCTCACTGTTATTGTCCGGCCTCGAAGAATTCGGCACAAGGGTCGAAAACGACCTCTGGTCGGCCATTTCGGCACGGTACCCCGAGGTAGCAGGGACGACTGGCGAGATTACAGAACTGCCCCTTGCGGGTGAACTCGCCGCTCATTCACTCTTTGCGGAGGCCCTCTTGCGTGTCTTTGTGGGGAGGGAGGAGCCGCTTGCGCAACTTGCTGCCTTTTGCGCCAGCGAGGCCGCTCAGCCTCTGCTTGTCACGGGCGAAGCTGGCGTTGGCAAGTCGGCCCTTCTCGCTCGCCATTATGTAGACTGGGCTGCGTATAAGCCTGACTTTTTCGTTGTGCCCCATTTTGTTGGCGCCAGCGCGGCATCTACCAGCCTGCCGAGATTGCTTGCGCGCCTCACGCAAGAACTGGTTGAGGTTCTCGGTCTTCCAATGGAAGTGCCTGAAGACCCCGCGCGCCTGCCGGAAGCCTTCCGCACTGCGCTTGGACTGGTGGCCGAGAGCGAAAAAGTGCTGCTGATTATCGATGGCCTCGATCAACTCGACCAGAGGGACCTCGAACTGGGATTGCCGTGGCTTCCAGAAGTGCTGCCTCCCAACGTGAAGCTCCTGGCGAGTTGTACCTCGGGCCCTCTTGTCGAAGAGGCAAGGAAAAGAGGCGCGGAAGTGCTCGAGCTTGCCCCACTTGCCCAGCCAGAGGCAGCAATCCTGCTTGCGGAATTGCCTTCTCTCTCGGCCAAGACGCTGGAAGAAGGACAGAAAGCGTTGCTGCTTGCGAATACTGGCGCGCGCAATCCACTCTACCTGCAGGTTGCGCTCGAAGAGCTGCGTGGTTTTGGTTCCTTCGAGCAACTGGAATCGCGCCTCCATCGCTTCGCCGAGGCCTCTGATGTCACTGGGTTGTTCGGGCAGGTGCTGGAGCGACTGGAGCTTGACTTCCGAGCCCCCCTGGTGGAGGCGCTGACCTGCCTGCTGGCCGCTTCGCGCGCGGGTCTTTCCGAGATGGAGCTTGCCTCGCTGACCGCTCAGCAAGACGACCGGGGCGAACTCCAGGTCATCCTGCGTCAGCTTCGCCCCTGGCTACTGAGACGAGGCCGACAGGTAGACTACTATCATCGCGCGCTCAAAACCGCCGTCGAACAGCGTTATTGGGCAATAGACGCTGGCCTTGGGTGGCGACTCTCACTGGCCGACTGGTTCGAGGCGCGCCCTCTGGACGACAGACAGGTAGAGGAACTGCCCTGGCAACTCGATCGCGCCGGACAGGGCAAACGACTCGCGCGCCTGCTCGCACAGCCGGATATCCTCGAAGCGACCTGGGCAAGGGACGAATTCGAGCTCAAAGGCTATTGGGCTCGCCTTGAAGCCTCTGGAGAGGGCGACCTGGTTGCCTCACTTGCCCCTCTCCTTGATAACAGGCAAGCTCTTGCAGAAGGCGTGCTGCACGCTGCGGCCCATCTCCTCGATGACTTCGGCCATCCAGATGAGGCACTTGCCCTGCTCGCCGAACTGGAACAACGTTTCGAGACGCGCCAAACGCCTGCCCGAACTCGAGGCCACGCTTGGCCATGAAGCTTTGCTGCACTATACCAGGGGCGATGTGGCTTCTGCCTGGCAGCTCCTTCAGCGCCAGCAGTCCCTGTGCGAGCAACTGGCCGATGAGCGGGGATTGCTCGCCTGCTTTGGCGACCAGGCAAGGCTGCTCTCCAGGCAGGGCAGACTGCGCGAGGCGCTTGCCTTGCTCGAAAGAGAAGAAGCCCTCGCCCGGAAGCTTGGCGGCCCGGCAGAGCTGCAATCGGCCTTGCATGAACAGGCCCTGGTGCTTCTGCAACTAGGGCAGGAAGATGCCGCGCTCTTTTTGCTAGGCGAGCAGGAGGAGCTTTGCCGCCGGCTCGGTCACCTGGAGGGCCTTCGGATGGCCCTCGGCACCAGAGCGATGGCTTTGGCGAAAATTGGCCTGCTGGAAGAGGCGCTTGCCCTCCACGAAGAGGAAGAAGCCCTCTGCCGACGACTCGGCAACAAGCGGGGTCTGGTACGCTCGCTTGGCAACCGCGGCGAAGTGCTGGCGCGCCTGGGGCAACCCGAGGAAGCCTGGCTATTGCACGAACAGCAACTCGCCCTGGCTCGAGAAGCGCATAACGCCCGGGGCATCGCCCTTGCGCTGCTCCATCAGGCTTCGCTTCTCATCGGCTGGCAGCGTTTTTCGGAGGCCCTTCCGCCTCTCTCCGAGGCTCTCCAGCTTGCGCTGGCCAACGGTTATATAGAAGAGCAAACCCTCGCCCTTACAGGCCAGGCGGAGGTAGCCGAGGCACTTGGCGAAAGAGAAGCGGCCTTCCAGCTCGCTTCGCAAGCTTTCCAGCTGCTTGAAGACCATCAGCTCAAGGAGCTTGAGCCTGCTCTCTGCCTGAGGCTTTCGCGCTTGCTTGACACCTGAGGCGGCAGGAAAGGCAGCTTGTATGTCCAATTTGGCTTCGGCCAGCTACTGCTGCCCCAGGAGGAAGCTCTTATGTCAGCTAGTGCCCCACTCGCGCTTTGCCTGCTGATTCTCCTCTTCGCCTCAGCGGCGCTCTCTGCGCCTGTCCCTCTGCCGCCAGGCGAAGTGTTTCTAGGTGATATCGGCCAGTATACGGTCGGCTATCAGTCATATGGTCAGCAGACTGTGCTGATGCCACCCGACTGGACGGGCCATTTCGAGACCGAGACAGGCATCTCGTATGTGCCCTCGGACTATGTGCAGGGGCGCCAGAGCCTGCTTCTGCACTCTCCGTGGCATGTCCCACCGGGCCGGATGTTCGTCGAATACACCGTGAGCCTGCCGGACGTGACGCCGATTGCTCTCAGCTTCGGCATCGCAATGAGGGCCGATGTCGCCGTGCCAGACCGCAGCGATGGCGTTACCTTCAGCGCATATCTGGTCGCAGAGGGCACAGAGCAGGAGCTGATGCGTTATCACCAGGTCGAGGCCGAGTGGAAAGACTACTCCTTCGACCTGTCCGATTATGCTGGGCGCACGATTGGCCTGCGCCTGCAGGTTGAGCCTGGGCCGGATAACAATGCGAGCTGGGACTATTCCTATTTTGGCACTCCGAAGCTGACGATAGGCTCCGAGAAAACCGGCGAGGCAGCGCTGCTGGCTCAGCTTATGGATAGCAAGGCCCTTCAAGCTACCCGCAACGCGAGCCTGGTGCCCTGCGCAAATCGGCCAGGCAGCATCTTTCCAGGCAACTTGCTTGAGCATACAAGCACCCTAAGGCAGGTGGGCGAGACCTGGGAGTTCGCCTACCAGGGCGCCGATTGCAACCTCGTCTATACCTACGTGCCAACTACAGGTCGGCTGGAGGACTTCACATGTCGCCTGGGCGAAGGCGCGACCTTCCGCCCTATGGCGGGCGCCCAGTTGCTCTTTGCCCCTGACCCGGATAAGCCCGACACTTTCGAGGCGGCCTCCGATGCCAGACTCATATCCTGTCAGGCCGCTCCTGAGGGTGAAAAACTGGTCGCAGTCTGGGAATACAAGTGCGGGGCAACTCCCCTCGAGCTAACCTGGACTTTCGGCATCGAGGGCAAAGCCCTGACTGTTGTTGCCGACACCGAAGATGCCCGTATCCGCGCCTTTGGCCTGGGCAATACCGCCGGGATTGGGATGCGCAGGCAGTTCTATGTGCCTTATATGCCGATTGGCAAAGTGGATATGCTGCTCTCGGAGTCAGCCTTTGCCTGCCGTTATCTGGACTGGACGAAGACTAGCTCCTCCCACTGTCCGCAAGATATTGCCTACTATGACAAGACGACCGAGGGCAACCGCAATCCCCTGCACGAGGAAGGCTACATCGCTGTTTCGCCCCGGCTTGCCGAGGTGCTGCCCAATATCCCCTGGCAGCCTTCGACCTATCTTGCTACCCTCGGCCCCTGCATCATGCTGGATATCTGGAAGCACCACGAGGGCACCTACATTGGCGATGCGGCCAATCTGCGCGACCTCAAAGACAATGGCGTAGACCACGCCGTGATCATAAATCACGTCTGGCAGCGTTATGGCTACGACGTAAAACTGCCGGATCACATCCCTGCCGATCCGCAGTTCGGGCCTGAAGAGGCGATGATCGAATACGGCAACGCCGCGCTCGAAGTGGGCTATCTGAATTCTCTGCACGAGAACTACATAGACCTCTATCCCGATGCGCCCTCCTATGATCCGAGCGCAATTGTGCTGCGAGAAGATGGTTCCAACTCACTCGCCTGGTTCAACGAGGGCACCCAGGTGCCAAAGCTTTGGGCTGAAGTGTAATCGCGCGCTTGGCTACGCGATGGAGAACTCTCCCTATATCCACGACACCTACAAGACTACTGCCGCCTATCTCGATGTCCACAGTTGCGTGCCCCCCTGGCATCAGCTTGATCACGAGGCTTCCCAGCCGATGGCTGCGATGTGTCAGCTCAAGGTGCTGCGCGACTCGGAGCTCTTCCAGTATGAACGCGACACTCACCAGGGGCCGCTGTTCGGCGAGGGCAACCAGCACGCCTATTGGGCAGGGGTTGTGGACGGCACCGAGGCTCAGGTGAACGGGGGAGAGCATCATAATCCGCTGCTGGACTTTGATTTGCTCAAGGTACATCCCCAGATGGTCAACCACGGGATGGGCTATTACGAGCGCTGGTTCAGCCAGGGCTATTCCAGCCAGTGGGGCTTCAATGTGGGCACCCCGCGCCAGGTGGACAAATACCGCGCCCAGGAGCTGGCTTATGGCCACGCTGGCTTCGTCGGCAGCCAGGTGACCGATGATGTGCAATGGGTCGCCAAAGAGCATCATATGATGCATCCTGCCCAGCGGCTCTATGGGACGGCCAAAGTCACCGATATCAGCTATGAAGTGCAGGGCCAACTGGTGCCGATTGAGATCGCCCTGGCCCTCGGCGACACCAGCCGCCAGCGTATCACTTACGACAGTGGGCTTATCCTCTGGGTCAACTGGAACCAGGAGTCCTGGCAAGTCGAAGGGCGCGCCTTGCCCCAGTGGGGGTATCCTGGCCCTCGGGCCTGGCACGGAGGTCTTCTCGGGCCTGCATGGCAGCGTGCTGGCTGATTATTCCGAGTGCCCCGATTTCCTGTTCGCGGACGCCAGGACCTCTTTCGATATGCCCTACGCCCATCCGCCGAAGCAAATCGAGCCGGTGCTCGCGGATTTCCAGTATCTGGGGGGCAACCGCTTCCAGGTCGTTTATGAATGGCGCGTGAACGATACGATTCCGCGTGACTTTCACAGTTTCGTGCACTTCCTGTCAGACCGCAAAGAGGCGCGCGAAACCATTATCTTCCAGCAGGACCATGACCCGCCTGTGCCTACCAGCCAGTGGAAGCCAGGCGATATAATCCAGGACGGGCCGTATATCATCGAGGCGCCTGAGGCAGATACCAATACCAGCTACGAGTTTGTTATCGGCCTGCATTCTGGCGAACGCCTCAACCTCTCAGGTCCCGTGCTGCCAGGCGGGCGCGTGCTGCTGGGCAACCTGCTGGTGACGCGCGAAGCCGGCCAGATCACCGATATCCAACTGGATCCAGCGCTCGAGGCAAAGGCGGCCCTTGGCAAAGCTACTCTTGACTTCACCGAGGGGCTCAACCCCGCAGGCACCTTGGTTGACTTCGGCAAAGTCGCGACCGATGGCTCCTTCAAGCTGAGCAAGAGCGACCGCAAGCTGGTCCTCTTCCCTTACCCGCGCGAGAAAGCCTTCACCATACGACTCAACCTGGCAGAGCTGGCTGGAGAGCCTGCCCCTGCCAGTGTGAAGCTGCGGGCGCTTGCCGCAGGCGATCAAGCCGACCTTGGGCCGGTCCAATTCGAAATAAGCCAGGATTGGCTCACCTTTACAGCCGGGATCGCCGGCGCCGGGAGGTACGAAATAACTTGGTAAAAGACTTCTCTGACAGAGCCAAAGGCGCGCTCGTGGGCGCTGCCATTGGCGCGCAGCTCGGTTTTGCCCGCACTCTTGGGGGGCCGCAGTATAACATCACGGCTCCAGCAGATATGAAGCGCCTTCAGTTGAAGCCCAACTTCGACTGGAAGCCCGAAGCGAACCGCCAGTGGTCCGCTCCGATGACTCCCCTCATCGACGTTGCCATCACAGCCTGCCTGGCCTCGAACGGCAGGCTTACCCCCGAGGACTTCGGGCGCGTGTTCGCAACCGATGAAGGCGTCGCCAGCCCGGTCTTTGCCTGGGATATGCTCCATACCAGCCAGGAACTGCTCGCCGAGGGGATGAATCCGCGCCTGGTCGGTCACGGCAACGTGCCCTCGGGTCATATCACCGCTGCGATGCCCGCTATTGGACTTTTCCATGCGGGGGACCCGGTGCCTGGCGTATCTCGACGGGGTGGAAATCGCTTCCACGACCGCCCCGCGCCTCGGCGCTGACTGGGCGGGCCTCTCGGCCGCCCTTATCGCGGCTGCCTTCGTGCCTGGCGCTACCCCCAAAGGGATGGTGAAGACCGTCCTCGAGCTTGCGCGAGAGTTCTGCGGCGACCTTTTCTACGAGCTGGACACCCCCTTCAAGTGGGGCGCGGTGAACGATGAGGGCGGCTTCCTGGCGCGCTGGCTCGCTAATGGCGCGACCCTCGGTAATCCGGCCCTGAAAGGCTATTGGGATCCTGATCCCATCGGCCAGCTGCTGCCTGTGATGTGGCTGTATGGCGACTCTCCAACTGAACTGATGGGCGTCCTGACCGGGCCGCCTCAGAGCACCTGTGAGGTTAGCGCCGTCATCGCGGGCGCCGCCCTTGGCGCGCTGCATGGCCTTGAAGGGTTACCTGCCGAGTGGCGAGAGTGGGGCGAACCGCTGGCCGCCGGGTGGATGCCTCTTGAGACAGTTGCTCGCGCGCGGTTGCAGGGAGCTGGAATCGTCACCGAGACTGTGACCGAACTTGAAGAACTCCTCCCCGAAGGCGAGACGCTGCTCTTCGACAAGGTCTACGGCTGCCTTTTGGCGGGTGCGATTGGCAATGCGATGGGCTCTCCTGTCGAGGGCGCCTTCTGGTGGGAAGTGGATGAGAAGTATCCTGGTGGTATCCAGGGTATCCTCGACCCCTCACGGCTGGAGTCCGAAGACGACAACCAGATGGCCATGCACCTGGTGGAGACCTATATCGATTGTGACCGTCCAATAATGGCTCGCGACTTCGGCAAGACCTGGCGCGACAGACTCAACCGAGACCATTTCTTCGTCAACTGTATGGGCCACTGCTACGACCTTATCAAGGCTGGCTGGGATCCGCGTATCACTGGCCACTGGACACAGGTGACCGGCTCTACCGTGATGTGTATGGAGCCTGTCGGCCTCTTCAACGCAGGTGACCCGGAAGCGGCTTTCTACGAAGCCAGGTGCATCTCGTATATGTACCAGAGAGGCCTCGACAACCTGGCCGCCTCGCTCCTTGCGGCAGGTGTTGCCAGGGCGATGCAGCCTGGCGCGACTGTTGCGGACGTCTGCAACACCATATTGCGTTTTGCACCCAAAGAGCCGCTGCAAGTCTTCTACAAGACCCGCTTCAACAGCGCCTACGATTATCTGGAAGAGTGTTTTGAACATCGCCGTTCGCTACGATGACCCCCTGGCGGCGCGACCAGAGCTGTACGAGAAGTGTCTAATGTACCATCACATTGACCCGCTCGAGCTGTTTGGCCTGTCGCTTGCGATGTTGCTTATCTCGAAGGGCGATGTCAGGCAGGCAGCAATCGGCGGGGCCAATATCGGCCGTGATGCGGACACCACCTGCGGGCGCGCGGCGATGTTCGCGGGTACCCTTTCCGGCGCCGGTAACGTCCCGGCCGAATGGGTAAAGCTCTTCAGCCCAGGCTCCCTGGCGCGGCTGGAGACCAACTCTCATAAGCTGGCCGAAGTGATTCTGAAACGCGCCGAGACACTGCGTATGCAGGCCGCACTGCTCGATTGATTCGAAGGAGGCACTCGTGAAGAAGCTATTTCAACTGCGCTGGCTGGGACTGGCGCTGCTGCTAATGGGGAGTGGATGCGCTGTGGCACAGAACGATTCTGCACCCGATTGGGACGTCCAGGCTGACACCTGGGTAGCTACCGATGCGCTTGGACGCACGACTCCAACCGCTGATGAGGTCGGCGCGCCCAAGGACGACAAGTTCGTGGGCATTTTCTACTTCACCTGGCAGGGGCCCCACGGCTATGACGCGGGCGCCCCTATGCAGCCCGACCAGGGCGTGGTGCCGAAGCCTCCGGGCGACTACAAGAGCCCCTACGACATCACAAAGCTGCTGGCCGAGAACCCCGATAATCCCCAATGGGGCCCGCATGGGGCTTTCCACTATTGGACCGAGCCGCTTTGGGGTTATTATGTCGCTGACGATCCCTGGGTCATCCGCAAAAACGCCCAACTGCTTTCGGATGCCGGCGTGGACGTCATTGTGATGGACGTAACCAATGGCCTGACTTACACGGGCGTCTATATGGCTATCTGCCGCGTCTACACAGAGCTGCGGGCGGTAGGGGAGAAGACCCCCCAGATCGCTTTCCTGGCGAATTCCAACCATCCAGCGGTCGTGCAGAAGCTTTACGAGGAGTTCTACAGCCAGAATCTCTATCCTGACCTCTGGTTTATGTGGAAGGGCAAGCCACTGATAATGGCCAACCCGCAGGACGTACCGGAGCCGATGGCCAGTTTCTTCACCTTCCGCCAGAGCTGGGCCTGGAGCGACCCCAACGGCTGGTTCGGCGATGGGAAGGACAAGTGGCCCTGGCTCGAGAGTACCCCTCAGAAGTATGGCTGGCACGAGTCGCCCGAGGCGCCTGAGCAGATCGCAGTTGCGGTAGCCCAGCACCCGACCAGTAATCTGGGCCGCAGCCACAGCCAGGGAGTGCAGCCGCCACCTGCCCAGCAGAAGCCTGAGCAGGGCATCTACTTCCAGGAGCAATGGGACCGCGCGCTCGAGGTAGACCCCGAGTTCATTTTCGTTACTGGCTGGAACGAATGGGTGGCCCAGCGCTTCGTCACGGAGCGTGACGGCCAGCTTTCGATGTGCGGCCGGCCTCTGAAGGCGGGGGAGTCCTTCTTCGTGGACACCTGGAGCCAGGAATACAGCCGCGACATTGAGCCTATGCTTGGCGGTCACACTGACAACTATTACTGGCAGCTTGTTGACAACATCCGGCGCTTCAAAGGCGCAAGGCCTGCTCCTGTCGCTAGCCAGCCGAGGTCAATGACGATGGATGGCAATTTCGAAAAGTGGGCAGAGGTGATGCCCGAATATCGCGACCACAAGGGCGACGCCTTCCACCGCGACCATATTGGCTTCGGCAGGTACGACTACGTCAACGCAACTGGCCGCAACGATTTCGAAGTTTTGAAGGTCACTCAGGACGAGGAGAACCTTTACTTCTACGCGAAGTGCGCCGCAGACATCAGCCACTTCAGCGATCCCAACTGGATGTTGCTCTTCCTGGACACCGATCTTGACCCGGCGACAGGCTGGCAGGGATTCAATTTCGTGATAAACCGCACTGTGCTGAGCGGGAGCCGGGCAACGATTGAAGCGACCAGAACGGGCTGGGACTGGCAGAAGGTGGGCGAGGTGACCTTCCAGGTCAAGGGAAGCGAGTTGGAGCTTGCCATCCCTCGCGCTGCGCTACGTCTGGCGCCAGGAAGGCCCCTCAATTTCCGGTTCAAGTGGTCGGACAACATGCAGGAGAACACGGCGGAGGACTGGCTGATCAATGGCGACACAGCTCCGACGGGCCGGTTCGCTTACGTATATCGGGAGCAGTAGCGTAAGAGTAAACTAGCGGGGGTGTGGGGGCGATGCCCCCATGCCTTTCGCCGTGGAATTTCAGCCTTATGCTTTTCCAAAAATAATGGCGGGCACAGCCCGCCTGGCTTTTAGCTCTTGCACAGCAGGTTTCGGGAGCGAAGACTCCCGAAACACTAGATTAGCGCGCAGCAGGTATCGGGAACAAGCTCCCGATACATCAAAAGGAAGGGGTGCACTGCTCCTTCGGCTACGTGTTTCGGGAGTCTCCGCTCCCGAAACCTGTTTTATTAAACAAAAAAGCCAAGGGCAGGCTGCGCCTGCCTTTTTTAGGGAACAGCAAAAGGCTGAAGCGGTAGGTCGAAAGGCAAGGGCGGGCTGCACCCGCCTTTTTGAAGGGAACGGCAAAAGGCTGAAGTTCCAAGACGTAAAAGCGTGGGGGCATCGCCCCCACCCCCCCACTAGTGGACTGCCGTAGCGCTAACAGGAGCGCAAACCGGCAGGTTCTACTCTTGCCGGGTCGAAGTTTTTCTGCAGCCGATACTGGGAGGTATCACTATGCGTATCCTCGCCTGCCTCTTGCTGCTGCTGGGCAGCTTCCTTTCCGCCGCGCCCACCTGGCACACCAACCTGTATGTCGGCGGGGGCGATTACTGGCGGGCAAGGGTACCCATCACCTTCACCAATCCTGGGGAGAAGCCCCTCGCTGGCGTTGCCACAGAGCTGACAGTCGGCACCGGTCAGGGCGAGCTCCCCATCGCTGGCGCCCGTGTCCAGGAACTTCGCCTCGTTAGCGAACTCGGTGTCGAACTGCTCTGGGAGCTCACGACCCCCACCGGTGCGCCCATCCGAGAAGGCCTCGTCCAGCCTGGGATGAGGCTGCTTGTTCCCGCTGTGGGCGAACCCAACGCCACTACCACCTGCTGGCTCTATTTCGACAATAGCGCTGCCTGGGCAGTCCCCGACTTCTTCACAGGGCGCTCGGGGCTGGTCAATGGAGGGGTGGAAGGCGGGTCAGGCGTTATTCCTGTTGGCTGGACCCACGACCAGGGCGATGCCGACCACAAAGCGGAATGGGTCACTGAAGCTCCCTACTCGGGAGAACACTGTTTGAAGCTCACCGTCACCCCGAGCGCCGAGCGCACCTGGATCTCTACCCGCCAGGGAGGCCTCGGTATCGAAGGCGGCGCGCATTACGTGTTCGAAGGTTGGGTGCGCGCTGAAAACGTCGAGGGCGAGGCGGGTTGGTATATCCACCTGGGCAATGACCGCGACTATATGATCACCTCCCCGATGGCGATGGCGGGGGGCGGCACTTATGGCTGGACCAGGGTAACAGCCGAATTCGACGCGCCGGCGGATGCCAATCGGGCAGACCTCGGGACGGTGCTGTGGGGCACTGGCACGGCGTGGTTCGATGAAGCCAGCCTGACCACAAGCGCCGCGGCAGAATACACGGTGTCGGTTGGCGAGGTGGAACGCTTCGCTTTCGATGAGGTAAAAGCCTCCTCCGATTGGAGCGAGGCTTCAGGCTTCGAGCAGAGGATGCCAGTCCGGCTTTATAATCCCGAGGCCGGCGCTGACCGTCACGCGCTTGCCCTGGTTGATATCGCGCGCCTCACCGCAGCAACTTTCGGCAGGCTGGATGCCAGCAAGCTCAAGGTTATCGGCCCGGCTGGCGTCTGTCCTCACACTTTGCTTGCGGGCAAGCTCCTCTTCGAAGTGACCCTGCCGCCGACCTCCCGTGTCACCTGCTATGTGTATTTTGCGCCTGGGGAAAGAGAGGCGTCCGTGCTTGACCGAGCGGGTTATCAGCAACTAGTGGATTCAGACTTCAACCTCGCGCGTAATGCCAGCTTCGAAGCAGGCGAAGCCTTGCCTTCCGAATGGGAAGGAGGCACCGAGGGCGAGCGGATGCCCCAGGCCGAGATGAGCCGTGCCAGTCAGGGCCTTTTCGGCGATTACTGTGCCCGGCTTGCGATTCCAGATGACGTCACGCCCGCCTGGACCGGCTGGCGCCAGATTGTCCCTGCGCGACCTGGGTCAAGTTATGTCTTCAGCGCCTGGCTGAAGACCGAGAACATCGAAAAGGGCACCGTGCAACTCCACACGCATTATCTCCAGGCTGACGGCACCCTGTGCGAGGTGGGTGGTTATGGGAGCGTAGGCCCTGCGATCGGGGGCACCAACGACTGGACGCTCCTCTCCGGCCTCATCACCACGCCCTCCGACTGCGAACAAATCCAGCTTCACCTCACGATGCTCGCAACAGGCGCGCTCTATCACGACGGCGTGCTGCTTGCCGAGGCGCAGGAGACGATACCTGGCGCGCTCGAGGCTCCGACCGATGCCTCTGGGCTTACCGTCTGGCCTGTGAATCCCGTGGTAAAGGTCTTCCCCGACACTTTGCCTGGTGGAGACCCCGTTGCTGCGGCAGCTCTCGTCTGCGCGCGCAACGAAGCAGAGCCGCTCCAGCTTGCCCTGAGAGGCCCTGAGGCGCTTCCAGAGGTCACAGTCGAGGCTTCTGCGCCGACAGGACCAGCTGGTGCGTTGCCAGCGCCTGCTATCGAGATTGTCGGCTACGTACCTTGCGATGTGAAGACCAATTACTACACCTGGAAAGGGGAAGCCTGGGAACGCAAGCTACCTCCCAACACCCCCTCAGGCGATGGTTGGGCAGGCTGGTGGCCTGATCCGCTAAGGCCTGAGACCACCTTCGAACTAAAACCCTTCGAGACGCGCGCCGTATGGCTAACCTTCAAGGCGCCTGCCGAGGCCGCGCCCGGCAACTACACAGGCACGGTCAGGTTGCTCTCGGGCGGCCAAACAGTGGCCGAATATCCCTATTCGGTGCGCGTGCCGGACTTCTCTCTGCCCACCGAGACGACCTTCCCGGCTATCTACGATGTGCGCGTGGATGGCCACTGGATCCCAGCCGGAGGCACTCGCGAGGAGGCCGAACGCGCAATATACAAAGTGATGGCGGACCATCGCACTTGCCCCAGCAACCCGTCGCCGCGCCGCGGATAGACCTTGTGGACGGCAAGCTGGTTTTCGATTTTGCCGAGTTTGACGCCGCTTGCGAGGTCTACTTTGGCGAATTCGACTTCCCTCACAGCTATACCCCGTGGCTGTTCTACCTGTTTGGCTGGGGGCATCCGCCAGGTGACAAATGGGGCCAGCCACCGTATGAGGGAGAATATCCCTTTACCGAAGCTGACCGCTCCAAACTCGCGCCAGGCTTCGTGCGGGTCTATCAGGAAGCTCTTGCGGCGTTCTGGGACCATCTAAAGGAGAAGGGCTGGGCCGATCGTTTCGTCCTGTATATCAGCGATGAGCCCTGGATGGACCGCGTCTCCATCCAGGACCAGATGAAGGCCTTGTGCGACCTGATCCACGAGGTGGACGCCTCGATCCCCATCTACTGCAGCACCTGGGGCCATCAAGCGGCCTGGGACGGTTATCTCGATGTCTGGGGAGTAGGCCAATATGGCGTCTTCTCGACCGATGAGATGGCGAAGAGAAAGGCTGAAGGCGACCGATTGCGCTTCACCACGGACGGCCAGATGTGCACCGACACGCCTTATCTGGCTTGCGAGCGGTTGCTGCCCTGGTATTGCTTCCGGTACGGGGTAGAGGCTTATGAGTTCTGGGGCGCAGACTGGCTGACCTACGACCCGTGGCAATTTGGGTGGCACAGTTTCATTGATCAGAGCGGCGAGCCGGGGGAGCGGAGCTGGGTGCGCTATCCCAACGGTGATGGCTTCCTGATATACCCAGGCTGGACGCAGGGCTTTGAGGCTCCATGCAGCAGTATAAGGCTCGAGGCGGCGCGCGAGGGGGTAGAGGACTGGCTGTACCTGCAACTGCTGGCCTCGCTTGTTGAAAAGGCAGACGCGGCGGGGAAGGACGCAGCAGAGGGCAAGCGTCTTATCGAAGAAGCGAGAGCGCTCGTGCCAATCCCGAACGCGGGCGGGCGCGTCTCGACGTCCATCTTGCCGGATCCTGATACCGTGATGCGCCTGAAGCGGGCTATTGCGGACGCCATCGAAGACTTGCAACAACGGCTGAACCACTAGTGGGGGTGTGGGGGCGATGCCCCCACGCCTTTATGCCTTGGCACTTCAGCCTTAAGCTTTTCCCATAAAAAGGCGGGCGTCAGCCCGCCCTTGAAGTTGCCTTTCGCCTTTGTTCTCCAATTGGCGGGCATAGCCCGCCTGCTTTTCAGTTTTTCAAAGCAGGTATCGGGAGCAAGCTCCCGATACGCCATATTTTTTCCGAACACGCTGACCATGATTTTTCGCGTGTTTCGGGAGCTTCGCTCCCAAACCTTCGCTAGTTTCTGTACTCCGCCAGCTCCTCCGGCAGCCAGCCCGGCAAGTCGGCGATGGAGGCGCGGGCCTCCTCCGAGGTGGGCACTCCCCAAAGCTCGAAGAAGGGGCCCAGGTTGCGCGCGACCGCCTTCGAGAACCGCACCAGCCACTGATCGCGCTTCTCGGTGTCCGTCTGAGGCCGTTCTTCAGGCGCAGAGCCCGCGATACTCCGCGAACACCTGCTTGTAAGCGTCCCACCCGAAGGCGTCCTTGAGCTGGATATACATATCCAGCGCGAGGAAGGGGTTGGACTTCCACTTGTCGAAGGGCGCGCCCGCGTCCAGATGAGCCTTGTCGCGCCCCGCCCTCTCGGCCAGGTTGAGCGCGGGATGACCCTCTGTCGTGATGCCCGAAACCTGCTCCAGCACGTACATCGTGAAGAGGTTTACTGTCACCTCGCCAGTGCCCTCGAAGGTCCAGTCGCCTGACTGATGGTTGTGGCCCATCTCATGCCACAAGACCCCAGATGCCTCCGTGCTGGTTGGCCTTAAGCCTGGGCAAATCCGTCATCACAGGCGCGATGTCGAGGAAAGTCATTATCGGATAACCGCTGTGCATATACCCCGCGCTTATCTGCACATCGGTCGTGTAGCGCTCCGGGCGGGCTCGGACGCGCGCGATGGTCGCCAAATCGGCGCAGGCATCGAGGGCCGACTGCCAGAAAGTCATCAACGCGGTGGGATTGTCCAGCTCGCGCACGAACTCTGAGGGCAGCGTCAGGATGACCCCCTCGCAAGCAAGCTCTGCCCAGGGGGCGGGCAGGTCGCGTATACCCGTCGTCCACTCGGTGTTGGTCGTCTTCCCAAGCTGGAAGAAAGGCGCTTCGAGGCCACCTTCGATAGTGACGCCTACAGTCCGCAAATCGCAGCCATCTGGCACATCAACATAAATCAGCCCGCCAAAGGCGGAACTCAGGCGCGTAACTGGCTCATCGAGCGGCGCCCAGGTGCTTATCTCGGGCGCGCGTTGCCAGTCGGGCAGATGCCAGAGGGCGTCGGTGTGAGCGCCAATCCTGACGCCCAGTCCCTTGCCGGCCGCCGCTTCCGGCACGAAGAGAGTGATCGCCTCGCCGGGCGCCGCGTACAGCCCCGTGCTGTGCCAGCCTGGCGCCCTCGTATCCACCAGGATGGTCCTCTCGACGCGGGGCGTATCGTTAGGCACAGCCCCTGGGAAGAACTGCGCCGAGGGGTGAGCGGGTCGTTGGTCAAGAGGCAGCCGGTTAAGCTCTTCGAGTTTCAAGGTCAGCGCCAGTCGCCCTTTTGGATTATCGAGAGTCAGCGGATGGTCAGGCGAGGGGATGGAATCCGCCTCTGCCTCCAGCGCCTTGAGCCTTGGCCTCAATAGTGTGTCGCTCTCCGGCAAGCCGCGCGCCGCCGTTGTGAGCGTGGCGCCTACCTGCTTCTGCTCTTCCTCGGAAAGTACGGTGTCCCCAAGCAGCGCATCCAGGGCGGTTGAGGCCTTTACGTAGAGGGAGGGCTCAAGGTTTGCGTTAAAGCCGACCTCCGAGGTGCGGTCGAGTCCGCCATCGGCCCATACCACGCCCGCTTCGGCTACCACGGCATTGCCAGGATGGTCGGTCAGCAGGTTTTTGCCAGGGTTGAGCTGCAGCCAGCCCCAGGGCGTGTCGCCCGAGATAAGCCCGCCGCCGGCTTTCACGAAGGCGCTGACCTGCCTGCCCGCCTCGCCGGCAAGCCAATTGTGATGCGTGAGGACGATATCAGCCTGCGAGAGCAGCGCCGGGTAGCTTGCAAAAGTTGCATCGATGGCTTCAAGCCCCTGCTCGCGCAGCCAGTCCACTACCTCGGGCCACTCGACCACGAGCGCCTTGGGCGCAGTCTTGTCCGACGCCCAGTGGAGGGCGTTCAGCAGCAGTCTGCCCGTGTCGCCGGTCTCGAGCGCCTCGCGGCCAAAATAACCATCATGGCCGAACAGCACCAGGCGGCCAGCACCAAGCTGGGCCGCAGCGACGACTGGCGCTTGCGCATCGCCCGTCTTACCGACCACAACCGCCTCGGCCTGCGGTCCGAAAACGCAAAGCTGCCCAGGCCAGCCGGGAGCGGCAATCTCGCCGACCCCTTCCACCAGGGCCGCGCGCGCCCCAAGCGAGGCGGCAAAGGTCATCCCGGCAATCCCCACGAGCAACATCACCAGCAGCGCTTCTCTTGCCAAACCGACCACTCCCTCCCCAAGCGAACTACTTGCAGATGACCTCGCCTCAACAGTTGCTGCGCGCCGAGGGCATCGTGGGCTACCAGGTATTCGCCTATCCCCGCCTCGCGCACTCGCCATGCCAGTTCGCGGAACCAGTAGACCGAATCCACCGCCAGTTGCAGCGCCGTAGCGCCATCCTCGCGGTAGGGATAGATATCAATACCCCACCAGCCCTCGAAACCTAGCTCCTCCAACCAGTAAAACAGCTCAATAGTTTCCCAGAAATTGACCGAACCGGGCGCCATATCGTGATCCCAGTCCCGGTAACAGTCATTGAGATGGAGATGATACAGCCTGCCCAGCCGCCCGAGGATGGCCGCGGCCTCGGCGGGATTCTCCTGCGCCATCAACGAGTGCCCCACATCGAGCGTGGCGCCGACATTGGGCAGCCCGAGGGTCTCGATGATTGCCCAGACCCGCCCGACAGTCGAGATGTGGCACTTGTTGCGCGGCTCTTTGATTTTATATTCGACCGTCACCTTCACCTCGGGGCGGTATTCGGCCACCTCGCGGATGGCCTCTAGCAGTCGCTCCCAGCTTGCGGCATAGTCCACCTGGAAACCATAATCGTAGCCGTCCTGCCCCAGCCAAAGCTGCACATCGGCGCCGTTTGTGGCCGCGCAGAAGTCCATCGCTTCCTTCGCCAGTCGCAAAGCCTCCTTCCGCGTCGCTTCATACGGCGCGGTGAAGGAGCCAAGTTTCCACTGGGGACTGCTGTAAAGGTCCACCTCTACCATCCCGACGCCGAGGCCCGCGCTACCGAGGGTTGCGAGCGCAACATCCGGGTCCGAGAAAGTAGTGGGATAATCCATCGCAAGGGCCTTGAGACCGCGTATCTTGCCGGCGCGCTCGACCATCACTTCCAGCGACTCAGCGGGGCGGTATCCCTCGCGCACGAAGCGGTCAGCGCAGGTGCTAAAGGCCGTCAGAGCGGCGTCAATCCTAAGATCTTCGGGCATCAGGTCTCCTCCAGTTTGAACAGCCTGACCGCATTGTCGCGAAGAATAAGTGGCAGCGCGGCTTCGGGTACATCGGCGGTCAGCACGCAGGCAAGCTGCGGCGCTGGGTCAAGCCACGGCGCATCGCTTGCATAGAGCACTCGCTCTGGCCCGCCAGCCCTAACCAACGCTTCGATGAAGCCAGGCTCATAGACATCTCCTGCCAGGTCGGCATAGACGTTTGGGAAATCGAGCAGCAGCTCGAGCGCCTCGGTCAGGCCATCTTTGCCAGCGCCCGCGTGACCCATCACGAAGATTGCCTCCGGATAACGCTCCAGATGGGTTCGGAAACGACTCGGGAGGGATAGCTCTTGCGGCGGATTGTAGGGCGAGCGATACCAGGTGTGGCTCATCACTGGCACGCCGGCCGCTGCTGCCAGCGCGAAAGCCGGCCCATACGCTGGACTGTCAGCGGGTGTCGCGTGCATCGTGGGATGCAGTTTGATGCCCGCGTAGACGGGGCCTTGGAGCAACTGCTCGCACTCCTTGGCGGCCTCTGGGCGCCTGGGATCGAAGACACAGAAAGCCCGTGCCCGCCCTTCGGTTGCCTCGAAGGCCGCCTCCAGGTCGTCCTTCCCAGCCAGAGGGCTTTCAAGCAAATCAGCGTGATGGGTGATGATGAAGCGTTCGAATCCAAGCCTCTCGAGCCTGGACAGAATCTCTGCCGCGCTGCCTAGCTGGAAGTCCTGCGCCAGCAAGTTCGCCGATATGGATATGCGCGTCTACCCAGCCGGCGCCAGTCGGAAGGTCTACTGGCAGCGCCCTGGCCGGGCCTGCGCCATACTCACTGATAGCGCGCCAGTTGCCGCCGGCAAGGGCGAGTCTGGCCTCGTCCGGGATATCGGCAAGCGCAATCATCCCAAGCGAGGCGGCCGGATTGCGTTGAGGCCAGTTGGAGCCATATAGCAGCCTCTCGCCGCCAAACCTGCCTGCCAGCCGCTCAAGCCAGCCGAAGCCGACCACGTTGTGAGTCTCGAGTAGCAGGTTGGGATATCGCTCCAGCAGTGTCTCTACCGTTGACGCGTGATAGAAAAGCTTCTGGTCGCTCCCCTCAAGTATAATCGTGAGCTTTGGCCAGGCTTGCAGCAGCGCCTCAAAAGCCTCCCAGGTCGTCTGGGTGTGAGAGATCATCACCGGAAGGTCTTCTTGCAGGCAAGCAGCAAGCACCCCTCGCGCCGCCGGCGAATCCAGGGCATAATCGTGGATTTTGGGAAATAGTCGCACCAGCCGAGTGCCGCGTGTCTTCGACCTGGTAAGGGGCTCTGGCAGCTGCGGCTTGATTATCATCGCCACCTGCAGCCCCTCGACTTCGGCTTTCTTCACTTGTCTGAACAGGCTTGTATTGGAGGCAAGCGCGGTTGAGAGGGCCGCAGGGGTCGTCATTACCATTCCCCCGAAGCCCCACCGCCATGCGACCTGCAAGGCCTGGTCAACGGCTGAGTCAGGGCTCTCGGCCCAGCAATTCACATCGAAGGCCGCAAGGGACTTTATGGCCGCTTCAAGACTGGTCTTCAAGGCGATTTCCGGCGTCATGAAGAGGACTCCTTAAGAAATTGCTGGCTCGCTCTGGCTAAAGCGGTATAACGCCGTTTGAGGGCTGAGGCCAGGGCTGCGTACTCGGCCCTCGGATAGTAACAGGCAACTGCTGCAGGCTGGTTTTCCGCCTCCAGCAAGGCCTCTGCGGCCTTGGCGCCGCGAAGCGCTTTCAGTGCAAGCAGAAAGGCCCCGAAGCAGCCTGGCTCTGGCCGGTTTGCCTTCCGCACCGGAATCCCGAGCAGGTCGGCTTTGAGTTGCAGCAACTCGGGCCAGCGCGCCCCTCCGCCAAAGGCGACCAGTTCGTTAACCTGAAGGCCAGCCATCGCCCAGTCGGCAAGACACCTGCCGATTTCCAGCGTCTGCCCGCGCACTAGCGCCGCAAGCAAATCAATCGGCTCATCCGTAAGGGAAAGCCCGGCCAGCAGCCCTCTTGCTGCGGGTTCCATATCGGGAAGCCCGCTGCCTGCGAAATGGGGAAGGGCTAGCGCGCTCTCGGGCAGCTCGAGCGCCCGCTTGCAGGCCAGCGGCATTGCCTCTTCCAGTGCGTCAAGACGCAAACAATGCTCGGCCCAGGCCCAAAGGTCAGAGCCACAATAATGATAGCCCAGCACCGCGCGCAGCCTGTCCCAGGCATGAAACAGCAGGGGATATTTCGCCAGGGCAAGCCCTGCGAGCGCGCTGGATTGCTCGAATACCGCCGTTGCGCATTCGACTGTGCCCAGCGAGAGGGCCGCCTGGCCTCCGCCCGAGACGCCGGCGCCAAGCGCGCAGACCTGCTGGTCATGCCCGCCCGCCACCAGCAGGCAACCAGTTGGAGTCTGCCCAACGAGGGCGCCACTTTCAACAAGCGGCGGCAACCACTCGGGGGGGAGCTTCGCAAGCTGCAGCAGCTCCTCCGACCATGCGCCGGAGGCGATGTCCAGCGCCATTGTGGTCGAAGCCGTAGCCAGGTCGCAGGCCGGACTTGCCCCAAGCCCTGCCAGCACGAGCTCTGCCGACGTGGCGACATAGCGAGTGGCTCCAGCCGCCTCGGGCAGATTCTCTCGTAGCCAGGCCCACTTGCCCAGTGCATAGCTGCAGTGCGGATGCAGCCCAGTCAGCTCGCGCAGCCTCCCAGGGCCGAGTTCCTGCTGCCATCGCTCAATCAGTGCCTCGGCGCGGGGGTCAGTGGTGCTTATCAGCGGGGTCAGGGGCGCGCCTTGTTCATCCAGCAGGCAAGCCGCGCCTCCAAAAGTGCTGGCGGCGATGGCCGAAGGGGGCTCAATTGCCGAGAGTTCCTCGACAATCGAATTGACCAGCGCTACCACTTCTCGCGCGTCAAGCTCCGAACGGCCAGCCGGGCCAGTCGTGCGCAAGCCCTCGCGACTTGCGAAGGCCAGCTCCTGGCCGTCCTCCGAATACAGCGTGCCCTTGCACCGAGAGGTGCCCAAATCCAGCCCAATCAGGCTCATTGAGGATTATTCTCTCCTGACAAGCGGACTCCCCCAGAACTGGCAAGCCTATCGCCTGGGCGTTTTTCCGCGGCAAGCAATCAAACACTTACCGAAACATGTCCGTCCTCCGTCGACCAGCCATCGCTTATAGACACAGCAAGCTTCGCGGCAGGCAATCAAACACTTACCGAAACATCGTCGTCCGCCGTCGACCAGCCATCGCTCTAGACCAGCAGCTTCCGCGGCAGGCAATCAAACACTTACCGAAAATGTCCGTCCGCCGTCGACCAGCAGGCTCTGGCCACAGATATACGACGCGCGCTGTGAAAGCAGGAAAACCACCGCATCGGCGATATCCTCTGGCTTGCCGAGACGCCTGGCGGGTATCTGGGAGGCGACTTTCAATCGTTCGGCCTCGTCGGGATAACGCTCCCGGAAGAGTTCGGTGTCCGTAGCCGAGGGCAAGACCGCATTCACGTGGATGGTCGGCAGCAGCTCGCGCGTGAGATGGCGCACCAGGCCTTCAAGGCCAGCTTTGGAAGCCGCATAATGCGCGCCGCCCCCTCCGCCGGTCAGGGAGACCTGCGAGCCGATAAGCACCATACTGCCTGCGCCGAGTCGCTGCATCCCCGCTGCGGCGCGTTTTGCCACAAGAAAGGCGCCCGTCAGATTCACATCGAGGATGCGCCGGAACTCTTTTGCATCGAGTTCCGCAAGCGTCCGGCGAGAGGTGGTGCCAGCGCTGTGAACCAGCAGGCTGACTGGGCCGAGGGCTGCTTCCACTTGCTGGAAGACCTGTTCGACTTTATCTTCCTTGCTGACATCGCCTGCCACAAGCAGCGCCTTGGCGCCCTGGCCTTCGAGTTGCGCTACCAAAGCTTCTCCCGCTTGTTTGCCGCGCTGGCTGCCCGAATAGCCCACCGCGACCCTGGCGCCGGCCTCGGCAAGCGCTCGACAGCATGCCGCGCCAATCCCGCGCGCCCCGCCCGTAACCAGCGCGACCTGACCCTGGAAGTCAATACTCCACATTGCCTACGCCCCCTGACCGCGCAAGACCGCGGTCATCGCCCCGACGAATTTCTCCATCACTTCTTCAGCTTCGCCCCGGTTTATTATCAGCGGCGGCTTGATTTTGAGCACGTTGCGCCTGACCCCGCCCAGGCCGAAAAGCACTCCTCTGGCCATCCCCTCTTTGCGGATAGCGACTGTCTCGTCCTCGAGCGGGCGCCTGCTTTCGGGGTCAGCGACAAATTCGATACCCACATGCAAGCCCACCTGCCGGATATCGCCGATCTCGGGAAATTCTGCCTGCAGCCCCTGGAGCTGCTCTTTGAACCACGCGCCCTGAGCGCGCGTGTTCTCAAGCAACTGGTCTCTCATTACGATCTCAATCAGCTTGTAACCAGCCGCCTGGGAGACCTGATTGTTGGCGAAGGTGTGCAGTTCTTCAGCTTCGGGACCAAACCCTTCGAGGTGGTCGCCGACTAGGACTGCGGCGATAGGCATCCCTGCCCCAAGCCCCTTGCCCAGGCAGATGATGTCGGGTTTCACGCCGTAATAGCCTGCCGCATAAACCTCTCCGATACGCATATAAGTCTGGATCTCATCGAAAATCAGCGGCACACTGAACTCATCGCAGAGCTCGCGGATCCGGACAAGGTAGTCCTTAGGCATCGGTATCTGCCCGCCGCTTGCCTGCAGCGGCTCGACGATGACCCCCGCGCATGGCCCATTTATGCCCCGCTGAAGGGTCTCGCGCAGGACTTCGGCACAGGCGAGATTGCAGCTTTCGCGCTTGCAGCCCAGCGGGCAACGATAACAATATGCGTTTGGAACGCGGATGAACTGCCTGGTGAGTTGGGTGTAGAAGGCCCCTCCGCCGTAATGGCCGCGCGCGGCGGTAGATATCCAGCTTGCGCCCATTGTGCCAAGTGTCGTGCCGTGATAGGCGTCGTAGAGGCAGACGAACTGGCTGGCCGCAGGATTGTTGCGCACTGCCAGCTTCATCGCGGCTTCGATGGCCGGCCCGCCGCCCACCGTAAAAGAAACCCGATTCATCCCCTCGGGCGCGAGCTCCGCCAGTTTCGCGGCGAACAGATAACGCAGAGGCGTATCAAAGCCCTGGTGCACGTGGCCGAGTCGTTCCAGTTGCTCGCCTATGCAGGCGTTGATTTCTGGATGGCAATGGCCCAGGTAAAGCGCCCAGCTTTGAGAGGTGCAGTCCAGATAGTCCTTGCCTGATTCGTCCCATACGCGCACGCCCTTGCCTCGCACGAGCATTGGGCCTGGCGTGCCGCCTCCGAGCATCAGATGACCAGCCTGGGCTCTTGCTGCCGCGGGATCAGGGCCAAGGTTTGCGGGATTATCCATAAGGACAGCCTCCTCTAAACTTGCGATTAGTAAGAATTATGCCAATAAAACTTGCGAAACGCAAGATATTTCCAAGGCAATAACTTGCGACTAGTTGACATCTGATGCAGCGCGTCCTAACCTTTAGCAGCAGTAATGCCAAAGGAGCCGCTTGCGATGCGAACCCAACGCGCCTGGCGTCAGGCCGAGATACTAAAATTGCTTGATGAGGAGACCTCGCTGCGCCTGAGTGAGCTGCACAAGCGCTTCGGAGTCTCGCTGGTGACCTTGCGAGCCGACCTGGCCGAACTGGAAGCCGCCGGACAACTCATACGCACTCACGGCGGGGCGGTCAAAGTGCCCCAGAGCGAGTTGCCTTATGCTCACCGAGCCGTTGTCAACGCCGCAGAGAAAGCCGCAATCGGGCGTCTGGCGGCTAATTTTGCAAAGCCAGGCGAGTTGATCCTCCTCGACACCGGCAGCACGACTCTCGAGGTTGCGCGCCAGCTTGCTACGCGGCCCGAGATCACTCTCATAACCAACGATCTGCCCATTGGGCTCGAGCTCTGCGCGCGGCATCATCCTCAAAGCCATCTGCTTGGCGGGACGCTTAGCACTCCGCATCGCTGTGTCATAGGCCCCGAGACCGAACGCCTGCTGGACTCGCTTACGGTTGACAAGCTTTTCCTGGCCGCTGATGCGATAACCGAGCAAGGCCTGATGGAGCGCAGTTCTCTCACCGTGCCGGTCAAACAGGCAATGTTGCGGGCTGCGAGCGAAGTCATCCTGGTAGTGGATTCCAGCAAATTCGGCGAGCGCGGGCTGGCCCAGGTCTGCGAACTCGCGCGACTTGATCACCTTGTTACCGACGAGAAGCTGCCCCGGGAGTGGCGAGAGCGCCTGCAAGAGGTTACCGACCTGGTGCTCGCGCCTCTCTAGTACATTATTTCCAGCTTTACAGGCTTGCTGGCGAGTCAGCTTGCTCCGCAAGTCGCGTGTTTCGGGAGACTCCGCTCCCGAAACCTTGGGCACTGGCCCGGAACAGGTATCGGGAGCAAGCTCCCGATACACGCCACCTGATTTATCCCGATACACGCCAGAAGGAAGGCCCCCTCGGCCGCGTGTTTCGGGAGTCTCCGCTCCCGAAACCTTGGGCACTGGCCCGGAACAGGTATCGGGAGCAAGCTCCCGATACACGCCACCTGATTTATCCCGATACACGCCAGAAGGACGGCCCCCCCCTGCCTTTACTCCAGCGGCCAGCCGGGTATCGCTGCGTCGATGGCCGCCATCAGCTCTCGCGTGCGGGAGAGGGCCAGGATGACCTGTTGATAATGCTCTATATCCTGATGGGAGAGCGCCCGCCCGCGCCTGTCCTTCAGCCATTTCTCGGCGACCTGATAGCCGCCGACCATAAACTCCCAGACCGCCTTCGGCACGCCCTCGAAGGCCTGGTGCAGGTTGATCTGGACGCGCCCGGTAGTCTCGTGCCACTTGGGGAAGCCTTTCTCCACCACGTTGTCGCCCCCGGTGGGGAAGGTGGTTATCCAACCCGCCGGGTCCTTGACCTCGGACGATTCCAGCAGGTGCAGCGCCACCAGTTGGTTGCCCAGGGCAGTAAGCTGGCAGAACAACTCCCAGTCGCCCGTCAGCGGCACGCGGGGGAAGTCCAGCTTGAGGAAGTCCCGATACCGCTCCCTGTAGGTGGGGCTGTGCAGCACAGCGTAGAGATAGCCGAAGACGTCCTCCGGTCCGAACCAGTCGCGCGCGGCCACTGGCTGGTCGGCGTCCGCATCGAAGGCCGGCTCCGAGCGGAAGGGCCGCCCCAGCCGCTGGCTCCAGTCCTGCATCAGCTTGAAATCGAGATTCGGCCGCCGCCCGTCCTTGCCCGCCTCCCACTCATGCCCTGCGTCAATCAGTTTTGTCTTTGTCTCCGTCGGGTAGAGATAGAGGGGGAAGACATAGTCGATAGTCTTGAGGCAGACTGCCACATGGTCGACAACGTCATGTGTTACAAAGGGGTGCTGCCAGCCACCTAGTGGTTCTACTCGCTTGGGCACTATCAATGCCAGATTCGGCCCCGCGAGCAGATGCTGCATGACCTCGGGACGACCATAGTCGATCGCGTCTTTATGGTAGAGCAGCCACCTTGTATCGAAGGGCCTATACAGCGCAGGCTGAAGAGTGGTACTCCAGTTGACGTCGCATTGAAGGAGCTTCCTTTTATCTGATAGCTTCCAGTCGCGGTTGTCACTAAGCCCAAAACTTTCTGCAGCTTCATCATCGGTCAATTCAGGTGCCACAAAGTTAGCGATTCTTCGTTCAAGCTCCGCCTTGTTAAACTCGAAGACAAAGCTGTCACGGTGAGTCTTCACGCCTGTACTGAAGAGTCCGTAGAGCTTGCCCACGCTTGGAACACCGAGGTATTCTTCCTCAACGGCATAGTCCGCAGGCATGAATAGATAGTGCGGTGTCTGGCTCAACTGTATCGGTACCCAGTCAGTTGTCTGCACCATATTGGCAAATAGTGCTTCATATTTCTCTTCACGTGGCCCCCAGATATTGGCGTAGTAGACCTTGGCAGGGCAAGGCGCACCGGGCTGCTTTACGAAGAGGCTGATGGCCACTCCCTGTTGGATGTCCAACACATTCTCGTCAATCTCCGCACCTTTGAGTTGGCCACCACGTTTGCTGTTGCCTTGCAGGTTTAGCACAAAGATCTCAGAGAAATGGTCAATCAGGTGCTGTCTCATCCCAGCAAACGTTGTGCTGTCTATCCATGCATGGTTGGTGATCATCGCCAGCACCCCGTGGCCTGTCTTACCGAGTCTGTGTTCTCCATACCGTATGAATTTCACATAGTCGTCGAGTAAGACCTTGGGATTGGCTGTATCCAGTGGGTGCCCATCTAACTTGTAGTATGCACCTTTCACCAAGTCGGTGATCCAGTCTCCTGTATTGTAGGACGTCACCGAATAAGGTGGATTGCCTAGGATAACCATAATCGGCTTGGTCGTCTTTACCTCGTTTGCGGCGGCGACCTCCTGGGTTATCCACTGCTGCCAAAGGTCCTGGGGTAGCTCCTGGGCCTCCTCCAGCGTGTTGGTCAGATAGACGCCCAGCCGCTCATCGCCCGTGAACTTGTAGCCCAGCTCCTGCAATTGCAAGCCCAGCTTGAGATGCGCCACCGCGTAAGGGGCCATCAGCAGCTCGAAGCCGAACAACCGGGGCAGCAGGTGGTCGGCCACATAACTGTTCCAACTGCCCAGTTGGCCTGTCTCTTGCAGATAATCGTAGATCTGCCTGATGACGAAATAGAGGAAGGTGGCCGGCGCCGGTCGGCGGGGTCGAGGACGTAGACGCTCTCATCCGCCAGCCCCTTCGGCTTGTCGAAGCGCGTGCGCAATAGCCAGTCCACACTGCGCACGATATAGCTGACGACTGGCTCGGGCGTATAGTAGACGCCGCGACTCTCGCGCATCGCCGGGTCATAGGCGGAGAGGAAGGTCTCGTAGAAATGCACGACCGGATACTTCTTGCCGGGTGCGCTTGCCGAAATCGGTCAGGATGGCGTGCATATTGGCGCGGCCAAGCAGCCCGACCAGATCATCTACATAAGGCGCCAGGCGGGCATCCAGGCTAGGGCCTGACACCTGATAGAAGAACTCTCTGAGGAAGGGGTTGGTCTTGGGCAGATGCTCCCAGGCGGTGTTGCGGGTGAACTCGGCGCTGGGACTGGTCGCGCGCGCCGAGAAAAGCCCGTAGGCCAGCGTCTGGGCATACATATCGGCGAACCGGTCGGGCGTCAGGTCGTGCAGCAGCTCCTTCCTGAAGGCCTCGAACTGGCCGTGGAGAGGGCCTTTATCGCCTTCTGTGCTGAAGATTGTGATGGCCCTGTCGCGGATAAAATGCGCCAGGCGAGCCATCCGCTCGGCGAGCTCCTTGGGAGAGCCGACTTTGATGCCCTCGTGCTCGATAAACCCCGCCAGCAGATTGAGGACGCCCTCGGCACCGGACTTCTCCTCCAGCAATTTACCCCCGCTGACCAGCCCAAGCCTCGCAGAGCCGCGCAGTTCGCCGTCTACATACCAGCGGAACTCCAGATAATCGGTGAGGATGAGGTTCTCCAGATGCTTGCGATAGCGCTTGAGCTGCTCGGATTTCTCGATTTCGGAGAGATTCTCGCCTGGCTTCTTGGTTTCCACATAACCCACAGGCAGATTGCCGCGCTTGGAGGTTACAACGAGGTCAGGCGCGCCCGCCAGGCCATGCTGGGGCTCGTTGACCGCGACAAGTTGCGGACTGAGAGTGTCCAGCAGCTTCTTGAGCGCCGGGCGATAGGTGTGCTCGGTGGCGATATCGCCTTTGAAACTGGTTTTGATGTCCTTCAGATAAGCAAGTACGGCATCCGTAGCTGGCATAGGTAGCCTCCCGCAATAGCATCCCTCCCAGTATACCGTGCCGCGAGGCAATTCGCAGGGGCGGCGCTAACGTAAGCCACAAGAGGAAAGCCCTGCACCCTTCGTCGTTGCTCACCATCGCAACCGAACCGGCGCAAGCAAACCGGCCGGCTGGCCTTCGGTGCGCCCACTGGGAAACTGCCAGTGGATTAACTTCCACGGGTCGTTCCAGCCAAGCAGGTTGACCGAGGTGCTGGTGATTTCCAGGGTCAGAGTGTTTTGGCCTGGCTGCAACGCCTGGGTCAGTTCGAAGCGGTAAGGCGCCCACAGCCTGGTCGCCAGGCGCTGGCCATTCAAGGTTACCGAGGCCACCACAGCAGCCTCGGCAGTCTCGAGGAAGACTCGCCCAGCCTCCTCGGGCGCCTCGAAAGTCCAGGTATAGGCGCCTGTTCCGACATAATGGGGATAGCCCTGCTCTGCCCAGGAGCCAGGTTCGATGGTCCCGGTTTCGCTGGCAATCGCCCCATCAACGACCGCAAAGCGCCCCCTGAGCGCAAGCAGCGGGGGTTGGTGGATGCACTTCCACGCGGGCGCGCGACTGCTAAAGCGCACTTCGTTCACGCCGGGCTTTACAAGCCCTGTCACGTCGGTCGTGAGATTCAGCCAGTCCCAGATATGACAGCGCTGGGGCCCAGTGACAGGCTGGCCATTCAGAATCAGCTCGAAGGGCTCTCCCAGCTCTTCGACTACAAGCTCAAGTGACCCATCGAAATCGCCCAGGATGAACTCCCAGGCGCACTCGTAAGCCTCGCCGCCCTCCAGCAGTTGCTCATTAGGCGTCTTGTGCCCATCCAGCGCGACCCAGTCCTCGCCCTCTTTACGGAAGCGCCAGGAAGCTGCAAACAGGTTGGGCTGAGTGGTCTCGAATTTCGCCTGGCCAAGCTCGAGCGACTTGCTGGGCGCGCAGGCCTCAAGCTCTGGAGCAGCGCCAAGATGAGTGAGCACAAGCGACTGCCTCGCAGCCAGCTCGATATTGCCGGACACGGCAAAGCAATCCCCAGTTTCCGGGTCAAGCGCCGCGTTGAGGTCTGCTGTCAGCCCGACCGCGCGCGCCTCATCGCCCAGGTTGTAGACCATTACCACTGGCGCGCCCTCAAAGGTCCTGCGGGTAGCCCTCACGCCCTCGGGCAACGCTGGCAAGGCCAGGCTGCCAGCGGGGAGGATACTCTTCAGCGCTTCGGCAAAGGGTTGCCTGTTTTCGACGGCAATATCACTCGAGACAAGCCAGGTACACTTGCCGTTCTCTTTTATTTCGGTGCCCGCGCCCGCGTTGATGCGAGCGTCCACTTCGGTGTTGGCGGCCTCGCCGGGCTGGCCGGTCAGGGCCTCTACCAGCGCCAGCGCCTCGCTGTCGCCATCAGCCCACTCGGGCAGATAGTTGACGAACACCACCTGGCCTCCGGTTGCTGCAAACTCGGCAAGGCGCCTGGCTACCTCGGCGGGCAAAGCGGTCGCAGCCGGCACAATCAAGGTGTCGAACTGGGCATTTGCGACTTTCAAAACGCCTTCGGCCACCTGGCCCTGGGCGAAGACTTCCTCGAAGAGATACTCGTAATCGAAGCCAAGCTCCAGCAGCACGTTCGTAAGCGCGTGGAAGACAAGCTGGAAGCGCTCCAGGCGCTCGGGACTGACCGCTCCACCCCACAAATCGGCTGCGGTGCCCTGCCATTCTACATATGCGGTCGAGGTGGGGTAGACCAGGCCGATTTTGGCGGTGGGCTTCGTGGCCACCAGCGTGTGGCAAAGACGTCCCACATAATCACCAAACAGGTGATAGTAAGGCCACCAGGCCTGCTGGAAACTATGCGAGGGCGGATAGCCTGTCAGCAGCACTTTGCGCATCCCCGCAACCGAGTAGTACGCGCCCATATACTGGATGAGGTTGACCCCGCCAAGCACCAGCTTGTCGCAAATCAGCTTCATATCGGCTGGAGTTAGTTCCCAACCACTGCCGGTGTAGGTTTCACAGAGCAGTCGCTCGCGTCCTGAGTATCTCAGCACCGCCGAGCCCATCTTGGCCGCGGTCATAAAATAGTCGGCATCGTGGTTCATCCGGGGAAATATGCTGTCTATACCCGGCTGATGCATCCACTTGAGGGTTAGCCACGGGTCGCCGTACATCAGCAGTTGCCAGCGGAAGTGCTCCTCGCCCGAGACATGCCCGGTGAGCTGGATGCCCAGCTCATCACAGCGCTCCGCATACTGCTTGTAGTAGTTGATTGAAAGCAGGTCGGTCAGCAGGCGCCAGTAGTCCAGCCTGACCTTGCGCCACTCTCCGACCTGCTCGAAAAGCGAGACAAGCTGAGTGGTGATGTCATAGCCATACCGGCGCAGGAATTCTTCCCCGAAGCCGTGGCTCCACGCGATGGGTGAATACGACTGCCCGTAAGGGCCAGCGATGCAGTAGGAGGCCTCATCGGTAAACACGCCCCCCAGAGTCTTGCCAAAGTCCTCTCCAAAGGCGCCCTGATACCTGTCGAAGGTGTAATCAAGAAAGGCCTTGGTCGTCTCGGCATCGCAGATATCGGCATAGCCTTCCTGATCCCAGCAGAAGGGCGACCACTGCGCAAAGGGGCAGACGCCCCCCTGAGGCACCTCCCAGAAATCAGTCATCTGGCCTTCCTTCTCATAGCGCCCGACAAGCCGTCCCTCGAGCTGGGGCGCCTCCTCGCCAGCCTTCCATTCCGACTTCACCAGGATAAGCTGCCTGCGCTCGAGCTGGTCCTTGATGACATAGCAACCCGCCACGCCGCTCGGCCAGTTGTATTCATCGTAAATCCAGAAGCGCATATCGTACTTTTTGGCCTCATCAATCGCCCAGCCCAGCGCCTGAAGCATCTCCGCGCCCAGATAATCCACCGGAAAGCCAAACATCGGATGCACAAAGAAAGTGACAATTCCTTGCTCGTGAAAGCCTCTGACCTGCCTGCGCAACTCTTCTTCTTCAAGCGGCGCATCCCAGAACCACATAAGCTGGGGGCGATACTCGGCGTTAGGCCCAGCGAATTCCGTAACGAACTTTTCCGGCAGTGGCATAGGGCTTCCTCCCAGAGACTTGCTTCACGATGCGCTCTGGATTTCGACTTATGAGAAGAGTTTCCCCCTGTGAGAAGCGTCCTTGAAAAGCAGGGCCACACCTCTTACTGTCGAATCCCTCCACCAGCTTCTACATCGGTTCGGGGGAGAACTCATGGAAGCAAACCAGCCAGCCTCTCACCTCACCATCTTCATCAGTTATGGGCATGACGAGTATGCAAAACTCACAGAGCGACTTGCCGAGGATCTGAGTGCTGATGGGCACCGTGTCTTTTACGACAAGCAGCTTCGTGTAGGCTTCGAATGGCCTATCCAGTTGGAATCAGAGCTGGATATTGTCGCCCAGGATTCAGAAGGTGGACGAGTCGTTTATCTGATGACTCCCCATTCTGTCTGTAAAAAACCGCCAAGTTTCTGTTTGAAAGAGCTTGTATATGCATCCAATATGAAAGTGCATATTCTACCAGTGAAAGTCGTCAGCGATGTGACGCCCCCTCTGCTCGTTTGTGATATCCAGTGGCTTGATATGTCGCAGTGTTTCCCGCCTGATGAAAGCCAGGAAGAATACACTCGAGCCTTGCAGCAATTGCGCGATGCCCTGCATTTGAAAGAACCTGCCTCTCCAGGCTCTGCCCAGACGGCTGTGACCAGCCAGACCAGCAACCTGCGCAAGGTGCTCCAGCCACTGCCCTATCAAGCAGATCTCGCTCCTCATCTTGAGAATTATGTAGCGCGTCCCTGGCTCGAAGAGAAAGTGGACGAATGGCTTGCGGAGAGCAAGGAGCGCATCTTCTGGCTTTCGGGTGGGCCAGGCACTGGCAAGAGCGCCTTCCTTGCCTGGATTGCAAGCACTTGCGAAGCTGTAAAAGCTATACATTTTTGCAGATGGGGAGATGACCTGAAGTCCAAGCCCAACCGCTGTGTTATGTCTCTTGCATACCAGTTGGCTTCTCAGGAACCTCTTTACAGCGCCCATCTGGCAGGCTTGCAACTAGCCAGTCTTGTAAATGAATGTAATACCGAAACACTATTTGACCAGTTGCTGGTACAACCCTTCGCCCCAAGTCTACCCTCCTGGAAGGGTGGTAAAGTCGGGGGAGCGTGTGTCGAACCGGCGACCTACACTAACGAGTCGCGTGTAATAGTGATTGACGCGCTGGATGAAGCCAGCCGGCAGGGCAATAACGAGCTGGCCTCTCTACTGGCAAGGAAACAGGACTCGCTCCCCTCCTGGCTGCGTTTCGTAGTCAGCAGCAGACCCCATGTCGAGGTAAAACAATGGCTTGCCGGGTGTGTTGAGCCAATAGAGCTGCTGCCTGATAAGAATACCCAGGCGGATCTGAAGCGTTATTTCGAGGTGCGCCTCGGTAAAGACGAGGGAGTTGTCCTCTCTGAGCTTGCCGAAGCAGCCGAAGGCAGCTTCCTCTGGGCGAGTAATGTCCTGAAACTACCAGAAGACACAACTTCTGAGGAACTGGTCGAGTTCGTACAGAACACTCCTCGCGGAATGGATATCGCTTTGCTTGCGTATGTCGAAAGACAATTCCCCGACCAGGCCCAGTATGAAGCTATAGGCAACCTGCCCTGGAACTCATTCTTGCCGCCGTTCAGAACCTTTGGACAGTGTCCAGTTGGCCAACTACTTGGTTGGCCTCGTAAAACGTTACTGCCTTCAGGCGAGCCGTCGGTGCCCTGCTTCTCGAGACTGCGGCAGGATTCCAGCCTTTCCATCGTTCGTTCGCCGAATGGTTGACAGATGAACAGGCTGCTGGGCGCTTCTGGGTGGATATCGAAGCTGGCCTGTTGAGGCTTGCGAACGTGGAAGAGGAGGCCTGGCACACAGGGCAGGCACCCGCTCCCGCCCACTTGCCTGCCTATCTGCTTGCCCTGGGTGATACCAGGAGACTGCTGAGCCTGATGACAGATCAGCGTTACCTGAGAGAACGCTGTGCCGGGATCGGTGATTCTGAAACAACAGGTGATGTAGAGCAGTTTTCCAATTTGATTTTCGATCTGCGTGGACTGGCCCAGGCTGGCTTGTTCACGCGAGAGGTTGCTGACGCGCTGATGGCAGTCTGGACAGAGCTGGATGGCCCTGGCTTCAGGATAAGACTTGGAGGCGCCCTGGTAGAGCATTTCGGTCTCTCTGACAGCTGGCCTGAGGCTCTATATACAGCGTTTTCCAGTTGCGAAAGCTTTTCGTTGTTACACTTCTGGGGCGAGACCCTCGATAACGAGTGCAAGTTCGAGGAGGCGCTTGCCGTCTTCGACAAGCTGCGCGACCTGGCTCGTGATGACACGCCAAAGGAATATTGCGCCGGAATGATTAAAGGGGCAATGGTGCTGGAGCATCTCGACCGGGTGGAAGAGGGATTGGAACGTATTCAAGAGCTCCGTGAGAACCTGCCTTTGGCCAGCGACAGATCGGCGTCAGAGTGCTGGTGGGCGCTCTACCATCAGGGCATCTTGCTGCGCCGTGCCCGACGTTATGACGAAGCGCGCAAAGTGCTGCAAGAGGTGCGCGAAGACTGCTCCAACTATTGGCAGCAGCAGTCTGCTGCACACCATCTTGGTATCCTGTATCTTGAACTCGCAGAACCAGAAAAGAAATTGTTGGGGCTGGCAGAGCGCTATTTTATGGAGTCGCTAGAGAAACGTTCCGAGGGGCGTTACAACTACCGGCTGGCCTACGACCACCATCGCCTTGGGCAGGTGTGGGGCCTTGCGGGCAAGTTCGAGACGGCCCAGGCGGCCTTCGACCGTGCTCTGCGCGTGGCCCGCGCCACAGGCCATCTCCGGTATATCCACCAGTGCGAACGCGGGTCTGAAGCAGTATGTCGAAGGCCCACAGCTCCTGCTTCAGGCAAGGCCGGAAGAGGTCGTCCTGGCGGATCTCGCTGCCGGATTGGGCTTGCAGCCAAACGAACTGGAGCCCCTCTTCCGCGTAATGCGATTCCAGGGCAAGCCGTATGTGGAAGTTGTAGATGAAGCCGGCGCTTCCAACTGGCAAGGCTGTAACCCTGCAGGTTGCCGAGATGCAGAATCTGCGTTTCGCCGAGGTGAAGGGCAGTATGCGGCGGCCGGTGTTTGTTGCAGAGGATCTTGAGCTTGCCCTCCTGCGGGCTGAGAGCGCTCGTGTCGAGTTCCCAGTGGGGAAGGGCAGGCTCCAACCTGCTGCCCCGATCTGGGAGGGCAACCGGCTCCTGTATGGTTACGCGATAAGCTCTGAAAGTCACAGGGGGTAATACCCCCTGCACCCCCACTAGTGGCTTCGCCGATCTGGCTTATGGTTTTTATGGCTATTGGGTGACATCCCAGCCGGCACGGTAGACGTCATCGCCGTAGACACTGCGCGTGAGGGCGGCCCAGGTCAGCAACCCACCGCGGCTTGAGTCCTGCGCTTCACAATCAGGCACGGTGAGGTTGCCGTATTCGTCGGTCAGGAAGTAATGCTGCGCGAAGACTCCCGTGCCGCTGGTCAGGCCCAGATAATGTTTGCTGAGGCCGTGGCGATACTTGCCGGCCTCGACGAACTCGTCGAAATAGGTTAGCTCCGAGAGGCTGCCTGGGCCAGTGAGGTCCAGATTCTCGGTGTATTGCAGGAAGAGATCCTGCGCCAGAGTCCCGTCCGGGCGCCGCTTGTAGCCGTTGTAGAGGACAACCCAGCGATCCAGAGCGTGAGCCTTGGCGACGCGGATGAGCGTGCCGACCATCAGGTCGCCTGAAAGCTTGACCGCGGCCGACCAGCCTCTCTCGAGCGTCAGGTCGGGGCAGGTGCGGTAGTAGAGGGCCGAGGTGCCATCGGGCGCGACGTCCGTGTAGAAGAAGTAATAGAGGTCGCTCACGCGACAGATGGAGCCTATCAGCCCTTGCGTACCGCTCGAAATCAGGTGCCGCGCAGACCCCGGATTGGATTGCCGTCCACGTCCTCGACTGGGCGCGGTCGGCGCCACTCGATTGGCACCTCATCGTTGAAGGGCTTCCAGGTCGAACTGGCCGTCCACCTCGGTGCGTAGCTCCCAGTGGAGCATATCCAGCGTGCGCGCCTGGCAAATATAGTGGCGGAAGTCGGGTTCCTCGAGTTCTCGGTCACGGTCATCGTCAGCGACTGCCAGGAAGAAAGCATAAAAGTAGTCATCCCCAGGCTTCCCTTTCACGACCATCGGATTGCCAGTGCCGCCCCAGCCCAGTATGCCGTGGGCTTCGGGGCTGTAGAGGAGCGATTCGGTATCTGTCGGGGTGCCATAAAGGCGATAGTCAAGGTTCGGCGGCATCGTGTAGGTGAAAGGGCCTGAGGCAAAGGCGGTCTTGATGGCATCGCCGGGATAGTGCAACTCGGCGGGCTTGCGCGGCTCGGTGTGGGCGATGGTGTAGTAGGTGTCGTGCTCGGTGCGGATGATTTGAACGTTATACGCGACCTGATCGGGCGAGGTGGCGAAATAAAGCCCCTCATCGGCGTTGTTATGCGATATGGTCAGGCCACCGGTCGTGAAGGTGCGCACATCGGCGCTTGCCACGCCGAACAGGAAGAGGGCCGAAAGGCCTAAAAACACACCGAGCTGGATACCATCTGCCATCTTCATCACCACAAATACCAGAGGCCCCTCTGCACTCCCGGATTCGCTTCGCGCCGCAGGCCCAGTATGGGGGGTGCGGGGTAATACCCCCACGTCTTCTGTCCTGGTTTTTTGCCTTTAGATTTTCCTTTATAAAGGCGGGTGCAAGCCCGCCCTTGCCTTTTGCCTTCACGTGTTTCGGGAGTCTGCTCCCAAAACCTTCCAAAGTTGACCTTCAACAATTTCTCAGCGATACTCTCGGTATGAAAACGCCCAGCCTCGAGGAGCTTACCGGACTACACCAGGCGCTGGCCGATGCTACCAGACTGCGGATTATCCGCCTGCTGCTGGTACGGCCGTGCTGCGTGTGCGAGCTGGTGGGCGCCCTCGAAGAGCCGCAATACAAAATCTCGCGCCACCTGTCTGTACTGCGCGAAGCCGGCCTGGTGCAGGATGAGAAGGATGGTACCTTCGCGATTTATCGCCTCACAGACGAGGCCGACAGGCGCTGGCGGCCAGCGCTGGAAGCCCTCGCCGGCGTCTGGGAGGTCTCTCCCCAGGTCGTTCGCGCCCGCGAACGCCTCGCCTCGATCAACTTCCGCTGCGCGAAATAACCTTGCCCTCTTGACAATATGCGTATATGCGCATATATACATATGCGTAGTAGCGCATATATGTTGCGAGGCAAGTGGTAACTGTGGGCACAAGTGTATACAAGAACCTTTCCTGGCTGGACAGATACCTTCCACTGTGGATTTTCGCGGCTATGGCACTGGGAGTCGGACTGGGGAAGGTCTTCCCTGGACTCGGCTCTGCGCTCGACAGTGTGAAGCTGGCTGATGTCTCGGTCCCAATAGCGATTGGCCTGCTGTGGATGATGTATCCGGTGCTTGCCAAAGTGCGGTATGAGAAGATTGGTCAGCTCGCCGGTCACCCAAAGAGTTTCGGCCTGTCGCTCTTCCTCAACTGGATTCTCGGTCCTGTATTGATGTTCACGCTGGCGTGGTTGATGCTGCCCGACCTGCCCGAATATCGCACTGGACTCATCCTCGTCGGGCTTGCGCGCTGCATTGCGATGGTGCTGGTATGGAATATGCTGGCGCGCGGCAGCAATGAGCTTGCGGCGGTGCTGGTGGCCATCAACTCGGTCTTCCAGGTAGCGATGTATTCGCTGCTGGGCTACTTCTTCATCACTGTCGTGCCCCGCTGGCTTGGCGCAGATAGCGCTGCCTTCGAGGTTTCGATGTGGCAGATAGCCAAGAGCGTATTGGTCTTCCTGGGTATCCCCCTGGTCGCGGGGTATCTGACGCGCAAAATAATGGTCAAACGGCGCGGGCTCGACTGGTATGACAACGTGTTGATGCCGAAACTCGGGCCTACGGCGCTTGTTGGACTGCTCTACACCATCGTGCTTATGTTCTCGATGCAGGGCGAAAAGATAATCGAACTGCCTCTTGATGTCGTGCGCATTGCTCTGCCGCTGGTTACCTACTTTGCGTTGATGTGGAGCCTGGCCTTCCTGCTGGCCAAAGCTTCGGGTTGCAACTATGAGGACACGACCTCCATCGCCTTCACTGCCGCAGGCAACAACTTCGAGCTGGCCATCGCCGTGGCGGTTGGGTTGTTCGGCATCAGCTCGGGCCAGGCACTGGCGGCGGTCGTCGGGCCACTGATTGAGGTGCCGGCGCTCATAGGGCTGGTATATGTGGCGCTGTGGGCGAAGAAGCGGTTCTTCGCTAAGCAAGACCCTCTGACCGCGGAGAGTGTAACCTGATGACTACCCTCGAGCCGACTGAGCAATCCTGTGCTTGCGAGACACCTGAGCCAGTTAACAGTGGCGCCTCGCTTCGCCTCTGGCTAACAGGGCTTGTCGCTACTCTGGCACTGTGGGTCATCTTATATCGTGAACTAAAAGATGCAGCCGACTGGGTTGCTTTTGGACTGCTCAAGCTGGAACCAAAGTCTCACCTGGGCGAGGCGGTCGCCTTCTTCTGCTACGATGTGCCGAAAGTGCTGCTGCTGCTGACGCTTATCGTCTTCTTCGTCGGCATCCTGCGCAGTTTCTTCTCACCCGAACGCACCCGACGGCTGCTGGCTGGACGCGCCGAATGGACCGGCAATGTGCTTGCCTCGCTGCTTGGCATCGCGACGCCCTTCTGCACCTGTTCTGCGATACCCCTTTTTATCGGGTTTGTGACCAGTGGAGTACCGCTTGGGGTCACCTTCAGCTTCCTTATCTCGGCCCCGATGGTTAACGAGGTAGCCCTGGCGCTGCTGTTTGCGCTGTTTGGATGGAAGGTGGCCGGGCTTTACCTGGGCTTTGGTCTGACGCTTGCGATGCTGGCTGGCTGGGTTATCGGTCGGCTGAAGCTGGAAGGCTGGGTTGAAGAGTGGGTCTATGCGACCGAACTGGGCGAAGGCGGGCTTGAAGAGAAGCTTGCCTGGCCCGAGCGGTTCGATAAGGGGCTAGAGGCGGTCCGCGAAATAGTGGGCAAAGTCTGGCCCTATATCCTGGCAGGGATTGCGGTAGGCGCTGGCATCCACGGCTGGGTTCCGGAGGACTTTCTGGCATCGATAATGGGCAAAGACGCCTGGTGGTCGGTGCCACTGGCAGTCCTCATCGGCATCCCGATGTATTCCAACGCGGCGGGGATTATCCCCATCGTCGAGGCGCTGCTTGGGAAAGGCGCAGCGCTGGGCACGGTACTGGCTTTTATGATGGCAGTAATTGCGCTCTCGCTGCCTGAATTCCTGATTCTGCGCAAGGTGCTGAAAGCCAAACTGATTGTTGTTTTCGCTGCCATCGTTGGTTGCGGCATTCTGATTGTAGGATATCTGTTCAATATTGTTATGTAGGAGGCCAATATGGCAAAAGAAGTACGTATCTACGGGACAGGCTGTCCCCGCTGCAAGCAGACTTTTCAGGTGGTAATTGATACAGCATCCGAGTTGGGTATTGCCCTGGACATACAGAAAGTCGAAGACATCGCCGAGATTGTGAAGGCCGGGATTATGAGTACACCGGCTGTAGCGGTGGACGGTAAGGTCGTGTTGGCTGGCAAGATCCCAACGCAGGCTCAGGTAAAGGAATGGATTGCAGAGCAGACCAACTAGTGGGGGTGTGGGGGCGATGCCCCCGCGATTTTCGCCTTAAGCTTTACCAATAAATTGGCGGGCGCAAGCCCGCCCTTGCCTTTCGCTTTCAGGTGTTCGGGAGTCTGCTCCCAAAACCTTCCTTTTGGCCATCGGCTCGATGTAGGGGCGGGTCTGAGACCCACCCAGCCTTTGTGCTCAGAGGGGCCTGGTATCGGGAGCAAGCTCCCGATACACGCCACCTGGTTTGTCCCGATACACGCCAGAAGGAAGGCGCACTGATTGCAGGGGCAGTTTCAGACAGGCTGAGCGAACTCAATAAAACCGAGGTACACTGATGGGTAAATCAAGCAAACTGATTATCGTTATTCTGGTGCTAGGCATCCTTGCAGCAGCCCTGGCTTTGAAGCAGGGCAACCGCTCCTCACAGCCCGAGCCGGTTGTTGTGCAACCTCCCCCCCTTGAAGCGCCCCAGGCCGCAAGTGAGGCAGATGATTCCAGCGCTTCCAGCCTGACGCCGATGTTCATTGATCTGGGTTCGACGACCTGCATCCCCTGCAAGCAGATGGTACCTGTGATGGACTCACTGCGCGCCCGTTATGGAGAAGCTCTTATAGTGCGCTTTATCAACGTGAATGAGAATCACGAGGCGGCTAGCGAGTATGATATCCAGGTTATCCCGACCCAGATATTGATTGATTCAGAAGGCAAGGAAGTCTTCCGTCATAAAGGCTTCTGGGCAGAAGACGAGATCATCACCAAGCTGGAAGAATTGGGACTCGTAAAAGCTGCTACAGCCTCAGAGGTTGAATAAGTAGTGGGAGAGCTTTTCGCCACACTGACCGCGGCGGTCGAAGGTTCCCTGGGCCTGGCTCTTGGTGCTTCGCTGCTCTGGGGCTTGCTCAGCGTGGTGCTTAGTCCCTGCCATCTGGCCAGCCTCCCCCTGCTGGTGGCTTTTCTGGCGGGACAGCAGCAACTGACCACAAAGCGCGCGGTTGGGCTTTCTGCCCTGTTTGGCCTGGGTAACTTTATCGTGCTTGGCTTGCTGGGAATGATTTGCGCGGCTCTCGGCAGGCTGGCCGGCGACGTTGGCGGGCTTGTCAATTATGCAGCCGCACTCGTACTGGTAGCAGTCGGTCTGCACCTGCTCGGGGTTATCCCACTGGAATGGGGACAAACGATACCGACCAGGCTGAAACTCACCGGGGCGCTTGGCGCTCTGATTTTGGGCCTCTTCTTTGGCGCTGCCCTTGGCCCCTGTACCTTCGCTTATCTGGCACCGGTGCTCGCTTTATCGGCAAAGGCAGGCGCAGTCAGTCTTGCCAGGGGCGCTCTGCTCACACTGGCGTTTGCCCTCGGGCATTGCCTGGTGCTGGTTGCAGTGGGCAGCTCGGTGGTATTGGTGCAGAAACTGGTTGACTGGAATAGCAAGTCGAAGACGGCTCTTGGCTTGCGAGCGGCCTGCGGAATACTATTGGTGCTGGGGGCTGCCTATCTTGTCTATTCAGCGCCACCCCTCTGGTAGTTGTAAATACTTATGAGTAGCTTTGATAAAGACCCAAGAATACGATTTTTCTCTGGCAGGAACTCGCGGCTAGCCGTATAATCCCCTGCAAGACCGGCGCGATGCGCCGCCAAATAACCGTAACGGGAGGCACTACCCGATGGGAGACTGTTGCTGCTGTTGTTCTGGAAATCTGCCGATTGGTATTCAGCTTTACACCGTGCGCGATGTGTGCGAGCAGGACTTCAAGGCCACCTGCAAGGCCCTGGCTTATCTGGGTTACAAAGGCTTCGAGTTCGCAGGCAATTATGGTGGGATGACCCCTTGCGAGCTCAAGAGCTTCCTCGATGAGATTGGCGTCGTAGCTTGCGGCATCCATACCGGCCTCGATGAGATTGGCAATCCCGATAGCCAGCTTTACGCTTATGTCGAGGCCCTTGGCGTGAAATACGTCACAACCAGCCTCGCGGGTGATGTAGCCAGCAACTGGCTGCCCATAATCGAGCGCGTGAAGGAAGTTGCCAAGGTTGCGAAGAGCAAGGGCATCGCCTTCACCTATCACAACCACTCTCAGGAGCTTGCCGAGATTGACGGCAAATACGCGCTGGATATCCTCTACGAAGGCACCTGCGCCGAGACTGTGAAAGGCGAGCCTGATGTTTTCTGGCTGAAGAAGGGCGGCGTAGACCCCGTGCCGTATCTTAAAAAGTATCCTGGTCGCTTCCCTCAGATCCACCTGAAGGATATGGACGAGGCCGGCGATTTTACCGAGGTCGGTAACGGCACAATTGATATTTGTGGAGTGCTGGAGACGGCAAAGGAAATCGGCGCCGAATGGATAATCGTCGAGCAGGATAGCTGGAAGATCCCTTCGATCGCCAGCGCCGCTCACAGCATCGCCTGGCTGAAAGGCGCAGGTTGCGTCAAATAACGGCAGGATAACCAGCCCGACTAGCCAAATTGAGAGCGACTCACTTCGGTGGGTCGCTCTTTGCTTGCCATCAGGAGGAAAGCCGAATGTACAAGGTAGCTCGCAACCAGGTCACAGAATGGAATTTCGCCTCAACAGTCAACTCCACTGACCCCTACAATGAGGTGGAACTTGATGTTATCTTCACCGGCCCCGATGGCGCCGAGTTTGCGATGCCTGGCTTTTGGCGTGGCGGCGAAAAATGGTCGGTGCGCTTCTCGGCCAGAGAGCCAGGTCTTTATGCCTGGCGTACGGTCTGCTCCGATACGACCAACTCGGGACTGCACGCCCAGAAGGGCGAGGTAGAGGTGCTACCGCGGCTTGGCGAAGGCTATTTCGGCCTGCACGGCCGGTTGCTCGTGGCCGAGGACAAGCGTCATTTCGAGCACGAAGATGGCACGCCCTTCTTTTGGCTCGGTGACACCTGGTGGATGGGCCTCTCGGCGCGGCTGGACTGGCCGAAAGGCTTCAAGGAGTTAGCCGCTGACCGCGTGGAGAAAGGCTTCAGCGTGGTGCAGATAGTCGGCGGGCCGTATCCCGATATGCCGCCCTTCGATGAGCGCAACTTCAACGAGGCAGGTTATCCTTTCACAGAGGAATTCGCCTCTATAAATCCCGATTACTACGAGCTGGCCGACCTCAAGCTGGCGCACCTGGTGAGTGTCGGGCTGATGCCGCTTATCGTGGGGATGTGGGGCTATTATCTGCCCTTCATAGGTGTGCCGAAGATAAAGCGTTTTTGGCGTTATCTAATAGCCCGGTATTCGGCTTATCCGGTCGCCTGGTGCGTGTGCGGCGAGAGTATGATGCCGTGGTATCTGGTCGAGGGCTTCCCCAAGCCATCGGAAGAGCAGCGGGATGGCTGGACGGAAGTGATGGGCTACCTCAAGGCGACTGATCCCTTCCATAATCCCCTCTCCATCCACCCGATGGGCTTCGGGCGGCACGAGGTCGCGGACGATACAGCGATGGATTTCGAGATGCTCCAGACCGGCCATGGCGATATGGACACCGTCGCGCCGACCATCGATATGACGCGCAAGGCCTTCGAGCGAGAGCCGCGCAAGCCGGTGGTGAACTCCGAGGTCAACTACGAAGGCATCCTCGGGCGCAGCTTCGAGAACATCCAGCGGCTGGACTTCTGGCACACAACTATCAACGGGGCGGCTGGCTTCACCTACGGGGCCAATGGCATCTGGCAGCTCAACGCGCCAGGCAAGCCTTACGGGGCCTCGCCGCACGGCAACTCCTGGGGGGATACCCCCTGGCAGGAAGCAGCCCAGCTACCGGGCTCACGTCAGGTGGGGCTTGGCGCGCAGCTTTGGCGCAGGTTCCCCTTTTGGGAATTCGAGCGCCATCCGGAGTGGCTGGTGCCTGACACCTCCCAGGCGGCGTGGAACGCCTCGACCGCGGTTGGTATTCCTGGGCGTGTCCGGGTTGTTTATCTGCCCTTCAACTGGGAGCCGCCGCTTATAGCCAAGCTGGAGCCTGGCGTGGTGTACAAGGCCTGGTACTGGGACACTCGCACCGGCGATGTGACCGAACTCGGTGAGGCCGAGGGCGATGCCGAAGGCAACTGGAAACCTCCCAAAGCGCCTTGCGTCCACGACTGGGTGCTGGTACTCGAGGCTTAAGGCGGCTGGACTGGACTACAGCGGGTGTCGGTCTTCAGAGCCAAACGCTCACGCAGCTGCCACTGGACCGCCTCAACAGCTGTTTCGGTACTTCAGTGCCGAAACCCGTGTAGCTCCGGGGCGTTGGTTTCAGGGCTGAAGCCCCGAAACACCAACGCCTGGCACCCCGGCAGGCTTGGGGTTTGGGATATCGCACTGGAGGCACGAGGATGAGGACGATGACAGGTTTGATGATCGCGGGTTTACTGCTGGGCATCGCGTTAGTGGGTTGCGCACAGGAAACGCCTTTCCCGCCGCTTGGCGATATGCCTATACGCTTCTACTCGGGCCAGACGGGCGTGCAGACCTTCATCGACTACTGGAAGGGCATCTCTCATGACTCCGCCTGACTGGTGCGAGGTGGGCCAGGGGCAGCTTGATCAGATACTTCGCAATGGCCAGGACGACTGGTGCGAGTATCAGTGCTGGGTCTACGCAGAGCCTGAAGAAGGTCAATGGCGCTGGGCATCTCTACCAGAACGGCGCGCGCAAGATAATCGACAACGGGCTGGGCTATGTGCCCTTCTGCTGGCTGCATTTCCCGCCCAACTGGTATGCCGAATCGCCGGTCTTTGTGCCGTACAAGAACCTCGAGACCGGCGAAACGATCCCCCAGCTTTCGCTCTGGTCGCCTGATCTGGAAGGAGTCTACGACCGGTATTACTCTCGGCTCAGCACGGCGCTCGAGGGGCAGATCAGTTTTATCCGGCTTGCGATGCCCTCGGAATATGGCGAGTTGGGGTATTGCTTCGGGATGACCCATTGGCTGCGGCCCCAACCTACCGCCAAACCTGGCTACTGGTGCGGCGATGACTACGCGCTGGCGGATTTCCGTGCGAAACAGCTTGCCAAATATGGCAGCCTGGCGGCGCTCAACACCGCCTGGGGCACGAGCTTTGCCCAGGCAGAGGAACTAGTGCCTCCCGAGCCGCTGACCGTCCAGCCGAAGCTCTACGATTCGGTCGAAGCCAGGCGCTATTGGGTGGATTTCGCCGATTGGTATAACCAGGCCTGGAGCGAGACGCTGCGCAAGACGACCACCATCGTGCAGCGCCATTTCCCGGGCAAGGAGATTGTCGCCAGTCTGGGCTATGCGCAGGAGCCGCTAAAGGCGGGCAATGACGAGGGGCGTCACGTCGCTGAGATGGCAAAGCTTGGCATCTCGGCGCAGACGCCTGGCGATGTCGGCTATTTCCCGACCCGCCGAGTCAGCACCGCCTGCAAGTTCTACGGCGTGCCTTACTATACTGAACCGCCCTCCGACGTGCCTCGCGACAGGCAGCTCAACAGGCTTCATATGGACCTCGTTAACGGGGTCGAGACCTGGTTCGACTATCTTGGGAATATGGACCGCGCGCGCGATTACTTCGAAACCTATCGCGAGCTTTTTACGGGGAAGGCTGCGATTACGCCGGTGGCCCTCTGGCATCCGACGCTGGAACACTGGCTGCATCCCGACCAGCCCTGGAGCGGCGCGACGCTGGCGCTTTCCGATCCGCTGCGCGATTGCCTGGTCTATGAAGTGGTAGACGACCGGCTCCTCCTGGATGGCGCGCTGACCAAACTGGGAACTCCGGACTCTGGTGCTTGCGGGGGCGGATTTCCTGGATGAGGCCGCCTGGCTTGCCGTGCAGGAATGGGTCAAAGCGGGGGGAGTGCTTGTTGTGCTGCAAGCCCGGCCCGCCCAGACCCTCGAGGGCGAGACTGCTTTATGGGAGGCCCAGGCGCCTGAGACTCCACCGATTGCGGCCTCTGGCTTGCAGGTTGAGCTGACCGGAGATTTGCCCGCAGCTTATACCGTCGACCCGAACACCGACGAGGCGGCGCTGACCGGGCTGTGGCACAACCCCGAGCCTGGCGCGCGCTGGGCGGCCCCCGGGGCGGGCATCAGTCTGCCTCTGGCGGGAGGGAAGACCTACCGCATCACTCTTACAGGCTGGGTACCAGAATGGGCTTTACCTCAGCGGATGACACTTGAAGGGCAGACTGTCGAAGCTGTACCGAACACGCAGGCTGCCTGGGAATGGACTATCACAACTCCGCCCAGTGAGGAAATCGCTTTCCATACCTTGCGACTGGAAGGGCCAGCGTGGATTCCTTCCCAGCGACAGGAGGGCAGCCCCGATGGCCGCGAGCTGACCGTGTATGTGGGCAAGATTAACGTGCGCGAATTGGACGCGACCGAGGCTGAACTGGCGCCTTTCCCGAAGGTGAACCTCTACTGGGACACCGCGCCACTCTGGCAGCAAGGCGCGGTCAAGCTGGGCGAGGGGCTGGTGCTTACGCTGGATGCGACAACCCTCTCCGAGCGCCAAAGGGCAGAGCTTGTGAAGACCCTTAGCGAAGAGGCCGGCGCGCAAGTTGGCCATCCGGAGTGGAATGCCCCAGTGCTGGATGCAGGCGTCGACCGAGTGCTGGTTTCGCGCTTCGAGGGCTATCTGTTGTACTTCAATACCGCTGCGGAGAACCTGGAATACCCCATCGAATATCGCGAAAGCGACTTCCCAGAGGGGACACCGCGTCCTGCGCGGATGAAGCAGATATTGAGGCTGCCTGCCCGCACGATAACGGTGGTGCCACTCGGCTAGAGGCCAAACACCATCAGGTCCAGGTGCTTTCTGACGGCCTCCTCCATCTCAAGGGGATAGGGGAGGCCGTGTTTTGCGCAGGCGGCGCGTGCATCCTCGCTGAAAAGGTCCAGCTCGGCGAGGAGAGAGGCGCTTATGGCCTCGAAACTGGCGGCGGGGAAGTAGGCCAGATAGCGCTGCTCCTGCTCGGGCGGCAGTTGGTGGAGGTCGCGCGCCGGCCAAACCCACTGCTTGTCGGGGTAGAGGGCTTTCAGCACCTCAAAGTGGGTGGAGAAGAGCACCTGCTGCACGTAAAGCAGCTTCCACAGGTCGCCGCGCTTCCAATATTTGCCATTCAGATAGCAATAGACCCACCAGTTGACGAGGGTCCACTCCAGGTTGGCAGGCGCGGCGGGGGAGGGGGGTGCCTCTTCCAGTTGGGCAAGCAGCCGGCCAGTCTTGTCGAAGAGGACGGCGGTCGGACGCGGCGTGTAGGGGGCGCCCTCACGGCCGACGTAGAGGTCAGTCAGCAGCAGTTCCTCCGCGTGGCGAAAGAGGAAGGCATAGTTGCAGCCGAAGTCGGTCGGGCCTTCGGTAAGCCACGCCACGATGGGGCCGAAGCATTCTTCTACCAAGTCTCGCAATTCTTCGACATAGGCTTCATATCCCTCATCGGTGGTCATGATTGCCAGGTCGAGGTCTGACCATTCATCCGCCGTGCCAGCGCCATCGGAGCCAATCATATAATAGGCGAGGCACCGGTCGTCCTGCTGGCAACGCGCGCGAACGCGACTTTCAGCTTCAAGAAGCGCGGGATGCATCTCCTAGTCGCCCTCCAGCGTCAATCTGCCGAATTTCGCTGGCTCGCAGAAACGCCCAACATGGGTGGGGCTCCAGGCAAGCAGGGCGCTTGCGCCTGAGCTGGCCCTGCAGCAGTTGGCCCACAGGTCGCGCGTCGAGTCGGACTTGAATCCAGGCACTTCAGCTAGCGGGATTGCCAACCTCACGCGCCAGTTGGCCGCGTCGGAAGCCGCTAGACTCGCTCGAGTCGCCGTTTTGGCCCCGAGGGGATTTGGGTTGTTCAGCGCCGCCGTCAGCGCCCCGGTCGGGCCTACAATCACCTGGAGCACCGGACCTGTCTTCTCGGTCGCCAGGAATATCTCAAAATCATCGCCGTCCCAGACTCTTGGGCCCTCTTTCAGCCTCGCGAGTTCGACTGCTTCCTCAAGCTGGAGGTAGAGATATTCGCCATCGTGCAGCGCGCGCGCCGTGACCTGGCGCTCGGTGTCCAGCCCCCCGAGGGTGTACCAGGGCGCAAGCTCGATTGCAGAAGAGAAAGCCACGCCATCCGGGTCGCCTCCGGCTGGCTTGGTGGCAGGAACTACAGCTTCTGGCGCGGGCCGGGCTTTTGCCTCTTTCTTCTCTTCCCATTTCGCCCTTCCTTCGACCATCTGCTGCCAGATGCCCTCATCGAAGGCGGCAACGCGCGCTTGCTCAAGCGGCGTCGAGGCCGAAGCCCTGGCTTGCTCCATCAAAACGGCATAATCGGCCATCCGCTCGGGCGTGCCGAGATAAACCCAGGCGAACTCTTCGCTCTGGTGATAATGCTTGTTGGTCGCGCGCACCTCATCAGGATAGTTGTCCGGATCGGTATAAACGTCCTCGATGGCGTTCATAAAGCGCTTGCATTGGCTTCGCTGCGGCGCCATAGTAAAGGCGGAAGAACTCGTCAATCAGCGCCTTTCCATCCAGGGTCGGGTCATCAGCCAGCTTCAGGCTGACATAGAACTCGACCTGGTCCATCAGGAAGCTCTGACCGAACTCGCTGGAGTGCTCCATAAAGATACCGGTGACGTCCTTTTCCCTGTAGAGGGCCATCTGTTCGACCACCTGATGGCCATTGAAGCCTGGGAAATAGCCGAAATCCTCAGACTGGGCGTTGAGGGCGGGGAAGTTGTAGTAAAGCCAGACATAAAGAGGCTTGCCAGGGCGATTTTCGCGCCATTCGGAGAGCACCCGGCGGTCATTGGCCTCCATCGAAGGGCTCCACCAGTTGCGGGTGTGCAGGCAGGTCTGCACCCAGACATTGGGTTCAAGGTCAAACCCTTCAGGCCAGTAGGCATATTCCCAATAGGCAAGGGCGCCAATCCACTCATCGGGATGGCTGGCCTGAACACGGCGCGCCACCTCATTGACGCAGCCCCATACATAGCGGCTGGCCTGACGATTATTAAACTGCTGGTTGCCAGGCTCAGGGTCATCTCTCAGCGCTTTGCACGCATCGCACTGACACCAGTTGGCATCATCGGAAGGCACGATCCCGAACACATCGCGCGGATCCCAGGAGGCAGGATTGCCCTCTCGGTCGAACCAGGCCTCCGCCTCGCGAGTTATCTGGTCAAGCGCGCCTGGATTGGTGTAGCAGGGCTGGCTGGGATGCTCATAGCCTTGCGCGAACCACTCTGGATGCTCAGCCAGAAACTGTTGGGGCCAATGGCCGAAGCTATGGCAGACCCAGAAATAGCGCCCTCCGATGCGCATACGCAGCTTCCAGAGCTGCACTTCGCGCGCCGAGAGGGCATCGGGCGGGCCGGGCATATAGAGAGCGGTAGGGGTAATCCAGCGATACTGCATCGCAGGCTTATGCCGCCGCTCGAATTCCGCCACGTCAAGCGTAGGCTGCTTCGGCGCGACCAGGCCAAGGTCGGTGGGCGCGTACCAGCGCACCCCGCAGGCTCGCTCCAGAAAATCATAGACGGCGTAAAGTGTGCCGTTCAACCCGAAAAGTTCGGGAAGGCGATTCACCGAGGCGCCCGAGATTGCCTCTACAAAAGTGCCACTTGCCTCATCAAAAGAGAAAGAGAGGGCGCAGGAAGGCCCTACCGGAGGCTTTGCTTCCATACGAGAGGGACTGATGGGCAGCACCTCGGTCGAATAGCGCACCTCATCCAGGAGGCCACTAAAACTGTTGCCTAAAGGCGACCCGCCCGCATCAGCCATCGAGCCCAGGCCCATCACCGTGCCAGCACAAGTAGTCTTATGGAAGGGGGCCGTGCCCTGACTCAGGCCATCAATATAGAGTTCCATCTGCTCTTTTTCGGCATCATAAGTAGCCGCGATGTAATGCCAGCCGGGAGCAAGCTCGCTCGATTCCACCACATAACGATTTTGGCCATCGTAGGTCCAGTATGTCACTTGCATCGAGCCCGCAAGTTGCTGGAGGATGTGATAGGTCCAGGGGCCAGTGCCATCCATCCGGAGGAAGGTCTCATCGCGCTCGGAGGCCTCTGGCAGCCAGGCCCAAAGCTCGAAAGTGCCTTGCTCATCATCAAAGCGAACTGGCTCGACGCCAAGACACTGGTTGCCATCGAAAGACGCCGCGCCGCCAAAGGCGCCCTCTTCCTCAAAAGAGGGCAGAGGCCCTTCGGCTGTTACCTTGCGCCGGTCGTCCTTCCCCAGAAGCAGAAGACGATCCGGTCTGCACTGGATGAGATATTCCTGGTCATCAAAATCGCTACTGTGAAGCCCCATCGCCTGGGTTGCAAGAGACTCCCCAACGAAGATGGCGGGGCCTTCGAGCGGCTGCCGGTCGGTCACAATCGGCAGTGTGGCGCCAGTTACAGCTTTGATATGGCGCACCAGTTCCTCCGCGGCGAACTGGGCCGAGAGAGTTGGCCTCTCGGCAAGCACGATGGTGGCGGCAGGCTGGCCATCGCGCGCAAGGGGGAAGGCGCCAGCAAGTGCGGTAAACACTAACAGCATAACAAGCACAATAAAGACGGGCATCAGTCGGTCACCTCAGAGGGCGGATAAAGGCTAAAATCGGCAATAGTTGGGCCTTCGATGGCTTCGGGTAAATCAAGCCTGACATAGCGAGCGGTAAAAGGCGTGAAAGTGATGGCAGTTTTTGGCAGCTCTGTCCCTTCGAGAGCCACTTGCCAGGCTTCTTCGGGGGCATTTCGGTAAAGCAGGCGGAAGCGCTTCACCCGCCCATCATAAGGCGCCGCCTCGAGGAGCCGGGCCTTCCCGCAGGTCAGGGGCGCGCCGAGATCCACTTCAAGCCAGGCAGAAAGGGTGCCAGAGTCAGTCGCCCAGCGGGAGGAGAGATTGCCATCCACGGCGGCCTGGGGCCCGAAGCCCCAGGTCATCCCCTGATAGACATTGCTGGCGGTGGCTGGCTTCCCGACCGAGAGGCTTCGAGAGGGCGCCGAGAGAGGCTCGAGGGTTTCCGCGTCGCGGTCCAGCACAAGCTCAATCAGTGTGTCCGGCGCAACACGGGCAGAGGGCTCGACGAAGAGGCGCAGGCCCTCTTCCGATTGGCTGCACGTAGCGGATCCGCCTGTAAGAGCGCGGCAAGAGAGGATTTTGGCCGGAAGAGGCGGCAGCAGAGGCAGTCCGGCCTCATCATCGCCTATATCCTCCCAACTGAGGATATGCAGGAAGACGCGCTTGCCCTTGCAGGTCGTTACGCCCCAGTCGGCGGGCTTGTAAGGGCCTCCGCGAGTACCGTAAACAGACTGGCCATACTGGGCCAGCCATTTGCCCATCTCGCGAAGCCTGTCCGCCTGAACAGGTTCGATCTGGCCGGTCGGCATCGGCCCCACATTGAAGAGCAGATTCCCGTCTCCGCCCGCACAACGGATAAGCGTCCCGAGGCACTCTTCCAGCGATTTTATGGTGTCTTTTGGACGATACGACCACTGGTTGCCGATGGTGATGCAGCTTTCCCAGGGACGCGCGCGGTTGAAGCCGCCCACCGTCTGCTCGGGCGTGTCGAAGTCGGCGGGCAGGCCTGAGCGGTTATTTATGAGGACGCCCGGCTGAAGCCTCCGTATCATCGCCAGCAGCTTCTCGGAGCTGTTCTCGGCGGCCGTCGTGTCCAGCCCATCGAACCAGATGATATCCACCTTGCCGTAATTGGTGCACAGCTCGCGCAGTTGGCGATGGATAAACCGGGTGTGACGCCAGCCGGTTATTGGATTGCGAAAATCGGGGCTGTACCAGTCGGGGGGCGAGTAGTAGAAGCCCAGCTTAAGCCCTCCGCGATGGCAGGCATCGGCCAGTTGCTTAACGATATCCTTCCCATAGGGCGAGTTGGTTATCTTGTAATCTGTCCAGGCAGAGTCGAACATCGAGAAGCCATCGTGGTGCTTGGTGGTGAAGACGAGATACTTCATACCAGCGGCTTTGGCGAGGGCGACCCACTCGTCAGGGTCGAAGTCTACGGGGTTGAAACGCTTGTAAAGGGCATCATACTCCTCATTGGGTATCTCAAGTCCCCTCGACCAGCTTATCTCGGTGCCCACCAGACTGACCATATCCCAGTGGAGGAAAAGCCCAAAGCGCGCCTCGCGCCACCAGTCGAGGTCAGAGCTGGCAGTATCGGCGGCAAAGCCAGGCAAGGCCAGGCTGCAAAGGAGCAACAGCGCCAAAACAAGTCGCACAGAGACCACCCCCGTGAATAGGGAAGGTTTCTGTACGAGAAGAGGACTTCCTGCGCAGCTTACTGCTTGCGCCGATGCCGCAGACCTAGCGCGCCCAGGCCAAAGAGCAATAACGCCAGGCTGCCAGGCTCAGGGGTCAGGCCAAGAGTAGAGAAATCGCTGTAACTGCCACCTGGAATAAGATTGGAGCCCCCGATCCCTCCATCAATGGTCCCGAAGGTATAACTGTCAGGATTAACAACCACGGCCGTCAGGGTCAGGTGGTCTGAGTTTGAGCTTATCGCCCAGAGGAACACCTTGTCGCCTTCGGTTACTCCGTATGGGTCGCTTGCTACGCCAACATAGTAGTGAAGACCGCTGGTAGTGATAAAATCTGTAGTGCTGCCATCCGTCCAGGAGGTGACGTCAGCGCTTTGCAGGCTTTCTGGCACGTCGAACCAGACGAAACTGACACCTTCGGCTGGCGTATTGTCAGGCGCCCAGGTAATTATCCAGCTCAGATCCCACTCATTATCATAGCCAGGTGTCCCTACATTGCCTGTGTAAGTGACGCTCCAGGGATCTGCCCCCGCCAGGCCGCAAACCAGCAGCAGAGCAAGCACAGTCAGTAGAGCAACAAAGCTAAGGCTCCTCATGTTCTTCACCTTCAAGCTTTTCAGGAGCATAAGGTCGAACAAGGCGGGTACATCAACGGGCAAGAAAAACCTTAGTATTCATCGAAAAGGATACCACGTTTCCAAAGAAAGAATGCAAGGTTAATATAATGTAAATACCACCACTATTTACAACCTGGTGAGGGGACGCCCTCGCGCCCGGTTTCACGCTGCTTGATACCTGACCTTTCGTTGGCGTGTATCGGGAGCTTGCTCCCGATACCAACCTCCGCCTTTACCTTTCGCTGGTGTTTCGGGAGTCTCTGCTCCCGAAACCAACCTCTGCCCCTGACCTTTCGCAGGTGTTTCGGTACTTCAGTGCCGAAACCAGCCTGCCGGACTGCAAACAAAAGCTTAAGCAGATTACACAAAACGAAATACCACATTAAGCACTTGACACCTGGATTGTTACGCGATAAGATATTTTTGGACGTCCAACGACTCGCCCTTTGGCCGGGGCGAAGCGACACTCTAAGCAGCGAAGACTCATCATCTTTGACTCAAGAGGAGTTGCCAATGAAACAAAGGCCCCAAATAGCCCCCCCCCCCCCGCGGCTAGTGGTTGCCCGTCATATGGCTCTCCGTGCTGCTCAATCACTGTTGCCTATTACCGGGAGTATAAGTGGGATCCGAAGCTGTAGACCGTGCGTATCTTCTCGCCAGAAACCTGAAAGACGCAGTGGAATAACTGCTGCACCCCCCTACAATTACCCTTCATCTTTGGCTTCTGCAAGGACTAAAAGTCCAATTTCTATCTCCGTTGATAAAGTGAAAAGAGGAGACACAAGAGATGAAACGAGTATGTTTATACATGGTATCCTTCTTGTTACTGAGCTCCGTCGCCTTTGCTCAGCCTGTCATGCTGACGCAACCAGAGGCACGTCAAAGCCTCTTCGCTGCGGCCCCTATACTATATGGTAAACCGTCAGCACAGGCTGCAGAGAATCCTGTATTAGATCAGTTAGTCGAGCGATTGCAGCAAGTTGTGACAACTTATGGCGACAGATTTGGTGCCGGGTGGTCACAGGAAACACTGCCACCGGATGCAAGCAAATTTGACCTGGCAACTGCAAAAGGTGTTGATGCATACCAGCAAGAGCGTCGCACCAATCCTGCTTCTAAGTTGTGGCCCGCCGTAAGGTGGGTAGAGGCAGGCTACCTTTGGGCGCAAGCAGTTGGTGCTCGTGGGATACGCGACCGAAATGCGTGTGACCTTCGGGCTGCGACAGATTGGGTTGAGGTATTGATACCATCTGGGGCCGCAATGTCTTTATCGCCCTTCGGCTACGTCGAATGGCGCACGGCACTGAAAACATTACAGACCGATCGTCGCGAGTCCTTACTGCAGCCTCTCGTGTTTGTGTCCGGAGGTTACTGGAAGCCACTCATCGAAGGTGAAGAGGTCTATGTGCCGGTTCGCGCATTAGTACGCGACCCGAGAAGCCTCTCCTGGGATGCGACGAGCCGAACCGCGACCCTAGATGATAAGAGTGGAACGGTTACTCTCACGGTAGGTAAGCTGACGGCAAAGATTGCTGACACAAGCATACAACTCTCGTCAGCCCCCAAGCTCGCTGACGGAAGGCTGATGGTCGCCGTGCGAGATGTAGCGCCCCTCTTTGGCTTGCGTTATGAGTGGGACTCGCGGTTATATGCGATCCACATTCTGCCGGGCAACGACGGGTAATAAAACGATAAAAGGCGTGGGGGTAGAACCCCTGCACCATCGATTTTCTTATGTGCACCATCGATTCCTTACCAAAAGCCCCGGAGCTTCGCGCTTCGGGGCTTCTGTCTGCCTCCTAAAGTATTCTGGAAGGGATGCCGATAACTCCTTTGAGAGCGACACAGGGTATAATTCAAGGGAAGCGGCTAAAGAGGTGACAGATTTGCCAGGCAATTGGGATCCCGCCCTAAGTGACCTCTTCGAGGTCGTTGTGGCGATAGGTCTTACGCTGCTTATGGGTATCGAGCGACAGGAGAAGAGCACCACCGACAAAGGCTATTTCGTCGGCGGAGTGCGCACTTTTCCTCTGCTTGGCCTGTTTGGCTACGGGCTTGCGCAGGTTTGCACTGACAGTTGGCTCCCCGCGGTCGGTCTTCTCGCGCTAGGCGGATTGATGGCCGTCAGCTTCTTCCACAAGCTCACCTTGAAAGAAGCAGGCATTACGACCGAAGTCGCCGCCCTGATCGCCTATCTCGTCGGCCTGTTGATTGCTCGTGACCATCTGTGGATAGCCGTCGCCGCAGCCGTGTCTACCGTTTTGTTGCTGCAATCCAAGGCGCCGCTCTGGAAGTTCTCCGAGCGGATGCCCCACGGAGAACTGGCCACCTTCGCGCAGTTCCTGATTTTGGCTGTAGTCATCCTGCCTGTGCTGCCCAACCAGGGCTATACCGATTTCGAACTCAACCCCTTCAAGACCTGGCTTATCGTGGTGGCCGTGAGTGGCATCTCCTACGCGAGCTGGTTGCTGCAGCGCGTGCTGAAGCAGAGCCACTCGGTGCTTGTGACCGCGGCAATTGGAGGCACGTATTCCAGCACTGCGACCACTATCGCCCTGGCCAAACGCGCCAGCGCCACAGGCCAAACGTGGCTGCATGCTGGTGGGGTAATCCTGGCAAGCAGTGTGATGTATATCCGCATCGCGGTGTTGCTGTGGCTTTTTAATCCAGAACTTGGCGGGATACTTGGCGCGCGGCTCGTCAGCCTTGGCCTGGCGGGCGCCCTGGGCGCTCTTGTCGTGGCGAAGGTCGTCGAGAAACCTCAGGAACAGACCGGGGTAGAACAGCAACCTGTCACAGGCAACCCGCTTGAGTTACAGACCGCCTTTCTGTTTGCGGCGATGTTCGCGGCAATCCAGGTGGCAACCCGAGCTAGCCGAGCGCTATATAGGCGATAGCGGTGTCTACGGCCTGGCGGCAATCACGGGCGTGACAGATGTTGATGCCTTTATTTTGTCCCTGACCCAAACTGCTGGCTTGTCCACAACTTATGGAGTAGCAGTGCTGGCGATATTGATTGCGACTGGCAGCAACAACCTGATGAAAGGTATCTATGCGTGGAGTTTCGGTGGACGCAAGCTGGGTGTCCTTTCGCTAGGCGCGCTGCTCGCACTTGCAGCGACCAGCTTGCTTATCGCGCCTCGCTAGTTAAAAAATAACTGGCAGTCGAGTAGTCCAGCATAATGCCTCAGATGGGTGAGCCCATACTAGATACGGGTGAGCCCGTAGAAGATTAACGTGAAGCCGATGAAGATGGCGCTGTAAGAAAGCGTTGGTCCTATCCGCGCGCTGAGTGTCATTTGGTATACCTCCTTGCATCCCCCCTTACCTGTCAGACGAAAAATGTGCGCAGAAGTTTCGTTTTTGGACCAAAGGACCAACAAATAGCGCCAAAACATTAGGTTCTGCGTTTCTTTCGCAGGATTATCCGGCAGCGAGTGCAATACTGGCAGACGAGTTTGGGAGGGATGGAGATGGCCTCTGAGCCTGTTTTCAGCCATCGAGCGTGTTATGTCAACTTTGCCGAGCATCTGCTCAACCACTGGAACGCCAATGTGCTCTTCCCAGAGGGGCCCTGCCAATGGAGTAAGGAAGACTGGCGCGCTTTTTTAAGGGAGCTTGCGGCTTTTGGCTATTCCCATTTCGAATACTGGCTGGCGCCAACCTTCTTCGACAAGCGGGCGCTCTCGGGCGAGGGCGTCTGGGGCGCGATGACCGAGCGTATGCGGCTGGTGAACGAGCTGGCGCATGAAGTCGGTCTGAAGACCAAGCTCATCGCAAGCCCTGGCGTGATGGGGGCGGAATGGTATTTCCCCTGCCCCAAGGTGAAAGAGGACCGAGAGGCCATCTTCGCCCTCTGGAGCCATTGGCTACGAGAACTGGAGGGGACAGACCTCATCGGCATCTTCCCCGGTGACCCAGGCGGCTGCAACCGCAACGGCTGTGACGCTGGCACCTTCGTAGACCTGGCTCTTGATTTGTCAGCACTCATAAAGCGACTCAACCCCTCTTCGGCAATTGAGGTCGGCACCTGGGGCACTCCCTTCAGTGGCTGGGGCGACGACCTGGTGCATATTCCTGGCTGGGATGGCAGTTGGGAGATGCTGATTGACCCGAAGTATTCGACTCCAGAGACCCCCGCGCATATCTGGAATGGCAAGCCCGACCGCGCGAATACTGCGATGGAGTACCTTTTGAAGCGACTTCCGGAGTTCCCGGAGGATACCCAGGTAGCCATCAATCTGGGCTTCGATCCTGATTGTCATGCCACGATGGGGGGCGACGCCCGGGGTTGGGCAAGAGAAGTGGCAAAGCTGAGGCCGATTACCACCTGGGATTATTCCCTCTCGGAGGGCGAATTGATTTGCTATCCCCACTGGCGACTGCCCCGGATTGCGGCGCGCAGGCGCGAGGAGCTTGCGGCAGCGCCATATAGCGGCGGTATGAACTACACGATGACGCCGAAACTCAATCTGCTGACCTTGTATGCGTCAGGAAGGTTGTTCAACGAGCCCCTGACCGATCCCGACCAGGTGTCGCGAGAGTTCTGCGGCAAAGTTTTCGGTGCCGAAAATGAGCGGATTGGCGAACTTTTCGAGGCCTTCGAGGTCGTGCAGGGATGGGGCCATTATCCAAGAAGACAGTGGGACAAACCTGCCCTGCAGGCAGCGTATGGAGAACTGGTTGAGCGCCTGGAGGCGGCCGATGTTTCAGGCTGCGAACTGCCGCTCTTCCCAGATGCCGAGAGATACCGGCAGGACTTGCTGTGGTTCGCACGGAAGTTTCTTGAGCTGGCGGGGCCCGAGCCCGACAGAGCGCGCATACGCAATGAATACTGGCAGAAAGCGCTCTATATATATGATAAGGTGCCAAGGTCGGTGGACGAACGCGCCGAAGCTTCGGCCGACCGATTCAGTGCGATTTTAGCGTAAGGGAGAAGAGCCAACATGCCGATAATCACTATTGAAGGTGGAAAAATGGAGCAGGAGGCCAAACGCAAGCTGGTTGCGGAGCTTACCGAAGTGGCAAGCCGCAATATGGGCATTCCCGCGCCTGCGTTCGTGGTCATAATGCATGAGAACACCGCCGACTGCATTGGCGTGGGCGGAGAGTTGCTCTGTGACAGGCAGCCCAAGAAGGACTAAGTATGTTATATAAAACAGCTCTCTGGACAACGCTGGCCATATTGGCGCTGGCCTGTTTTGCCTCGGCGAAGGAGACGCCCGTGATTCTGCGTATCGCGGATTCCATAATCGCACAGCCTGAGCTTAAGCCGCTTACTCGTCAGGCGCTCCATCCAGCCGACCTGTCTGGGCCGCTGCAATTTATGGGGCAGGAGCAGCTTACCAAATCGCTGCTCGAGGCTTACCTCGACCGCGCGGTCGTCCATATGAGCGGCAATTCGCGCGAGCCCGAGGTGTGGGGAGAACGCGGACTGGAGTATCTGCGCGCAACAGGGGCCAAGTTCAACCACTGGGCCGACCTGGGCTGGGTGCGCGTATATACAATCTATGATTGGCGCGTGCTGAGAAGGGCTGTGGATCAAGTCCACGGCAGCGATTGGGGCGCGGATGTGCTCTTCGAGTGCGGGATTATGGAGGCCATCGGCCGGCAGCAGGTGGACTCAACCGAGATCCCCCCCTGGCTGCTCACTTTGATGGAAGAGTTCGGCATACAGGCTGAGCGACGCTTTGGACCAAACGGGGCAGGCTATTTTTCCTATGAGGGGATGTTTGACCGGGATGCGCCCGACTGGCCCAGGCACCTGGTCGGTCTTTGGTATGCTGACCGCGAGCACGAACAAAGCGTCCCTGACATCACGATGCTGGAGACGCAGCTCTACTACGCCTATCTCCTTGCCGAATATCTGGACGCCGGCTTCGAGGGCGTGATGTTTGGCCAGACGATGCTGACCGGCGCGCGCGACAAAGACAACGCGGCGCTGGCTACACTGTGCGAATTTGCGCGCAAGTGGGCGACCGCCAGGGCTTATCGCAAGGCTGTAACGCTCACAAGCCACATCTACGATTCCCGCGATTGGCAAGGCAAGCCGCTTTTTACGCATCTGACCTGGCCCACGCGGCTTTCCTACTCGCCCGAGGCACCCTTCGAATTGCGGATGGGGCCGCCCTTCAAGGCCGAAGGCGGAAGGCAGGGGGGAGAGGAGATCGAGCACCTGCTAAAGCTTCCGCATGATTTGCCGATACTACTGGAGATAGACAATTATGGCAGGGCAAGCGGCCCTTCGGCAGTCTGCGAGGCAGGTTACGATGAGATTACGGGTTATGCCGCCAAGCCTCAAGCGGAGCGCGAGCGCTTCCTGGAAGAGTACTACTTCAAGCTACGCAGTTGGACGAACGCGGCAGGAAACAGGCGCGTGCATCTGGCGCTGCCAGGTTATCGGTGCCTTTGTGATTCGATTTCACTCGGCCAGGGACCGGACGGCAATCCCTTGCCCGCGGTCAGCTTTTATTCACCCTTCGCTGAAGCAGGCGGGGAAGAACGGCTAGAGGCCCTTCTCTTTGCCAAAGCTCGTCCGCCAGGGAGCTTCCCTAATTGAGGTGGGCTAATTTGCGTCTTTTGTTTGTTTTGGTGCTTATTAGCGCCGTTTTCTGTGGGGTCGCCTTCTCGGAGCCGGTTGAGCTTGCGGGGCAGCTCGTTGACCTGCTGGTGGCGCATGACTTCGCTGGGGTGACCAGCCATTTTGATGCGCAGATGGCAGAGTTTCTGCCTGTGGATGGATTGACGGCGCTCTGGATTGGCCTGGAGACTGATTTCGGGCCGCTTCAAGAAAAAGGCGAAGTAACCACGGCCCAGCAGGATGGAATAACCGGAGTGCGTTTTGAGAGCCTCTTTGAGCGCTCCATGGTACGCATCAGCTTCTTCTTCACCAGCGACGAGAAGGTCGCCGGCCTTATGCTCCAACCTGGGGAGGAGCCCCTGCCCTGGGAAACGCCTGCCTATGTGGACGAGAGCAAATTCCGCGAAGAGGAAGTAGTCGTCGGCAGTGGGAAGTGGCAACTCCCAGGCACGCTGACGCTTCCGGTGGGAGAGGGGCCTTTCCCTGCGGTGGTGCTGGTGCATGGCTCAGGCGCGCATGACAGGGACGAGACCATCGGCCCGAACAAGCCCTTCAAAGATCTCGCCTGGGGGCTTGCCTGTCGCGGGATAGCCGTGCTGCGCTACGACAAACGCACCTATTGCTGCGCGGGACGGATAATTGGCGATGTCGAGCGCACTCTGACGGTGAAGGAAGAGACCGTTGACGATGCCTTGCTCGCGGTCGCGCTGCTCAGGACCCGTCCTGAGCTGGACGCCAGGCGGCTTTTTGTTTTGGGTCACAGCCTGGGTGGGATGCTCGTGCCCCGGATTGGCCTCCAGGATGGCGCCATCCGCGGTTTTATTGTGATGGCGGGGGTCGACAGGCCACTCGAGGACGCCATAACGGCGCAGAACAAGTATCTGACCGAGCTGGATGGGACAGTGGATGAGGCTGAAAAGCAGTCTTTGGCAGCCATCGCAGATATTGTGGCCGAGATAAAATCTCCAGAATTGAAGCCAGATGCCAGGCAACCACTATTTTCTAACTATGCCCCCTACTGGCTGGACCTGCGCGGCTACCAGCCAGCCGAGGAGGCCAAGGCTCTGAACCGGCCGGTGCTTGTGCTGCAGGGCGAGCGCGACTGGCAGGTCAGTCAAGAAGAATTCAACCGCTGGAAAGCCGCTTTGGAGGAGAGCAAGGGCTTTGCGGCCAGGCTTTATCCCTCGCTCAATCATCTCTTCCTGCCTGGAGAGGGTCCTTCGAGCCTCGAGGAGTATGATATTCCCGGCAATATCCCCGAGGAGGTCATCGCCGACATCGCCAACTGGATTGGCGAACTGCCTGCACTTGAGGAATAACACAGCCCCCTGCTGCTGGAGGAGAAAAGAGAGTATACTCTCTCCACTAAGTTACATCAGGAGGGGCTTGTATGCCCATTATTGTCTACGAAGGCACCGGGCTTGGTACCGATGCCAAACGCGTTCTGGCAGAAAAACTCACCGAGGCCGTGCACACGGCGCTGGGTTATCCTAGGGAAGCCATCACGGTAGTAATCCACGAGGCCGCAGCCGAAAGCATCGCCATCGGTGGGCAGTTGCTCTCCGAACGCGGTCAGCAGCAGTCTGCACCAACCGAGGGCAGGACTTTCAGCCCGAGCAGCAGGCCCGCAAGGCCAGCCGGACGGCCCGCTGGCAGGCCAGACCGCCCCTCTCGCCCGTATGAGCGGCGCACCGAAGGCGGCAGGTCGGGAGACCGGCCCTCGAGGCCGTTTGAGCGGCGTTCAGAAGGCGGCAGGTCCGATGACAGGCCTGCTCCGCGCTCCGATGAGCGGCCTGCGCGCAAATGGGAGCCACGCGAAGGCGATGCCGCTCCGGCTCCACGCAAGCCTGCTTTCAGGCCTAGCGCAAGGCCGGGCGGGAGTCGTCCTGGCCCTGGTCGGACCTCTTCGCGGCCGTCAAAGCCAGGAGGGCAGGGACGCCCCGGCGGGTCTCGGGGTAAATAAGGTCCACTGTCCTGGAATCTACCAAGCGAGCTCGCTGCCCTTGAGGGCAAGCGGGCTCGTTTGTTTGTCGAAACCGGACAAACAAATGGCTGAGAGGTGTGCGGCTCACTCGTAGGGCGATGGAGAACTCGGCGGCCCGTATTGGATCGGTTATCTCGCCGACGCTCACGCCGCCAGGCTTGCCTCCGAGGAGCCTGAGAAGTCGGCGACGAGATCGGCTCGGGACCGGAAGCGAGGAGACTCGCGTGTGAAGCAGCACACCGACGGCGTAGAGCTGGTTCGGCAGCAACTGGTAAGGCGCGCCGTCCCAGCGCTTGGGGCTACCCGAAGCCTGCCATGTATGATCGTGCAGCAGGAGAGGGGCTCGCCCTTCGGCCGATCGCCAGTGGAAGCCGTTAGGGCTCGCGTCGTCGTTGCTGATCAGCGCCAGCCGGCGCGCGTTCGAGGGGCGCAGGAAGGATCCCAGCGCGTAGGGGCCAGGGCTCCTTCGCGAAGTCCCAGACGATAGCTTCGAGGTCGATCTCCGCCTCGCCATGGCGCTTCGGATCGGTGCGCACCACGCCTGTGGCCGTGATGTCGGCGATGTCGACCCGCGTGAGCGAGGCACGGGTGTCGGTGCGGAATACGACGTAGCTCAGTTGGCCGGCCTCGGTCTCGGCGAACTCCGAGCCACAGTGGCCGACGCGCGTATAGGAGGCTGTGCAGCGCAACGGCTGAACGGCAGGCCGGGCTGCGAGCAGAGGGGCGCCGCCTCCCAAGAGCGTGTCTAGCCACCACTGATGCGAAGACGTATAAGTCGCGAACTGGCACGCGGTCGGGCCTGGGAGAGCGAGCCTGCCGTCCTTCGGCGCATCGGGGAGCACCGCTGCCTCGTTGCGCCCCGGCGGGGTGAGGTATTGGTAGTCGACAGTACCCCTTAGTGAGAGCTGGGCGGCCCAAGCCAGTACGACCATCAGACCAACAGCTAACAAGGCGAAGAAAAAGACATAGGCCACGATTCGGAGTCTCATAGGCTAACAGCCTCCTGAACAGGTGCGGGCGCGCTGAGAGTGGCGAAGGCGGTTGTCGAAGAGGAAGGCGTCCAGGATGGCGGTGAGGCAGAGCAGCACGAACACGAGCAAGAGCGGGGTGAGTCGGTGCGGTGGGGCTTTTGTGCATCGCATAGCTCTCGTCTCCTGGTGGGGCAAGGATGTGAGGCATCCGACTCCGGAGTCACCACTTTAACCATATCATACTTTGCGGGGGGGGGGGGCATTGTTACCAAGAATTATAACAAATGTTGCAAAAGTTTACCCGAAGAGAAGGCTCTGGAGTCCAAACCTCTTCGTTGAATCCGTCTATCCATCGGGATTGTCAATAATAGGGGTTGGCTTGATTGCTCTTCGGCGGACTTAAGAAAAACGTTTCCTGCAGGAGCAGCCCAGTCTGCGGGGAAAGAGACTCCCAAGAGGTTGTCTGAAGGGGGAATATCAACTGTGAAAAACGCTTTCCTGATAATGCTGCTCTCGGGTTTGCTTATGACGGCTGGCTGCGCGCAGGAGCCCGAGCTTGTGCCAACTACCGCGGCCGAGTCGCCTCAGGTCGCGCTCGCAGAGCAGCTTATTGGGCTGCTTCAGGCAGGGGACTATGAGGGAGTGGTTGCGCACTTCGATCCGACCGTCGCCTCACTGATGCCGGCCGAGAAGCTGAAAGAGACCTGGGAGGCCATCGAGGCACAGTACGGCGCGCTGCAGCGCATCGCCGAATACGGCACGGCGCCCTATCAGCAGTATCTCATCGTCATCGCGGTATGCGAATTCGCCGACCAGACGGCGGGTCTGAAGTTCGTTTTCGACAAGGAGAACAAGGTGGCGGGGTTCTTCATCGAGCCTGGGAAGCCCAACGCGCCCTGGGAGCCGCCCACTTACGCCGATGAGAGCAAATTCACCGAAGAGGGCGTAACCGTTGGGCAGGGCGAGTGGAAGCTGCCCGGGACGCTGACGATACCCGCAGGCGAGGGACCGTTCCCCGCTGTGGTGCTGGTACACGGGTCAGGCCCGAACGACCGGGACGAGTCCATCGGGCCGCAGAAGGTCTTCAAAGACATCGCCTGGGGGCTGGCAAGCCAGGGCATCGCGGTGCTGCGGTATGAGAAGCGCACCAAGGCATATAACAGCCAGCTTGCAGGGGAAGCCGGCCATACTCTGACAGTGAAAGAAGAGACCATCGACGACGTCGTGGCGGCGGTGGCGCTGATAAAATCGCGGCCGGAGGTCGATCCACAGCAGGTGTTCGTGCTGGGTCACAGCCTGGGCGCGCTGCTGATGCCGCGCATCGCCGCGGTAACGCCCGAGGTGAAGGCCTATATTGCGCTCTCGGCGCCGAACCGGCCGCTCGAAGAGGCGATGGTAGAACAGACTGAATACATCCTGGGCCTGGATGGGACGATTGATGAGGCTGAGCAGGCGGCGATCGACGAGCTGAAGGCGCTGGCCGCGAAGGTAAAGTCGCCAGACCTCTCGCCGGATGATCCAGAGAACCTGGGCGGGGCGCATGCTGCATACTGGCTGGACCTGCGCGGCTATGTACCTGCCGAGGCGGTGAAGGCCATCACAAAACCACTGCTGGTGCTGCAGGGCGGACGCGATTATCAGGTGACAGTGCCTGAATTTGAAGACTGGAAGGTATCACTAAAAGGTCACGAGAACGTCACCTTCAAACTGTATCCGAGCCTCAACCATCTTTTTATGACTGGCGAGGGCGCTCCTAACCCAAGCGAGTACAAAATACCCAGTCACGTGGCGATTGAAGTGATAAACGACCTGGCTACCTGGCTGAAAACTGGAGTGCTGGAAGCGGAGGAAAGCGGTGGCTAGATTGCTAGTATTGGCCCTTTGTATGGTCTTGGCTACACTGGCCTTCGGCGCGCGGGCGCGCGGGCCGCTGACTGTCTGCCCGGACAATCCGCGCTACTTCCAGGACGACAAAGGCAATCCTGTCTATCTGACAGGCTCCCACACCTGGTCCAACCTGCAGGATATGGGGCCGTCGGATCCACCGCCCCCCTTCGACCATACTGCCTACCTGAAGTGGATGAAAGGTTATGGCCACAACTTCATCAGACTGTGGCGGTTCGAGGCCAGTTATATGCCCAATGTACATCCGTGGGGCGAAAAGCCTTTTTGGGTTTCCTCTCAGCCCTGGCCGCGCACTGGGCCTGGCCTGGCCGCCGACGGGAAGCCGAAGTTCGACCTGTCGCGCTTTGATGAGGAATACTTCAATCGTCTGCGCAAGCTGGTGAAGGAGGCCGGGCGAGAGGGCATCTACGTGTCGGTGATGCTCTTCTGCGGCTGGGGCGCGACTATGGACCCCTCCGGATGGGTCAGTCATCCCTTCAACATCAGCCAACAACAGCAACGGCATCAACGGCGACCCGGATGGAGACGGCGTGGGCACCGAGACGCATACCCTCGATATGCCCGAGGTGCTGGCCATCCAGGAGGCCTATGTCCGCAAGGCAATTGCGACGGTCGGCGACCTCGACAACCTCCTGTGGGAGATCAGCAACGAGACACCACTCTCCTCGACCGAATGGCAGTACCATCTCATCAACTTCATCAAGGCCGAAGAGGCCAAGCGTCCAAAGCAGCATCCGGTGGGGATGACTTTCCAATATGCCGATGCGCCCCTCCAGGGCGGCACCAACCAGCAGCTCTTCGATAGCCCCGCGGACTGGGTCTCGCCCAATGCCCAGTGGGGATTCCGCGACAAGCCGCCTGCCTCGGACGGGAAGAAAGTCATTTTGAACGATACTGACCATCTCTGGGGCATCGGCGGCAACGAGCCGTGGGTGTGGAAGAGCGCCTGTGCGGGGCTGAATCCCATATTTATGGACCCTTACGATGGCCTCGTGCTGGGAAGGCCCTTCGACCCGCAGTGGGAGCCGATCCGCAAAAGCCTTGGCTACGCGCGCGAGTATGTCGAGAAGCTTGACCTGAAGAAGGCGCGGCCTCTGCCGCAGCTTGCTTCGAGTGGCTGGTGCCTCGCGGTCGAGGGGAAGCAGTACCTCGTCTATCTCGAGCAAGGCCCGAACCTGGAACTCGACCTCTTGGCGGCCTCGGGAACACTCTCGGGGGAGTGGTTCAACTCGCAGACGACCGAACGCGTCCCTCTGACGGTGGAAGGGGGCGCCAAACGCGCTCTGACCTCGCCGTTTGGGGAATCCAGCGCGGTCCTCTGGCTCTCTGTAAACTAGTCGGGGGGCGGGGGTAGTACCCCCGCGGGGTTGCCTGCGATCAGGGAAGGCTGAGCAGGTTCTGAACCAGGACTTGCAGGATGTGAGTTCTCGAAAGGAGGAAGTGATGCCACAAAAATCAGCGAAAGAGCGAATACTGGCGTCACTTCGTAGCGAAGGGAAGCCCATCTGCGATAGATGCCTGATTGCCCTTTCAGGCTTGAAGTACCCTTCTCATACGAGTATGGCATGCTGTGCGCTATCCGACGACGGGCAAATACAACGCGGCCTTGGGATTTGCCGCATCTGCCGGAAGTTGTTACTGGTGAATTCCATAAAGGATCTGCCTGCGACAATCGTAAAAGCCAAAATTCGCGCGGGAACTACCGCAGACAGAGTGCTGAAACTCCTCGGAGAGTTGCAGGCACCCCTTTGTGATGACTGTCTAACTGAAACAGCAAAGCTAACACAGCGCCCACAAGCTAATACGGTGTCCAGATTCCTCTACGACAGAGGGCTGTCGCAACGCGGAAAAGCCAAGTGCTCCTTGTGTGGGAAGACGAAGACGGGGAGTTGGGCTTTGGATATGCCGACGCCACAACCTGTAGCTCCGCGCGCCGATAAATCCAAACTTGTGCAACGAGCTAGTCCAGTTGAAGAAGAGCTGGCTGAGGATGATAGTCCTTGATGCTGGGAGGGGTATATACAGTCGAAGATCGTCTCCTACCTCGCGCAGCCAGGCTGGGCGAAGCCACTAGTGGGGGGGGGCGGAGGTAGTACCCCCGCGGGTTTAAGGTTTCGGGAGCGTAGACTCCCGAAACACAGGAGCCGCTTGGCTGGGCGAGTCTTAGCCCCGCCCCTACGAAGAGACGGCACTCTTTGGGCCGACCAGCTCGGGACGTTTCACGAAGAGATAATAGCAGGTCAGTCCGATCGTCCAGCCCGCGAAGATGAAGAGCAGCCACACCAGCCTCGCATTGTCGCAGAGGTTCTTCCGCCGCCAGCAATCGAGCAGCGACCAGCCCCAGAAGGCGACGAAGACCACATCCCAAGCGAGAGCCGTCAGAAAAGAGCCAGTTGAACTCCTTGGTAGCCTCAACATACTCCCGCCCGGCAGGCCAAAGCAGCCAGACGACCGTGCCTGCCAGGGGTAGGAGCCACAGACAGAGCAGGGCGACGTCAGGCCAAAGAATCGTGCGGTGAGTGTAGGAGAGTTGGGGCGGCTGCTCTTCTGTCGGTGCACTGCGGCCGTGGCGCCTCACGGCAAGTTGGGAAGCCGCGCTCTTGATGGATACGATCCAGACCGCGCAGGCCCCGACCAAGGGCAGAGCCCAGGTCCAACCTTCTGGCTCCCACAGATAGAGACCGATCGCGGCAAGTGCGGTGCCAACGCCCATCCGTAGCAAGTCGAACCGCTTGCCACCAGTTGTGAGGAAGGCCACCAGTTGCCCCACCGCCGGGGCCAGGAGGAGAATCAGCACGACCGTGCGGAGGAGGGCTGGCCCTCCCTGGGTGTAGAGCACCGCCACCGTGCCGAAGAGAACCAGGGCATCTAAGCCAACGGCTAGCAGTTCGAAGGCCGGATTCGGTTTCGAGTCGGTTGCTTGTTCCATCGCTGGTTCCTCCCACGCTGGCTCATGCCCCTTCCACAACCAGCACCCAGTCCGAGCCGCGGCCGGAGGTTGGCGGTTCGAAGGCGCGCGTGTCGCTTGCGGGCCAGGAGCCGATATCGGCTCTCTCGCCGGTCCTCGGATCGAACCATTCCGCCTTGATTCGCGTGCCTGAGAGCACCTCGGTGCGCACCGAGAGGGCTTTCCCGGTCGGGACATAGGCGTAGAGGAAGCGCCCATCGAGGTCGCGCGCGGCCTGCACGTGGTCGGCGCCCTCTCCCTGCCCCTCGGCGATGACGGAGTTATCCGGCACCAGCTTGAAGAAGCCTCGCGACTCGTAGAGAGCCCTCAGATGGCGAATCTGATTCGCTCCCGGCAGTTCCAGCGCCTGCCGCCAGGGCGTGCGCGCCTGGGTGACAGGCTCCATCGGCGGCTGCCAAAACTGCCAGATGGGATGGCACCCGTAGGTGATGCCGCAACCGCCCGCGAGCAGCCCCCAGTACAGCCCCTGCCGCACGTCCACCTCATCGAAGTAGCCGTTGTTCGCGTCCCAGTTGACCGCGTGATCTTCATAACGCGGCTCGCCGTCGAGGGTTGGTTTGGCCGGGGTCAGATTGTAATCTCGCTGAACCATCTCCCAGTTGGCGATGTCGCGCGCGCCGTGGCCGGACTGCAGCATATTGATATCAAGCCAGGCCTCGCCGCCGACATACTCGGAGGAAGAACGCCCTCCCCAGGGGTGGTAGGTCATAAGATGGATTCCGCCATCACCCTCGGCCAGGCCCTGAGCCAGCGCGCGCCAGATGGCAAGCTGCTCGGGAGTCTCAGCGCCGCGGTCACCGCCGAGTATCCACACGAGATCTGCGTCTTTGTATCGCGCGCCGAGGAAACGCCCGTAAGCAAGCGCGTTCTCGGGATTGAAGACCTCCGGGCCGACGCCCCAGACTTTCGGACCGACTTTGTCGCCCCAGGTGGGCAGGAAGCCCATTACCAGGCCGAGTTCGTTGGCCCGGCGGACAATCCAGTCCACATGCTGGAAGTAGGCCTCGCGCGGGCGCGCGGGGTCGTCGTCTTCCAGGGGCACTTCACCATAGGCGTTGGGGAGGTGCAGGCCGTCGAACTCCGCCAGAGCCACCGCCTGGATAAGGGTGAAGCGTTGCCTGGCGCGCGTGGTGAGGTAGAAGTCGGCCTCCTCGCGGCTCAAGCGGTGGAAAAGCTCCCAGGCGGTATCTCCAAGCCAGAGGAAAGGCTCCCCAGAGGCCCGGACGAGATACCGTTTGCTATGCGATACGCGGAGCGGAGTCATTTGGATCACCTATAAGTAAGGAATCAACGCTGGCTTTTGTCGTCTCTGTCGTAGCTCTCCGTCAGGGCAGGGAGGAGCCAGAAGGCCGCCAGCAACAGGAGAAGATAGAGCGTGAGCGGCAAAGGCAGATGAAGAGTAAGGGCTGGGCCCAACACGAAGAGCAGGCCTGGAAGGGCCAGCACGCGTGCCCACATCACGCCCCCGGCATCGCCATACCAGCTGCGCCAGGCGGCCCATTGGTCTGGTTGCAGGTTCATCACGAGCCCCAGGACGGCGAGCGGTGTCGCCGCAGCCGTGACGGCACATAGAAGCACTGTTACTGCGCCAAGGACTCGCCACTTGGGGAAGTCTCCCTCCCGTGTGGCGATTGTGCCTAAGACCAGCAGATAGAGCACAAGGCCGAGAGCCAGTATTGTTGAGAGCGGCAGTCCACTCTGCTTCCAGCCCTCGGTATTCCAGAAGAGCGACTTCGGATAGAACAGCGCGATGAGTCCAAGCAGCCCCGCTGCGAGAATCAGCACATCGAGCGCCCAAGCGTTATAGCGGGCGGGCGTCCATCTGACGGGCGGCTTGTCTTCCAGTTCGGGCATAGGTGGGGCCTTCTTGCTGGGGCGTGCCTTTCCTGCTTGGAGGAGGGGGCGTGAGAAGGGTGAACCCTTTCTGGCCAAGGGTGCAAGGGTAGAACCCTTGCACCATCGAACTCTAGAACGATCGTACAGGGGTTCTACCCCTGTACGTTGGTGCCATCGTATTCCAGAGGGCCTTTACGCCATCGAACCTCTAGAACGATCGTACAGGGGTTCTACCCCTGTACGTTGGTGCCATCGTATTCCAGAGGGCCTTTGCGCCATCGAACTCTAGAACGATCGTACAGGGGTTCTACCCCTGTACGTTGGGGTCATCGTTCGCGGAGAGCGTTCAAGTGTCAGTTCGCATCAATAAGTATCCGTTTGGAGCCAGGATGAAGATGATTTTCGTCTTGCTGTGTCTTGTTACCGTCGTCCTTCTAACCGCTGCGTGCTCGGGCGATGAGGGCTCAATCGACGAGGCGACTGTGAAAGGGTGGTCGGCAGAGCTGCGAGGGTGGCACTACTGGCCTGACCATGTCATCAGCTCGGAGCCGAACATCCCCGGCTTCCCTGAGTTGCATATGACCGACTGCCCGACCGTCTTCCAGCTTCCGGGCGATGAGAAGTGGTATATGAGTTTCATCGGCTTCGATGGGCGCGGGTATCAGTCCTTCGTCGCGGAGTCGGACGATCTCGTCCACTGGAGCAACTATCGCCTGGCCTTCGGATTCGGGCCTGAGGGGAGCTTCGACCACGGCGGACGCGTGCTCGGAGCCTATCTCTACGAGAGCTACGACCTAGCCGCGCCGCGCGTGCTGAAGCGGCTGGACGGTCACTTTTGGACTCTCTACGGCGCCTATCCCTTGCAGGGCGGCTACGAGCTGCGGCCTGGCTATGAGGGCGTCGCCCTAAGCGAGGATGGCCTCACCTGGCGGCGCGCGCAGGAGGAGCCTATCCTCTCGGTCTATGATGTCACCTGCGGCGAGTGGGAGCAGAGCTGCATCTATCAGCCCTGGCTCGTTGAGGCGAACGGGCGCTACTTCAACTTCTACAACGCGGCCAACGGCGGTATCGAGCAGACGGGCCTTGCGACCAGTCACGACCTCTTGAGCTGGCGGCGGTACACGGCCAACCCCATCGTGCGCAACACGCCGGGTGGCTACGACGAGGCGTTCTGCTCCGACCCGAAGGTCTACCGAGATGGCGACCACTATGTTATGTTCTACTTCGGCGTGGGGAAGGGCGGGGCGCATATTATGGTGGCCTTCAGCCGCGACCTCTACCACTGGACCAAAGACCCCGAGCCACTGTACCTGGCGGGCGGCAACCCGAGCGGCCTCGACCGCCAATACGCGCACAAAACTTCAATCGTGTGGAATCCGAAGAACGAGACTTTCTATCTCTTCTACAACGCAGTCGGCGACAAGGGCCGCGGGATAGGGCTGATTACGAGCAAACCGCTCTAGCGAGGGTCTACTTTGCAGTAGAAAGCGTACCAGGCGCCGCCAATGAGTTTATGCTTGAACATCATAAAGCCTGAGACCACCTCAGTCAGTTGATAGCCCGCCGGAGCTTTGGGCAGGACATTATTGGCTGGATGCAGGCGATCGTATTCCAGTTGAAACATAATACAATCGGCGCCGCGCTGGGCAGCCTGCTCCAGAGTGTAGTTCAGCAGCGGATTAGCTCTGGACCAGCGCCAGTAATCATAAGACTGGCTTTCCTTCATTGCGAGGAAGGGGTTCTCTTCGAGGAAAGGCAGCACCGAGATAACCGACCAGCCCACCGAATCCAGGGTCTCGCCTGCCTGCAGATGGGCCTCAATATGTTGGAGACCGTCCTTGGAGGGCCAGTAGGAATTGTTCAGGTCGTAAGCGCTGGATGCAAGCGCCCACCCTAATTGGAAAGTCAGACACAGCGCCACAAGGCCCCTGGTGACGAAGCTCATTTTTGGCCTGGCACAGGCAGGAGCGTTGTGGGCTGCCCTTACCGCCAGCGCAACAAGCCAACAGACAAGGATGCCACTATGCCAGAATTTCAAGGGATAGATGCAAAAATAGAGCAACACCGGCAGCGTGCTGAAGAGGGCAAACCTGAGCACCCCTCTTTTGGCGAAAAATCGTAACAAGCCCGCCAGAGTAAAGAGCGACAGAAAACCGGTAAAAATAGAGATGGGCGCCCAGGGACCATCGAGACTGTCGTAAGCAAAGGCTCCAAGCAGAGCATCAAGCGCCTTGAGCGGTCGGATTCCAGCCTGCGCAAGCATTACGTAATCGGACGCAGGCTTCAGCGCATACCCAACCCCAATCAGCAGCACCAGCCAACAGAACGCGAGTGTCAGGCGCGCGCGCTTATAACTGGCTACCCCTGGTGCTTCAGAGGGAAGCGTAACCAGGAGCTCTCCCAGCACAATCCCGGTGGCAATAAGCAGCGCATGGAAGGAGACATTGGCGAAGAGCGCCAGGACGAGGAACCAGCGCCAGGGATGGGTGAAACGACTGGGATACGCCAGAGCGATGAGCAAGCCAAGTGGAAGCAGCAAACAGTAATTGCGCGCCACAACTGGATAGTAATAGAAGAACCAGAAAGTGAAGGGCAATATCATTGCCAGGGGGAGGGGAAGCCTGGTCTTGAAGAGCAGTAGCCATACCCCAAAGGCAACCGAGGCGATTGACAGCGCTGCCATCGTCCAATAAGGCGCTCCCAGCTTGGCGAAAGGCATAAGCAGCAGATGCCACAGGCCAGGGGTGCTTTCGTAGCGTAGCTGGTTGAGGAAGAGATTCAGGACCGAACTATCTTTGGCAATCAGCCAGGCCTGGGCTTCATCGGCCCAAGGCTCATGGCGCCAGGCTAAAACGCTCACGCAGAGAAGCCAGGCAATAAAAGCGAACCAGCGCAAAGGAAGTGCACCTGGCTCTGCTCTGGTTGTGTCAGCTACACTCGATTGCACGCAGGAGCCTCCTCAGCGTACCTGAGGGTAGCATATCACGAAATCACCACAATTTGCCACGTCCTCGTAGTTATTAATGAAAAGCGGCAGCTCAGCGTTCGAAAGGAAAGCCGAAAGTCTCGGTAAGTTCAAGCACTGTGAGCTGCCTGACAGCGCCACGCCAGACAAGCGCGGAGCCAATGAAACCAGCAAGTGCAAGCTCTGGCCGGTCGAAGGTATCTTCGCCTGGCCGGGGCGCGGTTACTCCATCCGAGAGCAAGGCCAGAAAGGCGCTGACGGTCTCGGAGCTGGTTTCACCTTCGATCTCGGAGGCAAGCAAAGCGCGGACGAAATAGGTTTCACAAAGGCGGGGCCAGAGTGTCCTCAAGGTCTTGGGATTGTCGAACACTTCGCCTCCAAGCAGATTATCGCCCTGCGCAAAGAAAAACCCAACGGCCCCTTCGGCAAGAGGAAGCTGCTCGTACAGCTCGCTAATCGAGCTTGTGCGACGCCCAAAACTGGCGGACAGGTCGCCTGTTGGAGAGGCGATATCAGAGGCGGCAAGGCAGGCGTGGACATCAGCCCAGACTTGCCCCTGGTCGCTTTCCGCAACACCGCGTTCGCGAAGATTCTGATTGGCAGAAGCCGTCTTGCGCGCTCTCAACTCGGTTGGCGCGAAGCTGGCTGCCCGGAAGGCTTCCTTCGCCGAGGACCAGCGCCCCTGTTCAACGCAGCTTACAGGCAGCCTGTATTCGGTGTGGGCTTCTACGATAACTGAAAGATTGATGACGCGGTTTTGCTTGCCGCCCATCACCACTTGCCCCTCGGGCAGCAGCACGGCCAGGTCGCCCTTGTTCACAACCATAAGCTCAGGCACCGAACCGGATTCGGAGACCTCACCTAGCTCTAGCGCGCCGAGTTCGAGTGCCTGCTCGAGCAGCAGATAGTCCTGGCCTACCTGATGTTTTGCAAATAACGGGAAGAGCGAAAGCCCGTGCGCGCTGACAGGCTGGCCTGTTTCCAGTTCGCGCAGCCACTCGGTGGTGATGAGGGCGCTAGCTTCGGCCCGCTTGCGCGCTGCTGCCAGGCCCGACTGCGCAATCAGTTGGAGAGCAAGCTGCGACTGGGGCAGGCTATCGCGATTGAGGAGAGACTTAAGCCGGCTTGCAAGCCGTTTTGCGACTTTGGGCAGACCAGCCTCCTCGCTCTGCTTCCAGGCCTCAAGCAGCAGGTTGTGCAAGGCTTCTTCTTCTGTCGCGGGGGTGGGGAAGGGGTCAAGCAGGACTTCGCCCTTTGGGGTGAGATAGAGGCTGATCTCGAGTTCTGAATCAGGATTGGGTGGGGTCTCGGGCAAAGCGATACGCCCTGTGAGCCTTATCTGGCCTGCATCGAGCAGGGGCGCCAGCCAGTAAGCTTCCTCGCGTGGTACATAGCCAGCTTTTTGGAAATCTTCGTTCTGGATACCAATAGCGCGTTCATCATACTTGTTGGCAGGTTCGCGGTTGAAGAACACCTGCTCGCCTGCCTTGCACTGGGCTTCGTAATACATCGTGCCGGCAAGACGAAAGGCCAGCGTGAGAAGGAAGCGATCCTGGGCATCCTCGGCTTCTGATTCGATTTGGAGACAAGGCAAATCCCCCCGTATTAGAGCAGTAAAGTCGCGAAGGAAACATTATCAGACTATCACTGACTTCAGAAGGCGTCAAGAAAATCTTTCTTGCGGAAATACCTGAAAAATGCGAATATCTACTTGACTGAAGGATATTTACGTGTCTACCATGAGGTAACTACCGTGGAAGAATGAAGCTTTCTACGAGATCACGTTATGGACTCAGGGCCCTTGCTGCACTGGCCAGGCATGAAGGGCAGGTCGTACCGGCAGAGACCCTCGCTGCAGAAGAGGGTATTTCGAAGAAGTATCTCGACGCAATTCTTTCATCGCTCAGGCGAGCCAGGCTTATCGAAGCAGTGCACGGAGCAGCTGGAGGTTACCGGCTTGCGAAGCCAGCCTCCGAGATGACCGCAGCAGATGCGGTGTTGGTGCTGGAAGAGGGCCTCTCGCTTGTGCCTTGTGTCAAAGGCGAAGCCCATTGCAGCAGGATCGAATCTTGTCCGACCTCTAGCTTATGGATCGCCGTTACAGATGCGGTGCGCACAGAGCTTTCCAAGGTCACTATTGCCGAACTCGCATCCAAATAGGCTAGTGCAAGCTGATAATTTTGGGGAGAGGCGCCTTCAAGGGCCTCTCCCTTTGTTTTGGCAGGGGATGCCCTCTGGATGGCCAACCTTCTGAGACTTTCCAGTTGGAGTTTCGGAGGTCAGAGTGAACGCCACCCTTTTGCTTGCCATGTTGCTGATAATTGTCTGCGTTGTCGAGGCGGCTCCGCTCAGTCTTTGGTATGACCGGCCGGCCGAGAACTGGAACGAGGCGCTGCCAATCGGCAACGGCCGGCTGGGCGCAATGGTCTTCGGCGGCGTGGAAGAAGAACGCCTCCAGCTCAACGAAGACACCCTCTGGTCGGGCTTCCCCCACGATTATGCCAACCCCGAGGCCGCGAGATGGGTGCCTGAGGTGCAGAAGGCCCTCTTCGAGGGGCGCTACGCCGACGCCAATGCGCTGACCGACGAGCACCTGATGGGCGACCCTAAGTTTCAGCAGTCCTACCAGCCGCTTGGTGACTTGCTGCTCTCATATCCCGCCAGAGGCAAACTAGTTGGCATCAAACGAGAGCTTGACCTGGCTGACGGATTGGCTAGCACCGTGGTCTGGCGCGAGGGCCATGGCAACTGTCAGCGCAGGGAGTACTTCAGTTCCCAGCCTGACCAGGTGCTGGTGGTCCGGCTTACTGATGTGAAGGCTGGCTACCTGCACTTTGACGCCAGGCTGGCTTGTCCGCATCCGCACCAGGTGAGGGCCGAGGGCAACGACCAGTTGGTGCTGACGGGCCAATGGCTTGGTACGAGTCAGGGCGGGGAGCTGACCGCTCCTGTCGAGGGCGGCGGACTGCGCTTCGAGCTGCGTTTGCTGGCTATTCCGGAGGAGGGCACGGTCACGGCGGATGAGGAAGGGCTGCATATCGAGCGGGCCGTGACGGTGACACTGCTGATCTCGGCCGCCACCAGCTTCGTGCGGTATGATGATATATCCGGTGACGCGAGCGCCAAGTGCAAGGCCTACCTCGACGCCGCGCGGCAGCACTCCTACTACGAGTTACGCGACCGCCACATCGCCGACTACAAGTCGCTGTTCGACCGAGTGGCGCTCTCACTTGGGCCTGGAGATGACTCCGTGCCGACCGACCAGCGCCTGAGGCGCGTGGCTGAGGGGCAAAGCGACCCGGCGCTCGCGGCGCTTTACTTCCAGTATGGGCGCTATCTGATGCTCTCTTCCAGCCGCCCAGGCGACCAGCCCGCCAACCTGCAGGGGCTTTGGAATGAATCCACCAGTCCGCCCTGGGGCAGCAAGTATACGGTCAACATCAACACCGAGATGAACTACTGGCTTCCTGAGGTCGCTGCGCTCCCGGAGTGCCACGAGCCGCTCTTTTCGATGCTCGCGGATCTCTCCGAGACAGGCGGGCGCGTGGCCAGGGAGCACTATGGTTGTGGCGGATGGGTGCTTCACCACAACACCGACCTGTGGCGCGGCGCCGCGCCGGTCGATGGGCCCTGGGGCATCACGCCGACTGAAGGCGCGTGGCTGGCGACCCATATCTTCGAGCATTATGCCTTCACTCAGGATGAGCCCTTCCTGCGCAAGGCCTGGCCGGTGATGAAGGGCGCGGCCGAGTTTCTGCTGGACTTTCTCGTGGAGGAGCCAACCCACGGCTGGCTCGTTACTGCGCCTTCGGCCAGCCCGGAGAACCGCTTCCGTGCGCCAGATGGGCAGGAAGGCTGGGTCTGCGCCGGCCCGACAATGGATTTGGGCATCCTCCGCGAACTTTTTGCCAACTGTATCCAGGCGACGCAGGTGCTGAAGAAGGACGAGGCCTTCGCCAGGCAGTTAGAGGCAGTGCTGGAGAGGCTCGCGCCCTATCAAATTGGCAAATACGGCCAATTGCAGGAATGGCTCGAGGATTTCGACGAGCCTGAGCCAGGCCATCGCCATATGTCGCACCTGTGGCCTCTCTTCCCAGGCAGTCAGTTCACCCCCGAGCGGCAGCCGGAGCTGTATGAGGCCGCAAGGAAGAGCCTTGAGCGGCGCCTGGCCAACGGCGGGGGCCATACCGGGTGGAGCAGGGCGTGGATTATCTGCTTCTGGGCGCGACTCCGGGACGGCGAGAAGGTCGCCGAGAACGTGAACGCGCTGCTTGGCAAGTCCACTTTGCCTAATCTGCTTGACAATCATCCTCCCTTCCAGATTGACGGCAATTTCGGAGGGGCGGCGGGAATGGCGGAAGCCTTGCTGCAGAGCCAAAACGGCGTCCTCGAGCTGCTTCCCGCGCTGCCTTCGGAATGGCCTTCCGGATGGGCGCGAGGCTTAAGGGCAAGAGGGGGCTTCGAGGTAAGCCTGAAATGGCATGGTGGCGCCCTTGAAAGGGCGGAGATTACCTCTCTGGCCGGACAGCCCCTGACATTTGGTTATGCCGGTACACAGTATAAGATAACGCTTGCGGAGGGTGCGACTTTCCGCTTCGAACCTGAAGAAGGAGTAGACTAGACTTTATGGCAGATCCCATCTACGAAAGCTATATGGGCCTTGGCCCCAGGCGGATGCAGCACTGGGAACACTGGTCCGACCCTGACGCCGAGACTTATTTGACGGGGATTGATTATTATGAGCACCCGCGCGAGTGCCGACTGAGGCTGCGAGAGTTGTACCCGCAACTCGGACTCGGTATCCCAGCGAGCGATAATCCCATCCCAAGGCCTCGGCTGGGACTTGCTGAGGGCCAGTGCAGCTCAGACCCAGACCACCACTCGGTGCGCTGGGGCGACACTGAGACAGGCACTTATCAGCATGGAGAGGCGTATTTTCCTTCGACGGAGGAGGTATTTGCCTTCAGCCCGCTTGCGAAGGGCGACTTCCGCGACTGGGGCCATGTGGTAAACGCCTGGGACTTCAGCAGTGAAGAGGGGCTTTACAATATGCTGCGCCCTGCTTATCCCGCCGAATGGGGGGACAAGGCCCCTGAGGGCAGCGCGGCAAGTTGCGGCTTCTACAACACCTTCTTTATGTGGCCACTGCTTACCTTCGGGTGGGAGCTGTTCCTTGAGTGCTCCCTGGATGAGCGTTTCGAGCCAGTGCTGGAGGAATTCGCCGAAATCAACAGGCGGGTCTTCCGCACCTTCGCGCGGCTGCCCGTCAACTTCGTCGTCTGCCATGATGACATCGTCATCACGCGAGGGCCGGTCTGCTCGCCCGCCTGGATGAAGAAGCACGTCTTCCCCAGGTATGAGGAGTTTTGGTCCATCCTCAAAGCCGCCGGCAAGGAAGTGCTGTTTATGTCCGATGGCTGTATGGACGCCTATGCCGACGATGTGATGGCCTGCGGGGCGCGCGGCATCATAAGCGAGCCGTATACTGACTACAAGGCCATCGCGCGGAGGCACGAGAACTGCTTCATCGCGGGTGAAGGCGACAACCGGGTGCTCAAGCGCAACGACCCCGCCGAGATCCGCCAGATGGTCGAGAGTATGGTCGAGACAGGCAGGATGTCAGGCGGCTATATGATGTGCATCGGCAACCATATCCCCTGGGACATCCCCGGAGAAGCCATCAAACGCTATCTCGACCTGTCGGAAGAACTCGCCTGGCGCGAGTAAGGAGAGCAAAATGGAGAAGCTTGCGCTTTGGACTGATGCGGAGTGGACTGACACCGTCGGCGATGGCTTCGCGCCCTGGCTTGAGACCTATCTGCTGGACACAACCGAGCCCCTCGGAGCGGTCATCGTTTGCCCCGGAGGAGGTTATGCGGGGCGAGCTGACCACGAGGCAGAGCCGATTGCGCGTCGCTACAACGAGCTGGGCTATCATGCCTTCGTGTGCCATTACAGCGTGAATCCGCGCCTGCATCCCCAGCCCCTCCGGGACGTCTCGCGGGCTTTTCGGCTGGTGCGCAGCAGGGCCAGTGAGTGGAAAGTCGCGCCGGACAAGCTCGCGGTGCTTGGATTCTCCGCCGGAGGCCATCTAGCTGCCAGCCTGGGGGTCCACTGGGATATGCACTTCTGCGCGGACGAGGGGCCGCTTGGCGCTTTCACCAACGAGCCGAACGCGCTCCTCCTGTGTTATGCGGTCATCGGCGGGGGGCCGGGCGGGCATCAAGGCTCGATTACAAATCTGCTGGGGCCTGAGCCGACCGCGGCTGGACGCTGGCTGACGCAGCTCGACCTCCACGTGACGCCGGAGACCGCTCCGACCTTTATGTGGAGCACCTCGGACGACCAGGCGGTGCCGGTGGAAAACTCGCTGAGGTTCGCCACGGCAATCCGGCAGGCGGGCGGGACCTTCGAGCTGCATGTCTATCCCCACGGCGCGCATGGGCTGGGCCTCGTGCCTGGTGATGCGCATATCGCGACCTGGAGCGGCCTGTCGGGTGACTGGCTTGAGGGACTTGGCTGGGCACGCAAAGCTTAGATCAGGGCGAAAGTCGCAGGAGCGCCGTGAGCGAAGCTCACGAGTGACCCCTGCACCCCCTTCTCGCTTCGCGCCGCAGGCCAAGTCTGGGGGGTGCGGGGGCAACTTGCCCCCGCGGTTTCCGTATTCGGCCTTCCAGGAAACACTCAGACAGCCGGTCGGAAGGTGACTGGATGAGCCAGGACGAGTGGACTCGCAAGGGCATCAGGCGCTGGAACACAAAGCTGCTGATCGGTATGCCCCTCGTTGCTATGGCCCTCTTTGTCTGCGCCGGCACCGTGCGCTGGGCGATGGGTTGGGGCTTCCTCGTGGTGATGACCCTCTCGGTCCTCATCACCACCTGGATGCTGCTGCCGACCAACCCGGAGTTGCTCTCCGAGCGCTCCGGCTTGCAACAGGGCGTAAAGAAGTGGGACTTACTGCTTGCGCCACTGATGGCGCATCCGCCGCTTATCTCGATGATAATCGGCGCCTCAGCGCTTCGTTTCGACTGGCAACCGCTGCTGCCTGGCTGGCTGCAGTGGACGGGCCTGGTGGTCTCGGCGGCGGGGCTCGGTTTTACGACGTGGGCAATGTATTGCAACCGCTATTTCTCGGCGCTCGTGCGCATCCAGTCAGAGCGGGGTCACAGCGTCCAGACCAGCGGCCCTTACCAGTGGATCCGCCATCCGGGCTATTTTGGGGCTTTTTTCTGGATAGTTGGGACAGGCGCGATGGGCGCGACTCCCTGGGCGCTCGTGCCGGCGGGAGTGGCAGTTATCGCCCTCGTAATTCGCACTGCCCTCGAAGATCGCACCCTTCACGCAGAACTGGCCGGCTGATGCGGAATACGCCCAGCGCGTCAGATGGCGCCTCGTGCCGGGGGTCTGGTAGGGGCGGCTCGATCCTCTGATTTTCACCTTAGCTCGATGGTCCACCGGGTGGCGTCGCTGTTCAGGTCGCCCTTCGAAGTAAGGACGAAATCTACCAGAGAGCCTTCTCTAAGCTCCTGCAGGTGTGTGGAATATCCGTGAGGTTCTCCGTCGGTCAAATCGACTCGGAAAGCTTCTTTCCCGTCCACGAAGATACGCGCGAGCGTCCCATTGCCTGCGCCAGAGCCGTGTAGCTCTCCAAAGACCTCTACCGAGCCATCAACGCTGCTTGTCCAACGCCGGATGGCCGCAACAGGTTGGCCGTCCCAGTCACCTGGATGTATTGAGACTGCCCGTATGAAGGGAAAAGCCTGGCCAGCAACGCGCCACCAGATGCCCCCGAACTCGTCCATCGGGCAGAAACCTTCGGTCGAGTACTCTCCCTGTTCGATCCAGTAGCCATAACTCCAGCCTCGAGCGCCCTGCAGGTTGGAAAATCCCGTCAGCGCCTCGGCGACATAGTCCGAATCGCTGCTTTGTCGCGCGTCGCCGTCCAGAATGATGGCCTTGCAGAGGGGCCCGAGGCCGACAGCGCCGGACTCGCAGAAGCCCTCGGGGTCCTCCACGACGTTGCCGGAGACCTCTATATCCTCGCATACGGTAAAGTAGAGGGGCATATCCAGCGACTTGCCGTAGTATTCGGGACTGACCTCGCCGCCAGCCTTCCCGATGAAGCTGAAAGGCCTGCGGAAGGTGTTGTTCCTCACCGCGCCGCCCTTCACATAGGCCATCACGAGCGCCGGGCCGGGCGAGGGGTCTATGAGGTTGTCCTCGAACACAAGGTTGGTCAGCGGGGCAACGGTTCGCAGGTAGTTGCCAGGTGGCACCATCCCCGTATAGAGCAATCCTGCTACTGGGGCATCTGCGCTACGCGGGTCCAGCAGGATATCCAGGAAGCGGTTGCCGCGCACGGTGACATCATGGGGCATCGGGCCTTCATTATAGAACCAGGACTCCATATAGAGGGACAGCCCACCACCCAGGTCGCGCCAGACATTGTGCTCGATAAGGCCGTTGGAGGCGCCACTGATTAGGCCGCAGCGCGCGGTCGAATCGTGGAAGTAGCAATCCTGTATGACAAACCCCGCGTCGTTGGCGTTGTGAGTGTCTACGATTGCGCCTGGGGCAAGTTCTACTGGGTTATCGAGAGTCAGCAAAAAGGGCGCGCCGGAATAGCTCAGTAGTCCAACCTGACCGGGGAAGGCCCTGGCCTCATCGATGACCGCCTCGTCTGTGACCTTTTCCACAGCAGTGATTGTCGCCTCGCCAAGCTGCTCGCAAGAGCGCCAGTCGTAGAAAGTCAGCTTGCCACCGGGGGCGAAAGGCTCGTAATTCATAGGCATCACGATGATCTGGTTGGGTGCCAGCCTGTGGGTTACCAGGGCGAAATAACCGTGCAGATTGAACAGATCATCGGCAGTGAAGCTGAACTCGCAACCCTCGAGTGTGGGACCGCGATCGACCAGCGCCGAAAAGAAGGCGTCCGCAGTAGACGCCCACAGGCGCCTGGCGCCGGGCTTGCGGATCAGTTTATGTCCCACATAACGGTTGCCGCCAGCGCCGCCTAGTTCGACGATGCCCGCGCCCGGTGAGGCATATACGGTGCAGCCCACAAGCGAGCAGCTCTCGCACAGTTCCATCCGGATGGCATGACCCCGTCGGAAGGGCGCGACAACCCAGTCGCCAACCTGGACGGTGGAGGCGCCTCCGAAAGCAGCCTGCACGCCCTTGTCTTCGTTCATCCACTGAAGCTGACCTGGGCGCACGTGTACGCGCAATCCTGCGTCGGGCAGGGCCTCAAGCCCCTCGTGGAAGGGCACTCCTTGCCTAAGCAAGCGCCCATCCGGACGGAAGAAGAAGAGCTGCCCTCCGCCAAAGCCGGCCGGTGAAGGGAAGTCCGGATCCGGCGCGATATCCACTGTGTTGGCGGCAAGGTCGAGGGAGGTGATCTGACCCTGCACCCAGAGTGCCGGGTCGAAATCGAGCGTAAGCCCTTCGATTGTCACGTTGTGGCAGCGGAGGAGGTTGAGCCCCTGTGGATTGCCCAGCAGGTCAGCCTCAGGACGCTCTGACCAGAAATAGGCGCCTGTCGCGTGAAGTGTGAAATCGGAGACATCCGCCAGCACAAAGCCCGTCGCACTGGGGAAACGGTACTCGCCAGGGGGGACAGTGAAGTCGTGCTGACCTGATGCGATTGCGGTTTTAAGATCGCCTTCCAGCTTTTGCCAGGCTTCTCGTTGCTGCTGCTTTTCTTCCTCGTCGCTGACGTAGCCGGGAGGATCGGTGATCGAGAAAGCAGGCCGTGCCAGCGCAGCTTCCTCGGCAGCATTGAGTGGCGCCAGGGCGGCGTTGGCAAGTCCAGTGACCAGAAGCAAACAGAGCAGACAGAATACAAGTGGCATCAGAATCCCTCCCTGACGAAGATTTCGACGCATCATCAGCACTTCCGCTGGCAGGAAAGGGAAGTAGAGCGAGGGAATACTCAGCCCTGCGATGCAAGCAGGTTTCGGGAGCAGAGGCCTGACCTTCGGTCAGGAACCCGAAACACGCAGAAGAGTTCACATCGAAGCCAACTAGTGCGGGTGCAGGGGATGCTATCCCCTGCGGTGTTTGTTCTTGGGAGGTCTCATATGTTGCCTGTTCTGGTGCTGGTGGTACTTTTAATTGCAACGCTGGCCTGTGCCCAGCTCCCGTCTAACTTGCCAGGCGGCGGGGCGCTGCCCGGTCAGACAAAAGGAGAGCCGTACGTGCTGCCAGGCCAGCGGATGGTCTTCGTGGATTGGCTCTATATCAGGCCTGGGGCACTGAACTGGTACAACGAGCAAGGCACCATAACTGCGAAGAAAGATCTGAAAGCTGGCCCCTTGGGCGCCAACTTCGCGACGCAGGATATGCCACGCGGCATCAAGTTCTGCCTGGAGCAGGCCGTCAAGAGTGGCCCGATTATCCAGCGACAGGCCCCTTATGAGGCAATGCAACTGAGGCCCGTGGCGCTGCTTCAGGACGGCGATACTTATAAGTTTTGGGCGCTGGCTCAGGCTGAAGACGGCAAGCAGCGTTATTGCTATTTCGAATCGCTGGACGGCTTGTACTGGAATCGCCCGAGCCTCGGGCTGGTCGAGGTAGAGGGTTCGAAAGAAAACAACTTTATCGAGGGCTTGCCAGGCCCGGAGGCGATGGTCTTTCTCGATGCCGGCGCGCCTGCCGAGAGCCAGATTCAAGTCGGTCAGCCTTGAGGGTATGTCCAAGGCTGATTATGATGCCTTCTCGGCGAAATATCCTGACCGCTGGGATCCGCTCGCGTGGCGCTCCGATGTTGGGGTCGTCTTCGGACTATTTGGCGCCACGTCTCCTGATGGACTGCACTGGACGGAGCTACCAGAGCCGCTCAACATCGAGCATGCCGATACGCTCAGCAATACTGGCTGCTATGATGCGCTGCTCGGTAAATATGTCCTCTACACGCGCAACTGGTGGCTTGCCCAGCGCGCGCCAGGCTATCCGGAGGGGCAGGGAGAACCCTGGTGGGTGGTAGGCAGGCGGTCTATAGGGCGCACCGAGAGCGCCAATTTCGAGCAATTTCCGCTGTCAGAGCTCGTCTTGCACTCTCCCCCCGATATGCTGCCGAGTGAAGTGCTCTACACCAACTGCTATACGGTCTTCCCGAAAGCGCCTGAGGCTCGGTTGATGTTCCCTGCCATCTGGAATATGGACTCCGACACCACGCGCATCGAGATCGCAGGCAGCAGTGACGGCCGGGTATGGGACTGGCTGCCGGGCGGCACGGTGCTCGATACCGGCGCCTTCGGCGAGTTCGATGGCGGGTGCATCTTCCCCCAGCCTAACCTGGTGGAATTGCCCAACGGCGATCTGGCGCTGCCCTACGCGGCGTGGAGCCTTCCTCACAAGTATCCGCGCGGCTTGCTGCAGCTCGATACTGCTTATGCCCTCTGGCCCAAGGGGCGGATGATGGGCCTCGAAGCAGAGCAGCTTGGAGAGTTCACGACTGTAGGTTTCGTCCCGCCAGGCAAGAAGTTGAAAATCAACGCAGTGACGAAGCGAGGGGGAAGTATCCAGATTGCGGCCTGCAATATCGGTCGGCAGCCTCTGCCTGGGCGCGGCTTCGATGACTGCGCGCCCCTGATTGGCGATCTCGAACAACGCTTCCGTTAAGTGGACCGGTGGAGAAGACCTGGGCCTTGCCGAGGGCGAAGCGCTAATCTTGAAGGTGAAACTGAATCAGGCGAAGCTGTACTGGTTCGAGTTCGAGTAGGAGTATCGGGAGCAGAGGCCTGACCTTCGGTCAGGAACCCGATATATCCGGAAGAGTTCACATCGAAGCCAACTAGTGCGGGTGCAGGGGATGCTATCCCCTGCGGTGTTTGTTCTTGGGAGGTCTCATATGTTACCGGTACTTGTGTTGCTGGTGCTTTTGATCGCAACGTTGTGCTGCGCGCAGATGCCAACCAATATCGTAGGGGGAGGCGCGCTGCCTGGCGCCACGACCGGTGAGCCATACGTGCTGCCCGGTGCTCGTATGACTTTCGTGGACTGGCTCTACGTCAGGCCAGGCGCTCACAACTGGCTGGATGCCCAGGGCAACGGGATAGCCACCAGTCGCGCCGTAAAAGCTGGCCCATGGGATGCGCGGTTTGTCACCGAAGATATGCCGCGCGGCATCAAGTTCGTGGTCGAACGCGCCGAGAAGCGCGGCCCGATAATAGAGCGCGACAGGCCGCTGGTCGCGATGGGCCTCAGCGCTGGCACTCTGCTTAAGGACGGCGACAAATATCGGCTTTGGGCAGGCTGCCAGGATGACCAGGGCGCTGGCCATGAGGTCTATTTCGAGTCCACAGACGGCCTGGTGTGGGAAAGGCCCAATCTCAAGCTGGTGGATTGGGGCGGCGAGACCGAGAATAATGTCCTGCTCGGGCTGCCGGGGGCCATCTTTCTAGACCCTACAGCCCCTCCAGAGCAACGTTATAAGGCAGTTGGGACACGTGACCTGACCAAAGAGCGCTATGATGAGCTGTGCGCGAAATATCCCGACCGGTGCGAACCGCGCGCCTGGCGGGCTGATGTGGGAGTAGCCTTTGCGTTGTTCGGCGCCTATTCGCCAGATGGTTATCACTGGACCGACGTCCCCGAACCGTTGGCGGTCGAACACGCCGACACGCAGAACATCGGTTGCTGGGATGCGCTGCTTGGCAAATATGTGCTTTGGACGCGCAACTGGTGGCTGTCCGAGCGCGCCCCGGGCTATGCCGAGGGGCAAGGTCAGCCCTGGTATATGGTGGGCAGGCGCTCCATTGGGCGTAGCGAAGCCGCCACTTTCGACCAGTTTCCGCTGTCGGAGATTGTCTTGCACTCCCCCCCCGATATGCTGCCCAGCGAAGTGCTCTACACCAACTGCTACGGCACTTATCCAGGCGCGCCCGAGGCCAGGCTGATGTTCCCGGCGGTGTGGGATATGGCTTCGGACTCCACCCGCATCGTGCTTGCGAGCAGCACCGACAGCCGCTACTGGGACTGGCTGCCGAACGGCACTCTCTTCGAGACCGGCGAATTCGGCGAGTTCGACGGCGGCACTGTATTCGCCGCTCCCAACCTGGTCGAACTGCCCAGTGGCGATTTCGCACTGCCCTATACTGGATATGCCTTCCCCCACAAGTATCCACGCGGCGCCTGGGCCTACGATATCGGGATGGCCATCTGGCCTAAGGGCCGGCTCGTGGGGCTCGAAGCCGAGCAGCTTGGCGAATTCTCGACCGTGGCCTTCATCCCACCCGGCAAGAAACTCAAGATCAACGCAGTGACGAAGCGCGGGGGAAGCCTCCAGATTGCCGCCTGCAATATCGGGCGCGCGCCTTTTGGGGGCAGAGACTTCGGTGACTGCACTCCGTTGATTGGCGATCTGCACAACGCCCCGGTCAAGTGGGCGGGCGGGGAGGACCTCGGCGCAGGCGAAGGCGAAGCGGTCGTGCTGAAGGTCAAGCTGAACCAGGCGAAGCTCTACTGGTTCGAATTCGAGTAAAGGCTCCACTTCGCAGGGGCGGCGTGAGCGAAACTCACAGGTCGCCCCTGCACCACTTATATGACAACAACCAACTCGCCGGCTCAGGGGGCTTTGGCCGCCTGCAGCAGTCGCTGGATAAGCCCACCAGGCCGCGCTGGCCCTGCCAGGTCTTGCCCCATAAGTGCCGCAGGCGTGTTCCACAGGCACAGGTTGTGGAAGTAATCCATCCCATACCCCCTGCTGCCGTCGTCGGCTTTGACACTGCAAGCGTTCCAGGCCTCCCAGGTGTTGCCCCAGGTGCAGGCCGAGACCTCCAGCGTGCGTTTCAACAGGTCGAGTCCCAGCTCTTTACGCCCTTCATACATACAGGTCTGCGCGAGTTGGTATTCCAGATGGGTGGTATAGTTGTAGGCGCCCGAGAGATACCCGGCGCCGATGACGGTGTTATCATATTTCTCCCGCAGGAAGGGCGTGAAGTCGGCATTGGCAAGGGTAGGGGGTATGCCAAGTTTGCTGATCGAGGCGACCTTGGGCACACAGTCGAGTACGCTCTGGATGCGCTCCGGCGGGAAGACGCCTGGCAGCCCTGCCGAGCGGGCATAGAGTTGCCCATTGAGCTGGATGCTAAACCAGAAATCCTGTTTGAAGCCTGTCTCGGGCTCAGATGAAGCGGCATAGAAGCGGCCATTCCAGAGCTGCTCCTCCAGCGCCCTCGCGCCCGCTTCGAGCAACTGGTCAAGCTCTGTGACATAGTCTACATCACCTACCGCCAGCGCCCAGCGTTTCATCATCTGAGCCTGGGCCATCCGGTAGCCACCTGGATGGACGACGTAGCCCTTCCACTCCCGATCTTCGAACCACTCGCGGTAGTTATAGGAGCCCTCAACCGGCGCTGGCATCGCCACAATCTGATCAAGCCCGTACGCAGGTCGCTGGCTAAAAGAAAACTGACAGGCGCGCTTGGCCGAGTCATAAAACTCTCTCAGGAAGTCCTCATCCTGGGTTAGCAGGTAATACCGGTCCAGGATGACCAGATAATTAGCGCCGTTCATTACCTCCTGGTTGCCCTCGGCCATCGGGTGGGTCAAATCCCAATATAGCCCGAAGTTAAATTTCATCTGGCCACTTGGCAACTGGTAGGCCTTCCACGTGCGAGCGAGCGCGCGGACGGTCTCGGGGTAGAAGTAGACCATCGGCACCATTCCGCTGATGGCATCGCAAGGCAGGCACGGAGTCTGCGGACAGCTTCGCGGAGACTCGTTATGGGCGTAGATGCCATCCTCCAGGCGACACCAGTCACCAATCGGCGGCTTTGCTTGCGCCCACGTGCTGGTCTCGGGCAGCAGATAGAGGTTGTTTATAAGCGAGTCAGCGAGCCAACCAGGTAGTTCAGGCGCGCTGTACAGCACCTGCTGCCAGTTTAATATCCGAGCCAGCAAGGTCTCGTGGTTAGCGGCCAGGAAGCGCGCGACATCAGCTGCCCCCGTGTAACGCGAGGCGTACATATGGGTATAGCTCTCCCCGCCAGTGCCGGGTGTGCCGTTGCCGTTCCAGTCGGGCGCGTACCAGGCCAGGACGAAACGCACCACACGTTCGGCGCCGGCCGGCAGTTCGTAGGGAACGGCAAGCGCGGTGCCATCCTCAGAGAAGAGGGGCGCGCGCAGCCCTGTCGCTGCCTCAGCCCAGCGCTCGCCCTCGGCCAGCAGGCATGCTCCGGACTCGGTTGAGGGCTCATTAATAGCGCCCAGGGAGTAGGCGACCTTCCAACCAGGATCGCTAACGGTCACCCCTGTAAGCCCCGGTTCGTCGAGAGTAGTTCTCTGGAGCTGTGAAGGGGGCAGCGAAGGCACAGCGGCCAGATTTGGAAAGCCCGTGGCGCGATTTTTGGACTGGTGCTCTCGGAAGCCCGGGAAGCTGAATAGCAGCCGTCCCTGCTGCGGCTCGTTGGAGACGTTCCTCAGGTGGACCTCGAACAAGGCCCCCGGAGTGTTGGAGGTGGGCGTGTCGCCGGGCAGTAGAGGCGACCAGAGGCGGGCGCCGACTTCGACAGGCGCACTGGTCTTGAACTCCAGGTCAAGCACCGGATAGTGGCCCCAGTATTCGATTTCGGTTGCCTGCTGACAGCCATCGAAGTTCAGGTCCGCGGGCGGGGGGACGCTGGTGACCTGGGTGCTGCCATACGACCAGGCGCCATCGGGATTGATCTGGGGTCGGAAATCCCTGGCGAGCACCCAGTCCGCTGACGGCAACCTGCCGAATACAGGATCTTCTCCGATCCGGTCCGGGCCCAGCACCTCCGCCCTTAGGCCAAAGAAGGTGCCCATATCGGGATGCTGACTGGTGCCGTTGGTGCGAAAGGCAAACAGCAGTTCATCGCCTTGGGCCACCTCAACTTCTGGAAGGTCGAAAGTGAGGGGATTCTCCGAGGTAAAATCCGCGCCAAGCGTCAGCCTGCCCAGGACGCCGTCTGCAAATCCACCGAACAGATCGCGGCCGTTATGACGGAGGGCGAAGTCACAGGTGCGCCCATCGAAGTTGGACCAGGCGCCTCCCCTCAGCCGCACGGTAGCAGCGACTGGCGCAGTCCACTTGACCCACGAATAGTCGGAATAGGTACTTGCCGGAGAAAGGGCGGGCGTGTGGCCGCCGAAGTCGCCGGCCTTGAAGATCAACTGATCGACTGAAGTGCGGAATACGACCGGGAACTGGTCTTCATCGACGGCCAGCGCCTCGCCCAGATTCTGCCAGTGGGTATCGTACCTGGCAAGCAGACGACCCTCACCCTCGCCGATGACCACCACGCGCGGATCTGGCAGCGGGGGGATGTTGCCAGCATCATAGTGTTTGATCTGACCGGTGCAGAGTACCCAGGTACGGTCGCCAACAGAGAGCCCCAGGAAAGGCATATTCACCGGGCCGCCTCTTGGCGACTGGTCGTTAAAAATCGAGCTATAACCGAGCGCACCGCTTGCCTCGATGTCCAGGCAGCCGGTGGCCAGCGCGCCAAGGGGAACCCCGCAGACAGGGCGCAGCTCCCTGGCGCGGTAGATTAGTCCTGTCACGGGGGCTTTGTAGCCAGGAGAGGAGAATTCTGTCCAGGTCGCAGTGGGAAGGCTGGGGGGGAATAGCCGCTGCAGGGCAGGCTCAGCCCCTCCGCGCGCCACCAGGGCGCCCAGTGCCAGCAATACAAGTAGTAAACAGAACCTTTCCATCCGGGTACTCCTCCCTGACACAAGTCCAGACTGCTGTACCTCAAGGTGGATATGCTATTTTGGGCAGCGAATACGTCGCCCCTGCACCCTCATGCGGTGTTGCATCGAAGCCAACTAGTGCGGGTGCAGGGGATGCTATCCCCTGCGGTGTTCATCCTTTAGCTTGAGGTACAGGGGTAGAACCCCTGCACCATCGTCTTCTAGAAGCTTTTCGCCTTTAGCGTTCCAGCAGATACCAGAAGGCCTGGCCTTCCCCGAGCTGGAAGGTCGCGCCGAGGGTGGTGACATCCACTGGGATGGTGCGTCCGGTCGGGTTGCCATGCTGGTCGAGGGCGGTCACGGTGAGTGACCTTGCGCCCTTGAGCGTCACTGTCGCGCGCACGGGTTCCATCAGCACTGGCCCGGTGCCGAGGTCCTTCAGCCCATTGCGGAAGGGCTTCCAGACCTGATTTGTGTTTTCGGCGCGCGCGACCGCTGTAAGTGCCATCCGTTGCGATTCAGCCAGTGGCTTGCTGTCGAGGCTGGACAGGAAGACCTGACAGAAGGGCGTCTCTTCGACCTCGATAGCCAGCAGGCTTGTCTCGGTGAGTTTGTCCGCGAGGAAGCCGACTGCGCCTTGGGAGCTTGCGGTATCCAGCACCAGCACGCCCTGGTCAGGATCATGCTTTACCTCGCCGTTTGCTTCGCCAGATTTCGACAATTCCTGACCATCCAGTGAGTTGCCGACCGCAGAGCGCAGGTATTCTCCCTCGGGAAGAGCAGCAAGTGGCGTTTTGAAATAGGCAGCTGGATCGGCTGAGAGCGGCTCTACCCAGCCCCAATCGGCGGGTTTGACATCGCCGCGACGGAACAGCAGTGCGGCTGCCCAGCCTGCGGCCATAAAGTGCGATTTGTTCCAGTTCTCAAAGCACCCATCCATATGGTCGAGTGATGCGCTGTAGCCGCCCCAGGAGAACTGCATCGGGCCATCCCAGCCCTGGATTGCCCCGGTTGCGGCCATCAACAGTGGCCCTTCGATGATGTATTCGTTGGGCCAGACACAGTTCCACTCGCTGATGGTAAGTGGCTTGTCGACCACCTGCATAATCGCCAGGTAAGAGGCCAGATTGGTCCCTCTTCCCTTTAGCGTGCTGGAATTGCCGAAGTTGTTGGTCGGCGAATAGCCGCCCTGGGGGTGGTCCCAGTAATTGTGGGTGTCAATCCAGTCCAGCATGGCGTTGGAGCGTAGATCACCGACGTGACGCTCCCAGTGGTTGCTGCCAGTGATTGGCACGCGGTAGCCTAGCCCTCTCAAGAACTCTCGCAGCCGCTGGAAGTAGGCCGTTTGTGTCTCGTAGAGGAACTCCAGGACGACAGTATTGCCACTTTGCAAGAGGTCGGCCAGGTCACCCTCTGGCAGAGGCTGGTTCTGCTCCTGACACCAGCCTTCGAGCAGGCCGACCAGCTCGTCATAGTAGTAGGGCCGGTCCTGCTTCATCGAGCTGAGGCCCCAGGGATAGAAGAGGCTGCTCTCGTTGATGCACTCGGACAGCACCAGGGCAGGCTCATCCACGTACCGGTTGCCCGTATAGGGGTTCTCGTGAGTGAGAAGCTGGGTGGCATATTCACACTGCAGGTCCCACAGCACCGGGTCGAACATCGCAGCCTCTTTCGCGCCCCGGTCGGGGTCAGGCTGCCCGCGCAGATCTTCCTGGTTGAACCGACGATGCACCAGCAGGTCCAGCATCACGTAGACGCCGTGCTGCTTGAGCTGCGCGATGAAGTAGTCCAGCCTGTCGAGGCTCTCGGCGGAAAGCTGGCGCGTCGGCTTGTCGTAGGTGCTGCCGGCGATGTCGAAGATATTGGGCGCAGCCCAGTCGGCGTCCATATGATGAAAACGCACCAGATTGAAACCGCTGCGGGCGATCATCCCAGCGACTTGCTCGGCCAGTGCGTGGTCGGGAAAGGCCGCGCCCGCGACGCAGTTGGTGCCCCAGAACTTCACTGGGGTGCCGTCCTCGAAAACGAACTCATCGCCCTTGCGCAGTGATGAAGCCGTGCGAACCAGCGGGCTTCTCATTAAGCCACGACAGGTCAAGCGGGCTGCCAGCGTCAGGCGAGACATCTGGCGAAGCCAGTGGATACCACCCAGTGACATCGGTGTGCTGCTCGGTGACAGGCTGGAGCGCCGCGCCGCTCTCGTCAAGCACTTCCACCACTACGTTATCGAACCAGGAAGTCCCGGTGACGTGGTTGTTGCCCAGATATATCTGCGCGCGCCAGGCGCCCTCGGGCACTGGCCACTGGCCCTCATAGAAAGTCCAGTCAGAATCGCCACTCGGCAGATTGGCGCTTTCCCAGTTGCCGAGTTGCTCGCCGCCTCCGCCAAAGAAGCCCACCTGGAGCTGCGCGCGATAGTAGGGCTCAGCCTCAGAGGGAGTAAGCGCCTCGCCCCTGGCCCAGCCCGCAAGCCGCAAGGTGACCGCCCCAGCGGGCAGGCGCAAGCTCTGACCTGCCATTGCCCAGGTGATGGTGGCGGTCTGGGAACGCAGCCCGGTGGTCTGCTGGCCCGTCGGCCCAACTAACTGAACAAGCTCAGCGCCACCCCAGGCCTCGCGCGCCTCGGTCCCCTCGAAATCGCCGGCGATGAGGAAGTTGGTCTGCGCGCTGACCATTGCCGCCATCGCAAGCAGAAGCAGGACAACTAGCTTCTCCATACTCAAGTCTCCTCGGTTGTACTAGCCAAGCGGCGAGGGGAAGGGAGCGTTGTTCAAGCGCTCGGGCCAGGGGGCGCCCTTGAGATGCCAATCTGCGAAATCCAGCAGGCAGGCGAAATCCTCAGCAAGCTGGTTGTGAGTGCCTTCCCGGTAATGGACCGCGTTGGCCTGCGGGGCGCCCAGCCAGTCGAAGACAGGCTGAGCGGCTTCCCAGGCGGCTTGAGTACCGAGGAGATTAGCCCAGGCATCGTCAAGCGCCTCGGTCGCAAGCACAGGGCGCGGCGCAACCAGCGCGCGCAGAGAGTGCTGGTCGAAGGGAAGGCGGTCTTCGTGGCCGGCGAACTCGCCGAAGTCCTCCTTGAACCAGGCCTTGAAGCGGTCAGGGCGAGTGATAGCCTCCAGCGTCTCACAGCCCTTGCCATAAATACGATAAGTCGCTGCTCCGCCGCAGCCCGAACCATTGGGCACGACGAGAGCGAAACGCTCATCGAGCGCCCCTGCCAGCAGCGCCGCCTTACCGGTGCGAGAATGGCCAGTGATGATAGCTTTGGTGGCATCTATCTCCGGCACGCTTTCCAGCCAGTCGAGGACGCGACTCGCGCCCCAGGCCCAGGCCGCAAGACAGCCCCATTCATAGCCGGGGAAGGCCTCCTGGGCTGGCCCCTCGTATTGCTCGCCGGTCTTGTCGGGCTCGAGATCCTGATTATGCAGCGCGCAGAAGGCATAGCCGCGGTCGAGGGTAGCCTCAAGGTCAGGGCAGCCTGGCCCAATACGCACAATGACAGGCGCGGGCCAGGGCGCATAAGCGGGCAGGCTCAGGTCAACCTTGGCCCAAAGCTGACCGCCAAACCGAAGCTCCAGCGCGCGCGTGAAGCCTTCAGCCCCCTCGGCTGGCCCCTCTGACAGGGTGGCATCCAGCTCTACAGGCCTGGCCGGAGGCATACTGCCGTATTCGTAAGTCAGAATCAGTGATTTCAATTCCTCTCGGCGCTCTGCCCAGTCGGCCTGAGTTATCACGTTGCGCCCATCGAGAAACTCCAGAACCTCCGGCAACTGCGGGCGAGAGGGTAAATCACTGGGGGCCAGTCTTCTCATTCGGCGCCTCCCTGGGGCAGCACATCGAACAGCCTGCTGAAGATGAGCGAACCTGGCACACCGTCTTCTTTTATAGTGGTGAAACGGACTTCCAGCAGGCCTGGCTTGGTCGGCACAATAGGCCCAGTGTAAAGGGGCGAGTCACCGGTTGGATTGGACCCATCCAGTGTGTAACGGATGCCCGGAGCGGTACTGGCAAGCCTCAGAGGCATACCGACTTCGAGTTGGCCCTCAGCCGGGTCGGTTTCTACCTTCCAGGGAGAAGTAGCGACATCCGAAGTCAGACTTATGTCATCAATCAGGGCCGAGAAAGGCTTGCCAGCGGTGCGAGAATCATACGCGAACATTATGACCGAGATGGTCTTGCCGGTTAAGGAACCGAGCGGCACAGTTATCTGATGCCACTCGCCGGGATCGCCCGCATTGCCACCTGGGCGAGAAGATTGCCCCTGACTGTTCGCGATGCCCATATCGCGCATATATCCGCCACCGGCAAACAGCAAATCAACCGCAATCTTGCGGCCTTCTTCATCTTCGGGGTTTATCCAGTAAGTGAGTTTGGTGTCGCTTGCGATAGCCAGAGGCGTCGCGAAGACGCGATAATAGACGAAGGAGTAGCTGGCGTCAGTTGACAGGCCTGCTACGCGCAGAGCAGTGCCCCCCTCGCGCCCGGCCCCTGCCACAAGCTGGCAGACCGGATTATCAACCGCTCGAGTCCCGCCGCCTTCCATCTGGATGGTATCGGTGAAGGGCTGGATATCGGCCGGCTCGAAGCCTGAAGCGAAGGTATACGGGGCGCCTCCGGTACCGAGGTTGGGCGCTGTAACGGCCGAGCTGCCAAGTTGCCACAGACCGGTCACCCGCGTTGTTCTCAACTTTGAACACGCCACCCGAAACATTGGCGAGCATCCGGGCTGATTTCACGTTCTCGCCGAGGGTGACATGCGGCGTCAGCTCATTGGTGAAGTGGCAGTTCTCAAGGGTAAAGTCGCCCCCCTCGACGTAGAAGGGCCCTGTGAGGGTGTTCATCTGTTGCAGCAGCAACTTGCCCGGGCCGGCGATTATTCCGCTTGTCGGGCCTGCCCAGAGCTGGCTGTTGAAGAGTCTGGCCGTCCCGTTGAAGCTCGGGTGAGGTCTCGATGGCGCACTTCTGGACGGGTCCAAAATGCACGAGTTGGGTGTTGTAGAGATCTACTCCCTCCTCAGAGGTCGCTTCGAAAAGCACCCCGACACTGCCCGCGTCGGTACCATGGTTTACAACCTGGCCTCTCATCCCGCCGTTATCGTCAGCGAACTTCATCCCCGCATAAGAGGCAAACAGGAAAGTCCGGGCTACCCATTCTTCATCGCAGCGCCCGAAGACGATGCCCTCCTGGTTGCGCCAGATGAAGTCGATGGTCGGCCCCCAGGCGTCGCCCTCCCAGGCCTTTACGATGCCCTTGGGCAAGCGGGCGCTGAAATGGGGGTTGTACATAACATCTTCGGTATACCCGGGCCCATCTGATTTGCTGATGAACAGGCCGCGCCGGAGGTAGCAACCCGCGAAATACCGGATAAGGTGGCCGGTGCTGTCGTAGGTCCAGAAATCGGCGCCCTGATAAGAGTTGCCGCAGGTTACATCCAGCATCCAGCTACCTGGCCGGTGGACTGGATGGTCCAGGGATAGGGCGAAAGGTTGGTAAGGTCTTGCTCGGGATACCAGAAGGTCAGCCCGCGCAGGCCGGATTTGCTGCCAAGGCGCACGAAGGGCGTCCCGGCCTCATCGCCCTTGCCGGCCTTCACCATCAGCACGCTGCCGGCCGAACTGGTGTGATGAGGCACATCGAACATACCTCGCAGCTCCACTCCCGTCGGCACCGAAATCACGCCATCGAAATACCAATAGCCAGGTGGCACATAGACAGTACCGCCGCCTGCCGCTCCAGCCTCGTCTAGAGCGCGCTGGAAAGCCGCGGTGCAGTCCGCGCCGCCGGAAAGCGCCCCATAATCGGTCACTACGAAAAGTTTATTTGTAGCAGGCCTTGGGTCAGGAATCACTGGCTGCAGCTTTGGACTGGGCACTTCGAACTCGATTGGCGTATGGGCGATCTCGATATCACCCTCGCTAAAATTGACCACGACTGGCTCACCGGCGAACCGGTTGCTGAGTATGCGCGCGCGAAGCACATCGGCCCCAAGCCTTATGGCCAGACCGCGCTGGTTGAAATCGCAATCGAGCGCGTTCACTTGCCCGGCAAGGGCATCTAGTGCAAGTTCATCCCAGGCATCGAAAGTGCAGTGCTGGAAGCTTAGCAGGCCTCTGCCTTCGAGCAACACGCAGGCGCCGGTGGGGCTGGTGAGTTCGGTAGTGTGGAATTGGGCCGTCGTGTCGAAGCTGGTCATCCCTCTCACTGCCGCGGTCAGGCCCTCCAGCTTGCTTGCGGTTACAGACAGGCCGATGCCGTTCAGGGCATCAAGCTGGATGCCAATATCGCAGCCCTTGGTCTCGCAGCCGAACATCACCGCATTGGTTGTGCCCGCCTGCCCTGAGTGGAACTTGAAGCCCTGTTGATAGCCAGTGACACGCACGTCGTAGATATATTCCCAGTCGCTGCGACCCATATCTACCCCGATAGCCTCGTGCAGCAGCCAGTCTTCGAGCGCGGCTACAGCCGAAGGGGACTCTGGAGCGCCAGGCAGACCGCTTTCTACCCAGTAATGCGGGGCGAAATCTACGTGGATCTGCCGTCCAATATCGGTACAGGTGTCCACCCAGATACCGCATTTGAGGGGCGTGCCGTAGATATTACGCAGCGTATGAAGCTCGTTGCTGTGGGGGCCGCTCTTGATGCCCTGATACGCGTTTACGAGCGTGACGTTGTAGATGGAAGTGTTGTCTACGCTAGCAGAGGGTATTGTGGCGAAGGTGAAGGGGTAAGGCACAATCGCCGCAGGTTCTTGCTCGGGATACCAGACGGTGACCTCGCGCACGCCCGAGCCAAATTCGGTGGCAAGCGCAGCGGGTCCGTCGACTTCTCCTCTGTTGGCCGTGATGGCAAGCACAGTCGTCTCGCCTGGCTTCGCTTTGCCAGGGGGCGCCCAGTCACCGCGCAGTATTACGCGCTCCTTCACCAGCAGCGGAGTGGCGATGTGGTAGATGCCAGCGGGCAGGAAGATTACCCCTCCACCCTCGGTAGCCACCTGATCGATAGCTGCTTGCAGCATCGGCCCAGCGTTGTCATGCCTGTCGGCCGGCGGCTGCACCACCAGCGAAGCGATAACGACATCGTCGGTGGAAAATTTGGTGTCGATGACCTGGGGAGTAAGCACGGCACTCGCCTCCAGCGCGAGGAGCAGACTGAGAAAAACCACTACCAACACTAAGGGACGCATATGCGACCTCCTGTATAGCTTTCCAAGTTAGACAATCTACGCCCTCGACAGGTCGCTTCCTGCCCTAGCGCTCAAGAGTTGGGGCAAACCAGCAACCGTGGTCGCTGTTGCGGCCATCTGGGCCCTCTTCGACGAGGAGTTCGAGCTGGTTTACACCGGTCAGGTCTAATTCGCACGAGCGTTCATCAGAATTGGTGACAAGCTCGGACCGGAAGAGCTCTCTTCCATCGCCCTTTACCACGAAAACAACCGATCCAAGGTTGCCCTTGTCGAGGGCATAGAACGAAGTAAAGCGTTTCCACTTGCCCTCAGGCGCATAAACGTAGCGCGAAGGGGCATGAGCGTAGATGGAATTCGGGTACCAGTTGGCGCTGGTGCCACATATACGATAAGCCGGTTCTTCCCAGCCAACTTCGGCTGCCTCCCATCTCACATCGGTGAGTTCGACCTTCGCCTGAGTGGCCGGTATACCCGCCAGCTCGCGTAGCTCGGGCCGAGGCGCGTAGTAGGCCCGAACGAAGTCCAGCTCACCAGGTTCGTAGATGGCGAAAGCGTCCTGGCCCGAGAACTCCGAGAGCTTCTGATGCCACAGTTCAAACTTGCTCCAGGCGTCCTTCGGCACTTCTTCGGCAGGCAGCTCCAGGAAATAGCGGTAAGTCTTTTTGAAGGGCTCCCAGCCGACCTCGCGCGCCAGGAGCATATTGCGGTATTCCTGCACGACCTCATCGCATCGGCCTTGCTCGCGCTGGCTATGCGAACGCACAATCCAGCGGTTAAGGGTGCCGGGGCCTTTGGTCCAGCCGTCCTCGTAGATGCCTAGATCAAGTTGTTCCAGGGCGTAATACATCTTCAGTTCATTGAAATGAACGTGAAAAGTCCACCTGTCGTTGTCCCAGTTGTGGGCATATTCGTGCAAGAAGATCTCGGCGAGGAAATCCGGATTACGCCACTCTCGCATCAGCTCGGGAGAGGCGCTCCAGAGCACCGGATTGCCACTCCAGCCCAGAGCCTCGATGTCATGGGTCTTCGTAGACCAGGCCGACTGCTTCGTCGTGCCAGGCGTATAACCGGTAAGCTCGGTATAGGCCTCGCACATCCTGTCCACCTTGGCCAGCATCTCCTCGACGCCCTCGGGGGTGGCCTCTGTGACTTCATCCTTGTAGAGATTGAGCACCAGGTACTTGCTCTCGAATCGCCGAGTGCCGGTATTGCGCTCAAGTGTCAGGTTGTCGAACCAGACGGCGCCACTTCCAGCCTCCCAGTAAGAACCCAGCTTGCAGGCGACATCCACCTGACCCGAAGGGCCGGTTGCGAAATCCACCTGGAAGGAGGTCCAGTCCAGTTCGCTGACCTCGCGCTCAGGGCCGTTCTCCATCTTCCACTCGCTGACCCCGATGGTCGCGGGACGGCGCCCCAACCCTTTCAAGCCCTCTCCTCTGATATAGCCTTTCAGTGTATAAGGGGTGTAGGGGGCAAGCTGAAGGTGCTGCAGGAGGGAAGCACTGGCAGGCTGCTCTGAAGCAAGACGGGCGCAGGCGGAGTCAGCCACTCCGCCTGTTGGCTGCCAGAGCAAGGTCGCGCTTTCACCGCTTGCTTCCCAACCAGCCGGTAAATCACCCTCAGCGAGTTCGAAATCCCCGTTAACGAACTGGTCGGTGACAAGCACCCGGAAGGTGATCTCTTCGGATTTACCTTGGGAGGTGACAGTAAGCCGCAAGTCATAGCTGCCTGGCTTCTCAGCCCTGAAGGTCGCGGTGGGGGAGTCAGCGCCCTCGAGTCTGGCTTGTGGCCCGCCAGTAAACTTGGGACTGCTGCGCAGGTCTTCGAGGCGCGAACCTGCCACACCCGTCCAGACCTCGCGGGAGATTGTTCCGACCTCTCCGTCTTGAGTGGCCGCCAGATGCTTGCCGGCAATAACCTGTCTTGCGATGCCAGGGCCCTGCCAGGCGACAGCCAGATGATCTCCGCCCCCGCCCTCTTTCTGCAGCGCCTCGACGTAATATCGCTTGCCGGCCTCCAGCCTTAATGGCTTGCTGCGCTGGGTGGAGAAGGCTTCCCATTCTTCCGGTGCCGTGTAATAAGGCACCGAAGCTATCAAATCGCGGTTGCTCGGGCCGGTATCGGTGGACAGCCAAAGCTCGCTCTCATCGTCGGAGGCAATCCAGAAAGTGTATTCGCCAGTCGCAGGCGGCAGCAACCAGCCGCGCAACCGGGTGCCATACTCTTCGCCCCAGTCTGTTGGAATCTGGAAAGCGGTCAGCCTCTCCATGAGGTCCGGCCCGCGGACTTGCTGCCAGGAGCAACTGGAACTTTCGCGCAGCTCAAGGAAATTCGAGGCCTCCAGGGTTACAATTTCGCCCTGGTCAGCCACGAGGTCGTGGTCAGAGCCGGCCAGCCGTTCGGCTGCGAAGAGGGGCAATGCCAGGGCTATCAAAATCCCGGTTGCTAGCACTAACTTCATAGGGGCGCCTCCTCACAGCTTCCAAAATCCAGCCCCGCTTCATAACAGGCCCAGGCGTTGGCAAGTGGCGTCTGGCGGACCAGATAACCAAGCACCTGAAACCGCCCTGGTAGCTTCGCCCCCGGCGCAAGCAACTGTCGAACATGCTCTCGGACCTGCGAGGGGGTGCCTTCCATCAGCACGGAATGGTCCACCTGCGCGTTGAAGGCGAAGTCCGGCCCAAGCCGGGCCAGCCACTTCGCATGATGCACAAACGGGCCGGGGCCATCCAGCAGCGTGATGCCAAGCTGCCAGCGCAAGGCCTCAAAGTGTTGCTCTGCGTACCCGCAGAGGTGCATCGAACGCGCCCCCGTGGTTAGCGCCTTGTAAAAATGCTCATGACAGGGCAGCACGAACTGCTGGTAGAGAGCCGGTGAGAGCAACTGCAACGAGTCGTCCGCGAATCCATAGCCATAAGGATTCGGCCAGTCGGGCTCCGTCCCAAGCGTAACGCGATGCCAGGCGCGCATCCGCTCCAGAGTCTTCTCGGTAAACAACCTCAGATACTCCTCCGCGAAGGCCGGCGCGTCCACCAGGTCCAGACAAAGCTGCTCCAGCCCGCGCAACTCGGCCGCCTTGGTGAAGAGCCCGTGCGTACCGAAGAGCGGCGGGGCTACCTCGACCGGCCGGTCCCGGAAGGTCAGCCCGTCCGTCAGCTCGCAAAGCCCCTCCCACAGGCGCAGGGACGGATGCCGGCGCACCTGGTCTTCCATATCAAGGTCGGTCAGATGACCGAGTAGTGCGTCCTGGCCGAGGGACAGTGGCAAACCCCAGGCGTAGTCATCCTCCTGGTAGATAACCTGGCAGCCGAAAGCGGTGTTTTCCTCCATCCAGTCGCGGACGCCCACTGTCCACCGGTCCGGCAGCCCGCCCGCCTGATCGCCCGGAAGCTGCTCCGCCATCCAGGCCAGTCCCTCAAGTTGTACTCGCAGATGCTCTTGCGGATCGAGATAGAAACGCTTGAAGCTGCTGCCTGCGACCTGCGTCCAGACTGCCTCGTCCACCGAGAAGAGGAAGGGCACCCGGCGATTCTGGCGGAGAGAATAATCCGCCCAGAGCTGTGCTTTGGCTGCTGCAGTGGGATAGTCTGGCAAAAACTCAGTCCTCCAGCCACTCGGAGAAGCCCGCGTCTATATACTGTCCACCTGCGGTCTGGCGGCAGTGGATAGCCAGCAGATTGGCCCCCTCGCGCAGCAACTTGCGAGTCTTCTCAGTCAGCGCGACGTTCTCATAGTCGAAGGTATAACTTGGCAGGCGGGCAATCAGCGCGCCGTTGAGATACACTTCGGCGTCCTCATCGTGGTGCATCCGCAGGGCCAGCTCTCCCCTGGGCCTGGGCGCATCGAAAACTCGGCGAATCCAGAGGTCAGGCGTGCGCCACTCTGTGCCCACGATAGCCCCGGGCGTGCCTGGCACTCCGAAGCCTGCGGGGCCCTCTGCCCAGGCAGAATCATCAAAATCTGGCTTCCACCAGCCCTCTGCCGGCTGCTCGGTGGTGTAGCGCCAGACGCAGTGGCTCCTGCTCTGCTGTCGGCACGAGCGGCTGCCACTTGCGCGGCTTCGGGAAGGGCGCCCAGGGGCCGAGTTCCTTTTCGCCCTGCCCGGCCCACTTGGCCCAGAGGGCCGGCTCCTGCAGCAGTCTGACGAAGGCGCCGCCCATCACTGGCCGCGCGTGCATTGCGGCCTCGTGACCGGTCTTGACCCAGTAGAGGTCGGTGATGGGATTGCGTTCGGGTACCTGGTTCAGGAAGCGCCAGATTGGGTCTACCAGCGCGCTGAAGGTCTCCTCATCGGGCGCAAGCGAAGCCGCCCAAAGCGCCCAATCGGTCTTCGCGAACTCATTGCGGCTGTCCAGTGAGGTGCCATACTCGTGGGCGACCTGACGATACCACGTGGTTTCCTTCGCCGCGACTTCGGGCGGGAAAAGCCCCAGACCGAGGATACCGTCCCAGATGAGATTATATTTCGTGCTCCAGGTGCCAGGCTGGTCGAAGGCCAGGCGATAATGGTCGCCCTCGTCCGCCTCTTTCAGCCACCTCTTGGCGAAACGCTCGGCCAGATTGCGCGAAGCCACCGCTTCGGACTCATCGCCGACGAGCTGGGCCAGCTGGGCATACGCGCCCAGGGCCAGGATGGCCTTCAGCGAGAGGTTCACGTTGTGCGCGAAGGGCCCAGCGAAGTCGTCAGTGCAAAGCTGATGGGCGGGGTCGAACCCCTTCTCGCGCAGGTAGGCTGCCCACTCGGAGAGGATTGGCCACCACTCTTTGGCGAAAGCGCCGCTGCCCTCGGCCCGGCAAGTCGCCGCCACCAAAAGCAGCATATTGGCGCTCTCTTCAACCGGCATCTGGCCCTCTTCAGTGCGTTCTCCACCCCCGTATACCTGCCCCTCGCCGAGGGGATAGACCCCAATATCGTGAGGCGCATAAGGCCAGGGCCAGCGCTCCGAGGCGCTGTAGTCGAGCAGTGGCACCAGCATCGCGCGCGCAAGCGCGGGGGAGAGCGCCAGCATCAGCGGGGCGGCAGGATAGAAGACATCCACCGTGCCCATACACCCGTTGCTGGTGTTCTCCTTCGGAAAGAGCAACGGCTTGCCAGCCGAATCGGCAACCAGCCCGCAACCTGCCAGCGCCTGGCGGTAGGAGAGCGTCGCGATGTCGGCATATTGGGCGCTCGCGGCGGCAGTGAGGTCGGCCATCAACTCGGTGTCGAACCGCTCGCAGCGCGCGAGAAGGTCCTCACGGTCTTTTTCCGCCTGTTCGAGCAACCAGACGGCGTCCTTGCCGGTGCGCCGCCAGTAGGGTCGCAGCCTCTGTCCAAAATAAGTGACGGCCCACTCTTCATCATATGCAAGCAGCGCATGGCGCTCCACTACCTCTGTCACATCGCCGAGGTCGAAAGCCAGCGCCAGCACCGGCTCCTCAGCCTTGGCAGGTCGAGGCTGATGCTCATCGTCCCTGGCCAGAAGAGCGCCAGACTGCTTGAACTGCTCTCTCGCCTGAGGCCCAGATGTCAGTGCAGAAGCCAGGCTAGCTTCTTTTGGCGCGGCCAGGTAGAGATACCCCCAGTTGATGCGGTGGTCGTCTCCTTTGGAAGCGAGCACTGCCTGGGTCTCGGTGCCGGTCTTCAAGGCCACCAGCCCTTTTGCCTCGGCGCGCTCCCAAACAACCGCTTCGTCGGGCTGGTTGACTGTCAGGAGGGGAGAGGCCTCGAAATAAAGCTGGACCGAGTGTTCTTGGCTGTCAAGCGAGGCGACCTTCCACGTTATGTAAGTAACAGGCCGCGAAAGCACATCCAAATCATCCGGCAGCAGCGGCGAGCAGAAGGACAGTTCCACCCTCACGCCCTGCCCCTCGAAGGTGGCCAGCGTGGTCGTTGGGCGCACTTCGAGACCTGTCTGCTCGAAGGCTGGAATCGCTACAGGTTCAGCCCCCAGCAGGCGGAAGGTAGCGCCATCCACCCGGATGAGGCTGCGCAGTGGATGCGCGTGGCGCGTCCAGTGGACTGAGTCGGCCTCGGTCAGCTTGTCAGCGGGCGACCAGACGCTAAAGAAGGGGTCGTGCGTGACCAGCGGCACAGCCGGCGGCCTCAGATGGTCGCCAGTGATGCCCGCCCTTGCGGGGATAATCGCAAGCAGAAGCAGCATAAGAGTGAAACAAAGCATCAAGAGCCTCCTCATGGGAGCACCTTCACTTCCCACAGCGAATAACCAAAGCGCGTTGCGCGCTCTGTGAAATCGAAACGCAGATAGCGCCCGGTGACAGGTGCGAAGCTTATCTTCTCGAGTCCGCCTGGGCTGGCGCTTGTAGCGTAGGCCTGCTTCCAGTCCTGGCCGTCATCAGAGACGCTTAGCGTATAGGCCTTGCCGCAAGCAACCTCCCATTGGAGTTCCACTCGGCTGAAGGTCTGCGGCTTTCCAAGGTCCAGCTCAAGCCACTGAGGATCGGCGAACTCACTCGACCAGCGGGTGGTGGGATCCCCATCGACGGCATATTTGGCGGGATAGTGCTGATCCGAGATGAAGATCTCAGAAGACGCTTTTGCAGTTATGCCCTTGGTGTAGCCATACTTCTCGAGCCGTTCCTGCTCGGTCAGCACGGCAAAATCGCGCAGGCTGCGGACTGGTTTTCCGTCCTGACCGGTCAGTTCTGCAACAAGCTGGTAACTGCCCGGTGCTTTAGGGAAGTCGACCACAAAAGCAAACGGACTGGCCTGCCAGGCGTCGACCTTCACATGCCTTGTCGAAGTGGAGAGCACCGTTTCCCCTGACAGCAGGCTGAGTGTCACCTCGCCCTTCCACTCGGTGCGGCAGGTCATTGGTCACCCAGACTTTTACCTCGCGCTTGCCGCCCTGGGCCTCCTCGCGCCAGAAGTCCACCATCAGACCGACCGGGGCGAAAGCGTCGCGCACATAGCGCCAGAAATACGGGTCGAACTCTAGCTGCTCGATATCCACAAAGTTGTCGCTGGTCGCTCCGCCGGGCCTGGAATAGCCGAAGCCCACAGAAATGCAGCACCCCGGCGACCTCGCGTTTGGCGCGCCAGAACTCGGTCTTGGCCGCAAGCAGTCGCGCATACAGGTTGCGTCGCTGGTCGGCGGTCGAATCCGCTCCAAGGAAACGATTGTAAATACCATAGCCCTGCGAGATGCCTGACAGGGTCGCATCGCGGTTGAGCCACAGCCAGCCATACTCGTTGATGATGACCGGGTTGCCGTTGTAGGGCATAGGGTTGCCCGATAGCCCGCCTGGCCGAGGCCCGCCCGGCAGCCGCTCAAAAGCCGCCATCTCGAAAGCGGGGTTGATGAAAGCATAGGGATGCGCTTCAAAGACGTCGGTCGGCCTGTCGGGGGGCGACCAGCCATTGTCCCAGGGCCGGTCAGACAGGTCGAGATGGCGCACCGCGGCGATTGCCCTGCCCGGTCACCTCGCATTGGGTCTCGTTCTGGGCATCCCAGATAGCCACCGAAGGGTGGTTCCAGTGTTCCTCGAGCCACTCGGTGTATTCCTGGGTCAGGGCCTCGATTGTGACTAGCTCGGGCACGCCGATGCCCCAGATTGGATATTCGTCCTGAAGCAGCAGGCCGACCTCATCGGCGATGTCGTACCAGGCTTCGGGCGGGAAGCCGATGCAATAGCGGATACTATTCCAGTGCATCGAGCGGAAAGCCTCGTGCAGCTTGCGCACCCAGTCCGCATCCCAGGGCTTGTTCTCGCGCAGCGGATCTTCGAAGAAGCGGAAGATGCACACATTGGTGCCGCGCAGGGGATAGGGCTTGCCGTTGAGCAGCGCGCAGCCTCGCTTGCGGTCGAAGGCGAAGGTGCGCATCCCGAACCGGGTCGAGTATTCATCTGCTCCTGTCGAAAGCTCCAGCCTGTAGAGGAAGGGGTCTTCTGGCGTCCACAGCTTGCAGTCCCGGAGGGGCACGCTGAAGTCGAAAGTCAGCTCTTCACCGGCGGCAATCGCGTTCGGGGCGTAGTTTCATCAGCCCGACCATACGGCCAGTCCTGGCCTCTCGCACGCGTCCAGTGAGGACGACCTCCTCCGCAGGACCGACGTTCTTCACGACTGTGACCACGCGAGCAGAATTGTTTTCAAGCTGGGGCACGACTTGCGCGCGCACAATAAAAGGACTGCCCGTCAGGATGAGGCTGACGGAATCGTAGATACCCGGTATATATTTGATTCGCTCCCCATCGTAGCCGTCCGGTACGCCGGAAAGCATAAAATGGCGCCACGCGCCCACGCGAATCAACAACTCGTTCTCGGCGCCGTCGCCTTTCAGGGCCGGCTTCAGATCGAACCAGCCAGGCGTGAAGCTGCCGACATGGTCGCCGACAAGCTGCCCATTGAGGAAGACGCGCGTGGTGTAGCAGGCCTTGTTAACCTTCAGCAAGGCGACCTCGGGCACTGCGCCAGGCAGGCTGAAGGTGCGGCGATACCAAAAAGCTTCTCGCCGCTGAGTGCTGGCTTCTACCCCTACATCGGGCAGATAGGGGTCGGCCATATCCACGAGGCCCGGCACTGGCGCCGTGGTCGAGAAATCGCTTTTCGGTGCTTCCATCGAGCCCTCGGCAAGCTGCCAGAGGCCATCCAGCGACATCACCTGGCGCGGCCCCGCGCAAGCAGTCCCGGCCAGAGCGCCTAGTAGTAGAAGCAGAAGCAAAAACCTGTACATAAGACCACCTCGCTGGAATTAGCTTCTCTTTCCCTGTCAGAGGCTTGCTTCCTGCCGGCAGGAGGCTTCTTGCGGGCGCCGAATCCCCTCTCAGCCTGAATCCGGAGGGAGCCTGATGGCCTCGAATCGCCCGAACATCCTCATCGTCCACTGCCATGACCTGGGACAGTATCTCCATTGTTACGGGGTCGCGACCGTGCAGACCCCCAACCTCGACGAGTTCGCCACCCAGGGGGTGCGCTTCGCCAATAGCTTCTGCACGACGCCCTCTTGCAGCCCTTCCCGCGCGGCGCTGTTCACGGGGCGTTATCCTCACAGCAACGGCGTTATGGGCCTTACTCACGCGAAATTTGCCTGGGATCTCCATCCCGAGGAAGTACACCTCGCGCAGTACCTAAGGGACGCCGGTTACTCGACGGCGGCGGTTGGGATCATCCACGAGACCGCCTCTCGCCCTGAGCGATGCGGCTATCAGCGCTATTATGGCGGAGTTTTCGCAAAAGATATGGCTGACCAGACCCTCGCGCTGCTTGAGGAATATGCCGAGACTCCAGACCAGCCCTTCTTCCTTTGCGTTGGCAGTATCGAGCCCCATCGCCTGGCCGAGGCCGACCTGGAAGATACCCCTGGCGATTGCAGCTATCCTGGCAATCATCTCGAGCCCGACTCTGAACTCGGTGTCGAGGTGCCAGGCTACCTGCAGGACACCGAAGGGGCGCGCAAGGAGCTTGCCGGGCTGCAAGGCGCGGTCAAACACGTGGACGAGCAGTTCGGGCGTATCTGGCGCAAGGTGCAGGAGCTGGGTATCGAGGACAATACGCTGATTATCTTCACCACCGACCACGGCATCGCGATGCCGCATAGCAAGTGCAGCCTGTTTGAGCCAGGGGTCTCCGTCGCTTTGCTGATGCGGATGCCCACCCGCGCCGGCTGGAACGGCGGGGCCACCCACTATTATCTGGTGCAGAATATCGACGTGCTGCCAACACTGCTGGAAGTGGTCGGGCTCCCAGTGCCATCGAACCTCCAGGGGCGTTCCTTCCGCCCGCTGCTTGATGGCGAGGCCTACGAGCCGCGGCGCGAAGTCTTCACCGAGCTGACCTACCACGACCATTACGACCCGCGCAGGGCTATCCGGACGGAGACCCACAAGCTGATTGCCGACTTCTCAACCTGCCGGGCCTTTATGGACCCCTCCCAGCGCTGGAGGCCTCTCTCCGATCCTGTCAGTCCCGTGAATCAGGCGATGTCGTATACCGATTACCTTGAAGTCTACGACCTTACGCGCGACCCGTGGGAGCTTGAGAACGTTTCCGAGAAGCCCGAGTACCAGGCCATCAAGCGCAAGCTGGCCGCCAGGCTCTTCGCCTGGATGAAGGAGACCGACGATCCGCTGCTTCAGGGCGCGGTGACCAACCCTCACCACCAGAAAACGATGGCGCTGCTGGAGGAAGCCAGTGCGCAGAGCTGACCGCGCGATAACAGCTCCTGAGCTGTTGGATGCCCTGATGAGGCAGGCGCCTACGGTCTTCCTCTCAATGCAGGATGAGTCCGGCCCTTACGTTGTGCCGCTGACCTTCGGTTGGGATGGCGAATCCTTGTGGCTTCATTCGGCCCTCGAAGGCAAGAAGGTAGACTTGCTGAAGAAAAATCCCGAGGTCGGCTTTGCCAGTCGTCGCTGAGCAGGAGCTTGTGCCTGGCGAGCCCGCTTGCCGCTGGACAATGCGCTACCGGAGCGTAATGGGGAAGGGCATCGCCCGACTCATTAAGACCCGGCCGAGAAGCTCAAAGGGCTTGAGTGCCTGATGAGCAAGTTCACCCCAGGCCCTTATCACTTCGATGAGAAAGCCCTCGCGCGCACTCTGGTGATCCAGGTGCGCGTCACAGAGCTTACCGGCAAGCAGCTCGGTTATTCCGAGTAGAGCCAGTTCCAGCGCGCATCAGGCGCGGCATCGCCCTGGGTGTAGAAATCCATCACATCGGGCGCCTGAGGGCAGTTGTCCACCCACTTGAAGGCGAAGTCCAGCGGCTTTCCCTCGGGGCCGAAGTAGCCTCGCGGTAAGGCTAGCTCCAGCTCGCCCTCGCCGACCGCGAGCGGCGCGCCTGCGACTGCGTCCCACTGCCACTCGCCTTCTGTATTGACTTCGATACTGGCCTGGCCCGGCTTGCGCTGCCTGTTCACCAGCAGGTCGTAGCCCTCCCAGCCCGTCTTCGCGTCGTTATCGGTATCAATCAGCAGCCACATCCACTGAGAGTCCTCGGCAGAGGTAAGCGGCTGGGCCGTCTTGATGTGGAAGTAGACCGACTTCTCATCTCGCGCGACCTGCGCCTCAGCCAGGTCGTTGCGGCCTGACTGGTTGATGTAGTGGACGCCGGCAGGATTGCCTGCCCAGTCGCGCCAGGCGGTGTCGCCCGTCACGTCCTTGTAGAGGGGAGTCACGCCTTGCCAGTCCTCGAATTTGCCATCGACCAGGAGGGTCGTGGGCTCAGAAGGCGCAGGCGGGGGCGCCATACCCTTATACTTCCTCATCTCGGCGACGAACTGCCAGTAATAGTTATCTCGGTAACCGCCTACCATTGGCTCCAGGTCGCGGTTGAACTCCATATTGAACTCGTCCACAATATGCCCCTGGCCTGGTCCTGTCACCCGACCCAAAAACTTCACGCCGGGGGTCTCCCACACTGAGGCCGTCCACTCGTTCCAGCCTGTCACCAGCAGGATGGGCGGGGCAACCTCGTGAGCGACTTTCCATTGCTGCCCGAAGAAAAGCCCAAGCGGCGCCTGCTCGGAGACGAACTGGTCGTTATACTCGGGCGTGAAGCCTGGCACGCAGGAGACACTGTTCTTGACCATATTCTCCCAGAGCGGCCCGCCCATTGATTTGCACACGATTAGCTGCTCTACCTTGCCATCTGGGCCAAGTGCCGGCCGCTGGGGATGCTCATCAATGAACCGCCATTTTGTCGGCGCCTTCGCGGCATCGTGCAGCGCCCAGGTCGGCCGCCAGGTAAAGTAGTTTTGCAGCTCCGGCAGCACTTCGGGCTGCTCTCTCAGCTTGGCGGGGTCAGTTGGCATCGCTGCCATCAGCAGCGGCCTGCCGTCCCAGATGAACCACAGGTCATCCCATTTGCCGGGCTTGTAGTATTTCAGGTAGAGATGCTCGGCCTTCCAGTCCGGCTCGTGGTTGAGGAAGAAAGTCAGCCTCGGGATGGACAGCCCCTGCTGCTTCAGCTCACTGGCAACGGCAAGCAGCGTGTCAAGCTCAGCGTCATAGCATGAGGCGTTGGTGTAATCCAGGAAGAGGAAATCCACCCCTGCCTGGGCAAGCAGTGTCAGTTGCTTGCGGATAACCCAGGGATCGTCGCTGCGATAATAGCCGAAGATGGGCTCGGCCCAATACCAGGTAGGATAGTCAGGGCCGCCCTCGGGATGGGCCGTCCAGTCCATATAGCCAGGATGGGTTTTCATCCACTCGGTCACATCATAATCGGGCAGCGCGCGCAGCCCGGTATGCCACTGCCAGTAGAAAAGCCCAACATAGTGGCCTTTGCCGGGACCTGCCTCCTCGGCAGTTGGCAGCACGCGCCCCAGGTCGTCGGTGGCAGTCATCAGCGTGGTATTAAGGGCATAGGGCGGGATGGCCAGGGGCCAGGCAGCAGCTGACAGCAACAGAGGCAGCGCACCTAATAGCAGGGCTAAAAGCTTAAGCATAAGTTCACTCCCTTACTTCTTCCGGTGCGCCTGCTCTATAGGCAGGCCAGTATTGTAGTCCAACTGGCGCGGCTCGTACTCCTCATGCTCTCTCTGGCGAGTCATCAGCGTGTAGTCCCAACTCGCGGGCCTCGCATCGGCGCGCCAGGGCCGGCGCTCCCAGTAATAGCCGCGGAAGGGATCGCGGGTGCGGTTCATCCAGTCCAGCATCGCATCGTGCAATCCGTCGCGCACGCTGGCATACTCGCGGAGACTCTATGAGATTGGTCAGCTCATTCGGGTCATCCTCGAGGTCGTAGAGCTCATCGCTGGTCAGCAGGTTCACCACCAGCTTGTAGCGCCCATCGAAGGCGCAACGCACCGGCTGGAAGCCTCCAAACCCGTCATGGTCTATCTCATACCGGCCGAACTCCAGGAAAACGTGTTCTGAGGGCCTCACTCCAGGGTCGTGGAAGGTCGCCAGCATCGACTCTCCATCGCGCCACTGCGGCTGGGGGAGGCCTGCGGCTTCCATCAGCGTCGGCACAAGGTCTATATGGGAGACCGGATGCTCGCACACCGCGCCTTCAGGGGTCTGGCCAGGCCAGCGCACCAGCAACGGGATGCGCGTGATGTCGTCGTACATCACCGGCCCCTTGCCCCACATACTGTGAGAGGCCATCAGGTCGCCGTGGTCGGCGGTGTAGATGACCAGCGCGTCGGGCGCATAGCGCTCGATAGCTTCCAGCACGCGACCCAGCTCATAATCCACGTAACTATTGCATCCCAGGAAGTCCTGAGGCCGGATAACCAACTCGTCCTTGTTACGCTCCAACATCGGGCCTGCCCACACGCGCTGATGCTCGGGTTTGCCCTCCAGCTTGTCGAAGACACGCGGTGTCTTGGGCCACTCGTAATCACGGTACAGCTCCGAGTAGGGCCGGGGGCAGAGGCAAGGCCCATGCGGCTCGTCGTAGCTGACCACCAGCAGGAAATCCTCCTCGTGGTGCTTCTCCAAAAAGTCGATGGCCCGGTTGGAACACCGATGGCCGAAGAGGAAGTCCTCCGAGAGGTCCGGGTCGCGGTTGGTGCGGATATCTCGTGAGCGGACGCGCTCTTCAGGGGTCAGCTCCTCCAGGTACCGGCGCATATCGTACCAGTAGTCATCGTCCCAGCCCGGCGGGCAGACGCCCAGGCCAAAGTAGTCGCCTCCATCGAGGTGCCACTTGCCGATATAAGCGGTGTGGAAACCGTTATCAGAAAGCCGCTGGCCGATCGTCTTCACATTGGCCGAGAGGGCAATCGAGTTGGCCCAGGAGCCATTCGAGTGGGGGTAGAGGCCCGTGAACAAGGCCGACCGCGCTGGCCCGCAGACAGGCTGCGTGGTGTAGGCCCTCTCGAACCTGACGCCCTGGCTCGCCAGCCTGTCGAGGTTGGGCGTCTTCATATCCGGATTGCCGTAGCAGCCCAGCATATCCCAGCGCTGGGTATCTACCATCAGGAAGACCAGCTTGCGACCAGCCATCGGCCTCACTCCTTCGGGTCAGTTCGCTTCCAGCAGACACGCCCAGTCCTGCTCATCGGGCGCGGTCAGAAGGGCGTCGGGCGAAGGCTGAACTGAGAAACTTTCTCCCAGCTCGCCCGTCCTCGGATCGAACCACCGCGCCTTCAGAGACCCTTTCGCACTGGAAAGGTCTAGCGTGACGCTGCCGCCCCGCAGCAGATAGAGGAGGTAGGTAGTCCCCCCATCGGCCAGGGCCCAGTTGCGCTCGGGAGCAGTCTTCACCAGGTTGGCTGGCCGCATCTTCGGCAGCTTACTCGCCAGGTGCTGGCGGATGAATTCATAGGTTGGCAGCACGATATCCATATTTGCCGGCTTGATGTAGGTCGGCGGATCTTTACTCTCAGGATACTCGATCTGCCCCCTCACCAGGAGGCTGCCACCCGCCATCAGGAAGGCCCAGGAGTCTTGCCGCGTAGCATTGAGGGCGTCCACCAGCGCCTTGTCTGGATACTGATCGTGGTAGCCGCGCAGCTTCTGGTAGAAACGCTCGGTGGTGGTCTCCTCGGTCTGGCCAGAGCCTGATTCAGTATAGCGGCCGGGGACTTCCTTGCCGCCCTCGAGGGCATTGAGGGAGCCGTCCGCACGAATCCACCAGGTGCGCAGGTCCAGCACCTCCACAGCCGGCCCCGGACCGGATCGGCGAGGATCGCATCCTGCACGTCCTTCGGCGCGCAAAGGCCAATCGTCACCTGCTTGCCCCTCTCGGCCTCCCACTCGAGCACCGTGTCGATGTAGAACTGAACGAAAGGCAGTGGGCCGGTGAATTCCTCCGAGGGCAAAAAGACAACATTGCGGTTGTCTCCCAGCACATCCAGACACTTGCGGATATAGAGCCGATGCAGCCGCGCGCGCTCGGGGTCGGAGACATCGTAGAAGGCGTTGGCGGCGGGCATCCGGTCGGGCATACCTGTCGCCTGGATACAGTTGGCGGGCCGCCAGGGGAAGTCCACATAATGCGGCTGGATCTCCAGCAGCGCGTGCTGCATATAGAGCTTGTAGAAGAGCACCGTGCCCTTCTCATCGCACAGGTCGGCGAACTGCTTCACGCGGTCGAAATACCAGTCGTTCCACTTCGTAAGGTCGTATTTGCTCTGTCCATCGGCGGCCTGACCCTCTCCACTGCGCGCCCAGGGCTGCTCGAGGAAGGGCGGCTGGCAGTCGGGCGTTGAGCGAGGCGTCTCATCGTGTGCGTCCCGGCGCCGGTCATACCACAGGCCGAAGTTGTGCTCGAAGCCGGGGTAGCCGTACTTAAGCATATTATCGGTCAGCAGGCCGAGGTCTTCGGTGCGGTTGGGCCGCACATCGCCCTCCGGATCGCCGACAGAGCGCCGCGTGATATTGGCCCTCTGGCCCGCGCGCCACCAGCCGTTATGCTGCGTCCAGCCCCAGATAGCCTCGCCGCGCCATACAAACCAGCCGTTCTGAACGAGCGGGGGCTGCTTCTCTTCGGCTGCAGAAGCCACCCAGAGCGCAAGCCCAAACAGCACCAGTCCAGCGATAAGCGTCATCGTTATTGATTTCCATCCAGGTGACATAGAATCCCTCCGGGTAAGGCAGACAACACATGCCTCCTATGGTTTCAGCGTGGCCAGGTAGTTGCCTGCGCCCACGACCAGGGTCGAGGCGACCAGCACCAGGATGCCGACGGTCACCAGGGAGAGCGTTCTGCGGCTGGAGCCCTTCCACTCGCGGAAGTACAGCCCCCACAGGTTGCTGAACACGATGATGAAGGCCATATGGATTGTCCAACTGGAGAAGTCATATTTGCCCATCTGGGTCGTGCCCATCCCGTAGAACATAAACTGCAGATACCAGGTGATGCCCGCCGCGGCCGAGAAGAGCAGGTTGGCCAGGTACGGCACTTCCTTGAGCGTGAGGTAGTCGCGCCAGGTGTTATTCCGCACGTTGAGCGCAAGGCACCAGAGCGCGTTGACCAGCAGCCCGCCCGCGAAGATGACGATATAGGTAGGCGAGTTGCTCCATATCTCGGGCGTGCCGAGTTCGGTAGCCAGCTCCGCAATGGGCTTGCCCGCCTGGATGCCGAAAGCCATACAGGCGCTCATAATGCCCGCGAAGGTGGCGACCCAGACGCCCTTGGTGAAGGAGAACTCCTTTATGGTCTCCTGCTTCTCCTCGGCGGAGAGCTCCAGCTCCTTGGCCACCCCAGCCCGCCCGCAGACGCCGATGCCGGCGAGGCACACAATCGTGCCCATCAGCGTCACCCGACCATCGAGAGAGGCGAGCATCGCCGGCAGCTTGCCCATAAACAAGGGAGGGATGAGCGTGCCGAAAGCCGCGCAGAAGCCAAGCGCCAGCGCATAGCCGAGGGACATCCCCAGGTAACGCATCGAGAGGCCAAAGGTCAGCCCGCCGACGCCCCAGAGCATCCCGAAGAAGAAAGCCCACATCAGGTTTGAGCTGGGGGCATCTCTGAGCACGCGTAACACGTCGGGGCAGACCAGCAGCGAGACTACCCAGGGCATCACCAGCCAACTGAAGAGGCCGCCCACAAGCCAATAGCTCTCCCAGGCCCATTTCTTCACGCGTTTGAAGGGGATGTAGAAACTGGCTGCGGCAAGGCCTCCGATGGCGTGGAGGAAGACCCCAAGGAAAGGATTTGGATTCACGGCAGTGCCTCCCGGAAAGAGGTCGTTTTAGCTCACGACCAGGTGGGGAAGGCTTCGGCGGGAGGGCAGTTATCCCTGCCCGGAGTGCTGAGGGAAGACTGGAACTGGAAGCCCTCTCCCCAGGGGGGACCAAAGAGAGGGCTTCCTGATACAGCAGCCGTTATTTAAGCAACCCGGCTGCTCTTTGAGCGGCCTCGACGATGGCGTTTCTGGCGGGGAAGAAGGTCTGCCAGGGCTGGGCCGAGTAGCTGAACTCCGCAAGCTGGTCCACTGTCAGGTTCTGCTGCAGCGCCAGGGTAAGCAAATCTATCCGTTCGGCGATGGCTTCCGAGCCCCAGGCCTGCGCGCCCAGCAGCCGTCTGGTTTCCTTTTCGACTACCAGCTTGATACGTACCGTATCCGCGCCTGGCATCATCGGGAAACGACTGGTGGTTTCGCCATAGGCGGTGTAAACCTCAAAGCCGCGCTGGACTGCAACGCGCTCGGAGAAGCCAGTGCTGCCAACGCGCAGCTTGCCGACGACAGTTGCGGCTCCATTGAAGAAGCCAGGATATCTGGCCTGCTTGCCCAGGATATCGAAGGCGGCGATCTTGGCCATCGGCACGGCGTTGGTGGCCAGCTTGCCTCCAATTGGCTTGCCATCAAGCCCGGAAACGTACTGACAGCAGTCGCCAGCGGCCCAGACGTTCGGGAGGTTGGTGCGCATATGCTCATCCACGACGATGCCATCGCGATCGAGCTGCAGAGCAGAATCCTTGAAGAGCGCAACAGCAGGGCGCATACCGATTGCAACGACCACAAAGTCCTGGCCGGCTGCGAGTTCTATTTTGTCGCCGTTTGCAAGCTGCACCGAACCAACGGCTTCTTCGCCTTCGAAAGCTTCGACTGCGACTCCAAAATGGAGATTGATGCCCTCTTCCTTCAGCGCTTCGATGACTGGCTGGGCCATATCCTCATCAAGCATCTGGGGCAGGGGCCACCCAAGCAACTCGACCAGATGCACTTCCAGTCCCTGGGCGCGATAAGCGGTCGCCTGTTCCATCCCAATGGCGCCGGCGCCGACCACAACGACCTTCTTGGGGCCGTCGAGGCTGCATTTTACAAGCTCGCCATCGCCGCAGCAGCCACAGGTAAGCACCGAGATGATCCGCTGGGCGTCTTCCTGCGTCTTTACGGTAAAGATATTCTGCAGATTTATTCCGGGAATCGGGGGACGCACCGGATCGGCCCCAGTCGCGATCACCAGCTTGTCATAGCCGATGGTGGCGCCAGAGCCCAGTGTCACAACCTGGCCTTCCAGGTCTACTGCTACGGCTTTATCCTGGATAAGCTTGCCCCCGCAATCAGTTATGAGACCATCCTTCTTGTAGGTCTTCTCCAGAGGGAAAAGTCCCTCGAGCGCATAGGGCAAGGCGCAGTAGATCATCGAATAGCGCTCAGGCCTGATTACGGTTACCTCCAGCTCAGGGTTATGCTGGCGTAGCAGGTTGGTGGTCTGGATGCCAGAGGGCCCTCCACCGAGAATAAGCACATCAGTCCTGGCTTGCCGAGTCGTTTCCATAGGATACTGGTCTCCTTAGGTGTTAGTGACACCTAATATACCACGGGGGGTATCCAACGTCAATAGCCATAAGAGATTTTGGAGAGCAAAAGTTTGGAAATACAAGCCAGAGGGTCCGACTCGCAAGTTTCAGAAGCAAGTTGCTTCTACCTGGTTAGCCAGGCAGAGCCAGGTGACTCAGAGCGAAGCGCCTTGGCCTTTTGCCTTCGCTCCTTCGAAGAGCAACATTGGGGCTGATTCGGTAAGCCCGAGAAATTCCAGCGCATTTACCCTCAGCACAGTGTCGGGCAGTCCCGCATAACGACTGTAATAATCCTCGAGGTTGCCCTGCTTCCCCTCGAATATCAGCATCACAAAATCGGTGCCGAACATAAGCCCGCGTTCCAGTTTTGGACGGGCTCTTAGCAGAGTCCAGAGGGCCTCCAGCGACTCATCGCGAGGGAAATACGAGAAATCCGTGAAAACGCGGCCTGGGTATTTCTCCACTAACTGGATAATCTGTTCTGTCCAGCTTGCTCGGACTGGTCTTGCCGCTGCTGGCGAGGGCGCGCGCATACTCGAGGGTCTCGACATACCCGCCCAGATGCGCGAAATTAAGCCTGAGGTTTGGCCAGTCGGGATTTTCCAGCACAGGCTTCCAGCGGGCCGGGTCAGAGAAATGCCAACTGGCGTCGCGTCCCTCGAAATTTTCGAGAGTCTCATAATATACGCCTTCGCGAAGGTCAGGCACGTAGAGCTTGCTCGCAAAGGTGCGCACTGGGCCAGGCGAGGTATGGATTGTGATTGGGATGCGCTGCTCGCTCGCCCAGGCATACAGCGGATATAGCCCCGGATGGGTCGGCACATAGCCCAGGGGGGGATAAAGCTTTATGCCCCGGAAGGGGCGGCCCTGACCTACCAGCAACTTCGCGGCATCCAGGATGCCCGGTCGCCTGGGATCGAAAGCAAAGAAGGGAAAAACCTCATCGAAGCTTTCGCCCTGCAGGCGCAGCAGCTCTTCCATATGATGCTTGTAGCCTTTTGAGAGATACGAGTTGGTAGGCCACAGGGGTGAGACCGCAAGCGGGCCGGTTGAAGGCCTCGAGCCCGAAGCGAGCTGGTCGGCGCCCTCTTCGATCACCTCTCGCATCGCAACGCGCAGGTCGGCTTCTCCCTCGAAGGAAAGCCCCTGGGCGCGTTGGGCAACCCGATAACTTGCCATAGCAGTTCGCTTTCAAGCCAGCGCGCTTCGGCCAGATAGGTCTCCGTCGAGACCAGCTGAGGCTCAGGCATCGGTACTGGAAACTGCCACCGCGCATTCGCGCCCGCATAATAGATATCCATCATCAGCGGGCAGGCCAGCAGCGGATAGCCGGCAAGTTCGCCTTTCGCAAGACAGTCTTTGGCATATCGGAAATTCGATTCAGGCGACCTTAGGCCGAGTTTCATCGCCTGGAGGAATATCTCGAAACCCTTCTTCAGGCCTACTCCGAAGCTTCGGATGCTCTGAGGCTGCGGGGTAGTGTCGTCATCGAAGTAATCGAAAGCCGGATAGACGCCAAGGGCTTTCTCGTGCTGCATTTCCAGCAGCTCGCGCACCACATACTGGACGTTGAAGTAATGGCAATGGACATCTACGATGGGCAGAGGCACGCTAGTGCTCCTTCGGACCAAACTTGCCAGTGGCCTTCGCCACGACGGGTATGACAACCTGCAAGGCCCTTGGCAGTGTTATAATTTAGTCAGCCTGCCTTAGAGCTTCCTCTATTCTCTGCGTTATCGGGAGGGCTCAAGATGACCAAGCACCTCACGATTCTTCTCCTCAGCGTGCTCTTCGTGCTAGCAGGGCTTTACGCATCGGCTGCGCAACCGCCCGATTGGCGGGCTTGGGACGTAACCGCTGACAGCCGCTTCAACCAGGCCGACCTCGACCAAGCGCTAGGCGAGGACCTTGCTACCTTTCAACTCGACGCCAACGGCGACGGCGAGCATAACCTCGCCGACCTGCTGCACTTACTGGTGCAGCTTTCTACCTGGGATCGCACCGGTGACGTTGCGTTGTCCGATGAAGACTTCGCCCAGGTGGCGCTTCTCAGCCTGCCGGAGCCCGACGCCGACGCCGCCTCGGCGCTGGTGGACGGGCTGGTTGCCGAGGGGCGACTGGCTGTACCGCCCGATGCTGAGACCAAGCTCTTTGCGTCACTTCCGGTCGACGTCACACTGACGATCCATCAGCGTGCGCTGCTGCTGCAGCTTGCCGGGATGTCGGCACTGGGCCAGGGCAATGTCGAAGCCGCTGAATGGGCCTTCGGCAGGGCCTTCCAGACCTATCCCGAGCTTGCCTCTGCCCTAGGCAACCTGGCTTTCTGCCTGGCCCAGAGCGACCGTCACGAGGACGCGCTGGTGTTGCTTGCTCGCGCGCGAGAGCTGAATCCCAAGTCGGCCGCTACACTCACCACGCTGGGTTGGCTTTTTGCCAGGCACGGTCAGCAGGCCGAGGCGACAGCCTTTTACAAGGAAGCTGTGGAACTGGCGCCGGAGCTCTCCAGATACCAGCTCAACTACGGCGTAGCGTTGCTGCGGCAAGGCAAGCAAAGCGAAGCTCACCAGGCCTTTCTGAAAGCGGCCGAAGCCAACGCCGGCGAGCTGCAGGCCTTCGTGCTGGCCTTTGCCACCGAACCTGAACCACCACCGCACGACCTGGACGAATTCCGGGACGAATACGAGCAGTACCGAGACGACCTGCGCGAACAGGGCCTCAGCGAGGAGGAGTTGCCCGCCCCTTGGCAAGCCCTTTCCCCCTGTGACCAGGTGCAGGCCATAATGGAGCGGCTAGCCGACAGGTATAGCCGCAAGATGACAGAGCACGGCCAAAACCTGTCCGATCGGTGCGCCACCCGCCTTGTCGAGACGATGCAGCCCTATCTGCCCCGGGGCAAGAAGGCCAAAGAGGATATGCAGCTCTGGGCCGACGGAGTGCAGCTTGTCTGGCGCACGGAAGAGGAGCTTGCCGCCAACGCCGAGCGTGACCAAAGTTATTACGTAGCCTCCCAACTTCGGCGCGAAGGGTCCGAACTCGTCTCGATGGAGGGGCTTTTCCACCAGCTTGCTTTGCAGCAGGCCGAGGTCCAGGCGGTTGCTGCTCTGGAGGCGATGAGTGGTGTCCTGGATCAGCCCGGTGTGTCTGCGGCGGCTAAGGAGCAGGCCAAAGCTGGCATCCTTACCGACGCGCTGGAGCAGGCTCTGCGCGACTGCTATTACTCGCCGATCAACCACGGCCTGGCACTGATGCGCTACCAGTATGTGCCCTCAACGCTCTCCGCCAAAAGTACTGTCGAGGTGCCGCCTTTCTACGGCATACCGCTTGCCATAATGGGGGCCTTCCCCGAGCCCCCCTCTTACTGGGAGGGCGAAGGAGAAGTAGTGGCCCCAGCAGTCACCTATGGCGGCGACACGACGCTCTGCATCGATCTTGTCCTGGTCAGTTTCGAGTGGGATATGGAGAGCGGCGAGCTGGAACTGAAAGCCGGCCAGGGCCTCTTCGTGGCTGGCACGTGGAGCCCCGCGGCTGGCTTCGGCTTCCAGGTAGGGGCCGGAGTCGATCTCAAGTTCATGGGCGCAGGGCGGTTCGAGGCTTCCCAGTATATCAAGTTCGGCAGCGACGGCAGCGTCTCGGCCCAGGGCGACCTGGGTCTGCGAGTGGGTAAAGGAGCCTTCAGCACAGGCTTCGAGAGCAATACGATCGTACCCATCCAGGCTGCCACCCACGAACCTATAGCATCACTTTAGAAGCCTTAGTGATCGCAAGCGTTGCCCGAGGCTTCAAGAGTGCCCGCCAGCCAGGCCTGGGCAACGTCTTCAGGTGCGCCTTCGGGACAACCGAGGAGGACCTCGATGCCTTGCTCCGCCAGCAGTTGCTGAGCGCGGTTACCCATCCCGCCTCCCAGCACGACGGTTACGCCCTCGTCCGCCAGCCACTTCGGCAGCAGGCCGGGCTCGTGGGGGGGAGGGACGATGTCAACGCGCGGGCCAAGGGTCTTCCCCTCAAGGTCCGCCTCAAAGAAGGCGAAAACATCACAATGACCAAAGTGCGTTGAGACCTTCCCGCCTACCACTGGTACAGCTATACGCATAGGATAGTCCTCCTGATAAGTGCCTTATTCTGCCTGCTTCCGGACGCGAAAGTAAACGCGCCCTTCCCGGGCGATTTCTTCAGCCTTCTCCTCGGCGACCAGCTCTTCAAGGTGCTTGGTGGCCTGGTTCAGGTGAAGGCCAAGCCCCTCGGCGACGTCCGCCAGCGTGCAGGGGCGACGCGCAAGCAACTCTAACACAGCCTGACGCTCTCCGGCGAATTCGGCCGCCTGATGAGTGCCCTGATAATCGGCGATCGGCTCTGCGGCGGGGGAGAATAACCTCGCGAGTTGAGCCAGTCTCTCCGCCGGCACAGGCCTTGCCTGCTCGAAGGCTGTCGGCCGAGTTGCCGTGTTCAATTGTACTCTGTCCGGCCCGATGCGTCTTGCGAGCTCTGCAATAGGGGTCATTGTCTCTTCAGAGTCCGTCAGCCCTTCGAGCACCATCACTTCAAGCCAGAGCTGACCGGAGAACTCCTTTCGGAAGTCCACAAGTCCTTCCACCATCTGCTCGAAGTTGAGGCTCTCATGCGGGCGGTTAACAATTTTGAAAGTGGCCTCATCGCCGGCATCCAGCGATGGGATGACCAAATCCGCCGGCAGCAAGGCCTTTCGCACGTCTGGATTCCACAGCAGCGAGCCATTGGTCAGCACCGCAACCGGGACGTCGGTCAGGGCCTTCAATCGGATTACCAATTCGGCCAGGTGAGCGTAAAGCGTAGGCTCGCCACTGCCGCTGAGGGTCACATAATCGGGTTTGCTCTCAAGCCTTGCTGCAACCTGGGCGACCACTTCATCAAGAGGCGGCCCTTCCTGAAACTCGGCTGTCTTGCAGGTCGTCGGCCCGAGCTGGCAGTAGATGCAGTCATAGCTGCAAGTCTTGAAAGGCACCAGGTCAACGCCCAGTGACCTCCCGAGCCTGCGTGAGGGGACTGGCCCAAATACGTAATTCATAAGTGTAACTTACTCTTAGTGGCTCAGGGCGTCAACCCAGATTGGACTCGCCCAGGCGATCTGGTTGGCCTCGTCGATGCCGCGCAGATAATAATAAACGCCAGGTGTCCAGCCCTCGTCGGTCAGGTCGAGGGTGTATTCGGTGCTTCCCCCAAGCGCTTCGGCGTCCAGATCCAGAATCGTCTGCCCTTGCCGGAACAGCGTAACCTGCTTCAGTGGTTTGCCCGAGACCAGCTTGCCCGTAAGATGGGGGGGAGCGTCAGTTTCATACTCTTCTCCCATGAAGTGCCCATCGGAGCGAAAATCTACAAACCAGCGTGAGCCTGTTGTGCCGAAGCAGCGACGCGCGCGCAGCGCCTCCATAACACCGGCACGAGTTGGCTCTTTCACCCAAACACAAGCCAGCCCCACGCCCATCGAGTTATGGTCGCCACTGGCAATGAAGCCCATCCGATACCCGCGCGCCAGCGCATCCTGCACGAAGCAGCCGTCCAGTTCCGTCAGGTTGGGTGTCTGGCGCGGGCAGCCCTTGTATTCAGCCGACTGGCGGCCCTGGAAGAGCTCAACGACTTGCTGATAGTCCGGATCATGATAATCCCAATCTACTGGGTGGTCTTTATCAGCGGGATGGTGTGGTATGGTGATGGCGTCGCTGATGCCCTTCTCGCGCAGCAGCGCCCAGATCTGGTCTATCCGCACAGAGCTGGGGTCGTTGCGATCAGGCACCTGCCCATCGTCGAAAGTGAACCTGAGCGCGTCCTCGCTGCTCGTGAAGAAGACATTACGATGCCCCGAACCAACCGGGCGCGTCGGACCGCTCATCGTCCACTCGTAGCCAGGAACGGCGATGAAGCCGGGTGCATCATCGTAGAAATCGGCTGCCCTGACTACCTCTCGCCATTCTGCAGGCCCCATATCATAGCCATGATCTGTCAGCCCGACGAAATCATAACCTTCCTCGTCGTGGCCATAACGATAATCGTCCTGAAGCCAGCCATCGGAACCGTCCACCCAGCAGCGCGAGAAGAGGGTGTGCTCATGGAGATTACCCGAGAGCAGCGTATAGCGCTCTCCGGAGACTTCAAGGGTCGCTCTTGAAGGGGCTGAGGCGAGTGTCACTGGCGCCTCGGGTACGCTCTGGACGAGGGTGCGTAGTGGTGGGCTGGCAGCCGGAGTGACCGAGGCCTCACACCTGGCCACGTGCAACTCGGTGAGCTGCCCAGCGGTGCGGTTGTTGGGCAGGTTGTCGGAAGTCCAGGCAACCCACAACTCGCCTGGCGAAGTGAAGGCCACGGCAGGATGGGCGAGCCGCCCGAGGGGCTGCTCCTGCAGCAGGTCGGCGGCCTGGCTCCAGCCGCCAGCACCCAGGACCGTACAGCGGACGCTCCAGGGGGGTTGGGGCTTCTGCACTGACAGTCGCGAAAAGACCCACAACCGGCCAGCGGGGTCGGAAATCAGTGCCGGCATATGGTCATTCAGGCCCGACAGCACCGCAGAGCCGGCAGGACGCATCCGCGGGCGAGCCTCTGAGAGCCGCCCGGCCTCGAAGTGGACGACGTTGATGCGACGCCCTCCCCAATGGTCACCGAGTCCTGAGACGCGCGTCTGACGCAGGCTGCCAGGGCTGTCGCCTTCCCATGCCAGCCAGATACCGCCCGCGGGGTCGGTCGAGAGTGAGGGGTAGAGATTGATGTCCGGACGCTTGCCCATCTGGCCGCCCGCAACCAGCACAAGCCGGGGGCCGACGGCGTCGGTTGCCAGGTCGAGGCTCCTGCCATGCAGCGCATAGGCGCCTTCCTCCATAACCGCTGACCAGGCAACCCAGAGTTGCTGACCGTTTCCATCAAGCGCGAGAGAGGGCGTGTAGGCGTTGCGGCCGGCGTCTGAAAGCAGCACTGGCTTGCTCCACTTGCCGTTTGTGAAGTGGGTGAGGAAAACGCGGAAACGCGCTTGCTTGTAATCTTCAAACGCCAGCCAGAAGTCGCCATCCGCACCCGCGATCAGCGCCGGATTGGCCGCCTTGCCACCAGCAGAAGGCACCAGCGCCGGCTTGCCAAAGCCAGTTGAGGTCCACCGGCTTGCGCGCAGTCGGAAGGAATCGCCTTCGAGACTTACCCAGACGGCCATCGGCGTGCCGCCAGGCGCGCAGGCTAGTTGAGGCGCCTCGAACCGGCCCGAGGCGAAAGTTAGCGGCTCTCTCCACGTGCCGTCATACCGGCTGAAACAGAGCTGTTCCGTATAGTCGGGAAGCCGCTTCAACCAGGTAAGCCAGAGCCCCCCCAGGCCATCGCTGGCAAGCGCCGGCGCTTCGAGGAAAGCCTGCTCTCCCCGGCCCTCCAGCCGAGGTCAGCACCTGCTGTTGGGCGAGGCTTGCGCACGGTGGCTGTGCAAGAACCGGTGAAGCGGAAAGCACTACAAGGACGACAAGTGCGATAAAGGTCATCATACGGAGAATTTGGCTGGAAGAGCGGAAAATCCTCCAAAACCAAAAAAGCGTGGGGGCAGGTTGCCCCCATACCCCTCATACTTGGGGAAAGCGATGGCTACTTCTGGTGCGCGAGCGGGAAGGTGAACGATATCAACCGCGCCGCGTCCCTCACCGTGTTGCTGAAGGTATACGGCTCTGTCTCGGGCAGATTCACGTCAGGCTTGTCGTACCACGACTGCAGCAGGAAGCCATCGGGGAAAACGCCATCTCGCCGGATCGCCCGCACATAACTCAACACCAGCTCGTGGAAGGCCTTGCCCCCGCCGCCCCGATGCTCCGCGTTCACTATCAGCACGAACTCGGCTCTTGTGAGCCTGGCACCACTGCTGTAGCGCTTTCAACTTGGCCGCGTTGTCGACTGGGCCATCCTTCGTGCGGGTACGCTTCTCGCGGTAATAATTGTAGGGACAGTCCACCTCGACAAAGTCTATCTGATCGCTATTGGCTTTCAGCGCCGCGCTGACCGCTTCCAGCGCCTCCAGATAGGTATAGCCCGACATATCGGTATTGTGGCCGTTGTACCCAAGCAGGTCGCGGGTATAGTCCCAGTTGGGCAGATTCGGGATAAGCCCAATCTTCAGCCCTGGATATTTTGCTCTGGCCAGGGCGAAGAAGCGCGCCAGCTCGCTTGCGATGGCTTCGAGGGTCATCCCGTCGGGAGTATTGATAATCCCCTTTATCGTGCGGCATACCGGCCCGTCGAGGTCGATGGAGTAGATAGTCCCTCCTGCCGCGATAACGGGATCGAGTTCCCTCTCGAGCTCTGCGAAGGCCGTATCGCTGAAGTGATGCCCAGGCCCCGGCGTAAAACTTCCGAATTCGCAGGCGAGCTTCAGGTTGTTGCGTTTGGCAAAGGCGACCAGCTCGGGCACGGGCAGCGGGGTGGCCCAGGTTACGCCTGGCACCTGCACGCCGTAGTATTTATAGACGGAAAGGTGCGACAGGCCACTCTTCCAGGCTGGCATCCGGCGCCAGCATCGGCCCGACAGGTTCGGCGATATGCGGAGGCGCAACGCCAATCCAGTAGGGTTTGGCTTCCAGCACGGGATAATCCGCCTCTCCGCAGGACGCCAGCACCAGGCCAAGTGTCGCAAGCAACCAGGTCATAAGTAGAAAACGCATACGATATCCTCCTGGCGTTACCGCCTGAGTAATTGCTTGATCCGGTCGAAACTGACAGCGGCCAGCAAGATGGCGCCGCTGACGAGATACTGATAGAAGGGCTGCACATTCAGCAGGTTGAGGACATTGTTTACGATGCCCATAATCAGCACGCCAACCACGACGCCGGCCATCGAGCCGATGCCGCCGGTGAGGGAAACGCCCCCCAGCACGCAAGCCGAGATGACCTGCAGCTCAAGCCCCTGACTGGTCGAGGGCTGGCCGCTTGTCATTCGCGAGGCGAGTACTACGCCTGCGATTCCAGCGACAAGCCCCTGCAGCGTGAAGATGGCAATCTTGGTCCGCACAACAGGTATGCCCGCAAGCCGCGCGGCCTCCCGGTTGCCCCCGATTGCCAGCGTGTTCAGGCCAAACACGGTGCGGCTGAGCAGCAAGCCGAAGACTGACCATACAGCCGACCATTATCCAGACAGGTCCAGGCACCTTGAGCGGCGCGGCGAGGGCGAAGAAGAACCCCTGATTGTTTACTCCAATAGCTTTCCCGTCCGAAGCTATATAGGCCAGACCCCGTACTATCTGCATCGTCGCAAGGGTCGTTATCAAGGCGTTGATTCCGAATCCCGCGATGAAGGCCCCATTGATAAGGCCGACCACCGCGCCTGCCGCAATCCCCGAACCAACCCCAACGAGGACATCGCCGGTTGCATTCGTGACCGCCGCGGCAAGCACGCCCGAAAAGGCAACGATTGAGCCTACCGACAGGTCGAAATCGCCCGAGGCCAGGCAGAAGAGCATCGTGCTGGCGATCATCCCGACGGTGGCGATGGACAGCGCCAGTGCCTCGAAGTTGGTAGGGCTGAAGAAGAAAGGTACGAAAATCGAGGCGCCGCCCGCAAGCAGCACCAGCACAGCGAACAGCCCTACCTGGTCGAGTAGCGAGCTGGGCGGGCCAGTCTTCTTTACTTTGGTTGCGATTTCGGTCATCAGCTAGTCCTCTCAGGCAGGCAACGCCAGCTTCATCACGACTGCGGGTGTGGCCTCGGCGCGCGCAAGTTCCCCGGCCAGCCGACCCTCGTTCATAACCAACACGCGATCCGACAAACCCAGCACCTCGGGCAAGTCGCTGCTTGCCATCAACACTGCGACGCCCTGACTTGCCAGCCTCTGGATAATGCCATACAGCTCGCTGCGCGCGCCAACGTCTATCCCGCGCGTAGGCTCATCGAGCAGCAGCACCTTCGGCTCGGTAGCAAGCCAGCGGCCAAAGACTACCTTCTGCTGGTTGCCGCCGGATAGATGCATAATAAGTTGCCGCAGCGAGGGCGTCTTCACATCAAGCTGCTCCACCAGAGCCGCGGCATGAAGGCGCTCTCTTGCGGGACTGATGATCCCAACTGGCGCAAGGCGCTTGTGGGCGGCCAGATTCAGGTTCTCCATCACTGGCCTGACAGGGATTATCCCTTCGGACCGGCGGTCTTCAGGACACAGCACGATGCCCGCCCGGATGGCATCTCGGGGGTCAGCCAGGCGAAGCGGCCTTCCCTCGAACAACACAACCCCTCCAGTTGCGCGGCGGGCGCCGAAGAGGAGTTTCAGCAACTCAGTCCTGCCAGCTCCCACCAGGCCGAATATCCCCACCACTTCTCCCCTGCCGAGTTCGAGGCTGACAGGCGCCGCAAGGCCAGGCCCTTCAAGTTGCTCTACCTGCAATACAGTCTCGCCAATCGCGCGCGGGGCATAGTTGAAGATATCGGCAAGCTCGCGCCCCACCATCCGGGTGACCAGGGTCTCCTGACTGACGCCTTCCAGGGTGGGGAAGGTCTCGACCAGCCGCCCATCGCGCAACACCGTCGCCGAGTCGCACACCTGGAAGAGTTCCTCCAGCCTGTGCGAGACGTACAGCACAACCTGGCCGCGCGCCTTGAGCTCCCGGATAATTGAAAAAAGTCGCTGCACTTCGCGTTCCGAGAGGCTGCTGGTTGGCTCATCGAAAGCGACAACCTTCGCGCCCCGGGTCAGTGCCTTCGCCAGTTCTACCATCTGCCGCTGGGCGATAGGCAGCGCGCTGACCAAAGTGGCCGGATGGATACGCTCCTCGCCGACCAGAGCCAGTTGCTCGGTGGCCAGGCTCATCAGTTTGCGCTTGTTTACCCAGCCAAGCTGGGCGGGCAGATGACCAAGGAAGAGGTTCTCCGCGACGCTGCGCTCGGGCACGAGCTGCAGCTCCTGCTGGATTACCGCTATCCCAGCGGCCAGCGCCTCGCGGGCAGAACCCAAATGACGCTCTTCGCCATCAAGCCAGATAGCCCCCGAAGTAGGCTGAAGACTGCCTCCAAGCAGCTTGAGCAGAGTGCTCTTGCCAGCCCCATTTTCGCCTATCAGGGCATGCGCTTCGCCCTCGCCCACGCCAAAGCTGACGTCCTCGAGGGCCTGGACGCCGGGAAAACGTTTGCTGATAGAGCGAAATTCCAGATACATCAGGTTATCAGGGGCTCCTGGGCGCCTCCAGCAGAGGCAGCCCCACCAGCACGCTGTCGCCGGGTTCTACAACCAGCGTTGCGCCTGTCGTCGTCAGAGGCTGCTCAAGGCCGTTTGCCTCTCTGATGAAACCGCAAGGCTCTGCTGCGGGCAAGGCAAGTCGCAGGCTGAGCAGAGTGCGTTCAAGGCCCAAAACTGGCTCGTTTGGAAAGCCATCGTTAATTGTCACTTTACAGCCTTCAGGGGGGACAAACTCCTCCAGCGAAAGCCGATACAAGAGAGCCGGATCGAGCGCTCTGCTCGCCCGGACAGTTACCAGTTGGCCATCCCGCACGTGGCTCAGCCAGTTGCGCGCCACCTGCGCCCAGCCTCCTTCTTGCGTCTCGACTTCGAGTAGGAGGCTCACCTGCGCGCCACCAGCAAAGGGAAGGCCGCTTGGCAAGCCCTGCAACCTGATTGCCGCCGTGTTAAAGGCGCTCTCAGGCCGGAAATACCAGCACCGAAGGCCAGCAGGCTGGCCCTTTGCCTGGGTGGCGGAGACTGGCTCTCGCAGTGCCTCCAGCGTGAAGTCCAGCGCGCGACCGCGAAACCCAATCCCCTCCAGGCTGATCCTGTCCAGCGTCGAGGGCACCTCAGGGCGAATACGCAGTCCGGCAGCCTCGAAGCTCGCTCCAAGATACATATTGATTTGCGCGGAGGCCAGAGTCCCGTTGCCAGGAAATATCTCTCGATACCCTTCGATATCAGCCCGGTCGTTATAGGGCGGGCCGAAATGCCACCTGCCTCTGTGGCCTGGATCATCGAAGGTTCGCCCTCCACACAGTCGGTCAGGACTGGCGAACCGCGCAAGCACCTGCTCGTTTCTCTCGTGCGCATTATCGAGTGAGACATAGGCGCGCCTGGCCAGCAGGTCTCGCGCCTCATACATCAGCCTGGTGCCGCCGTTGGAAAGCACCTCGAAATACGGTAGCTTGCCGGTAATCCCAATCCAGTCGCCAATTTCCTTCGTATTGAAGGGTGGTGCGATCTGCCAGGGCGAATAGATATCCTCTTGCCAGGGGCCGGCTGGGTCAGGTCGCCAATAGCCTCGGTCCAGCCACCGAAGGATAGCCTGTCCTTGGGCCTGGTTCGGGATGCCACAAGCCGCCGCTTCGAGGTTGTAATAGGTGAAGCCATAATCGTGGATTGCGCCTTGCCAGTCCTGACTGCCGAAGTAACGTTCGAACTGCTGGCCGTTTTCCTCGACTGTATGCCAGTATTTGGCGTTATACGCCCTCCTGGCAGTCTCCTCCAGCCTTTGACAGGCCAGGGCGCCGTGCTTGTTGCCCCGCAGCTCCTCGAGGCTGGCCATCGCCCCGCAGGCCGCAGGCCACCACAGGCCCATAAAGGCGTCATAGCCGCCTCCCAGGCACTCGTGATAGGAGTTCTGCATACTTACGCCAGGGCAACCTGACCTCTGGTCGGGAATATGTAGCTCGCGGTCGTCGGGATAGTAAGAAAGGCCTTCCTGTTCGACCCCGGTATATTTGTAGAGATAGTCGAAAAGTCCCTTCAGGCGTTCCAGCACAGTGCCTGATGAGGGGCCCCAGAAGGCTTCGCCCCCAATATAATCAGTATCAGGCTCGGTCCACCAGGCAAGGGCCGGGCCAAAATATCGCTCGCCGCTGCGAGGGTCGCTCACACGGACCAGATACTTGCCCGGCAGGCGCTTGCTCGGGCAGTTGCACACTGATTTGCTGATCGGTCTGCCCAACCTGAAGCGCCACTTCCTCTCTTGCCAGCAGGCGCTCTCCATCGCCCGCGAACACCTCGACGACAGCCGGGGCGAGGGGCTTCTTCTCCCAGAGGTCCGCGGTGTTGGTCACAGGGCAGCCCAGACGCAAGGTGACCTGCCCAAAGGGCTCACTTGCGCTGAAGGACTGCCCCAGAGAGAAAGTCTTCTCGGGCGCTTTTCCATCGAGGCGGCAGTCGCCGGCTGACAATATATAATTGAAAACCGAAGCCTTGCCCCCGCACAGAGGTTGAGCTTCGTCTCCGTCGGTTGAGACCCAGCGCGCAGACCGGGCCTCCAGCAGAGAATAATCACCTGTCGTCAGCACATATTCAGCCGCCGCGATTATCGCCATCGCATTGACGTGGAGCATCCGCATATCATACTTGCCGTTGTTCTCGGGGACGTTCAGCAGGCCACCGGCGCCATAATCGGGATAGCAGCCCCAGTTGAAGAGCAGCCCAAAATGCTCGTAGCGGTCGTAGCCGATAAGCGCAAGTTGCGCGAGCAGCCCATCTCTCAGTAGCGCGTGATAGTGAGAGGCAGGATTGCTGTACCAGTGGGTACGCACATCATCCAGCAGCCACTCGCCCCCCCCAATCACTCCCGGATGCCAATAGCCGGCCATCGCCAGCAGGTCACTTGCCAAAGGGCTTGCTGGAACGCTTTTGCCCGTCAGGTCGCAGGTGATCTCGGGTTCAGGTTCATACTTGATTTCAGGAGGCCTAACCGGCGCCAGGCCGGCGTCGACGTGCAGGTTTATCTCCACGTTACCTTCTGCAGTCCGGCTGTGCAGTCGCAGAAAAGTCTCGCCGACCTCGAAACCAAGCCCTGTCTCGCCCTCTACCTTCACGCTGGCGGCGCCTGAAAAGCCCGCATCTCCATACAGCCAGACAGTGTTGCCCTGGCCCAGATTGAGCCAGGTATCGTGCTCGCCCAGGGGCAGTCGTTTGAAGTGCTCGAGGAAGAGCGTCTGCCCCGTGCTGGCCACGAACTTGCGTACTGGCAGCCCCAGCGGAGTTGCGCCCTCGGTGGATTTCCCATCAGGATAATTGAGGTGAGTATCGGCGTCGTAATAGCCCTCTCGCGTGAAGGGCAGCGGCCAGGAGAAGCCCCCAGCGGCCGTATTGAAGCGCAGTTTTGGCCCTTCCAGCCCAAGGCCGCTGACACCGGAAATTGCCTGGCCTTCGGCAATCAGCTCTGGGCCGTAGTGGCCTTGTCCAGTGGCGTCAAACCTTAGCGAGACCAGCGCATCGTCCCTTACCTTGAGCGAGATGTAGCCACTCTCGACTGGCCCAGTACCCTCGAATACGATATCTACAGGCTGGGGCGTCCCTTCCCAGTCGTCCAGTACCTGCTGCAAGCAGGTCGGCTTGGTCGGCGCCAGGCCCTCCAGCCGGTCGACGATATACGTTGTGACTGCGGGCGCGCGGGCTGCCGGCAGGTCGGCCACTGCGCCACCAGGTTCGGCCAGTTTGCGCCAGGCTTCTCCAAAGGAGTTGACTTCAAGGTCCATCGTAAGCGGGCCATAAGGCTTTTCCGGATTGATGTCTCCGAGGAACCACAGCATAAAGCCCGAGGCGTGAGGCGCTAGGGCTGTGACCAGGCGGATTGTCTCGCGAGCAGTTTCGCTCCGGTCCAGGGTGATATGGCCCATCTCTTCGACAATTACAGGCTTGCCTCCGTAGGCGAATCGCGTCGCCATCACGGCCATATGCCAACTGCGCAGGTCAAGTCCGGGCGAGTAGTCCGGATTGTTCGTGTAGACATGCGAGGTGGTGTAGTCCAGCATATCCAGTTTGGCCGGCGCAGCGCCAGCCAGGTACATCGCCGAACACTGCCAGCCGATGGCGGGGTGATGAGGGTGGAAGCCGCAAGTAATCATATGGCGCCCGTCCTCGGCCCGGATAGCTTCGGTCTGGTTGCGAAGGAAGGCCACCGTCACCTGCTCGCGGAACTCTCCATAGTCGGCCACCATCGCCTGAGGGGCCTCGTATTGGTTGTCGCCCCAGGCCAGTGAGGGCTGAGGCACGTCTTCCAGCCCAGCGTAGTCCGTCCCCCAGGCGTGGTTCGCTTTGGCTACCTCACCGTATTTTGCCTTGAGGCACTTGCGCCATGCCGGCAGCCCCCACCGGTCGCCAAATACGTGGCTGTAAGCGTCCGATTCGTCTTTCTGCGCGCCCCAGTTGCCCCCTGGCAGATAGAACTCCACCGCCAGATTGTAGGAGAAAAGCGCCGGCTCGTCCTTGTAGCGAGTGGCAATCAGAGTCCAGAAGCGCCGGTAGATGTCATAGGTGTTGAACTCGGTCGCCGATTCCTCATCGCGCCCGAGGAAGGTGCCTCCTTCCTGCCACCACTTCAGGCTATGCGCGCCCCATTCCGCAAGCGTCAGGCTGACATAAACGCCAGTGTCGTTGGCCACTAAAAATACATAGTCGAGGCGTTCTAGCAGGGGCGGTTCCATCGCGCCCAGGGTCAGTTGCCCCCTTGGCTGGGGATCTGGCAAGGTCTGCCAGATGGGCAGGAAGACCTTCAGCACGTTCATATTGAGCGCGCGAGCCCCTTCGAAGGCGCGCCGGACCAGCTCCGGATTCCATTCAGGCGCAGTCAGCACATCGAGGGCATGCTCATCGTTTGGGCTGCCCGGTTTGGTGAAGATGAAGTTGCTTCCGAAGGGGATGAATCGCTCCCCGCCTGGAACCTGTTCGAAAGTCCAGTTGTCAGGCGCGACCTGGATGAAAGGGAGTGACATCGGTTGCTCCTTGGCGAAGGCCAGCGACTGGCAGCCTGATGCGGCAACGGTCAGCAGCAGGGCGACCGCAAGCCCCCGGGCGCTGGACAGGCCTTTGTTTATCACAATTGACATCTTTCCCTCTGAGGCTAGTCCAGCACTCCCTGTTCCTGCATTATCTGGCGATAATTGCTGCGATCAATCAGGAGGCCTGTGGTAAGTGTCTCCTTGGGCGGTTCGATGCCCTCGGTAATCCACTTGTACAGATACTCGGTGGTCTCGTAGCCGTGCCGCTTGGGGCTGATAAGCACTGCTGAGAAGAAGCCAGTCGCTTCAGGCTTCTCGAAGTCCACTCGCCCGGTCGTGCCGCCTATGCCCACCCCAATGACATCGCTTGCGACCAGCTTGCGGCCTTCCAGCGCGCGGATACCGCCCAGTACCGACTCATCGTTCATCCCGAAGACCAGCCAGTGTTTCACCTTCTGGTGCTGGGTGAGGACCACATTGGCGGCATCGAAGGCGTTGGTGACGTCGGCCAGGCCCCGGATGGCGGCGATCGAGATATGCTCCTTGGGGAAGCCTCCCTCTGCCAGTGCTTCACTGGCGCCATCGGTGCGCTGTTTGGCGGTGTCCAGCTCTTCCAGGGTCACGCCCAGCGCCCAGGTGTCCTCGGCCTTCCAGCCGCGTTTCGTATATTCGTCCAGCAAGGCTTTGCCTACCATCTTGCCTATCTCAAAGGCCGAGATGCCCATATACGGCACCTCGGTCATCGGCTTGCCGTCCGACCCGATAAAACGGTCGTCCACCGAGAAGACCTTCAGCTTGTGAGAGGCGGCTTTTTCGACGATGGCTGGGCCCAGGCGCACATCGGGCGTGCAGATGACGAACCCCTGAGCGCCCTGGGCGGCGAGATTGTCGATAGCTGCCAGCACCTTCTCTCCATCAGCCGCGCCCAGTTTCACCAGGCTGAAGCCATAATGGTCAGCGCACTCCTGAGCGAACTTCCACTCATGCTGGAACCAGGGCTCCTCGGGCTGCTTCACGATGAAGCCAATCTTGACCTCGCTGGCCGGCAGTTTTGGCGCAGCCGAGGGGGCAACCTGGGGTGGCTCCTCCACTTTCTGGCTACACCCAACCAGCACCAACGCTACGAAGCAAAGCGCAATCATCATCAGAAAAAGGGTCCGCAAGGCAAACGCCTCCCCGAGGCAGAGGAATATGTTAACTGGAGATTCGCCGGGACAACCGGAGTCCCTGCGGGACGACCATAACCCTGGCAGGTTCGCCCAAATACCCACCGAATACCAGCGCGCCGATACCTGCTACCTCGATGGAAGTGAAGCGTTATGGAAATCCTGCTGCTTATATTCTGTCTGCTTTTCGGTCTGCTTGCGACCTGCGCTTTGCCAGCGGATGAAGATGCTAGCTCCGGACGTATTGACCTGGCAGGTTGTGCCCTCGTGCTGCCGGAAAATCAACCGAGCTATGTCAGCTATGCCGCAAGCGACCTTGCGCAGTTCCTCTCAGAACTGGCAGAGAGCAAGGTGCAGGTCCTTTCCACTCCCGACCCGACTGCTTCAGTGCTGATTCTTGTCGGCTCCGAGCTTGCAGCGCAAGTGCCTGGCTTTGAAGCGCCCTCAGCGGCATCGCTTGGCGAGCAGGGCTTCTGCCTGCGCGCTACAGATCTCGCTGGCCAGCCGGTAATATTGGCCTTCGGCGCAGCCCCTCAGGGTACGCGTAACGCCCTGGCCGAGCTAGCCCGCCGGGTGCGAGTGGGGGAGTTCCGGGCCTTATCTCGAGGCCCCTCTTGACCTCGTGAGCAAGCCTTATTTCGCGGTGCGCGGCCTTCACTTCAACGGCTGGGCCTTCGATTCGCCCTACACCTTCCGCAACTGGACCGAGTCCGAATGGCAACGCTTTATCGATGGGCTTGCCTGCCAGCAGGTCAATCTGCTGTACCTGTGGCCGTTTATGGAGATCATCCCCCTGCCGCTCTCAAGCGAGGATCGCGCCTATCTCGAAGAGGTAAATCGCCTCGTCCAGTACGCCCAGCAGTGTCACGGGATGGAAGTCTGGCTTATGCAGGCTGCGAACCGGGTAGCCCAAAGTGACCTCGGTGTGGCTGACCCGCGCAAGCGCCCCTACTGGCGGCCCGAGCAGAAGGATCTCGATCCCGGCGACCCAGAGGCCTTGCGCGAGATACGAGCTGCTCACGAGGCTCTTTACAGTGTTGTGACCAGCGCTGATGGCGTCTGCACCATAGACACTGATCCCGGCGGCTTCCCCGGTAGTCCACTGTCCGAGTATATGACTCTCCTCACCGATACCCGCCGGCTGCTGGATGAGCACAGCGAGAAGGGCAACCAGACCAGAGTAATCGACTGGTTGTGGTTCGGCTGGGGCGCGGAGTGGTCTGAAGGCTTCAATCCCGAACACGGCGCGGCGACCATCCAGGCGCTGAAGGACTCCCTGCCCGAGCCCTGGTGGCTCATCGCGGGAGTGCCTGTCTATCTGCCCGAGTGCCAGCGGGCTGGCGTCCTGAGCAAGACCGTCTATCTGCCATACAACACCATCGAAGCGGAGCCTTCCTACCCCGGCACCAATCCGGGCCTTGCCGAGGTCAACCGAGTTTTCGAGGGGCTGGACGCCTATCCAGAGCTTGCCGGGATGATGGGCAACACGCAGTGCCCAATCCTCCAACTGCCGCGCATCTATCAATATCTGCAATGCGAATGGGACCCCGACCGGCGAAGCCGCCCTGAGGCCGAAGTGCTGCGAGAGGCGACTTGCCTGCTCTACCCCGAGCACTCCGAACTCATCGCCCAGTGCTACGAAGCCTTGCCGGTGAACGAAGTGGCCCGGCTTGAATCACTGGTGGAACAACTCGGCTCTCTCCTTGAAACGGACAGGCTGGGCAAGCCCGGCCTCCTTGGCAGGAAGCTCTTCCCAACCCCTGACATCGCTGCTCAGGCGCTGCTGATGCAACTCCGCCTGCAACTCGCGCTGGCCCGGCTGTATGCCGAGTTAGCTCCCACCACAGAAGAAGCGGTTGCCTTGCAGCTTTACCGAGACATCTTCGCAGCTTATCTCACCTGGGATGATGCCCATGGCTGGCACCGACTGTGGGGTGATGGCACCTGGCCCCTCGGCCGGTTCGGCACCGAGCCTGCCTTCGGTGTGGCCCTGGGCAATCTGCGCCGCCTGACGGCCGATGAAGCCGGACTGGATGGCTTTCTCGCTGACCTCGGCGCCTCACTAAGTGATTTCCCAGACGAAGTGGTGCGCAAGAACGCTCTGGAGCCCTTGCGTCAGGCTGCGATGGCGCTGCTCCTGATTCCGCCGAACCTGGCAACCAAGGCGAAGGTAACTGCCTCCGTGATGGCGGATGAGGGGCGTTATCCGCCCAAATACGCCGTGGACGGGCTGACCTCTACCCTCTTCTGGCCCGGCGCGCTGGTGGAGCCCAACGAAGAATGGCTTCAGCTTGCCTGGGACGCGCCTCAACAGGTCAGCCAGGTCACCGTCTACTTCCTCAAACACCCCTCGATGCAGGGCCGCACGATCAGGCTGCAGCATCAGGGCACTTGGCGGCGCCTGGGAAGACCTTGCCACCTGCCAGCCGGCAGAGGAAGGTAGCTTCTCGCTTGCCCGCTTCATCCTGCCACAGCCGGCCACCTTTACTGCTTTCCGCATCGTTAATCTCCTGGACGTATTTGAGGTCGTGGTCGAGTAGGAGATGCATCCGCCTTGCCGAATACCCGCCGCGCTACCTTCCCAAGGAGGCTCCCTATGAGTGAGTCAGGTCCTGTCAAGCCTGAACTGGATATCAGGCCTCACCCGAAGAAGACCGATTACGGTATCGGCATCCTGGGCTGCGGCTGGGTTGTGAAGACCGCTCATCTGCCAGCTTACAAGCGCTGCGGCTTCAACGTCGTCGGTATCGCCGACCTGCGCGAGGGGGAGCTGGAGTTCGCGCACAACGAATATGGCCTCCAGCATACCTTCACCGATTTTCACGACCTGCTGGCGCTGCCCGAGGTGCAGATTATCGACCTCTCCACGCAGACCTTCGGCCGCGCCGAACTGGTCGAGGCCTGCGCCGCCGCGGGCAAACACGTGCTGGTGCAGAAGCCTTTCTCGCGTTCCCTGGCCGATGGGATGCGTATGGTCGCCGCCTGCAACCGGGCGGGCGTGAAGCTCGGCGTCAACTCGCATTATCGCTGGCTCAACGTCTTCCGCGGCGCCTGGGCGCTCCTGCGTCAGGGAGCCATCGGAGAGGTCTACTACATCAGCGAAGAGATGGTCGGCGACCAGGATCACATCTACTGGGACCTGATGCCAGAGCGTCGCTGGAACGCCGAACTCGACGACTTTATGACCGTGGAATGGGGAGCGCATCATTTCGACTTTTTGCGCTTCTGGATGGACGAAGACCCCGTCAGCGTCTTCTGCACGGGCGCGCGAAGGCCCGGCCAGAACTTCAAGGGCGAGCTGGCAATGAGCTTCAGCGTCAATTTCGCAAACGGCGCCGTGGCAAACCTGGCGATGAACCAGACGAGTCTTGCCCCGGCCGGCTGGCGCTTCCGCATCGAGGGCACCAAGGGCGCAATAGAGGGCTTCCCCTTTGGCAAGCTGCGCCTCTGGTCGAAGGACTGGGGCAGCCTCTGGCACGAGTGGGACCTCGGCGATGACCAGGACCAATGGCGGATGGACAGCTACCTGGGCACGATGGGCGACCTGATGGACGCCATCACCGACGACCGGCCCCATATATCGAGCGGCGAAGACAACCTGCACACTGTTCGGGCTTATCTGGCCGCTGACAAGTCTCTCAAAGAACGCCGCCTCGTGCGGCTTGATGAAGTGCGCTAACAATACTGGAGGACCAAGATGCAGAGCCTGACCGTAGTAATTACAGCGCGCGAACGCGCCGAACTGATTGCCGAGCAACTACCCGAACTCGCCGCGGGCGAGGTGCGGGGGAAGACCCTCGCCACTCTGATAAGCGCGGGTACCGAAATAAACTGGAACTTCACCGGCGACAGCTTCCCCAATTATCCTGGCTATGCGTCGGTCTTTCAGGTGGACGAAGTCGGCCCAGGCGTTGACACTTGCGTTATCGGCAGTGTCCGCTTGTGCTTTGGAACCCATCGCAGCGTCCAGCAGACCGCCCTTGGCGAGACAGCCGAGGTGCCGGCGGGGCTTGCGCCCGAGGCCGCAACGATTGCCCGGCTGATGGGCGTCACGATGACCAGCCTCACCACCAGCCAGGCAAAGCCCGGCGAGCTGGTCCTCGTCACCGGCGGCGGGCCAATCGGCTTCTGCGCGCTGCAGAACTTCAAACGCGCCGGCTGATCAGGTCGCCCTGCTGGAGCCTAAGGCCGAGCGGCGCGCCTGGGCGAGCGAGGCAGGCATCCAGCTTGTGTTCGGCACTGCCGCCGAGGCTGCCCCCGTCATCGGCGGGCGGGTCGCGCTGGCCCTCGAGTGCTCCAGCCACGAGCAGGCTATGCTGGACGCTTGCGGCCTGATGCGCCGCGCTGGCGAACTCGTCCAGGTCGGCACTCCCTGGCATCAGCGCACCGAGCAGTCGGCCTTCACGCTGCTGAAAGCCATCTTCTTCGGCTATCTCACCATCCGCGGCGGTTGGGAATGGGCGCTGCCGATGCACGAGAACGAGCTTCAACCAGTCAGCCTGTGGAGCAACCTGCGCACGGCTCTCTCCTGGCTTGCCGAGGGCAGCATCGCGGGGCCCCAGTTCATCGTAAAACGGAATCCAGCCGACATCCAGCCCCTGTATGAGGCCCTGCGTGATGCGCGCGCCGAGGGTTTGTTGCAGGTGCTGGACTGGAGTCAGGTCCACTAAAGCCGGGGAGGACGCCCAGATGCCTGTTGTGCCTGGTCTTATGAGCTATTCGTACCACCTGTCCTGGCAAGAAGGGAAGATGACGCCAGAGCGCTTCATCGCGCGCTGCGAGGAGCTGGACCTCGAGTCCAACGAGTGGTGTCACTTCCCCTGCCACAGTCCCGATGGCTGCGACTGGGACCAGGTAAAACTCCTCAAGCGCCTGGCCGCTGAGCGTGACATCGCCTGCCAGGTTTCGGGCTTCGCGCCGCTGATGGCGGATGAGTCCGAGCGCGAGGGGATGCTCGCGATGGTGGCCACGCAGCTCGAGGTCTCTCGCTACATCGGCGCCGAGCGACTGCGGTTCGATGGGATGCTGAACCAGCGGCTTTCCATCGGCGACCAGCCCCCGCTTGCGCTCTGCGCAGACAACCTCAAACGCGTCGTGGCACTGGCGGAGCAGGCGGGCATCACTATCGCGCTGGAAGGCCATCTCGACTTCCGCTCAGCGGACTTCCGCTACCTGCTGGCGGCCGTGGATTCGCCTTTCCTTGCCATCACGCTGGACACCGGCAACCTGCTGCCAGTGGGGGAGGACGCCGTCGCCTTTGCCGAGGAGTTCGCCCCGCACATCGTTAATTGCCACTTCAAGGGAGTGCATTTCGTCTTCCGTGATTATGGCGCGGTGCTGACCACTGGCCATCCGGAGCAGTCCATCCCAGACCTGGCGGCTATCGCGGCGATACTCGACCGCCAGCCTCAGCGCATCACTGCGCATATCGAAGTGGTCGCGATGGAATCGGCAGGACGAAGACCCCCTCGTTGGCGAGTATGCTGGCTTTTTACACGAGGCGCTGGCAACGGCGAGAGCAAGCTAAACAAATTTTCCAGAAATTTCTTTCGCGAAAAGCTAAAGTTTCAGTGCCCAGTCTGCCGATAAAGCCTGAACCAGCACAGGGAAGGGGCTACAAGGCCCTCACAAACCCCAGGGAGGCTGGCTTATGGCAGATTGTGAGTTGCTCGAACAGTGCGGCTACTTCAAGAAATATCAGAAGACCAAGGATCTGGCTTGTAAAGGGTTTATGAAAACCTACTGTAAAGGCCCCAAAGAGGCAGAATGCAAGCGGAAGGAATACCGTAAGGAGCACGGCGTACCGCCTTCGGATGATATGATGCCGACCGGCTGGCTCGTGGCAACCCCGGTTGGGGCGCGCAAAAAAACTGTCAAATAGCCCAACTGGCAACCGGCAACCACCTGGATGCTTCGCTGGATTGGGCCCTTGGAACAGCTTCGCGCTGGCCAGGATGTGGACAATCTAGCCAAAAGGATTCCGAGTGGACAGCAACCGGTTAGTCGTCAGGTTCTGTTATCTGGGTATGTTTGTGCAGGCGCTGGTAATCAATCTGGCGCCTGTACTTTTTATTCCCTTGAAGACTGAACTCGGCCTGACCTACGAGCAGCTCGGAAGACTCATCCTGATCAATTTCAGCATCCAGATTGTAATGGACCTTGGATGCGGCGCGCTCGTGCCGAAGGTAGGCCCCAAGCGCTTTATAGTGGCGGCAAACGCCCTGGCCTGCCTGGGGCTGGTTCTGTTTGCCGTGCTGCCCGCCTTGCTGGAACACCCTTATACAGGGCTGGTAATCGGCACTCTCGTCTTCGCGGCGGGCGCGGGGCTTCTGGAGCTGATGCTCAGCCCGATAATGAACGCCGTGCCCTCCGAGCAGAAAGCCCAGGATATGGCGCTGGCCCATTCTTTTTATGCCTGGGGCCAGCTCTGCGTGATACTCTTCACCACCCTGGCCCTGTTCGCTTTCGGAGTCTCTCACTGGCGGCTTCTGACGCTTTGCTGGGCGATATTCCCCCTGCTTGCGACTATCGGTTTTGCGCGGCTCACTCTGCCCCCCTTCGTCCCTGAGGCCCAGCGCCAGCGTATGCGCAGTCTTATCAGGCAACCTGCCTACCTTGTAGCGGTAGCGTGCATCGGTCTTGCAGGCGCCTCGGAAGTCTCGGTTAACCAGTGGATTTCTGCCTATGCCGAACGCGGCCTTGGCTTTCCAAAACTGTGGGGCGACCTGGGCGGGATGTGCCTCTTTGCTGCCGCAATTGGCGTTGGGCGAGTCTGGTTCGGGATAAAGGGAGAGAAGCTGAACCTGCATCGCGTTCTGCTGGTTTGCGCCTGCCTTTCAGTCGTGGTGTACCTGATTGCAAGCCTGGCGCCCTGGCCTTTTATTTCACTTGCCGCCTGTGTCATTGCGGGGCTTGGGGTAAGTCTGCTCTGGCCGGGAATGCTCTCGGTCACGGCCGCGCGCTTTCCGCTTGCGGGCGCTTCGATGTTTGCGGTTATGGCTGCCTCGGGCGATCTAGGCGCGGCTGTCGCGCCCTGGTTCGTTGGCTATCTCGCCGACCTGGGCTCGCCCTTTCAGGCGCTCTTCCACACTTTGCTTGGGCCCCAGGCCACGGCAGAACAGATTGGCCTGCGCACTGGCTTGCTAGTCGCTACCGCCTACCCGTTGTTGCTAATTGGACTTCTCTACTGGCTGAAAAACGAGGCGACCAGAACACATAAAGCTGCTACCGAAGGCGCGCGCGAGTTGGTCTAGCTGGCTGAGTTTTTCAGCAGCCACTCGGTCAGCGCGCTAAAGAACCGCTCTCTGGCCTGGCGCTCTCGCCAGGGCTCGTGGCCGCAAAGAGGCAGCTCATGGTATTCGAGCTCTGGGATATATCGCTTCAAACCGTCACGTATGAGTGGGCCGGGGTGGGGATCCCAGTCGCCGTGCAGCATCAGGACAGGGCTGGTGATGGCCGAAAAGGATTGCGGATAGACACCCGCCTCTTGCAGCCGCAGCATATCCTGCCAGGCTTCCTCACCGCCTACGGCGTCCCCAGGCTGGGGATTGGGTGGAGAGGGCTCCGCGTCATACTCGTAAATCTCACCATACAGCGCCCCCAGCGCGGCGTAGCGCTCCTCCTCGTCAGGATAGTCCTCCTCGAGCCTGGCCAGCCTGGCCCTGCCTTCGGCGCCAAGTCGCTCATCCGAGGTCTGGCGGAAAACGGCTCGAGCCTGGGTGTCGAAGGTGCCGCATCCGACCAGCGCCAGTGGCCCGACCAGCTCCGGATGCGCCGCAGCCAGCGCCAGTACAAGCATCGCCCCCCAGGAATGACCCACGAGTGCCGGGCGCTGCTCCTGCTGATCGGCGATAAGGGCGGCAAGGTCTGCCACATGGGTCGCAACAGAAAGCGGCTGCTCGCCCCGCCTGCATTGAAAGGGCTCCAGCACGCGGAAGCGCTGCATCAGCGGCCAGGCCAGTCCCTGCGCGGAACCTGGCGCGCCAGGCCCACCGTGCACAACGATAACCAGCGGGCCAGTAGAGCCATAACTGCGGACATCTAATTGAGTTTCTCCAGAAGCCATTTGAGTTCCTTTTGTTTGGACTTGTCCTCAGCTTTCGCCAGGACTTCGAGTGGGCCTGCCCAGGACTGGTCCACGGAAGATGCGAGGTGTATAGTTTTCATAAAACTAGTCAGGAGGAAAGCCAGATGCGTCTCTCTACCCCGGAAGGCCGTCAGGACAGATCAGAGCAACTAGTAAGGCGTTTGCAGGAGTTACTCCAGCGGGAGACCTTTGGCGAGGTGCTTGATTACGGCACAGGCAGCGGGCCAGTCACTTTCGCGCTTCAGCCTTACGCCAAACGCGTAATTGCAGCCGACAAATCAGCCCAGGTCGTAAAGGATATCGAGAAAGCTGCCAGAGAGCAGTCCTTTGCGAACATCCAGGGCTTTGTGCTGGATCTGGAAAAGGACGCTCCCCCAGAGGAATTGCAAGTAGATTTGGCTGTCTGTGTGATGGCTTTGCACCATATTGAGGACATCCCGCGCGTACTGGAAGGCTTCACCAGGCTGCTTCGGCCGGGGGGCGCGCTGGCGTTGGTGGATCTGGATGTCGAAGACGGCTCGTTCCACGGCGAGGGAGTCGATCACTCCCACGATGGTCTGGACAGGCAGTGGCTGCTGGAGCTACTGGAGGGGCAAGGCCTCGAAGGGCTGACCTCGGAGACCGTTTATGTGATGAAGCGCGAGCACGAGGGCGGGATGCGTGAATACCCACTCTTCCTCATCACCGCGCGCAAGCCGGATTAGCCAACTAGCGGGGGTGCGGGGGTGATACCCCCGCGCCTTTAGCCCTGGGCTTTGAGCCTTTTGATGTTCATCACAATGGCGGGTGCAACCCGCCTGAAGTTGCCAACTAGCGGGGGTGTGGGGGCGATGCCCCCGCGCTTTTCCGCCCTGGCCTTTGAGCCTTTCGCTGTTCACTTCAAATAGGCGGGTGCAGCCCGCCCGAAGTTGCCTTTAGCTTTTCGCCCTGGCTCTTGAGCCTTTTGTCGTTCGTTTCAAAATGGCGGGTGTAACCCGCCCGAAGTTGCCTTTAGTCTTTGCTCCCGAAACCTTGGAGGATGTGGCCGAAACAAGTATCGGGAGCAAGCTCCCGATACACGCCACTTTTTTATCCTGCGGCTAACGAGGTCCGAATGAGGTATCGGGAGCAAGCTCCCGATACACGCCACTTCTTTTCTTGCGTGTTTCGGGAGTCTTCGCTCCCGAAACTTCTCACTCCTAACCCGCAGCAGGAAGACTCGCGCCTCGCCCGGTGCAAGGCGACGGGGAGGGCAACTGCGCTGGACGTTTTTTGCAAAACCAGAGGAATCCATCCCTCGACGGTGAGATCCACAGCAGTCTGGAAGTCACCTGAGACGAAGACAGCGCCCGAGGCCTGTTCGTTAGAGCTGGGATTCAAGGCAATCAGTAGCAGGCGCCCATCGGGCAGCGCGCGCAGCATCAACTCGAGAGGCGCATCCGACCAACAGGCTCTGGCGCCAGTCGCCGAATCCACTGCCTCGGCGGCGCGAGCGATGATGGCGTCCGGCGCGCCGCTATAAGCCACGCTCACAACCTGGCCTTCACCCACTGTCAGCGTCTCGCCGGGCATAATCGCAGCGAAGGGCGCCTCGGGTGGGCGCGTCCTGCCGTATTCGTCCCGCATGGCGAACGGGCCCAGCGCGATGAGTGTGCCACCGTTGTTTACCCATTTCCCTAGCGCTTCGGCGACGGCCTCGGGCAGATAGGGAGCAGCAGGTACGACCACCGTGCGGTAAGCCGTCAGGTCCTCGCTGCCATCGGCAAGGTATCGCTCAGGGCAGTAGGCCGGCCGGTAGAAGCGTCTGGTCAGTTCTTCGGTCAGCCGGCGCGCCCACCACTGGCTTGTCCCAGTTGGCACAGCCGCATAAACTGACGTTGTAGGCTCCAGGACCAGCAAACCCTCATTTACCACTTCGCTGTTGTAGAGCTCCTTAAAGAAGGAAGGTGGCTTGCGCAGCGCCTGAGGGAAGGCTCCCGCCGCATAGCGGGGCACAAGGTGACCGAGTTCCGGATTCAGCAGGTCGTTGTTCCAGTCACCACCGTCCTTGGGGTGGTTCCACGCGAAATCCAGATTGAAAAGCACAAACCCGCGCGCGCCCCACATCAGGTTGCGCCACAGGTTGGCCGAGGCTACCGCGCGAAGAGCTTGTTCTCCAGTTGCTTCTCGCGGGGCAAGATTCGACCAGATATACTCATCGTTCCAAAGCGGCTTCCCGACGCGCCGCGCAAGGCTGTATACATAGGGGAAAGCCGTCTCGGTGTGATAAGTGATGATATCGAAGCCCGCTTCGGCCATCCGGAACAGGTCTACCCCGCCAAGCGGATCGCCGAAGAGTGAGGTTGTAAACTGCGGCAAAACTGGTTTATCCGGAGCTCCTCGATGCAAGGCTCCAACCAACTGGCGGAAATACTCTGCGTGCTCCGCGGCGCGAAACTCCTGGAACTCCACAAGCAGCGCTACTTCCGGTCCTGACCACTCTCCCTCGGCCCGGCGCAGTTCGGCAGGAGGGGCTACGTCCGCAAAGGTAGCGTAGTCACTGCCCCATTTCGAGTTGAGGGCCGCGATGTTGCCGTATTCCGATTCCAGCCTCGCCCCGAAGGCCTTCCGCGCGCTCTCTGAATAGCCGCCCAGGTGGGGCTCGATAATCGGATTGTTCGGGTCGCTGACATCGAACCTGAGGGCGGCCTCCTCTATCAACTCATAGCCCAGAAACCGCCCATCGTCCCGCTGGCCAGTGGCGACGTCCTCCAGCCAGTCGGCAAGCGCCTCGCGCACCCGCGGGTTGAAGACGTTGATGGTGTTGTTGATTCGCGTGCTGGCCTGCCAGCGACCTCCGGAATCATGCAGGAAGGCCTCCTCTCCTAACTCTTCCACCAGACCAGGCAAAGCGTATTCTGGCTCCAGCCATACCAGCAGAGGGAAGCCCAGCAGCTCGAGTCGGTCTGCCATCTGAGCCATTCTCTCGGGTGATTGCCCGGCCATCGGAGCGGCCGGATTGGGCGCGTACCAACCGAGCCAGGGGCTTAGCGCCTGCAGGCCGAGTTCGCGCAGGGGGAGCCAGGCATTCTCTCCCAGCGCCCAACCTGACCACGACTGCATTGGGGCAAGCGCCGTGAACACCAACTGATCGGCCAACGCCCCCTCTCCTACTGGTGGCAGAGGGCTAAAGGGCGCCCCTTCTTCCGAGCAGTCGCTCGCTAGCGCAAGAGACTGTCGCAAGCCTTCGGTCGCATCCTTAACGGCGGTCTGGGTTACTTCGCAGAGCCTTGCAAGCGCGGGGAAGTCCATCGAGGCCAGCCCCGGCTTTGGGGTGTCTGCCTGCAGCTCGGTGGCAAGCTGCGAAAGGGCGCTCTCGGCCTGTCTCAGCGTAATACGAGCCCGCGCGGTCGGCAGGCCGGCCTGCTCCGCATACCCGATGGAGGCCCTGAGCGACCTGGTGGCGTCTTCCAGCAGTGCTTCGGCTACCATCACCTTCGTATAGGCAAGCGCAAGCTCGGGCGAAGGCGTCTCCTCAGCCAGGACAACCGCCCCGTAGACAAACAGAAACACCAAAACCAGCCAGCGCGCTGGACTCACTAACGCCTTCCTCACCAATATCTCTCTCAGACCGGATAAGCCTTCACCCAGTCACATACCGCACGGATTGTCTCAGGCTTCGAGAAGGGCGGCATCACGCCGCCGGAGGTGACTACAATCCCTCGCCGATGCGGCAGCGCGCCCAGGTCCTCTTCAAGCTTGGCGATTATCTGCCTGGCAGGTTTCAGCCAGAGCATCGCATTGGTACCGCCTATTAGGGCCTTGTCTGGACAGCCAGTGCGCCCCTCCAGCAGGCTAGTGTTCCCAAGCGTGGGGGAGGTAAAAGCCTCGAAACCCCTGACCGGCACTGTCGAGAGGTCCGGTAGCAGCGCTTTCAGATGACCGCACATATGCAGGATCATTGACCTGCCCGCATCACTTGCCATCTGGGCGATCTGCCCCACGTGAGGCAGACAGTATTTGTGGTACTGGGTGGGGGAGATAAGCGTCGTTGAGGTGTTTTCAACAAGATACAGCGCCTCTACCGGGCTGTATTCGATCATTATCCTCGCGACTCCGACCAGAAAACTTTGGATGGCATCAAAAAGTGCCTCGACCTCGGCGGGATAATCCACAAGCAGCAGATGGGCCTGTTCGACCCCCGCGAGCCATTCGACCCAGTACATCAGAGGCGACTCGCCAATGCCCGCAAAAGTGTAGCCTCGCTCTCCGACAGCCGCAACTTGCGCAGTCGTGGTCTCAAGCAACCGCTCGTCCAGCACAGGTTTTGCATCTTCGTAGAAGGCCGTCATAGCCAGGAGGCTTTCTCTGTCCCTGACAGGGAAGGTCATCGGGTGCCAGGAATGGGATGGTCCATCAAATTGCAGAAACTGATCGAGCTCTCCATAAGGCGTGCGCCAGCTATGCCAGCGGTTATTGCCCTCTTCGCGCCAGGCCTCCTCTGTCCTGGCGCGCTCGATACGAACGCAGCCGGCGATGCCGACATGGGGATCACTGCCAATCCAGTCGTGCAACTCATCGAGCGACTTTGTATTGAACGGCGCCGCCTGGGCTTTGGCGTAGGCGCCATCCAGTTTGGGCCAGAAAGGCAGTCGGTCAACCGGCTCAAGGGCAAGGGCAGCTTGCCAGCGTTCTCTGGTGGTCATCTGGTCTACCATCCAGGGCCTCCCGGGTCACAGTATGACTAGAGAATTGGTTAGGGGGCGCCATCCTCCTCTAACGCAAGTTTGCGCCTGGCTAAAGGTCGAGACAAGGGGGTTTCACGACCTTCTAAAGCCCTTATTAATGTAAACAGCTATTGACAACTGTGACAACAAACGGTAACATCCTCACAGATTAGCATAAGAACTGCCCACGTCCCTTGTGCCGATCCTGACCACTTATCTGTTCCATTATTGCTTGGAGGAGTTCTGTTCAGTATGAAAGCTTATGTGTTCGTAATTCAGATTTTGATTCTCGCCTTTTGTCTTGCTTCGCTTGTGCCAGCCGCTACCCTTGAGGTTGTCAGCAACAATCGCACCATCTGGACCAATAATGAGAGAGACTGGTCGTATTCCACTCCAGTCAAACCTCATCCTGCCTGGCCTGTAGATATGCAGGCCGATTCGAAGGCCGAGTGGATCTGGTCTTATGATGGCGAGCCTGGCTTGAAGGACTTCGGCCCGCTGCACTTCCGCCAGTTCCTTAATGTGCCGCCTTGTTCCGGCAAGCTCACCGGCACTCTCAGGATCAATGCCGATAACGGCTACATCGTGTACCTGAACGGCAAGCTGCTTGGCTCCGAACTCGGGCAGGATATCGAGGACGGCAATCCCCTGGACTGGCTTTGGGTGAAGGGCGCTCGGGAAACCGGACAGCACTTCTGGAGCAAATCCAAAGAATACAAGCTAACAGACAAAGAACTGGTGAGCGATACCAACATACTCGATATCTACGTCGTCAACTGGATAGCTTACCGCACAGCCAACGGGCGCTGGACTTATGTTGGGGTAGGCGATCTGAATCCTGGCGCAATGTGCTTTGCCGCCGAGGTTAACTACTCGGCTCGAGTGCATATGAAGGTTACGCCTGATACCCTTTTTACTGCCAGCAGCGGAAAGTCAATCAAAGTACGTGTGGATGGCATCCCTGAAACCTGGCGCTCCAACTGGAAAGAACTGAAGCTCAACGGGGTGATAGCTCCAACCGATGCGAAATTCCTCGGAGGTGCTGCCCTTATTGGCGCAATGGAGCTTAGTTATGACCGGTCGGAAGTCCAGGATTTCGTTAAGTCTGACCTCTCCCAGGTAGTCTGGCCAAAAGAATATACCTTATGGCTCGATTATCTCGATTTCTACGGAGAGGACCAGGTCAAACTGGGCAGCGACTAAGCCTTTACGGTAATCAAGTCTCTGCCAGGGCTACGGCGCGCTTCGGACTTGCCCAGTCCGGGGCGCGTCGTTATTGGCAAGGTCAAAGGGGAATCCAGAGTGGATTCGTATCTGGCAAATCTGCAGCCAGATTTTCTTTCGAAAATCTATCTGTACCCGCAACTTCTGACCCACTGGTTTGTCTATTTCCGTACATGTTCTACCCCCCCAAACGGGGCGTCTCGTTCCCCCCAATGAGACGCCCCGGTTTCTTTTGCAGGCTTTTTACTGCCAGAAGAGAAAAGCCTGTCAGGGCGCAGCCAACTCGCCTTCGTTTCTAGCTGTCACTGGAGCTTGCCCGGAATGACAACCGACAATCCGTTTCTAGAATTTGCGGCCATCCTGGGCCTCGCAGCTATACTGGGTCTTCTGGCCCAGCGGCTTCGTCAGCCTTTGGTCATTATGTTGCTGGTGACCGGCGTTGTCGCTGGCCCTTCTGGGTTCAGCCTGATACATAATCATGACCAGCTTGAACTACTTGCGCAGGTTGGCATCTCGCTGCTGCTCTTCATAGTGGGACTGAGGCTCGATCTCAACCTGGTCAGGACCATTGGCCCCGCTGCCCTCCTCACAGGCCTCGGACAGTTGTTCTTCACCATACTGCTTGGACTGGGGCTGGCACTGGCGCTTGGGATGGCCCCTCTCACCGCGACCTATGTTGCGGTCGCTCTGGCTTTCTCGAGCACCATCATCATCGTCAAACTGCTTTCGGACAAGAAAGAGATAGACTCCCTGCATGGGCAACTTGCCGTAGGCATATTGATTGTGCAGGACATCGCCGCGCTGCTTGCGCTGACGGTGCTCTCGGCATTGGGGTCGGCAACAGGAGAGGCGGGCGGCTTTGCCAGTACTGGACTCCTGCTGCTCGCTAAGGGCACTGGTTTCTTCCTGGGTATCTACCTGTTTGTAAAATTCGTTTTCCCTTTCCTGCTGCACAAAGTTGCGACGAGTCAGGAGCTGCTTGCCCTTGCGGCAATCGCCTGGGCGGTGTCTCTGGCAGCCTTGGGCGAGAGTCTCGGCTTCAGCAAAGAGGTTGGCGCCTTTGCCGCCGGGCTGGCTCTGGCTTCCAGTGAATACCGGGATGCAATCAGCGTACGGCTTGCGACGCTCAGAGATTTCCTGCTGCTTTTCTTTTTTGTGGACCTGGGCGCTCGCCTCGACTGGTCGCTTGTTAGTTCCCAGCTTGGCGCCGCCGCGCTATTTTCGGCTTTTGTCCTGCTGGTCAAACCAGTGCTTGTGATGGCGCTGATGGGACTGCTAGGCTATCGCCGCCGCACCAGTTTCCTGACTGGCCTCACGATCGCCCAGATAAGTGAATTCTCGCTCATCCTCGCGGCCTTCGGCCTGAGTCTCGGGCACCTCTCGGAAGAGACCGCCGGCCTGCTTACCCTCGTTGGCGTCATCACGATTTTTGTGTCGGCTTACCTGATACTCTACTCAGGGCCTATCTATGAACGCGTGGGGAAGGCTTTTCGCCTCTTTGAGGGACGCCGGCCTTATCGCGAAGCCCTGGCTAATTCCAGGGACTCCGATTCCCGTAAGGATGTCCTGCTTGTGGGCCTGGGCAACTACGGCAGCGCCCTGGCCGAGTATCTCCTCAGCCGCGGGTTCACCGTGCTTGGGCTGGACTTCGATCCTGCTGCCCTGGCCAAGTGGCGCGCCAAAGACTTGCCAGTTCATTACGGCGATATGACCGATCCAGAACTGCTGACAGAACTCCCCTTCCAGACTCCCGGCTGGATTGTCAGCACAATCCGCTCGGTGGATTTCAGCCTCGCCCTGATCAGGCAGCTTCGCCAGCGCGCCTTCGCTGGACAGATTGCCGTCACGGCGGCTACCGAGGCCGACGCCGAGATTCTACGGCAGGCAGGGGCTGCCGTCGTGCTAAGGCCTTCTGCCGATGCCGCAGAGCAGGCCGCTGATGCGCTTACCCATGCGATGGCGCTTTTACCCACGACTCGCAACTGGCCAGTCGCCTTCAAGGAAGTCCGTTTGCAGACAGGCACGCTTACCGCGGGGCTGGCGCTTAGAGAACTCGCCCTCAGAAGCTCCACCCAGGCTTCGGTGCTTGCCGTCAGCAGAGGCGGGCAGCGTAGTCTTCGACCCCTCACCAGACTTCCGCCTGCTGCCAGGCGATCGCGTAGTATTACTCGGAGAGGCCGAAGAACTGCGCAAAGCCGAGGTTCTGCTCAACCAGCCTTACGCGGCCGAGTCACATGAGACTGTAGATCGCTTCGATATGGTAGAAATCGGCCTGGGAGAGAGCTCTGACTTGATTGGGCGCACCCTGGCCGAGCTTGCTTTCCGCCAGAGGCACAACGTGACTGTAGTTGGGATCCGCCGAGGCGCCAGTCAGCTTACTGCTCCGCCGCCCACCGAGAGACTCCAGGCCGGAGACCGGCTCGTTGTCCTGGGCAGTCTTGAGGCAATTGAGCACTTGCAGGAGTTGGAACCACTTTGAAAAGTCACAGGAGGCTGGTAATGGGGCCTTTTGGAGAACTGGCGCTCTCGGCCTTGCCGGGCGTGTTTATGGTAATCGGCTGGCTAGTCCTTCTGGTATTGGCCTTCCCCCAGCAGGCGAAGGCCCAAGACCAGTTTCCACCGGTCCCAGAGCTAATCTTCGGGGTAAATCAGTACAATGTCGGCCCGCCCGAGCTGGAGGCGAAATACTGGCCGCTCAAAGCTGAAGAGATTGAGTATCTCAAAACTCTCGGCGTCAACACCATACGATTCCCTCTCTATCCTGCGGAAATCGGGGTGTCGCCAGTTTTATTTGAACTGTTTAAGCCCGGCCAGGTATGGGATGCCGAAACCGCGGCGGCAGGACTCGACTGGCGTTCACTGGATGCTGTCCTCGACCAGCTTGCGCAGCACGGCATTACCCCCTATATCAGCCCCGCTGCCGAAGACGGCAGGGAGTGGCAGACCAAGTCCTGGATGCGCCTGCATATCCCAGAGGAAGTCGAGAAGACTCTCTGGCTGACCCGGATAGTAGCCGAACATGTCCAGGCGAAATATGGCGGCAACGTGATTTATGGTTGGTTCGAGGACTGGTACTGGAATACCGGCGGCCACGAGCGCAGTACGCTCTTCCCAGCCGCCTGGCGCGCGGCTCTGGGGCGCCTGTACGAGCAAGACCTGGCGCTGCTCAATTCAAACTGGGCAAGCAATTATGCGTCCTTTGAAGAAATATCTCCCCCTGTCCTGTATCAGCCAGGCGTCGGCATACCGAGCGAGGCCTTCGCCTCGCGGCGGACCTTCGACCTTCGTCATTCAATCGACCTGATGCAGCGCGAAGCCCTGGCGGAGATGGCCCGCCAACTCAAACTGGCCTCTCCTGGCGCCGTCTGGGCGGGCGGGTGTATCTGCGGAGAGCTGTCCGGCTGGCTCGATACCCGCAGCGTCAAGCCAGTTAAGACGAACGCCTCTATCCGCACTCATGCGCTGACCAGTGACTTCCTCACTGCCGACACCTACGCGCCCCCCGACCAGTATGCCTTCTACTATCGCACGCTGGCCAAGCTGGCTCATTCGGTAGGCAAGCGCTATCTGGTGGCGGAAGTCAGCGCCGTCCAGCCCGAGGCTTTCGAGGCCATCGCCGAAGCAGGCGGCCCTATCGCGGGCGTCCTCGCCTGGGTGGGGAAGGAGGACAAGTTCGGCCTTTTCAAGATGGATGGCACCCTTCGCAAAGAGAACGCCGAAGCCTTTGGACAGCTCTACCAACACCTGGCCAATCCAGCCAACAGGGCGCAGGCCTATGTCCCGGGGCGCATCCACGTCTATCTGCCCGAGGAGACCTTAGAATATTCCCTCACTCGCACCAATTTTATGGAAGCCTATTTCCATATCTGTGATGCCTTGCCAGCGCGCGACCTGGAGCCAGTCTTGACCGATGAACTGGCAACTCTGCCTTCGGATTCGCCTCTCTTCGTGCTTGAGCAGGTCCTGCCTCACAGGGCGATTGAGCAGCTTAACAAGCTCGGAACCAGGCTCATCTGTCCCCATCGCTATTTCGTGGATGAAACGGGGGCGCGGATTCCGCGCGCAACCCCGCCGGGAGATTTCTACGCCTCCCTGATGGCAGCCGAAGGCGGTCCAGAACTGCTGGAGGCTTTCACCCGGGTCTATGAGCGGTCTAATAACCTGGCCGATGTGACCCGAGGGGGCAAGGCCGAGGTCGAAGGCAAGCTGGCCGAGCAGAATGTTGTGATCTCAGGCCGCCCCAATGACCCCGTCAATCTGGTAGATGGCAGCCTTTTCGAGGGGATTACCTTCTCCGATGAGCCTCAAAGCGAACGTGTAGAGCTTGTCTTGCCGAGGCAGCAGCAGATTTCCGCAGCTTTTATTGAGTTGTTCGCTGGCAGCGCTTCAGAGCAGATACCCGCCTCACGGTTGCCCTCAAATGTAGTCTTGTCCGTGCGCCAGGACTCAGGGGAATACCGTGACCTGGAGGCCCAGATGACGCAGGCAGGGCCTCGCCTTCGATTCAAGTTTGCGCCGACGCTTGCTACCCGGTTGCGCTTCGATTTCGGCCCCAACGAGGGAGGAGGTATGCGCCTGGTCGAGGTCGGCGTTTTGAGCAAGTCGCTTGAAGAGACCTCTCCCACCGAGCCTGAACCCCTCACGCAGGGGGCAATCCGCTGGGATGCCTGGTTCAAGTCCGACTTCAATCCTTATATTGAAGCCCTGGCTGCGCCGCAGTACAGCGGCCGGTCTGCCTTTCTTCACCACCTTCGGCCCAGATGGCAAGCCCCAGGTATGGGGCGACACCCAGGAAGCTGTGGACCAGGAGATCGCCTACGCGAAGGCTGGCGGGCTCGATTATTGGGCCTTCCTCTATTACTATCCAAATGTCCGCGATGACGGCTTCCGCCACGACGATATGAACCGCGCTCGCAGGCTGTTCCTCTCCAGCAGTCACAGCAACGACCTCAATTTCTGCCTTATCCTGAGTCCCGGCAGCGAATATATGAACGGCGTTGACCCGCGCGACCCGCAGGATGAACGCATCGATGAAGTGGTCGGGATGATGTTGAGGCCCAACTATCAGACGGTAGCCGGCGGCCGGCCACTACTCTATCTGATGTTCTGGAATCCTGGTGAAAGACTCAGTGGCGACCCGAAGGTCTCTTTCTTCGGCTGGACCCAGACAGGTCGCCTCTGGCTGGACGCTTTGCGGCAGCGGATTATAAAAGCAGGATTACTCGATCCCTATCTGGTCGTCCTGTCGCAGCGGCCTGAAGACGGCGCGGCAGTCGCAACCGAGGGCGGGCTGGATGCAATCAGCGCCTACACCAGTTGGGGCGGGCCGGATTATGCAGGGCTTTGCGCAGCCCAGCGCAACCACTGGGACGCGCTGAAGGCAACCGGCTGCGGGGTAGTGCCTAACCTGAGCGCCGGCTGGGGAGGCCCTCGCGATGGCCTGGGAGATACGCTTCAGCCAAAACCGGGCGAACTCGGCGCGCATCTGCGCTCTGCCTTCGATTGGCTTAAGGCGAATCCGGCCGCAGCGCCCTCTCGGACTGTGCTCTGGTATGCCTGGAACGAAGTAGACGAGGGGGGCTGGCTTGTGCCTGACCAGGGCCAGGGGACTGCGAAGCTGGACGAACTGCGTTCTGTAGTCGATGCCCAGCGCGATTAGGCGAGGGATGACCGCAGTTAGATAGAACAGTACAACTCACTTGCCAGGTCCAGGGAGGTTCCCAATGTATAAAGTTGGTCAACAGGAAGTAGATGCCCTCGCTCGCGTGCTGCTCTCGGGCGAGCTTTTCCGTTATCACATCGGCGGCGAATGTGACAGGTTCGAGCACCGCTGGGCCAGGCAACTCGGCGTGGAGCATTGTCGGATGACCTCGAGCGGCACCACGGCGCTGACCGCTGCTCTGGCTGGCTTGCAGATTGGCCCAGGTGATGAGGTCGTCGTGCCCGCCTGCACCTATATGGCCTCTGCCGTCTCAGTCCTGGCAGTTGGGGCTATCCCGATTGTGGCCGACATCGATGAGTCGATTACTCTCGACCCGAAGGCTCTCGAAGCCCTCATCGGTCCGCGCACCCGCGCCGTCATCCCCGTCCATATGTGGGGCCTTGTCTGTGATATGGATGCGATTATGAAGGTCGCTAAGAAGCACAAACTCTTCGTAATCGAAGACGCTTGCCAGTGTGTAGGCGGCGCTTATAAGGGGCGGATGGCCGGCTCAATCGGCCACGCGGGCGCTTTCAGCTTCAACTATTACAAGAATATGACCTGCGGCGAAGGGGGCGCTGTAGTCACCAACGATGAGGAGGTCATCCAGCGAGCTGGCTGTATGATTGATTGCTGCAGCTTCTACTGGTCAGGCCGAGATGACGATTTCGTGCCCTTTACCGGCAACGGGGCGCGCGCCTCCGAGCTTGAGGGCGCGATGATGAACGTGCAACTCGACCGCCTGCCCGGTATGGTCAAGGCGATGCGCAAGCAGAAGCAAAGGATTCTGGAAGAGACCGCTGATACAGGTCTCGTGCCGATAAAAGCCAACAGCCTCGAATGGGAAGTCGGCGCCAATGTGGGCTATCTGCTGCCCAGCGCCGAAGCCGCAAGCCAGTTCGCGGCCGCGGTGGGGGGCTTCGTCTGCGCCCAGACGGGCAGGCACATCTACACCGAATGGGATCCTCTCTTCGCCCACCAGGGCGGTCACGTCCCCGCGATGAATCCCTACCTGATGCCTGCCAACAAGCAGTGCCGCAAGAAGTACACGAAGACAATGTGCGCAAAATCTCTGGAGATACTCAACCGGGCTGTGTTGCTAGGCACCCATCCAGACCGCAAGGCGGCTGAGACGAAAGCCCTGATAAAGCGTATCCAGCAGGCCGCCAAATCGTTGTAAAAACTTCAGTTTTTTTTCGATTGCCTTAAAGCTTTGCCTCCGGAAAGCCGATTACTAGCTTCGAGCCGATAAATCGGCCGGTGTTGGTTGTAATCGGAGGCAGGTAGACAATGGAATGCGAACTGCTGGCGAAATGTGGATTCTTCAAAAAACACTGTGATGAGCAAGGCCTGGCCTGCAGAGGCTTCATCAAATTGTACTGCCAGGGCGTGAAGCAGAACGAGTGTAAACGCAAGCAATACCGCCTGGAACACGGCACGCCGCCCTCGGACGATATGCTGCCCAACGGCCAGTTGTTTGTGGAGCGCGCAACACCGAAGGAAGACACGGTCTATTAGGCCATCAGTATCAGGCTGAGCGCCATCAGGGCCATCCCAAGCACCAGCCCGATAAGGCTGTCATGTTCTTTGCCATAAGCCCGACTTGTTGGCAGCAACTCATCCAGGCTGATATAGACCATTATGCCCGCTACAGCGCCAAACAGCAGGCCCATAACCTGGGGAGGGATTAATCCCGACTCGCCGCCGAAAGCCAGGCGGATAGCCAGGTAGCCTACCCCTGCGCCAACAGGCTCAGCCAGCCCGCTGAGTACTGAATAGACAAACGCTGAACGTTTTTTACCAGTGGCGAAAAATATCGGCACTGACACGCTGATGCCTTCGGGGATGTTATGCAAGGCCAGTGCGATGGCGATTGCGATGCCGGCGCTTGGGTCTTTCAAAGCCGCAAGGAAGGTTGCCATCCCTTCGGGAAAGTTGTGGATTGTGATCGCCAGCGCCGTAAAAAGGCCCATCCGCTGAAGCTTGGCAGTGTCCAGGCCCTGGTTTTTCAAGCTGGGCGCCTGAGTGTCCTGGAGGATGAGATTTACCTGTTCGGTGGGCGGCTCATGCGGATTCTCAAAAGACGGCACCAGCCTGTCTATCAGCGCAATCAGCAGTATTCCCGCGAAGAAAGAACCTGCATTGGCCCAGAGAGCCATATCCTGGCCATAGGCATCGACAAGCTCGTCCATCCCCTTTGCCAGTATCTCGACGAAGGAGACATACAACATTACGCCGGCCGAGAATCCCGTAGCAATCGACAGCAACCGAAAATCGGTGCGTTTGGCAGTAAAGGCGATTATGCTGCCGATACCAGTGGCCATCCCCGCCCCGAGTGTCAGCCCGAAAGCAAGCCAAAGGTGGTCCATCAGGCTCCTTGTTTAGTCGTCGTCTTCTTCTTCCTCTTCTTCGTCCTCGTCTTCTTCTTCCTCGACTTTCACCATCGGCCCGCCACAGCAGAGGAGTTCTCCGCCACCGGACTCGAGCACTTCAACTACATTGCCGCACACTTCGCAACGCCATACTTCACCTATTTGCTTTACGTGAGCCATCTGGCACCTCCATAAAACTTCGCTTCCAATAAGCTGTTGTAGCAATTCGCCAGCGCTAGTAGCAAGCCCTGCGGCATAAAAAAATAAGGGGCGCGTCAAGAGCGCCCCTCATTTCTCGTGGCCTTCTGGACTCAGGGATGCAAGAACTTGGAAACAAAGGGGGACTCGCCGATGGTGCGGCGCTTGAAGTGACCAGAGGGCCCCTGCCCAAGAAACTCGGCAAACCAGGCCTCATGCTCGATTTCCTCGTTCAATATGGCGAGCACCAGGTCGTAGGTGCGATGGTCCTTGCCACAAGTCAGATTACACAGATGGGTGTAACCATTAACCGCGCACTGTTCGGCCTTGAGCAGGATCTCCACAAGGGCCTTTGTATCGGTTGGATCATCCGGCAAGCGCGCCGGCGGGCAAGCCGACATATCGTGGAACTCTTTCATGCAGTTCGGAAGCTTGCCACCAAGCTCGTAGATACGCGGCACGAGCGCCTCGAAGTGGTTGCGGTCCTCGATACGGGCGTCCTCGGCGATCTCCTTAAGGCCTTCACCCTCCATCCCTATCAGGTTGATGCGCAGGATGGTGTAATAGTAGAAGGTCGTAAGCTCAGCCGAGGCGTTGGTGATGAGCAGCTTCAGCAACTCATCTACATTGATACCAGCTTTTTCAACTAACTGCCTTGATACCAGTTCCATAGTTCTCCTCCTGGAGTTGAGACTCAAAAGTGGTCGTGAATACTTCGCAAGGTAGTCTGGACAGGATACGCTCTGCGCCCCCCTGGCCTAATATCAGTTACCACCTCCAAAATTTTCGTAAGCACAAACGATAACTATATAATAATCATTACTATATTATTCGCAAAAAAAGAGCAACTGCCGCCCCTGGTCACTGGGGCTTGGCTTTGGCTTTAAGACAATCGGCACAAAGGCCGCGCACTTCGACGTGGATAGACTCGATATCGCCCAGCTCATCAATACCAGGTGGACGCTGGAGGTCATTCCATTCGTCCCTGTAGATATCCCGGATCTTCCCACAGCGCCTGCATACAAAATGATGATGGGGGGCGGTGACCGCGTCAAAACGCATTGTTTCGACTCCAGCACCGATTTTGGAGATAGCCCCTTGTTCTTCCATCAGGCGCAGATTGCGATAGACAGTATCAAAAGAGATAGTCGGTATGCGCTTGCGAACCCTCAGATAGATGGTCTTGGCGTCAGGATGCTCTTGGCTCTTTACCAGTTCGCGGAATATCTCGGCCCGCTGATGAGTTGCCCGGATTCCAAGCTGCCTGCATACTTCATTGAAGGTCAGGACCACATCGTCGAGTTGGGTTTCGTGAGATGCCAGATTGATTACTCCCTCGTAATTATTACTACGTGATAATCATAGCGGTTATTCCTCGAATGTCAAGCACTAGTAGCCAGGCTCCTGGTCTTCGTTGTTCAGCTTCTCAAAGCACCTCCGGATGAGTAAGACGTAAATCGATTTCTCCTAGCCGCCTGAGGTCGTCAAGGGCGTCAGCCAGGCGTCCCAGCGTGCCGTCTGGCGCCATATCTGCGCTTGCATCCGACTGGTCCAGTTTGATATCTATCGCCCGGTTGCCGATGAGCGCGAGCCTCAGTCCCTCCCCCTGATCGAAGTCAGGTTCCGTCCCGTAGAAGGTCGAAGCAAAGACAATAACATCCAGAGGGGCGGTCCCCTGCCAGCGTAAAGCAGCCTTGCGAGGTTCTATGTAGAATTGCTGAGGGCCAAACGCTACTTGACCTTCGTAGCCGTTGATCGTCAGCGCAACGCCTGGGGGATCGCTCGGATTGAAGTGCAGCTTCGGCCCTTGCAGAGTCAGCCTGCCGGGGGGCAAGCCTGGCTCTCCCTCTAGCACGAATCCGTTTTGAGCCTGCTCGATATAGAAGTCACTTGCAACCAGGCTCTGGTTGTCGCGCAGGTAAAGGGCATGCGTCACAAGGGTCGCCAGGCGCGTCTGGAAGCCAAGTAGTCCGCCACGTTGCTGCTGCTTCCCCTCGACCGTGATGGAGCCTTCGTATGAGACTTTCGCAAGCACCGTCGCCTCGCCACAGTCGCGAAAGCGCAGGTTGCCCTGCACATGGGGCATCAGGACAATATCTTCAGGACCGAGTCCCTCAAATACGAAGCCTTTCCTGTCAGGCTGCAACTGGTACATCCCGTAGGCAAATACCCCGTCATAAGTCATCCGGGAGCCAGAGTACCGTGCCGGACTGGTGGATGTCCACCGCGTTGGTCATCTGGCCGCTGTCATGGTTGCCGACGGCCAGGTGTTCGAGCGTAACATTTTGGGGCTCGCTCACCTCAATCAGCGTGCCTCCTTCCGCCCCTCGCCAGACAAGCCGGCTGTTCCAGCCGCTGCCCCCGAGGGAGTAATTGCTGCCTGATAACTTGATAGTATTCGTTATTAGGTAAGAACCAGTCGGCAAATAAGCCAGAGCGCCTTCTCCGGCTTCGCGCGCCGCATCCACAGTTGCCTGCACTGCCGCAGTGTCATCGGTGGCGCCGTCGCCCTTCGCGCCGAAGTCCACCTTCGCGTCGAATACCTTGGTCGGAACAGGGGCAGTCTCGGTAAAAAAGGACTGCCTGGCGGAAGTAAGCAGTCCACTGCGCTGGCCGGCCGGTATGGTGTAGACAACCGCATCAGAAGGCGCTTCGATGAGAGAAGGCGCGCCCGGAGCCGAATTCTCGGAGAGGAATATCCGCTGCCCGTTGCCTGCCTGTATGGGGACGCTTCCCTCAGGCCCCTTGGTGAAGACACAATCAAAGAGCAAGACTGGCGCGCCCGCAAGCCGCACCGCGCCCTCGGGACTCGTCCAGCCTTCAATCTGGCAATCCTGCAAGGTCATCGGAGCAACCGCATTGCCGAAGTGCAGGAAGGCGTTAGAGCCGACCGAGGTGCACCGGCGAAGCGAGCTGCCATGCTCGGGGGCAGAACTGATATCCACCACTCGGCTGTGCTCGAAGTGGCAGTTGCGGACGTAGAAGTTGCCGTGGGCGCACTCGATGGCGGTCTCGCTGTCCACAAATTCGCATCCATCGAAGGTGTAATCATAATCGTTGAACTGGGTGAAGGAGACCCCTCGCCTGCAATTCTCGAAAAGGCAGTTCTCAAACAGCGTCTCGGCGGTCGCAAAGCGGTCGTTATTCTCGGCGAGTATGCCCGCGTCGGTAAAGTTGCGGAAGGCCAGGTGTTGATGGCGGACTTCGGTCTCGAAACGCAGGTCGCTGTAATGGTAGAAACCCACCGCAGCCTTGCTCTGGCCCTCGAAAGTAAGCCCGACATACCGGCTATACGCCACGCCGTCATCGAGGAAGAGCTTGCCGCCTTCCTCGCCATCCCACAGCAAAGTGGTATCTCGGCCATGCCCTAGCAGCAAGAAGCCGTGCCTTGGGCCGCGCAAGGTCAGGGTCTCGGTTATCCGGTAAGTGCCAGGGGGCAGGTAGACGGTGGTGCCATCTACGACTGTATCCAGGGCCGCTTGCAAGGCCGCGGTGTCATCTGCCAGGCCATCTCCAACCGCCGCTGGCGACACATCAGTCTGCACATTCAGCCAGTCAGAACGCTCCGTCCAGTCGAGCCTGGGTAGCTCGACGGCTTGGGCGCTTCCCAATATCAGGAGCACTAATAATCCACTGACTAGAGGCAGATTCGGCAGTCTCAATTGTATCTCCTAAGCAAGACCTGGTTCCTTGACGGCTAGTCAGGGCTGCGGTTGCCAGTGTGAGGTTGATTATCAAGAAGCTGCGCGCCTGAGACTTTGGGGGCAGATTGGATCAGTCCAGTGTTGACCTTCGAAAGCCATTCGGCTTCCCTGGTCCACAGGGGCATCCCTGGAAAGGCATAGGAAGAAAGCATAATCCCCCAATAACCGTTGTCTCTCATTGTCGTAGCAATATATTCGATTAGGCTGCGACCAATAGCTGTCGTGTCGAAGAGCGAGTTGGTGGGCATCCAGAAGATATAACCTTCATCGCAGACGACAGGTATATTGCGCTGCCTGGCCAGGTGGCCGAAGAACTGGATATTGTTCTTCCAGAAGCCCAGCATACGGTCCTCATACCTGGAAAAATGCTTCAGAAGCCAGTAGTCGAAGCGCTCTGGGTCCAGGTGTTCGAGCAGGTACATCAGGGGCTGGGCGCCAACCCAGGTGGTCAGGTGGCTTTTGTACTCAGGCCAACTTGGTCTGTCTGGTTTCAAGACTTCTCGATAGAAGGCGTTGTGCTGTTCGAGATGCTCGAAATAGGCATCAAGTCCACCGTATGGAGCAGGATCTTGCAGGAAACCTGCCCTGACGACAAACTCCTTCCAGATGCCGAAACAGTAGAGATGATGATCCAGTACCTGCAAGTTGCTGGGGAAGTTTTCGGCGAAGCTGACCGTCAGGTTGTAGTCGAAGGCGTAATCCGCGGGCACATCCAGGTCGTAATCTCCGCAGAAGAGTAGCTCGGGGAAGCGGATCTGCAGCCAGGAGAGGGCCTCTTCGGTGCCGATTTTGGTGGCTGGCCGACCCCCAAAAGCGTGGGCGATACCTGTCAGCTCGTTATGGAGTTCAACATAAGCGATCCGATCCAGCAAACCCCGCCGTTTTGCCTCGGTCAGCAGTCGCTCGTAACGCTCTGCCAGAAGCATCAGCCGACGCTCTTCTGGGATTGCCCAGATAGCTGCTCTCTCCGCCTCGTTGGCCAGGAAGGTCGTGCTGTGGCCTTCGTGGAAGCCCCAGTTTGATAGCGCCAGATAGACATCATGACGTTTCGCAAGCTCGAACAGCTCGAACAGCTTGCCAAGTGGGTCTGCTACGCTGAAACCACCGCGCGCCTCGTAACCTGGCACGTTATTACAATAGCCAGGCTCGGCGACATTCCCGATCGCCACATTACGGCGGGGATTGCCCTGTTCATCCCACAGCCAGAGCAGCAGACAGTCGATCCGTATGGTATTGAAGCCTCGCGCGACAAGCTCGGTGAAACACTGCTCCAGGTCCGAGTAGTATTCACCCTCCTGGGTCTCGGTAAGCCAGAGCCACATCCAGAGCGAGATGGTCAGCCTGGAGGGCAGATGGCCAGGCACAGGACCAGTAAGCTCGGTTTCTGGATTGCCCATATTTCTGCCTCGCAAAAGTGAAGAAGGGATTCTCTACCCAAACACCTCGTGCATCCGGTCGCAGTAGTACTGCACATTCTCCCATTCGGCGTCGTCGGCAATGCGATGGTCGGGGCAGGGGACGAAGCCGCCGAGGTCCACGAGGCGCTTCAACCGCTCGACTTCGGCGTCCACGGCCGCATAATCGTGCGCGAGGATGTGTTTCCTCATCCCGCCAACGCCGCGCACCTGCTTACCGTACTGCTCGCGCCAGGGTTCGATGCTGGCGCCCCAGGTGCCGACCTCTATCGGGAACATCACGTTCACGCCCGCCTCAAGCCAGATGGGCACCAGCTTGTCTATCATCCCGTCGCAGTCCAGGGAGACGAGATCGATGCCATAACTCGCCACCAGGTCAACGATGCGTTTGTATTGAGGACCGACATATTCGGCGAAGAAAGCCGGATTCACCAGTGGGCCGTTCTTGTAGCAGATATCCTCCCAGAAATGGGCGATATCGAACTTCGCGCCCGCCTCGAGGGCGTATTTGGTGCACTGGTAGCACAGCTCCGCGTTGACCTCTATCATCTCGACGACCAGGTCCTCATCGTCGGCGGTCAGGTAAGCGAGCGATTCCATCCCGATATAGTCACGCAAGGTGCCGTAAAGACTGCCACAATGCAGCAGATAATGATTATCGTGGTCAGTTTCCTTCAGATAGTCCAGGCCGCCGTCATCGAAGCGCCGCATCTCGTCTTCGCAGTTGACATGGACACCCTCGACCCGCTCGGGGAAGAACTGCAAGCGCGGCTTGAAGAGTTCCTCCCACTCGGCGCGCCCTTTGAGGGCGTGCTCGAACTCCATCGGGATGCTGCCTGCGCCGGGCTTCTGAAGCTGGATGGCGCCATAAGGCGAGAGGATCTTGCGCCCGCCATCGGGCAGCTCTTCGAGGACTTTCGACTCGAACAGGGGCGAGATAGCGGTATTCATCCCGAAGACCCGGTGATAGGCGACATCGAAACCGAGTTTGGCGGTTAGCTCTTCAAGCTCGATTGACTGGTCCGCTGTGCAGGCCCGGGCGAATTCTTCTTCGGTGAGATGACCTTCCTGGTGCCATTTCAGCAAGGTGTCGTAGAGGAAGCCGAAGTGCAACACGGGGACGCGGTCGTAGTCTTCATAATTGAGTATGGCGAGCAGGTTCTCGCGATTGGTCATGGGTAGTTACTCCTTGCGATTTCTGGTGATAAGTGAGGATTCGCTAGAAGATGAAGAGTTCCTTCCAGTCTAGCAGGCAGGAACCAGGACACGCAGAAAAAGCCAGTATGAAAAAACTGCCTCCCCCAACCGCTTCTGATTATTTGCGCCTGCTCGAGCCCTGGGTGCGCGCTGCAGAGCAGTGGGAATATCGCCCGCCCGACAGGCCGGAGCTGCTCTGCTATGGCCCCGGCTACAATGGCTGGGGCGTGCAGACGCATCAGAAGGCGCTTGCCGCTTTCGCGGTGCTGGCGACTGACCCGGACCTCGATGAAAGTCGCGCCGGAGCCGGAAGAGAAGAGTTGCTCGCGAAATCGCATGCGATGCTGCGCTTCTCCTTGGAAAGCCACCTGGTCGGCGGCTATCACTGCACCGATGGCACGCGTTGGGGCCATACCTGGATTAGCGCGCTGGGTATCGAGCGTATGATGCACGGTGTAGAGGCTCTCAGACCTCACCTCTCGGCTGGAGACGAGATGCTGCTTGCCACAGTGTTGGCCAGCGAGTGCGACTGGCTTACCGACGAGTATCCCGTCGAGGCTGGCCCCATCCAGCACAACAAGCCCGAAAGCAACCTGTGGAACGGCGCGCTACTACACCGCACCGCGCTGCTGTACCCCGACCATCCGCGCGCGGCTGAGTGGCGCGACAAGGGCACGCGCTTCCTGTTGAATGGTATCTCGGTACCTGAAGATGCAACTTCGGCGACCCTGTATGAGGGCAGGCCGCTGTCCGAGTGGCATGTGGGGGAAAACTTCTTCCCCAGCTACTCTCTCAACCATCATGGGTACCTCAACGTCGGCTATATGGTCATCTGCCTGTCGCAGGTGGCGATGCTGCATCTCGCATGCCAGAGCGCCGGACTGATCGCCCCCGAGGCCCTGTATCACCACGCGCAGGACCTGTGGCGGTTGGTGAAGCAAGGCCACTTCGCAGATGGGCGATTGCTGCGAATTGGCGGCGACACGCGGGTCAGATATTGCTATTGTCAGGATTACGCCATCCCCGTCTGGCTTATGGCGAGTCAGCTCTGGGAGGACGAGCACGCGGCGGCTTTCGAGGCCGGCTGGCTCGAGCAGGTCGGGCGTGAGTGCAATACCAACGGCGATGGCAGCTTTCTCTCCGAGCGTTGCGCCGAACTCGCCACAGCTTCGCCCCTCTACTACACGCGGCTGGAATCCGATCGCGCAGCCAGTCTCTCGATGGGCGCCTACTGGCGCAGGCGGCTTGAAGTGCCGGACACTGTGACTCCACTGCCTGCCAAGGACTTCGCCTGGAGCGACGAATACCATGGCGCCGTCCTCCAAAGAGGCAAGCGGCGGGTGGCTTCCTGGTGCTGGCTTGCGGCCGAGAAGCCACAGGGCCTCTGTCTTCCCACAGCTGGCAGCGACCTGGCGGAGTGGAAGGAGCACCTCACTGGGCGAGTCATGGGGCAAGGAAGGACCGACGACCGGACGCTGCTCTCGCACACTGAACAGCCCTTCGAGGGAGGCTTCCTGACTTGGGGAGAGGTCTCGTGCCGCTCCGGGCCAATGCTCGCCGAGGGGCAACCGGCGGAGGAGACGGCCCGGATCCGCCTGGTCGCGGCAGCCTTGCCCGATGATGCGACCCTGGTTGTGTTTCAATGCGCTGTCACGCCTGCAAGGCGCCTCTACCTGACCGAGCGCGCTGGCATCGGGTGGCTAATCCCCAACGACCTGTTCAACGGCGGCAAGAGGAAATACTTCACTGAAGATGGCGAGTGCGAGTTGCAGGGCATAGGGGCCGAGGAGGAGACCTGGCGGACTGGCTCTCCCTGGCTGAACGTCGAAGGGCGGCTGGGGCTCGCGGCCCTCTACGGCCTTGAGGAACTGGAGCTGTATCGGCCCGGCAGGCGCCAGATCGGCCTTAGAGCCACGAAAGGCCAGGACCCTTGGGAGGGCGGCGGGATGCTCTGGGCTGACGAGGTCTGGGCGGGCAGGCAAGTTGGCTTGCAGGCTTATGACCCGGAGACGGTCCTCTTCGACCTTGGTTTTGCGCTGCGGGCGGGCGCCTCTGGAGAGGAGACTGCGTTGCTTGCGAAGCAGGGGCAACGCCTTCTCGCAAGTGAGGCCCTGCGGGTCGTCAGCCTACCCGGGGCCGACGGCGTCCCCTACGTGCTGGCCGCCAACTTTGGGCAGCAAGAGGCCGGCTTCTCACTTGACACTGAGCTGACCGACCTCGCGACAACCGAGCAACTGCTACCAGCGGCGCAGGTGATTGTGCCGGCGGGTGAGGCCAGAGTATTCAGGCTAGCGCCTCGGTAACCTTACGGCGCTGAAAGGTACTCAATCATATTTACCAGCAGGCGGTCGGCAGCTGGGTGGGTACCGAGATACTCGCGGACAAGCAAGGTCGTCAGCAGGGCCTTCCCAGCGCCCACCTCGTGTACCGAGAGCAGCAGCCCCGAGCCGTAGTTGAGCGCCGCGTTGATACCCCCTGCGACGGCTTCTCGAGGGGGAGTAGCGAAGTTGAAAACCGTGTCGTGGATCAATTCCCTATAGTAGGTATAGTCCAGCAGACCGCCAGTCTGAAGCCCCTCGAAGAGCGGATGGCGCTTGCCCCAGGCATCCATCAGATAGAGCCAACTGCCAAGTGAGAACTGCGAGCCAGGCGCGAAGAGCTGCTGCCAGTGATTGGGGTCGCTCCCTTCGGCAAAGACTGCCGGGCAAAGGAAGATAACCCGCGCGCCGGCCTCCACCTGACGCTTCAGCTCCGTGAAGGCGGCCTCGTGGTCGGCGGGGACAGCCTGCCCGACCAGGATTACACTCCCGGCAGGCAACTCGCCCGCGGCCCAGGGCTGGGTAGCGATTGAGTGTTCGCCAAGCCAGCTCGAAAGGCCCGGATCGTCCCCGAACAGCCTCACCTGCGCCTCTCCCTTCGGCAAGGGGGCGCGGTCAGTAACATAGAACTCTGTTACCCCGCCTGACGCGGCTGCGCCTTGCTGGAAAGAGGCGCGGAACAGCCACTTTCCCGAAGGCCCAGCCAGCTTCAGCGACTCCTTGAAGAGAGGCAGCGCGAAGGGCAGCTCCTCGCCGTCACCGGGCTCCGGGATGGTGAGCGTGACGGTCTTGTCCAGCGCTTTGCTGCCATCCGGCGCGATGACCAGCAGCCTTACCGGATAGTCGCCTGGCTTCAGCGCGTCTTCATTAGCGACTACGGCTTCGAGTTCGACAGTATCACCTGGGTAGAGGTTGACCGGCTCGGCAAACAGGCACAGCCTCAGCGGCGCCCAGGCCTCAAACATCGCGTCAATCGTGCCAGGCTTGTGCTCGCGGAAGGCGTTGGTCAGGCCCTCGCCGCTCATCACATGGTCTATCATCCCCGTTAGATTGTGGCCGACGAGACTCGGATTCGACCGGATGGCGTTGAGGCCGAGGGTGCGCTGAGAGGCCATCCGGGCAAGACTCGCCTCGAAGAAGCTCTCCGGCGCATCGAAACACTCGCCAAGCTGCCAGCGGTCCCAGTCGAAGAGGAACTGATCCAGCCGCGCGCGGTAGAACTGGGCATCCTCGACGTCCGTCCTGCCAAGTTGCTCGATAGTGCCGCACCACGCGCCAGAGGTCCACAGCGCTGCCGATGCCATATTCCGAGAGGAAGACATGCTGGGTGTCATGCCCAACTGTCCGCAGGAAAGCCGTTGACTCGGCGGTCTGCGGCACCTTCAGGTAGATATGCGTGTCACCCGCCTTGTAGAAATAGCCAAGCGAGCCAGCGGGTGGGGTAAGGGATTTTACAGGCTGACCAAGGCCTTCGAGCCCAAGTGAAGGCGCCCAGACCAGGGAATCCGGATTTGCACAGGAGCCGATGTCAGTCTGGGCGTCCCACCTGCCGCTGTCCAGCATCACCAGGCGGCTGTCGTCCAGGTAGCGCACAAGGGGCAGGGTTGCGACTGCGTGACGGAACAGCGGGCCATCGTTTACTTCGTTCAACAGGCCCCAAAGCACGACGCTCGGGTGGTTGCGGTCACGCAAGATAAGCTCGCTGACTGACCGGTCATAGCGTTCAGCCAGCTTGGGCGTGTCCACCATCGGAATCCAACTGGCGTAGGATTCCTCATAGACCATCAGGCCAAGCTCATCGCACAGGTCAAGTTGCTCGGGCGTGGCGCCTCCGCAGATGAACCGCACCATATTGAAGCCCATCGCCTTGGCATTCACGAGGTCCATCCGGTCGTAGTCGGCTTTATATGGAAACTGCAGCCCGACGGGGAAATGGTTGACCGTGTGGGCGGACTTCAGGAAGAGGCGCTTGCCATTCAACCTGAAATAGCCTTTCTCAAACCGGAAATCTCTGAATCCGCAACGCGTGGAGGCTACATCCGGGCTGCCCTCGCAGTCCATCTGGACACTCGCCCGGTACAGGAAGGGGTCGTCGAGATTCCACAGGTGCGGCGAATCCACGCTCAGCCAGACTTCTACTTCGTTGTCACCCGGAGCTAGAGTCTTCGCAAGAGTTGTCGGCTGGCAAGGGAGGCCTGACGGGGCAGCATCAGGGGCGATAGCCAGGCTGAAACGCGCCTGCACGGCCTCCTTGCGCGTGTTGCGGATGGTAAAACGCAACTCTCACCTTGCCCGAGTCAGCGTAAGGCCGGACATACAGGTCGGCAAGGCGGACAGGCGGCGCGAGGACGAGTTCGACCGAGCCGGTTATGCCTCCGTGGTTGTAAGCCGCGCCGGCGCTGTAGGGCATCACCTTGCAGCGATGCGGAGTCTCCGCCAGCACCATATCGTCTATCCGGTCATGGGTTGGATTGAGGACGCGCACGGCCAGCAGGTTCTCCTGGCCAGGCTTGAGGGTGTCGGTGACATCCAGCTCGAAGGGCGTCTCGCCGCCCTCATGACCGCCGATTGGGACGCCGTTCAGCCAAACCTCAGCCAGATAATCCACCTGCCCGAAGCGCAGCAGCGTCCGCCCACCCTCATAAGGATTGGCAGGCGGCGTAAAGGAACGCCAGTACCAGGCCAGCCCGTGATAACCGGGGAAGGGGTCCTGGATGATCCACGGCACGCTGGCTCGAACGGCCTCGGGCTGGGGAGCAAGCTGCCAGTTGCCCTGTTTCCCCAGGTTGTCTGGGTCGGTCGCAAGCAGCCAGTCGTCGCCATCGAGGCTTCTAGTTGTTATCGGGGTCGGTACTGCCTCGCGGGAGGCGCTGGCTGGATTTTGCACAAGGCACGTGAAAGCAAAGGACCCCAGCTTGACGCTTTCCTGGTCAGCGTGGGCAAGAGGCAGTGCGGTAAGGCAGTAGAAGCCGGCCCTGGCTGGCATCACGAGGGGCGCGGAGAAAGCTTTCGAGCGTTCCAGCGTGACCGAGGGCAAAGCTTCGAGCAGAGTGCCCGCATAATCGCGCGCTTCCAAAGTGACTGTTACCTCGTCGATTGCCGCAGGCAGAAAGCGCTCATCGGCCGAAAGGGTAAGTTCGCGGGGTGCATCGGTAGTAAGCAGACCGGTTTCACCTGGCCAGGTTACCTTTAGACAGGTATGGTCTGCTGCGAAGGAGGCAAAAAGGGCCATCTGTTCGCTCTCGGACAGCGCCACATCGAAGGTCGTGAGGGCCTTGTCCCACACCCGCACTTCATCCACAAGGCCCGTAAAGCAACGCGTGGGGTAGGGAAAGCCGAGGCCGACCCGGAAGGTCGTATCGCTCACCGCCATCGAGCCTTCGGCCGGCATAGCAATAACGAGGACGCCATTCAGATAGCCGCGCAGCTCGGTGGCGTCTTTCACCAGGGCGACATGTTGCCACTTGCCCGCGGCAAATTGCACCGGACCGCTTTCATAGTAGCGCCCAGTAGTTGAGCCAAAGACATAGGTAAAGGCATTGGTCTTGTCGGCATACTGCTGCACCACCAGCCCGCTGACACCGCCGCCGGCGTGGTTGCCGAGGATATTGGCCCAGTCACCCTGCTTCTCGGCTGGCTTCACCCAGGCTTCGACGGTGAAGGTGGCAAGCTCCGGCAGCAACAGGCCGGAGTCGAAATAGCTGGCCCCATCGAAGGCAAGGGCCTGGCCCTCTTTACCCTCTCCATATTGAACCGCGCCTGCCAGAGTGCCTGTCTGGCCACCTCCGGAGCTATCGTCGAGGTTGCCATCGAAGTGATATTCCAGCAGCAAGCCCTCTCGCCCCACCGCATTGGCCGAGGCGTAAGCAAGACAGAGAATCAGCGGTACGATAAGCCAGGCAAAGGTCTGCATTAGAGACTCTCCTTTCGTGCTTCTCTTGCTCTCAGGGCACTGCTACAGCCCCAGGTTGTTGGCGATGACCAGGGCACAGTCGGCGCTTATCTCATGCACCAGCGTCGGGTGGAGCGACGTGGCGAAGACGTTACCAGTGAAGCTGATGCGCCTGGCCTTCGGGCCCAAATACACGCCCAGGCTGTTCTCGTCGAACTGGCAACCACTCACCAGCACCGAGGCCGGGCCGTTGACGTTCAGCTTGGCGGCCTCGGGCCAGTTGGGGCCGTTCTTCTTGAACAGGCAGCCGGTTACTGTCAGAGTGCCGGTGGCAGCCTCTCGGACGTCAACGCTATGCGCTCCGTTGGCTCGCAGGTCTGCGCCGGTGACGATGACGTCGCCCGGACCATTCAGGATAAGCCCGTAGCCGTGCGCCCACAGGCTGCCGCCCTGGATGCGCAGCACGGAGGCGCTGTCTACCTGGATGCCCAGGTTACTCGAATCCACCGTGCAGTTGACCATCCCGCCCCAGACGCTCCCTGTCCGGCCATCGGGCAATTCGGTCTCGACGAAATGGAAGCCGATTTTTGCCAGTACGACAGAACAGTCCGACATCCGGATCTCATCCACGTGACCGATCAAGAAGCCAGTGCAGGTCCCGACCAACTCCGGCATGTAATTCCAGACGTGGACATTACGGAAGGTCACGACGTCGAGTGCATACTCGAACCGCACTCCCACATCGCGCGCGTTGACGATGAAGAGGTTCTCGAGATTCACCCGGCCACAGTTAACAGTGCCATCCGCCACGATGCCTGAAGTCGGGTTGTGCAGCAGCAGGTTGGAAAGGGACACCCCGCCGCCTTCCAGCCTCACAGCAGGACCAAACTCGCGCTCGGGTGTCGTGTAGAGAAAATCAAACTCCAGGCCGTGCAGCGAAGCGCCAGTCTTCGCGATGAAGCAGGGCGCGGGAGCTGGCACGTCCACCACCAGGTGGGGAAGGGGCTGGGTATCGGCAGGAAAGCCGCCCGCCTCAAGGCCAATCAACAATACACTGTCCAGAGTTAAGGTGCGGGTCAGTCGGTAGAGGCCTGCTGGTACTTTTACAGCGCGACCTGTTGGCAACTCGGCGGCCGCAGCGAGGGCCTGCTCGAAGGCTGCAGTATCGTCGGCCACGCCATCGCCCACAGCGCCAAAGTCACGGACATTCAATCCTGAGGGGGAGGTTGCTGGTTGAGCAAAGGCAACTACATAGCAAGCAAGCAGAAGGATAATTACGCCAAGCAGTTTCACTCTGTGCCTCCGCCTTCCGAAGATTGAGTGACCAGTCCAGGATAATCAGAGCAAGGTTGGCGGTCCAATCGCCAGTTCCTTCAGGCGGGGGGCAGGGAAGAGGCCCGTCACGTGGTACTTTTCAAATCATCTGGTGATAAAGTGGGAGTTGGCATATGACTTTTGTGATTCTACTGCTGCTGTTCTGTCTGAGCTGGCTGTGGGCTGGCTCTGGCTGCCGACCTGCCTTTCATCGGCTCTGATGACGACGGGGGGCCTGTCTGGCAGGTGGGCGAGGCCAAATATGTCCTCTTCGGCATCGACGCGGACACCTGGGCGGCGGACGCTGGCAACGTGGACTACATCCGCCAGCAGTGCGAGGCAAGCGTCTACTGCAACGCCAACGTGCTGGCTTTTCCTGTGACCTGGAAGAACGTCGAACGCGCAGGTCTGGGCCAGTATGATTTCAGTTTCGTGGACCAGGTGCTGGCACTTGCAGAGCAGCACGGGCTGAAGGCCATCCCAATGTGGGTCGGCATTGACTACGCCGCGGGCGATCCGCTCTTCGTGCCCGACTGGGTACGCGATGACCCGGAAACCTACACGCGCATCACGGGCTTCCACTATGACGAGTACAAGCGGTACAAGGAGGGCTGGGTTGATGATGGGGTGGAAGAAGACCGCCTCTATTGCCCCTCTTGCCCCGCCACTCTGGCCGCCGAGTGCGCCGCCTATGAGCGCCTTGTCGAGCATATCGCCCAGGTTGATACCAATCATAACGTAGTGGCCATCAGTGTAAGCGGAGAGATCAACTACGCGCGCGCCCTGAATCCGGCCACCTGGACGCCCGAGCGCGATGTCCGCTGCCAGTGCGAGTGGTGCAACGCGGCCTACAAGCCCGGCGTCGAGAGCAACCTGGCTTTTATGACCGGCCAGTTTGCGCGCTATGTGAAGACGCTGATCGAGGCCGGCGCCAGGCATCTCGACCTCCCCACCTACTCGCAGGTGTGCCCGCATAACCTTTTCCCGGGCTGGCGCTACGCCGAGGATCCCGTCGCCTTCAAAGCGATTATAAACCGGCCCAACCATTTTATGGTGCCTTCTGTCACCAACACGGGCGATGCCGAGACTTTCACCAGCAAGGAGATGGACTATTTCAAGCCGGAATGCATCCCAGGCAACTTTGTGTTCACCGATGGCATCCCCACTGGCTGGGGGCCTTGCGTGCCTCATCTGGAGATAGCGCCCTGGTATACAATCCTGCATTACGGGGGCCTCGGGGCCATCTACTGGGACCCGCCTCAGGTGTCCATCATCAAGCCGGATGTGCCGTACAGGGCCTTGTTGCGCACTACCTGGGGGCCCTTGAAGGCGCTGCACTACTGGCTCGCGCGGCTGAAGTCCGCCGGCCCCGACCGCAAGTTCTGGTGGGGCTATGCCGCGACAGAATCATCAGCGCAGCTTGGGGAGTTCGCAGTCAGCCAGACGAGCAGCGACAAGGATTATGGTGTCGTCTTCCGCACTGGCGAACAGGAGCTTGCCCTGACCGTGACCACGCTCGGAGGGTCGACAACGCTGAGCCTCACAAGGTCCGGTGGTTTCGAAGGCTTCCACTTCGAGCGCGGCTCCTTCGATATGGTCACTGGCGGATGGACCAAGGCCGCCGATGCGCAGGTGGAAGTCTCCGGCGACACCGCCACCCTCACGCTGGATGGCGATTCAGGGGACTATACCCAGGCGGCCTGGCGCGTCTACCACTAGTAACTGAGCTGAGGAAAAATCCATATGAGTACCAACTGGTCGGCCTTGTTAATGGTTGGGTGCCTCCTGGGACTGGGGTGGTTTGCCAGAGCGGAGGAGGTTGCCAGTTCCCCGAAAACAACCAGCCGCCTGACTTTTGGCTCACCTGGCGCGCTTACAGTCGAATATGGCCAGGTCGTGTATGGGGCCGAAGCTCCTCGCAAGGGGGCTGTTACTTGCGGGCCTGGTTTCAACATCTGTGGGACTTTGCCCCTCGCTGACACCACGCTTGTTTATGGCATCCGCCGGGCGACAGGGGCACTTCCCCAAGTCTGGCGCGCCAGCACCAACGATGGCATAACCTTTACTGATGCGACCCAATTATTCGAAGTGCCGCCTTCGACTACCAGATGGTTGCACGGTGATGTTGCGCTGAAGGGTGAGACTCTAGTTTTGCTCCTCTGCGCAGTCGGTGAGCCCTGGCATCAAGGCCATACTTTTCACGTCTTTAGCTGTCCTTTGGCTGGGGGCGAAGTCAAGCAGCTCAGCTCCGAACCCGTTTACCGAGGCCAGGACGCCTTTGGCTTCGTCTGGAACGAGAAGCTGGGCCAGTTCGTGAATTACCAGACGGCCTATCAGCTCTGGCCTGATAAACGCTACCCCGATAATATGCCCGAGATACGACGCGTGTTGCATCTCCGAACCAGTCCTGACGGGCTTGTCTGGACTCCTGGAGGCAGTTTTGGCGCCTCAGGGCCTTATCTGCCTGAAGACCAACTGATTGTGCCGGATGCACTAGACCCGCCTGAAACCGAGTTCTACACCTTTCGAGCTTTCTCCCTTGGAGATTTCTGGGCCGGCGTTATGGTGAAATACGCCTCGCAACCCAAAGCCTTGCCGCTTAGCAGTCCTTTCCCCCACGGGCCTTTCCTGGGCTGTGAATGGTGGGTGAGTTCGGACGGCTTGGCCTGGGAAAGACCTTTCCGCGATAGTTCCGCGCTTGAAGGAATGCCGCGCGCCTTCACCTATAATCTGCCCGCACCAATCGAGGTCGGGGAGGAGCTTCGCTGGGTTGCAAGCGGCCACTCCTACTCGCTGGACCGACGGCGGCTGTTTTATGCCTGTAGCCGGGCCAATGCCGAGGTGACAACCAAAACCCTGACTTTATCAGGAAGGCCTCTTGAGCTGGAGGTCAGTTTCGAGGCAGAACGCAGGGAGGAGGAAGGCGCTTTTCGTTCTGGCTATCTGATGGCAGAGCTGCTTGATGAGGCTGGTCAGGTTATCCCTGGCTTCGAGCGCGAGAAAGCTGTGTATCTGGTAAGCGAGGCGACAAACCTGCCTTTGAGGTGGGGAGAACGGCTTCTGCCTGAGGCTGCAGCCGGTACTCAGGTGCAATTGAAGCTCTACTTCCGAGATATGCGGCTCTATTCACTTGCTTACTAAAGAGAAAAGATTAGGCGAATTCCGTTTCAACCTGGCAGGAGCAACCTTATGATCCGGACTCTGGCCTTCTTACTGCTAGCGCTAGCCTGTTGCGCGAGGCTGCACAGGACAAACCCCGGCTGGGCTGATGACGCCCTGGGAGAGCCCTCTGCCCGGACTCTCTGGCAGGCCTCGCTGCCTGTCCCCGCAACTGCTGAAATCCAGCCTGTGGTAGGAGCTACCTTCCACCTCATCAAAGGCTTCGAGCCCGAGGTGGACGGCTACCGGTTCCTCCACGGAGTGGCGCTGGCCTTCCATAAAGGGCGACTTTATGCCAGTTTCGGGCATAACCAGGGCGGCGAGAACACCGTCACAGAGGAAGCGCGCTGGACTGTAAGCGACGATGAGGGCGCCACCTGGTCGCCAGTGAAGACGATGGCGGCGGGGAAGGCCGGCGTCGCCGTCTCGCACGGCGTCTTCCTCGAGACGGAGGGGCAGCTCTGGGCCTTTATGGGCGCCTTCGAGCAGGACTATGCCAATACTCATACGGTGGCCTTCCGGCTGGACGATGAGACCGGCGACTGGCAGTCCTTGGGCACTGTCGCGGAGGAGGGCTTCTGGCCTTGCTGCGAGCCGGTGCGACTTCCCGAGGGCAACTGGCTGATGGCAGGCGCGAGCCTGGGCGGCGCCAATCCCCCCGCCGTAGCGATAAGTCACGGCGACGACCTGCTGCACTGGGACGTTGTCCGCATCCCGCTTGCAGAGGGCGTCGAGCAGGTCTGGGGAGAGTCCACCGTAATCGCGGATGAGGGAAAACTGACGCTTATCTCGCGCTGGGGCGGCGAGGCTTTTGCACTCGTCTCGACCAGCGCCGATGGTGGGCGCAACTGGACGCCGCTTGCCCCGAGCAACCTGCCGATGGCGGGCTCCAAGCCCTGTGCGGGGCGGCTCAGCACCGGCCAGCGCTATCTCCTAGCCACTACTGCGGCTGACGCCGGCCACAGGCGCTCTCCCCTGACGATTGCTCTCAGCCATCCGGGGGAGGAGCAGTTCTCGCGTATCTTCTCGGTCCGCGATGCGGTGCACGAAGGGACTGTGGAATCCCACCCGCAAGCGCGCCTGGCCTACCCGTACGCAATCGAGCATGAAGGCAAGCTCTATGTCGGCTATTCCAACGATGGCGGCCGCGGCGCGGAGTCTGACGGTACCCGCCCCTTCTGGAACAACAACTCGGCGGAGCTTGCGATTATCTCAATCGAGGCCTTAAGTCTCGACTGAACCTCTGGCTGCTCACCTCCTGGCGTTTGGCTGATTCTTCCGCATGACAGGGAGGATTGGCCCTTCAGCCACCTCGCGAATCCCCCTCTGCCAAGCCTTCACTGGAAAATAAGTAAAACAAATAACCTGGTTATACTTGACACAATGCAATATATACTGTACATTGATCGCAGAGAGTTCCCAACTCATCTCGATTTCTGGAATCTGCTGATGAAAACGACTGGCAATATGAAGCTCAAACTGGCGCGCATCGCAAATGGCCTTTCTCAACAGGACCTGGCCGACCGCGTTGAGGTAACTCGCCAGACGATTGGGCTTATAGAAAGCGGCAATTACAACCCAACGCTCAACCTGTGCGTCAAGATTGCGCGGGCGCTCGAGATGACACTGGATCAGCTTTTCTGGGAGGATGGCAAAGATGGCCAATAAGAGGTTTGGACTGGACGAGCGGAGCCAGACGATTCTGGGGCGCATCTGCGCGCTCCTCTACCTGGTTACAATCTACTTCCTGCTGGGAGATGTCCTCTACCGTCAGTTTGTGTTGCACCAGACGCCAGAGCAGTTCGAGGATATCGCGGCACTGCTGACGGGCAATGTGTTGGTCTTCATCGCCCTCTTGCTGTATTTCGGCGGGGTAACCTTCGGGCGCCTCTCCTTCGGGAAGCTGTTTGCAGGCTACCTGGCGTTTCTGATTATCGGCCTGGCTTTCACCACCCTCAAATACTGGGGAGAGTCGACGGAGTTCCTGCTCGGCAAAGCAGTCATCGTATTCACCCTCTGCACGCTGCTAGCCGCACTTGCCGCGCTGGTTGGGTATCTCGGCAACCGGAAGATCGAACAAGCCATCGAGGAAGAACCAGGCTAGCCTGCCAAATTGACAGGCTGGCTAGTGATAGCAAGGTGTCACAGATCCTTGCCGCAACGAAAGCCGATGTATCATCGTGTTGAGCGAGCCATATCTCCATAATATTCGCGATAAGCGCAACAGAATAAGGTGGATTTATTACTACGGAATGATCCACCACGCACGATGCGAAAGAAGCCAGTTACAGGCAGTGAAAGGTTGCCCGTCTTGTAGCGAGAATATGCATCATGTTCGCTCCAGTCCTCGCACCATTCCCAAACATTACCACTCATCTGGTACAAGCCCCCATGGACTGCGGCCGGCGGGGAAGTCCTGACAACTGCAGGTTGTTTCTCTGACATCTGATGCGTGACAGCAATGAGCGCCGCGATCCCAGTCATTCCCCACGGGTACATACGATCGTCGCTGCCTCGTGCACCCTTTTCCCATTCCAATTCAGTCGGCAAACGTAGACCAGCCCATGCGCAGTAAGCCTGGGCATCATGCCAGCTTACGCACACTACTGGGTGATGAGCTTTGTCCGGTGGGAAGGAGTTGCCAGTCCAGACAGGTTGCCCAAAGTCTGCTTGGTCAGGCGGCGGATTTCCAGTTGCCTGGACAAACTTGCGGTACTGTGCGTTAGTCACCGGACACTTCGCTTCATAATAGGCTGGTAATGTCACGGGGAAGGGCGGATCGCCGGCGAGGAACTCGCCCTCTGGGATGAGCACCAGCTGGGTGCCGTCGATCTCGTTAACCAAGGACTCAGTTAATGGCGGAGACTCTACTGCAATTGGCTTCGCAGGTGGTGGTGTCAGTACCACGACATCAGTCACCTTCGGCTCCGGTTGTATCCTTTCAGGTCTGGCACCTGCATGGTCATTGTCAGCAAAACTCTTTGCACAACGGAAGCCGACGCCCGGGTAACGTTCTGACGTTCCGAATTCAAGGCGATGGTCAGTCCGAAAGAGCTGCTCCAGGTCGTAATTCCAGGAGCCACCACGAATTACTTGGGTGTTTCCCTGTACAGGCGGCGTCAGTGTCCCCATCTTATAACGTTCATATGCGTCTCTCTCCCACGAATCCTCGCGTTCGCTCCCATACATTCCCGCTCATCTGATAAAGTCCCCACGGGCTGCGAGCCTCGGGATATTCCCAGACTTTACATGTAGTCTCATCGCCTCTGTTGGTCAAATTTCGACACTTGCGTGGATCCCATAAATTACCCCAAGGGTACACACGTCCATCAGTACCTCTGGCGCCCTTCTCCCACTCCAGCTCAGTCGGCAATCGCAATCCAGCCCACTCGCAGTACTCCTTAGCATCATCCAGGCTAACAAACACCACAGGATGCTGGGCCTTTTTAGGAGGGAATAACTGACCGTCCCAGATTGGCTTAACGGCGTTTTGATTGAAGTCAGACTCGGCCGGTGGACGATGATTCGTTTCCTCGACGAACCGCAGATACTGGGCATTTGTCACGGGGTGCAACGCCAGGTAATAATCTGGCAGCGTAACAGGGAAAGGCGGATCGCCAGCGAGGAACTCGCCCTCTGGGATCAGCACCAGTTGAGTACCGTCAATCTGGTTCAGGATAACCTCGAAATCCTTTGGAAGCCTTATAGATGGCGGTGTTAAAGGCGTTATCAGTGGCTTGCCCCTGGCTGACAAGGTGGGCTGCCCTAAATGGTGATATGAAAGACAACTATCAGGCAACGTCTTCTCAAGCTTCCGCTCATAACTCTCAGCCGTCATCTTATATCGCACAATGGCATATATGTCGCCCAATACGAAATTCAAGACCCTCTGGTAGCTGGGTTTTCAAGAGATAAACAGGGACAAAAGTGAGCTTCTTCTTCAAGGCGAAGTCGATCTCTTTCCTGACATAGGGACTGTCCACCGAATAGGGCGTGATAAAGACCACGAAATAGGCGCAATCCCTGAGTGCTTTGGCGATGTCCTCAGGCCACTCATTGCCCGGATCTATCCCCTCGTCATACCAGATGCGATAGCCCTTGTCCCGCAGCGCGACCAGTTCCGGAAACACAAGCGCCGAGTCCTTGTGGGCATAACTGACGAAGATATACGGCTCATCGCCAGTGTAGGCCTCAAAAGGGGCGTGCAGGTCGGTGTCAGGCATCTGGCAGGCTTCCTCCTTACTTCCCGTAGAACCACTCCGAGTCTACCACAGCCACTCGCAGGTCAATTATATCCTGCATCGACCAGCCGGAAGTGTATTCACAGGTCCAGTAATTGATGATGGCTTTGCCTATCGAAGTGAAGCGGCAGCCGGGGTTGGAGAAAGCGCGTTTTGGGTCGTCTTCGAGCTTGTGGAAGTGCTCCCAGGTGCGGCCTTCGTCTCTCGAGATAGCCGTTGTCAGGGGGCTCCGCTTGCCAAAATGGGAAGTGAAGCCTGGGTCATAGGGGGCATTGTTCCATAACAGCAACAGGTCGCCAGTCTCAGGGAGGCGCACAAGCTCGGGACAGGATTCGGGCGTCCGCAGCTTCGAAGCATAGGGCTCGCTCCACGTCAGCCCGCTATCAAAAGAGTCCGCAAAGTAGAGGACTCCCAGTTGGTTTCTCATCACCATCAATACGCGCCCATCGCGCGTCTCTTCGAGATGGGGCTCCATCACCCCGCGCATCGACAGCGTGATATGTTGCTCCGTCTCGCGCCAGGTCAAGCCATCATCATCGCTTGCCAGCACTGCTCCCTCGAAAGTATTGGGCGCCTCGGGCTTCTCCCACGAGGTCGGCAGCAGCAGGCGACCACTTGAGAGGCGCTTCAAGGTGGCGTTGCAGAGGCCGTGATGTTGCTCGGGCGCGCACTCGGCAAAGGGATGGAAGGTTGCCCCCTCATCGTCTGATTTCCACAAGTAGAGGGTCGTCAGGCTGGGGAAGGCGGCGTGCTGGCGCATAAAGCAGAACAGGATACCGCCGTCCCGCGCGCGGAGCAGGTTGGGCGAGTAGACATTCACGTCCCCAGGCGCGGTCTCGACCAGCACTCGATGCCCGCCCCAGGTCAGCCCGCCATCTGCAGATCCCACCGCCACGATGCGCGTCTTGTCGAAGTCGCTGCCGGCACCGGAGAACTCCATATACGCAAGCAGCAAGCGCCCATCGGCAAGCTCGAGAACGTCACCTTCGCTCTTGCGCGGCAGGTCGGGGGTAGAAGTGGCAACCGTAACAATTGTCTTCATAACGCGCCTCCCCTTGGAAAACAGGCTGGGCGCGCTGGCAGCGTCAGAAGGACTCCCTGACCCATAGGGGGGCCACGTTGTGCGCATCCCAACTGGTATACTCGGCCTCGAGTTCTCGCACACGCTCTGGCCAGCGACTGGCAAGATCAACTTGCTCGCCCTGGTCAACGCCCAGATCGAAGAGCTGCGCTGGCTGGGCTTGTCTCTTGTATAGCTTCCAGCGGCCCTTCCTGATTGCAGACTGAGAGCCAGAGCGCCAGCACAGGGCTTCCGGTCGCTCGAGGGGCGAGTCTGTCTGGAGGAAGCTTATCAGATTGTGCCCCTCCAGAGTAGGGTCTTGGGCTGAAGGCGCCCCCGCAGCGGCAAGGGCCGTGGCTGTAAGGTCAAGCGAGATAACCGGAGTTCTGCACATCCTGCCAGCAGGCAGTTCTCCCTTCCATTGCATCAGGAAAGGCACCCTTATACCGCCCTCAAGAAGCCAGCCTTTCTCACCGCGCAAGGGGAGATTGCTGGAAGTCGTCTGGTGAGTTGGCCCTCCATTGTCACTGAGGAAGAGAATCAGTGTGTCCTCGAGGAGGCTCAGGTCTTCCAGTTTTGCTAGCACCGCGCCCACCGCCTGGTCCATCGCGGACAGCATCGCGGCAAAAGTGCGTCGCTTTGGGTTGGTGATATGCTCGAAGGGCCTCAGATAGTTGGGAGGGGCTTCCAGGGGGGCGTGGACGGCGTTGAAGGGCAAATACAAAAAGAAGGGGGCGCTCTGGTGGCGCTCGATAAAGGAGAGAGCCTCGCGGCGAAAGGCGTCAGTGAGATACTCCTGCTCGGTGACAGGCTCAACTCCGCGCCTGATTGGATCATTAATTACCTGGCGCTTTGAGTTATTCATATAGGAATGGGCGCCGTGCAGAAAGCCGAAAAACTCATCGAAGCCTCGGCTTTGTGGATGCTGCTCCGGCAGCATACCCAAATGCCATTTGCCTACCATTCCCGTAACATAACCTGCAGCTTGCAGGCGACTAGCCAAAGTCAATTCGCTAAGTGGCAAGCCTGCCTCGCGCGAGTTGCCAGGATTGAACTCATGCCCAAAGCGTTGCTGGTAGCGGCCTGTCATTAGCCCTGCTCGGGTGGGACTACAGACTGCCCCAGTGACATAGCCATCAGTAAAGCGCACTCCGTTTGCGGCAATAGCATCGAGAGCTGGGGTGGGGATATCGCGGCAGCCCTGGCAACCCAACTCGGCGTAGCCTTGATCATCTGACACAATCAGGATGATATTCGGCCTGCGCCTGGGTAGTAGCGTCTCAGCAGCGCGCGCGAGCGGAGAGAGGGCAAAAGCAGCGGCCCCGCCTATAGTGGCAGCCAGTAATTGCTTGCGGGTCAGTTGATTTTTCATTCCTCCACCTGCGCTGATTGCAAAGCTGATGACAGCTTCACTTCCTGCAGTTCGCCAGTCTCCATATTCAGATCCAGGTACCGGTCCGCGCTAACGTTAGTGACTTCGACAGGAGGAAGGCCAGGGGAGAAGAGGTTCAGGTCAACAGTGGTTTCATTGCCCAGGCCAAAATGGACTTCTAGCGCTCCACCGCTCTTGTAAGAGTGGTTGGAATGAACCCAGCGAACAGCAAGCAACTCGCCTGTCGTGGGATTATGGGCCTCGACTCTGGTCCCCATCAGCGCAGCGTCCGACAGGCCTGAGCAGCGCAGCCTCAGCCAGTGATTTTCTTTGGCGCCGAAGAGGCCAGTATTCCAGTATACTTTGCTTTCGTATCGGGCTGGGCTGTTCGCGAGGCCAGAGTTGTCAGGATCGGCGGCAAAAAACAGGTCTAGCAGGCCGTCTCCATCGAGGTCGCAGGCTTCTGCCGAGATGCCAGAGCCATCCAGCCCGCTGAAAGTGGTTGGCTTGGGCTCGAAAGTGCCGTCGCCTCGGTTCATATAAAGGACAGCGCGACTCTCAATCCCCGGCGTCTCGCGCCGGTCCAGCACTACGAGATCTGTCCAGCCGTCATTGTCGAAATCCGCGAATACACTGTCCGCATAATAGGGCCGGTTATCAATTGGATTAGGGGGAATAAGGCCAGGCTGCGAAAGAGTACTCTGGTTGCGAGGCACATAGTTGAGCTGGTAGGGAGTTAGCTGCAATTCGAAGAAAGCATACCAGTCGCGATAAGTATTATTAAGGGAATCAAGACCTGCCTCGGAAGTCCTCTCTTCGAACTGAAGATCGCCCAGGTTGTGCCAAAAGCGACCTCCCACATACTCAGTCCTCGGTGACCAGGTCGAATCACTTGGACCTACCGCAAGGACATCCAGCAGTCCATCGTTATCAATATCGGCATAGGAAAGATAAGGCAATCCTGGCGCCCTGGCCTCATCGGCGGGTTCGTAGCGTTCGGTATCCCGGTTATACCGCAGGCGAGCCTCACAGGTCAGGCCGTTACCTGACAATTTCTCGAACTGGAGAGTGCCCTTCTCTCGCTCCAGGTTGCGCCAGCAGAATAGTCCCTGACGGTATTCTCCAGGAGAATAGGGGAGTAGCGGCTGCCTGACGTCAACATGGGAAGCCTGGATTAAATCCAGATCGCCATCGTTATCCAGATCGCGCAGGTCGATGTCAGGGGCGCCCCGATCTCGCGCCGAGTCGTGGTAGAAGCCCCCGAAGTCAGGCACCAAGTCAGTGCCTCCGACATCCTCGAAATGACCGTCGATAAAACTCTCACCGGCTGGGTGGTAAACATACAACCGACTGTAGGGGAAGCCTCCTTGCGCATTGCCGATATTGTCGCAGCCAATTGCGACGTCGAGCCAACCATCTCCATTGACATCTCCGATACTTGTTTGCCTGTTATAGGCAAGCTCATTGCGAACTCCCATCTGGTCCGAGACGTCAACAAAGGTGTCCCAGCTGCCCTTGCTAAGCAACAGGATATTTCCCCGGGCTACTTTGCCAGGTCTCAGGTTTCCCCCTATGGAAGGAGAATGGCGCGTAATAAACAGGTCGAGAAAACCGTCCTGGTTGAAGTCGGCAAGGTTGGGAATCTGAGTGCTTTCAAGGAAGTTCTCTCCGGGAGAAACCCCCTCGATATTGAGCTCGGCAGGCGCAAATTGCAGGTCGCCGGTGTTCAACAGGAGCTTCAGTTGATCAGGTGTGGACAGTAGGTTTGAGCGCTGGCCCAATCCAGCCCCGAAGCGAGGCGCACTGGTAAGGCCGATAAAGTCTGCAAGACCATCCTGATTGAGGTCGGCCAGAGCAAATCCATTAACCCCAACCCGCGAATCAGTCAGGCCAGGCACTTCGATGGACTCGAACAACTGGCCTGTCCCTGAGGCATCGCGCACGGCATCACAGTCAGGAAGCTCTTTGAAGCGCAGGCCGTTGCTACTTGCAGAAGCTTCTGCCTGGGCGGCCAGCACGACTCGGTTGCCATCTGGGTCGTGCAGACTCAGAGACTTCCCATCAGGGGCCAACGTGGCCAGGGCGCCTGTTTTCTGGGTAGCCAACTCGAAATTGTCTACATAAAGCGTAAGGCTGCAAAGCCCAATATTATGCGCGGAGGTGAGGGTATCAGGACCAGAGGGCGAGGCGACCATCTTCAGCAAGGTCGGCCCGGCCTGAAGCACGACCATATCGCCAGAAACTGGAGCGGGTAAAGGCCAGACCGCAAGCTGGGCAAAATTAAGGAGGTCCCGGTAGAAGGCAAGGCTTGCCTCGAGTTCGCTGACGACTACCCCGCAAGAGACCCGTTCCTCAGCCAGATTTTTAGGCGGCTTTCCTAGCTCGATCCAGTTGCCGTCCGGGTCCTGAGTAAACCAATATTGGGAAAGCTTCCTCGGCGCCGCATAACCAGCGCTGACGAGTCTTTGCACTAGTGCTTGGGGTGATTGGCTCCAGATCGAGAGGTATCGAAATCCGGTTCTAGAAAGCAACTCGACTAGCGGATTACCGCCAGAGGGAGGTGCGAGTTCAACCGATCCTTCAGCAGGGAGTATCCTCAGGCCAACTCCGAATAACTCCAAAAGCCGACCTTCGTTACTGCCCTCCAAAGCCCCCTCTTGCATCCCCAGCCCATCACGATAAAACCGCGCCGAGGCTTCGACGTCCGCGACGCGAAGCTCGTATTCGATGCGAGGCTTTTCAGCAAAAGTCTGGGTAGAAAGCAAGGCGAAAAGGAGGCAGGCCAACAGCACAAACGAAAGCAGCACTCGCCTTCCAGATACCGACATCCTGACCACTCCACGAGGCTAGACTTTGTGAGCCCTGAGTTATCAGACGGATATCGATTGCCTCTGGTTCAATGCGGTGACGAATCGGGTTAATCCAGGTCCAATAGCTGTGAGGCATTACGCCAGCAGAGGGCTTCGAGGACAGGCTCGGGCAGGAGTTTCTCCTCGCGCAGGCGTCGGAAATAGCTCACGATGGGGGGGAGGCGTTCTACATCGCTGGCCAGGCAGGAATCTATACCGAAAAGCAGCCTCTGGTGGAACTCCTCGAGGAAGTCCAGCCCGAAGTGTTCATCTCTAGTGAGGGCGTTGTAGCCGCTGCCCGCCGAGGTGTCGGCCCAGAGATTCCCATAACGTCGCATCAGCCGCGGTACAGCGCCCCCAGGGGTCACTGGTCCGGTTGGATAACCCCATCGCAGTTCCTCCGGCACCTCGCCTGATATCTCGGCCCAGAAACTCGGGCCGTGGCCGATGAAAATCGTCTCGGGGCAGAGCTGCAGCGCGCGTTCGAGGCCAGGCAGGCCTGGCTCATCCAGCATCCCATAATGCCAGGGGCTTGCCATCAGGTCGAAGAGGACCGGCAGCCCGAGTTCGCCCGCCTGCCGGTACAGCACGAGACTGCGCTCATCATCAAAAGGCAGCTTGGGGAGGAACTCGCCAATCCCGCGGCAACCGCGCCCTTTGTATTCCTCAAGCAACCAGCGGAAGTCAGGCTCGGGCAGGTTGCCGAAACGAGGATCCACAGTGCAAAAGGGGATGAGTCGGTCGGGAAATTGCTCGCATGCTGCCAGCACCGCCAGTGTGTCAGAGGCGAGATAGCCGCCCTCTGGATGCTCGCTGAGCGGCAGCACGCAGGCCATATCAACGCCCCAGGCGTCACACTTGGCTACCAGATTGGCGCCGTCCATTTGCTCTGTTACATCAGGAACTAAAAGGCCAAGATGGGCATGGACATCAATCAGCAAGGTGGCTGCCTCCTCGAAACAACGAGGTTAGAAAACGACAGAAAAGATTTACAGATTGCTAACTTACTCCCTGCCTGGAGGGGCTAAGGACTTTGAAGTGTCTAGCCAATAATTACTTCGACAGGCAACTGAGTTGACACTTTAGATTTTTTGGCAGGGAGGCCAGAAATGGCACAGTTCAAAGCCTTTTCGAGTGGTATCGAAGTGAACGGCGAGACAGTGCTTTCGGTGGTGCAGGGGATGGGCGCTTTCAGAGCGGTCGCCGTCTCACTGCTGAAAGAACAGGGGATCGAAGAACCTGCACCTGGCAGATGGTACTCCCAGCAGTCCTGGCTGGATGCCTTTGAGGCCATATCCGCCAAAGTGGGTGCTCAAACCCTTTATGCAATTGGCAAGCAGATACCCGAAAACGCGCAGTTCCCGCCCGAAATCAATTCACTCGAGGCCGCCTTGCAGGCGATTGACGTTGCTTACCACATGAACCACAAGTCGCTTGGCGCTCCTTTGTTCGACCTGAAGACAGGCAAAATGCGCGAAGGGATAGGCCACTACCAGTATGAGGCTGCAGGCGATCGCAAGATAAAGATGACCTGCCATAACCCTTACCCTTGCGACTTCGACCGAGGCATCATCGAGGCGATGGCCAAGCGTTTCAAGCCAGCCGGCGCGGTGCTCGTCAAGGTGAAGCATGATGATACTGCTCCCTGCCGCAAGACCGGCGCAGACTCTTGCACCTATTGGGTCGAGTGGTAGAGCGCCCTTCAGGCCGAACAGGTTCAGCTCTGAGGTCATTTGTTGGGCAAGGGCGCTGTCATCCGTCTGGTGAGGAAGGACTAGGCTCTGGCCATGGTCGGACCAGAGCCTTCTCCAGGGCCCTGCTGGAAGAAGCTCCAGATATAGTCGGTTGCGTTCAGATTGGTAGAATTGGGGCCAGCCATCGACTCGGGCAGCAAGCCGCGCCCGCCAGGCCAGTTGTGCCCCTGAGCTTCGATGGTAACCAGGAGTGCTTCTGCGCCGTTTTCGGCCGGGCCATAAGTCGTGACGGTATAGCCTTGCTCAGATTCAATGGAGGTCGGATCGTCCGGGCAGCCAAGGGCCCTGGTCCAGCGCCGGAGGTTTTCTTTAACCGGCGGCTTGGCTTTGCCTCGACCAACCTCGAATAGGCCGTTGGCAAGAGTCGGGACGCCGCCTTCCATAGGATTCAGAGGGTCTAGAAGGCCTGTTATATAGCAGAGGGGCACAGGCCGGGCCAGCTTTATCTCTTCAAGCCAGCAGGCGCCCGCAACAGGAGCCAGGGCTGTTACAAGGTCGGCGCGCTCAGCCGTGAAACGGAAAGCCATTGAAGCGCCATTGGAATGACCAGCCAGGTAGACGCGAGTGCTATCTACTGCCAGACGTTTGCTCACTTCAGCCAGCAGCGATGCGAGGAAGGCGACATCGTCCACCTGCCCCGTGCTTTCGTGGAAACGCTCGGAGCCATCGTTCCAAAGCTGAGGATTGCCGCTGAAACTTGAAGGTTGCGCAGGATCGCGCGCAAGCGCATCGGGATAGAGGACGAAAAAGTTTTCGGCATCGGCTTTGGCGCTCCAGCCTGTCTCAAAGCTTACAGCCCGACTTGAGCCACCGCCCCCGTGAAGCATCATCACAAGGGGGAGAGGCTTGCCGCCATCGTAACCAGGGGGTATGTGCAGCAGCGCATGGCGCTGGACCTCGCCAACCATCAGAGTGAAGTTGTAGTCGCCCGGTTTTTGGGGCTGCGTGCTGCCACAGCCGGATACCACTGCGATAAGAGTCAGGCCAATTAACAGCGGGGACAGGAGGCTCCTCAAACGACTCCCCTCCAAGTGTTTTGCAAATGAGCTTCCTCTTATTGGACGCCAGGTCAGGAGAGCAGGTTCAGCCGACACGGCAACGAAATAGCCACCACTCGGTCATCGGCACGGCTGGAAGAAGAGGTGTAAGATGCCCCATGGCGCGACCGGCAGAAGGGGGATAAATATGCTGCTTGCCAGTTTACTTGTGCTGCTGAGCCTGGTTCAACAGTGCGCCGCGCAAAGTGGCGCTCATAACGTGGCCCGGGGCTGTTCAGTCCAGTTTGACACACCGCCCAGCTATTGGGGCTGCACAGACGCCGAGGATGCCCTTCAGCTTACCGACGGACAGCGCTGCACTAGCGGGCGTATATGGACCGAGCGCGGTTGCGTCGGTTGGCAGCAGCGGCTGTGGGTGCTGTTCACTCTTGATCTCGGGAAGGTGCAGCCAATTTCCGGCCTTGCCTACAGCACCGCGGCTGGGGTCGCCGGTGTGACCTGGCCTAGTAGTCTGCTGGTCTTCGTGAGCGATGACGGGAAGACCTGGCGCCTGGCGGGCGACCTCGTTGCGCTTGCTGCCGAGTCACCGCCTCCGTTGGGCGATTACTCGTGTTTCACCTTCACCACGAACGCTCTTGGAACCAGGGGCAGATATGTCAAGCTGGCCGTGCGCACGACGGACGGGCCTTATATCTTCACCGACGAGGTTGAGGTTTACGAGGGGGATTCGGCCCTCATGGACATGGAGCCCGAAGGGCCTGTAATCTCCGACGTGGCGGCCTACCTGCTCGACTCGCAGGTTACCCAGGCAGTGCGTGCTCGCCTGGCTGCCGACCTCGAGAGCGTGCGGAAGGCGTTGGATGATACCAAGCTTCCTGAGTCAGAGAAGGCCCCGCTCCATGCACGGATAGAGGCTCTGCGCAGGGAAGCCGAGTCAATCAGCATCGAGCACTCAGAGGACTTCCGCGCGGTGCTTCCGCTGAACGAACTGCACAACGAACTATTCAGAGTCCACGCCAGCCTACTCAGCGCTAGCGGGCTGCCGGAGGTCCTCGCCTGGCGCAAGCACCGGTTCGATCCGCTGGGGCTCTTCGAGGCTCCTCAGGCCGCCCCGGATGGGATAGAGCTGTCGATAAGCCTGATGCAGGGCGAGTTCAGGGCCGATGGCTTCCTGCTGACGAACACTACGCAGCAGGCGATCACGGCGCGACTGAGGATCAAGGATGTGCCCGGCGCGCCCAACCCGGACTGGCTGCAAGTGGCCAGTGTGCCCTGGACAGATACCGCTGAACTCTTGCCGGTCGCCTCGGCGTTGGTTGCGGCGCCCTATGAGGACGGGGCTTTCACCCTTGAGCTGCTCTCCGGTCTGACGAGTAAGGTGTGGCTGACTGTTGACTCATCGCGGTTGGCCAAAGGAAAGTATGAGGGCCGTGTGGTAGTCGAAGGGTACGGAGGAGAGCTGGCAGTGCCCCTCGGAATACGCGTCTCGAGACTCGAACTGGGCACTCCGCGTCTTTCGCTGGGGATGTGGGACTACACCGACGCCGAGGGCTACGGGGGTGTGGGCCCTGGTAACCTGGAGGAGGCCATCGCGCTGATGCGGTCGCACTTCGTAGATTCGCCATGGGCGCACGCGGGGGTGCTGCCGTGGCCCAATGAGGCTGGATTCGACGCCTCTCAACACCTCACTCACGAGTTAGACTTCTCGGCACTGGATGAGTGGCTGACCAGGTGGCCTGGAGCGAGGCACTATATGGTCTTCGCGAGCGTGGGTACGACCTTCGCCGGGGTCGAGATGGGCACCAGGGTCTTTGAGGAGCGAGTCGCCATATGGGCGCAGGCACTTGCTGAGCATATGGTGGAAAGAGGGATGCAACCAGGACAGTTGGCGCTGCTGTTGGTGGACGAGCCGAGAGAGGACTCGATGGACCAGATCGTCGCCACCTGGGCAAGGGCCCTTAAAGGCAGTGGCCTGCTGGTCTTCTCCGACCCTATCTGGGAGCGGCCCGATCTCACCTTCCATCAGGACGCGTTGCTGCTGGCCGACATCCTCTGTCCGAACCTGAGCCTTTACGCTGACGGCGCTGAAGAGTCCCGCGACTATTACAAGAGATTGCGCGCGCAGGGCAAGCAGCTTTGGTTCTACAACTGCGATGGGCCCACACGCGCCTTCGATCCCGATGCGTATTACCGTCGGATGGCTTGGCAGGCTTTCAACGAAGGGGCGACGGGGGTCGGTTTCTGGGCCTTTGGCGATCTAGGGCACGGTCTCAGTTCCTGGAACGAGTATACGGTCCAGGGCACGTCCTTCTCGCCAGTCTTCCTTGACCAGGACAGTGTCACGGACAGCCTCTACTGGCAGGCAGTGCGCGAGGGTATAGAAGACTATGAGTATCTGGCGATGTTGCAGGATGCTGGTGAGTCGACGACCGACTTGGCCTTCAGGCAGAGGGCGCTTGAGCTGTTGGCCGAAATAGCCGAGCAGGTGCCCCTCCTGAAGGGCCGGCGTTACCAGTGGACGCTCGAAAGAGACCGCAGCTTGCTGGATCATTATCGTTTGGCGGTGCTCGACCTGCTCGAGAATCAGGAACAGGGCAAGGACTAAAAAGACCTACTGGAGGACTGCCTCATGTTTTTTCGCAGCCTGTTCTTGGTGCTTGGACTGGTTTGCCTGGTGACTCTTTCTGCCCTTGCGGCCTTCGATGTGAAAGCTGATTATGGTGCGGTCGGCGATGGTATTGCAGACGATACTGCGGCCTTCCAGGCTGCAATCGACGCTTGTGCCGCAGCAGGGGGCGGAGCGGTGAGCCTGCCGGCGGGCAAGTTCCTGATTGCAGGCCATCTTAACCTGCCGGCTAATGTCGCGCTGCAAGGGGTATTCGTCGGTCCGCATGGCTGCAGTCTTTACGAAAGCGCCACCGAAGGCGCGCTCAACCTCCAGGGCAGCGTGTTGCTTGTCACCGAAGGCGCAGGCCAGCCGGACGGCACGCCCTTCATCACCCTCGGCAACAATGCCGGGCTGCGCGGCCTGACCATTTTTTATCCGAACCAGACCAAGACCAACCCGCCCGTGGCCTATCCCTGGACTGTCCGGAGCCTGGGCTGGGACACCTTCCTGATTGATATATTTATGGTGAATCCCTATCAGGCTGTGGATTTCGGTTCGGCTTACGTGGGCCGCCACACGGTGCGCAGCCTCTACGCGGGGGCGATCTATCGAGGCTTCTTCATAGACGATTGTCACGATATCGTGCGTCTGGAGGACGTACACCTGTTCCCCTTCTGGGATTTCTCCCTGTCGCCGCTCAAGGACTTCACTGCCGAACACGGCGAAGGTTTTATAATCGCCCGCAGCGACTGGCAGCAGATGACCAACTGCTTCTGCATCGGCTACAAAACAGGCTTCCACTTCATACACAGCCCCAAGAGAGAGCCTTATGACCCAGGCCCGGGCGATGTGAAGATCGTCGGCGGAGGCGCTGACGGGGGCGGCGCGGCGGTGCTTGTGGATTCCACGATGGCCACGATGGGCACGAGCTTCGTCAACTGTCAGTTCTACGGCGAGATCAATGTCTCGGCGACCAACACCGGGCCTGTCAAGTTTACCGCCTGCACTTTGGCAGGCAGTATGAATGGAACCAAGGGCGTGCGGTTTGGCAGACTCGCCGGAGAGGGGCCTGTGTCTTTCTCCAACTGCCATTTCAGGGCAATAGACCCGCGCTGCGCTCACGCGCCGGCGGGACTGGTCGCTGAAGGCGGTCGCCTGACCGTGACGGGGTGTCTTTTTCAGGATACCCAGCCCGCCCAGATTGTGCTCGAGCCAGCGGTGAAGGCGGCAATCCTCACCAGCAACCAGTTCGCTGGCCTGGAGGCAATCGACAACCGAGCCGAAGGGCAGGTGGCAATCGGCCTTAATCTGGAGGGCGTCGCGCTGCCGCCCGAGTAGCGCTAGGGCGTGACCACGACCGACTCGATACCGAGCGCCTCGCCCAGGCGTGCCAGGGTAGCCGCTTCGTGGCCGATGCCCAGCGCAAAGTGATGCGTGGGGCCTTCCGCAATCCACGCCGAGAGGAAGCTCCTTACATCAGGGGCAAAGCGGCCGCGCGTGTTGGTGTTGCCCGTGGCGGGGATGGGGCCGGCCAGCGATTCGCCCTCAGCGATGACGAACTTGAAGCGCCCCTCGAAGGTGGACGTAATCCCCAGCATCGTGATGGGGCCTTCCTTCAGCTTGAACTCGACCGAGGCGCCCGCGCCTGGCTTGCCGTGATATTTGGTGAGGCTGCGCAGTTTGGGCCTGCCGTCCGCAACCGCGAGGTGATGGGGCCCATCATGCCCGACCAGCACGAAATCGCCAGCAAAATCCACGGGATGGAGCTCTGCAAAACTGCCGCCGATATCGAGCCTGTCCATTATCAGCATCGCAACGCAGGTCTTCAGGTCGGACTCGCCACACATCGGGAAACCGCCCGCCGTCAGCAGCGAGTTGCCGACAATAAGGCTTGCGGCCAGTCGTTCGCGTTCGCTGCCGGCCTCCCCCTTGTAATAATAGGCCAGGCCATCCAGGTGAAATTCTTCCACAAACTTGTCGAGGGCCACCGCGGCTCTGGCGGCGGCTGCAAGGTCGGCCTCGGTGAGCTTCGTGGCCAGCGCATCAGCGCCCGGATCAGGGGTGTCGAACACTTCCGAGTATCTCTGCCGCGCTTCGCCTCGACCTCGGCATCGGTGACAGTGCGGTGGAGGCGCTCCAGATCGTCTAGTTCAGTCTGCACGACATGCAGTCCGAAGGCCGCGGTCAGCGCGGTGGGGTCGGTGTGCATATCCAGCATCGCCTCGAGGGGATGGCCGAAATGGCCAATCCGCGCGCCCTTGAGGTCGTGAAGCACTTTGGCGATGCTGCACCAGCGGGTGAGTTCGCGCTGAGCCTCAAGGTCTTCGTGGAGAGTGCCGATAATTGTTGGAGGCACCTGCTTGCCCAGCCTGACCGCTACGCCAGCGAACTCGGGCAACGAGCAGATATTGTCGTTCTCCAGTTGCATCCGGATAGTCGCGTTTTCATAGTCCAGCCGAGACCGGGGCTGCAGAGCGACAAGTACGAGAGGGACATCGAGATTGCGGAGGATTGGCGCGACAGTGCAGGAGGTCGCATAGGTGACCATATCGCAGAAAACGAGATCGAGGTCCGCGGCCTTCATCCGCCTCAGCGCGGCCTGGGCGGCTTCAGCGTTATCTACCATCCCGAAATTGGTCACCGTGACCCCTCGCGCCTGGAGCTGGCTTTCAAGATCGGCAAGGTACCCAAGCAGTGTCTCGAGCAGGCCTGGGAACTGGCCCCAGTAGGTGTCCAATCCGACTGCGAACAGCCCAACTTTGGCGGTAAGCGGCTTGCGACGCGCGATTTGCATTGCTCAGCACTCCTTCTGGGACGGTTGGGTCACCACGATATCAGCAGTTCGCCCGTCACGTTGCGGGCCAGAAGCGCCTTGCCCTCGCGCTCCGGCGTGAGGAAGTCGCCTTCCATATAGGGGTGGACTGGACTACGAAGCAACTGCACCTCGGCCTCGGTCCCAGGCACTGGGAAGAATCGCACCGTCGCGTTTTCGAGCCCCGTGATGCGCAGCCGACGGCGTATGCCCACCTCTCCCGCGAACTGCTCGACGCACGAGAGCAACCCCGATGGCTGCTCGCTGATGAAGACACGACACTCGTGCCGCCAGGCGCGCGGCAGGCAGTGGGCGGTGCGACCCTCCACCAGGCGTGTCTCGCAGCCGATGAAGAGGGGCGCCCCCTCGGGCAGACGCAGGCGCAGACCGACCGTCGTGTCAGGATTGTAGCCCGCAAAATACCAGGCCCCCTGGTTGCGCGAGATGGTCACAAGAGGCGGTCTCTGGCGCGGTGAATCGCGGTCAGCGAACAGTTGAATCCCAAGCTGGGCCAGCGCATACCGCATCAATATCTCGGCGGGGAAGAAGCTGTTCGGCTTCCAGCGGGACGAGGAGATGACCGGTAGTCCGCTCGGGGTCGCAGGCCACCGTCCCGCGCACCCAGGCCAGCGTCCCTTCGCCCACTTGAGCGAGCGTTGCTGCGACTCGCTGCGCTCCGTCCTGGGTCGAAGCGGCAAACGGTGGAGCGGCACCCTCGCGCGGCTCAGCCTCCAGCCCGCCCCCTGAGAGGAAAGCCGAGTGCGCAAGCCTCGTGGGGAAGGGCGTCGTCTCGGTCAGGTCCTGCTCGCAGGCAAGCGCCAGCTCAAAGTCGCCCTCTAGTGGCGCGGTCAAATCCACTCGCAGCGCCTCAAGTAGTTCCGGCCCCGCGTGACCGAGCGGGCCATACAGCAGTGCTTTCCCACCGCGAATTACGTGACCGAGAAGTGCCTCTTCCCACGCGCTGCCGGCATCCGGCACGGGGCTGACGAGGAGGGACTCCGCGAGCCGCCCAAGCGCCGAGGGCAGGCTGGTCGTGCTGATGACAGTGTTGAGCGGCAGGCCAGCGTTTACCGCGCCGCGCATAAACCAGTCGCCAAAGAAGACCTCCTCGATGCGGTCCGGAGAGCCAAAAGTCCACTCGTGGTATTCGGCGAAGGGATAAACCCACACCAGCGGTCCAGGCTCATCAGGGGCGGTGCGCCAGGCGTCCAGCAGATGGGGGAGGACCTCCTGCGGCACCTGGTCCGGCAACTCGCCATGAGAGTCATCCACTGTCAGCAAGAGCTGCGAGTTGGGCGTGCTCACTTCGCCTGCCGCATCGATCCGGCTGACCGCGAGGGGCAGGTAGATGTCATGGGGCTGCCGGCCATATCTGTCCAGCCAGGGGCTGTTCAGGAACCACGGGTCGTGGATATAAAACCTGAAGGGGTAGTCCCTCCCTGGCAGCTCTGCGATATGAGACATCCAGCCGATGAGTTCCAGACCGAAATCGCCGTTGAGCGCGGCCCAGGGCGAGTTGGGCGGCGGCTCAAAATTGAATCCACCCGCATACAGCTCTCGTAGCGGCACCCCGTCGGAGGCCAGGTCCATCCCTGTCGAGAGGTTGGTCCCGCGGGTAGCGAGCGGCAGGTCGCCAAGTTCGTCCCTGAGCGCCTTCCAGAAAGCAAGACTGCCTTCTTTAACTGCCTCGGCGCGCTCTGGGAAGAACTTCTTCCCGTTGAACACAGCGCCCCTCAGCCCCCAGGGCTCCAATCCGAAGCCAAACCCGTTGGAAAGCCACAGATAATCATAGCCCAGCTCCTCCATGAAACAGCGCGCTTGCCGGCCGAGGAAAGTGCCGAAGGGCGTGCCCTCGGGGATGCCTTCGGGGAAGGTGGCGTACTTGTGGTTGTCACCGTGCAAAGTGGCATAGCAGACGGCAAAACTCCCCTTGCCCATCGTCTCGCCGGGACATAACTCGGGGTGGCGTTCGTATTTGAAGCTGGAGACCGCAAATTCCGGCCCCGGGTCGAAGGTCGCGCCAACCCGGACGGGCAGGCCGGTCACTTCAGCGCCGACCTCTTTAAGCAGGCCAATCAGGCGCTTCAGGTCGCCATAGGTCCAGGAAGGCGGCTGCTCGATATAAAGCCGCGGGCTATGATGGACGGCCTCGCCCTTCGGGCCTTTGGGCTTCTCGGCGCGCGGATTGGCCACACCGACCCATTTGGCCCACTCAAACTCGGCGCTCAGATCGCCCTGATAGTCCAGTATCTCGGACCCGTCAGCCGCCCAAAGCAGCACCGAGACCTGCCGGGAAGTCCGACAGAGAGGCAGCCACTGTTCGAACAGAGTCCGACAGACCGCTCGCAGGCCCTCCTCGGAGAGGGCTTTGAAGGGCTTCAGGCTGACTTCAAGCTGGACGTTGCTCAGTTGCATCGGCACTCTCCGGATTGGGGCGCGCAATAAAAGCCTGAAAACGCGCCCAGAGCAGGATTTCCACGCCCAGGCGTGAAAGCCTACTTCCTGATTCTGCTCCGGGAGGACCAACCTTGACGAATCGCGAGCGGATAAACGCTCTGCTGCGCAAACAGCCTTTCGAGGGGCTGAGCTGGACTACGCTGGTTGATGGCTACACCCTCGGCCTGCTGCCGGAGGAGCTGCGCGGCAACGGCGGCATCGATTTCTACAAGCACCTCGGCTGCGACGTGCTGCTGCTGGATGGCTGGAACACCCCTCATGCCTTCGCCTCGCCCGAGCGCCGCTGGCCTGAGGGCGTCGAAGAGCGCTGGCGCCTCGAGGGCGACACCACAATAAGAGAACTCATTACCCCCAGAGGCACTCTGACCTCGGCCCACAGGCTCGCCCATCCGGTCAAATATCCAGTAGACTCGCTCGAGTCGCTTCGACTGTACCGCGAGCTTTGGGAAGGCGCCTCTTATGTTGCTCGCGATGACACTCCAGTGCTTGCAGCGCTGGACGGGCTGATCGGCGAGGCGGGCATCGTGACGCGGTTCTGGGGGCCTTCGACCCTCCCGCTGCTGCTCGAGACCGAGATTGGGACAGAACAGTTTTACTACTTGCTGGCTGATTATCCTGTCGAGATGGAGGGCCTGATTGAGACCATCCACGAGAAGCACCGCGAGGCTTTCCGGCTGCTTGCCGAAGGGCCTGTCGAGGTGCTAATCCTGTGCGAAAACACCAGCACCTACTACATCAGCCCCGAGGTCTACCGCAAGTATAACCTGCCTCATGTGGAAGAGTTCTGCTCCCTCGCCCACGAAGCCGGCAAGGTCGCCCTGGTGCATATGTGCGGCCATGTGCGCGACCTGCTGCAAGATTTCAAGCAGACCGGGATGGACGGCATCCACGCGCTGACGCCCCCACCGGTTGGCAATACGCCCTGGGACGAGGCGCTTGACGCGCTGGGAGAGGACCTCGTAATCATCGGCATCCTCGACCCCGCGATCTTCTGTATGGCGCCAGTTTCAACCTTGCCGGCGGCGCTGGAGGCCCTCTACACGCCCCGACTGCGCGAAGCGAACTTCTGCCTCTGGCTCGGGGCGGATGGCCTGCCTATCCCGCAGGCGCGTTTCGAGGCTGTCAAAAGCTGGATGGAGGCGCAAGGATGATGCCCGACAGCATCCGGGAAGAGGCGAGAGAGGTACCCGTTGCCGGCAAGTGGGATGTGCTGGTCGTGGGAGGGGGCCTGGGCGGAGTTGCGGCGGCCACGGCGGCCGCGCGCGCTGGTGCAACAACCCTGCTGGTCGAGCGCAATGCCTTCCTCGGCGGAGTCGCGACGGCGGGGCTGTGCTGTAGCGTCTTCAACAGCTTCTTCACGTCCGAGGGCAGACTCGGTACGACTGGCCTTGCGCTGGAGGTCGCTGACAGGCTGGCCGAGGCCACCGGTTACGGCCTCAGATGGCGCAATCACAAGGGGCATATCATCTACGACCTCGAGGCCGGCAAGCTGGTGTTGCAAAGGCTGGTAGCGGAGGCCGGCGCCCAGACGCTGCTTCAGGCCTGCGGGGCCGCGGCCTTCGTTGAGGACAGCGCGGTCAAGGGCGTCGTGGTGGAAACCAAGACCGGCCGCCAGGCGCTGCTGGCGGACGTGGTGGTGGACTGCACAGCCGATGCCGATATTGCCGCTACTTCCGGCGCGCCCCTGCGGGTATTTGAGCAGGGCAGCCACAGCCTTTGCTTCCGCCTGGGCAACGTGGATGTAGACGCCTTCGTCGGCTTCTTCCGCGCCCATCCTGACCAGTTCCCCGAGTACATGGACGTGGACTGGAGCCTGACCGAGGCGCTCGCTCAATACGATGACTGCGGGACGTTCCTCTTCCCCCACGGGGGCGGGATGCAACTCGAGGCCTTCCAGCGCGCGAAGGCTGAGGGCGCCTTGCCTGCTCGCGTTGGCCTGCAGGACACCACCGACGCCTGCCAGATGCACGCGCTGCGCCAGACCGGTACCGTTCACGTCATCACGGGCTTCACCCACTTCGACGGGTTGGACCCGACCCTCATCAGCGCAAGCCTTGGAGACGGGCGCGAGATGGCCGCCACCCTCACCGACGTCTATCGGAAGTACCTCCCAGGCTTCGAGCGGGCCTTCCTGGCCGACACAGCGACCAATCTGGGCGTGCGCGTCTCGCGCTATCTGGATGGCGACTTCTCCTTCACCGCCGAATGTATGGGCGCCGGTGTTCGCCAGCCCGACGCCATCGGCAGGCTGGTCGGCTGGGACGCAGTAGTAAAGCACCCCGGCGCTGGCGCGTGGGCCTCGCAGGTGCTGAGAGCTGATTCCTTTGACGTGCCGTACCGCTGCCTTGTGCCGCGCGAGGTGGACGGGTTGCTGGTCGGCTGCGGCCGCAGTGTCAGCTCGGAGAACCCCTGGCTGCTGCGCGCGATGGTGCAGACGCTGGTCGTGGGGCAGGGAGCTGGCGCCGCCGCCGCAATCGCCGCGAAGACCGGGACAACGCCGCGTGAAGTGGATGTCGCCGCCGTGCAGGCAGAGCTCCGCCGGGCAGGGGGTCGAGTTATGACACCTGCGACAGCGCCCGGTCCTGTGTTGCTGCTGCTCGCGCTGGCCCTTGGCTTGCTGGGCCTGAAAGTGGGGACGGGGGAGCTTCCCATACCGCCCGCCCCTGAGCCTCGCGAGCTGGCCGGCGTGCATTTTAATCCAACCTCGCCTGTCCCACCCGGCAGCGGCCACTGGCTGGTGGATTATCACCTGATCCGCGACCGTGTCAACGCCGAACTCGCCGACCTGGTGCGCGAGACAGGCATCAACTTCCTCGACGTGATGGTGCTTATCCCCTACACGCTGAGGGAGCCGGGCCTTTCCCCGAGCGATGAGGCGAAGGACGCCGCCGAATGGGCCAATCTGCGCACGCTGGATAATCTGGTGGACTTCCTCGACTACTGCCATACCCTCGGCGTCAGCGTCGAGGTGGACCTCGCGACCAACCAGTGGATCCCTTTCAGCGTGGATACCGCCCAGCATATCGGCGCCTCCGAGTGGTGGCCCGAGCCCGATGACACTCCCTGGAGCGAGGCGGCCGTCTGGTACACGCAGCTAGTCCAGTACGTCGAGACAAGGGTCAAGCATCCCGAGGCTATTGCCCTCTGGGTGCCGATGGGCAACTACCACTGGGGCGGCGCGGAGCCGGTCACCTGGGACTTCCCCGAGCAGCCGGAAATTGGCCAGTACACCGAGCGCTTCCTCAAATACATCTGGCCGCGCGTCCTTGCTGCCGCCAAGCGCCCCGTCGGCTCGCCGATAATGCTTCCAATCTTCGCCGACACGCCGTATTGGAGCGCCAAGCCGCCTTTGGCGCGGCTAAGCAGTTTCTCCAACGTGCACCGGTGGCTCGTGGCCGACCTGCGCCTGCCCCCTGATTACTGGGTGATGAGCACCTATCCCTGCTGTGACCCTGCGCCCGATGGCGTCTATTATCTCAGCGAAATCGTCCGGATCCTTGCGGAAGGCAATTCCGCGCCGATTATCTCTACGGATTTCAAAGGCGCAGGCCATAGCCTGGAAGGGACTATCCTCGACAAGAGCGCGCTTTCGGAGGCCGAAGTGCTGCGCTGGCACTTCGCCAAAGGCGATGAGTACGGCTTCGCGGGCTGGTGGATGTGGGCCTATCAGGACACCGCCACCGACCAGACCGGCCTTCGCAGGCTGGATGGCGAGTGGAAGCGCGACCTCACAACAGTCATATCCAAACGGAAAGGGGACTTCTGATGCGTTCTGGCAGGATTTCGAGTCTGATTGGCGCGCTGGCAATACTGGCCTTTGCCCTGGTGCTGAGCTCTAGCCTGGCAGTCGCCTCGCCCGAGAAGCTGTACCTCTTCGCGGATGAGCGTTATTACACTAGAGGAGGAGTTCCAACTCGTAAAGACCCTCGAGGCGGAGCTGCAAGCAGCAAAGCTCGCCCCTCTTGCGGTTGATGCAGTGGGCCTCGGCGCGCTGACCGGGGGCAAGAAAGCTTATACGCTGATTATTGTCGCGCATGAAGGCAATGCGGCCCCCGATGTCCTCGTGGACCCTGACGGCGATGGGGAAATCTACGACCATTCGCGACTCTACACGCTGCCCTATATGGGGGTGGACTGTCTTCCCCCGACCTCCTGGTGGCAAGGCCCAACGCGCCGCTCCATCCCGCTGGAGGAGCTGCTGATTAAGGGGGCGCGCTTTATCTGGGTTGGCCAAGGGCTGCCACTACGTATCTCGCAGCCCGGCCCGCTGGCTAGCGAGATAACTGATCTGGACCTGCAGCGTATCTGGGATGAGTGGATAACCGTCGCAAACTGCAATATCGAGCCTCATACCTCGGGCCTGGCGCCTCACACTTCCAACTGGGAGTCCAGGCTTGGGAAGCGGCTTGGGCTCCATCCTGTCAGCGCAGAGCGAGGCATCAGGCTGCAACTGCTGAAGGACTGGAATAACGAGTATCTCTCCCTGCTCGAATATCACCCCGAAGAGGGCGAGCGCCTCGTTGATGCCGCGCTGGTGAAGGTAGGCGCTGGTCAGCTTGGCTATCTTGGCCCTTGCGTCGAGCCTGCCGACACGGCCGCAAACGTCGTCAGTCTGCTTGCCGGGGCGCCGTGGGATACCCCCTGGCCTGTGCCCGAGGTGGAGACGACCCTCCAGCGCGATCAATTCAGTTTTTGGCGCGGAGTAATCGGAGGGGCGCCACTCCACAAGGTGCTGCTTGGAGATTTGGGCTCCTTTGGCGAGAGCACGTTGCTCGTCAAGCCGGAGCAAGGCAAGGCGGTAGATATCCTCAAAAACAGTTCTGGCCAGCTTGACTGGAATAACCGCACGGCAAAGCTTGCGCGCAACGGCGACCTACGCCTGTGCTATTCGGTGCGCGGCACTCATATGAACGCTGAGGAGTCCCTCTACCAGTGGATCCGCGTCTTTACCGAGGAGCGAGAGCAGCCCGAGTGGCTGTGCGTCAATTATGTCTTCCCGATTGGCCAGAACGCCCTGCTGTATGCCTTTATCCTGCGCCCGCAGGCTGGCGCGCTGAGGGATGTCGAGTTCTCCTACCAGTTCAACTTCAACCAGCCCTTTGAAGCGACTGGCGCCGGCCTGCCCGAGCGCCTGCTTTGGGATGACACTGAACTCCTGGCGATGCCCCTAACAGGCAATATCTCCGAGCTAACGGCCGAGGGGCGCAAACTGGCTTTCAGATTCAAAGCCGCCAAGGTCAGCTCGCCAACCGGATTCGCCTTCATCCTGGTGCCCGCCGGCAAGGGCGAAGCCGGCCTGGCTACCCAGCTTGCGGCCGCCCAGCGCTTCGCAATCAGTCATCTGCCCGAGGTGTATCGCTCCGGTTTGCTTACCCTTACTAGCGCTGAGGAGCTCGCCAACTGGGCTTTCCTCGTGCTTCCGACGCCGGCGCAAATCCAGGTGGTCGAAGGGCCTGTTCCACTCAGGCCGGTTGGCAAGCCGCTGGCAACGCGCCCTGGCCAGAAGGCCTGAGCTTCAGGTTGAATCCTGGCCCGCAACAGTAAACATCGAGGGCCAATGGCCCTGGCTGCCGGGTTCAGAGGGCAAACGCCAGCCCGAGGAGCGGTCTGACCTGCTGCTCGTAAGGGCTTCTGAGGCCTGGCGCGTCTGGTCGAGTCAGGACTCGAGCTACAGTTGGGCGCGTAACCTGGCGCGGCTTGGCAGGGGCTTCCACGGCCTGGGCGATGCGCTGCTGGAGTTCGATCATCACTGGATTTTTGAAAGTCCGACCCTCGACATAATGCAGGACTGGTATCGGCTGACAGGTGATGAGCGACTGCTTGAGTTTATGAGCAACGTCGGCAATTTCCAGGCCGAGGAACTGCTGACGCCTTGCGGCGACTACTGGCGGCGGGCCGAACTTTACGGTCTGGCGTCGGATTTCTGTTCGGCCGGGCTGACCGGCCTGCGCAACGAGCTTGTGCTTTTTGAGGCCACGGGCGATGTCAGCGCCCTGGCGCGGGCTGAACATTCGGCGCGGTATGTCTGCCAGGTCAGTCCTTTCAGCCTGGAGGCGCCCTTCTCGCGGCTTGCCCATAATCCACTTGGGCCAGAGGGAGCCTTTATCTACCGTGACTACCCGGTAAGGGCCGAAAACGTCGCGGAACTGGCCTTCCAGTTGCTCAGGCTTTACCGCTTCACAGGCAAAGAGGAGTATCTGGCCTTCGGCAAGCGCGCGATGGAGTTTCTTGTCCAGCAAAATCAACGCCCCGAACAAGAGGGCGGCTTCTGTGCCGTCTGGCTGGACGCCAATACCGAGGGCGGGTGGGGCGTAGATAGCTGGTATGGCCTGCACACCACCCTGGCCTCGCTCTCGGCTCTCAGAGAATACTATCTCGACACGGGCGAGGAGCAGTACAAGCAGGCGGCGGATGCCTGTATCGAGGGCTGGATTGCTTCCAGACTCTTCGAGCGCGATGGGTTGCTGCTGGTTGGCGAAAAAGAGCAGCCCTGGGGGCTCGAGTTCAACTGGGTGGCCCTCGGTCGTCGCCTTTTCGAGTGGGCTGTCGTGAAGGGAGATACCCAGTTACAGCAGCGCGCCCTCAGGCTCGTGGACTCGACCTATGCTTATTGTGCTGCCCATGAGCTTTACGACCCGAAGACGGCCAATTTCGCGTATCCGGAATATAATGGCCAGGTACCCGCTCAAAGCGTCTTCCATATGCCCCAGGGGCAGGGGCCGGCAAGGCTGAGAGAAAACAAGCCAGGCGCGGTCGAACTGGTGGTAGACCTGCCAGCAGGCGATTATGTCTTCAGCGGGCGCTGGCCCCAGAAGCCAGTAGCTGTTGAGGTGCAGGGCAGGCAGGCGATCCTGGCAAACGGGCTTGAGGCAGCGCTTGAATCGCGCACCCCCTGCTGGTACTGGCATGAGGGAGAGCTGTCTGTGCGCTTTTTTACCCAGTAATAATAGTCTTATTGGTATTTATACTGGGTAATATTGCTCCCAATCAAAGTGGCAGAGAGTCCAGGATGAGGAAAGAAGATCGATAAAGGGATTTACCAAGCCTATACTTGCCGGCCGCGGCCGTCTCTGATATAGATTGCCCGTGCTTGTGAGGTTAGCTCTGGACGAGAAGAGGACTCCCTATGGAAACTAGCAACAACGCCTGGCAGCAGTTCCACGACATCGAAGCGCCCGAATACGACGCGCTCTGCTTCACCCAAAACACGGCAAACGAGGTGGAGTTTCTGCTTCACCTGCTCCAGCTTGCCCCTGGTGCTTCTCTTCTGGACGTCGGTTGTGGCACAGGTCGCCACTCCGTCGAGCTCGCGAAGCGTGGCTTAGCGGTTACGGGCCTGGACATCTCCTCCGGGATGCTCTCCCAGGCGCGCGCCAAAGCCGAGGACGCAGGGGTCGAAGTCCAGTGGATTCAGGCCGACGCGACCAGTTTCGCGCTGGACAAGCAATTCGACGCCGCTATATGCCTGTGCGAGGGCTCCTTCGGCTTGCTGGGCGCGACCGACGACCCCATCGAGCAACCACTCGCCATCCTGCGCAACCTCCACGGCTGCCTGAAGCCGGGCGGCAAGGCGGTCTTCAACGCGCTCAGTGCCTTCAAGATGATCCGGGAGCGCTCGGACGAAGACGTCGAGCAGGGGCTATTCGATCCACTGACGATGAGCACTGTCACCGAATTCCCACTTGGTGAAGGAGAGCCCCCGCTCCTATTGCGAGAGCGCTCCTTCACGCCCACCGAACTCAAGCTGCTCTTCCAGCTCGCGGGCTTTTCCGTCCTGCACCTGTGGGGTGGCACCGCGGGTGAGTGGGGCAAGCGCGCCATCAAACTGGATGAGTTCGAACTGATGGTCGTGGCAGAGAAAGCAGCTCAGTAGGCTTTTTTTTAGCTGACGCCGCAGCTAATATTACCCAGTAAATATTGTCAACTTTTTCAGAAGGATTAGTAGTGCTTCCAGGTGAAGTAGTCAGGAGTAGAGGGTGAGGAAAGAACATCGATAAGTGGCCTTATCAAGCCTATACTTGCCGGCAGGAGGGCGATTTGTATGCCGGAATATGAGCATGGACGGGTTCGCCAACTGGCGAACAGCCTGGAAGCATTAGGAGTGGCAGAAGAGCTAAGAGACCAGCTCCTCGCTGGTGGCGAGTTGCTTTTACGGGGCGCGTCGCCGGAGCATAAGGCAGCCTGGATGCGGGAGGCAATGGGCCGCATGGATGCGCAGCTCGATGCCGCGACCCGACACGCTGTGCTCGAGAAGTGCGCTTGTTGTCTCGGCGGGAAAAGGTTGCAGCTCAGTAAGGCAATCGCAAAGGAGCACGCAACACTTGAGGAACGCATCGCGGCAGCGAACGAAACCCGGTTCGTCTTCGGCCACAGTGTCACCAGAGAGGCTGACGGCCGCATCCTCGTCCGCTTTGCCCCCGAGGGGCAAGCAACCTACGGCTGCGTCTGCCTTAGTAAAGCAAAGGAGCCGGTCTCCATCACCTATTGTTATTGCTGCGGCGGGCATGTAAAGCACCACCTGCAAATCGCACTGGGTTGTCGACTCTCCTGCACAGTGCGCTCCTCTGCGCTGAGTAGCGGCGGGAAACATCCTTGCACCTTCTTGTTCGATATCGAGGAGAATTGACCTGGTGGCTGGGGCGTCGCCCTTTGGCTAACAAGCCGAGAGGGCTTGCCTAGCCAGGAGCAAGTTGCCCCTCTCCCTCTCCGTGCGCTTTTTTACCCAGTAATAATTGACTAATTGTATTTATACTGGGTAATATTGCTCCCAATCAAAGTGGTCGGGAGAAACTAATGAGCGCAGAGCAGACCTATGTGGCCTTTGCCGGCACCCAGCTCGTTGGCTCGGGAAGCCTGGGCGAGACGGTACTCGCAGCCAAGCTTGCGATTGATGAGGGCGAGCAGGCGCCGGTGCTGGTCTTCGATGATTCGACAGGCAGGCTGCTGGATTTTGATTTCCGCGGCGCCCCAGAGGAAGTACTTGCGCGCCTGGCCGATGATGCGCGTTTTGTCCAGCAAGACGCAAATCCTGAGCGCTTCGGCCCTGGTCGTCCCAGGCTGGGAGTGACCAGTCGCGAAGTGTCCTTGCTTCCGCGGCACTGGGAATGGCTCGAAGGCCAGCCAAGCGGGAAGTCCGCCGCCCTGCGCAAGCTGGTAGAACAGGCGATGCGCTCTCAGCCCGCCAAAGAGCGCTCCAGACTGGCGCTCGAGGCGGCAGGCAAGTTTATGTGGGCGATGGCGGGCGATCTGCCGGACTTCGAAGAGGCCTCTCGGGCCCTCTATGCGCGCAGCAGAAGCCCTCTTGCCAAGCTGATTTCCGACTGGCCGGAGGATATCCGCGACCATTTGCTAAAACTCTTCGACCGGGCAGTCTCGCTCGAGCAGGCTGAGCAGGACTAGCGGATGCCAGGAGGGCAGTAGCTTCTCAGAGCGCCTGCGCTACCGAGGCTCTGGCCCACCAGGGCGAGGGCGCCAGCACATAAGAGCCAACGGACTGTCCCAGATGGCCGGCTATTACGGGACATTTGGCTTTTAGCAGGAAGAACAGCGGCGCCTCGACCTCGCTTAGAGACTCGAAATTGCCCTGGCCCTTGGCGATAATCAAGTCCGCCTCGGCAAAAGCCCGCTGGAAAGCTGGGCTGGTCTCCTCAAGCAGAGTGCCTGGGGCATCCGAACCGTTGTCAACAACTTTGGCTACCTCGAAAATGCCGCTTTCGCGCGCCTCGAGCAGAGTGGCGTCGTTGATTACAGGCGCGCCTCTGACTGCCACCGTTATCTGCCCGCCCAGCGCGGCAAGTTCCTCGATGAGCAAGCGGTCGAAAACGAGTTCTCCAGCGTTATCGGCCAGATAGAGGAGGGTTGCAGCCTCACTTGTGGCGCGTTGAAAAGCAGCCAGATCGCCACCCAGAGGGGCCTGGAGGGCTTCTTCGAGCGCGACCTGCACTTCGGCAAGGCTGATGGACGATTTCACTCCCAGGTCAATGGCATTGCCGGCGACCGCCAGTCTCAAAGCGGTCTCGAGCCGGTTGTCGGAGGCCGCTACGCGCTCTCGAAGCGCAGGAAGCAGAGCCAGAGCCAGTTGAGTGTGGGCCTGTTTTGATTTACGGTAAGGATCGGCCTGGCCGGTAATCTCGCGCACCCGGCGATGCACAAGCTGGCCCATGATGGGGGGCGAGAGCTCCAGTTCCCATTCACTGAGCCAGCCAAGCACCTCGCGCAAAAATTGCAGGCGAAGCTGCTCATCGTCGGTAGCCATCGCGATGGCATCGAGCGACTGACGCACAAAACAGGGCAGACATTCCAGTGATGCTTTCATCTACAAGCCTCATACCTTAGTTGACCAAGCGTCAGGATATTTTCGTTTGCCGACAGGATAGCATGAAAGCTTGTGTAAATAACACCTAGTTTACGCCCAGCCCGATTTTCAAAACTGTCGATCAAGAATCCTCTTACCTGGCAGGCCAAGGAAATGAGTACAAGGAGCAGTGACCTTTTCGATAACGAAGCAGCGCGATATGACGCCTGGTTTGAGACGCCTGAAGGCCGAGTGCTCTTCGAGTTGGAGCTTGCCTGCCTGGGCCAGCTCACCAGCGGCCTTGCGCGGCCCTGGCTCGAGATCGGCGTGGGGACTGGGCGTTTCGGTGAAGCACTAGGAGTGGACGCTGGGCTTGATCCGGCGCGAGGCGCGCTTCAGTTCAGTGTAAAACGCAATCTGAAAGTGGTCCAGGCGATGGGTGAAACTTTGCCTTTTGGCGATGAGGTCTTCGGAGCAGTGCTGGTTATCGTCACTATCTGTTTTTGTGAGGAGCCCGAAGCTTTGTTGCAAGAAGCCGCCCGCGTCACCCAGCCGGGAGGCGCGGTGATACTGGGCTTCGTCCCTGCGGGCAGCGCCTGGGGCAAGCTGTATGCAGCCAAAGGCGCAGCAGGCCATCACTACTACTCGAAGGCGACCTTCTTCAGCCTGGAGCAGCTTACGGCTTTTGCCGCAAACGCCGGGCTGCGGCTGGAGCGCTGCGCCTCGACGCTCTATCAGGGGCCGGAGTTAGAGCGACTGGAGACCGAGCCGCCGCGCGCAGGCTGCGATGAAACCGCAGGCTTCGTGGCGGCGTTATTCAGGCGTGAGTGAACTGACAAGGAAATCCACTTGCCTGAGAGGTCTGGATGGGCTTTTTTATGCGCCTGCCGAGGAAGAAGAAAGTGATGTTACTGCTGCTGGCCGCTTGTTTGTTGCTGGTTGGGCTAGGACTGAGTCATAAGAGAGACTCTAGACTGAGTTGCGCGGTCGCCCTGCTAAGCGAAGGGCAGGCCATCGAAGCCTTCCTGAAACAGCCTGGTCGCTCTTTCGTGCAGGCTTACGTGTATTTCGAGCCTGATTTGCCTGACGATGTGATCTTTGGCATCGACCAGGAATTTGTCGAAGGGGTCGCCAATCCGCTCTACATCAAGGGGGGCGACTGGATGGCGCTTGTCGGCCTGCAGCGCACCGGCACGGTGTGGGTGGCGACTGGCACCGAGGCCACCAGGGCCGGCACTCCAAGCAAAGACCGCACCTGGAAGCTGCTCGACCTCGGCCAGCCACTAAAGCCGGGGAGCTGGTACCGATTTCGCACCGAGGCGGATTTCGCAACTCGCGAGTATTGCAGCTTCACAGTGGAGGGGCCAGGGCTTTCCAGGAAGTTTGACTTGAAAGGCCTGGAGCTCGACTATCCCAACTACATCCCCTTCAGCGACCGCGCGATGACCTTCTACGTGTTTTCGATGCGCGGCCGCAGCCTGATGGCGCCGGACGCAGCCCCTGATGCCAGACCAATCGTCTACTTCGATGACGTGTCAGGCGGGCCTGTATCAGAGGCTGGCGTCGAAAAGGTGGTCTTCAGCAGCAGCTTTGAAGAGGCAGGGGAGATGGGGGAGCAGCCTGTGACCTTGCCAGTGATCCAGCTTGCCAATTACAAGCAAGGGCAGTGGTATATGGAGCGCGCCGAAGCGCTGGTCGGCAAGCGCCAGGCCCCCTTCGCGCGCTCAGGGCAGCATGTGGGTTATGCGGACGCCAGCCTGGACTGACGACCTGGGAGGCACCTCGTCGCCGGCGGCGAACTTGCGGCTCAGAGCAGTCTGACTTGAAGCAACCTCCTCTGACAAAGGTGAGTTTATGGATTTGCGAGCCCCTCTCCATTTGGCCGGACAGTCGTTATTGGCGATACTCGACCCGGAGGACGGCTTTCTGCCAACCAAAGGGTATGAGGTAGCCCATGACCTGGGCCGCTGGTGGGATGCGGTGCTTCGACTGGAAGAGACCCTCGGCTTTGAGATACCCCTCGAACTCGAAGCGGCTGCTTTGGGTAATCTCCAGCGGCTGACAGCCAATCCCGATGCTTTGCTGATTGCTCCACCGGAGCGGGGTGGGTGCATCAATCCGCACAATTTCCGCGAAAGCCTGCTTGCCTGGGGCGGGCTGGTCTCTCATAGGAGAAGCCAGGCAGCTTATAAGGCAGGCTTGCGGCTGGTCGAAGCAATGAACCGCGCCCTGCAGGCGGATGGCAGCTTCGATTTCACCCGGTTGGGTAGTTGGGGCCTTGCCCCGCTGACCACTGACCCCTCCCACACAGAACCCAGGCGCGAGGGCTGGTTTGACGCTACTGCGACCAGTGGGCGGAGTCTGGAAGCCCTGGTCTGGCTGTATGAAGCCACTGGAGAAGACCGGGTCTTACACCTGGCAAAGCGTATCGCCGACCATCACCTGGCCCAGACGATAAGTCCAGATGGCAAAGTCAGGGCAGAGATACTTGATAGTGAGAATGTCGGCCATAACCATTCCTATCATGGCACTCTCCGGGGCCTGCTTCTGTATGGTTTACTTACCGAGCAGCCTCGTTTCGTCGAGGCGGTGGAAGCGACCTACCGGCTTGGAGTGCGCGGGCAGATCGTAAGAGAATCTGGCTGGGCTCCCCATGATTTGGGCATGATGCGCTTCCCCAATAATCACGGCGATCCTGTCGGAGAACCTGCCAGCACCGGCGATTCGGTGCAGCTTGCGCTCTGGCTTGCCTTGCGCGCGGGCCAGAAAGACCTGCTGGACGATGTGGAGCGCCTGGTTCGCTGCCGACTACTTCCAATGCAGATGAGCCAGGAAGAGTTCGAAGCATATCCCGAAGGCACTTTTATGCGACGCGATCTGGGGGCCTGGGGTGTCCATGGAGAATGTCATTCGGGGAAGGGCTGCACTCCAGATATTACCGCCGCCGTAACTCATACTCTCTGTGATGTCTATCACCATATCTGCACTCACACCGCAGGCACAAGCTGGATCAATCTGCATTTCGATTATGCCGATGACCACCTTGCGCTGACGAGTCGCAGGGCAGAGCGCGGCGAGTTGACAGTCGTCCCTGTCCAGCCAACCAATCTGATGATCAGGCTGCCTGGCTGGGCGCCTGAGTCATCCTGCAGCTGACCATCGACGGTATTGAGCAGCCCCTCGAACGCGTTGGCCAGTATGCCTCGATTGCGCGAAAGCAACTGACTGCGCAAAGCCAGGTTGTGCTTGCCTACAGTCTGCCCGAGAGGGAAAGTGTCGAGCGTATGCCCTCAGGGCGCGTCTACATCTTCCGATGGCGCGGAGATGAGATCACAGGGATAAGTCCTCAGGACGGGCCTCTGAGTTACTATCCTGCTTTCTAGTACTGCACTCAGTTTCTTCTCGGAGTAGCTCTTCTGCAGAGCTGGGCCATTTTGAAGTAGCCTGGCCAGTTACTCAAGCCCCGCATATTTGCGATTGAACTCGGCGATGCGCTCGGTGAGTAGCGGGTGGGTGGCGCTGCTGACGGTCAGGTCGGGCTGCCAGTTGAAATGCCAAACCCAAAGCGCCGCCAGTGAAACCTCTTCCTGCTCGAACAGATCAATCAGCGCCCTCGTGAAAGAAGCCTCCGGGTCCTCCAGGAAGGAAGGATTGTGCTGGCCGAACTCTCCGATGAAGACTGGCATCTGCGCCGCGTGAGTTGCGCGTATGAGGCCTCTGTAGAACTCGAGCGGGGGCAGCTTGAAGGCGCCATCCCAGGAGGTCGTGTCCGAAGGGCCGCCATAGATATGATAACTGGCGACCTCGAGTGGCTCCGGCTGCGAGGCGAGGTTGTTGGCAATCCATTCACGATAGGTGTCGCTGCGATATTTAAAATCGGGGAAGGTCTCGCGTCGGCTTGTGCACTCGGCGCGCACGCTGGCATCGCCGCTGGTCACGAGATGATTAGGGTCGAGTGCCTTTATGAAAGTGGTCTGTTCTTTATAGATGCGCAGCAAGAGGTCCCAGGTAAAACAGTCCTCGCGGGTCTGGAGCTCGCGCGGTTCGACTCCCGGCGAAAAGAGGCCAGCGTTCATTCCAGGCTGCCCTGCGACATCCACATCACAGCCTAGCATCGCCTCGTTGGCAAGTTCCCACATCAGGATTACCGGGTCGTCTTTGTAGCGGGTCACAAGCTGCCGGATATAGTCGTAAGAGGCTTTATGGGTCTTTGAACCTGGATCAAGCAGAGCCTGCCTGGGCTCGTTGAAGTACCAGTGCCAGGTGCTCATCATATTGAAGGAGGGCACGAGCTTGAGATTGTGCGCGCGGCATAGCTCGACGACCTCGTCGAACTGACGCCAGTATTCCTCGTTGTCTCTGGTGAACAGCTTGTCTATATCGATTGGATAGCCGGGATTCGCGAAAAATCGGATGAAGGCTACTTTGCTTCGCTCTGCGTCCTCAATCGCATCAATCACAGCCTGCCGGGCGTTCTCGGGAGTGCCATATTTTTCGGCGTTATGGTGCCAGGTGCCGTTGTAGGCGGTGTGGAGATGGGGAAGGTTCACGCCGATAGCGCGATATTCCTGGCCGTCAAGCAGCAACCTGGGACCATCAGCGGTGACGAAACCCTGGGCCAGACTGGCCCTGTACAGACCAACGAACAGTATCGCGAGCAGCAGGAGAGCTTTCATAAGGAACCTCCGAGTTCGAGCCAAGGCTTGAGAAAGGTTCGAACTGGAGAGCGGTTTCCCTGCGCAGGCTGCCCAGGCTGACGCAGAGTCTCTACTTGTAGACGCGGAAGGCACTCACCGCAAGCACGTCACCGGTCTTGTTTACCACTGTCAGCACGTGCTGGCCAAAGGCCAAACCGGCGAGCTGGAAGGTGGCGGCCTCTGGCAGGCTTGCCGAGCTGTAGTGGTTGGCTCTGCGAACGAGCGCGCCATCGAGGTAGAGCTCAAGAGTGCCCTGATCAGGGCTGCGAGGGGCGATCAGCGCTACCCCTGTGCCGGTGAATGAAAGCTCTACATAACTGCCTGGGCCCTTGGCGTCCGGGGCAGGCTCATAGACTCGGAACATATCGATCTCCATCCAGGTCCCGTAGGTCTTGACCCCCTTCAGCACATGAGGGCCAGTGGGCAAGCCAAGTAGCGAGAACATCCGCTGCCGACTGCCCTGGCCGGCGCGCATATCCACGGTAGCGCGGTAGACCCCATCCAGGTAGAAGTCGATGACCGCGCGATTCTCACCCGCGTTGGACAGGAACTCTACGCCGGAGCCGGTGAAGGCAAGTGTGAAGAAGTCGCCGTTATGGGTCGCATAGTGGATGTCGGCACCGAGTTCGCCCTGATCGCGATTGGGCTGGTAGGCCCAACTCGGCCCCGAGTACGTAAGACGCGGGTCGGTGTCATTGAGCGTCTCCACCAGGCCGGAGGCGACCAGACTTGAGTCGTCTCCCGGCACAAACTCGACCACCCGGGCGGCATCCACAAGGAGAGAGCCCCCACCCAGCTTGACGCCGCGCAACTCGTGCGCGCCCCTCGCCAGCCCAGTGCGACCGAAGACGACCTGGCGCGGAGGAGCACCCGCTGGCACCTCCACAGGCTCCAAGAGCGAGCCATCGAGGTAGAGACCAAGCTGACACTGAATTCCGCTTCCACTCGCGAGCAACTCCACTTCAGTGCCGTTGAAAGCGAGGCTGAACCCATCACCGTCTGCCGTGGCTTCGTGAACGTCGTTCTGGAACTCGCCCAGGCCGCGATCTGGGAGGTGAACCCAGGAGTTGCCGGTGTAGGTGAAAGCGGAGCTGGTGTCGTTTACAAGGCCTGGCCCGCCCTGGCACCGGGTGGTCAAACTCGATCACCGTGTCCAGAGGATCCCAGTCCGTGCCTGGGGGAAGCAGCAGGTGAACTCCGGCCACGTCCTGGTTGAAACCGACGGGCTTGCCCGAGGAGAGCAGGCGTGCCGAGTCGAAGATTTTGCCATCAGCCGGGGGCGGCAGATGAAGTGCAGTTCCCAACTGAGGCTTGAGCACGTGCACATATTCAAGGTTATCATCCGGCGCCCTGGTCGCCACTCCCCAAGCCAGAGAGCTCATGGCGGTGCCCGTCGGAGTCGGCCAGGAGAGACTGGCCAGCGTGTGCTTGATGGACGCCGATATGGGGGCAAGATAAGCTCCGACCTGCTGCATCGTGGTCAGGATACCGCTCTCCCATCCGCCACCGGCATAGGGGCCAGCCGCCCAGAAGACTCCCCCTCCATCAAGGTTCGTGGCTGCCTGCAGCACGGTGAAGCGGAAGATTCCTTCCGGCGTGAAGGGAGTTGCCAGCGTGCCCAGGGGCACCTGGGCGGCCCAAGTGCGGGACATCACATGAGCGACGCCCTGATAGGAGCCGACGCCCCAGGTCAACGGATCCTTAGGCTGGAAGGAGTTATATTCGGCCACGCCGACGTCGGCGACATACATATTGCCGTAGAAGTTCTGCATGAGCAGCAGGTGGGGCTGGCGGCTGCGGATGGTGCGCTCCAGCCTGGGGAAGTCCTCGCGCAGGTTCATATCTCCCCAGATGCTGTTCTCATCCAGGTACAGACCATCGAGGCGACTTCCGTAGCGGTCCACGAGTTCGCCGTAAAGCTCCTTGAGGAAGTCATTCCACTCGGCGTTCGGCATCCCAAAGACCGGCTGCTCGGGATGGGTGTAGAAGAAAACGCGAAGCCCTTTGGCCTTTACAGCGTCCAGGACGTCGCCCAGCAGGTCACGTTTGGGGGAGCGGCCAGGCTGTACTCGGTCAATGGCAGCGCTTGGGTAGAGTGGGTACATATTGGAGTGCCAGGCGGTGAAGACCAGGTACTCGACGCCCATAGAAGCCAGATCGTCGGCGAAGGCCTGGGCGTTAAAGCTGTCGCACAGGGCGTCGATCGAGGCCGGGGCGCTGCCGTCGGGATTGCGGGTGACCCCGCCGACACCATCCCAGACGTAGTGGACGAAGAAGCCATACTTCATCGTCCGCCAGCGGTCAAGCGGTGTCTCTGCTCGCACCAGTTGGGGCAGGCAGAGCAGAAGGACCAGGGCAAGCAGCAGTCCTCTCACGGACACCTCCAGGGCGCCAGGCCAGGTGTAGCAGCTTTTCGGCACCGGATTGCGGTTCCCTGCAGCAAGTGAAGGCGGGGCACAGGAAGCGGGAAGCTGGTGTAGAAGACGTACCTGAGGTGAATCGAGTGGGCCGACTCTCAAGGATTGCTTGCGTACTGGCCGGGAGCAATAGTCATATTGCTGGCTCTTCCCGCAGCGTGTCAAAAGCCCCGGGCGCTAGTCACCACCGATGGGGAGGTAGATGACCAATGCTCCCTGGTGCGGTTGCTGCTTTGCGCCAACGAATTCGATTTGGAAGGGCTCATCTATACAAGCTCAGTCTTCCACTCGGTGGCGAACGGCAATTGGGCTGGCACTGACTGGATCCAGGCCACCCTGACCCGCTATGCGGAGGTCTATCCCAGCCTGGCGCAACACGATGGCGCATACCCAGCTCCCGAGCTACTGCTGCAGCGTGTCTTTGTTGGCAACATTGCCTCCACAGGAGATATGAGCACTGACACGCCGGGCGCCGATCGCCTTGCCCAGGTGCTGCTGGATGAAGATGAGCGTCCTGTGCTCCTGCTGTCATGGGGCGGCAACAATACGATTGCCCGGGCGCTGGAGCATATCCGGAAACATCAGCCGGAGCAGATGGCAAAAGTGTGCCGCAAAGCGCGTCTCGTGTTTACCCTAAACCAGGACAGCTCGCTGGAGGACTCTATCTGGCCCAACTGGCCCGACCTGGTGACCATCGGGGCGTACGGTGGCTGGAAGGGCATCGGCTACGCAACGTCGCTCTTTGTGCCGCCCGAGCAAAACGAATACTACGCGTCAAGCTGGATGATGGAGCATGTTACGGTCGGCCACGGAGCGCTGTGCTCGTACCGGCCAGGCGCCTCGGGGGGCCTGTTCATCGGGGAAGGCGACTCGGTCACCTTCCTGCATGCACTACCTGTTGGCCTCCGCGGCTTGTCCGAGCCAGACCTCGGCAGTTGGGGCGGGCGCTACGAGCTTGAGCCTGGCAGCAAGGTGCACTGGCAGGACACACTGGACGATTTTGACGTCACGAAGCCTGTCTGGCGCTGGACACCAGCCTTCCAGAGAGAGCTTGCCGCCCGGGCCGACTGGTGCGTAAGGGGCCCGGAAGAGGCTAACCACCCTCCCGTTGTGCAACTGGAAGGCCAGGCTGATCTCATCGCCAGGCAAGGAGATCGTCTTCACCTGAGCGTGACCGCCAGTGATGCCGATGGGGACGAGTTGGCCTATCGCTGGTGGTATTATGCTGGGCCCAGTAGTTGTGAGGAACCGCCCCAGCTAGAAAACGCCACCAGGCGAGAAGCCTTGCTGATCGTACCGGAAAAGGCTTGTTATGGAGATAAAATATGTCTTGTATGCGAGGTGACCGATAGTGGAGAGCCGGCTTTGACCAGGTATGCCCAGATTATGGTGAGAGTAGCGAGTGGGCAGGCAAGGGAGGAGCGACCCTTCGTCCTGGGCATCAACCTGGGCGGTCCAGATGCGGTCATCGAAGGCAACCCGTGGCTGGGGATGGAGAGAGCCCAGGCGCAAGGCTTGCGAGTCGAAGGCGCCTCTGCGCTAACGAGACCCGAGGCACCGGCTCCTTTTCCAGGGCAAGACCTAAGCGCGATGCTTCAGAGTACCCTTACAGCAGAGGCCGCCTTCACCCTTCGGCAACCGCTGGAGGAGGGGCTCTATGACGTCTACCTGTGGGTTTTCGAGTGGGGTGATTTCTACTGGTCTTTCGAGCGTGTCTTCGACGTGATGCTGGAAGACGTCCTGGCAGGGCGTAATCTGGGGGCACTACGAACTGGGGACTGGCGCAAGTATGGCCCTTTCGAAGTTAGGGTCAGTGATGGAGAACTGAAGGTCGAAGTTACCGGCAAGAGCCGCGCGCCCCATCTCTCTGGGGTGAGCATACACGCAAAAAAGCCAGAACCCAGCTAGCGCCCAGGAGCGCTATCCGCCAGAGGGCAACAGAATCGTATGGTCAAACTGGTAGTAATACCCGGCAAGGGCTGCGTATGGACTTCGGTCTGCCATAGACTTGCGCACACTCCCAGAACGACAAAGAAGGGCCTAGTCTGTGAAGCATGATTAGAACAAACTGTAACTGTTGATAGGGAAATAGGGGAAGATTGGCTCCTTGGGTAGGACTCGAACCTACAACCTAATGGTTAACAGCCATCCGCTCTGCCGATTGAGCTACCAAGGAGCGCCTCAGTGCGGATGGAGTATAACGCATCGCGCAGGGCCGCGCAAGAGTCTGGGGCAGGCAGGAGGAGAGGTTTTCGCGGCGAATATTGGCCCGGCCAAGACTCGCTTGGAGGGAGAATATGAGACCAACCAAGCCTCTAGTATTACTTGGGATTGCATTTGCCGGACTGCTACTGGTCGCCCTGACCCCGCTGCCCCAGGGGCCCTTCGTTACCTATGCGCGCGGCCAGGTCACCGTTGATTATGGCGATGGCACCAAGGCCGATTTGGGGGCGGGGGAAGGTATCCTGCCTGGCGCGACGCTGGCTACAGGCCTCGATGGGGCTTGCGAGATCGCCCTTATTGAAGGCGCCTGGCTGAGGCTTGGGCCTTCGACCCAGGTGCAGTACCTCGGCCCTCAAAGTGATGCGGGCAAGGAAAGCTGGAAGGTGAAGTCCGGCGTCCTTTTCTTGAAGGCGGAAGGCTGCTCGCCAGCGCTCTTCATCAAGACAGCCCGAGGCGTGTCCGAGCTGGTTTCGGCGCGAGCAGAGCTGATTACCGCCGACCAGATTGGCACAGTGCGATGCTACGAAGGCTCGGTCGTGTTCCGGCAGCCAGGCGGTGGCCTTTTAGGCGGGATGCTCGGCGCGAGCGAAGTGACTGTCGGCGCAGGGCAGACCTCTCAGACCGTAGACAAGCTGCCTCCAACGCCGCCGAAATCTTTCAATATCCCTTCCACCGAGCCCTGGTTCTCGGATGAGAGCTACTTCAAAGGCACTACACCACTTGCTCCCCCCTGGCTTGGAGGCGGTACGTCTGACACTGGAGGCGACGTTACCGACCCGGGCGGCGCTACTGGCGGTTGGACCGATACCTCTGGCACGACTACTGGCGCAAGCGATGTGCCAAGTGACCTTATCCTGAACGATATCCCACCTGGCGGCCCCCTGCTTGGCACCTGGTGGCAGGGCGAGACCAACAAACTGACCCTGACCCAGCATGGCGACCGTATCACAGGGGTCTACACTCAGAACAAGGGGCAACTCGAAGGCATCCTGGTGGGAGATCTGCTCTCAGGCACCTGGCGTCAGGCGCCCAGCTATCAGGAGCCGAACGACGCCGGGCAGTTCGAACTACGTCTTTCGGCAGATGGCCAGTGGCTGAAAGGGCGCTGGCGCAAAGGCTCAGCCGGCACGTGGAATACCAACTGGTCGTTCCAGATGCAATATACCGAGGTGGACTGGCGGCTTCTGCCGACGCTTCGGCCCCCTTCGAGCGACCAGGCGAAGCTGGTAGCCGACCTTGGGATGCCAAACACTTTCACAATCGTCTTCGACGAGGAGCAGCAGGTGTGGTGCGAGGTCTATGGCTATTACTACACGGGCGCCGGGGGCAAGGTGTTCGGCAGGTATCAGCCCAGGCAGTTCTACTTCCGTAATGGGGTCTTCACTGGGGCGCTCGAGATGGACCCTCTTGAGGGCGATGCAGCGACTCATCCCCTGCTGCTCGAGCCCTGGAAGCTGAGTCAGAACTGGACTCAGACGATGGCGGAGCGCATCTTCGGGCCACCCAAGGTGACTTATACGCGTTCTTCTCCAGTGCTTGGAGAACTGGTGTATCTGCTTTTCGACGATTGTCTGATTCTTGGCTTCAAGGACGGCAAGCTGTGGAGCGCCGAGAAGAGCCTGGCGGAGGGGGAGATAATCAGATGAAGACTTCGCGCAAGCAATCGGGCTTTGTAGTGACGGGGTTGCTGCTTGCAGTTACAGTCGGTGGCGGGCTTTATGCGTTGAGCAAGAACGCGATGACTGACAAACAACACCTGGATGCTATTTTTACCCAGGCCGAACGCGCGATGCAGGATCCGGCCTATGATCCGGCCTCGGCGGATCCCTTCGAGCAGCATCGCGGTGAAGAGTATCAAGCGGTGCAGCAACTGGGCGCTGTGGGCGTCCAGTCAGGACTGAAGGCCGTACTGGCGCCGCTGCCTGGGGCTGGGATTGGCGCTGGCGCAGTGGACCTTTCCAATATCCTGTTCGGAGGCGAAGGCAACCTGGCGGCGGAACTTGCCAAAGTGAAGCAGGAGGCTGCGAATCCGGGCTTCCAGCCGCATCAGGTAACGCCTCCTCCCGCTGGAGATTACACTCCCAGCGATTCGACGACAACAGGACCTGCAGAAACCACTACCGAGACCACTGGCGGTGCGGTCGGCGCGGGTACCTGTCTTATCGCAGGGGGCACCGCCGAGATGACAGTGAGCAAAGAGGGCAATTCGGTATTCGGCTGGCTGAGGATGAGCGAGGAGACCCTGGCCGAGACTGAGTTCAACCCTAGCGAGGTCTTCTACTATCCCCTCTGGTATCTGAACAACCGGGGCGAGGGGCAGTTTTTCAGTCCAGGCGGCACAGTGGATATAGAGGCTTCCTGCACTGGGCAAGGCGTAACCGGGGGCGGCAAGCAGAAAATCGGTTATCTGGGCGTGGTGAACGGCACAACTGGAGTCTGCTCCTGGGGGGCCAACCACACCTGGCAGACTAGCGGTAGCGGGCAGTATACGGTGACTTTCTATGTGAAAGGCGCTGCGGTCGGGAGCGTATCAACGCCTTAAGAGGCGCAGGAAGGGCAGGTGACGGCGCATATGGAAGACGCCGAGAGGATATTAACCGAGCTTTGGCTAGCTTCGCCAGCCGAAGAGTGGCTTGAAGCCTTGCCCGTCGGCAATGGCCAGTTAGGTGCGATGGTGGCAGGAGGCGTGCCGGAAGAACGACTTTGGCTCAACCACGAGAATCTTTGGCGCGGGCGTACCAATGACCGAAGCTGCCCGATGGTGCGAGGCCACCTGCCAGCAATCAGAGAGAAACTCCTTGCTGGAGAATGGCTCGAAGGCGCGGCGCTTGCGACTGAACACCTGTCAGGGCACGACCGGAGGGTAGAGCCCTATCAACCCGCTGGGTGAATTGGTGCTCCACCTGCTTGACCAGCCTGAACCGCGTGATTATTCGCGAGTCTTGTATCTGGAAGAAGGGCGTTGTTGAGGTCAGCTATGAGGCGGGGGGAGTTGGCTACACCAGGCGAGTCTTCGCTTCGGCGGTTGACAACGTGCTAGTCGGTGCAGCTTGAAGCGGATACCGAAGGCGCTCTGGCCTTTACCGCGGAGCTTACTCGGACACTGGATCCCGACTGCAAGCTGACCACCTGGGCCAGCCCGCATTCCCTGGGGCTTGAGGGCTTGTTCGAAGAAGGCATCGCCTTCGCAGCGGAAGCGCGTTTGTTCGTCGAGGGAGGTTACACCTCGGGCCACGAGAGGGAAGTGCTTGTCGGAGAGGCAAAATCCGCCTGGATTGCCCTGACGATGGCCACCAACTACGAGTGTCCTGATCCTGTCTCATGCTGCACCGAAAGACTCGACCTGCTGTCGCGCGACTTCGATGAGGTGCTGGAAGCTCATACCAGAGAGCACAAGACGCTTTTCACACGCGTCAGCCTGGATTTACCGGGCGATGAGGAACTTGAATCTCTGCCCCTTGAGGAACGCCTGGCGCGAGTCAGGACTGGCGAAGACGATCCCTCACTACCGGCGCTCTACTTTAATTACGGGCGCTACCTGCTGATGGCCTCGAGCCGCAACTCGGACCAGCCCGCCAACCTGCAGGGCCTCTGGAATGCCGAACTTGCGCCTCCCTGGGATGCGGACTTCCATCAGGATGTAAACCTCGAGATGAACTACTGGCTGGCCGAGATCTGCAACCTGCCTGAATGCACCGCACCGCTGTTCGAATTCGTCTGGCGCGCCGTGCCCTATGCCAAGGATGCCGCCAATAAGCTCTACGGGTGCAAGGGAGTGTGCTTCCCAATCACCGATGATGTCTGGGCCCGGTGCACCCCTGAGTCGCCTGGTTGGGACATCTGGACAGGCGCTGCGGCCTGGCTCGCGCAGCACTTCTGGCAGCGGTGGGAGTTTTCGGGAGAGGAGGAATTCCTTCGCGAGCAGGCTTATCCCTTCTACAAACTGGTGGCAGAGTTCTACCTGGACTACCTGGTGCAAGCCGAGGACGGGAAACTGGTTACCGTGCCGAGTCAATCGCCCGAGAACCGGTTCAGAGGGGGGGCGGAACCTGTCAGTATCGGTGTCGCTTCGACAATGGACCTGGTCTTTGTACGCGAGACTTTCGAGCGCTGCCTTGCGGCAAGCCAGTTGCTTGGACTGGATGATCCACTGCGTCCGGACTGGCTATATGCGCTCGAACACCTGGCTGACTTCCACATTGGCCGGAAGGGCCAGCTTCAGGAGTGGCTGGAAGATTTCGAGGAAGTAGAGCCAGGTCATCGGCATTATTCCCATCTGGTCGGTGTATTCCCCGGCGAGCTGATGACCCCTGAGAGGCTACCGGAGTTGTTTACAGCGGCGCGCGTCTCGCTGGAGCTCAGACTTGCAGCGGGCGGGGGGCATACGGGCTGGAGTCGCGCCTGGACTGCCGCTTTGTGGGCTCGTTTCCTCGAAGGGAACCTGGCTTTCGAACATATCCAGGAGCTGCTGCGGCAGTTCACGACGCCCAGCCTGCTGGATTTGCACCCGCCGCATATCTTCCAGATAGATGGCAACTTTGGAGCGACAGCGGCGATGGCCGAGATGCTGCTGCAAAGCCAGCGGGGCTTTATCCATCTGCTGCCGGCACTGCCCGAGGCCTGGTCCGAAGGCAAGGTGACGGGACTTTGCGCGCGGGGCGGCTTCGTCGTCGATATCACCTGGCGCAATGACGAATTTGTCGAAGCGAGTATCCTCTCTCGCAAGGGGGGGAAGTGCTTGATAATGGCGCCCGATGTCGCGTGCGAGGCTTATCTCGCAGATGAACCGGTACGTGTAGAACAGAACGAGCTTGGCTATCTGGAGTTTGATACCGAACCAGGTCAGCTGTTGGTGTTGCGGGCTATCTAGGCCGACTGGCTCAAAGAAAAAGGGACGCTGTCGAAGTTGACAGCGCCCCTTTTCGGGTGGAGACAAAGCCAAGAGCCAGCGTGCAGGTTGCGACCTAACTTATATCTACCCCAGCAATACTCCACCTAAACGCGAATCCTGAATCTCTCACACTTATTATACATATGCAATCTTCGTACCTGTTAGTGGTTTTTAGCCGGACGAAGGATTATTTTTCTGCATTTTTAATTCCACCAGTAGATAAGCCGGCGCGATGGGGAAGAACGGTTGCGGAGTCGAGAGCGACTTTTCCTTTATTCAGCTGAAGGTGCTGGTAGCAATTCCACAGGTTGCAGCCTTTTCCTAAAAACCCGGTAACACTCCAGTTACGCGGTTCGCGCTAGTTACACCATCCCTAGCCCCCACCCACCCGGGGTAAGCAAGAAGCGTGCCAGCAAGGTGAAATAGGCGCTTAACCTGCGGAAAACTGGCCAAGATTTGTTTGAGAGTCCAGTCTCAGGGCTCAGGATTGGCGCAATCCACCACCAGATAAGCCGGCGCGATGGGGAAGTCCACGCCATAGTTTCGGGCAGTCTCGGGCTTTCAGTTGGTCGGTTGGGAAGGTGCAGGTCAGCTTCCCATCAGCCCAGGAGGAGTCAACCGTCAGGGGATTCCCCAGTACATCCAGAAGGCGTACGCTAGGCAGGCTGTCTGGAGAGACTTCCCAGAGTAACGACCACTGAGGCGTTAGCTTTCAGCAAGTCGGGCGTGAGGAGCAGCGCCACCACTCGACGCGCTTCTCCTACCTGGAAGCCGAGTCCGGTGGGTTTCTCCTCGGTAAGTTCGGCTTGCAGATTGAGGCTGGTAGTGTAATCGTCATACCTGGCAAGCTGCTCGCCCCCGAGCACTTCGTTCAGAACCTTCTGCCGCAGCCCATGCTGGGAGAGGACATTGCCGCCTTCCCCTGGTTGAGTAAGGCTGGCTGGCCCATCCGGTCCAGCTCCCCAGCAAGCGAACCAGAACAGCTTGTACCTGTCCGAACCCTCCTCCCAGCCGTGTCCAAGCGCCCAGTAGAGCGCGCGCAGATAGCAGTTGGGCAGGTAGTTCGGGAAAGTAAGCCAGCCGATCTCGGTCTGCCAAAGCCCCTCGCAACGCCCAGTAGAGAGGTATTTGTCCCACATATCCTGAAAGATGTCGACGGGGAAATAGTGGACGTCGATAATATCCACCCAGCGCCAGCAGTCGTTGTATTCGAGAGCGGTGTCGAGGTCCTGCGGCTGGTTGCAAGGCCAACCGCCGAAGACGGTCTTGCAGCCATATTTGCGGATGATACGTGCCCCTGGGATGAAAATCATATCCACCCACTCGGGGCCTGTGCCAGTCCAGAAGCCAGTATCGACACTCCACTTGGGCTCGTTCCAGAGCTGGAAGTACTTCACGTTGAAGGGCGGGCGTGAATAACGAGCGACCATCTTCTCGACGTAGTTCTCCCAGTCTGCAACCTCGCGCGGGGGAGCGTTGCCGTTGCCATCGGGCGCGCTGGAGGCCCATCCGGCGGTGTAAGCAAGCAGGGGCACGACCTGCATACCGCGCTCGTGCAGGGCGAGAACCACTTTGTCCATCGCCTCGAAATGCCACTCGCCCCGCTGCGGCTCGACGGTGCTCCAGTCGCACTCGAAAGCCAGAGCCGGATCATCCCATTGCCGAGGTCCGCGTCGAACTGGTCTGGCGGGGCGTAGACAGTTGCCAGAAAATCCGCAAGACAAGGGGCAAAAGGCCGCTCCGAGGCGGGGAAGGCGAAGGAGGAAGGGAAATCACTGTTACCAGGCACGCAAGCGTCAAAGCCCAAATCGAGGGGAGAGGAAGCACTCGAAGGCTGCAACTCTCTACAGACTGGTCCCCGTTGGCGTTGGCCTTTTGCGTATCTAAAACGTAAACCTTCCGTAAACCTTTCATCCTGGCTCTCCTTTTGCCCCGCTTCTGGCACGCTTCTTGCACCCCCGGGAGGGTGGGGGTTAGGGATGGTGAAACTAGAAGTGCAACAGAGCGCGGTTGCAGGCTTGTGACACCGTTGCTCTGAAGTGTTGCCAGAGTATCACTCCCAAATCTCTTAACAGTCCAGGTGAACAGCTCGCCACTTCTGGGCGTCTATCTCCCCAAGGGGGGTGCTTTACCAATGCAAAAAATCCTACCGCTTGTTTTACTCTTGCTGGCTTGCTCAGCCCTGGCTCTTCAGGCACAAATTGCCAGGCCTGCCCCGATCCAGCCCGACCTGTCGGATCTAGTATTCGCCGACTATACCGAGCCTCCCTTGAGGCTCGATGTTTATATCCCCGAGGGAGAGGGGCCCTTCCCAGGAGTCCTCTTCATCCACGGGGGCGGCTGGCGCAACGGCGATAAAAGCCCCTGCGCCTGGGCCCAACTGAAGCAGTCCGGCTACGTTGTTATAAGCATCCAGTATCGCCTGACGCCCAATATGATCTGGCCCGCGAACCTCTACGATTGCCTCCAGGCAGTGAAGTTCGCGCGCGCCCAGCTTCCGACTCGCGCCAAACTCGATCCCGATCGCCTGGCTGTGATGGGAAGCTCCGCCGGAGGGCATCTGGCGCTTATGACAGGCCTGTCCGATATGGCCGATACCGGGGACTCGCAGGTCTGGAAGGCCAGCAATCTGGGCATCAAAGCAGTGGTCTCCCTCTTTGGCCCGACCGACTTGCGCTCTATTGCCCAAAGGCCCGAGATACTCGGTTTCTTCCCCGCAGGCACCCCTGAGGAGCAAGTCATGCAAGGCCTCACACAAGCCTCTCCGATATTATGGGTAGATGAAGCCGACCCGCCCGTGCTGATTCTGCACGGCACCGCGGACAAGTTGGTGCCTTACCAGCAGTCAGTTGATTTGCTTGCGAGGCTCGAAGCCGCCAAAGTTGAAGCCAAACTCGTAACCTATGAAGGGGCAGGTCATGGCCAGCTCACTACGCCTGGCATGCCCACCCCAACTGAGGTAATTGTCGAATGGCTTGACGCGCGACTAAAACCAAAAGCTGATTAGAGGTCAGCTTCCCAGTCGAAAACAACGCCCATCATCGTCTCGCGTTGCTCTTCGAGCGCGCCATAGGCTTCCGCGCAGTCGGCAGGCGAGAAGATATGCGTAACCAGGTCTTCGACAACCATATCGCCGCGTCGGATATACTCCAGGAAGAGGCTCTCGATGTTGCCGCGGCTCCAGTATTCCTTGTCTGTAACTTCGAAACTGGGCAGCACAGCATGAGCGCCGATGATGCTCACGCCGCGACAGACGACATCACCAGTCAGCACTTGTTTCTCTGGATGGCCCGTGTCTCCGAGTATCAGCACCTTGCCATGCCTGCAGACCAGGGGCAGCGCGTGGGGCAGCACTTGCCAGGCGCCCGTGATGTCGTAGGCCACATCCACGCCGCGGCCACCGGTGAGTTCCAATACGGTGTCTTTCGCGTCCTGCACAGGCATCAGCAGGCAGTGGGTGGCGCCATGCTCTTTGGCAAGCTCGAGGCGGAAATCCGAAGTGTCTATCGCGATGACCTGCCGCGCGCCCATCAGTCGCACATACTGGGTGACAAGCTGGCCAAGCAGCCCAAGCCCGATAATCACCACGGCATCGCCTAACTCGTGGTCGGCTTTCCTTACGCCCACCTGTGCGATGCGTCCCAGTGAATGCCAGGTCGCGTCAGTCGGCGTTACTCCCTCAGGCACCTTGATAGCCGAGGGCGGCCAGATATTGGCCCAGGCCTGATGCTGGGTCTCGGTCGCGACAAGCTCGCCAACCTCAAAGCCAGTCACACCGGCGCCGATTTCTTCAACGATGCCCACTTGAGAATAGCCAGGCTGGAAGGGATATTTCACCCAGTTGGCCCAGTGGGTGTCAGGAGTAAACTTCGATAGAAAACAGATGCTCTCGGTGCCCGTGCTGATTAGGGTCTTCAAGGTCCTTACAAGCAGCATGCCTTCTGCGACGGCGGGTATGGGACGATCTTCAAGTATGACTTCTCCCTTGGCGGGAAAAACGATTGTGGCGTTGCGCATTGGACGCGCCTCCTGACTGCTAATTTCTGACTTGCCGCAGGTTCGCTGAAGGGAAGGCGGTTCCTGCCCTGGACTAGGAGGAAGCGCGTCACTTTGACAGAACTTTTGTATGCATCGCAGGCGCTTGTCCTTTTTCTATTGCCAAGTGGCTTCCAGGCAGGTATCCTGCGGCCCGAAAGGGTTGCTAGCCCCGACGCAAGCCTCTTCCCAAGAGGGCTTTGCGCCGCCCTATCAAGGTCTCGTTGAGGTGATCTGGATGGCGAAATCCGCTACCTATCTGGCTTTTGATTTCGGTGCTGAAAGTGGTCGCGCGGTAATCGGCGAACTCACCGGAGGCAAGGTCTCGCTGCGCGAGATCCACAGGTTCCCAACCGGCGGTACCATACTGCCCACCGGAATGCACTGGGACGTGCTTGGCTTCTTCGGCGAGATACGCAACGGCCTCCGGATGGCCGCCGCCGAGGTCGAAGAGCTGAAAGGCATAGGTATCGACACCTGGGGGGTGGACTTCGGCCTGCTGGACAAGGACGATGTGCTGCTCTCGAACCCCTGGCACTATCGCGATGCGCGCACCGACGGGATGCTGGACTATGTGTTTGACCTCGTTCCGCGCGAGGAGATCTTCAACCAGACGGGCATCCAGTTTATGCAGCTCAATACGCTGTTCCAGCTTGCTGCGATGGTGAAGCAGCAGAGCTCCTTATTGGACAATGCCAAGCGACTTCTGATGATACCCGACCTTTTCAACTTCTGGCTGACGGGCGTAAAGGCCAATGAGTTCTCGGACGCGACGACGACGCAGTTCTACAACCCGCGCGAGGGGCGCTGGGCGACGGAGCTGCTCGACAAGCTGGGCATCCCGAGCGGGTTCCTGGGCGAGATCGTCCCGCCCGGCACGCTGCTTGGGCCGCTGCATCCCTCGATGCAGGAGCAGACCAACCTGGGCGCTGTGCCCGTTATCGCGCCTGCGACGCATGACACGGGCTCGGCCGTAGCCGCAGTGCCTGCGCGGGGCACCAACCATGCTTACATCAGCAGCGGCACCTGGTCGCTGCCAGGCCTTGAGGTGAAGGAGCCGCTGGTGACCGAGGCAGCGCTGAAGTACAACTTCACCAACGAGGGCGGTGTGGACGGGACCTTCCGTTTCCTCAAAAATGTTATGGGCCTGTGGCTGATCCAGGAGTGTCGCCGCACCTGGGAGCGCGAGGGCGAGGTGCTGGACTATGTCACCATTACCCGGATGGCCTCCGAGGCGAAGCCTTTCCTCGCGGTCATTGATCCGGACGCCGAGCTTTTCCTGAAGCCTGGCGATATGCCGGCCCGTATCGCGCAGTTCTGCCAGGAAAGCGGCCAGCAGGTGCCGACCAGCAAGGGCGAACTGGTGCGCGTGGCGCTCGAGAGTCTCGCTCTGAAGTACAAGTGGACCTTCGAGAAGCTGCAGGAGATACGCGGCGGCAAGCTGGACACTATCCATATCGTCGGTGGCGGTGGGCAGAACAGGCTGCTCTCGCAGTTCACGGCCAATGCCTGCGGCGTGCCGGTCATCGTCGGGCCTTACGAGGCGACGGCACTCGGAAATATCCTGATGCAGGCCATCGCGACGGGCGAGTTGGCCGGCCTCAGTGAGGCTCGCGAAGTCATCCGGGATTCCTTTGGCCTGGAAACGTATACACCTGAAGATACCGGGGCCTTTGATGAGGCGTACAAGACCTTTCTGCAAGTTGCAGAGTTATAAGGAGCTTTTCAGATGAGCAAGGCCTTGCCAAAGGCGCAGGAGCAAGCACTAGCTGAGGGGCGCAGACTCATCGTGCCGCTGGCCGGGGCTCCTGGCCTTCAACTTGTAGATACGACGATGAAACTGGCGCAGCAAAACGCTGTCGAGCATGAGAAAGTGCTGCGGGCGCTTGTGGAGAGGCTGGATATTGATCTCCTCTTCCCGCTGATGGACCTGACGCTGGAGGCCAATGCGCTGGGCAAGCTTACAGTTTATCCTGTTGATGATGTCGGCGCAGTGCGCCATTCTGCCTTGAAGCCGGGTGAACTTGAGCGCATCGCCGGCGTTGAGCTGCTGCAGGATGGCCGCGTGATGGCGTACCTGGAAGCGGTCAGGCGGATGAGTGGACTGCTGCCCAAGTCTGTCCTCTGCGGGGCGTATATGATCGGCCCCTTCTCGCTTGTTGGCTTGCTGGTTGGCGCTGAGGAAGCCGCCTTGCTGACGCTGGAAGAGCCTGAGCGGATGGAGGAACTGTGCGAGCTGGCTACGAGCAAGCTGGCCCTCTTCGCCCAGGCGCTGCTCGAGGCGGGCGCTGAGGTCATCTGCCTGCTCGAACCGAGCGCTGTAATGCTGGGGCCGCGCCAGTTCGAAGGCTTTTCAGGCAAGTGGTGCGCCAGGCTGACAGACCTGGTGCATTCTCGCGAGGCGGCGGCGGTGCTGCATATCTGCGGCAACACCACTCACCTCATCAAATCTATGGTGGCCACAGGCGCGGACGCGCTGAGCCTTGATTCTCCCGAGACTGGACTGGATTTGGCCGAGGCAGCCGACCAGGCCGGAGAGGGTGTGCTTATCGTTGGCAATCTGTCACCGACGGGGACGATACTGCGCGGCAGGCCCGAGGCTGTGACGGCGGAGACAGAGGCTCTCCTCGCCAAGATGGCGCCTTATCCCAATTTTGTACTTAGCACGGGCTGCGACCTGCCAGCCGAGACCCCTATTGCCAATCTCGAAGCGATGATTGCCGCTGGACGCGCCTGGCGCGCTGACTAGGAAGGAGCTCAAAATGACACCCAAAGAACGCATAACCGCCGTTTTCGAGGGGCGCACGCCTGATGTGGTGCCCTGGTTTGGCGATCTGACTTACTGGTATAACGCGATGGCGCAGTCCGGCCAGATGCCCGAGAAATATATGGGCGAGGGCGTCGTGCAGCTTTACAAAGACCTCGGCGTCGGAGCGCACGAGCATGTGCTGGCCCAGCCCTGGGAGCAGTGGTATGACACCGACGAGATCCAGGTGAAGGGCTGGCAGGAGCAGAAGGGCGACCGGCAGATCGCTCACACCGAGTGGATCACCCCTGTCGGCACTCTGCATCAGGTGCAGCAGTATGAGCCGATGGGCTACACCTGGGCTTACCTTGATTATCCTGTCAAAGATGCAGCCGACCTGCGGACTTTGCAGTTTCTCGCCCGGCATACCCAGGTGAAACCGAACTATATCCATCAGGAGCGCCAGATCGAGCTGTGGGGAGAGCAGGGCATCGCGAGCAGCATCCCGCCGCGCATCCCCCTGGCCAATCTGATAGTCATCTGGATGGGCGTTATGAACACTACTTATGCCCTCGCGGACGATCCGGACGAGGTCTGGCGGACGGTCGAAGCGCTGGACGAGCTGGACGAGAAGATCTACCCAATCGTCTGCGGCTCCCCGGCGCCGATGGTCTACTTCGGGGAGAACATCACCTCCGAGGTCGTGAGTCCGAAGCTGTACAAGGAGTTTTACATCCCCTTCCACCAAAAGCGCGGCAAGCAGATCCACGAGGCCGGGCAAGCATGGGTTCGTGCATATTGATGGGACGATGCGCGGCGTGCTGGAGCTTTTCCATCTGGGAGGCATCGAGTGCGCCCAGTCGCTGACACCTTACCCGGTGGGAGATGTCGCCCCAAGCGAGATGCGCGCAATGGCCGGGCCGGATGTAATCCTGTGGACGGGCGTGCCTGGCGCCTACTTCAGCAATCTTTATCCGGACTCCGCGGTTGAAAAAATCGTGATGGAATGTCTCGAACACCTGATGGAAGGTGCTAAACTGATAATTGGAGTGTGCGACCAGATGCCTCCCGACGGTCAGCCGCACAAGTGCGAGCTGATTACGAAGCTGGTCGAAGAGCACGGGAGGTACTGAGGGGAGCGGAGGTCGATCTGCCGTGGCAGAGCCTGAGTCTGGGGAGCAGTCCGAAAGCGAGCACCGGTGGCTAGTGCGAGGGCTTGCCTATGCACTGGAAGTGCTGCTGCTGGTGGTGGGACTGGCGGGGTTGCTCGTGGCCGTTATTCTTCACGCGGAGCTAAGTCTCCCGCTGGAACTAGCCTCTCTCGCCGTGACCTTTGTGTTCCTCCTGCTTGCCGGCCTCTGCGCTGCTGCGTTCGGGCTGCGGGACCGGGCGGACCCAGGCGAGTTGCGCCGCGCGGCGGTTGCCTATCTCTGGATACTGGCGCTTGCGGTGGCTGGGGGCCTGCTACTTTACGTGGCGCGGCTCAGTTACTCACTCTGGTTGATGATAGCGTTTTACAGTTACCTGGCCTGGTTCGCCCTGACGGTCTTGCGTTGCCCGAGGTATGCGTCCGGAACCGAGTGGGGAGGCGCACTTCACTACTTCCTGCTGTTACGGAGCCGTGGCGCTGCCCGTGGTCATCCTCGCGCTCGCTCAGCCTTGGCTCGTGCCAGCAGTGGTGGGCAGCCAGTTGGCCTTCACTAGTGGGGAGCTGCTGACTGGGGCAAGATCCGAGGAGCGCGAAACCCCGGGTTAGAGGTGAAGCGGGTTTCCACCGTGTAAACCTTTCGAAAATCTTTTGTCTGGAGCGCCTTCCTGGCCAGGTTCTGGCACGCTGCTTGCACCCCCGGGAGGGTGGGGGTTAGGGAGGAGGTAGCTAGACCGCAACAGAGCGGGAGGCTACGAGGCTGTTTCGAGGTGCTACGAGCAGGTTACCAAAGGCTTTCGGGTTCGGATCAATGAGATTTGGTTCTAGCCAGGAGGGAGCTTCGTGACAGGTCGCAAGCGAATCTGCTCCAACTGCTATACCGTTTACTCAGGCAAGCTGGACGTCTGTCCTGCCTGCGGGACACCGTGGCCGGAGATTCATCCGGAGCACCAGGTCAATCCCTATGTTAGGTCTGTGAACCCTCTATATCCGGTAACACAGTTGCTGGATTATGCTGGCTTTTTCTTTTGTGCCTGGGCGGTTGCCCCTGAGCAGCCACTCGGGATGCAGTGGAGGGTTGCGACGTTCGCGCTTGGCGTGCTGCTTGTTTTTAGTGGGCACTGGCTGTGCCTCCGTTATATTTGCAAGACTACAGCCGAGAAGCGCAATCTCCTAAGCCTTGCGAGGTACGTAGCCCTCGGTGTTAGCGTGTGGGCAGTGGGGTGGTGGGTGCTGTGGCACTGGGGACTGAGCCCGGGCAACTGGCTGCTGCTTGCAATGTTAGCATATATTGTCGTCTTCTCTCTTATGTTCAAGAGCTGGTCCGAGCAGTCTGCTGAAAAAGCACCCTTGCCAGGCCAGGTGGCGCTGCAGTTTGTCAAATATGGCATCCCAGTCCTTGCGGGGGGCATACTGGCTTTCGCCGTGTCTCCCAAATATCTTACCGCTGGCTTCGGAGTGATAGGGGCTGCGGCTTTGGCACTCCTGCTTGCAGACCGCTGGCACAGCGAGGTTTCGCGCACTACCTAAGGAGGCCCGCCCCACTTGACCCACCTTGAGCGCATCATTGCAGTATTCGAGGGGCGGCGGCCCGATGTTGTGCCGTGGGCGGGTGATCTCTCCTACTGGTATAGCGCGATGCAGCAGGCCGGGCAAGCTCCCCGAGCGGTATGAGGGCTGGGGAGTCGTCGACCTCTACCGCGATTATGGCATCGGCGGGATGGAACAGGTGCTCGCCAACCCCTGGCGCCAGACCTATGACACCGACGAGATTGCCGTAAAGAGCTGGGAGGAGGAGCGCGAGGGCAAGCGGTTGATTCACGTCGAGTGGACGACCCCCGTCGGCAGCCTCCATCAGGTGCAGCAGTTTGAACCACTTGGCTACACCTGGGCCTATCTCGAATACCCCTGCAAGACCAGCGCCGACCTCAGGACGCTGCAGTTTCTCTGTCATCACACCCAGTTTGAGGCCGACTACTCTCACCAGCTGCTGCAGATTGAAAAGTGGGGCGGGGAGGGTATCCCTGGGACCATCCCCCCGCGGATGCCGATGGCGGACCTGCTGGTCATCTGGATGGGCGTCACCAATACCGTCTACGCGCTGCTGGACGACCGCGAAGAGGTCCACCGCACACTGGATGCGCTGGACGAGCGGGACGAGCGACTCTATCCCATCGTGTGCGACTCGCCAGCGCCGCTCGTGTGCTTCGGGGAGAACATCTCGGCCGAGGTCGTCGGGCCAAAAGTGTTTCGTGATTACTACCTGCCCTACCATATCAAGCGCTCAGCGCAGGTGCGGAAGGCGGGCAAGCATACGCTTGTGCATATCGATGGGACGATGCGCGGCGTGCTGGAGCAAGTCGCGGCCTCGGGCATCCAGTGCGCGCAATCGCTGACCCCCGCGCCGGTCGGCGATCTGACCCCTCGCCAGATGAGGGAGCTTGCCGGGCCCGAGGTGCTGCTCTGGACTGGCGTGCCTGGGGCGCTCTTCAGCCCTCTCTATCCCGCTCAGACAGTCGAGCGCTGCGTCAGGGAGATACTCGAAGAGCTGATGGAGGAGGGCAAAGTGCTGATCGGCACCTGCGATCAGGTGCCCCCAGACGGCGATATGGAGCGCGTCCGCCTGGTCAGCGAGCTGGTGGAGAAGTATGGGAGGTATTAGGGCGCCGGCTTCGTTCTTGCGACGACGAAATCAAAGGCGTCCCGGGCTTGCTCCCAGTGGCGCATCGAGACAAGCTCGTTCGAGCGCCAGACCTGGCCATCGGAGAACTCCACCCGGAAGGCTCTGATACCGCCAGTTAGTTCGCCTTCCCAGACCGAAGAAACGTCCTGCCAGGTATAGGTGACAGGCTTCAGCTTGCCGAACCTGGCGTAGCTTATCCCCGAATCATCCACCGCGACGAAGCTGTTGAGCGCGAAGAAAAGCACGATGAGGCTCACGATATTCACCGCAGTCCAGCCGCGGAAGCCGCCTTTGCGCTCTGCCTCCCGCTGCCAGGCCTGTTGCATACCCATCCACTGGCTGTTTACCTTCCCGCTGAAACGCTCTGCAAGGCGCTTCCCAAGCCAGCCACCGAACCACAGTCCGACGATGAAGAGTGGTAGGGCGAAGATAATCGTATCCCAGCCGACCAGGAAGAGAGGCTCAGGCTTGCCGTGGAGGTAACGCACCAGCCAGGCAAGCGTATCAGTGCCGATGACGACCAAAGCCAGGATTGCCCCCACGCACCCGCCGCCAAACTGGACCGCCATAAGCTCGTAGAGAGTGAAGCGGGTCTTCTCGTCAAGCTGTTTGAGGAAGGCCTGAGACTCCGTAGACTGGCGCGAGAGGCCTTCAGCTTCGATAAGGTCTTGCTCGGTCTGGTCGTCAGGCTCCACTAGTTCTCCCCCAGGTAAAGCGCGTTTGGAAAGCGGCTTTGGCAGCCTCAGAACGCTGCTCATCGTTCTTGACACCAAGTTCGGGCGGCATGTCCGACTGGTTGCACTAGTCGTCAGGTTGCATCAACTGGCACTCCCAAGTAAGCGTTAGCCCCCAAGCTGGTTAAGCAAGTCGCGGGCGCGATCATCCCCAAGGTCCACGGCGCGTTGGAGAGCTGCTCTGGCCTCATCAGTTCGGCCAAGCGCAGCCAGTGCCAGCCCCTTGCTTGTGAGCGCGGTAAGCTCGTCAGGATCAATTTCCAGTGCCTTGTCCACACAGGAGAGGGCCTGGGCAGGCTGACCAAGGGCTAGCAAGGCCACGGCTCCGTTAGCCCACGCTGTCACGTTTTCGGGATCCAGTTGCACGGCCTTGGACAGGTAGCTCAAAGCCTCCTGATTCCGCTGAAGCGCAAGCAAAGCAACGCCCTTGTTCGTCAGCGCGTCCCCATGATCTGGATTCAACTCAAGTGCCCGGTCGTAGAAGGCAAGCGACTCCTCCACCCGGCCCAGGTGGAAGAAAGCCAGGCCTTTGTTGTGCCAGGCAGCAACGATGTAAGGGTCAAGCGCAAGGGCGCGATCGAGGGCGACTAAAGCCTCTTCGCTTCGCCCAAGCTGGTCGAGACACATGCCCAGGTTGTTCCAGGCAAAACCCAGCTCAGGATCGAGCTCAACCGCCTTCTCATAGTGGCGAACGGCCTCACTGTACTTGGTTTGGTCGGACAGAGTTAGCCCCAGGTTGTACCAGTTGATGGACGAGTCGGGTTCGAGCGATACTGCTTTGCGTCCAGCGTCGGCAGCTTCTGGAAGACGCCCAAGGCTAGCCAACACGGCAGCAAGCGCATCCCAGGCGATCGAACTCGTCGGATCGAGCTGGAGCGAAGTGGTGAGCGGTTCCAGAGCGGACTCTGCATCGTTCAGGTCGCGGTAGGCTATCCCTTTGCGCGCCATCGCTTCTGCGAGCACAGGATTAAGCTCGAGGGCAGCCTCACAGAGGGGCAGCGCCGCCTCAGGTTCGCCCAGCATGATTTGGAAGGACGCCTGCAGAGTCTTGGCTTTGCCCCAGAAGGGCGTCATGCGGACCAACTCATCAGTCTTGGAGGCAGCCAATTCCAGTTGGCCCAGGCCAAATAGCTGGCTGGGGTATTGGTAAGCAGCGGTGGCGCTCTCAGGCCGGAGGGCAAGGTAATCGTCAAGTAGCGAAACAGCGGGGCCAGATTGCCCTTCTCCCGCAAGGAAGAGCGCCTGGGCAGCCAGCTTTCCCAGGTCAGGGGACTGGTCTGCCCGAGTGCCCCAGTCCGAGTATTCGAAGGTCCACCTGAGCGCGCTGGAGTCTGGCCGGGCAGCGAGGACAGGTTCTGCAGGCGCAAGAGCCTCGGCAGAATTGCTGACTGACGCAAAGGACGCAAGGCAAAGCCCAGCTCGCAGCATATCGGACTCAGGCGGGGTATCGGGGGTGACAAGAGGGAAGACAGGCGGTGGCAAGTCCAAGGGGTACGAAGACAGCCACCAGGCCAGGTCGGAGAGCTCGGACAGGGGAAGCAATTCAAGCCCTGCGCCGAGTCCAACCAGACCCGCCAATCCTTCAAGCCGGGCTAGCGGTTCGTTCTGCGCCTGGGCAGTGACGAAGTCTGACGTGATGCGGTTTCCCAAGGCGACATCGAGTCTTGAAGGCGCAGAGGAGCCGTCCTGAGCAGACGGTAGCGCGCAGGTGATAGAGTCCAGCGCCCCAAGCGCAACGGCGCCCTCGTTCGCCTGTATATCTGGCAAGGTCACATAAAGCCACAAGACGACGGGGGGGTCCTGCTCGGCTTGGGCGCGCTTGGCGAGCCAGGCGCCTCCGGCTGTCAGCGCCTCCCCAAAGGGAGTGCCCTCGACCCCGCCTCGCAGCTTTACGCTGGCAGGCGCGCCCTCCTTGAGGGGAGGCCGGTAACGTACATCGGGATCCTTCCCATAGATGAACCTGGCCCTGAGCGCAAGAGAAAGGTCGTCGAGGGTCAGGGGAGGGCCTTCTTCCGCAAGGCCTACCAGCATCAGGTCGCCCGAGGCAGTGTCAACCAGCAGCCCAGCGGGGCGCGTGATTCCGCCCAACTCGAACAGGGCTTTGTCGGCGCGAAAGTCAGTGTTCGCGGCAACTTGCTCGTGAGCCGCCTTGAGCGAGTAGGCGACATACTGGTCGGCCGACGCTAAAGCGCACAAGCAGCAAGCCAACCCTAGCGCGAAGCAAACCAGCAAAAGTCCAACCCGAGGCGCGCGCATGGCTACCTCTCCTCCTCAACTGCCAGTTGGTTTGGCCCAGGTAAAGGTGACCTCGAACCGGGCCTGCTTCCCTCTGTAGCGTACCAGCAGCAGCGGGAAGTGAGGCGGCTGCCAGTCCTGCGTTCGTGGCAGGCTGCCGAGTAGCACCTCGGAGCCCTCTGGTGCGACCATCTCAACTTTCAGCGTGGCCTCTTCCTGCTTCGCCTCGAAGCTGAACGTCCCTGCCGGCAGAGGCGCGCTGGCCAGGTCGCGCAACCAGGTGTATTCCACGCCGGCCTTGATGGGCGGGGCGGGGGAGAGAGGCATCGGAAGGGTGATTTCTGTCCCCGGCCAGAAAACGAGCTGGTATTCGAAAGTGTGGTCGGTATCAGCTGAAAGCTCGTAGAGGTCAGTCAGAGCAGTCTCTCCGAGCTGGAAGGCGCGCTGCTGGGTCACGCCCTCATACAGCGCTCCCTCATCGCGCAGCACCAGGCGCCGGCGGACTTCATCGAGTTCGACCACGGTGAGATTGTCGCGCAGGCCGCGCTGGGGCTTATGGTCCACTGTCACGAGGCTGTGGGGGAGGCTCGTGCGATTGAGCTGGCCTTGCACGTCACTGCTGAAGCTGTGGCCAGGCGAGGTGGCTTCCGCATCAGCGAGCCAGCGGCGTTTGCCGACCGCAAGCTCGAAGCCGAGTTTGTCGGCGTGACCGTGGATGCCACTGTAGCCCCAGGTGATGAAACAGGCCGCCGTGGTGGGGGAGAAGTACGGGCCTGGCGCATTGTTCGCGAGCAGCGTCAGCCCGTGTTCGGGCCAGTTGCGGGTGCCAACAGGGGGCTCTGCCAGACCAGAGACAGGCTCTGCGACGAACAGGGCAGGCAGCAGGCCCCAGCCAGAGTACCGCCGCGGACGCTGACTGACGACCCAGGCGTATTCGGGCGCTTTCCAGATTGCCCAGGCGTACTCGTACTGGTCGCCAGGGAGGGTGGGCAGGCGGCCATAACAGTCGCCAAGCGCCGGCATAGAGCCATCGGGAAAGAGCAAGTACAGCGCGGCGTCGAAGAGCTGTCTCAGCCGTTTGCCGCGTCCGAAATCACGCTCGAAGAGGTCCTCCGGCCAGCCGGCATTGCGGAGTGTCCAGGCAAGCGGCAGCAGAGCGTGGGCGGCGACGAAGTTGTAGCCGGTGGCGCTCTCAAGCCACAGGCCATCGTCCACCAGGCCGTGCGCCATAAAGTCGTCAACGCCCATCGGGCTGGTGAGGGCGAAGTCGATCAGTTCTCCCCGCCCGTAGAAGGCGCCGTAGCTGGCGATGAAGAACTTGTGCCAGGCGTAATGGTTGTTGTAGGCGCCTCCGATGCCCTCGCGCACCCAGAGAGCATCGTTCTCGGCGATAGCCGAATAGGCGCGCGCGAAAAATTCGTCCAGCAAGCCTCTCTCGGTAGGGGTAAAAGTCTCATAAAGCAGGTCATATGCCCACAGCAGGGGGATGCAGAAACCAGTGTAGTTCATCCCCACATCGTAGTGCTCGATGTCGAAGGGATATTCAGCCTGCATATGGAGCAAAATGCGCTTCGCCGCCGCGAGGCTGGTAGCTTCTTCTGTCAGCGCCCAGTGGAGAGCGGCGCCAAGGGCGGGCATCGCATAGCGACCTGGCCCCTGCGAGGTGTCGCGAAAAACTTCAGGATAGATGGCTGCCCAGTCGGCGCGCGTCTTGCCGGCGAACCAGGAGTGATCGAAGCCAGGTAGCTCGAGGTCGGCGGCCTGGCCAGAGAGCTTCTCCAGTTCGGCAAGGGCGTTGGCAACCGGCTCGAAGCCTTCTGCCAGTTTGCGGCGCGCGGCTTCCAGCTGGGCCAGGTTGGCGACCAGGAAGGGATGAGCCGCAGGGCAAGTCCAGTTGGGCATCCAGGCCTCCTTGAAGAGCAGCTAGTCCAGGCTTAGATTCACCAGAAAGAGGAAATATCCTGCGGTCATAATCCATCAAAGGCTTCCTAAAAAAAGGCCTTCCAGGGATGCCGGCAGAAAGAGGGTGTGTTAAAATCGAGTTACCGAGTGCCGGAGGGGAAGCGTTTGATCAAGCGCAACGTGGCCGCAGTCCAGGGAAGATCGCCCTATCTGCCTCTCTTCCTCATAGTAACAATTATACTGGGCTCACTTTTCACCGCCTGGCTCATAGTGGAGCCCGGCAAGGTGAACACCACTCTGGTTGGCGCAGGGATGGGCGCGCTGCTTGTGGCAGCAAGTCCTTTCTACGTAGTTTTGGCCGAGATCCTCCTCATCCCCCTTGACTGGCTTCCTGCGTGGGGCCCGCTTTATGCCATTGGACTGCTGGCCTTCGTCTCGATGGGCCTGGCTATTGGCATAAAAGCCGTGCGCAAGCAACGTTTTGTATCTCCACTTCAATGGGTGATGCTCTCTTTCATTTTTATGGCGACCCTTTCCGCGTTAGGCGCGACAACCCAGGCACGAGGCGCTCAGGGCAGTTATGCCCTTGTTCCAGGCCTTCGCGCTTGCCTATTCGTTTGAGGCTTTTATCAATACGCGCGCGCGGCTCGTACTTGTCTCCTGGCTCCTGGTCGTGATTGCGTCTATCCAGGCCTTTATGTGTATCGTGCAGCCAGTCCTCGGGCCGATCGCTTACTTGCAGCGGCACCTTCCTACTGCAGAAGGGGTGCCGTGGGGTTATTACTTCGGACCCATCCCGCGCGCTTTTGGGACCTTCAAGCATCCGGCGGGCGCTGCTTTCCTGATAGCGCTTGGGCTATTCCTCCTGCTTGGGCTGCTTCTGATTGGGCGCAAGAGGATGCCAACCTGGGGCTTCCTGCTGGCTACCGTTATGGTAATGGGTTTGCTTGCGACTTTTGCCAGGGCGCAGATATTCTTTGCTGCCATGGCGATGCTCTGGTTGCTCTGGAACTACTCAGGCAAAAGCTTCAGCAAGCTTCTTGGTGCCTACCTGGCGCTTGGCGCTAATCGGCACGCTGGCGTTCTTTCTTACTGCCCCCAGAATACCGAGCTGCAACAGGTCACAGGATGAGCGCCACTTTCAGCCCCACATATGAGCATTATCGCTTGTCTGTAAACCAGCAGACCTGGCTCGTATTTCTTAATCACCCGATATGGGGATAGGATACGGCAATGTGCGCTTCAGCTTGGAGAGTATGCAAGCGAAGGCTGGCGCTACCGAGGTGGGGGGCGAGCCGCACAACCTGTTTCTGACTCGCGGCAGATCTTGGGGCTTCTGGGGTTTGGGCTCTTTATTCTTCTGATCTGGTATGCGCATTTTCTATTCAAAAAAGCGATCAGTAACTCTACCCATGCTTACTCGGAGCTTGTTGGTATCTGCTATGCCTTCAGGCTTAACCTCTGGCTGTGGGTTGCCGCCTGGCTGATCGGCGGAAGCCTCGATTATCCTACGATCTTTCTGCCCTTCGCGTGGTCAGCCGTCTGCTTGCAGGTTGCAGAGCGCAGCCGGATCCTGGCGGAAGCTGACGAAGCAGCGAGGAGACCCGCTCCGGCTGCTCCCCAGGTCGAACCAGGTCTGACTTCAGCGAGCTAGCTATCAGGCAGCAGCAAGTAATCAGGCGTGGCGGCGGGTTTTTCGTCTTGTAGGTCGGTCGAATACAGCGCCAGCATAACGCGCCCTATCAGCAGGCTGCCGAAGGGCTGATGCCACTCCCACAGTTGTTTCCTGTCAGCGGGGATCTCCGCGCGCACCTCGGTCCGGTGAACGCGACTAACCAGCCAGAAGCGCCTGGTAGCCTCGAACCGGTCAGGAGACACTGCTTCTATACGCAGCCGCTTATCAGGCAACAAGGCCTGGAGATGGGCCTGCAACGGCCAAACCATCAGCGCATCACAGAGGACGATATCGCCAGGCCGGACTCCTCCCAGATTGCCTGAGCCACTCGCCCAAGCCCTCGATTGCGCTGGAGAGTGGGATCATAATAGCCATAGGTGATGAGAGCCAGGCTGACAAGACAGAGCAACCCGAGCAGATACAGCCCTGGAGGGCAACTTCAACTGGGCCAGTCCCAGTCCGGCAAGCAGGCAGAGGGGTATCAGGGAGGGCATCAGGGGATAAGTCTGATAGAAAGGCTTTATGTAAGAGGCGGTATAAAGCAAGAGCATTGGGCCGAAGCCTGTAGCGACGAGCAGCCAGGTCAGCCGGTGTTTACGTCTGAGGCCAAGGGAGACCGCGAGCCCAAACAGAAGGGTGGCCCCGCCCGCCAGAGTCACCAAATCCAGGCGTTCAGATGGGCTGCGGACGGCTTTCTGGGTCTGCACCTGCCCCGCCGAGAAGACAACCAGAGTGGCGGCCAAGCGCTGCTAATGAGACGTTCCTCTTCGGTAAAAGCACCCATTGGGAAGTCGGAGCGGCTTGAGCTGGGGAATCCAGGGGGCAAAGCCTGCAAATACTATAAGAAGGACCAGAACCAGGCGCAGTGAGAGCCCGGCGGCTCTTCCAGCAGTAGGGCAGCACAGCCAGTAGAAGGGCTGACCAGGAAGACTACGCTGACATACTGGGTATAGAGCATTGCTAGCGCCGAGATGGCCGCCAGCACAGCGTAAAGAAAGGGCTTTTGCGGTTGCAATATGACCTTCACAGCCGCCCAAAACAACACGAGAAACTCGAGCGTAAGCAGAGTATACATACGCAGATCCTGGCTTTCTCCGGTATGAAGCGGACTCACAGCCAGCAACAAGGCAGCAAACAGGGCTGCTCTGGAACCAACAGTGCGCTGGAACATAAAGTAGAGCAGGGGCACTGTAAGTGTCCCAAGCAGCGCGGGCAGCAGGCGCCACCAAAGAGGCTTGGCCAACTTGATTCCAATACCGAAAAGCAGATAGAAGGAAGAGTGGTGGACTGATTCCAGTCGAGCAGAGCTGCAAGCGCTCGGAGCCGATACCATATGGTAGACTTTCCGTCATCTGCCCAAAGTCCCCAGTAGGCAAGCCTGTAGAGGCGAAGAACCAGTGCGAGGGCCGTTACTCAGAGCTAGCCAACCCCATCTGGCAGGGGCGTCTGTTTGCGCCTGGATGGCAGATGATGGTTCCTGGTCAGCAGGCTGTGACTGGTGCAAAGTTTCCTCCTGGTGCATCCGGTAGAGGGTGGGTTTGAACTGAATTCGCGCCGAAGGCTTGCTGTCCTTCCTTAAAGAAGGAGAAGTGGCCCTCAGATGGTTGTATAATATTACTTCTATCAGGAGGAGGCAGCGCAAGTGACAATCGCCATTGGCGGAGGCGGGCCGGCTGGCCTCACCGCGGCATATGAACTAACAAGGCACGGGCTGGCGCCGACTGTTTTCGAGAGTCTGCCCCTCGTGGGCGGTATCGCGCGCACCGAGGAATATAAAGGCTATCGCTTCGATTTGGGCGGCCATCGCTTCTTCAGCAAGTCGGAGGAGATAAACGCCCTCTGGCCCGAGCTGCTGGGCGCACCGCTTATGACGCGCGAGCGGCTTTCGCGCATCTATTATCGCAACAAGTTTTTCCGCTATCCCCTGAAGCCGCTCGATGCCTTTATGCAGCTTGGCCCTTTCACCTCTCTGGCGGCGGTCGCCAGCTATTTCTGGTCGAAAGTAGCGCCCATCCGCCCCGAGGTCAGCTTCGAGGACTGGGTGTCCAACCGGTTCGGCCGGCGGCTCTATCGCACCTTCTTCAAGACCTATACCGAAAAAGTCTGGGGGATGGCCTGCACGGAGCTTTCGGCCGATTGGGCAGCTCAGCGCATCCAGGGGCTTTCCCTCTCGACGGCCCTCTTCAAAGCCTTGATACCGAAGCGCGGCGGCACCGTGAAGACGTTGATTGAAGAGTTCAAATATCCCCCGCTTGGGCCTGGCCAGCTTTGGGAGGCGGCGGCGGGGAATATTGAAGTCGCTGGCGGCCTGGTAAAGCGCGAGACAAAAGTGACGAAACTCTTCCTCGAGGGCAAGCGAGTAGCTGGTATTTCTGTCGAGGGGCCAGAAGGCACAGAGCAACTGCCGGTAGACTGGTTCCTCTCCACGCTGCCCATCCGGGAGCTTATCCTGATGATGGAGCCTGCGCCCGCCGCCGAGGTGGTCGAGGCCGCAAAGGCGCTCAGGTATCGCGATTTCCTCACCGTGGCGCTGATCGTCGACCGGCCGAACCTCTTCCCCGACAACTGGATTTACATCCACTCGCCCGAGGTGCAGGTCGGCAGGCTGCAGAACTTCGGCAACTGGAGCCCTCACCTGGTGCCTGACGCAAGCAAGAGCTGCATCGGGCTGGAGTACTTCCTTTGGGACACCGATGAGCTTTACCAGTGGCCCAAAGAGAAACTGATTGAGCTGGGCGCCTCTGAGGTCGCCAAACTCGGCCTGCTGAAAGAGGACTGGGTTGAAGATGGCCACGTTGTGCCCGTGCCGAAGGCTTATCCAGTCTACGATGATGCCTATCAGGCGCGGCTTGGGGTGCTGAGAGGCTTCCTGGACTCCTTGGAAAACCTCTACTGTATCGGCCGCAACGGGCAGCACAGATACAACAATATGGACCACTCGATGATGACGGCGCTGCTTGGCGGCGCGCAACATCGCCGAGGGGAAGAATTACGACCCCTGGGCCGTCAACACCGACGCGGAATACCACGAAGAGCAGAAGTAGCTTCCCAGGATCTCGGCAGGTGCCTGCAACTAACACGTAGAAGCAGGCAGCAAGTCGTGTCTCAAGGAGGCAACGAAGATGGGTACGAAAGGCAGATCTATTGTAGGGCTGGATGTGGAGGAGCTTGTTCTTACTTTGAATCGGGCGCTTTCCGATGAGTGGCTCGCCTACTACCAGTATTGGCTCGGGGCCAAAGTGGTCAAAGGGCCGATGAAGGACGCGGTCGCGGCGGAGCTGCTTCAACATTCGCTGGACGAATTGCGGCACGCCGAGATGGTCAGCCTGCGCATAATCGAGCTGGGCGGCACGCCGGTGCTCGAACCGAAGCAGTGGTATGACCTGACCAACTGTGGTTATGACGCGCCCGAGGATCCGGTCGTGCGCAAGATCCTTGCCCAGAACATCAAGGGCGAGCAATGCGCCATCGGCGTCTACGATTCGCTGATGAAGCTGACCTCGGGCAAGGACCAGCTCACGTATAACACCGCGTTGCAGATCCTGACCGACGAGGTCGAGCACGAAGAGGACCTGCAGGCCCTTCTCGAAGATCTCGACGACCTGGTGAAGCAGCTCAAAGAGATGACAGTTTAGCGGCTGCGAGGGCCGGCCCGCCTACGGGACGGCCTTTTTGGCCCTCTCCAGCGCCTCTTGATACTCGAGGGGCAGGTTATCGCCTGTCCACCAGTTGAGGCATTCAGTATAGACCCAGACATATTCGTCCGAAATGGTCAGGGCCTCGGTCGCGCGCGCCTCGAAAGCTTCGGGGCTCCAGAAATTCTTGCTTATGTCGTCGGCTTTGAAGGTGTAGGGTTCGGTGCGCCAGTTGCGGTCCATATACAGGCCGAAACCCGCCGAAAGCACTTCGCGGTACTTCTTCCAGTTCTGAGGCAGCACCAGGTGCTTGCAGCCACTGACCATATTCCAGTAGCCCTGAAGGAACTCGGTCTTCGAGCCATAGTAATAGCCCCATTCGTGCCCATCGAGGAACCTGGCGCCCTTCGGCATTGCCTCAATTACGCCATTGAGGAAAGCGGGGTAGAGACCTCCCAGCCACCATTCCGAGAGGGCTTTCTGGAAGGGCTTCTGATCCCAGACATTCTGCGAGGACGTGAAGCCGAAGAGGGTCATAAAAGTGATGTCAGGATATTCTTCGCCGATGGCCTTCATAAGCTCGCGGCCGCGCATACGCGCTTTGGCGGAATACTCCGAAAAGGAGCGTGTTTCGTGGCCTGGCTGGTCCATCCATAGCCAGGGTTTCTTATCGCTGTAGGGTTCGTTGTCGAAACAGATCCCCTTCAGCCCCGCCTGTTTGGCCACGCGCGCAAGCAGGCGCATATTCTGGACGAAGACGCCGAACTCCTCATCGCTGTACCAGTCGGTGTCACCGGGCGTGCTCCAGGCAAGGAGGAAATTGTCCGTAAATTTGTCGAACTTGACGGCCTTTAGTTCCTCTACAAAGAAGGGGATGGCCTCTTCGGCGAAGGGCACCTTCGCCCAGGCCTGGTAGGCCTCATAATGCTTGCCCTCAAAGTCGCCTATCAGGCGCAGTATGACGCCATCGAAGGGTCTTTGTTCCATCTCTTTGATATGGTCTTTCAGATAGGTGGGCGTAGGCACGTCCCAGCCGAACTCGATGAGCTTCTTGCCGGCGCTTGCGGGCAAGGCCAGACAGAGGATAACAATCACCAGGAGCCAAAGCAGTGGATCGCGCATAGTGGCAGACCTCCCCAACACTTATGGAGAAAGGATTCTGCCTGAAGCAGGGGCTTCCTGCCTGGTTAGCGCAGTGACAAGTCGGAGATAAGCGCGTGCGCCCCTGCCGGCCCTTCGAGGCGCAACACCACAGCGGCCAGAGCCAGGGGCGAGGCGCCCTGGAGCAAAGCGGGGAGGGGGAAAGTATGGACCCCAGTCGATGCGATGCCGCTAACCACAGGCAGTTCCTCCCTCGCCCAACCATCTTCATTGAGGTCGAGGCGCAGGACTAGGGACAAACTGGCGCCTTCGGAAAGCTGAGGGAGCTCAAGACTCCCCTCGGAGAGGCCTCCGGCTGGAAGCAGCACGTGAGGGCACTGGGCAAGCGCCGAAGTCGCGCCGGCTGGCACATCAAAGGCCACGCCGCGGGCTCCCGAGACCAGCCTGGTGGACGAATCGCCTTCCCAGACACGCCCGGCACCGGCCAGATTGCCTTCGCCCTTAAGGTAAGGGGCAACCTCAAGAGTAAGCCCAAGCCGCTCAGGTTGTCCGGATTGCAGCAGCGCAGCGCCAAAGTAAAAGCCTGGCACAAGAGAGGGATCAGCCTGTACCAGCAACTCGGTGGCGCCTTCCTCGGCTGGAATATATTGCAGGCTGAATCCAGCGGGAAGCTCAAAATCCACTGGCAGCGAAGAGGACTGGCTCCAGGCCATCAGGCTGGCGTAGCCCCCTGCCGGAACACTTAAAGCCCTCGGTTGAAGCAGGAGGCGAGGGGACTGGGGACGCGCATCGCCCTTGCCGTAGATATTCGAGAGGCGCGCGAAGGTCGCCGCTGCGCCTGCGGTCCCATATAACTGACCCAGCAGGCCAGGCCTTGTCCAGGCCAGGGGCAGATCAGCGCAAGGCAGGGGAGACAGCGGATCATTAGTGCGCTCTGGACGCACAAGAGAGGGATTAGGGGCCATTGCGGCACGACAGCGCTGCTCCGGCCAGGCATAACGCACCAGGCCAGAGGAATGGCTGATGAAGGCGACGGCCAGCCTGTTTGCCTCTTCGGGCAAAGACCGCCCAAAAGCTTCGAGGCCAGTTGCGATGAAACGCGCGGCCAGATATTGGTGCTCGGTGCTGGCAAGCCCTGAAGCGGCAGGTTCCAGCAGCGCCAGGCGAGTGGGGAGAGAAGCCGCATTGCCCCAACTTGACTCGGCCCACCACAGGCTGCCAAGCAATCCAGTCAGCAAACTGAGGCCTTGCTCCATATAACGCGTCTCGTTCGAAAGACGCCAAAGCCGCCCGCAAGCCGCAAACCCAAGCGCTGCGCTAAGGGGAGCTGGGGTGAGCGAAGTATGCGTTATCAGCGCTTTGCGCGCCTCCTGCAGGAGGGCTTCATCCCCATATAGCCCATATGCGGCCAGTGTGACATAGGCGTAATCCAGCAGGCGATCTTCCGAGGGCTTTCCGAGGAGACTGGCGTCAGAGAGGACAAGCGTCTCTTTGAAGCTCAACTGAGCCTTCCGGGCAAGGGTCTGGGCATAACTTGTCGAGGGCAGCAGGAAGGTTCTGGCAGGTTCGTAGCCTGCCTGGGCCAGGTCGGCCACGAGGGCAAGGGTGAGGAGATAATCCTCCAGAACAACGGTTGGGGTATCTTCGAGCTCAGGCAATAAGGTGCCGGGTACCGGGCGATAGAAAGCAGGCAGAGAGGCCAGCAACTGGCCAACAACCTCGGGGCGGTCTTTCTCCTTGCGTTCGAGTTCTACATAAGGCAGGGCGACCTCGAGGCAGGTGGCCAGGCGGAAGGGGCCCTCGGCCAGCAAATCAAGCCGGTCAGGAAGCACAGCGCCAGCTCCCGCCTCGACAAGGCCTCCGGAAGTAACGAGCCAATCCGCAACGCGCTCCTGCAGCTTGTTCCAGTCGTCAGCCCGGGCAGGGCGGGCATCGACTTCCTTATAGAGACTTGCAAGGCAACCGAGCAGCCAGTTCGCGCGGTCTGCCTTCTGAGCAAGAGGCTTATCGGTAAGAAAAAGCAAACCAACACTCACCGGCAGGTTGCGTCGCGGGGGAGTGGATGAGGGCAGTGTGACACCCTTCCAGCCATAGTTTGCAGGCCCGCGCGCAAGTGGAGGCCAGGGCAGGTCACCGGCCGTTTCTATCAGCTCTGAGACTGCCTCCAGCTCTTGAAAATAAAGGAAGCTGGTTGAGTATTGCCCTCCGAGAGTGCCCGCCAGCAAGCTGGGCGAGGAGACCTCGGGCCATAACTCGAGAGGCGCGAGGGCAGTAAGCTCCGGCGCGACAAGCTGAGGGAAGCCGGCTTCCTCAGGCCAGGTGCTGGTCCACCGGATAAGCAAGGTGCCATCGGGAAGGTTATCGGTGGAATAACGGGTTTCTGCGGCTCCTCCATAGGGAGAGCCAGCCAGGCTAAGCCCGCGCTCTTCCCAGGGCTTAAGCTTCTCGGTGAAGCCAGCGGAAGCCAGGAAGAACGCAATCAGCAAGACCAGAATCAGGCGCAAGGGCGACAAAGGCAACCGAGACCTCCTGCTTCTCTTTATACCCCAAGCACCCCAGAGGGACAAGGCTTGCAGCAAGAAGTTCAAAAAAATATCCAACTGGAGCAGGGATTATTTAATAGATGGGTAATATAAGTTTGTCAGGAGTGTCTCAAGGTCGTGCGGCCCCAATCCGCTTGCCAAAGACACATCTGTTACATCCAGTTCCTCCATCACAAGCAGGCGTTTTGGGCTGCTGACCTGGGCCTCCAAATACCTTTCGGGGGGCAGGAAAGCAATGAAACGACGCACTGGCTTCACACTGATCGAGCTGCTTGTCGTGATAGCGATTATCGCGATACTGGCAGCAATTCTCTTCCCGGTCTTTGCTCGTGCCAGAGAAAAAGCCCGGGCCTCCGCCTGTCTTAGCAACCTGAAGCAAATCGGTATGGGCTTTATGATGTACGCGCAGGATTACGATGAGACTTTACCCGCCTGCAGATTCCAGGATGGCAGTTGGCCCTGGGAGTTCTGGCCGACCTATGCAGCCTACTGGTGGGCAGCGATCTTCCCTGGGGGGATCCAGCCGTATATCAAAAACAACCAGATCTGGAACTGTCCAAGTGCCACGGGGGGCAATTGGTCATCTGGCTGGGCAATTCCAGAAGCAGGTAAAATCGGTTATGGTTATAGCGAGTTCATGTACAACTATAACAACGGCTGGTGCACACTGGCAGCGCTGGCGAAGGCGCCAGCCGGACCAGCAGGAGTCTCTATCATACTGGATACGTGGGCAAGTGGTATCTATTGCGACTGGGACGACAGCTCGGGGCTGTGGATGGATGGGATGGACAGAATACGCTACGGCACCTGGGATTATGGCTGGACATCGCGGCACGAAGGCACAAACGTGGCATATGGCGATGGCCACGCCAAGTTCCAGCCTTTTGGAAGCGTAAAAGCAACTGGCACGCTCGGTCTAGCGGACAGGCGCGAAAATCCAATTGTCTGGCCTCAGTCACTCCAGCTCTAGCGTATAAGTCCGTGCGAAACGAACAGAGAGAGCCGGCTCCTTTGAGGAGCAGGCTCTCTTTTTTATTTGTAAATTACACTGAATTTGGGTTGCCTGCCTTGCATGCGGGGTATATAATGTGCGAAGAAAACATATTTCTGGTTTTCCTCTGCTGTTCGCGTCTCACGTACTAGCTCATCCGTTAGTTGCAACTTAAATTAACGAAGGGAGGTTAGTAGTTTATGAGGGCACGCAAAGGCTTCACCCTGATTGAGTTGCTTGTCGTAATCGCGATCATCGCGATCCTTGCAGCAATTCTGTTCCCCGTGTTTGCTCGCGCTCGCGAGAAGGCACGCGCTTCAGCCTGTCTTAGCAACCTGAAGCAGATCGGCATGGGCATTCAGATGTATGCTCAGGATTATGACGAGACTTTGCCCGCATGCCGGTTTGAAGATGGTTATTGGCCCTGGCAGACCTGGGCTACCTACGCAGCTTATCAGTGGGTAGCTATCTTCCCGGGCGCCATCCAGCCTTATATCAAGAACACCCAGATCTGGACCTGCCCAAGTCAGACCGGCAGCAACTGGGGTACTATCTGGGGCATCCCCGAGAAAGTAGGTTACGGCTACAACGAGTTTATGTACAACTACAACAATGGCTACGCGAGCCTGGCTGCTCTGGCCAAGGCACCCGCTGGGCCTGCTGGAGTCTCTCTCGTACTCGATACGTGGGCAACTGGCATTTACAACGACTGGACCAACGACGCCAATGTCTATAATGATGGTATGGACCGCATCCGTTACGGCACCTGGGATGGCTGGACTCCTCGCCATGAAGGCACCAACGTTACCTTCGGCGATGGCCACACCAAGTTCGTGCCTTTCGGCGCAATCCGGAACGACGGTTATGTTCGCCAGAACCCAATCGTCAGGCCGACCTGTACCCAGCTCTAAATCAGCAGTCATCCAAACGCGAACAGCAAGCGAGCCGGTCTCTTTCGAGACCGGCTCGTCTTTTAACAGCCCTAATCAGAAAAGGCTTAGTCGGCTTTCCCACTTAAGGTCGACCAGATTACCCAGGCGCCAAGCACGATAAACAAAGCGCCCGCTACCAGCCGCAAGGGTTTTTCGGGAAGCGATTTCCCAAGCAATTGCCCAATCACAGCCGCCATCAAAGTAGCCAGCATAAAAGCCAGCATTGCACCGAGAGTCACAGCAATCCACTGCCTGCTTTGTCCTGCCTGAAGCAATACCGCCATCTGAGTCTTGTCGCCAAGCTCAGCCAGAAAGACCAGCACGAAAGTCTGAAGCACAACTGCCCACATAACAAACACTCCTCAACTGGATTCGTGAGATTCTACCTGAGCAGCGCCCCTTGGAAAAGGACGCAGGATATTTTTGTTCAGCCCTTAAGTTTTCAGTATACGCTGCCGATATAGGAGTGGATGATTGAATGAAGACCTTTTTGATACTGATATTGGCGCTGGTGGCTGCCCAGGTTTGGGCGGCTCCACTAGACTTGACAGATGATTTTTCGAGTTACCCTCAGGGTGCAGAACCAGCCCCCCAGTGGGCGACGCGAGATATCTATTGGTCGGTTGAACAGGGCCAGCTCCTCTGCAAGGCTGCCGGGGAGCGTAGCTTCTGCCTGCTCGCCGAGCCTGCGGGTTATCGGCAGCTTGACTTCGAGGCGCTGATTACCCCTCTGGAAAGCTCCGGCGAAGGGTGGAAGATAGCAGGTATAGCTCTCTACCAAAACGATGCGAACTTTTGGCATCTGGCTTTCGTCGAATCGCCCGTAGCCGAAGGCGCGCGCCATTTCATCGAGCTGAGCGAGTCGCTAGAAGGAGTCTGGCTGTCCCAGAACAGCCTGCACGAAAGACCTGGTTTTGGTTTCGACTACAACTGGCAGTATGGGCAGACCTATCGCTTCAGGCTCGAGGTCACGCCGGAGGGCATAACAGGTGTTGTCTCGACCCAGGCCGGGCAGGAAGTCACCCGCCTTGGGCGCGATTTTAACGCCGAAGCTGTCACCTGGGGCAAACCAGCTTTCGATGTCAGCGGGATCCGCACCTTGTTTGATGATGCAAGGGCCGAGGGGAGGGACGAGGTTATGCCAGAGCCACCGCAGGCCAGAAGTTATCCAGCCGTTACCATGCCGACTTTTACCGAGGTCAGCCAGACGCCTACCGGCTTCTTTACCGTGGCTGAACAGGAGGGGCGCTGGTGGTGCTTCGCGCCCAACGGAGAGGCCTGTTTTGCCCTGGGCACCGACCATTGCAGATACTCGGGCCACTGGTGCGAGAAGCTCGCGTACGCCCCCTACGAGCGCAACAATGACGCCAAATACTCAAGCCGGGAAGAATGGTATCAGCAGACCCTTCAACGGCTGAAGCAATGGAACTTCAATCTGCTTTCGGCCGGCGCTGATGTCCCCCTGCGTTATCAGGGGCTTGCCCATGTCGAATTCATCAGCTTCGGCGCGGCCTTCTCGGACTATGACCCGCTGGTCATCAAGACGACCTGGACGGGTTTCCCCAACGTATTCAGCCCCGACTGGGCGCGCTACTGCGACAAGCGGGCTCAGCAGACCTGTGACCAGGCCAAAGACGATCCCTGGCTTTTCGGGTACTTCCTCGACAACGAGCTGGAGTGGTACGGTAAGACCTACCGGGAGGAAGCTCTCTTCGACGAGGGAGCCAAGCTGCCGGCTGACAATTCCGCAAAGCAGGCTTTGGTTGCCCAACTGCAGGCGAAATATGGCCAGGTTGAGGCCCTAAATGAGGCCTGGGGCAGCCAGTTTGCCTCCTGGGACGACATTCTGGAGCGGACAGAGCTGTCAGGGCCCAGGGCCGATGCGGTGCTAAGAGACAAACTTGCCTATGTTGATTTGGTCGCGGAGCTCTATTTCAAAGGGGCTTGCGAGGCCATACGCAAACACGATCCCAATCATATGATTATCGGCAGCAGGTTCGCAGGCAACGCTCCTGATGCCGCCTGGCGCGCTTGCGGACGCTATTCGGACATCGTCACCTTCAACTATTATCCGACCATCGACTTCGAGTCAGGCGCGGCTCCCGAACTGGCCGAGATGTGGAAGGAATATCACGAACTTTGCGGCGGCAAGCCGATGATGCTGACCGAATGGTCTTTCCCGGCCCTCGATAGCGGGCTTCCATGTATGCACGGCGCGGGGATGCGCGTCGACACCCAGGAGCAGAAGGCCAAGTGCTATGAGGTTTTCCAGAAAACGCTTTTCAGTCTGCCCTTTATGGTGGGGTCCGACTACTTTATGTGGGTGGATGAGCCGGCACTTGGCATCTCGAGCACCTTCCCGGAGGACAGCAACTACGGCCTGGTAACCGAGCAGGATGAGGTATATACGACGCTGACCGAGACGGCAGCGCGTGTGAACGCAATGGCCTATGGATTGCACTCAGGGGAGGCACCGGCTCTCTCGGTGCGTTTCGAGGGAGAGGGCGCTGAAGCCGCCTGTATCGTAGAGAACCAGGGCGGCGTTGCCGTAACCGCTGATTGCGCTTTTTGGCTGGATGGCGCTGATGAGAGGCGACTGAGCCTCCAGATTCCTGCTCAGAGTTCCGCGCAGTTGGGGCTAGAGCTGCCTGCTACGCCCGGGGGTCACTGCGCGCGAGTCGTGGTCGATCCTGATGCAACGCTTCCAGAGGCAAACCGCGCAGACAACACTGCCTCGCGCGCCTGGACTGAACCTGAGCAACCTTTCGCGGCCCTCACAAGCCAGCCTGTCCAGAAGCTTGTGGTCAGCAATCCCGAGCCGGCGGCAGTAATAAAGCCCCTGGCAAGTGTCGAGTTGCCTGCCGCTTTCGCAAAGCCCGGCGCGGCCTTCCTTGCAGACGGCTCGCCAGTCACTGCGCAGTTCGTGCCAGGAGAGCCACCCCTCCTCTGGCTGCAACTGGAAGAACTTGCGGCTTGCTCCGCGAAGACCATCTACTGGGCGCCAGGAGCAACGCCTCCCGTCACTCCGGCAGCGGACTTGCGTATAAACGATACCGGGACGCAGCTAACAATCGAACAGGGGGCTTTGCGCTGCAGCTTCGAGCAGGGCGAAGGCCCGATGATGCGCCTCTACTGGGAAGGCCAGGAACTGGGTTTCTACCAAGGCGTCATCCAGCAGCGCAATCCAGCTAACGCCTGGCCTGGCACCAATTCGGTGGTCGGTTATGAACTGGCTGAAGGGCCTCTCGTGACTCAGGTGACTGTAACCGGCGCCTATACGCCAGCGGCAGGCTCGAGTGAGCGCGCCTTTGAGACTCGCCACAGGTTCACTTTCTTCTCCGGGCGGCCAGGCTGCCTGGTCGAATTGGTCGATGTCACCAATACAGATGAGCGTCTACTCACGCTGGTCGCGATTTTCGAGTATCTCCTGCCCAATCTTGGGGGTTCGCGAGAAGGAGATGAGGTCTGGGGCCCAGGCGTGCCGCAGTATTACAAGGCAGTATTTGGCTGGGAAGACAAAACAGCGGGCCTGGCAGAGGTATTGTTGCCTACGCCGCGCTCCGAGTTGAAGGGCTATTTCTGGAAGGACAAAAACGACAACAGCTTCCATGCGGACGCGCGGGTCGAGCTTGCCACCCCCGTCGAGCTTGCACCGGGAGCAAGCTACAACGTAGCTGGAGGCAGCGCCCTGCTGCTTGGGGGCAGCACTGCGGCGCTTTCAGGCGCAGGACTGGAGGTGCCATCGCCACTTCAGGCTCTCGCTAACCTGGTCGAAGACTAGTCGAGAGGCTCTACATAGAGCAGTCTGCAGGCCCTTTCGGTCATAGGGATGGCAAGCCAGCCTGCTGGATCGCTCGTTAGTTGGCCTTTTTCGCCAATCAACGCATCGGTGACGTTGAAAGTGGTCGAAGCGGGCACTCTCAGCTCGAGGCGCGGCACGTGATCATAGTGTTGGCGTTCAGCCGTGAACCGACGAGGGGCTGACGAATCGGCCGTGTCACCAAGGTCCAGCAGGACAAAAACCTGCCCTGCACTCGTGGTGAAAGGCAGCACGCGCACGGTGGAGTTGCCTCTGGCAACGGGCTCAACGCCAGCGTAGCGTAAAAGCGCCTGCATCAAGTCAGCCAGGAAGGCGCGTTGCTCCGAGCTAGCCTTTGTCCAGTCGGAGGGAGGCGCGATATTGAGATAAAGGACCTTGCCGCCACCTGGGACAAAGGCCTCGGTCACAAGACTTTGCCCATTGCTGGCAATCAGAGGCCTGCCAAGCTCGCACGCGCACAGGGGCAGAACGCTTTCCCAGGGGCTTCCGAGCTTGATCTCAGCTAAGAAAGGCGCCAGTTCTGGTGCGATGAAATCAACCTGGCCAGTTTTTACCTCGGTCTCGGTCAGCTTGCCCAGGCCAAGTGGCCGCGCCAGTTCTGCCCCTGCCTCATCGAAGAAAGCCACCTGCCGCCCCCAGGTCAGGTGATGCAGCCCTTCCATTATTCGAGTTGGCACGAAAGAGTGCGTTATAAGCGTTTTGCCAGGCTGTTCGAGCCACTTGCCAAGACGCTCTGTGAAGCCAACCGGCGACTCCCAGGCATTCCATAACAGCACGTCGTGCGCCTCGAGATAATCGTCTGTAAGCGGAAAATCCACTCCATCAAAGACGAAATGGCTCTCTACCACGGCTGGCGCAAGGCTGTGGAGTTGGCTCCAGGAATGGTCGGCCATCACGTCGGAGTGGAAGACTGAGGCCAGATGTACCTCCCCAAGGCGGGTGGGTGGCCTGCGCGCGCCATCGAGCGCCTGTTGCTCGAAGGCTTTGCCTGACTGGATTAATGCCTCCCAGGTGTGCGTGAACCCAGTGAAGGGCTTGGCCATTACGTCCGGCCCATAGAAGAGATAATCGTCTTCGCGCTCCTGGAATTTCCCAGTGGCGCCCAGGGCATAGGTAAGCGCCCGATTGGCCTCTCGGTCCCAATAGAAAGGCCGCGCTGGCAGGTTGTTAAAGCCCTCGAAAGCCCCCTGCAAGCCGCTCTCGCCCTGAAGGCAGAAAGGCCTTCCGAAGCGAAGGGCCTGCTCGAGATCGTAAGCGAGGTTATAATAAGTCGCCACTGCCACTTCTGGGCCCAACCACAGTTCGAGGAAGAAGGGCCCCGCGTGCGCAAGCCGGCTAAAGAGGCGATAGCTGGTGCCATTGTGCAGTGCTTCAGGATTGACCACGGCCTCGAAACGCCCTCCGAGGCGTTCGGCCTCCAGGCCAAGCTGCTGCAGATAGCGACCGAACTCCCAGTGCATCAGGAAGAGATACACAAAATGACGCTTCCAGGCCAGCTCATCAGTATTGTCCGCCGCAGGTTGAGGGGGAGGAACATATTCCGCAAAGTTTGTCAGTCCAAGCTGCTCGGGCGTGAAGCGGAATCCGGTGTATTCCTCGAACCAGTCCCAGAACTGGTACTGGCGCGTTTGACCAGGCGCGATGAAGAGTTCCAGTCCCTCATCCTGGCCTAGTAACGCTTTGCGGTAAGCGGCCAGGGCAGATTCACTGTAACCCCAGAAGCCTCCCCACCAGGGCCACACGCAGTCGGAATAGCGGAAGGCTTCTCCGCCAAGCTCTGTGATGCAGTAGCGCAGTTGGGCGCGAGTGGCTTCCCAGACCGCCTGGCTGGTGAAGTCTAGCAGATGGCAACGCATAAGACCGTCGGGGCAGTCCTGGCCTTTATAACCATCAGAGCGCAAAGCGTAATAGTCTGGACGGGCTTCATATTCGCTTCCGCCAGGAAAATCGAGCACATTGATGGACTGGAACGTGATACGCGCTCCGTGTTTTTTGCCCGCCTCAGCGAGGGCGCGCATCGAATCGGTCTGGTCGGGAGCCAGAGCGCGACAGAGGCTCAGCCGCGAAAACCAGGGCTGCATCGAGGTAATCAGGTCTTCTTCACCGCCGAACACACCGAAACCAACCCACGGCGCTTCGGTTTGCGCAGGCAGGCAGGCTGGCATAAGTGCCAACAGCAGACAGCAAGCTAGCAGCCGGCTCATAACAGCTCCTCGTCTGGACAGGGCTTGCCCTTGAACTCAAACAGCGCTGGGCGCCTTGGATTGTGGCGAGCCAGGTTGGCTTTCGCGCTGGCCTGACTTTTTGAGGCATAACAGTAGACACAACCGAAAGGGCAGGTGTCGTAAGCGCCGATGTCCACCGACTCGAAACAGCCACAACCCGCGCGAGTTGGCTTTTCGCGCAGCCTGGCAGCAGAATATGCAACCTCAGGCCGCAGGCGCCTTATCAGGTCGCGGTCAAGGCAATGGCTCTGAAAAACCCCAGCGGACTCATCTACAAGCGCGCTGTCACAACAGGCTGCAACGCGCAGACCATAGCGCGCGCCGATGCGCGCAAGCTCGGCAGCCAGCGTCCTGCGTTCTGCGGCAGGTAGCACAGTGCCGTGTTTGGGCCTCAGTCCCTCGGCTACTGGCACGTAGCGATAAGCGCAGCCGAGAGAATCCAGCGCGCTGCGATTTTTTGCGTAAAGCTGCGCAAAGGAGATAACGCAGGTGGTAGTACGGCCCATCAGCTCCTCAGCGAGGCGCTCGAACTGGGCCAGGTGCCAATACCAGGGGGTCACATCGGAGATAATTATCGGGTCATAGCGCCATTGGACAAACTCAGGTTCCAGCAAATCCGAAACCGCCGCAAGGCCTTCGAGAGCCTGGGCCTCTGATGGCCCCGAAAGCTCGAAAGGCTTGCCGTAAGGGGTGATTGTATACTGGAAATAGCCGCGATAACCCATATCCAGCAACCTGCGCAAACTGGGGAGAAAGGGCGTAGCGTTGCGCGTCCAGAAGACGAAGGCCAGCACGTCCTCGGGGCGCAAAGAGACGCAGTAATATTTCCGGCTCGATGTGATTGGGCACTGCACACCAGCCGGCAGCAACGCGATTCTCAAGCCAGTCGCCGTAGAAGGCCGGTATGTCGGTCCGGCGGCTTGCCGAGATAACGCGCATCAGCGTTTACGAGCGTTGGCGAAGGCCTTGAAGACACCCGACCAGGCCTCGAGCTGCTCGAAGCTCTTTTCCATATAAGGCACGAAGCCCAGGTCGAGATAGAGCTGGATGGCAGGCAGACGGAAAGTCTGGGTGTCCAGCGTGGCGCGCGTCAGGCCTTTCACTTTGAGGTAGTTCAGCACAGCTACCACGACGGCTCGGCCCAGCCCTTTGCCTCGGTGCGACTCATCGCAGCCCACCCAGTGCAAGCGGCCAGTGGTACGTTCTTCGGGGTTGTCCAGCCAGGCGAAAGCGGTCGCGACAGGCTTGTCCTTTTTCAGGATGAGGAAGACGCCTTTCGGGTCAAACTGGGGCTTGTTAATGAACTCTTCCTCCAATTTGGCCGCGGTAAAAGGGTGGTCGGGGAAAGCCAGACTCAGCGCCTGTGCCCATAGCTCGACGCGCTCTGCGTTCACCGTGACCAGCTCGTAGCCCTTTGCCACCTGCGGAAGGGGCAAATCTGCAGTCGCAAGCGGGAAATCCATCCGGATATTTTCCACGGTCACTCCTTTGGCTCCAGGCCAACATTGCCGGTGAGGGCAAGTTCGGTCTCAGGGTCGCAGTTATTGCGCAGTTTATCGAACTGGGAAGGCGCGAAGGTGTTGCCCAGCAGGCTGACTTGCCCAAGCCCGGCGCCCAAAGCAACGCAGGGCCCCTGGTCCGTAAAGCTGCAGCCGGCCATCACGAGGGACTTCAGGTTGGCAAACTGGCTCGATACTACTTCGCCATTGCTGAAGGCGCGGCCAATTCGGCAACCGCTCAATATCAACTCGCCGCCTTCCTTTACAACGATAGAGGAGTCACCATTGGTGCTGAAGGAGAGGCCAGTACAGCGGATATGAGCGTCTGGATGCTCGACAATCAAGCCCGCCCCAGTGGTTCCAGAGGTCGCCGCCCACGAAGTTGAGCGAGCAATCATCGCGCACGACGATGCCGAACTCGCAGGCATCGGTGGCGCAGTCCACGAAGGTGCCGTAGGCGCCGCGCGAAGCAGAAACGCCTCCAGCCAGGTCTTCGGTCTCTTCCTGCCCAAACAGCAAGCCGATTTTGGTCTGGAAGGCGAAGAGCGAATTGCAGCTGAATCTCATCGTTCCGACCGAACTGGAAGGCCGGGCCAGGACGCATCCCGCCATTGCACCAGACCTCGATATTGGAGAGGTAAGGCACATCGAAAGTGTTGCGGACATACATCCCGACACCGCGCGGGTCTACCATAAAGATGTCCCGGAACTGGTTGCGCCCGTGGCCTGTCTCGTCCATTATGATGCCGTCTTTGGGATATTGCAGGCGCAGGTTGGTGATAGAGGTGCCATTGGCGCTGGAGAGCAGGATGGCAGGGGCGAAGTCCTCATGTTTGGTCCAGTCGTAAAAAAGCCCAAAGCCATTGAGCGACCCACCGGCAGTTAGCAGAATACCTGGCCCTTCCGAGTGATCGATCCACAGCTTGGCGATGGGGGCGCCATCAGCAGGCCAGCCTCCCACGAACTCGCCGGTGCAGCAATTGTTGCTCCACCCGGATGGTCTGAGTCAGGCGATAATCTCCGCGCGGCAGGTAGACGGGCAGTTGCTGCTGACGGCCTGCCTCAAGGGCCGCCTGGAAAGCCGCTGTGTCATCCGCTACTCCATCGGCGACCGCACCGAAGTCCCGGATGTTTAGCACAGGCGCAAAAGTGGGTTGCTGGGCGAAAGCCCAGCTAGCGAGCACAATCAAGGCGGCTAGCGCCAACAGGATTCTCACCAGGTACTCCTCCCTCAGGGCAGTCCTTCAAGCAGTTTCCTCAGCTTGGCGCCAGAAGCGCGCAGGCCTTCCAGCTCTTCCTGGGCCAGGTCAGCGATGATGACTCGCTCGGCGCCGTGCCTGCCCACCAGCACTGGGACGCTGAGGCAGACATCTTCGAGGCCATACTCGCCCTCAAGGTAAGTCGAAACAGTCAGCACGCTGCGCTCATCGCGCAGGATGGAAGTGGTGATCCGCTGCAAAGCGAGTGACACAGCATAGTTCGTGAAGCCTTTGGACTCGATGACATGGTACGCGCTGTCTTTGACTTTGGCGGCCAGAGCGCTTTGATGAGACTCCTGGCCAGTACCGGGTTTGCACTGGTCACGGAAGGAATCGACATCTACACCGGCAATGTGAGTAAGGCTCCAGGCGATGACCTCGGTGTCGCCGTGTTCACCAATCACCTGGCCGTGGATATTGCGCGCGTCCACACCACACTCATCGCTCAGGAAATATCGCAGCCTCGCCGAATCCAGCAAAGTGCCCGAACCGATGACCCGTTCTTTACGGTAACCAGATTCCTTCAGCGCGACCCAGGTCATCACATCGACGGGATTGGTGACCACCAGCAGTATGGCATCGCTGGTATAGCGGGTTATCTGGCGCACGATATCGCGCACGAGATACGAGTTGGTACTGGCAAGTTCGAGGCGCGTCTGACCCGGGCGCTGCTTGCTACCGGCGGCGATGAGCACGATATCGGCATCGGCACAGTCACTGTAATCACCGGCGCGTATGTTTACGGGGGGCACAAAATAGGCGCCATGCTGCAGGTCCATCACATTGCCTTCGGCAAGTTCCCGGTTCACATCAATAAACACAAGCTCGTAAGCGGTACCGGTGAGCATAAGGGTATAGGCGTAAGTCGAGCCAATTGTCCCGGCGCCGATGATAACCACTTTATTACGAGTCGAATCTTGCATACCAAGGCCTCCTTGAAGCAGTACTTTTTCCAGTTTTCGGCAGCGAAGGCAGTTCTCCTGCCCCACCTGGCAAGAGGCCTGGCAGGAAGACGAGGGCCACTACGGAAACTAGCGGCAGTCTTTAACCGGGAGAGCGCCGCGCGATGACCAACCGAGAACGAGTATCGGCGGCTTTGAACCACAGGCAGCCAGACAAGTGTCCCTACAACGTGCAATTTACCATACCTGCCGCTGAAAAAATGGCCAAGTATCTTGGGGATGCAGATTTCGAGAGCAAGCTTGGCAACTGTTTCATCGTTCAGACTTGCCACCCAAAGCCTGACTGGCAGTGGCTTACGCCGACAATTGTGCGAGACCATTTCGGGATGGTCTTCGATAGAACGATTGACAAAGATATCGGCATCATAACCAATCGCCAGGTAACACCAGCCAAGGTGGAGGAATTCGAGTTTCCCGATCCGGCCAATCCGACCATCTGGCGCGCCTTCGAGGCGCTAGTGGCAGCCAAAGGGGACCAGTTCATCGTCGCGAGCCTGGGGTTCAGCCTGTTCGAGCGGTCCTGGGGCCTGGCTGGGATGGAACAGGTGCTGGGCGGGATGGTCGCAGAGCCGCGCTTCGTCCACCGCTTGATGGAGCGCATCCTCGAATACAACATGCAAGTAATCGAGCGCGCCTGCCAGCTCGATATAGACGCTCTGCTATTCGGAGATGACTGGGGCTGTCAGCAAGGCGTGATGATGGGCCCGAAGCTGTGGCGTGAGTTCATCCTGCCCAGGGCGCGCGCGATGTATCAGGCGGCCAAAGCGCGTGGCAAGTGGGTGTTCATCCACAGTTGCGGGCGTATCCAGGAATTGCTGCCTGACCTGCTGGAGGCAGGGGTGGATTGCTTCAATCCTTTCCAGCCCGAAGTGATGGATGTCTACGAAGTAAAACGCCAGTTCGGCGACCGGCTGAACTTTCTACGGCGGGATCAGCACCCAGCGGACACTGCCGTATGCCACCCCCGAGGAGACCAAAGCCGAAGTGCGGCGACTTGTAGATGAGATCGGCAGTGGGGGTGGATATATCGCCGCACCAGCCCATTCCATACCCGCTGATGCGAAGGTAGAGAATATAATCGCTATGCTGGAAGTCCTCCAGTCCCAGTAGGAGACAGGCTGCCTAAAGGCGAAGTCGATATATGCCGAAAACAGCAGGAGGAGAGCTACTCAAGGAGGAGAAATGGGACGACTTGACGAGCTGGACCTCAGCGTAAGCGCGAAGAAGAAAGACTATGAGCAGCAACTCGAAGAGCTGTCGCTTGGCCTGATGACTTACCAGCGTAAACTGCGCAAGTCGAAGGCCAGTGTCATTTGCGTGTTCGAGGGAGTGGATGCAGGAGGGAAGGGCGGCGCCATAAAACGCCTTACCTGGTACCTGGACCCGCGCGGCTTTTACGTTCACCCTATTGGTCCGCCGACGCCCGACGAACTGGCTCGCAACTATCTCTGGCGGTTCTGGGACAGGCTGCCAGCCCGCGGTCGTATGGCGATATTCGACCGGTCCTGGTATGGCCGAGTGCTCGTGGAGCGCATCGAAGGGTTTGCCACCAAAGAAGAGTGGCTTCGCGCCTATGAGGAGATAAACACCTTTGAGAAGACTCTGGCTGACGATTACACCATTCTGTGCAAGTTCTGGATCCAGATAGACAAGGACGAGCAGCTCAAGCGGTTCGAAGAGCGCAAGGCCAATCCCTTCAAACAGTGGAAGCTGACCGAAGATGACTGGCGCAACCGGGACAAATGGAAAGACTACCAGGCGTCCGCCGAGGATATGTTTGCCAGAACCCATACAGCGTGGGCGCCCTGGACTCTGGTCGAGGGCAACTGCAAGCGCTGGGCGCGGCTGAAGGTCATCAAGACAGTGTTGGAGACCAAAGACAGGCTCTAGGGGGAGCTCAAAAATGAAGAAGCTAAGGGCGGGCTTCGTTGGAGCCGGGCGTGGCTCTGTGATGGGCGCAGGCTTCAAGGATTTCGGCGGAGATGTCGAACTGGTCGCGCATTATGACGTGAATCCCGAGGCGATGAATCGCCTGGCCGACGCGCTGGGAGTGGAACATCGGCCGGCAAGCTACGAAGAGTTGCTTGCGCTCGACCTCGACATCGTAGGCATCGGCGCGCCTATGCCTTATCAGGCCGATATGGCGGCCAAGGCCCTGCGATCAGGGGCCAATGTGCTCTCCGAGGTGACGGGCGCGGTAAACCTGGCCCAGTGTGTCGAGCTGGTCCGGGCGGTGCGCGAGTCGGGCAAGCAATATATGCTCTCCGAGAACACCTGCTTCTTCGAGGATAACCTGCTGGTGACCGAACTCGTGAAACGCGGGCTGTTCGGAGAGACCTATTTCGCCGAGGGCGAGTATGTGCACGAGGTGCGTTTCCTCTTCACCAACGCCGATGGCACGCCTACCTGGCGCGCCCACTGGGCGGCCGGGGTGGACGGCAATACCTATTGCACGCATAGCCTGGGGCCTTGCCTCCAGTGGCTTGGCGAGCGGATTGAGTGGGTCTCTTGCGCTGGCTCGGGTCGCTGGACAGTGCCTCAATATATCCAGGAAGACACCAACCTGACGCTGGGCAAGACCGAATCCGGCAAGTTGGTGAAGCTGAGGCTGGACCTGATCTCCAACCGCCCGCCGGCAGGCAATCTCTTCACCCTGCAGGGGACCGAAGGCTGCTACGAAAGTGGGCGAGGGCCGACCGATGCGCCGCGAATCTGGCTGAAAGAACACTCTGCAGCGCCAGTTTGGCGACCTCTTGCCGAGCTGAAAGAGGACTTCCTGCCTAAGAAATACCTGGCGCCAGTGCCCGAGGCGATGGCCGGGCACGGCATAAGCGACTACTGGGTCATCCGCAGCTTCCTCGAGGCCGTGCTGGAGGGCAGCAAGCCACCCTTCGACGTCTACGAGTCGCTCGATATGACCGCGCCGGGCCTGGTGTCGCAGCAGTCAATCCTCAAGGGCGGCGTCCCGCTGCATGTGCCCAACTTCAGGCAGATGCCGGACGCCGACCCCTATGGCTGGCTGCAGGAGCAGACCTCAATCGTGCTTGTGCCCGAGCCTGACTAGTCTGGCGAGAAGCCTATAACCGGATACTTCACGGTTGAAGTCGTGCCGTCCACGGCTGCGCTTGCTTCAACCAGAGTTGTCGTCGCGGGCAGCAGGACTTCGAGGCTGCCCTGGCCACGCTGGTCGCTGCCGGCGACGGTCAGGGTTGCGTCGGCCTCGGACTGCACCTTCACCAGGAAGCCTTCCTCGGTCGGCTGGACGCTGACCAGAACCGGCGGGCCCACCTGCGCGAGCCACAGGTTCTCCAGCAACAACCGATGTGCCTCCTGCACCTGACTCCAGTCGCGCGCATAGGTCGCGAAGTCTTTGATGATGGTATGCGCGATGGCTTTGGGCAGGGCTTTGGCGTCGAAGTCTTCCACCCCGAGCTGCTCTGCCATCTGGCGCTGGACCGCTTCAAGCTGGAAGAGCAACTGACAGTCCTCGAGACTCGACTTCTGCGCCTCATAACGCAGAGAGGAGTCGAAAACGCGCGTCTTGCTCGGCCAGACTATCCAGTTGTCGCCCGGCGAGAAGGTCAGGAAGGGCACGCTCCACTGGTTGAGGGCCCAGTGCAGATAACCTTTGGTGTCGTAGAGATAGTTGTACCAGTGCAGGACGCGCGGCTTTATGTAGCTGCTGTCTATCATCCGGTTGGGGTAGACGCCCTGCGGCACCCAGGCGATGTAAAACCAGGCGTCTGCAAGGCCCTTGGCCTGGGCGTCCATAAAGCCGTCCAGCCACTCTTCGAAATAGTTGAGCTGCGGCACCATTATATCGGTGTAGCCGACCAGGTCAGGCACGTGGATGGCGTCCATCTGGCGGAGCTTCGGCGCGACGGCCCGGATGCGCTCGGACATCACTTTGTAGCTGGCCTCGTTGACCGGGATGGGCTCATCGGCGATGTGGGTAGCGAACCGGTCCAGCCAGTCGCGCTCTATCAGGTGGTCGTAGATAGTCTTCGCGAACTGCTCGGGTGTAATAGCCACCTGCTGGCCATCCGAGGAGCGCGTGGCATAATACTGCCCAAAGTCCATCGTGGGACATTCCCACCTGCCGTCGGTGCGACCGCCCCAGTGCGACAGGCAGAGCAGCTCTCCGACGCCCTCTTCAATCGCCAGCTCGCAGTACCGATCGAAGCGATTCCAGTTGGCAATGGCGCTGCCGTCGTCCTCGATCCACACCTCGGCCAGCTCTTTGGGCACAACGATGACGTTTTGGTGGTATTCCCTCATCTTGCGGAAGAGATGCCTCAGCAGTTGCCAGCCTTCGGGGCTCTCGGTCGCGACGTCGAACTCTTTGGCCAGGTCGCTCCAGCTATACCAGTAGACAAACTTGAGTTGCGGGTTCGGGTCCAGCGCTACGGGGAAGGTATCTACGTCGAACTCGACGGGCTGGCAGCCCTCGTCGCTTACCATCCAGATGCAGCCCCGGTAGCGAGTGGAATCGGCACCGGATGGGATACGCACCGTTACATAAACGGGCTGGGTAACGCCGGCCTTCAAGTCACGTGAAGCATCACCAGAAAGCTTGTCAGGAAACTCTGCAGGGGCCTGGCGCAGCAACTCGTTCGGCGGGGTGGCTTTGCTGTTCTGCTCTACCAGTACATAGTCCACGAAGCTGCAGGTGACGTCGAACGGGACGAACTGCTGGGTATCCCGGTTGGCAAAGTCAGGCACCACAAAACGCACGTTGTGCAGATCGGCGTCCGGGCGGATTGCGAACTGGAAGCCTTCAGTACCGTCGCGCGTGCCTTGAAGCACAGGCTGGAAGTCACTCGCCATGGGTGCGGGAGTGTCCTGGAAGACCTGCGCGGTCGGCGGCAAGGTCCACAGACGCCACGGCTTCGAGGAAGGCAGGTTGAGGGTGATGCTGGGACCTGGCTCACCCGGGACGACCCACATCGGTGGGCCCGTGAGGTCCTTGCTGCGCGCGGCCAGCAGCAGCGGTTCTCTGATTTGGGTGCTGAAGCTGAACTGCCCGCTTTCATCGGCAACGCCACCCCGGGACGGCGCGAGAGGCTGCCCCAACACGACTACATCAGCCCTTGCCGGCTTGCCATCCTGTAGCACAAGGCCCGAGACAGAGCCTTCGCCAGCCTCGGCGACCGGGATGTCCACCTTTATGACTGCGGACGCGCCTTCGTTGCCAGCGGCATCTACAGGGACGACCTCAAGAAGCTTCGGGCCCGAGCCGAGATTCAGCGCGGCGTATTCGGTAACGTCAGCCGCAAGTTTGGCAAGCTGCCTGGGTCGCTCTTCATCTACGCGCCGGATAATCCATTCGGCGGCGTCTTCGGCGGTGGGCAGCGGTTGCCAGTGCAGCCAGACTGCGCCAGTGGAAGAGATAATTGGACTGCTCCAGGCAAGTGGAGCGGCGGGGCCACTTCTGTCCATAACTGTCACCTTTTGCACTCGGAGTTCTTCAGGGCGCTGGCCGCGAAAGTCAATCGGCATTAGCGCTACATGATAGGACTTGCCTGGTTTCAACCCGCCAATTTGCAGGGGAGGAACCAGCAGGTCGCTTCTGAGCCTGGGCACAAGGCCTTTCAGGCTGGTGAAAGGCTTCTCCTCGACGTAGACCACCATCCGCCAGGTAGAGGCAGGAAGAGCCTCCGGCGACCAGGTGAGGGCCAGAGTGCCTTCTCCACCAGAAGTTTCGTCTACCTGCCAGTCCAGCGGAGAAGGCGGTTCTCCAAGCGGTGTCACATCGGCCAGGGATAGCTTTGCGAACCAGGCGCTGCCGGTGTTAGGGCCGCTAGTGAGCAAGTCCAGATGCAGACTGCGCGCCTCGAGCGGCGGCGTGAGTTCTGCCTCCACGCGTAGCCAGTCCGAATCGCCCTTCACAGAGCCGATAGTGTCGCCGCGCAGCCATTTTCCAGAGGCGTCGATGTATTCGGCCAGTATCGAAGCCGTCTGGTCGCCCATCCCCTCGCACTTCAGCCAGCCGCTGGCCAGATAGGTACCCGGGCCGATGGGGAAGACCTGCATCGTGATGCCCCGGTTGTCGTGACCGGTGATCCGTATGGCGTTTTCGCCCTCAGGCCCGGCGCCCTCTTCAAGCGTTATCTCGGAAAGGCCAGAGCCTGGTGGGTTCTCGTACCAGGTGTGGTTCTGGCTCCAGCCGGTCAGCCCCTGCGCCAGGTCGCCGTTGGAGAGCAACTCCCTGGGCGCGGCGAAAGCCAAGCCAGCGAGTAGCAGCAGTATGGCAACCAGAAGGGCCAGTCTTACATCCACGGTCCACCCACCTCTTCAAGCACTGAGAGCAACGCGTCCACGTTCTCCGGATTCACATCGGGGCCTATCTCGCACGATAACGTGAGGCCTCCGCGAGGGTCATCCATCGCCGCAACACAGGTGAGGACATGTTCCCTGAGCTGCGCGGGCGTGGCGAAGGGGAAGAGCTGCCTGTCCAGGTCGAGGTGAACGCAAAGGCGCCCCTTGGCGACGTCGACCAGACCCTCCAGCGAGTTGGCGCGATACTGGGCGTTGATGACATTGAGGCCATAATCGGCCAGGTCCGGGATTATCTCGACGATGCGCCCGTCCGAATGCAGGAAGGTCCCGCACTGGCGCCTGCGACACTCGCCTATCAAGATTTTGTAGCACCGGCCGACATACTTGCGCCATTTGGCAGGGCTCATCGGCAGGGCATGCTGCATCCCCAGGTCGTCGGCAAAAAACATAAACTCCATCCCGGCGTCGAGATAGCGCCTGACCGTGGTCAGGTTGTATTCGAGAATTATCTCGACCAGCTCGTCGAGGCGCGGGTCATCGGAGCCCACGTCCATCATATAGTTGACGAACTCGCGCAGATAATATTGGCGCATATAGACCGAGCCGTGGGTGACTCCACCAACGCAAAGCCTGCCCTCCGCTTTCACGGCCTCGAAGTGTTTGGCGAGTTGCTCCCAGTCGGGCTGGGGCCCCCAGTCATTGGTCGTGTTGGCATCGGGCGCGGTGGCCTTCCAGGCCTCGAAATCATCCCAGTTTTCAAGGGGATGCTCGACAGGGATGCTGTCCATCCCCGGCTCGATGTTCTCCCAGGTGATGCCCCAGGAATCGGTGTGGCGGCCCAGGCGGTAGAGCGGATGCCCAGGCAGTGCGTCAAAGTCAGTCTTGCCCTTCTCGAAGTTCGGATAAGTCTTCGGATGGGCGAGCAGCACATCCTCGAGGCTCTCGCGGCGCTTCATCCAGGCCGCTGGCAAAATGCCCACCGAGAAGGGGATCCACTCTGGTGAGTCAAAATAGACGGCCTTAAGCCAGTTCTTCAGGCGCGGATTCTTATTGTCGGCGATCGGCAGGTCTGGGCGCTCGTACATCGTTAGTAGCCTCCGTATTCGAGTGCGGTCTCGATAAATACGCGATAGTTGGTGTCGGTCTGGGGCGCAAGCGGGATGTTGATGGGCGCGGCGGTCGGCATTATGACGTAGCGGCCGCCTTCCTTGGCGTCCTGCATACACTGGATAACGGTCTCGCGCACCTGCTGAGGCGTGCCGTGTTCCAGCAGCTTGAGCTGGAGATTACCGAAAAGGCAGGTCCGATCGCCTATAAGGCGCTTCAACTCTGCAAGGTCGATATCGCCATCGGGCGGGCCTTCCAGCGGGTCAATCCCATCAGGTTCAGTGGCCATAATCTCATCCAGCACCTGGCGTATCTTCCCGTGGCTATGGTAGCGCATCATCGCGCCGGCCTCGTGGATGAGGTCGGCCATCGGCTTCACATAGCGGGTCACGAAGCGATTGAAGTATTTCGGCGACAGGTAAGGTGGCGTGACATACTCGGGCCCGCACAGGCGGAAAAGCACCTCGCCGAAGCGTTCTCCGCGTGATTGCTTGCCCGCCTCGCACACCAGCCTGAGCTGTTCAATCAGGCGTTCGCCCAGGGCATCGAGGAAGTAGAGCATCTTGTCCGTGTCGGTGATGGAGTAAAGTAAAAACTGGCTCATCTCGAAGGCTTCAGCCGCGATGCAGACGGGGTCGGCAACTCCAGGCAGCAGGATACCAGCCTCGCCCAGCCGGTCCTGCTCCGCGAAGAAGCCGCTCATATCAACATCGCCAAGCTGGAAATCGAGGGCCAGATACTTGTCTATGTCATCAGGCGTCTTGAGCGCGTGTTCCAGCGTCCAGGTGGTCACCACATCGGCTTTGCTGGCGTGATGCGTGGTCAGATCGCCCAGGGGAGAGTGCAAAAGGGTGCGGTGGTGAGTCCAGTCACCCTCGGTCCAGGTCTCGACTTCGGTCTGCCCTTCGGCGAACCGCCAACCCGCCGTGCCGGCGAACATCATCGTGTCGCAGTGCTGCTCGATAAAAGCCATCAGTGGAGCATACGAAGGTTCGTGGTTCTCCCAGGAAGCGGTACTCTGGGGTTGTAGTTCATAAGTGCTAATCGGCACACGATCCGGTAACTCACCCTTCAACACTGCAAGCAAGCGTTCTCGTGAGGTCATCCAGGCCCCTCCAAATGGTGATTGGCTAAAGTTGCACAATAACTGCGGCTTTCCTGCCCTCAGTAAACGCCAAGTTCGAGGGCAGTCTCGATGAAGGCGTAGTAATTGGCCTCGGTCTGGGGGCTGAGAGGCACGTCGATAGGCGCGGCGGTGGGCATTATCACATAGCGTCCACCCGCTTTCGCATCGCGCATACAGGCGGTGACAGCCTGACGCACTTCATCCTGGGTGCCATGGTCCATCAGGCGTACCTGGAGATTACCGAAAAGGCAGACCTGGCCGCCTATCAGGCGTTTTGCCGTGGCCAGTTCGATATCACCATCGGGCGGAGGCTCAATCGGATCGAGGGCATCCATCCCGGTATGGACCAAATCATCAAGTACCTGGGCAACCTTGCCGTGGGAATGGACGCGCAGCATCGCCCCCGAGGCGTGGATGACCTCTCCAAGGGCTTTGATGTAGCAAGTCACCAGGCGCGAGAAATGCGCCGGCGCCATATAGGGCGGAGTGACGTATTCTGGCCCGTAGATGCCAAGCAGCACTTCGCCCCAGGCCTCTCCAAGCGCGGCGCGTCCCGCCTTGCAGACAAGTTTGACCTGTTCGAGCACGCGTTCTCCCAGGGCGTCCATCAGCCGCAGCACTTCGGCCTGGTCGGTCAGGTAATACTGGAGGAAATCGCACATATCGAAGGCTTCGGCCGCAAGGCAAACCGGATCAGGCAGCCCAAGCATCAGGAGGCCGGCCTCGCCGAGGGCCTCGCGTAATTCAAGATGAACCGAAAGGTCCGGCTCGTTAAGGTGGAAGTCCAGGGCCAGGTATTTTGCGATGTCGTCGGGCGTTTTGAGCATATGCTCGGTCGTCCAGATGGTCTTCTGAGAGGGCTTCCAGAGCTGCTGCTGGGTCAGGTCGCCGAGGGGAGAGTGGTAGACAAGGCGCGCGTGATGCCAGTCGCCCTCCTCCCAGGTCGTCTGTTCGACCTGCCCCTCGCCCAGGCTGTACCAGGGGCAGCCAAGAGTAAGCACGGCATCGCAGTGCTGCTTGATAAAAGCCATCAGCGGCGCAAAAGAGGGCTCCTGGTTCTCCCAGGAATAGGGATTGTAAGCCTGCAGTTCGCTGCAACAGACAGGTACTCGGTCAGGCAGCTGGCCCCTGAGCGCAGCCAGCAAGCGTTCTCGTGAAGTCATCAGCATCTCCCAGCTTTGGACTCAACGCATATTGCACGGGCAAGGGCGTCCTCCTGCCGACGCAGGGAAGCGAGTCGGCAGCGCGAAGTTTGGCCTAACTCAAGCCAAGGAGAATATCAGTATGGACAAGTCACTAGCAGGCATCTTTACTGGCGAGATCGAACGCCTCGCAACAGGCTTCCAGTTTACCGAGGGGCCTGTCTGGGTACCCCAGGCCGGCTCGCTGCTCTTCAGCGACATACCCGCCAATACCGTCTACCGCGCGACGCCTGGAGGGAAAGTAAGCGTCTTCCGCTTTCCGAGTGGCAACTCGAATGGCCTCACTCTGGATTTGGCAGGGCGCTTTCTCGCTTGCGAACACGGCAACCGGCGAGTGTCACTGACCGAGGCCGATGGCTCGGTTAAGAGCATCGCCAGCCATTATCAGGGCAAAAAACTCAATAGTCCCAACGACATCGTAGTGAAGAGCGACGGGGTGATTTATTTCACCGATCCCCCTTATGGCATCTCGCCCGAGCAGGCAGAACTGGGCTTCCAGGGCGTTTACCGGCTGAAGCCTGGCGGGGAGCCCGAATTGCTGGTGGACTCTATGGAAGGGCCGAACGGCCTGGCCTTCTCGCCGGATGAGCGCGTTCTCTACATCGGAGATTCAATTGAACACCACATAAGGCGTTTCGTGGTGGCAGAGGACGGGACGCTGTCCGGTGGCGAGGTATTCGCCAGCGTAAAAGCTGACCTGCCAGGCGCCGCGGATGGGATGAAAGTAGATGCCGAAGGGCGGCTCTTCTCGACTGGCCAGGGGGGCGTATGGGTCTTCGAACCTTCGGGCGCCTTGATCGTCAGACTGGATATGCCCGAGGTGACAGCCAACTGCGCCTTTGGAGGGACCGATGGTTGCGATTTCTATATGACAGCGACCACCTCGGTCTACGTGGTCAGGACAACTGCTCCAGGGGCTACCTGCGCGCGCAAGTGAGGGCGGAATGAGAAGACTAATTGCAGTATTTGGGATGCTGGTGCTGCTGGCAGGACTCGCAAGCGCTGCCAACGTGGGCCTCAGAGTACTCGAGGTGCCTCATGAAGCGGCGCCCGGCGGCGCGCTGACAGCGCTCGTGTGGTATCCGACGAAGGCCCAGACCAAACCCTACACCTATCCCATCCGCCGTGGGATCCAGACCCAGGTCGCCCTCAACGCGCCCCTCTCTTCCGAGGAGGGCGGAAGGCCTCTGGTGCTGCTCTCTCACGGATTTGGCGGCAGCGCGGCAGGACTGGCGTACCTGGGTGAGGCGCTGGCCTCTCAGGGCTTTATCGCGGCGGGGGTTGACCACCTCGATAGCGTCCAGATGGAACGCTCCGATGGGTCGGCCAGCCCTGATTTGAGCGATATACGAAACGAGTTGGTTGGCGCGCGCGCGCTCAGCGATGCGCTGCGCAAGGTGCGCCAGTGGCCTGACCTTTTCGACCGGCGCGTGCCTGAGGCAAAGGCTCTCCTGGATTACCTGCTGGTGTTGAACACAACAGAAAGAGGTTGGCTGGAGGACGCAATCAATCCCGAGCGCATCGCCGCCGGAGGCCATTCCTACGGAGCTTATACAACTTTTGTGTTGTGCGGAGGCCTGGGCGCGCCTTATGCCGATGACCGCGTGAAGGCGGGGCTTTGCCTCTCGAGTCCCTTCTGGGGAGAGGGCACCTGGGAGCCTGGCATAGCTTGCCCAGATGAAGCTGCCGATGTACTTTCTCTACGGCCAGTTTGAAGCAGGAGGCGGGCCGCCCAGCAGGGCCGAGAATCTGCGCTGGATTTTCGACCACGTGCCAGGCCCAAAATACCTGGCGGAACTGGCAGGCGCAACTCACGGGACCTTCGGCGGTAGTGCCATCGTGCCCTGGGGGAGTATCCAGAAAGCCCTCGCGGGCGATACCAAACTGCAGACGATTGTTGTGACAAGCCTGGCGTTTTTTAAGTGTTGCTTGATGGACGATGAGGCGGCCGGGCAGGCCCTCGACGCAGGCTCGCCGCTCTTCCGCCTGTTTGAATCCCAGCCGGCCAGCGAGTCGGTAGCAGGAGTGAAACCCGGGATGGATGAAGTGCTGCTGTTCTGCTACTTCCGCACGAGCGCCGAGGCGCTGCACCTCGCGTGGAGCGAGGACCTTTATCACTGGCGTCCCTTGAACGGCAACAAGCCGATTTATCGCACCCCTTACGCCAACTCCACTATCAGAGACCCCTTCATCAGACAGAGGGCCGGATGGCTGGTTTTACTTAATCCACACGGGCGGCTGGACTGGCAAGAGCTTCGAAGGGACCCGCAGCCGAGACCTGGTCAACTGGGAGCAAGCCCGGATTGTGCCAATTATGGAATCGGTGCCAGGCTGCCAGAACGTCTGGGCGCCTGAGGCAATCTGGGATGAGGTCGGCGGCGAGTGGGTCGTCTACTGGTCGTCCATCACCGAGGGGTCGCCCGACCAGAAGCTTTGGCACGCGACGACGCCTGATTTTGAGCACTTCTCCAAGCCCGAGGTGCTGTTCTATCCTGGCTATACAATAATTGACGGCACCCTCGAAACCGATGGCAAGCGCTGGTATTGCCTCTACAAGGACGAACGCGGCGAGAATCGCAAGGGCACCGACAACAAGGGGATGCGCGTTGCGGTCAGCGAGTCGCTGCACGGGCCATACGAGCCTGTGGGCGGGCTTGTGACGCCTCCACTCACCGAGGGGCCGGCCCTCTTCCAGTGGGGCGAAAAGTGGTACCTCGCCTATGACCATTTTGCGGAAGAGCGCTACAGCTTCAGTCTGTCACAAGACCTGCTTTCGTGGGATGAGATAACGGGAGTAGAGTTTCCGCCAGGGCCAAGGCATGGCACCTTCTTCTACGTTACGCGCGATGAGCTTGCGGCAGCCAAAGCTGCGCTGGGAGAGGCCCAATGAAAAGTCTGGTGAGCGCGTTGGTACTGCTTCTGGCGGTCGGTAGCTGGGCGATGACGCCGAAGATGGCGGCTATGCAGAGCGCCCTGGGCGGTTGGGGCGATGGGGGCAAGGCCACCCTCCTCGAAGAGGCGCGCGCCGAGCTTGGGTATGGGCTGAAGCTTGAATGGCAGGACCACGAAGGCGATCCTTATCCTTTCTGGCATTTCGGCTGGAGCGCCCCTGCGAAGGGTTATTCGAAGTTGAGCTTCGACTTTATGCTGCTTGAGCGTAATGAGACTGGCGCCCTGGCGATTTTTTTGGCCGAAGCGGACGGCGACAGGTGGCTTGCGCCCTTCAGCCTGGCTGAGGCGCCAGTGGGCGAGTGGCGTCATTACAGTTATTCCGAGGAGGACTTCGCCCTTTGGGCTCTCGGAGACAACCAGAAAGAGTGGGACACCATCGGGGGGGTGAACCTCGAACCCAGCGGGCCCGGTGGCCAGTTGGCCTTCCTGGTTGCCAATATCGAGCTGGCGGGCGCCGCGGGAGCCAAAGACCTGCTGGACCCGGACAACCTCCCGCGCTCGTATTCTGAAAAGCCAACTCGCCCAGTAGCGCTGAATCCGGTGGATCCAAAGGGCTTTGCTTTCGTGGCCGGTTCAATGGCAGGCTGGACCCATGCGCCCAACGCTTCTATCGTCGAGCAACTGGCGGCGCTGTCGCCTTCGGTCGCTTATTCGGGCAATGGGTTTTCAGAGCCTGATCTGGTGGCAGAGTATTCCGAGCGGTTGGCATCCCTCGGCCGTCCGGCGATGCAGGAGAACGCCGTCGCCATAGATTTCGTCGTCGAGTTGACCGAGGCCCAGGCCTGGGGCGTGCGCTGGGACGGGGAGAGCAATAACCTTACACCCGGCAAGTTCGACCAGATGCACTCGGTATGCCTCAACCACCCGAAGATCCTGGAGTGCCAGCAGCGCCGGGCAGATGCCTGCCTGGCGGCGGGTGTGACCAATCTCAATCTGGTGGATTTCGTCTGGCCGTACTGGGGCGGGCGCTGGGGCTACGCGCCGGCGGACTTCGAGGCATATCGCAGGGCCCTGCTCGAGCAGGACGAGGGCCTGATGATTGTCGAGGAGGGCCAGAGGCTCAAGGTCACCTTCTGGGACTATTTCGAGGACTACGCGGGCTACCGGATGCAGCCGGCAGACCTGGGGCTTGCCTCGTGGGAAGAGTATACTCCGACCACTGAAGAGGTAGCCTTCGGGCCGGCGCGCACCGATATTACGATGCGTAACTTGTATCTCTTCACGACACTGTATCACTACTGCTGGCTGCGCTTCCTGAACAATCTGGGCGGGTATCTGGAGGAGCGGGGAGGGCATCTGTTCATCATCCCCAACCCCGAAGACCTCGCCAACGCCTCGGATTATGTCTGGGCGGGCCGGCTCGCGAATCTCAAAGGCAACTATCCCGAGTATTTCGGTAATCCCGGCTGGACAGAAGGCCTGTATCGAAGCGGGGGGTACCTGGCCAGCGCCTATCACGAGGCGGGCAACTACATCGGGCCGCAGCTCGAGATAAACGCAGGCGGGCACGGGCGGTCGTACTACGACACCGAAGTCGCTTACGCGGTCACCTATGACCTGTGCGCGGCGATGCAGGCCGACCATATCAAGAATGACTTCCTGGATGAGAGCGCCTGGGAGACCTTGACCGACAAGTCGAACTCCCAGCATGACCGTTTTCGCGATAACATCGCCAAGGTATGGGCCTTCGACCAGTTCAAGGCTGACAAACCGCTGCGCGCCGCTTCGCCACTTGCAGTGCTGACCAGTCGGAACAGCAACCGGTACCGGGGGAGCCTCTTCTATGGCTTCGGCGCGACCAATTATATGTGGGATGGCTGCCTGGCCGAGGCGCTGGCGCGCGAGGGCTATGCGTTCGATGCGATGGACACGAGTCGCTTCGCCCCGGTGGAGGACTATCAAGCGCTAATCTGGGGCTTCGCTGAGGCGCCGGAGACCTCAATCGGGCGCATCGCAGCCTGGCTCGAAGCCGACCCAGCCCGCACGCTCATCTGCAACAGCTATCAGCCGACTCGGCGCATAAGCGGGACAGGCTACAATCCCTGGAACTGGAAGCAAGACTTTATCGAGTATCCGGGCGGCGGGGCAGCCTGGGGCCTTATGACCATCGAGAAGGACGAGAGCTTCCTCTCAGGGGCTGTGAGTGAAATCTCGGCGCCCTTCGAGGGCGTCTTCCAGGTTGGAGAACGGATTGATTTTCCCGCTGGCTATTACGTTTGCGAGGGTGGCGCTCCACTGCTGTCGGTTGATGGCCGGCCGCTTGTCAGCCAATTCGAGGGGCCTGGCGGAAGCCGGGTCCTCTACCTGCATTACCGGGCGGGTGAGCCAGACACTGTGGAGCTCGATCGGCGCATCGCCGGCGCGCTCGCCGATTGGCTTGGTGCGGGGAAGGTCGCTGATTCCGTAGACCAGGCGCTGGTGCATTCCTACCAGACTGAGAGCGGGCAGGTCAGCGTGGTTTGGAACCGCCACCTCGTCGAGAGCTGGGAGTTCATCTACGACGGCAATCGCGAGCAAAGGCTGAAGTATAAAGCTGAGGGCGCTGCCGCAACAGCCTCGGTACCTGTTGAACAGCCTGGCCAGTATGTTGTTTATGAACTGCTGTCGGACACAGTGCAGCAGGTATCAGCCGACAAATCGGTTGAGCTTTCGCTGCCAGGCGTCACATGTGGAGTCTTCTACGTGCTGCCCGATGGCCCCGAAGCCCGCGATACGGTCACGAGCTTGCGCGAGGGAGCTTTCAGGAGGCTGCTGACCGAGGAAGCACAGCCTGCCAAGTAAGGTGGACGCTTGAACTGGCGACGCGCGCTGGATCCTGTTATTTTCGGCCTGCTCTTCGTCGCAGTGGTGTTTCACATGCTGCTGATGACGCTGGCTTACGTGGCAGTGCTAATTGTGCCGGTTATCGTGCCCTTGGCGCTGGGCTTCATCGGCATGAAAGCGGGTGGGCAGTGGGGCGCCGTGGCAGGTTTCATAATTGGAGCGATCAGCTTTGCGCTCTTCCGTCGAAGCTGGTACCGAGCGTTACAGTAGCGCAGGCCGAACGCGTCCCAGAACTTGGGTGAGGAGTAAATTTGGACTGCTGCGCCACCTTGTTTGCGATTGTGATAGGACTTGCGCTTTGGGTCCTGGCGATGTATGCGCTGCTACTGGCGCTCTACTTCGTCTTCCTGATGGTGCCCCTCGTCCTGCCTTTTGCCACGATGGCCCTCGGCGCCGAGATTGGAGGCGATGTGGGCGGGGTTGCCGGCTTCGTAACCGGTCTCATCATCAGCGCGGCGATATGGCGCCCCTGGTATGACTGGCTGGGACGAATTGGGAATCGGCGATTCCCCAGGCAATCCACTTACACCTCGCGGTATGAGCGAGACACTTCAACCGAAACGCCTGAGGAATACTGGCAGCGCGAAAGCCCCGAGGATTTTTGGGATGAGGACGATGGCGAGATCATCCTGCACCCCTCGGGCGCCAATCCGAGCCGGCCGCGCCTTGCGCCCGCTGGCACTCACGGCGCAACTGGCGCAAGAGGCGCCGATTACCAGGGCGCGACCTGCCCTTATTGCCAAAGCGGCTTTCTTCCCCCCGAGGAAGTGCTGGTCTGCAGGGCCTGCGAGATACCCCATCACCGGGAGTGCTGGCAGGAAAACGGCGGCTGTACGACCTACGGCTGTGAAAACGGGCCGGACTGCCGGGAAATCAGTCTATTGGCTTGTAACCCAGGCCGCGATGGCTGGCAGGAAAACGGCGGCTGTACGACCTACGGTTGCGAAAACGGGCCGACAGCCGGGAAATCAGTCTATTGGCTTGTAACCCAGGCCGCGATGGCTGGCAGGAAAACGGCGGCTGCACGACCTACGGTTGCGAAAACGGGCCGGACTACACCGGGAAATCAGTCTATTGGCTTGTAACCCAGGCCGCGATGGCTGGCAGGAAAACGGCGGCTGTACGACCTACGGTTGCGAAAACGGGCCGGACTAGCCGGGAAATCAGTCTATTGGCTTGTAACCCAGGCCGCGATGGCTGGCAGGAAAACGGCGGCTGTACGACTTACGGTTGCGAGAACGGGCCGGACTCAGCCGGGAAATCAGTCTATTGGCTTGTAACCCAGGCCGCGATGGCTGGCAGGAAAACGGCGGCTGTACGACCTACGGCTGTGCGAAAATGGGCACCCGCCTGCAAAACGGGTCGAATGTCTGACTCAGCGGATATGTGCTATTATTTAGGGGACAAGCCCAACGATTGCTAGCTCTCAGCGAGGGATGTATATGCCCATCACAGATCAGGAACTTGAAACTCGCCTTGCTCTAATCGACCGGAAAATCCGCTGGGCTGCCTGGCTGGCGCCGACAGGGCTCGCGCCGCTGGGTATCTGGCTCGCTCCCAGGCCCTTTGCGCGTTTACTCAAGCTGGTGCTGTTCATCGCGGGCGCCGTTGGCATCGTGATGGCACTGAAGAAACAGGGCGTCCTCAAGTGCCCGCTAGCCTCGCCTGCACAGCCAACCTCGCCGATGCCTGAGCCAGGCGCCGAAGGACCTGCCGCGGTCTAGTTTACTCAGCGAAAGCCTCAAGTTCGGCGCAGGAAGCAAAAGCCTGGGCAGGATTGTCGCCGCAGGATGGCGCGCCAAGGATTCTTACCGCAACGGCCCTTGTGGCTGGCACACGGGTCTCGAAGACTTCGCCACCCACGAGGCCTCGCGCATCCCTCGCTGTCGTATCAGGATAGCTCTCCAGCACCACCAGCGGCTCCCACTGGCCGTCCACTGTCCGCTTTATCTCGAAGCGCGGCTTCCCTGAGCTCGCATCAAACCAGCCCCCATCGTGGAAGCTTCGCCCATGGACATAGACCAGCCGGGTGAAGGTAACAGGCTGCGTCAGCTCGACCGCGAACCAGTCTTCGGCCAGTCTGCCGCCGGTGAACGTGACTGAAAAAGTGCCAGGGTCGTCGTCGTTGAACGGCTCGCTGACGTTGCCAGTTCGGGACTGGCTGCTTTCCGAGTAGAAGGCAAAAAGGCTCCAGTCTGGTTCGGTACCGAGATTGGTGAAATCAGGCAGCCAGATGCGGAGTTGGCCTCCACTGGAACCCGCAATCGCCCAGGGCACAAGCGGCAGCCGGCTTTCGCGGCCGGTCAGTCGCGAGAAGACGTTTACCGAATAGAGTGGGCCTTCGGGACGCTTTTCGACTGGCTCCAGGTCCAGCGCCTCCACCGAGGCAGGTAGGCAGTCGGCCTGCCACTCGTGGCCGCGGTCGCCCTCGATGAGGGTGGAATCATAAGCCAGCACCAGCGGGCCATACTTGATTGCGGCATACCCGGGATAGACTTCTTCTCCCTGAACAAGCTGCGTTTGGAAATTGAAATCCAGCTTTATCACATCACCCGACTTCCATTTGCGGTTGAGGTCCAGCCAGGCTGGCCCAGCGGGGAAGGTCACTTTTTCGCCGTCGGGCAGGCGGCAAGTCGCCCCAGTGGCCCAGGTGGGGGCAAGCAGTCTCAGGGTAAAGGTCTCCTGTGCCTCTAATTTTAGTCTAAGGGTCACTTCCTCTCCGAAGGGGAAGTCTCCACTGACATAGAGCCAGCCTTCCCTGGCGCCTGGAGTATGGAAACCATATGCGCCGGCCGAGGGCAAGGCGACAACTGGCCCCTCGGCCCCCTGCCAGACACAGTGCTGGGCAAGCCAGGCGATGCCTCTTGGGCCGTTGGAGCTACAACAATGGACTTCCGTACTGTACGGCTTCAGGCCGGTCAGCGGACAGTAATAGCACCAGCGCTTGCCATCGGGCGCCTGGGCGCCCAGCAGTTGGTTGCAGGCGGTATCGAGATAAGCATCCGCGTATTTGGCTTCGCCCGTGGTGCCCAGCAAGTAGCTCGTTAGCTGCAGCCAGGAAAAGGTGACGCAGGTCTCCTGGATATTGTCGCGCGAACTGAAAGGCAGCACTCCATCAGGCCGGAAGAGTTCGCCGGAGCTTGCCCCGCCAGTGATATAAAGCCGATTTGCCCGGATGTCGTCCCAGGCCAGCTCCGCAGCGCGAAGAAGGCGTTTTTCTCCTGTTATCCCATACAACTCTACCAGGCCGACCAGGTTGGAAAGCAGCTCATAAGCCTTGGTCTGGGGCGTTTCAGCTACGGATTTGCCTTCCAGCAAAGCCGTCACAAGTCCTGGGCCGTCAGGGTCGTCCATCCGGCGCACTAGATAATGCGCGAAGTCGAGGTAGCGTTGTTCTCCGGTCAGCTTGTAAAGATAAACCACAGGCTGCAGGAGGGAGGTAGCGGCCATCCCATTGAAAGTGCCAGCCGAGAGAATATCTTTTTGTCCTGGCGCCTCGCCAAAGGTTGTAATTAGCAAGTCGCCGATGCGACGCGCGGCGGTAAGCGCTTCGGCGTTCTCTGTCTCCTCCACATACCGCAGCAAACCGAGCAGCGTATATTTGTGCACCCAGACATCCCAGGTGTAGATGCCCTCGAAGATGAACCGTTTACCCTCGGGATAGGTGCCCAGATACCCGTCAGGCTCCTGGGCGGCAACGAGCCTGTCCACGACCCGGATTAGCTTCTCTCTGAGCCGTTCATCCGGGGAGACCTGGTAGCAGAGGACAGCGGCATCCAGCCATTTGCCGGCGAACTCGCCGACCCAGGGATGCTGCACGTCGTGAGTCTCGAAGCAGCCGCAGAGCAGTTCTTCACTCATCGGCAGCAGCCAGTTCTCGAGATTGGCGCTCCAGCGGTCACCGAGGGGGCCGACCAATCGCACTTCGGCAGGGGGAAGTGGCTGCAAAGTCGCAGGATAGAAGAGCCTGGTTCTGGCCTCGGAGACCCAGGCCGGGAGCAATACAAGCAGGACTAGCAAGACTACAAACAGTTTCATAGCAACTCCTGGTCAATCCTGAAGCTCTCGCACGAGACGGGCGGCCAGAGCAATGCAAGTGTTCATCTGGCGACTCTCGGGATAGTGCTGGCTCATATTGAGCTGGTAAAGGCCCGGCACAGCCGTCGCAAAGGGCGGCTTTATGCGGCTATACCCAAGCGGGAAGAGGGGCTGAGCCCACTGCCAGCGGAAGGTCCAGTGGCGATCTACCCAGTCGGGGCTGAAACCCGGCCGGATGCGCTCCAGCGCAGGATAATAGTGCGCAAGCAGCGCTTTATCAGGCGTAGTAAACAGGACATCATCACGAGGCAGATAATGGGAGAGATACACCAGATGACGGCCCCCGTATTCGGCAGGGCTGATGAAGTTGGTGTGTTCTATCACGCCCGTGAAGGGCAACCTGTCATCTGCGATATTTAGCCAATAGTAGTCCAGTAGTGGCCTGTCGAGGGAAAGCACGGTGCAGAGGTTGGCCGCGTAATCAAGGGGGGCAGCCTGCTCGGCAGGCAGTTCTCGAGCAAGCTCCTCCGACAGCAAAGGCGCAAATTGCTGACCGGGGAGAGCAGCGATCAGGGCATCGGCTTCGAAGTCGCCAAGGGAGGTTTCCAGCAGGAAGCCTTTATGCCCCCTGGCAAGGCGCCTGGTGGTGACAGAGGGCCTGAGTTCGACTTTATCCGCGCTGAGACGGGCCACAAGGGCCTCCAGCATACGCTGGAAGCTGCCCTTCAGGTAAGCGAGTTGCTCGCGCTTGCCCTGTTTGCGGCTTTCGGCTCGGTCTCGCAAACGCGAAAAAAGCCACGCGGCAGTAACCTCATCGCCCTGGGCGCCAAATTTGGCGCGCAGCATTGGCCCAAGCAGGTTGTCCAGAGCCTGAGCGCCCATCCGACGGCGCACCCAGTCAGGCGCTGCCACCTCTTCCAGTGCTTCAAAGCTGTCGCGCCTCAGTCCGAGAGTCATTCCCAGGCCAAAACGGAGTCTTCCCATAAGCGACATCGCGCCGAACTTGAGCACGTCTTTGGGGCCATTAAAAGGCCAGCAGCGGTCCTTTGCGAAGACACCCGTGGTGGAATCATAGCCGGCCAGATCGCCTGCCAGGTTCAATTCTTCGAGCAGGCTGAGCAGGGCGTCGCTGCCAGGGAAGACGTGACGATAGAAGCGATCCAGCCAGTTGCCGCCTACCTCGAAACCCTGTACGAGCCCGCCGAAGCGAGCCTCTTGCTCCAGCACGACGACCGAATGGCCGGCCTTTTCGGCGAACCAGGCCGCTGCCAGCCCACTCAAGCCGCCCCCCAGGATGCAAACCCTCACTGTGTTTCGCCCTCCGGACTGTAAGGTGTGATAGTCACAGAGCCTTCCTCACCATAGACAGCCAGCAGTACTCGCCTGCCTGGCAGTCGGCGGATGACTTCGGCGTTTGCGACCGCCCCCCTGTCCAGGGCGACGACCAGAGGCGAATTAAGAGTTGGAGAAGGGAGGAGCGCACCAAGGCCCGTGTTGGGTCTGCCTATCACTCTGGCTACAGATATCTTTTTATGTCCAGCCATATCTTCAAAAAGTGTAGTGGCTGGGGAAAGAAAGACCAAAGCTGGCGCTGAACGAGCCTCTTCCAGCAGCGCCAGTTCGGCTGGCTGCGCCACAGGACTCAGATTACATCGGACCGCGGTCAGCGAAGGGGTAATCCAGAAATGCGCGACCAGAAAGAGGCCAAGCAGCAATCGCCACCAGCTTTTGGCGGAGCTACCAAGGCAGGCGCCCGCAACAAATACTCCAACAAAGGGCGCTACGACCATCCCATAACGAGGGCTAGGGAACCAGTGCAGGCCGTAGACTGCCAGTCCCAGCACGAAAGCCAGCAGCAGCCCCGTTTCGGCCTTGTGTTTACGCCAAAGCCGGGGCCAGGCAAGCGCGAGCAGCAGGATACCAAGCGGGGTGTAAGTGCGCCATAAAGCATTGAAAGGCGCAAGCACGTTTGGCAACATATCAGCAGGGGTGTAGTTCACCAGAGTAGTCTCAGGAGAATGTTGCCTGGGGCCGAAGCCAGGCAGGTCTTTGGGAGAAAACAGTTGGAAAGGTGCTGTTAACACATCGCCAGTGTACAGGTGGTTCACACCCAGCATCACGGCAAATCCGAAGCCGATTCCAGCCAGCGTTGCCAGTCCAAGCCTCAGGCCCACTCGCCTCGACGGTTTCAAAAGAAGGAGGGCATATACGCCCAGGCCAAGTGCCATAATCAGGCCATCGAAGGCTCGGTTGTTAAGTTGCAGCACTAGCGCAAGGGCCACCAGCAGCGCCCAGCCAGGCCGGCCACTTTTGGCAAGTTTTACCGCTGCCCAGGCCCCGACAAGCAGTAAGACCGCAGCGACCGGATTGCTGCGCACAGTGGGGAAGAGCACCAGCGCCTCTTTGGAAACCAGCCAGAGCGCCGCTGCCAGATAACCTGCTGACGCGCCGAAGAACTCTGATGCCAGCAAGCCAGCCAATAAGGCCGCAAGCAGCGGCAGCAAGATTGCCAAAGGGCGAGGATCTTTAAGCAATCTCTCGCCAAGCGCGAAGTAAAGTGGAGTGAGAGGGGGATACCTGCCAAACCAGCGGCCTTCAAACTGAACAACCCCCAGCGTATCGAAACTGGCGCCTGGCGCCTCTGCCCAAAGCTTGCCTTCGCTGAACACCTTCGCCTGGAAGTCCAGCGCAAAAGTGTCCATATTTACTCTTGAGTCATAGTCATAAGGCAAAAAAGGCGCTACCGAGGCATACCGGGCAATGTGGAATCCGGTTACCGCGAGCAGCACGCCAAGCAGCAGAGGAGCTCGATAACGGTTCAGCGTTTCCAGCGTGGCAGCCTGGTGATTTCGCAAAGCCAGCGCAAGCAATCCAGCACTAGTCAAACCTAGACCGACCGCCAAAGGCTCAACCGGGACCTCGGCGGGGAGCGCCTTCCACAGCCAGAACTGCCCCCAGAAGATTGCAGGGAATAAAAGGATTGCCAGACACCATACCAGCAGGTTTGGAGGATCTACCTGAGGTTGTTCGTGGCTCACTTTGGCCCCTTTTGGCGCGTATAAGGCTCGATAACGACCTCTCCCTTCGCATCATAGGTAGCGCGCAGGACTCGCCTGCCGGGCAGTCGAGCTATTACTTTCGCGTTTTCGTCCTCTCCCCTGTCAACTGCCACTACAAGAGGGCCCTCCAACGCCGGGTCGGGGATGAGCGCGCCCAGGCCCTGATTGGGTCGGCCGATACGCCTGGCTACAGTTCGCGGTTTAGTGCCTTCGAACTCGCCAAATTGGATAGTGGCAGGCGAAAGGAAGACCAGCGTCGGCTGCGATTTGGCCTCCGCGATGAGCGCTAGTTCAGAGGCAGTCGCCACCGGTGCCAGGTTGCAAAAAGCCGTGTTATATGCGGGATATATTACAAACTGAAGGAACAGGAAGCCCGCTACAAGCGCTTTTTGCCAGCGCCTGGCTCCGAAGTAAAGGCAACCGCCCGCAAGCAATACTGACACAAGCGGCATTACCACTATCCCATAGCGCACGCTGGGGTACCAGAACAACCCGTAACTGACTAGCGAGCCAAGTGTCACGAGTATAAGGGCTGTCTCGCGCCTGGCCTTACCCCAAAGCGCAGGCAGAGCAACCACCAGCAGCAAGAGGCCAAGGGGCGTGTAGGTTCGGTGCAAAGCCTTGAAAGGCGCAAGGGCACTGGCCGGTACATCAGCCAGGGTGAACTCCGCCATCGTCAAGTCGGGCGAATGCTGCCTTAGCCCGAAACCGGGTATATCGAAGGGCGAATAGACAACAAACGGCGCCCTAACGGGATCTCCCGTATAGAGCTGATTCACGCCTAGCATCCCAGCAAAACCCAGGAATAACCCGATGACGGTGGCCAACCCAATTGTCAGAGAGGCTTTCCTGTTGGATTTGAAAAAAAACAGGGCATACGCGCCTAGCCCAGCGCTCATAATCAAAGCATCGAAGATCCGGTTGTTTACCTGTAAGAATACGCAAAACAGGAGGAGACCTGCCCAGCCAGAGCGGCCGCTCTTCACAAGGCGCACAGCAGCCCAGGCCGCCAGGGCGACCAGCACCGCGGCAAGCGGGTTGCTTCGTATTGTGGGGCCATGGATCAGTCCCTCGACCGAAACAAGCCAAAGCGCCGCCGCCAGGTAGCCGGCCGAAGTGCCAAAAATCTCGGTTGCCAGAAGGCCCACAAACAAAGCCGCAAGCAAGGGAAGCAGCATCGCAAGTGGTCTGGGGTCACTAAACAGCGCCTCTCCAATCGCAAAGTAGAGAGGCGTGGCCGGAGGGTATTTCCCAAACCACCGCCCCTCGTGCTGGACGATGCTTTCTGTATCAAAACAAGGCCCCGGCGCCTCTGCCCAAAGGTTGCCGTCAGCGAAAACTTTTGCCTGGAACTCCAGCCCGAAGGTGTCGGGATTTACCAGTCCGCTTGGGTGATAGGGCAGGAAGGGCGCAAGACTAATATAGCGCAGCAGATAAAAGCCAACGACGGTTATAACCAGGCCTGTCATCAACGGCTTGCGATAGAGGGCAGCCTTGCGAAGCAACGCCACCTGCCTGGGGCGAAGCCACCTGAGTCCTGCCAAAATCCCTATCAGGCAAGCTGCGAAGCCCAGCACGCCCAGAAGGGCGCTCTCCAGCGGCGCTTCTCCGAGCAGTTCGCGCGCAACCGACTTTAGCTGGCGCCCTTGCAGCAGTTTCCAGCCATAAAACTGCCCCCAAAACAGGGCGGGATAAAGCAGCAAGGCGCCAAGGCTGCCTGCCAAGTTGCGTCCCTCTGGATTATTAGCGCAAACTTCCTCTGTTGCCATAGGGTAGGATTCGCTCCCGATACCCCGAACTCCCGCTTGCTCGAAATATCTTTGGGAAGGAGCGCCGTGATGCCCCGTCTCGCCTGGCTTGCCGGCCTGCTCTCACTTGCGTTGCTCCCTCCCGCCTGGGGGAACGCCCTCGTGCGCGTTACCGACTCGACCGGCGCCTGGATTGCGCCCAGAGAGCTATCTTGATTTGCTCGCTTCAGCCGAAGCCTGGATTTCCGAAGCCGCGCCTCTTGTCGCAGGTGATCCTGCGCGGCCTGGGTACCACTTCACCGGAGCGGCTCGCTCAATCGGCGACCCCAACGGGCCTATCCAGTTTGGCGGGGCCTACCATCTGTTCTACCAGCACCACGGCGGGCCTGACCTGCCCTTCATCGCCTGCTGGGGGCACGCGGTCAGCGAGGATCTTATCCATTGGAAGCGGTTGCCCCTTGCGCTTGCGCCGACGCCAGGCACCTATGATGATCCCGTTATCGCCTCTGGCTACACTGTCTTCGATGGCGAGGCGCCTACTATCATCTACACGGCCGCCGAGCCTCAGACCCAGGCCCTTGCGCGCAGCTTCGATGGCGGGCTGACCTGGTTCAAGTTCGAGGGCAACCCTGTCATCCCAAATCGCCCCCCTGTGGCGAATCTCCGCGCCGATTTCCGCGACCCCTTCGTGTGGAAAGAGGGCGACCTGTGGAAGATGGTAGTCGGTTCGGCCATCGAGGGAGAGGGCGGCACGGCCTTGCGTTTCGAGTCGCCCAACCTCGTGGACTGGACCTTCACCGGTTTCTTCCCGCCCGAGCTTTCTGCCGACTGTATCGCCTGGGAATGTCCCAATTTCTACCCGCTGACCACGCCGGAGGGCGAAGAATACTGGGTGCTGGTCATCTCGCCGCTCTTCAGCAGCCAGCCTGGCCTGCGCGGTTACACCCGCTACACGGTCGGCAAATGGGACGGGACGACTTTCGACCACGGCGAATGGCATCCTATGGAACTCAGCGCCGACGAGTTCTTCTACGCGCCCAATAGCCTGCGCGATGACCGAGGCCGGCGCCTGATGTGGGGCTGGCTAATCTTTGGAAGCAGCGACGGCTCGCCCTGGCAGGGCCTCCACACCCTCCCGCGCGAGCTTACGCTTGATTCCGACCTCAGACTGCGTCAGTGGCCTGCGGAAGAGATCACCAAACTGCGCCAGGAGACGCTCTTCGAGGGCCAAAACGTCGCTCTCGAGGCGGGGGAGAGCCTCGATTTGGCGCCCGGCAACCTGCTCGAAGTCGAACTCACGCTCCCTGCAGGCAGCACCGGCCGCGTCCGGCTCGAGATGCTTCGCGCTCCCGACGCGCCGAGGCTGACACCGATTATTTTCGACTGCGCCACCGGCGCGCTGCAGTGCGGGGGGAGGGCCGGCCAGGTCGAGCTGATTCCGGATACGCCGATTGTTTTGCGCGTTTTCCTCGACCGGCACTTGCTTGAGGTCTACGCGGCAGGGCGGGGAGTGATTTCCGAGCGAGCCGCTCCCCAGCCTGGCGATTTGGGCGTCCGGCTGATTGCCGAGGGCGCTGCTCTGGAGCTGACAAGTATCAAGGAATGGCGCCTGGAGGACATCTGGCAGGAAAGCGAGCCTGCCACTTGAGCCTTTGGGCCTGGCAGTGCATAATGCCCTGAGTAAATTTCAAGCCGAGGGAGGGCTTTAGGATGGGTTATTGTTGGAAGGACGCTTACAAGCTGCTCAGTGACCAGCTCGCCGAGCGCGGTGTGGACATCGAGCAGGCCAAAGAGGGCGTAAAGCAGCACGAGATCGAGACTCCAAGCTGGGCCTATTCCGACGCGGGCACGCGGTTTGGCACTTTCCGCCAGGCCGGCGCCGCCGCCACGCTGAAGGAGAAGCTGAACGACGCTGGCTTCGTGAACAAGATAACTGGCGTCTGCCCGACCGTCGCCGTCCACGTCCTGTGGGACTTCGAGAAAGGTCTCGAGAGCGCCCAGGATACCGCCGATATGGCCACTGAGGCGGGCGTCAGCCATCGGCGCCATCAACCCCAACCTCTTCCAGGCGCCGGAATACAAGCTCGGCAGCTTCACCAGCCCCTGCGAAAAAGCCCGCAAGATGGCCCTCGACCACACGCTGGAGAGCATCGAGATAGGCAAAGTGCTGGACAGCAAGTATCTCTCGATGTGGTTTGCGGACGGCACGACCTTCCCCGGGCAGGATGACTTCATCGTGCGCAAGCATCGGATGCTCGACGGCCTGCAAGCGAGCTATGATGCGATGCCGGCCGATATGGTTATGCTGCTCGAGTACAAATTCTTCGAGCCTGCTTTCTACGCGACCGACGTCCCGGACTGGGGCACCTCGATGCTGATGTGCCAGCGTATCGGCGACCGCGCCAAGGTGCTGGTTGACCTCGGCCATCATCCGCTCAGCACCAATATCGAGCAGATAGTCGCGAACCTGCTGGACGAGGGGATGCTCGGGGGCTTCCACTTCAACAACAGGCGCTACGCGGACGACGACCTGACCGCGGCCAGCGTGAACCCCTACGAGTTCTTCCTCATCTACAAGGAACTGATTGACGACGAGCTCAACCCCGCTCGCAGCAACGTCATCGCCTATATGGTGGACCAGTGCCACGCGCTCAAGCCGAAGGTCGAAGAGATGATCCAGACCGTGGACGCCATCCAGACGGCGTATGCGAAGGCCAGTATCATCGACCGCAAGGGCCTGAAGGCGGCGCAGGATTCGGGCGACATCATCGCGGCGGAGCGCTGCCTGGTGGAGGCTTTCAACGTTGACGTGACGCCGCTGCTGTATCAGGCGCGCGAGGAGCTGGGCGTCGCGCCCAACTACCTCAAGGCCTATCGGGAAAGCGGCTATCTGGCGAAGATCGAATCCGAGCGGGGCATCCGCTCCGGCGGCGGCCTGGGCGCGTAGTAGCGCTCTCTAACGGAATATGAGGACTACTAACTCCCCCCACTCGTCCGGAAGGTTGGTGGGGGGAGGCGTCACCTTTCAGTGGACGTTCATATTTCTTGCCCACTCCTCAAACGAAACATTCACAGTCGCGACGGCGCGCCCTAGGTCGTCGGGAGGAAGTCCGAGCCCTGATGCTCAACAGGCTCACGAAGAACGTAAGAGACCTTGCGTGTATGCCAACGCCATTTCAGAGCGGTCGCGGATCAGGGCCTCTGCTGCATCTGCTATGCGGCTGAAGACCTCTGTAGAGGCAGCGAGCGCCTTCGCCTCCACACGGGCATCCTCTCACCGGTCCGAAGCCAGCATGAAAGGCACGTCGTTTGGTGCGACAAGCAGGTGATCCCCCCATAGCACGATGTAGAGCCAGCACATCAGCTCTATGTGGTCCACGCCGGCTTCCCGGCACACAAGTGACGGCAACGCCTGAAGCTTCGCGTAAAGCTCGGCCTTGCGGAAATCCTCGCTATGCGCCGGTGCCGGCTTCAGCATCGTACTGAGACCGGCAAGCCAGGGGGCAACGTCGAGTGGCCAAGCGCTGTATAGTACCGTGGCTATGTCACGGAAACTCTCGGGACGCCAGTCATATGCTTCGCCTGGAACGCACGACGCCAGCGACAGCAATCCCGCGTGGGTATATGCTACGGCTTCCTCATTGGTAGACAGCGTTTCTGCAGTTATCACGATGTCCCGGAAGCTCTTCAGCGCCAGCACCGGGTCGGCGCGCACAATCGGTATGGCGAGTCGCAAACCCGCAAGCATGGCCGTGTACGGGCGATTGCTGGGTTTGCCATCAACCCAGCATATCTCGAACATCACAAACTGTCTCCAAGCTTCGGTTACTAATGCTGCACGGTCAGATTCACCTGGGCCCAGCCTGCTTGCGTCCAAGCCCCATGTCTCAAAGAAGGCATCACATGCAGTGTAGACAACGTAAACGTAGCCTGGCCACCGACCTCGGCTTTCGACCATTAGGTCATGGTAGCACTCAGTCAGAGCAGTGCCACGGCTGCCTGCGCTAGTAATCGCTTGCGCATACTCGCCGGCACCTGTCCATAGTCTCGAAATGGCTTCGTAAGCCACGTCTGACCTTGAAGTGCAGAAGGCGGAAACTTCGCGAGGGCTTTCAGATATCGCAGAATCACGGCTCGATGCTCTGCAACAAGGTTCGCAGGTATCATCAGGAAAGCCGCTCGGGCGGCACCTCCAACGCACGGATCACGGCCCATGCGCACAGGAACAGCGACGGGAGCGCGGCGGACGCAGCAAGTGTTCTGTGGCATGTTGCAGTAATCATGCTGTCTGCTTCTTGCAGAAACGGAATTGGCAGCAACGGCAAGCACTATCGCCAACGACAGACAACCAATCGCCGACTGTAGTGTTGTGTCCGCATGATTGGACGCAGAAACGCGGGTGACCGATAGCGGGTACCCGCGACCTTGCAGCGACGCGAACAACACGGCAAATGACAATGCCAGCAGTGCTGCCATAGACTGTGCAATAGCTCGAGTAGAGATAGCGGAGGTTGTCGGTGGTTGGCCATTCGGGCATCCAAAAGTGCGAGGCAATCAACAACGCTACAAATCCAATGCACGCAACGAGAACCGGCGAGTATCCGCGTCGTAGCAGGCGCCACATAGACCACATGACAAGCGCCCAGCACGAACAGAGCACACAGCGGCAACGGGCTGCCCTTGCCCCACGACCAACATCATCCAATCCATACCCCCTAATACGCCACATTCCACAGGTTTCCTGCTGTCCACAAGTGGAGGCAGGTAAAATCACTTGGCAGGAGGTTACGGGAGGGGTCAGGACTCGGAGACCTGGGTCGGGGCGGGGGAGGGAGAGCGTTCGAGCCAGGGCTTCCAGCGCAGCAGGCCCCAAGCGAGCCACAGCAGGCCCAGTGTGAAGCTCACCGAGCAAACCCAAGCCAGCCAGAGGGCCGAATAAGCCATCTTAAAATTCGGCGCATGATAAAGCCGCAGCGAGATCAGCCAGGCGTCGGCAAGCGCGACCAGCACCAGCGCGCCCCACAGCGGCCAGGCGCGCGGCCTCAGATTGAGGCCCAACAGCCCGGCCAGCGCGAGCAAGGCGAAACCTGCCACGACCACCTCTCCAGTCACCCTCATACTAGCCTTATACCCCTCTGGCGCCTCGCCAATCAGTCCGAACGCGCCCGCCGAGGCGCACAGCGCAGTGAAACTTTTGTAAAGCTTTGGGGTCAAAGTGGGCGGACTGTTTGCCTGGCTTCAGGAAGGCGCAAAAATATCCTGCGCGACTGTTTCTAACCCTTCCAAGAAGGGTAACCAGCCAGTATAATGGTTTTAGGTTAAAGGCAACCCGTTATCGCAGGCTGCCCGGCCAGATTTTTTCCACTAGGGGAGGCACTTTGTAATGAGGAAGCGCGGTTTCACTCTTATCGAGCTGCTCGTAGTAATCGCCATTATCGCGATCCTGGCAGCAATCCTTTTCCCGGTCTTCGCCCGGGCACGCGAGAAGGCCAGGCAGTCCGGCTGCCTGAGCAACCTGAAGCAGATGGGTCTTGCTCTGATGCAGTACGTCCAGGACTACGATGGCTTTTATCCTAACGGCGCCATCACCGGCTGCCACTACGATGCAGCCTATCCCAGCGAGGATGGCATTATGCGGCCGTGGGAGCGCAACATCAGCGGCTATCCCGTCGTCCTGATGCCCTACGTGAAGAACAGGCAGATCTTCTTCTGCCCCAGCGATGGCACCCACACCTCAACCGACCCGAACGTTATGATCTCCTACTACTATCGCCACTGCATCGACGTCGCGGCAGTATACGGCTACAGAGTTCCGCTCAGCGAAGCTACCATCGGCTATCCCTCGCAGCAGTTCGTATTCCACGAGCGCTTCGACTGGCACGGAGATCAGGTGGGTATCGTCATTATGGCCCCGCCGCCAAGCTATGTCTCGATCAACGTGGCCTATATGGACGGGCATGCCAAGTTCCACAAGCTGAACGCTCACCCCGGCTGGGTTATCGAGCCTGACTGGTTTATGTTCCCGGCTGCTGGCTGGGATACCAGGACCATGTGGGACTAACCCAACGCTGTACAAAGACTTACAGTTGCAACTCAGCCCCCGGCTTCGGTCGGGGGCTTCTCTTTGCGCGGCTGATTCTGAAAACGACGGGCAGCGATACAGGTAACGCCAGGCTGAGGGGCCGACACAAAATGTTTCTGTAAATCTTTCGCCACAACGCGTTACCAACACTGCAACTGGCACGCATATTGCACTGCTAGAAGCCCCGGGTGGGAGGGGGTTTGGGATGGGATTTTGGGGTTTTTGAAAAGGTCCCGGATTGGCAGAAAAGGTGCTCAACTGCGCGCCCCGGACTTGCAAGCCACTCTCCAAAGCAGGGAACTCCACCACCAGCCCGAACCTCCTAGCTGCAACCAGTATTTGGAGGTTACAAATGAGCTCAAAAGCCCTCTTGGCGGTGCTTTGCGCCGCTCTCAGTATGCTCTTCATTCCCTGCGTTAACGCCCAGCCAGGTGATCTAGCGATGTCCAATTGGCAGACAGATTTCCAGTTCCAGCCCTATCCAGTGCGTCCCGAACTCGAAGTGCGCTATACCGATGCCTCGCGCACCGCTTTCGAGGTCATCGCCGCCGACTATGACGTAATCGGTGAACTGCGCGCCCCACATCGCCTCGTAGAAGCCGATTCAGGCCGCGAGTGGCTGGCTTTCACCCTTACCGATGCAGCGGGGAAGGTCTGGTCCACCACCAACTTTACCGGCAACAGCCGGATCAATCTCTATCGCCGCGGGCCCTACTACTCGGAGGTCCACTGGTTCGACCTGCAACCGGCCGATGAAGCCGGTAACGCGGCTCCGCTCAAAGCCGATGTGGCGCTCTATTGCTATCCGGAAAAACTCCTCGTCTCTGTCACCTGGCATGCCGTGGGCGATTTCGATGCCGCAAGCGCAGGCCTCGAGGGACTTGTCCAGCAGACCTGGCCCTGCCAGCCTTTCAAGACCGGAGACAAGCAGACCTTCGCCGGTCCGCTTTTCGGAGAGCAACCTCCACTGCCCGCCGACCGCCTGATCACCCTCTCGGCCCATCAAGCCTTGCGCTACGATGAGGTGCGGGGTTGCTATCTGATCACCTCGCGGACAGAGGGCGGGGGAGGCTTCCAGCGCCATTTCTACCAGATACCGCAGGACTATCGAGCCGGTCAGGTTCAGCGTCCGGAACGACTTCCGGCCGCGGAAAGTCTATATCTGCCACGAGGGCACGGGCGTGGTTGAAGGAGGCACGGTGCTGGACTCGGAAGGCCATCCGATGCCTCTTGTGGTGCAGATCTCGAAGAACTTCGCGGGCGAAAAAGAAGAGAAGTTTTATAATCCTAATGACACTCAGTTCGATGAAACTATCTTCCCGCTCTACCTCGAGCCTGGTGAAGAGGTCACCTTGAGCAGCCTGCACCTGCACCAAAACTGGGGCAGGCATATGACCAAGCACTTCTCCTCGCTTGGCGCCTGGATGGACTACTACCACAGTTCCACCGGCATTACGGAAACAACTTGTTACGTACCCTTCAAGTTTGGAGGGCTTCCGGGTGTCTCGATTGCCGATTATCGCGCGATGAGCCAGCCGACTTTCTGGTCAGGCCAGCCTCAGCATGACAATGTCGCAGGGCATATGTTCCTCTCCTATGCCGAGAACAACAACTGGGCCTTCAGCGAATTCCAGCGCGCGCTCTATCACAGTACCGGCCCCAACTGGATGGACATCGGCTTCGACTATCTGACCAGTGATGAGAAGGTGCTCACCGAGGTCGAAACCTGGGAATTGCCCAGTGCTGATGAGCTGCGCAATTTCGTCCGGGTCAAATGCACCGTAAACCAGCCGATCAGCCTGCAATCTGCCAGGACCGAGTTCCGCCTGTTACAGATTGCAACCTGGGTGCAAAGACTTCGTTACAAAACTTTTGCCTGCACAGGGACAGCGCCGACCGCACTCACTTTCGAGAAGAACCATTACGCAGTTGCTGGCGCGCCGTTGCCCAGCGAGAACTCCTATATAACGATGTTTGATGATGATCGTGGCTCCAACGCCATCATCTTGCGCAAGTTCGAAACCAATATCGGTGGGCGGAACCTCGCTCCAGCAGCGGGCATCTGGTGCGAGACCTCTGGCGACACGCGACTCTTCCTCTCGGTAGATGCCGATGAGCTGACCTTGCAGCCAGGCGACACCATCACCCTCGAAGCCTACTGGACCTGTTATGCGCCCTATGACAGCGCCGCGCCTGCAGAGCGCGAGGCGCGCGTGTTTGGCTCCGAGGGGCCGCGGCTGCTCGAAGTCGCAGTGGGAGTGGCTCTTTCTGACTTCCCGACCACAGTGCGGGCCGAAGCGAATGAAGCCGAATTCACGCTGGCAGGCGGTCGTAGTTGCTTGCCTATAATCGTTACCGGCCTTACAGATTATCGTTGGCCGCGGCTTTTCCGCAAGGAATCTGCAGGCTGGACACCCGTCCGCCTGAATCGGTCCGATGCGCTTGATGGCGTGCAGGTGCGCAGTGAGCCGGATGGCACTTTCGCGGCCATCTTCCTGCTCGACAGCAACGCGGAACCCCAGACCGTCCGTGTCACTGCGGGTATTCCAGAGGAAGAGCCAGCGCGTATCCAGCTTGCCGTTGGCCCCGACAAGGGCACAGGCCAATGGCATTCTCTGCTGGTGAAGGCCCCCTGGATGGACGCGCCAATTGACCTGAGATACCCGGAGAGCTTCGCCACGGACAAACTGCACTTTATGGATCACAATCCCGCTGGGAGTGATGTCCCGGCCCAATCAAAAGACTGGTCTAAAGTCTGGAATCCCGATCCAGGAGGTGGCTTCTGGTTCGAGTGGAGCGAGGCCGACCGCGTGCTTGGAGGGCGGGTGTCCCCCAATGAGGACGATTGCGACCTGATGCTGTGGTGCCAGAATCACGGTGCGGGCGGGACTCTGCCTGTTCACTCACAGGTCTGCCCTGTGCTTACAGGGACCCTTTTCGGTGACCAGGAACTGGAGCGCACCTACCTCCACACGGGCGGTAAATGGGTCAAAATGGCTGACACAGACCGAGGCAAGGGGCGATGGGAGCTTTGCCATTATGCCCTCGAGGGTGGCCCGCCAGTCCAGCAGGCCGGCGACTGGGGCGCCAGCAGCGATCTGGCTGATGCGCCAGTAGTCGCTGTGGTCTCCGAAGATGGCAAATATGTCTTCGGAATCGCCTGGCAGAACGCAGCCTCCCTCCTCTCCAATGCGCTCATCCCTTGCGTGCATGCGGATCCGCTTTGGCCTGAGACGCCCCAGGGCAGAGCCGCGGTCGTTAGGGGGAAGCTGTATCTGATGGAAGGCTCGCTCGATGACCTGCTTGCGCGCGTGAAGCGCGAGATAATCAACAGAAGCTAGAATTGTGGTGATTAAGGACTGCTTCTGTTAGCAGGTGGAAGCAGTCCTTTGATTTCGTAGCTAGAAAGAATTTACAAACAATTTTGGTGTATTTACTCCCAGACCAGTGCGGCACGAGAGAGAACTACCTCGCCGCCTTCTCCAAGGGAGAAGACCAGGAGGCGCGCCTTCCTGACGCCCTCCCAGCCTGGGACGTTAAGAGGCACGACCTGAGTGCCGGCGCGGTTTGTATCCTTGATGACGACCCAGTCTTCCATCCCCTCTTCCGCCCGTATCTTTACTGCCCAGGCGCCCTTTAACCTGGAGGCCTCCAGCAACAACTGGGCCTTCGAAGAGAAGTCAACTTCGAAGGGCAGTTCCACTGCAGAATAAGGCTTGCCTGGCGCATTGCTTATTACCAAGGCTTTGTCTTCCTGCCTGGCCAGGGCTGGCACCCCAGGCCAGGGCAACCAGTCAGAAGCAGCTAAAGACATTGGCTGAAGCTTTGAGAAGATAGTCGCAATCAGCGAACGAGTGCCTGCGAAATCAGATGTGACCTTTATCTCATAGTTGCCAGGTGTTGCTTCCCCGCCTACCAGAGCAGAGAAAAGCAAGGTTTTTTCCTCTTTGGAGCCAAGTTCCAGAGAACAGGAAGAAGGCTGTATTACCCATCCGGAAGGGGGCTCGATGGTCACAGACGCGCTTAATGCGACTTCACCATAATTACGGGCCACCAATTCGAAGTTGCGCATCTCGCCAGGCCCAGCCCAGAGCCGATCACTGGGAGTCTGCAGCTTGCAGAATTCGCTTGCCAATCTCGCTATATGCGCTATAAGGCAAGGCTACATATTCTGAACCAAGCAAATCCATTGTCTTCCGGAAGACAGTTGCCGAGGTCCCGCAGTAGACCTGTATAAAGGCTGGTCGGCCTCTTTTGGAAGCGCGATCTCGGAGCTGCTCGGCCAGCCATTCGGCAGGGTCACGCCCTTCTGGGACGCGCCAGTAGATGAGTCCAGGCGCTGTCCCGGTGAGCACGGTGCCATCTGGGAAAGCCTGCAATTCATCAGGCATCCAGGATTGAACAGAAAGGCCTTTCGCACCGCAGCCTTCCTGGAAACGTTTCCAACCATCCGGATCGTAGCCATCAGTCCAAACATCCACGTATTCGAGGCCTGTCTTCTCCAGATAGGTTTTTGTATGGGCCTCGTAGAGGGCCGGATGGGGGAGGGAAGAGAGGATGGCATACCCCGCCCCAGAGCACGCCACTGTGAATATGTCGTCGCCTTTGCGCTGGGTCAGATAATATTCCCAAAGCGCGGGGAAGCGTTCGAGCAGTAGTGGATTCATCAACCAGGTAATAGGCACCGAACCTCGCGCAGCATCGCGCCAGGCACATCTATATTCACTGACAAGTGCCTTTGGCGTGTCCCCTTCGTTTGTCAGAAAGGTCACATATATTTTCGGCTCAAGAGGGGGTTTTACAGTCTTCGGCAAAGAGGGCAGAGGGCCATCCAGAGGCACTTGCTCATGGAAGGAGAGGTTCGGGCCGGCGCCACAGAGGATGTAGCAATCGTGCGAAGAACACTTTCGCGCGAAGATGTGCTCTGGTTCGGCCCAGCCCCAGACAGCAGCGGGTTTCTCGAGGCCCTCCAGTATGCGATCAGTAAGGGCGACAAGTGAGGCATAATCGCCTTCCGGAAGCGTATTACTGCCAGGAGCAAAGGGTTTGGTGTCAAAAGGCAGGTTGAAGACGAAACAGATTGTGTTTTACCGCCCAGTCGAGGCAGAGCTGTACTGAAGGATCTCCACCAATCTGAAGCCCAGGATAACTGCGTCCCACGCTGTAGACCTCTCGTTGTTCTCGCTTTGGAAGCTGATGCACGATGGCCCATTCCCACGCCTCTTGCTCAGAGGCAAAACGCCCTCTGAAGTCACTCTTTATGGCGATTGCTTTGAGCGAAGCCAGTGAAGTCTCCAGCAAATCGACCCTGACAGGCAGAGCGCCTTCCGCAGCTTCATTGAACGCCAGGTATTTCAGAGCATCCAAACTGTCATCATAGACAGCAAGAGACTCGATATCTTCCAAAAACAATCCGGCAAGTTGTGGAAGGGAGTCTACTCTTTCAAAAAGGAAACCTTTGCGTTCCTCATACCAGGCCTTCCAGAGGTCATCCGCGTCGCGGCCAGGCCAATTGATTGTTGAGGTTTCCAGATACAGTCTGGGACCAGAACGATTTACCCAGCCTTCCAGCGCAAGCGCGAAAAGCTCTTCCTCATACGAAAGCCCTTGCAACGAGAAGAACGTCACTGTTGGCCCAGCCCAGCTGGCCGACGCCAACAGAAGGATAACAACCAGTGTTAGAAAGACCCTCATAAAAAATCCTCCAAAATCTCATCGCCAGGCCTTAAGTTAGCCGACCTGTTTGCCAATACCTCTTGCAGGGACACAAACAAGCAGGCAGAAAGTAAGCCCAGCAGTTGATGAGGGAGGTTTGCATGCACCTCAGGACCAAACTTGCCATTATATGTCTGCTGTTTCTTTTCGCCGGCACCGCTGGATTGGCGCTTGCCCAGCCCGCCGCTCCAGTCCCAACCCCCGTGCTATATCTGGGGGACATCTACCAGCCTTATTGCGATCCCGATGATTATTGGGATCTGGCGACCGCTTATGCGTTAGCAAAGCTTGGACGCATCGAGCTGCTTGGTATCGTCCTGGATTACCCTCTTGAACCGGATTCATACGGCTTTGTAATGTGGGGAGCAGGTGATCCCTCTGTGACAGCCGTTGCCCAGTTGAACTACGTAACAGGGCTTGCTGTGCCCGTGGCTGTAGGTTCCAGCGTGCCTTACCAGTCGATCGCAACTGGTGATGTGCAAATGGCTGGGCCCGATGCCGGTGGGGTAAACCTGATAATCGAAAAACTGCGTAGTTCGCCCGAACCGGTTGCCGTTGTCGTTGTCGGCTCCTGCCGGACCCTCGCCCTCGCCGCCTGGAAGGCTCCCGAGCTCTTTCAGACCAAGTGCCGCGGCGTCTATCTCAATGCGGACACCGTTCGCCAAGATGAGAATCGACCGAACCAATCCGAGTGGAACAGATCGCTCGATCCCGAAGCCTATCTTGCCCTCTGGAAGCTGCCATGCCCAATCTACTGGCTGCCTTGCTTCGAAGATCCATCCAGCTTCAAGATTTCCCGCTACAGCGGCTTTTGGCTGCTAAATCAGGGCGACCTTCTGCCCTACCTTTCAAAGCCTGTGCAGAGTTATTTCCTTTATGGGCTTACCCGCAACACAAACCAGAACTGGCTTTCTCATTTGCAATCAGGCCCAGCCCCTGAGGCACTTGGATTGCAAAGCCAGAAATATCGCAACATGTGGTGCACAGCAGGTTTTCTACACCTGGCAGGCCTCACAGTAACTCACGAGGGAAAGCTTGCCGCACTGGATGAAACTGCCCAAGAGGAAGCGACCTATGACTTTGTGCCCATCCGGTCTGCTGAACTCAAAGCCAGCGGTAAAGACCGATGGGAAGAAAGTCTAAATCCTGATGGCCAGTTCATCATCGAACTCACAGATACCGACGCTTACGCAGGCGCGATGCCGAAAGCCTTACGCACGCTTCTGGAGGCCCTCTAGTTTGAGAGGAAGGGAAAGGCGCCCAAATGGCTTTAAGGGAGGCTGCAAGATGAACGTTGTTCATGCCTTGGTAGTGCTACTGGTGCTGCTGCTCGCGTGGCTCGCTCTGCCTCAGGGGCAACGTCCCTACGAACTCGTTTGGGCTGGTCGCACGCAGGATAATCATCTTCCTCTTGTGGACTTTACCGATACCACTGGATGGACCGTCGAGACCGAATCGGCAGTTGCTGCCCTTGAAAGCACAAGCGAACAGCTGATCTTTGCCGACCGGGTCGCCAAACTGACTTATCGCCGCGACGGCACTGGCACGCCAGTGGTCAGGCTTGTGCCGCCAGCGCCAATCGAGATTCCACTTCCCTTCGATTCAGCCAATTTTTGGGTCTATGGCAATAACTGGGGCTGGATTGTTGATCCAACCACTCCCCAGGTAGAGATTCGTTTGGTCATCGCCTCGCCAGGAGGGGAAAAAGTCCGCCTCTCAATGAGCAATGTGAGATGGCAGGAATGGTGGGTGATGCATTCGCGCCTGACAGCAGCTCAGCGACTGGCCGCCGGACCTAATCCCCATTTAGAGGCCCTTGAGATTGTCTACGGAACCAACAAAGCCGACCGAGTCATCTATCTTGCCAATCTGGCCTTCTACAAAGAACCCCTGCCGCCACTTGTTTTTGAGCCTCGCCCTCTTCGCAATCTGACACCTTTCCCTGGTCAGACGACTGGCACCAACACAGGGCCTGGCAAACTGCCCTTCCCAACAAGAGAAGAGACCCTTCTGCCCTCTCTTTCCAGGGGGCCAGCTACCGTTTCACTTTCAGAGGCTGCAGGTACCTACACCTGGACTTCTCTTAGCGATGAAACCCTTGTCTGGACTTACACGCCCAGGCTGGGTAACTGGTCAGATATTACCCTTCAATCAGGCGAGAGCGCGCCTTTCAGCCCTCTTGCCGGAGGGGGCGTATGTCTTCTTTCAGAGGCTGGAGCCCCTTTGCTTCCCGAACGCGCCGAGTTGCGCAGTTGTGAGCTGGAAGGCGATACGGTGCGAGCCAGGTGGCGCCTTTTTGCCGAAGACAAAGAAGTTTCCGTTGAATATGTCTTTCGTGTTTGGGGCAAGTCGCTGGTGATCGATACTCTCGCCCCCGGCGGCCAGGTCGCCGAGGTGAGGTTTGGCGATGCCCAGGGCGAGGGACTGGACGAACCCAGACTTGTGACGATGCCCTTCCTGACCTATGGAGGCAACCGGCCAGCCGTTTTGGTAACAGGTTCTGCGGAAGAGCCGGCCTTTCTAGCTGGCTTCCCGGATTACTACCGCAGCAATGCCTCTCGCCTCGAGGCGCGCAATCAGATTACTTCCGAGGGAGCTGCCTGCTACAACGGCGCAGCAATCTATCTTCCCAAAACTGATGGGACAAGGAACGACTGCTTCGAGCGGTTCTTTATCAACGCCTCTTCCCGTTTTGAAGAGGTGCTGCCAACCATCGCGAATCCCCGTTCACCCTGGTTCGATGTGACTTCAGAGCGCGTTTGGATTGCCCATGGCGCCTGGGACCGGAAGGGCGATTATGCCCATTGGCAGCGTTATAGCAGGCTTGGTATGACCGAGATCCTCATCACCGACCACGAAACTGGCTGGCGCGATGGGGGAGAGAGCTTCACGCTGAGGACCAAAGCGGCGCCTGGTCGAGGCGGAGATGAGTCCCAGGCCTGGTATTCCAAAGCCATCCAGGACTTGGGCTTCCGGTATGGCATCTACAACAATTACACAGATTTTTCGCCAGTCAACGAATATTGGGACGAGGACTTCGTATCGAGACTCTCAGATGGCCAATGGAGGCCCGCCTGGCCTCGTTGCTACCATCTGAAGCCCTCTCGCGCAGTCGAGCTTGAGGCAAAGATTGCGCCTATCATCCAGGAGAAGTTTAATCTCAGCACTGCTTATTGTGATGTCCACACAGCGGTACATCCCTGGGATTACACCGATTTCGATGCGCGCGTGCCAGGCGCTGCCGCCTTCACCTCGACCATCTACAGCTATGGCGAAATAATGCTGCATCAGAAGGCAACCTGGAACGGCCCAGTCTACAGCGAGGGGCGCGCTCACTGGTATTATGTGGGGCTGACTGACGGCAACTATGGCCAGGATCCCGAATATCGTATCCCTCAGAATCCCTGGCTGGTAGATTTTGATTTGAGGAAGATGCATCCCCTTTGCGTTGGCTTTGGGATGGGCAACCCGGGGATGTTCTACCCAATGGATGAAGGCCTCGGTTCTGGGCCAGAGCGGGTGACGAGGCTTGATCGCTTCCTGGCGGCAACCGTGGCTTTCGGCCATCCGGGCTTCTTCGAGCAGGGCGCAGGGCTGGATGGCACAGCAAGAGCCTATTTCCTTATTCAGCAGCTGGCCACAGAATACGCGGACGAACTCGTTGCGACCATTGAATACGCCGATGCGGAAGGCCGTATGCTGGATACCAGTCATGCTGTCGCTTCCGGCGCCTACACTCGCAACCAGATCCGCAACACCTACGCAAACGGCTGCGTAACGGTGGTCAATGGGAACGAAAAAGAGGACTGGGCAGTCGAGTTGCCTTCTGTCGTGATGGCAGCCCTCGGCCTTAAAGGCAACAAAGTAGTCTTACCGCCCAATGGCTGGGCAGGTTATCTGCTGGATGGAGACAAGGTGCTCCAGCTTGCCGCAAGCCTCAACCTGGACGGTCACCGATTCGACTACGCCCTCAGCCCTGCATACACCTATATGGATGGGCGCGGCAGCTTTACGCGTCTTCCGGAAGCAGCGGCTGAAGGCAGTTTTGCTGCCATCAAGAGGGAAGATGGTTCCCTTGAAGTCTTCCCTTACGTTAACGAGAAACCTGTTTCGGTAGCCTTTTCGGGCCAGTCTGCTTCTGCGGTTGCGCTGGATTTTGCTGAAAACGAGCTAGGCCCCGCCCAGGTCCAGTTCTGCCGAGGACAAGTGCTTTTGTCTCCTGTGGAAGGTGCAACAAGCTACCTCTTGACGCCAAAGAGCCCGCCTGCAATCACCTTGCAAAGTGAGCGCACGGAGGTGGTGCCAGGAGAGACAGTACTCATAAAAGGTGCAGAAAGCCATGAATACACCATCCCCAGCAACACACCGCCCAACACCAGGCTCGTGGTCGAGCTGGAAGGCGCAGCGATTGATTTCTGGGTGAAGTCAATGGTGGACGCGGCTTTACGGCTGCCCTCCTTTGGCGAGAGGGAAGCAGCGGACGCGGTGATGGTACTGACTTTGCGCTCCGCACTGGCTGCGCCTGCACAAGTCAAAGTAGACCTGGCAGGGCAGGTTAAGCAGGTTGAATTGATTCCTGGCCAGACTGTCCAGTTGCCTTTTGCCTGGCGCGAACCAGCAAACGAGACTTTGGAAGAGATACCTCTGACGGTGAGTTCCGCCACCTCGACTTACCAGCGCAGTTGGTGGCTACTTGCGGAGCTTGGACGAGTGCAAGTGGCCGAGGTGCCTACGACATATGATGTAGGCGAGTGCTTGCGGGAAGGCCAGGAACGCCCACCGGCCGCTGCGACAGGCGCCTGGGCGGCCTCCAAGCGGATGAGTTGTGGGGGAGTAGAGCGGATGGGGATCTTTATGCATCCGCCCTGGATGACAGGGCCTGGCTATAGCTATGCGCTGCTTGCACCAGTAAAGTTGCCGGCTGATGTGCCTGCCACTTTTAGCTGTGTCGTAGGCAAGATGGATGGCAGCGACAGGGGAGATGGCATCCTCTTTAAGCTGGCCATCGTGGATGAGAGCGGCCATAGCGAGATTGTCGCCAGCCAACTTGTGGAAGAGCATCTCTGGCTTCCGCTTGAAGCCGACTTGTCAGCCTGGGCGGGGCAGCAGGTGCGTTTCAAGTTGATTTCTGACGTGGGAGAGCAGGACAATTCTTCAGGTGACTGGGCCTGTTGGGCAGAATTCACCCTTGAAAGCGCCGAGGAACTGATGGACGTTGGCCTTTATGACTCTCCGCGCCAGCTCAAGCATTCGCCAGGGCCTTACGAGCTTCAGGATGTGACACTTGCAGACCTGCACAACGCTGTCTCGGGCTGGGTTCAGTATGAGGCCGCAGGGCTTCAGGCTGAGCAACCCTATGTCAGCGAACTCGTCATCAATGGAATAAACCTCGGCACGATGCCCTCTGGCACGGGAGGAGAGGCCGAGATGACCTGGGGCGAACCGGTCCGCCTCCCTCTGACTAAGGAAGCCATCCAGGCGCTTACGCCAGCAACCACTGTCCAGGTCGAGAACCTGGGGGCTGATTACTTCCGCATAAGAGGCTTCTGTGTCGTGGTGGAGCTTGCGGATGGCAGGCTGTTTAGCTCAACCTTCCATACAAACGCCTATACTCAGCCTTCCGATTGGCCTTATGCGGTTGGCACAGGGGTGCCTCACGGCACTCCGATAATTGCTGATGTACGCTTCAAATTGGCTCCCTAGAAAAGAATCTGAGAAATTCTCTAATAATAAGCAGGGGATTTGCAGGAAACTTTCAAGGGTGTCGAACCTTGATTTGACAGTGACACACAGACAGAAGAGACCAATTAAGAGGGGGTAATTGCTTTGGACGCTCCAATGACCATGCCAGACGCGGCTTTAGGGGCAGGAGCAATGGCGATGTTCGGTGGAATGATGATCTTCGCCATAGTTATCGGTCTAGCCGCCTATGTGTTCGGCGCACTCGCCTGGATGAGAATCGGTAACAACCTTCGGTATGAATACTCCTGGCTTGCCTGGATACCAGTCGCAAATATGTTCATGATTGCGATCCTCGGTGACCTGCCTGTTTGGGTGCCAATAGTGCTGATTGTGGGCTATTTCATCCCCTTTGTTAACATTCTGGCAGGCATCGGCTGGTTGGTCGTAATGATCTATGCGACCCTCAACATCGCCCGCAAGCTGGGGAAGCCCGAATGGTATTGTGTGGGCATTGTTATCCCACTCCTGAACCTTTGGGTTATCTATGACATGGCCTGGGGCGCCCAGCCTGTTACCGCCCAGACGACTACCACTTGGGAGCCGCCAGCCGGTCAGGCGCCGCCTCCTCCGCCTCCGCCACCGGCCGAGTAATACCGACCTGGACTAGTGGCTTTCGAAGGGCGCCCTCTAACAGGGGCGCCCTTTTGTTTGCAGGATATTTACTTCACCCCTCGAAGGCAAAACCGACTATCATCAAAGGAGAGCCAATATGGAGCAACCACAGGATGTATATTGCCTTCTTTGCGATTACTGGCAGCTGCTTGGTATGGTTGCCGTCATCGCAATCGTCGCCTATCTTGCCGTTTTTTACTTCTGGGGCGCTTTCTGCTGGATGAAAATTGCCCAGAAACTTGAGCACAAGCACCCTTTCCTCGCCTGGATACCGATTGCCCAGCTAATATTCGGCGCAGAACTTGCTGGCTTGCCCGACTGGGTGCCAGTCATCCTGGTGCTTGGCCTGGTTATTCCCCTGCTTCCCGTCCAACTGCTTGCCTTATTGGGCCTGGTGCTGTTTGGGGGTTATGCCATCTGGATTATCTCTGAAAAGCTGAGCAAGCCCTATTGGTATGCCCTGGGCAGCTTTGTCCCCCTTCTCCAACTCTGGATTTTTTATGATATGGCCTGGAAAGAAACTCCTCAGGCCTAAAGCTTTTGGTCGTCAGTGCCGATATGGAGAGTGATAAATAATGAATCGCGCTTACCCTAAAATCAGTTTGTTGCTTTGTTCCTTGTTGCTGCTGGCCTGTTCCGTCGGGCTTGCCCAGGCATATGAACGCGTCGGCAATCAGGTGGTACAAGGCAACGCGCGCTTCTCCGTCCTTGATGACGGGCTTATCCGACTCGAATACGCCCCTGATGGCGCCTTTGATGACCAGACAACTGCCCTTGTTACCAATCGCAGGTTTTCAGAAGTGCCTTATACCGTTGCCGAACAAGCCGATCTGCTTGAGATAAAGACTGAGAGGCTAACGCTTAGATATAAGGGAAGCGAAGCCTTTGCCCAAAGCAACCTGATGCTGCTCTGGGCCACTGATGGCGGAACTGCGACCTGGCAACCAGGCCAGCAAGATCCACTCAATCTGGGCGGAACGCGCACCAGTCTTGACGTTATGAACTCCAGCAACCTCTACGCGGTCGACACCGGTGTGCTTAGTCGAAGTGGCTGGTTTTTGCTCGACGACACCAATTCGCCCCTGTGGGATACAACCGAGCAGTGGATTATCGAGCGTCCCCAGCCGCGCGGCCAGGACTGGTATTTCTTCTGCTATGGTCTGGATTACGCCCAGGGTCTGCGCTGGTATACCCAGCTTTGCGGCCCCATCCCGGTGCCTCCAAAATTCGCCTTCGGCGCCTGGTATTCGCGTTATTGGCCCTTTACCCAGGCAGAAGAAGAGGCCATCGTAAAACGTTTCCAAGAACTCGATATTCCGCTTGACGTGCTGGTGAGTGATGTTGACTGGCACCTGTATGGCTGGACTGGCTACGACTGGAATCGCGACCTTTTTCCTGATCCAGCGGGATTCGTAGACTTTCTCAAGCAAAATCAGGTCAAGCTCAGCTTCAACGATCATCCTGGGGTGCTTAATAAAGAAGACAGCCACTACCAGGCCTATGTAGATCAGGCGGCCCCTGAGCTGACCGACACCGGTGCTCGTGTCAATCATGCGGTGAAGGCTCAGTCAGAGGCGTTTTTCGATGTGGTCCATCACGATTTGCTGGATCAGGGGATGGACTTCACCTGGATAGATGGCTGCGCAGCGGGGATGGATGGGCTAAATTGCTTCCTGTGGACCAACCGGTGTTATTACCTCGACACCCAGCAGCACACCGGCAAACGCGGGCTTATCTTCTCCCGCTACGGTGGGCTGGGTACCCATCGTTATCCACTTGGCTTCTCGGGAGATACCTTCAGCGAGTGGGGCGTTCTCGAATATGAGGTGCCCTTCACGGCGAAGGCCGGCAATGTCGGTTATGCCTATTGGTCGCATGACATCGGCGGCTTTATGGGCAACAAAATTGATACCGAACTCTATCTGCGCTGGGTGCAGTTTGGCGTTTTCAGCCCCGTGCTGCGCCTGCACAGCAACCACGGCGTGCGCGAACCCTGGGAATATGGCAACAAGGCGCTTCGTATAACAAGAGACTATTTCCAGTGGCGATACCGCCTGGCGCCGTATCTCTACAGCCTTGCGCATGAGGCTTTCCTCACCAGCAAACCGCTTTCGCGGCCTATGTATCTTGAATATCCGGCTCTTTCAGAAGCTTATGCGAATCCTCAGCAGTATCTGCTTGGCGCCAATCTGCTCGTTGCTCCAATAACGCGCCCAGCCGGAGCAGAGGGGTATGCAACCCAAACTGTATGGCTGCCGCCAGGACTTTGGTATGACTACTGGACCGAAGAGGCGTATGAAGGGCCCCAGACTCTGCTTTACCGCGCTGATATCTCGACCATACCGCTCTTTGTGAAAGCAGGCGCGCTGCTTCCAACCCAGCCCGTGACCCAGACCCTGGAAGAGGCTACCGGAAGAGAACTCACCATCGACGCCTGGCTGGGCAAAGCCGGAGACTTCACGCTGTATGAAGACGATGGCAAGACTCTGGCCTACCAGGAAGGATTGTATGCGCGCACTCCCTTGCAGGTCAGGCTGGAAGTGGGCACTGCTACAGTTAAGCTTGGGCCGACGACAGGCAGGTATGAAGGAGCTCCCCAGGAACGGATCTATACCCTTCGTCTGCATGGCGTGATGAAGCCAGGCGAAGTAAGGCTGGGGGGCAAGTCTCTGGCTCAGTCTGAAGACGCGCCCGGCTGGCAACATGATGCAGGCAAGTGGATACTTACAGTGCAGCTTCCCGAACAGGCTGTGAGCAAGGGGGCGACGCTGACCGTCTCGGGCTTGCCAGATGAAGCGCGCCTCTCCCGGCTGCTGCAGCTTAAACAATATGCTAGCCGCACCGAGCGCGCTGCGCAGCAACTGGATCGTTCAGGCGGGCCTGCAGAACTTTCCAGGCAACTGACCGATGGAGCCGCCCAGGTGAAAGCCAAGCTTTGGCGAGCTGCCCAGACAGGAGCAAATTCTGAAGAGCTTGTCCAGCTCGTTTCTGATGCGGAAAAGACCTATGCCGACCTTTGGCCAGCAGTAGTCAAAAATAGCTCCTATACTGGCATCCAAAGTGAGCTTCTCAAGCTTCTGTTTGGGGTAGGTCTGACAGTTGACCTAACCCAGGCTGAAGGGAATCGCTTGAAGGTGGTCGGCTCACTCAGTCTGCCTTCCGCGCTCAAGGGGGCTACCTACCGCCTTCGCTTGAAAGAACCGCAGGGCTGGAAGCTGGAACCTGTTGCTGGGACGGCTCAGCTCAATCTGATAATTACTCCGCCTTCCCAGTTGCCAGTCGCCGAGGTGCCCGTTGTACTCGAAGCCGAGATCACCTTCCGCAAGGCTGTCGCGACTTTAACCGAATCCGCCTCGATTGATTTCAGTTGGCTACAACCAGTAAAAGCGCTTGGCGTATTCAAATCCGGGGGCTTCGGCGATGCGGCTGATCCACTTCCTCCGGATACGGATTTTGAGCTGGGCAAAAGTTATGTAAACGAGACGGGAGAGGCCCTTTGGGTAGAGGCGCCCTGGATTTTACCCGCTGGCGAAAACGCGCCCCGATTCAACTTCAATGACTACTTTGGGCAGTATGAGCAAGGTATCGCTTATGCCGCTGCGCAGGTAGTCTCGGACCGCGAGCAAGAGGCGCTGCTGCTGCTGGGCACCGATGACGGTTGCCAGATTTATCTGAATGGCGAACTCGTGCATCAATCTCTTCCCCCAAGAGAAGCCAAGACCGATGAGGATCGTGTGCAAGTCCATCTGAAGCAGGGAAACAATCTTTTTGTTGCCAAAGTTGCGAACAATTATCATCAGTGGTTGCTTGTGTGGCGGCTCAGAGCGACAGAGGGGGGCTCGCTCACAGGAGTAACAAGTTTGCACCCTTAAGAACTGACCTTAGCTAGTTCGCGAGACTAATCTCTTGCTGACGAAGCGTTTTGTCAATTTATCTTTAAAACTTCTGCTTTTTTTCTGTTGGGTAGGAAGGAATTCTCAATATGCCGTATAATAACGATAAGCAAGTCGTTCCAAGCTGGAGTCGAAACCAAAGTCGAGTGGCAATCTGGTCGCAAGGGAGGTGTCCCCCGAGACCTCGCCCAGGGCTTAGGTATCGTGTGGGTGCGCGTTGAGGCTGGTATGGAAGGAAACTAGGTCACTCTCCATCCCTCCTCAAAGCAACCCCTTGAAAAAGATTCCAGCGAAAAACACCAACAAGGGGAAATCAAAGTGAAAAAACTCGCAATCGCAGTAGTAGCGCTAGCGCTGCTAGCGCTCGTACTTGCCCCCGCGATGGCCAAGGATATGCCCGATGTTCCGTTCACCCACTGGGCCTATGACGCAGTGGACGAACTCACCGACATCGGCATTCTGCAGGGCTATCCGGACGGCACCTACAAAGGCCAGAGGACTCTTACCCGCTATGAGTTCGCCGAGGCCACAGTCAAGCTCGTGCATTACCTCGAGAACTACGTAGACGAAAAGACCGCCGCCCTGGAGGCTGGCGTTGACGCCGCCGAGGCGCGCGCTATCGCCAAGGACGAGGCCGCCAAAGCCGTTGCGGCCATCAAGCTGCCGACCTTCGACATGACGATGGATCAGGTTCGGGCCGCCGCTGCCGCCGCTGGCGCGCAGGCTGCCAAAGACGCCCTGGCCGGTATGAGCCCTGGCGTTACCAAAGCCGAGGTTCAGGCCATGATCGACGGCGCAGTGCGCAACCTCGTGACCAAAGACTACGTTGACAACCTGGCCGCGGAGTTCCGCGCCGATATCCAGGAGCTTGGCGTAGACGTAGACGATCTGATGTATCGCGTCGACCAGCTCGAAGCCAAGCTTGTTGCCCTCGATGGCCGCGTATACGCCCTCGAGAACAAGCCTGACAAGGTCACTGGCAACCTCAAGTGGCGCGTCGGCACCGCCGAAGACGCCAATGGCATTTATGCCGGCAACTGGGAGCGTTTCAGCAACCTCGAAGTGCGCGTCAACATCGATGGCAAGATCTCCGACAAGGCCCAGGGCCATATCGGTATCTGGCGTCCGGATGCCACCTATGACTGGGACAACCGCGGCACCCACATCGACACCGCTTACGTAGATGTCCAGGACGGCCTGTTCAAGGGCGTAGACTGGCGCTTCGGCAAGCAGTACTACAAGACCGGCTGCGGCCTGACCTTCGACAACAATACCATCCCCGCAGAGGCCATCAAAGCCAACTTCACGCTGGCTGGCATTGACTTCACCGCTCTGCTGGGCTTCATCGACTCCTCGGCCCCAAGTTGGTTCAACTCGGGCGACGAGGAAGAGATCCAGGTCTACTCGGCTGCTTACGACTTTGGCCGACTTGGCCTGGTGGGCACGCTACTGCAGCGGGCCGACTTCTATGGCGACTATGAAGCCGAGCGCTGGGGCATCGCCGCGATGTACGATGGGCTGGATATCCCGTTCTTCGGGCTCCAGGCCGATGTCGCTGGCGAGTATACGCAGCTCAAGGACTGGGTCGCGGACAACGCCTGGTACCTCGAAGCCAAGATCGCCGGGGCTGGCTATGAGCCTGGCGACCTGATGCTGAAGGCGACCTTCTCCGACAACCCGGACATCTGGTACTGGCTGCGTAGCGGCGTCAACTACAACGGCATGGTTATGTACAACGGCCTTGCCTGGGACTGGCTCCTGGACGACAACAGTCTGGTAGGCACCTTCGGTGGCAAGACCTGGAGCGCAGCTCTCTCCAAGGACCTCGGTGGCGTAGACGCGTTGTTGCGCTGGGTGAATTTCCACAACTATCACCCCCTCGATGACAATGGCTACTTCACCGCCTATGACGGCGCCGACCTGTGGCAGCTCAGCCTGACCAAGGAGATCGCCAAGGGCGTAGACGCCAAACTGACCTATGCCCTGTTGAATGAGGAACGGTACGACGAGACTTTCAACTACTTCGCAGGCTCCATCGACGTGAGCTTCTAACTGGCAAAAGCAACTGGGGGCGAGGTTCGCCTCGCCCTCACTCCCTAAGGGGGATATACTAATGAAGACACTAGCACTGGCAGTGACCATGTTGTTGATGGTTGCTTTGCTCGTGCCAGCCGTCGCCAAGGATATGCCAGACGTGCCCTTCGGTCACTGGGCCTACGACGCGGTGGACGAACTCACCGATCTGGGCGTAGTCGAAGGTTATCCGGATGGCACTTTCAAAGGCGACCGGACCTGGACGCGCTATGAATTCGCGGTAATGCTCACGCGGATGATCGACTTCCTGGAGGACTACCTTGATTCGAAGGTAGACCGGGATGGATATGGGCATCACCGAGTCGGCGGCTCGCGCCATCGCTCGGGAAGAGGCCCAGAAAGCTGCCGCGGGCGTGCAACTGCCTGACGTCGCGGCTTTCATGAACCAGGTTAACAGCACCGCCACCTCGGCTGGAGCAGCAGCGGCTCGCGAAGCGCTTGCGGGCTACAAGCCAGGCATCTCGAAGGCCGAGGCGCAGGCAATGATCGACGCCGCGGTCAAGAACTTCGTGGACAAGGGCGCCCTCGATGCGATGGCGCAGGAGTTCCGCGGCGAGCTTGCGATGCTGGGCGCCGACGTGGACGACCTGATGTACAGGGTCGACGCGCTGGAGACCAAGTTCGCGGCCCTCGAAGCGCGGGTAACCGCCCTCGAGAACAAGCCCGACAAAGTCACTGGCGTAATCGAGTGGAAAGCTGGCACCAACGAAGCGGAGCTTTATGAGGGTGGCATACTCCCAATCGAGCCAGGACCAGCTCGCGACTTCTACCCTAACCGTGAGGGCTGGAACCGCTTCAGTAATCTCTCGGTGAAAGTAAACATCGACGGCAAGATTAGTGACAAGGCCCAGGGCCATGTCACTCTCTGGCGTCCTGATGCAACCTATGATGATATGGGTGAGAGTTCGGTCAAGGGACCATCTGCAGGCTTGCGCGGCACCCACATCGACACCGCATACGTAGACGTCCAGGATGGCCTTTTCAAGGGCGTAGACTGGCGTCTGGGCAGGCAGCGTATCAAGACGGGCTGTGGCCTGGTCTGGGATAACGACATCGAGCCTGGCGAATTCGTCAAGGCCTGCTTTGCTCTTGGCGGGCTGGACCTTATGGGCGCGTTCGGGATGCTGGATGCCAGCTATATCAGCGAAGAAGATGAAGAGTCCACTAGCCTGGTCGAAGCCATGTATTCCTTTGGCAGACTCAGCCTGGACGGCACCTACGTCTTCCGCGCTGAAGCTGGCGCCAAGCGTTGGGGTATTGCGGCTGGATACGAGGGGCTCGATGTGCCGTTCCTCGGCGTGAAGGCTAACCTGAAGGGCGAGTTCGGCGAGGTAATCAATGCCTCCGGTGGCGGAGGAGTACCATCCGACATCGACAATGCCTACTTCATCCGGGCCGACTTCGTCGGCAACAACTACGAACCCGGCGACTGGAAGTTCGGCGTATCCTGGGCCGAACAGCAAGAAGCCTACGACGCCTGGAACTATGGCGGCAATCCGTATGATTTCTACGTTCTCTACAACGGTCTGCCGTGGGATTATATTCTGGGCGAGTACCTGCAGCTTGGTCAGCAGGGCGCTATCACCTGGACCGCCGACCTCGAGAAGAAGTGGGGCAACAGTGGCATCTACCTGCGCTGGGCCCGGCTCGTGCCGATGTATAGCGGAATCTTTGCTGTTGTCGGCGAAGCTGACAGGCAGCCTGGCTATGGCTACCTCTACAACGACGTTGACCTCTACCAGGTCAGCTACGACCGCGAACTGACCGAAGATGTCTGGGCGCGTCTTACCTGGGCTCGCATCAGAGAAGATGTCCTCAGCTTCGAGTTTGAGCCTGTCTGGGAGACCATCAGCCTCGATTACTTCGGTGGTTCCATCAACGTGCTGTTCTAAAGCTACAACCAACCTGTACCATCGAGCCCGGGGCTTCGGCCCCGGGCTTTTCTTTGGCAGGAGAGAACCAGCAAGAGGCGAACTTCGTGCAAGTGTGATTCTGGAGGAGTTCAATGCGCACCTTGCTGATCATCGCCCTTGCGTTGCTGACCTGGACTTGCCCCCTGTTGGCCCAACAACCATCACCCGGCCAGCCTGGCGTCTTCTCCATTACCGATTTCGGCGCCGTTGGAGACGCTACCACTGACAACACCAGTCCTATTCAGCAGGCACTCCAAGCTGCTGGGACCGCTGGAGGGGGTGTCGTATTTATCCCCACTGGAAACTATCTTGTGAAGGGCCACCTCGTTGTACCCCAGAACGTCACCCTCGAGGGCGTCTTCCGCGGCCCTACCGCGCGCAGTCAGATGGCAGGCAGCACGCTGCTGGCCGTTGAAGGCAAGGGCAGCGAGGAAGGGGAGCCCTTCCTGATGCTGCACCCCAACGCCTGCCTGAAAGGAATGACCGTTTTCTACCCGGAGCAGAACACAGTTGAGCCTGTCCCCTATCCCTGGTGTGTGAGAGGGATGGGCGACAATGTGACAATACTGGATACGCTGCTGGTCAATCCCTGGAAAGGCGTAGACTTTATGACCAACCCCTGCGGGCGCCATCTCATACGCGGGCTTTATGGGCAACCCCTGAAGCTTGGGCTTGCGATTGATTTCTGCCTGGACTGCGGCCGGCTGGAGGACATCCACTTCTGGCCCTTCTGGAGCGAGGAACTCATCAAGTGGACCCACGCCAATGGCACCGCCTTCCTCTTTGGGCGCACTGACTGGGAGATGCTAAACGGCGTCTTCTGCCTGGGCTATAAGGTCGGCTTTCACTGCACCTCGCTCGGTCACGACGCGCCGCACCTGCTGGCGACCAACTCGGGGGCCGATTTCTGTGCCACTGCCTTACTTGTTGATTATGTGCAGGTGCAAGCCGGACTTCAGTTCACCAACTGTATGCTCAACGGGGGCGTCGTAGTCGGGCCGGGCAATCCAGGGCCGCTCTACTTCAACAACTGCAACTTCTACGCGGCGGGGACTAAAGCCGAAGAGTATCTTCAGTCCGAGGGGCAGAGCGCGATGTATGTGCTGGCAAAGGGCCCAGGGCGGCTCGTGTTCACCGGCTGCCAGTTCTATTACCCCTGGGGGCCCTGGAAGACGCCCGAACTGGACTCGCAGCCGTCCGCCCCGGCCATCTGGCGCGATGGGGGAGGGCTGACCCTGACCGGTTGCGACTTCACCGAGTTCCCTTTACCCATATCAAACTCGGGCCTGCTTCGAAAAGTACGGTGATACTCGGAACGCGCTTCTCTGGCGGGCTGAGGCTTGAGAATGAAGGGACAGGCCAGGTGGAGAGTAGCGCCAATCTTTCTGAATGACCGGTGAGCTGGAACAGGGAGGCCAGGATGAGGCTAGTGCTTGTTCTGCTGACAGGAGTATTGCTGATGGGATGCCTGGCTCAGGCCGCGCCACCTGTCTTCGCCGTCTACTACACCTGGTATGGTACGCCGTGGGGGGGGAAGGGAGACTTCGGCCCCTGGGCCTTCACGCCAAAGCCCGACCAGCAGGGGCTGCGCAAGCTGGATCCTGATTATGTGGCGCTGCCGCCTGCCCTGCGCGACCTGCATTCAGCCGCCTACCCGCTTATTGGCCCTTACGACAGCCTGGACAAAGAGGTCGCGCGCTGGCATATGCGGCTTGCGAAAGCCGCCGGCATCGACGCCTTCCTGGTGGACTGGTGGGGGCCTGCGGGATGGCAGACGCCAGCCGGTTGGACGCGTGATGTCTTTATCAACACTGTGCTGCCCGTCGCCGAAGAGGAAGGCTTCAAGGTCGCGTTGTTCGATGAGTGCCCGCAGTTCGTCGACGACTTCGAGGCCGTCGTGCAGTGGACGATCGACGCGCTCAAGCAATTCAAGGACAGCCCGGCTTACCTGCATATCGACGGCCAGCCCGTTTGGTATGTCTATCAGTTATGGGAAGGGAAGCTGTCTCCGGCTCAAGGCGCTGAGCTTATCAACCGCGTCGAGGCCGAGGTCGGGCCAGTCTACTGGATGTTCGACCGGCTGCTCTGCAGACACAGCAGCGCGCCTGGCCAGATGGAGTTATATGTGCCCGAGGGCTGGCCAGAGGTGGCTGGGGTGGACTGTTTCACAGGTTATGCGATGTTCTCGACCTGGCCGATTGATACTTATGAAGGGCTCGCGCCGCTTTACCGGGGCTATGCAGACGCCGTCCGCGCGTCAGGTCACAAGGTTATGCTGCCGCTGCATCCAGGACACGACAACAGCAGGCAGAACCCCGAACCCTACCGGATGCCCAGGCGCGACGGAGAAACCCTCCGAGGCTTCTGGCGCGCGGCGGAGGAGGCCGGAGCGGACTTTCTGATGGTCACGAGCTTCAACGAATGGCCCGAGACCACCATCATCGAGCCCTCCCTCACCTGGGGAGATCCATACCAGTATCTGAAGCTGATTGCAGAACTGAAGGGTGGCCTTTTCACAGCCCCACCCCTGCCCCCGATGGCGCACGTGGACCCGCTGATGGTGGAGTATCTCGAGCGCCGCTACGGCCCTGGGCTGCCCTGAGGGGTCAGAGCGGGCGGTAGAGCTGCCCGTGCCACCAGTCGGAGCGAGGCGCGAAGCCCTGCTGGGGCACCCAGACCTCCTGCCAGGCGGGGCCGCGGTTGGCCAGCGTGTAGAAGGGCACGGCCTTCCACCTTCCCCCCTCGGCAAGCGGTCCTGTCAGCGTCACGACGCCCCCGAGCAATCCCTCTTCGAACTGCGACTCGGCGCTGAAATCGGCCGGAAGTTCAGGGACAGTCCCGTTGTCTACACTCTCGAACCCATACACGATAGGACCTCGCTGCAGCGCGACGCGCCCTCGGCAGGCCTCGACGGCTGGATGCGCTTCTATCCTCTCGATGGGCATCACTAGCTCGAGTTCCAGCGTATCGCCGGGCACAAAGACCCGGTCCAGCACAAAATAGCCGGACTCCGAGAGAGGTGGAGGGGTCAGCGTCTCGCCCTTCAGCCTGAGGGTTGCGGCCCGGCACCAACCCGGCTTGCGCAGATGAAGCGACATCGGGGACGCGGGAGCCGCTTCGACAGTGTAACGTACCGTTACCCTCCCAGGGGTAGCGCGTTTCGCAGCGCAGCCGAAGTTCGCCACCGGCCAGCGGTAGCTCGTGCCACGCCTCCGACATACAGATTGATCCAGGCCTCGCGTTGCCCGCAGGCATAGGCGTAACGGCCGATCTGGAAGACGGTCCGCGACAGGTTGGGCGGGCAGCAGACCCAGCAGTTGTCGCGCAAATGATCGTGGTCAGAGAGGGGATTGCGGTAGTAGGTCGAGAGGCCATCGAGCGCGATGCCGTGCAACACGGCGTTGTAGAGGACTCGCTCGAGGGTATCGGCGGCCTCTGCCTGGCGCTCGAGCAAGAACATCCGCTGGGCAAAATCGGCCAGCCCGCAGGCGGCGCAGGACTCGGTGTAGCCCTCAAGGGGCAGCTCGTAATCCTCACCGAGGGCCTCGTGCTCGGACCGGGCGCCCAGGCTCCCGGTGACATACATCCGCCTGTGGGTAGCGCTGTCCCAGAAGCGGTTGGCAGCCAGGCGATAATCCGGATCGCCGGTCTCGAGCGCCAAATCAGTGACTCCAGTTGCGAAGAAGACCGCGCGCACCGCGTGACCTTCCAGAGCAAGCTGCTTGCGCACAGGAGCACCGTCCTGGAAGTATTCGCGCGGCGTCTCGCCATATCCTGGCCCAAGCCCCTGGCCGCGCCACTCGACGAAAGCCCGAGAGAGGTCGAGGTACTTGTGGTCGCCAAGACGCCTGTAAAGCTCCACCAAGGCCATCTCTAACTCGGCATGGCCGCAAAAACCAGGGGTGCCCTTCGAGCCGAGGAAGTTCTCCCAGGCTTGATCAGCCGCCTTTCGTGCCACTTCGAGCAACTCCGGCCTGCCGGTGGCGGCCTCATACTCCAGCGCCGCCTCAATCAGGTGACCCAGCACATACCCCTCATGAGAGCCGCCGAGGAAGGCTGGATCCCAGGGTAGCTTGCCCTCATTGATGATGTAGACGTGGACGAACCCGTCAGGGCGCTGGATGGCCTTGAGGAGGTGGGCGATCTCATCCACCCGCGCCTGCAGTTCGGGGTCCGGAAAGAGCGCCAGGCTGTAAGCGCAAGTCTCAAGGAACTTGTAGAGATTGGCCTCGTCCCAGGTGCCGTTCAGGTCGCCCTCGTAGGGGAGCCCCGCCGCCTTGCTTAGCGAGCGGAGATTCCAGCCCATATAGTTCCACGAATTCGGGATGGCGTTGTCGCGCAGCACATCCAGTCGAGGCCGCCAGAAGACATCGTCCACCAGGACGTTGGCAACCGGTGGGAGTTGCAGTTCGGCACAGATTGCTTGTGAAGTTGGCAGACCCACTAATAACACCAGTCCAAACAGGCAGCATGCTTCGCAAGTCAGTTGGTCTCCACAAGGCCGAATTTTTGATGAAGCCTGGCAACCAGTGTCGCAATTGGATACAGTTCGCGAGTCTTCAGGCAGTCTTCCTGCGTACCAAGTGCGGCAAGGGCATTTTTTGCGCCGGCTGCTCGGTCTTCCAATCGGTCGAGGGAGTTGAGAGCCATAAGCGCAGCCCACGGACCGGCGTGGTCTGGATTAGCGACTTCACCAAGTACCCCGAGCGCGTGGGGAAGGTCGTGCTCGCTGCCCCAGGTGGAAAGGGCCTCAGCGGCCACGACGCGCACGCTGGCGGCGGGGTCGGAGAGCTTCTCGCGCAGTTCTGCTGCATATTGCTCCACCGCGCTTTGCCCGCGCATAAGCAGGCCAAGGGCGCCCCAATAGCGGAAAGCCTCCTCCGGCGAGAAGAGCGCCTCGCGCAGCACCGGCAGCCCTTCCTCCGCAAGGCCCGAGGCTAGTTCGGCAAGGGAGAGCAACTCAGGCAGCGGATAAGCGGTCCGGTCATGGCCATAATCATAAGGGGTAGCCCCACCTGGCAGGCTGTGCAGCTCAGGTTCGGGCAGCAGGTCGGGATCGCGCACCTCGAATTGCCATCTCCGCACCGCTTCGCGCAGTCGCGACAGAGTAGCTTCATGCTCCGGAGAGGTCGCCAGGTTGACTGTCTCATCAGGATCGGCTTCCAAATCGTACAGTTCTTCGGGCGCGCGAGGCTCCCAGAAGGCGCTTTGCGCAGGAGTTGTCTTCCCCTGACGCCAAAGCTCGTGCCAGATCTGCGTGGTAGGTGTCTGGAACATATAGTCTACGTGCTGGCCCAGGGGCAGATGCGGATTGAAGTTGCGGACATACACATAACGCTGATCTCGGGCGCCGCGCACCAGGTCATAGCGTTCATCCATCCGGCCCCGGAAGGAGAAGAGATAGTCGCGCTCCGGATCCTCGAAGTCGCCGAGGAAAGCTCTGCCTTGCATCCAGTCGGGTGGAGTGATGTTGGCAAGTGAGAGCACCGTCGGCGCGAGGTCAACGAAGCTGACCAGGCGCTCGGTGCTTCCGCCGGCCTCGAAATCGTCAGAAGCCAGGTGGCGCCACTTCTCGGGGAGATGCACAATCAGCGGGCAGTGAGGGCCAGAGTCCTGGCAGGCGCGCTTGTGGCGGGGCATCCCACTGCCATGGTCGCCGTAGAAGAAGACGATAGTATCTTCCGCCAGGCCGTCAGCCTCGAGCTGAGCGAGCAGGTCGCCGGTCCAGACGTCCATCTCGGTGATGATGTCATAGTATTGCGCCCAGTCCTGACGTACCTCGGGCGTGTCGGGATGGTAGGCAGGCACGCGCACTTTGGCGGGGTCGTGACGCGCCTCATGCGGGCGAGTGCGAATCTGACTCTCATGGGTGCGCACATTGTTGAAGACCGCAAAGAAAGGCTGGCCTTCGCCCCGATTGCGCCAGTGACCGGCGGTAGAAGAATCATCCCAGACCTGGCGCGGCTGGGTAAGGTTGTAGTCTTCCTTCGAGTTGTTGCTGCAATAATAACCAGAGGCTCGCAGCAACTCGGGGAACATCGCGATGCCGGCAGGTTGGGGCTGCATACTGCGCATATGCTCCGAGCCAGTTGAGCACGCATATACGCCGGTGATTATGGTGGTACGCGCCGGCGCGCAGACGGGCGCGTTTGACCAGCAGGTGCGATAGCAGCAACCGCGCGCGGCCAGGGCGTCCAGGTTGGGTGAGGTGGAATAGCTGTCGCCAAAACACCCCAGATGCGGGCCGATGTCCTCGCAAGTCAGCCAGAGGATATTTGGGCGGTCAGGTGTGCCAGCCATTGCAGTTCCTCCTGAGAGCGGATGGTTCCGTATTGGCCGCCACGACCCGATTACCTGCCCAGCAAAGCCTTATTCGGCCTCTGCAAGCACCCCATAGCAAGGCGCTGGCCCAATCCTCAACCGCACCTTGCCTGCTTCTGGACTGATTGTTGATGCCACTCCCATCAAATCGTACACGGTAACCACCGAGGCTGAGCCGACCGGCAGCAGGACCTCTTTGGCCCCCTCCGGCGCCCACAGTGCAATTACCTCGCGCCCCTCGCCAACGAACCTGTACGCCCAAACCCCTTCGCCCAGGTCATCAAGACGCCCCACAGGATGGGTTCCCTCAAGTAACCAGGCCGAGGCCGCCATTGCGCTCGCAAGTGGCTTGGGGCTTATACGCTGGGTGCCCCAGGGGCCTGGAGGGTCCAGCTCCAGGTTGAAGCAGAAACCGTAACAACCGCGGTCATAATCCACTCCGTAGAAAGGCAGGAAGACTTTTACGCCCTCTCCCTTCAGAATAATCGCCGCCCTGACGCCAAGCTCGGCCTGTTCGCGGTAAATCAGGTCCGCGCCAAAGGCGCCAACATCACCGCGCTCGGTGACATAGAGGGGCAGCTCTCTGCCTGGCGCATACTGGGCCAGCAACTCTTGCAACCTCGCCAGTTTTTCCGGAAGGCGGTTCTCCTCGGGGGTGAAAGTGCCCTCGTTGTAGGCGTGCAACTCGATGCCATCAAGCTGGTCGAGTAGACCTGCCTGGAATAAGGACTCCAGCCAGTCTACGTCGATTACGTTGGGGCAAGGGCCGATGATAAGGCCCTCGGGGTCCTCCTGCTTAACGAGAATCCGGACTCGACGATAGAGTTCTACCACCTCGTCTGCAGAATATTCAGGCTGTTGTACGTTGAAGGGGGGCATATTGAGATTGAGCTCCCAACCGGCCCCGTAGAGACGCGAGCGCATATGCGGATAAAGCGCGCGTTCTACCCTCACGTTGTCGCGTACCCAGGCCTCGACAGCCTCCCAGTTGGCAGAGCGAGGGGCTGCGGAATCGCTCGCCAAGCGCCCAGTCGGGGACGTTGCTGCCCAGGTTGATTCCGAAGGGCAAGAAGTGAAAGCGATAGGCCGGCTCAGGCGAGCCGGCAAGCGCCTCCATCGCCCAGGGAGCAGCGCCGGTCGAACGATCAGGTCGCTCTGGCTCACGATACTTCCAATGCCAATAGCCCATCCGCCAGGACAGCCCAAGCAGGTCACCGAGGCCCAGGAAATCGCCGTGCAAGCCGAAGAAAGCGTCCTCTCCAAAGTCAGCAAATCGGGCGCGGTTTTCCTCTACCGTTGAAGGCATTATTGCGAAAGTGCCAAGGCCTGCTGGCACAGAACCTTCCGAGCGAATAGAGGACTGAGCGGTAAGCGCCTCGCCAGCGGCATCGGCAAACCAGGCTTCGACTTCGTAATAACCTGGGGTAGTCAGGCCAGGAGTAATAGTGCGCGGACCTGGAAAGGTCAGGCCGAAAGCTCCCTCAGCTACAAGCTGCTCGCGCCAATCGCGTAGCTCGTAAAGCACGGCAGCCGCCTCTTCGGCTAGCTGGCCTGCTGGAGTCAAAGTGAAGTCTACAACCTCTCCTCGCTCAAAGCAGTTGGTCGGTCTGGAAGTTGAAAACTCGAGCCAGGAAGCAAGTCTGGGGGTCTCATATGCGCTGATCCGATCGAGGTAGAAGGCCGGCCCGGCGATACTGGTGGCGATTGAGAGGGTTGATAGCAAACCAAGCTGGTCGGCTGACAGGGCCTTTCCCTCGGCGTTCTTGAGGGTGTCAAGTGGCACGGCAAACCGCACGATACGGCCTGCTGGCAAAGGCTGGTCGGCAATCACGGACGAGTAGGTGGCTCCTCCTTCAAGTGTGATAGCCAGAGAGACCCACCACTGGGCCGATTCCGCAGCGCCAAGACGCACGTAGAAGCCGGAGGTAGAGGCGGCAACTGCATGCTTAGCCCCGTGCGTTCGAGGGCAAACCAGTTGCGCGAAGGTTCGCGGTCCGCAGCTTCTCTTGCGGTAAAGCTTGCCTGCAAGGTGCCCTCAGTTGCCCCAGGCAATCCTACAACCTGGGAGAGGGAGTAATCCACATTGGCGCCCGCACGAGAGGTCCAAAGCGACGCGGAATCAGGCCCAAAGTCCTCCAGCACGACCGTCTCAACCGGCGGGCCATACACCACCGGCGTTTGCTGGCCAAGCGCCGGAAGGCAGGCCACCAACAGCAGGCAACAGCACAGCGCGCAAAGCGGCTTCACAGAGGACCCTCCTTCAGGATGTGTCCGGGTACAGGTTACCTTCGGGGTACAGGCTCCTTTCCCTTGCCGCAAGCACTGTCGAAAAAATCCGAAATCCCCTCCCAATCCCCCCCCACCTGGAGTTAAAACGGTACAAGAAACCCAATACCGAGGCTCCAGCAAGACCAAGTATAAGCAACGTTTACAGTCGCGTGGCTGAAGTTTTCTTGCAGGCGGTAGTCTTGAAAGACCCAAACCCAGTTACCCACCACTGGTCGATAGGAATTCAACCAGGTGTGGCGAAAGACAGCGCGGGGGTATGGCCTGGCCTGATTGAGGTTGGACGATCACCAGTGAGGCAGGCACTGAGCCTTTGGAGGTGGTGGGATGGCGACCAGACCCCTGGCCGGGCTTCGACTACTGTTTGCCCTGATGGGGGGAATCGCTATGAGCGATGCCACTACCAAGTCGTTATTCCCGTCTGGTCTGCCCTCGCGGCAGTGGCGCCAGTTCGAGGCGGAGGGCTACTCCGCCCCTGTGTGGGGAGTGCTTTATCGCACCGCCGACCTCGTCACCAACGGGATGCCTGTTGGCGGCGTGGATACCGGTCTGCCTCGACCTCGAGACCGATGGGCTGCTCGGTTATTGCACGCTTTTCAACAGCCACGTGCCGCGCCGCGGACCGCTCGGGCTGCCTTACCTTGGGCTTGCAGTCGAGGGGAAGACCTGGGTGCTGTGCAGGCCCCGGCCTGCTGCCGCCACGGGGTTGGTGTCGCTTGAACATTGGGACCTCGAACCTACGCTTGGCCCTCATCAGCGCCTTTGGGCGCCTGGGCCTGTTTCGCTGCCGGCCTGGCTCAAAAGTGTTGGCGACTTCCCCTTCGATGTGCCTGAGGGGCGTGTCGCCTGCCACAGTCCGGCGGTGCTGCGGTGGACCAGTCCAGCGGACGGCGAACTCACTCTCGAGGGCGGCCTCTGGCTTCCACGTGACGTAGACAGGCCGCAGCTCTGGGAGCTCCGCAAGTCGGGCGAGCCCCTCACCGGAGGGCGCCTGGAAGCTGGGCCAACCTCGTCCCAGCCTCTTTCCCTGGCATCCGGGAGCCGGGGAGAGGCCGCTCTAACCATGCAGGTGACCGAGGGCGACACGCTGGAGTTGCTCCTTACCCCTGCCGGCGCCTTTGGCGATTATGTCGGCGTCGATATGAAGCTTTCTCTCGGAGGGCAGATCTGGGATCTGGCCGCCGACTGGAGCGATGAGGCTAACCCAAACGGCGTCTGGACGTATGACTCCATCAGTCGCGAGGCCACACTGGGAGGGTTGTTCAACGCCGGTAGCAAGCTGCAGCAGGCCGACGAGATCACCTACTGGGGCCACTATCCGGTCGCCGATATGGAGTTCCAGACCTCGGCGCCCATCCAGGTCGGCCTGCGCGCCTGGTCGCCCTTTATCCCAGGCGAGGTCGAGGAGTCGATGCTGCCGGGGGCGGCCTTCGAGGTGCAACTTGCCAACCCCGACAACAAGCCGCACTCCGGCACGGTCGTGATGACCTTCCCCGGGCCAACTCAGGCTGAAGCTGGCACCGACCACTTCGCTCGCAAGCCGCTTTCGGGTGGCGTGCATGGCGTCGAAGTGACGGGCAAGCTGGCCTCCTACACCCTGAGCGTTGCGAGAGAGCCGCTGGTGCGCGTTGGCGGCGGGCTTAAGACCTCCCGCAAGGCCTGGGAAGGCATCGCTGACCGCCTGCCCGAGCCACGCGACGACGACGCCAGCGCTACCCTCGCCGTAGACTTCGACCTGGCGCCGGGAGAGGAACGAGTAGTCCCCTTCCTGCTGACCTGGTCGGCCCCGACGTGGAGGGGAGGCGGCTACAACGCCTCGCCGCTGGGCAACACCTTCACCCATATGTACTCGCGCTACTACCCCGACGCAGCGGTCACCGCTCATATGCTGGCCAGCCGTCGGGAGCGCCTCTTCCACCGGGTTGCCGCCTGGCAGCAGGCTGTTTACACGGACGAGAACCTGCCCGGCTGGCTGCGAGACTCGCTGATAAATGTGCTGTATATGATCACCGAGGATGGCTACTGGGCCCAGAAAGCGGAACCGCTGCCCGACTGGGTGAGGGAAGAAGACGGCTTGTTCGGGCTCAACGAGTGCCCTCGCGGTTGCCCGCAGATTGAGTGCATCCCCTGCAGCTTCTACGGCAGCCTGCCGCTCGCATACTTTTTCCCTGAGCTGCAGCTTTCTACAATCCGCGGCTACCAGGGTTATCAGCTTCCGGACGGCGCCCCGCCGTGGATCTTCGGTGGCTGCACAGGTCAGACGCCACCCATCGACTTCGCCTGCCCGACTCGCGGCTACCAGTTCGCAAGTAACGGTATAAGCCTGGCCGGTATCGTGGACCGCTTTCTGCTGTGCTGCGATGACGCGGACAAGACCCTTACGCGCGAGCTGTACCCGATGATGAAGGCGAGTGTCTGCCATACGGTTGAATTGCGCACGACCCCGAGCTACAGCGTCGGCGAGCGTATCATCTCGATGCCCGATGGCAATGTCGGGACAGAGTGGTTCGAGGCGCCCGAGCCTGGCTGGGCGGGGATGACGGCCCATATCGGCGACCTGCACCTGGCGGAGCTGCGCATTGTCCAGCGGATGGCTCGCGAGGTCGGTGATGCGGAGTTCGAGCGGCAGGTGACCGAGTGGATCGCCGAAGCTCAGAGGGCGATGGAAGAGCGCCTGTGGGATGACCGCGGCTATTACCTCAACTACTTCGAGCCAGAGACCGGCCAACGCTCGGACTTCGTCTTCGGTTACCAACTGGACGGGGAGTGGATCAGTGCCTTCCACGGCTTGCCGGCAACGCTGCCGGAGCACCGTATCAAGCAGACGCTTGAGACTATCAAGCGCTGCAACGTGACCATCTCGCGCCATGGTGCCGTCAACTACGCCAATCCTGATGGGTCGGTCGCCAATCCTGGCGGATACGGAGCCTTCAGCTACTTCCCACCCGAGCTGCTGATGCTGGCGATGACCTATATGTACGCTGGAGAGCGCGACTTTGGCCTCGAACTGGCGCGCAAGAGCTGGGACAACCTCATCTGCCTGCAGGGCTATACCTGGGATATGCCCAATATAATGCGAGGAGATGTGGACACCGGCGAGCGGGTGTTCGGCAACGACTACTATCAGGATATGATGCTGTGGGCGTTGCCCGCGGCCTTGGCCGGGCAGGATGCCAGCGGCCCGTGCAAGCCCGGAGGGCTGGTCGACCGAGTCCTGGAAGCGGGGAAGGAGAGGACCGAGTGACGTCGTTTTCAGAGCTTGCTGCGTGTTTCCTGTTGTCTGTCCTGCTGATTGGCTGCAATTCGGCTTATGCGCGTCCAGCGGGCATCTCGCCAGTGCTGGATGAGCGTATTGATGAAGGAGGCCAGGCCTGGGCTTTCCCAGATCCGTATGTATTCCTACCTGCAGCAGGATTATCAGGTAGTAATAATTACTACATAACTGGCACTGGTTTCCGGATGGCCGTCACGACTGACTTCACGCCGGGAACGACGCGGCTGATACCGCTGGAGGTAGACTTCGGCAGCGAGGGACACTTCGGGCCGAGTGGATTCTGGAGTTTCCGTCCCTACCACCACACCGATGGCACCTGGCATGGGTACGGCACTATCCACTATGGTTGGTTTCGTACGGTGGTCGCGCACTTTCTCCCACAGGAAGCAGGAGAATGGACAGCTGACAAGCCGATCACGAAGTGGCGCTTCGACCGCGTGCTGGTCGGCGACAGAGCCGCGGGGGTAGACGCCTACGACTCGGAGCTGGTGCGAGACGAGGACGGGACGCTGTATCTCATCTATGACTCCAGTTATCCGCCTGAGGCGCCAGATGGCAACGTCCACATCCTGGCGCAGCGGATGCTCGCGCCAGGCCGTATCGACCGGAGCTTCCGCCCCAGACCCCTTCTCAGCCCAGAGGGCCTGCGCTCGGAGGATCGTAATCCGCCCGGTGGGATGCAGATCGTCGAGGCAACCCACATTGCGCGCTGCGGCGAGCACTACGCGCTCTTCTACAATGTCGGCGACTTCGACCAGGCCAACTACAAGATCGGCGTCGCGTGGTCGGACAGCCTAATCCCGCCCGAGGGCAAGACTTATGAGAAGGCCTACCGCGACGATCCGGACAACCTCTGGGGCAACCCCTCGCCAGGTAAAGAAGTGCTCTATCTGCTGCAGACGCAGGTGCCAGAATGGCCGAATTATTGCGCGCAGAGCGTGAATGGCCCCGGAATTGGCAATCTCATCTGGCTGAAAGGCAAGCCGTGGCTTGTTTTCCATGCCCGGAAAGCGGGCCTGACGGGGCTTGGAGGGCAGGGGAGATACCTCTGGAAGGTGCCTCTGAAGCTCGATATCAGCCCAAAACGCCCGCTTGCGGAGTGGCTAAGGCCGCTGCTGGACTGATAACAGCTACTGGCCCGTCGCCTGCCAGTTCACGCGCCGAGGGACGCCTGCCTGGCCGCTGAAATGCACCTTGAAGCCCTGGTTGGTCACTGAAGCGATGACCACCGAGACGGTCGCCTCTGGCCCATTTAGGCTGTCGCCGTTGCTGACCAGCACGAGGGGCGTCAGGGCGAAAATCCCCGCGGGAAAAACGATCTCCAGGTCGCCGTTTTCATCCGTCGTACCCGCCGTACTGCCGGTTAGCTGGGTGACTCCAGTAGGCGAGTACTTGTGCGAACCAGCCGAATTTACCCGCAGCGCGACTTGTCTGGGCCTCCGAAAAGTTATTACCCTCGGTCTTGAGCGCCCCCACCGCGAAATCCGTGTCGGCCGGCCAGACGTAGTAGTCGTTGTCGGTCTCCGAGAGGTCCGTGCAGTCGGCGCCAAGGTTCAGTGCGGCTTTGGTGCCGGCATTGGCCGACATCTGGTTGCGTCCCGAGACGCTGGCCTCGTGGACGTTGCTCTCGAAGTTGAAAATATAGCGCGGCACAGCGCCGGCATAGTTGGTGATCGTGTTGCCAGCGAACTTTATATCGAAACAATTGCGGAAGTGGAACAGGTCGAAATCGGCAGGCGGCGTGTTGCCGGGAGCGGTCGGCTTGTCGATGAAGAAGAGGCAATTGGTGACCTTGATGATGCTCGCGGCTTCGAACTCCATAATCGTGCCGTAGGTCTCGCTCTGGCAGTTGTGCAGAAAGTACTGCGGGGCGCGGTAGCTATACTCGGGGTAGAAGGTATTTTTCTGGTACAGCACGCCCATACACTGGTTGAAGTTGCAGTCGGAGATGAAGGCGCCCTCGGTGCCAGGATATTGCAAGGTATCGAACTCCAGCGCGTAATTGTAGCCCATTACATTGGTGTCGCGGATAAAGAAGATATACTGCCCTGCGCCAGGGAAGCTCTCGGTGTCCTGCGTGAAAACGAGTGCATTGGCAGCGCCTGCAAGGTCGGCCTGGTTGGTGGCGCTGTTCTCGCCCGTGATGTTGACCGTCGACAGGAAAGTGTTGGAGCAGCCGGTTGCAATAAGAGCCTGCTTCCAGTGGTTGGCGCCCTTGGTCGCCCGCACCCGAGATCCAGACGTCCGAGAGGCGCAGGAAGCCACTTGCGGGATTGAGGTTCACCCGCAACGCAACACCGCCAAGTCCCCGGCACTGGAAGGCCACCCCCTCGGCCGAGAAACCCGCATAGTAGCCTCCATGCTCGAAGGTCGGCGGGTAGAAGACCGTGTCGGGAGTCGCGTGATGCCAGGCATCAAGGCCAGCGTTCACCTGAACCAGTTTGGTGAGATACTGGCCTGCGCCGCGAATCTTGATTGGCCCGGCGCCTGATATGATTGGGTGCGAGAGCAACGCCACGCAGGGGGGAAGCACTACCTCGACGCCGTTAACAGGATGCGGCTGGGAGTCGATAAAAGTTTGGATCGCCAGCCCGTCTAGCTCATCGCCAAGTTCCTGGGCACTCGGCAGCACTGCCTTCCACTGGTCGAGTGTCCAGCCGGTGGTGTCCTCTCCCTGGAAACTGGTGACGCTGGAGAGCGGGTGAGAGACGCCATCGCCGACGAAGCCATAACTCTGGACGCCCTCGAGCTGCGCGAAAGCAGAGCTGGCAAACAGACTTAACGCGAGCGCAAAAACGCCCGCCCAATTGGAGAGTCGGCTCATACTGATTGGCCTCCAGTCATCGAACTGGACCGGTTCGCAGGTTATTTATAAACCTCCAACTCGGAGACGGACATCTGGCTGCCGGGCTGGTCTGGGCCCATCGGGCTTGAGGGAACACACGCGCACATAGCGAGCCAGTGTCGGCGGGAAGGTGGCCTCGAAGGGGCTACCGTCGAGGTCAGAGCCTTGCGCGACCGTCTGCCAGGTGACGCCATCGGTCGAAAGACGCAACTCCAACTCGGTGGGGAAGCCAGCGGCGAAGTTTATCTTGATCCGGCTTACCTCAGCCGGATCGACAAGATCGGTTTCATAGGTCCAGGCCCATTCTCCACCCGCCAGCGCGTAGGTGGCGGGATTGCCATCAACACCCAACCGAGCGAACTGCGTGCCGCTGTTTACAACCAGTTCGTGAGAACCATCCAGGCTGAGCAGCCTGGCCGGCTTGCGAAAGGCCAGATTACCAGGTGGCACGGGCTGGGGTGGATTGGCGTCCAACTCGGCCTTAATGCGGCCGACAGCCTTGAGCAGCTCAAACTGCGAACGGTCCAGTTCTCCATCTCGGTAGAGCATCACTTCGATAGAAGCGACTCCGTCACGCTGGTTTACTTCCCAGACATATTCGCCGAGTTCTCGCTTGGTGTATTTGCAGCCGGGCTGGCCCCAGGTCGGTCCGAGGAAGGAAAGGATATGCCACTGTTCGCCATCGAGCCAGCGACCTGCTGGTAGCTCAAAGAAGCCGTTTTGTTCGCCGGTAGTGTAATCGTCGGCAGGCGTGTAGGACATCACAACAGGGTCCACGCCTCGGTTGAAGGCGACGATAGACTTGCTATTACCGGCTTTCAATGCCTCGGCGAACAGGGCAAGCTTCTCATCAGTGTAGCCGATCCAGGGATAGCAACCGTCCACCCACCAGCCGGAGATACGCTGGCCGTAGCGTTCGCTGTATTCGCGGGCGACGTCGCTCCACTGCTTAACAAAATCGAAGGTAACGGGGTCTTGCCAGCCAAAGGCGGCACCGGCCTGCCCATCGCCTCGTGGCCCGTCGCCGGTGTAGTAGAGCATCAGCTTGATGCCGCGCTTGCTGAGCGACTCGGACAGGTCGTAGATGAGGTCGCGCGAAGCGCAAGCCTCGCCCGGCTTATATCCGCTGATGGCGTCATAGGTCGTGTTAGGCGCGATCATATACTTCGAAACCTGCATCACTGTGAAGATGACATAAGGGGCGCCTACCTCGGCCATTTGCTCTGCGAAGCGCTCAGTATCGAAGGCAGCCACGCACTCATCCCAGGAGGTTTCGATGCCGAGGCTATTTATGCTTTCAGGACCGTTCTGCAACCCGTAAAGATAATGCACGAAGACGCCCCAGCCGGCATCGTGGAACCAGTCGGTATTTGGATTCATTGGCTCACCTTGGACGAAAGTAAAAGGCAGGACTGCAAGCAGCAAAACAACCAGTAAAAGTGGCGCTCTCATCATAAATCCTCCTCAAGCCAGACAGAGACCTGACCTAGCTGGATTGTTATGTAACTTTCGCGTTGCTGAAGTCTTTCTCCTGCGTCACACTCTCTCGCAAAAAAGCTCGAAAACCCCGTCCCAAACCCCCTCCCACCCGGGGCTTATATGAACACAAGAATCGTGCCAAAGTGCGGCCTGGCGTGCCAGTTGGAGAAAGATTTCCATAAGTTTTACGGTGCTGCAACAGGCTGAGGAGTCTCAGTCAAGGTTCCCAAACACATCGAAACTCGCGATATGAGCCAGGCCGTCCACGGCGCAACCAGTGATGCGCAGCTCGACATAGCGGGCGCGGACAGGCTCCACTGGCTGGTCCACCCAGAAAAATTCGCCAGTCGCAAGGTGGGCAACCGGGCGGAAATCCTGCCCATCGAGGCTTACAAACAAGTCGGCTTCAAGCTGCTGCTGCTCGGTCAACTGAGTAAACCCACCAGTCGCAATTGCGCACCGGTTAAGGAGGAACTCTTCGCCCAGGTCCACCTGGAGAGTGGCGCCGAGAGGGGCCTCCCATAAGGTCCAAAGAGAGCGATCCACTGCGCTATCAGGCGCCCCTGCGCTGGCGGTCACTGGTCTCCCGGTCGTGAGAGAAGCCTCGGGGTAGTAGCTCACCTGCGCGGGCGCGCAGCGGAAGGGGTGGTTTACCCCTGGGGGGTGGACCGCGATGGCATAGAAGGAGACAGGCCCGGCGAAGTCCTTCCCAAGTTCGAACCAGTTGCGCTGCCGGTCGTAAGAGCCAGTCACGAAGTAACCGAGAAAATCGATATCACTTCCGCTGTCGAGTTGCACACTGGTGCGCTGGGCGACATCGTGGAGAGAAAGCCAAAACTCCGCATCGCGGCAACCTCCGGCGCCCTGGTCGACGAAATGGTACTGCACCTTGGGCAGGAAGCCTGCCAGGCCCCAGGTCGTCTCGTTTTGACAGTCTCCAAACTCGTAGAAGAGGGTTTCAGCGGCTGACCAGGCAGAAAGAGCACTCGTGGTGCTTTCGGTCTTGTTGGCCGCAAAGCGCCCCGCCTCGGCCCAGGGACCATAAGAGAAGGTAACACGCTCCAGTTGCCCATCGCGCGAGCCGCCTCCAACTGCCAGCCCCTTGCGCAGCGCGGTGGCCCAGACATCACGCACCAGATGGCTGTCACACCTGTACGTGGAAAAGTCGATCCCAAGCCAGGAGTTAACCAGCAGCACATCGACCACCCAGACCCCTTCACCAGCGCCCCGGACCGTGTAGGGGTAAGCCTTAAAGGCCTCGGGCTCGTATGACTGCTCGGGGTAGATGACACTGAGGCCGCGCAAGCCTGAGTGGGCCTCGAGAGTGATGAAGGCAGGGGCAGTCTCGGCCTCAGCAGCCCCAGCGTCCACATAACAGGCCAGCGCGCAAGTCTGACGGTACTCGCGGGCCTTGTTCACACCGAGTGGGCCGCGCAATTCGACACCCTCGGGCACGGTCAGAGGGCGCGTTATCTTGTATTCGCCCTGGGGGAGATAGACGATCCCACCGCCCGCATCACCGGCCTCTGCAAGGGCCTTCTCGAGAGCTTCGGTGTCATCTACCTGGCCATTCCCAACCGCTCCATAGGGGGGCTTGGTGACGAGGAAGAAAGCCTCATCGCTCGTGCGCGCGGCTTTGGGGGTGGCGGCGAACTCGTAGCTTCTGTCCTTCGCCTCAGGCACCAGGTCGAGGTCAGCGTAATGCAGGCCATAGTACCAGGGATCCCAGCCGACTTCTTCGCGACTCCCAATCAGCCCGGCAACTGCGCCACCCAGGCCAAATACGGGGTGGGGGTTCTCCTCGGGGCGTTTCTGGACGAGGAAGCCAGTTTTGGACGTTTCTGCCCCGCACCTGTAGAGGGCGATCCCATCAATCCGGCCAAACTCAAACCCAACCAGATTAGCCTTACAATAGTCGGAGATCAGTTCCGCATCTCCGGCGCGCCAGTTCGGATCGCCAAGTTGGTCCGCGGTATCGGCCCAGAAATCAGGCGAGAACTGCACCTCATGCATCCAGGAGAATTCTCCGCTGTGTGGGGCGACAAGCCCCCTTCGGAGAGCAGTGCCGCGTACTCGGGCGATGACACTGCAGTTGACGGCTTTCACTTCCACGCCGTTGTAGCTGTTGCAGAGGATAATATCGCGCACTCTCATCATCTGACCGCTGATGGTGAAAGGATAGGGCACAGGCGCATCAGGCCGCTGCAGAGGGTAGTAGATGGCCAGGTGCATCAGGCCGCATTCGACCGCCATCAGGTCGAGCAGGGGAGGAGCTTGCTCATCACCGCCTGCGCTTGTAACGAGCAGGAGGGTACCTGAGGCGATATCATTCCTGGCCAGGGGTTCTGCAGCGCCGGCGAGGGTAGTCGCATACGGCAGTTTCAGTGTCCCCCCAAGCAGATAACGCCCCGGAGGAAGGTAGACAACCCCGCCTCCAGCGCTTCCGACGGCGTTCAGAGCTGCTTGGATAGCCTCGGTGGCGTCCAATTTCCCAGTGCCATCAGCGTTGAAAGGAGGTTCGGTGGCGATGGCAGAGGCGACCAGGGTCTCCTCGCCCGAGACAATCAGGCTGGGCATTAGAGGCTGGGGGAAAGAAGCTCCATAAAAACCGAGGCAGAGCATTGCAATCATTGCTCCAAGAGCGCACCGCGAGGCCGCGTGAGAGTTCTTCAAAGTCTTTCACTCCCTGCTGTGTGAGGCTTCTATCATAACAGCGAGTGGAGGCTGGGGGAAGGCGCGAAGGGTATGCATGAGGGGATTCCGGCAGCAATTGGAGCCAGTTCGGAGCGTCCTGGAGCGCTAGCGCCCTCTCGTGCCTGGCTGAGCGAGATCAAAATCCTGCAACCGTCCTGTTTCCGAACAGTTGCAGAAAGCGTAACAAAGGCTCTCAAAACCCCATCCCAAACCCCCTCCCACCCGGGGCTTATAGCGACACAAGAAACGTGCCAAAGTGCGACCTGGCGTGCCAGTTAGGGCAAAGGTTTGCGAAAGATTTACTCTTCGGAAATATCCGGAGGGCAAGGAGCAGAGGCCTGGTTATAGGACAGGAGTGGCCTAGACCCCCTCACGCAACAGGACCGGCATGTCCAGGTATCAGGAACGACCTGACCTGGGGTCAGGAAACTGAAACATCAGGGAAAGGCTACAGAACAGCGCGGGGGCAGTGCCCCCGCACCCCCGCTAGTTCGAGGTGATCGCTGGTCGGTTAAGCTGTCAGATAGAGCAGGAGTGGGTCTGTAAGCCGGATTCTGTGCTCGCGGAGCCCCAATCAAGGGGTCCGGGCCGAGTCCATTTATCTGGGACGCTTCTTGCGAAGCGCCTCTTGCGGCCAACCCGAAGGCGTCGGGTCGGGCAGACCCTAGCCTGGACCTGCCAGGCGCCCCTTCCTATTTGGCCTTGCTCCGAGCGGGGTTTACCCAGCTTGCCGTGTCGCCACAGCAACTGGTGGGCTCTTACCCCACCGTTTCACCCTTACCGGCCCCCGAAGGGGCTTAGGCGGTCTGCTTTCTGTTGCACTTTCCGTCGGCTTGCGCCGCCTGGATGTTATCCAGCGCCCTGCCCTGTGGAGTCCGGACTTTCCTCACCCGGCAACTTGCCGAGCGCGGACCCGCGACCCACTCCTGCCTTCATTGTAGCACGACGAAGCGCCTGCTTTCGGGCCCTCTATCGCAGAAAGATTGCCTCTTTGCCAGCGCCTCACAAGAAGCTTACAATAGGGGAGTATATTTTCAGCAGCCTTGACGATGGAGAACTGATATGGCGAAGATTGGAAGCTTCCTGCTCGTACTGCACTCGCACTTCCCCTATGTGCTTTCGCATGGGCGCTGGCCGCATGGCACTGACTGGCTGTGCGAGGGGGTCACAGAGACCTATATCCCCTTGCTTAACAGCCTCACCCGCCTGGAGGAAGAGGGCCTGAAGCCCCGCGTTACCCTCTCCTTCAGCCCAATCGTGCTGGAGCAGCTCGCTCATCCCGATTTCCACGAGGAATTGCGCACTTATCTGGCGCACAAAAAGGAACTCGCAATCACCGATATTGACTACTTCGCCAAACTGGGAGAAGAAGGCCTCTCCGAGATGGCCGCCTGGTGGCGCGACTGGTACGAGGCGCGTATCCAGGACTTCGAAGTGAAGTATAACGGAAATCTCGTCGGCGCCTTCCGCAAGCTGCAGGATGACGGAGTCCTGGAAATCGGCTGTGCTGGCGCAACGCACGGCTATCTGCCCTTGCTCTCGCTCGATACCAGTGTCCAGGCGCAGGTGAAAGTCGCCAAGGCTACCTACGAGCGCCATTTTGGGCGCGCGCCGCGAGCCTTCTGGATGCCCGAGTGCGCTTACCGACCTCGCTATGAATGGACGCCTCCACTGCCCATCGAGGGTTGGGACGCGCCCAGGCTGCGCAAGGGCGTGGATGAGTTTCTTTCTGAAGAAGGCCTCTGGGCGACTTTTGTCGAGACTTCACTGCTGACTGGCGGCAAGACCCTGGGCAACTATGCGGAACGCTTCAAGGGGCTGAAAGACCTCTGGCAGCAATTTGAGCAGCAGTATGCGCCGCGCAAGCTTGAAGAGGAGCGGTCCTGCTACAGCGCCTATCTGACCAGCTCGGACCCGCTTGGGCATGCCCCAGTGGCGGTTTTCGCCCGCGATCCAGAAGCCGGGATGCAGGTCTGGAGCGGTGACTGGGGCTATCCGGGCGATCCTGAGTATCTAGATTTCCACAAGAAGCACTGGCCGGGCGGACTGAGATACTGGAAAGTGACCCATTCGAAGGCCGACCTGGGCGCCAAGGGCAACTATTCTTTGCAAGCGGCGGCCAGCAGGCTGCCCGAACATGCCGACCATTTCCACAGCCTGGTCAAGCAAAGTCTGGCCTTGCACGCGCAGGAGCTGGGCGAGAAAGCCCTCGTTTGCGCGATGTTTGACACAGAACTCTTCGGCCACTGGTGGTTCGAGGGCTGCGACTGGCTTTATGAGATGCTCAAGCGGATGGCCCAGGACGAGGAGATCGAGCTTGCAAGCACAAGTGACTACGTGCAGGCTCATCCGCCCACCGTTAGTGTCGCTTTGCCTGAGGGTTCCTGGGGCGAGGGTGGTTTCCACTGGGTGTGGCTGAACGAGGAGACCGAATGGACCTGGAAGCTTATCTACGAGGCCGAAGCCCGCTTCGCAAAGGCGCTTGACCGGGACCTGGGCGCGCTGGATGAGCTTTCGGTAAGACTTCTGAAGCAGGCGGCCAGAGAGCTGCTGCTGCTGCAAAGCAGTGACTGGCAGTTCCTTATTACGACGCGTAATACTGCCGATTATGGCTCGGCCCGGTTGAAGCTGCACTACGAGGGCATCAGCAAGCTGCTGGCCAGTTTCGAGAAACACCTCGAGGGGCAGCCTTATATGGCCGAAGATTTGGCCTTCCTTGCGGACGTTGAAGCTCAGGATGACGTCTTCGCTGACCTTGACCTGGCCTGGTTCGCAAAGCTGGACCATCCGGCCTGCTAACGAGCCCGGATGCTCAATTCTTCATCGAGAGGATATCCGGGCGCATCGAGCAGATGCGTCCGGATTTCTAACAAGGTGGCGCGCCATTCTTCCAGCCGCCCTGCGAAAGCCCCTGCAGAACCTAAAACCGCGGCCAGCAGGCGCAGTTCATAGCGCAGGCAACCGCGCACCAGGAAGGACTCCAGCAGCGCTATCAGGCTGACTTTCTTCAGCCGACTGCTACACCTGGCGAAGGGCAGTTTTACCAGCCTGGTCATCAACAGGGCGCGGGCAAGGTCAGGGATGACCTGGAAGATTCGTTTGAGGCCGTATTTGCTTGTGCCAGCCAGGCGCTCGCCCTCAAGCAGCGAGACCTCGGCTTCTCTTGCCCCGAAACCCTTGGAAAGCGCTGTAGACATCCGGTGAAGGCCCGAGAAGAAGAGCAACTCGCGCGCAAGCCACAGCTTGTAGACCTTCAATCCGCAGCCCGCATCGTGCCCGCTGCTGCCGGAGCCTGTGCGTATCATCCAGTTGGCGGTGCGGCTGGTCAGGACGCGCTTAAGCCAACTGCCCCTGCGCGACTCGCGCCGGCCGTAGACGACATCGAAATCCCCTTCGGCCTGGACTGGGAGAAACTTCTCAAGCTCTCGCGGATGGATTTGGAGATCGGCGTCCAGAGTAGCCACCAGGCGACCTGAAGCGTTGCGGAAGCCTGCCCTGTAGGCGGTAGCCTGGCCCTGATTGCGCTTGAAGCGCACGTAGACGACATTAGGATTAGCCAAGGCGATCGCTCGTAGTTGCTCGGAACTGGAATCCTGACTTCCATCGTCCACGAAGACGACCTGCCAGGCGCCTGCGAGGCGGGGGAGAGTAGCCGCAAGCTCCTGCCAGAGCAGCGGGATCATCTCTTCCTCGTTGTAGACAGGCACCACCAGCGACAGGTCGTAGTCAGACGGCATAAAACCAGATCAGGCTCCCCCAGGGTGCTAGCAGCCAGCAGCAAGTCAGCGGTTGCGCCAGCGTTTCAGCAGTGATAAACCAAGCAGAACAAGCCCAGCGGAACCGAGCATGGCGCCAACTTTGCGCTGCCTGCCCGAACGGGTCCAGGGGATGCCCGTGCTGCGCGACACCTGCGACTTGAGGCGCGATATGCCTAGCAGGCGATTCAAAGAAAAGCCACCACGATTCATTCTGACTTGCCTCCCTGGGCCAGCGCTTTTTGAACACAAGCTGACAACTCTTTCAGTGAGAAGGGTTTGGTTAGCCAGCCACAGGCGCCACTTTCTTCCGAACAACGTCTGGCTTCGGCCTCGTCGCTACCTGTAAGCACGAAGCAGATGGGCGGCTCTTCGAGCGCCAGCAGTTGCTTTATGAGGTCTGCGCCGTGCTGGTCAGGCAGAGTCAAATCGACCAGCGCGACCTCGAAGGAAGTTTGACTGGCAGCCTCAAGGGCTGCCCTGGCGGTATAGGCGCCTGTTACTTCATAACCAACTCGTTCGAGGAAGAGCAGCATCATATCATGCATATGCGGCTGATCCTCGACTATCAGAATCCTGATTTTGGGCGGAGAGTCGGCCATTAGAAAAAAGTGGAGAGAGCCCCTCGCGAGGTCTCTCTCCACCGATATCACCTCATTATTACTCTTTTACCATGCTTTCGGTAATACGGGCCATTGGGCGAGTCGCATCATAGTATTTTTCGGCATTTTCTTTGGTGAGAGCGATGGTCTTGAGAGGCACCTGTTTGGGCACATCGGCCTTGGCGCCTGCCAGCAGCTTCTCGGCCAGGTCTATGGCTTCGTTGCTGCAGGTGGGATAAACGAAAGTCGCCGCCATATCGCCGGCCAGAATAGCCTCGAGCGCCTCGCGCTGGCCATCGATGCCTACGAACATAATGGACTTTGCCCTGCCCGCGTCCTGGGCGGCCTTGAGCGCGCCAAGGGCCATCTCGTCGTTATGGGCATAGACGCAATCGATTTCCTTGTACTTCTGCAGCGCGTCTTCCATCACGGGCATCGCCTTGCTGCGCAGATAATCGGCATACTGGGCCTGGTTGATGACCTTGATGCCCGGATAAGCCTTGAGGGCCTCGTGGAAACCGGAATGGCGGTCCTTGGTAGGAGTGGCGCCCGCGATACCCTGGATTTCCACGACCTTGCCCTTGCCCTTGAGTTGCTTGGCAACGTATTCGCCAGCCATCTTGCCTATCTCGACATTGCTGGCGCCTATGAAGGAAGTATAGTTTTCCGAATTGATTGAGCGATCGAGCAGGATGACAGGGATGCCTTTGGCGTAGACTTCCTCGACGGCCTTGGTCAGAGGCTGGGCTTCGCGCGGGCTGATAATCAGCACCTTGCAGCCCTTCGAGACAGCATCCTCGACATTGGCCAGCTGGGTCTCGTTCTTGTTCTGGCCATCGAGGATCTCGAGTTTGATATCGGGATATTTGGCAGCGGCGTCTTCCATATCAGCGTTCATCGCCTGCCGCCAGGGATCTACATTGGTACTCTGGCAGAAGACAACAAGCTGCTTTTCAGCAGCAGGGGCAGCAGGTTGGGTAGACGGCACAGGCGGGGTCGCTTGTGAAGGCTGTTGCTCCGGCGCGCAAGACACCAGCACCAAAGCGCTCAAGGCGAGAAGCAAGCCAACAAGGCAGCACGTTTCATATGTATCAGTCCTCCCTGGACTTGATTGGAAAAGCTTTCGAGGCAGCGCGCCTGACTCCTGCCTCAGTCTCTCTTCTGAAGGTAGACCGCCAGCAGTATGATGAGACCTCGCATTATCTTCTGCGCGACATCGCCCATCCCCGCAAGGTTGAGCGCATTGCCCAGCGCGTTGATGATAATGGCGCCGAATATGGTGCCAATAACACTGCCGCGCCCGCCGGCGAGGCTCGTGCCGCCAATTACCGCGGCAGCGATAGCGTCCAGCTCGTAGCCGGTGTTCCAGATATCAGGGGCGCCCGAATTGGTCCGAGCCACATATACCACCGCGGCCAGGCCAGCGAGCATCCCCGAAAGGGCATAGACTTTTACTTTAAGCGATGTGACGTTGATACCTGAAAGGCGCGCGGCTTCCTCATTGCCCCCCAGGCTATAAGTGTACCTGCCAAAGGCCGTGTATTTTTGGACGCCCCAGGCCAGTAAAGCGGTCACCAGGAAAAGCAGAGTCGGCGCCCAGGGGCTGGCTCCGAAATCAGAGAAGCCCTGGTTGGTGCTGGTGATGACCCGGTCGGTGTAGAGGAAGGCAACGCCCGCGGCAATGGTCCAGGTGGCCATCGTGACGATGAAAGGCTGCATCTTGCCTCTGGCGACGATGAAGCCATTGAAGGCGCCAAGCAAAGCCCCGGTTGCCAGCGCGGCCAATATCGCAACAGGGGCGGGCAGCCCGACCTCCATCAGACCGGCGCAAAGGCAACTGGCCAGAGCGAGGATGCCTCCGACCGATAAATCTATGCCCCCCGTAATAATGACGAAGGTCATCCCAACCGCGACGATGCCATTTATCGAAGCCCGGCGCAGCACATTGAGGCCATTATCCTGACTGAAAAAATCAATCAGGAACTTTTTTACTTCCAAAGCGATGCGCACAAATTCGGGAGAGCCGAAGCCATAGCGAAGCCCCGCGTAGAGGAAAGGGGTAGCGAGGGCCACGGTAGCAATACCAAGCACCAGTAAACCGATTCTGAGCGCGCGCTTCATAACTCACCTTCCTGGGGTCCGACTCAGGTTATAAATTCAACTGGATAGCAGGCTTCCCTGCAGCCAAGCAGGAAGAGACGCGCGAGGGGCGAATCCTTCAACTAACCAGAAGATTTCATATTTGGAGGAACGTATATGAAACCAGCTCGTATCCTGGGGCTTTGCTCAGCCTGGCTCCTTATGGCTTTTTGCCTCTCTTCCGCCTGGGCGGTGCCCATCGCCCTGATGGATGAACCCGACTACAACGTCACTCTGGTTGGCTCGAAAGGGGAGCAAGACCTGGGCAAGCTAACCGAGATAGACCGCCAGAGCAGAGCGATGGTGGGCTTCGGCCAGCTTGTAGAAGGCAAACGCTGCCTGCTGGTGCGCGGGCCGGACGAGGCCACCTTGCGGCTGACTTTCAACTTGAGAGCGCCTCAGGGGCGCAATCCCGTACTGGATTTCGCCACGAAAATCCGGGGCGGGAGAGAGGCGCGTTTGACGGTGCTCGCGCGCAGCTCGGGGCTTACTGTCACCTTATACACGGGCAAACTGCCCAGCGACCGGTGGCTGCCTCTGGTGCTGCCTCTTTCGACCAGGCCGCATGCCCAGCTCGAAATAAGCTTCGAAGTAACCTCAGCAAGTATCACCACTTTGACGCTGCTTGCCGAACCTCTTGTGTACGGCGAGGGCGATGAAGGTGGAGGCAGGAGAGGATATGTAATGAACGGACTTAATGTGGCGCCCTGGGGTGGCCTCAGCGTGCGCGTATCGCCTGGCACAGCCGTTATCGAAGAGCGTCAAATAGTCGTAGCAGAGCCTGCGATACTTGAGGTAGCCCCGCCTGTCATTGCCTGGTTCAGGGACGAAGAAGCAGTACTGCCCGAGGGAGACCCTGCCTTCAATACCGGTGCCAGGCTGAAAGGGGCGATGTGCTCCTATCACGCGGCGGTAGACTCCTTAATGGCGAATTCTGTTGTAGTGAAGACTGCCCCAGGGCAGACAGGAGAAGAGCTGGAGCCTGGGGTAGATTACCTGCTGAATGGCCCTTATGCGACCCTCACCAGACGCCCTCAGGGCAAAGCCCCGGCGGACAAACCCGTCTATGTTGATTATGCGGTAAGCCTGCAGCGGATTGACTCGCTGGTCCTGGCCGAAGATGGCCAGCTTCGGATAATTCCGGGGGAGAGCCAACTGGTCTTGCCCAAACCGCCTGCTATCCCTTCAGGCTGCCTGGTGCTGGCCAATATCCACGTGCCCTTTGGCGCAAGCGAGCTAGCTCTGGCCAGTGTGATGCAGATAACCGACCGGAAGCCCTCTCTGGTTGTCTCGCGCGACCGGAGAGCTGAACTGCCAAAGACTCAGGCGCTGCTGGACGCCGGCGAGCCTCTTACCATCGTCTGCCTTGGAGATAGCGTTACAGCGGGGGGAGAAGCGCTTTCAGAGGGTGATCACTGGCGCGACAGGCTGGCAGCAGGCCTGATGGCGCGTTATCCTGGGCAAGAGATAAAGGTAATCAACTCGGGGGTCGGAGGCACGAACTCCACCTTTGGCCTCGAGCGTTTCGAGAAAGACGTAGCGGCGCATAAGCCCAATCTGACTATAGTGATGTTTCCCCTGAACGACGCTGGCCTGCCGCTTGAGCAGACCAGGGCAAATATGGTGGAGATAACCCGCAGAGCGCGCGAGCTTGGCTCAGAAGTCCTGTATATGACCTCCAACAGCAGCCTCTGGGGCGCCGAGCGACTGGTCGAAGTGAATGGCCTGTACCTGGAACTGGGCAAAGAGCTGGGCGTGCCTGTCGCCGATGCCTGGGAAGCTTATGGCAGGCTGCCAGAACGCGGCTGGCCAGGCAATGCGCTGCTCGCGAACACAATCAACCATCCAGGCCCGATGGGCCAGTGGATTTTCTACGCCGAGCTGATGAACTTCTTCGGCGGTTTCGATGAGGCGGAGTGCCCGCTTTAGCCGCAACTGACTGTCAAAGCAAAAGGCCACCGGGTGACCGGTGGCCTCTTCTTTTACGAAAAAGTTGGCTTGCTACTCTTCCTTGGCTTCTTCTTCCTCGTCTGGCGTGTCTTTGCGGCCGGTCATAGCCCTGGCGATGACCAGAAGGGCGCAGCCGCCCAGTTCATCATCGAAGATGGCGCATGTGCGCTGGCAACCTCCCTGAAGCGGATGCCCAGGCGCCTGGAACGGACAGAACAAACCGGTGCTCTTCAACTTGTGGATTTTGGCCATAAAGCTCCCTCCTCTGATTCCTTGGGATTGATTTCTACCCCAGGCCCCCTCTTTCCTGCTTGCAGGAGACTCGTTTTTTGCGGCGAAATTCGAAAGGGACGAAGCCTGCAGGCGCGCCAATCCTGCCCTTTCGCCGCGGCTAGCGAAAGGGGAAAAGTAATCCGGCGCGTGTGAAGGCCAGTTAACCTTGCTATAATCTGGGCATTCCGTACAAAAGGCTTGGGGGGACTTCACTTGAAAGACCCTAAAATCTGGCTGGCTCTGGTGCTGGTCTCCATCCTTGTGGTGGTCATCCTCCTGGTTAACTCCAAGGCCGGCGGGGCCAGCTCGAGCGAGCGCGTGAACCTGGTAGTCTGGGGGCTTGCCAGTGGAGAAGAGACGCGCGGGCTGGACAAGGCCGTTGCCCTCTTCGAAGAGACCCATCCCAATATCAAAGTTATCCGGCTCAATATGGCCGCGGGTGGGATGGATCCTCAGAAACTGATGACCTCGATAGCAGGAGGCGTGCCACCGGATGTTATCTTCCAGGACCGCTTTACCATCGGCGACTGGGCAAGCCGCGGCGCCTTCCGGCCCCTCGACGATCTCATCCAGCGCGAGGGCGTGAAGCCTTCAGACTTTTATCCTGCCTGCTGGGATGAGGCGACCTATGAAGGGAAAGTCTATGCCATCCCCTACAGCACCGATGACCGCGTGCTGTACTGGAACAAGGACGTCTTCCGGGCAGCGGGGCTGGACCCTGAAAAGCCGCCCAAGACCTGGAGCGAGCTTGAGTGGATGGCCAAAAAGCTGACAGTAAAAGCCGAGGAGAGCGACAGCTACAAGACCATCGGCTTTATCCCCAACTATGGCAACTGCTTCCTGTATATGTACGGCTTCCTCAACGATGGGCATTTCATGTCCGAGGATGGCCGCAAGTGCACGCTGAACGATCCGGCCATCAGCGACGCGCTGGCCTGGATGGTCAAGCTCTACGATGACCTGGGAGGCGCCAAAAACATCAACGCCTTCCAGTCGGGCTTCCAGCCGCAAGCCAATGACCCCTTCTACACGGGCAAGGTCGCGATGAAGCTGGACGGCAACTGGGTGCTGAATATGACCGCGCGCTACGCGCCCAACGTGAAATTTGGCGTAGCGCCAGCGCCGGTGCCTGATGCGCGCTACAGGGGAGAGGGCCGGTTCAAGGGCCTGCCTCAGTTTATCACCTGGTCGGGTGGCCATTCGCTGGCTATCCCGATGGGTTCTCCCCATACCGAAGAGGCCTGGGCCTTTGTCAGATGGATGACAAGCCTCGATGGGATAATCCCGATGAACGAAGGCCAGCAAGAATACGCTCACGGCCTCGGGCGCATCTACGTCCCCGATATGACGGCCAACCGGGTCGTAAACGAGACGGTTTTCGACAAGTTTGCGCCGAAGGAAGAGCAATATCGCTCGGCCTTGCGCACCTGTCTCGACCTGATGCCTGTCTCGCGCTACAGGCCAGTGACTTTCGTCGGTCAGCGCCTGTGGGACGAACATATCCGCTCCTTCGACCTGGCCATCTATCACAAGAAAGACGCCAAGGCCGCCCTCGATGAAAGCACCGCGGTCGTGCAGAAAGAGCTTGAACACCGTCTTCGCGGAGCGCGAGTTGCCGCTCTTCAACTGGCAGATCCCCTATGGTATCGCGGCGGTGGCCGGAGTGCTGCTGCTGCTGATAGGCGGGGTGCTAATATGGCGGGCAGAGCCTATAGGGCCGCTTCGCAAGCAGGAAGCCGTTGCGGGTTATCTCTTCGCCTCGCCCTGGGTTATCGGTTTCCTCGTCTTTACCGGAGGGCCCATCCTCGCCTCAATCGTCTACAGCTTCTGCAGCTATGACGTGCTGCATCCGGCCAAATATGTGGGCTTCGCCAACTACCAGGATCTGCTGAAAGACCCCATCTTTATGAAAGCGCTCTTCAATGCCGGCTATCTCTGGCTATTTGGCGTGCCGCTTTCGATGATGGTGGGGCTTGCCATTGCGATGCTGCTGAACGCGAAGGTGCGCGGGATGAGCTGGTATCGCACCATCTACTATATGCCCTCCATCGTGCCGATGGTCGCAAGCGCAATCCTGTGGATCTGGATTCTCAATCCGGAATACGGCCTCATCAACCTCGCCTGGCGTTCTACCTTGACAGCCTGGTTCGGTATCGGCGCGCCTGAATGGCTGGCCGATCCACTCTGGTCGAAGCCCGCCCTTATCGTAATGGGCCTGTGGGGCGCAGGCGCAGGGATGATTATCTGGCTGGCCGGATTGCAGGGCATAGGACGCCATCTTTACGAGGCGGCGGCCATTGACGGGGCAACAGGCTGGAACGCTTTCCGCAATGTCACCTTGCCGATGCTTTCGCCCTATATCTTCTTCAACCTGATAATGGGCACTATTGGCTCTCTGCAGCGCTTCGTAGACATCTACGTAATGACTGCCGGAGGGCCTGTGGATTCCACCCAGGTGCCTGTCCTGTATCTCTTCCAGAACGCCTTCAGCTACTTCAAGATGGGGTATGCCTCGGCGCTCGCCTGGCTTTTGTTTATCGTCATACTCATACTGACCCTGCTACAGCTCAAGGGCGCAAGCAAGTGGGTCTATTATGAGGCGGAGGAGAAGCGCTAATGATATTGCTGCTGTTCTTCCTGATAACGGTAGGGCTCTTCTATCTGGGAATGGCCCGGCTTGCCCTCGCTACCAGTGAGGCGCGCTCTACCGAGTTCAATCCACCCAGCCTGCGCGGCACCTGGCTGTTCTACTTCATCGCGGGTTGGGCCATCGAGGCCTGCCTTCTGGTGTTAGTGACAGGCTTCCCAGAGCAGAGAGCTCTGCTTCTACGCGCAATTGCCAGGCCTTCCAGAATTCCTGCGCGATACAGTCAAGCTCGAAAACAGCGCCCTGGCGATGCTCGGACTGCAGGGACTTCTTGCTTTCCTATGGTATCTGCCCTTCGCCTTCGGCGTTATGCGTCAGGTGAAGGACTGGCAGAAGCTGAAGGATCGCCGCGAGGCAAAGAAACAGGTCTCCCTGCACCTGGCGCTGCTTACGGGCTCTGCAATCTTCATCCTGCCCTTTATCTGGATGGCCCTGACCTCGGTCAAGCCCGACAACCAGATCTTCGTCTTCCCGCCCAAATGGATTCCTGAAGAGTGGATGTGGAACAACTATATGCGCGCGGCGAACTTTATGCCGCCGGAGACCTACAAGGGGCTTATCTTCGTCTGGAATACGCTCTACCTGACCCTGATGAATGTGCTGGGCGTCGTCTTCAGCAGCTCGCTGGTGGCTTTCAGCTTCTCTCGCCTGCGCTGGCCTGGGCGCGATACGCTCTTTATCGTCGTGCTTGCGACGATGATGCTGCCCGCCGCAGTCACGATGATCCCGGTCTTCCTCATCTTCAAGAACCTGGGCTGGATTGACACGCTGAAGCCGCTTTGGGTGGGGGCGTTCCTCGGAGGAGGCGCCTTCAATATCTTTATGCTGCGGCAGTTCTTTATGACCGTCCCGCGCGACCTCGAAGAAGCCGCCCGAATAGATGGCGCAAGCTGGTGGGGTATCTACTGGCGGATAATGCTGCCGCTCATCAAACCGGCGCTTGCAGCGGTCACCATCTTCACTTTTATGGGCGCGTGGAATGACTTTATGGGGCCACTCATCTACATCAGCAGCCCCTGGAAGATGAACATCGCGTATGCCTTGCGCCTCTTCCAGACCGTCCACGGCGGCGAATGGGCGCTTATGATGGCGGCTGCGACGATGGCGACACTGCCGGTACTGGCGGTCTTCTTCTTCACCCAGAGACACTTTATTGAGGGCATCACCCTCACTGGCATAAAGGGCTAGCCGCAGGCGAAAGCCCAGGAGCAGTGTGATGGGAGAGCAACTTGCGTTACTGGGCGGCGAGAAGGCCGTCCGACAACCCAAGCCGACCTGGCCGAAGCTGACCGAGGCGATGGTCGAGGCCGTCGTCGAGGAACTGCGACGCCCCTATCAGGGGCGCTGGTCCAATGCCGATGGGGGAGGCAAGATTCGCGAGCTGGAGGAAGCCTTCTGTGCTTATCAGGGCGCGAAATATGCCCTGGCGGTCTCTTCCGGCACTGCGGCGCTGGACGCAGCGATTTTCGCAGCTGGCATCGAGCCAGGAGATGAAGTGCTCACCTCGCCTCTGGCGCCCAGCTATGCCCTGACGCCTATCCTGCATTTCCACGGCAGACCGGTCTTTGTCGACATCGACGAGGTCAGCCTCAACCTGGCCCCAGAGGCTCTCGAAGCCGCTATCACGCCGCGGACGAAGGCCATCCTTGTCGTCCATCTGAACGGGTACCCGGCCGATATGGAGTCAATCCTCGCCCTTGCTCGTCGTCATTCGCTGCGGGTAATCGAGGACTGTGCCCATGCCCAGGGGGCGACCCGCGAGGGCAGACTGTGTGGCAGCTTTGGCAGTGATATCTCCTGCTTCAGCATCCAGTCTGTGAAGAACCTGCCGGGCGGGGAAGGCGGCGTTGTGGTCACTGATTCTCTTGACTACTACGAGCGAGCGCTGCTTTGCGGCCAGCATCCGGCCCGACTGAACAAGGAGCTGACCGATCCCGAGCGGCGCAGATACATCTCGACCGGCGGGCTTGGCTACAACCAGCGTATGCACCCGGTGGCAGCGGTACTGGCCCTGGCGGGGATGGACCACCTGGACGAGTGGATTAGCCTGAGGCAGGCTTCGGCGCGCTATCTGAACGAGGCACTTGGAGCGCTGCCAGGGCTCCATCCGACTTTTGTGCCGGATGATATTGGGCACGCTTACTACTTTCATACAGTTGTCTACGATGCGCAGGCACTCGGCGGCTTGCCGATGCAGCGTTTCTGTGATGCCCTGTGCGCTGAGGGGGTCGCCTCTGGCCTCCTGGGCGAGGCGGCCTACAACGCGCCTCTCTTCCAGGGCGCTGAGGCTTTTGGGCGAGGCTGTCCACTAGATTGCCCTCACGCCGAGGGCACTTTGGATAACTCGCCAAGGCGCTTCCCGAGGACGGAGAGAGCCCTTGCGACCCAGTTCTGTTATGGGTTCTGCGGGTTCCCCTTCGAGGATACCAATTTGCTTGATGAGTATATTGAGGCCTTCTCAAAAGTAACCAGTAACGCCGACCAATTGCTCGCACTAGCTTTGCAACCTTAGCGGGGAACCGCCACTGCGCCGTCGGGGGGCGCGCGCAGAGGCGGCAAGTGAGGTTGGATGGCACCATCATATTAGTTGCCCTTACTCTTGATACGGAGTATCCCACTTCGTGGCGGCGAGAACTTGGGACCGCAGCCCAGAGGGCGCTGGCCTTGCTGAGTCTGGCCAGAGAACTGGCTGTGCCTTTGACCTGGATGATAAAAATCTCGGCCCAGGAGAAGCGCGCCAATGCAGAGCACTTCTTCGAGAAGATTGCGCCAGACTTGCCTGCTGGTCATGAGGTCGGCCTGCATGTGCATTTTGACGATGAGGAGCGAGAGCACTATATCCGTGAGCCTGAGGCCCGCGCAGCGCTAATCGCGGAAGGCGCAGCTCTCTTGCGCGAGTTTGGAGTGCAGCCTGCCTGCTTCAGAGCTGGCTGCCTACGAGCCGAGGCCTCGGATTTACAAGCGCTTGAAGCTGAGGGCATCGTCGTAGAATCGAGTATTGCGCCTGGCGCAGTGGGAAGCAGGCATCTGGCCGACTGGACAAGCGCCAGCTTGCACGCGCCTTATCATCCGGCGCGAGATGATCTGACCCGTTCTGGCGACTCGCCGCTCGTCGAGGTGCCGCTGGTTACCGACGGGAGCAAGCCGCTTTGGCTGGATACCTGGCAGACGACGCCAGAGAGCCACGCAATACTGGATGCCGCGCTGGCCCGGGGCGATCGGTACCTGGGTTTGATCGGCCATGACGGGTCTACTGATCTGGAGCGTTTTCGCACCGTAGTAGCAAGACTGACGGCACTCGAAGCCAGGTTCGTCACGCTTCACGAACTGGCACTGGACTGGCTGGCTGCCGAAAACAAGACTGATGACCTGGGAGACTGACAACAAATGTATGAATCGGGGACAAGACTAATGCTGATGGTATGGCTGCTGGCAATCGCCAGCGGTTGGGCTGCCTTTGCGGCTGACCTGCCCTCGATACGCGTCGCCGAAGGGCCAGTCTGTCTGCGCGATTATGTCGCCTACGAGTGGGGCGGTCATACCTATCCCTACCTGGTCGAGGGCGACCGCTTTGTCTTTCTGGGCCGCAAAGGCTGCTGATGCCGACACCACAAGCTTCACTGCTTATGTTGGCCAGTATCCGAAGGCCGGCGTCGACGCCCCTCCTGCCGTGAACGCTATCAAAATCGAGGAGCCTATCAAGCGACTCAACCAACCTCATCTAATGCGTTCTCCGGATGGTTATCTGCATGTCTTCGTAGATTATGTGCCCCAGAGCGACAGGCCTGCCTCTCATGCTGGGGTCATCCGGTATTATCGTTCCGAGCGCCCCGATGACATCACCTCGCTGGTGGACAGGACCGAACTCCTGCCCGGATGGCGATTATGGCCGCTACCATCTGCGTCTTAACGTCGGCGTAAGCCGGGATGGCAAACGCACCGCGCTAGTGGTGCTGGCCTATTCTAATGATGGCAAAGATTGTCTAAACATACCGTTAGTCTTCCGAGGCGAGAGGAAAGGCCTGGATTACGATTTCCAGCCGACCGGTGAGCTATGCCGAGGTTATGTCTCTCTTCTACCCGCAGGTCGCCGTTGTGGATTCCGGCATCGTCGTCGTGGGCCAGGTGTGGGCCGGTGAGGTTCCAGGCGTTATCCACCGCAATGTGACAGCCCGCCTGATGCACCTCGACTGGGAAGGCCATATGCTGCACCGAGAGGACTTCCCGATTGTAGAGGATGGCAGCTATAGCGTTTTTGATATGCGACCGCTGGATGAGGGCTGGACCAGGCTGGCCCTTATGTACAACAAGGTGCCCGTCACCAAGGCCGGCTGCCGTCACGAGCTTTGGGAATATGACACCACCACCCGCCAGACGAGTATGCTCTGGGGCGCAGACGTCAATTACAACTCCGCCAATGCGGGCAGGTGGCTCCCGCTTGGGGAGGGCAAGTCGCTCTTCCTCAACGACCCAAGTATGGGCCAGTTACGCGCCTGGATGGGTGACTTCGCGGGAGGAGGGTCAGTCGAGCAGTTCGAGCTGCCCCATACCAATCCCAGGCTCTATGGATATGCTGGCAACAGCTATCTTTCCGTGCCCACGCCTCTGACCGGATCGGTATCTAATCCTGGCAGTTTCTATGTGATGATTGATTGCCTGCGGGCAGACAGGCCAGAGAATAGCCCGGATCCCTGCGCGCTGCTGCTTTACCGGCTGGAAGTAGAACTCGACAAAGCTGAGGGTGAGAGCTAGCTTGGAAGCCCTGGTAGTATTCGTAATCGCGCTTGCGCTCATATTTGATTTCACGAATGGTTTCCATGACTCGGCAAACTCAATTGCCACAGTCGTCGCAACTCGCGTGCTGAAGCCTCAGCAAGCGGTTGTATGGGCGGCTTTCTGGAACTTCGCTGCCTTCTTCGGGCCTCATATGGCTATATATCTGGGGCCAGTTGGCAAGTTGCTGGGCACCGAAGCCCATGTCGCAAAGACAGTAGGCAAGGATCTCGTTGACCTTGAGCTTGTAACCATCTACGTCATAATGGCGGGGCTCATCGGCACCATCGCCTGGAATCTTTTCACCTGGTGGATGGGGCTGCCGACCAGTTCCTCCCATGCGCTGATGGGCGGTTATGCAGGCGCGGCGATCGCAAAAGCCGGCTTTGAGAGTCTGCTATTGCAGGGCTGGGTAAAGCCACTTATCTTTATCGTCGTAGCGCCTACTTTCGGTCTGATACTGGGATTGATTCTCATCACGGTTTCGAGCTGGATTGCCTACAAAGTACATCCAGACAAGGTAAATCGGTGGGCCAGACGAATGCAGCTTTTTTCCGCGGCCATATACAGTTATGCACACGGAAGCAACGATGCTCAGAAGACAATGGGCATCATAACTGGCCTTCTGCTTACCGCGGGCTGGATTGAGTCTTTCGAGGTGCCTACCTGGGTAGTGCTTTCGGCGTATAGCGCCATCGCAATGGGTACACTGTTCGGGGGCTGGCGTATCGTTAAGACTATGGGCCACGGTATAACCAAGCTGCGGCCTATAGACGGCTTTAGTGCCGAGACCGCTTCGGCCATCAGTATCCTGACTGCGACTCACCTGGGGGCGCCTGTAAGCACAACTCATGTTATAACTGGCGCGGTGTCCGGCGTAGGCGCCGCCAAACGGATGTCCGCTGTAAAGTGGGACGTCACAATGCGCATCGTCTGGGCCTGGGTGCTTACAATACCGGCCTCGGCAATCGTGGCATGGATTGTCTACAAACTGATTTCGTTGTTCTTGCCAGGCTAGGAGGCCCTCCAGAATGAGGATATTCCCGAAGAATTTTAATTTCTTCAAACTTTTTGAAGCTCAGGCAGATGGCGTCGCCGCTGCGATCGCCAACTTGCGCGAGCTGAAGAAAGACGGCAAGCTGAAGAAGCATGCTACCGAGCTTGAAGCAATCGAGAAAGCCACCGATGCGCATACGCGCGAGGTGCTGAATCGGCTCAACGAGACCTTTATCACTCCGCTTGAGCGCGAAGACATCGCGGAGCTTGCCACTACCCTCGACGATATAGTGGATTCGCTCGAGAAGGCCACCAACCGGATGGTACTTATGAGGATCGATCCCATTCCCGAAACGGTCTGGGAGTATCTCGACCTCATTGAGAAAGCCGTCGCGGAGGTCATAAAGGGCGTTAAGGCCCTCAAGAATCCCAAGAAATGGGGCGAGGTCATCGAGCACTGCCATCTGGTAGGCACCATCGAGACCCAGACCGATGTCCTGCATCGCAAGAATCTTGGCAAACTCTTCGAGGAAGAAACCGACGCGCTCCGAATCTTCAAGCTTAGTGAGCTTTACGAGATTCTGGATGATGCAGCGGACAGTTGTCAGACCGTCGCAGTAGTGATAGAACGCACTCTTATCAAGAACCTCTAGGCCCTTTAGCGGCCCAGGCTGCTAAAATACAGGGCGAATATGCGCCCTTTTTCCACTGCTTTAGGAGGCAGAGATGAAAGAACCAGTACGCGTAACAGTCTGGAACGAGTTTCGTCACGAACTGGAAATGGACGTTTGTCGCAAGCTTTATCCCAAAGGTATGCACGGCGCCATTGCCGAGTACCTGAACGCCCAGTGTGGCATCGAGGCGCGCACCGCCACCCTCGATGAGCCCGAGCATGGCCTGACCGATGAGGTACTTGCCAATACCGACGTGCTGACCTGGTGGGGCCACGCCGCCCATCATGAGGTAAGCGATGCCGTCACCGAGAAAGTCTGCAAGCGCGTTATGGAGGGTATGGGCCTCATCGTGCTGCATTCGGGCCATATGTCCAAGCCCTTCCGCAAGCTGATGGGCACTGACTGCATGCTGCGCTGGCGCGAGGCCGGCGAGAAAGAGCGGCTGTGGACCATCAACGTCGCTCATCCTATCGCCGATGGCATCGGTGATTACTTCGAGCTGGAGAACACCGAGATGTATGGCGAGCACTTCGGCATCCCGGCTCCGGACGATCTCGTATTCGTCTCCTGGTTCGAAGGGGGAGAGGTCTTCCGCAGTGGCTGCGTCTTCTATCGCGGCCTGGGAAAGGTCTTCTACTTCCGCCCGGGACATGAGACCTATCCCATCTACCACAATGCGACCGTGCTCAAGGTCATCGAGAACGCCTGCCGCTGGGCCAAGCCTCTGAAGAGCCCGCCCGCCTGCGTGCAAGACCATCAGCCGGTGCCTTTTGAGCCTATCAAGGGCGCAGATTAGGTATACTAACCAGGGAGGGGCGGTCCAGCCGCCTCTCCCCAGGCTCCTCGTTATTGGAGGAAAACAGTTATGGCTTCTCCCTGGCTGCCAGAGGGCGCGGAAGCAGCTCTCTGCCTGACTTTTGATGATGGGCTGGCTTCTCAGCTCAAGCTTGCGGTGCCACTGCTCGAGAAGTATGGCTTCAATGGCACCTTCTACCTGAATCCCAACGGGGCCGACTGGGCCGAGCGCCTGCTGCCCTGGGCGATGGCGTCCCGAAGGGGGCATGAGCTGGGCAACCATACGGTCAATCATCCCTGCTCGCGCAACTTCAGTTTCACGGCGGAGCATGAGGGCATCGAGGGGCTTAGCCTCGAGGCGATGGAACGCGAGATAGCCGAGGCTGAAGAGCGCCTGGCCCAGCTTGCGCCTCATCAGACAGCGCGCTCTTTTGCCTATCCCTGCTACCAGTCGGACATCGGTGTAGGGCTGAATCGCCAAAGCTATACCCCCGTCGTTGCCAAGTATTGCTCAGCGGCCCGCACGAGGGGCGAGGGAGGCAATTTCGCTCACAAGGGCAGACCTCCATTACTTGTGGAGCTACCCCTGCGAGCGGATGAACGCCGCCGAGCTGATTGGCACTTGCGAACTCTTCGCAAACCGCGGCCAGTGGGGGATACTGACCTTCCACGGTATTGATGAAGGCCATCTGCCAGTCTCGCAGGTAGACTTCGAATTGCTGCTGCAACACCTTGCCAAGCATCGCAAGCGGTTCTGGATAGCCCCTGTCATCGAGATCACGCATGCAGTCCAGGCCTGGCGAACTTCCTGACAGGGAAGTCTTGACTCACCGGAAAGCATCAGTTAGCATAAGCCTCAATTGAATACTGGAAGCAGAAAGGGTATCGGAACGCGGTGAGAAGCCGCGACTGCCCCGCAACTGTAACTGGGGACGAAGGCCGCAAGAGTCACGGGTAAACCCGGAAGACGCGACCCGAGGAAGATCCAGAAGTCAGGAGACGGCCCAATCTGCCTACCAAATACGCTCCTGCGCGGGCAGGGAGGGTTATTTTATGTTTTGTATTGCACCTCGTTTCAGACGTAAACACGCCGGTTTCACGCTCATCGAACTGCTGGTCGTCATCGCCATCATCGCCATCCTGGCAGCCATCCTGTTCCCTGTTTTCGCGCGCGCCAGAGAGAAGGCGCGTCAGTCCACCTGCCTCTCCAACCTCAAACAGATCTCTCTTGGGATTATGATGTACGCTCAGGATTATGACGAACGCTATTGCCCCGCCTACTACTACGACGCTGCCTGGAACGAATTCGCCTGGGACTTCAGCATCGACTGGAGCGCGGGAGGCGTCACCGGCCCTGGCCTGATTGCGCCCTATACCAAGAACCAGCAAATCAACGCGTGTCCAACCTTCCAGGGGGAGACCTGGGGCAGGCCGCAATCCGGCTACGCTTACAACACCACCTATATCGGTCACGGGATGTATGAGCCAGTGCCTGAACCTGTCAGTCTGGGGGCGGTGGGCAAGCCCTCCGAGACCGTCTTGCTGGCCGATGCTGCCTACAATAACGCAGGCTCTGTTGCCGCAACCAACTATCTGCGCGCGCCCAGCGACTGGCTTTTCCCCTGGGCTACCGCGCATTTCCGCCACAATGAAACAGCGGGCGTAGCTTTCTGTGACGGGCACGTGAAGGCGACAAGCAAAATCTACAACCTGCAGCCTGGCACGAGTGAGAAGTTCGGCAGTCTGTCAGAGGACGACTCGCTCTACGACCTGCAGTAAATCTGACCAAGGCACTCCCCCTGGCCCCGATCCGGGCACGCCACCCGGACCGGGGCTTTTTTATGGGAAGGAATCTGGATGCCAGCGTCGCATTAAGGGCTATCCCAGTTTGAGGGGCAGCATATGACAGCCGAACAGGTAGCGCAGGAGCCCGCTTTCCTGCTTGAGATGCGCGATATATCGAAGGCCTTCCCAGGTGTGCAGGCGCTTAGCGATGTTACCCTGCAACTTGGGCGCGGCGAGGTACTTGGCCTCGTTGGAGAAAACGGCGCGGGCAAATCCACGCTGGTGAAGATCCTCGCCGGCGCCCATCTGGCGGATGCCGGACAGCTTCTAATCGAAGGTCAGCCAGTCACCATCGCCTCTCCCCAGGCTGCATTACGCCACGGCGTCGCCATCATATACCAGGAATTCAACCTGGTGCCCGATATGAGCGTTGCCGAGAACATCTTCCTGGGGCGCGAGCCGCGCACCAAATTTGGCCTGATGGACTATCGCGCCCTTTGGCAGCAGGCGCGCGAGTGGCTTGACCTGCTGGAGGCGCCAATCAATCCCAAAACACTGGTTAGAGAACTCAGTGTGGCCAATCAGCAACTCGTCGAGATAGCCAAAGCGCTAAGTCAGGACGCGCGTATCCTCGTAATGGACGAGCCCTCGGCCGCCCTTACCGAACATGAACTGGAGAACCTCTTCAATCAGATCCGCCAGCTTAAGGCGAAGGGCGTCAGCATTATCTATATCTCTCATCGGCTTGAAGAGCTGTTCGAGATAGCCGACCGCTGTACCGTGCTGCGCGATGGCCAGCATGTGGTGACAGATTATGTGAAAAATCTGGATCGCAACTCGCTGATTAAGCATATGGTCGGGCGCGAGCTGTCCGAGCAGATGCCCAAAATCGCGGTGAAACCTGGCAAAGAGTTGCTGCGGATCGCTGGCTTCGAGCGCGCTGGCGTGCTGGAACACATAAGCCTCGCGGTGTTTGAGGGGGAGATCCTCGGTATCGCCGGCCTGGTTGGCGCGGGGCGCACCGAACTTGCCAGAGCGATTTTCGGCGCCGACCCGGTGGAGGAAGGGCGCATCTATGTGGGGGGCGAGGAAGTTACCATCCGCTGCCCGCGCGATGCCATCGACCTGGGCATCGGACTGGTGCCGGAGGACCGCAAGCTGCAGGGACTGATCCTCGAACTGGCTGTGCGCGAGAATATGACCCTCGCCAACCTGGACGAGATACGCAATATGGGCCTGCTGTCGCTTGGCAAAGAGCAAGAGGTCGCCAAACGGTACATCGAGCAGCTTGGCCTGAGGCCGCCTTATCCCGAGCGGCGCACGAAAGACCTGTCCGGTGGCAACCAACAGAAGGTAGTCCTTGCCAAATGGCTTTTCACCAATTCGCAGGTGCTGATTTTCGATGAGCCGACGCGTGGCATTGATGTAGGCGCAAAGGCCGAAATCTACAATCTGATGAACGAGCTGGTGAAGCATCAGAAAGCCGTCATTATGATTTCGAGCGAACTGCCCGAAGTGCTGGGGATGAGTGACCGCATCCTCGTGATGCACCAGGGGCGCATCGCCGGCGAACTGGCGCGCGAAGAGGCCACCCAGGAGCGCATTATGCACCTGGCAACGGGTGGAGTAAATCCCCTGATGGAGGAAGGCGAATGAGCTTCCTTGATCGGTCGAAGCGCTTGCTTGAAAGCTACAGCAGCGCAATCTTCCTGCTGATACTGGTCGTGGTTTTCACTTTGACGACCAACAAGCATTGCTTCATCTCGGCGGGCAATGTGGGCAACATCCTCTCGGACATCTCGATAAACCTGCTGATAGCGGTGGGGATGACGTTCGTCATCATCTCGGCGGGTATAGACTTGTCGGTTGGCTCCATACTGGCCTTCACCGCGGTGCTGGTGACCTCGCTGCTCAAGCACGGCCTTGCAATCCCGATTGGAAGCCAGTCTTTGGTAATCCTGCCGGTGCTGGAGCCTGGCGTTATGCTGTTCATTGCGATACCGATTGGCCTGCTGGCCGCTGCGGCGCTTGGAGCCTTCAACGGGGTGATGATCAACAAGTTCAGCCTGCCGCCCTTCATCGCAACCCTTGCGATGATGAGCATAGCGCGCGGGGTGGCCTTCCTGATGTGCGATGCCCAGCCTGTCTCGAATCTCCCCGCCGAATATGGCGTCTTCGGCCTGGGGAAGGTGATAGACCCAGTGCTGCACGTGCCGGCCCTGATAGGCCTGGCCGGGGCGATCTTCGGCTGGGTGCTGCTTGCGCGCACCTCCTTTGGCCGTTATACCTATGCCATCGGCGGTAATGAACAGGCAGCGCGCCTTTCAGGTATAGATATCCCGAAAGTAAAACTAAAAATCTACCTGATGTCCGGTCTGCTGGCCGGCGTTGCGGGTATCATAATGAGCAGTCGAACTCGGTTCAGGCGACCCGAAGCTGGGGCAGATGTACGAGCTTAACGCCATCGCCGCCGTCGCGCTTGGAGGCACCAGCTTTCTTGGGGGCATTGGCACCATCCAGGGCACCGTGCTGGGCGCGCTTATCATCGGCGTGTTGAATAATGGCCTTACTCTGATTGGCGTGGACGAGTTCTACCAGTGGCTTGTCAAAGGCGCGGTCATACTGCTGGCAGTTATAGTAGATCAGATGAAGCTGAAGGCGGGCTCGCACTAGTCGCCTCACCAGTCCAGGGGGAAACGCCTGATGCGACGAGGGTTCACGCTTATCGAGTTGCTTGTTGTCATCGCAATTATCGCCATCCTTGCGGCTATCCTGTTTCCGGTCTTCTCCAGAGCCAAGGAGAAGGCGCGCCAGAGCACCTGCACCTCCAACCTGAAACAGCTTGGGATGGGCATAATGATGTATGCCCAGGACTACGATGACACGCTGCCTCCAGCCCAGTTTGGCGACTGGTGGGAACACTGCTGGAAATACATTACGCTGCCCTATGTGAAGAACGAAGGCATCTACTCCTGCCCGTCTGCGCCAGCCAACCTCAACAGGCCGAACGGCACCAGCCCCTATGGCATCAACGCTTACATCGGAGAAGTGTATTTCTCCTTGCCCCTGGCCCAGATAAGCCAACCTGCCGAGACTTTGCTGCTGGGCGAAAACCGGGACGGAGACTGGGTGGTAGAGCCGAATCCTGACTATTGTTCGACTATCCCGCTGCCTGGCCCGTGGATAGATCCAGGCTGGGTAAGGCCGGCGCATTTCGAAGGGTCCAACCTGGCCTACTGTGATGGGCACGCGAAGTGGCTAACCATAACCGAGTTGCATAAGGACAGTTGCCGGCTTTGGGTGCTCTATAAGCCTTAAGGTCAGCCAGACTGCCTGGACGGCCAAATAAAAACGGCGCTTCCCGAGGGAGGCGCCGCTTTTGTTAAGGTTCTCTGTACAGGAAAGTTAGTCGACAGGACAGCTCCCGCCGCAGCAACCGCCGGCAGGGCAACTTGCCCCGGCAGCAGGCTTGGCGCCGTTTGACGAGTAGTCGTTCTTGTGGAAGCCCGATCCCTTGAACTGGGCTACAAAGGACGCAAGCAAACGCTTTGCAGGCTTGCCGCATTCCTCACAGACGCCCTTGTCCCTGTCGTCGACAGGATGGACCTGCTCAAAAGTCACGTCACAATCTTCACAATGATATTCATATCTGGGCACTGCTAGTTCACCTCTGACCGCTGAGAGTCGCTTTATGGACGCTACTATATGCCGGGTATCGCAGCAGGTCAAGTTTACGAACGCGAAAAGCGGGCTCGGAGTTCCTCCGGGTCGAGGAAGGTTATGCCAGTCGCATCGGCTTTAAAGAACCTGGCGCGGATATCCGAGCCTGGCCCTTCGGTGTAATAGACGATGATTACGGTGCCATCGGGCAACTCCTGCATCGAGCAATAGGAGCCTATCACATCGTCCACCAGCACCGGCCCCTGCCAGGTCGCGCCATCGTCCAGGCTGTAGTGGAGACTCGTCTGGGGCAGCCTGTGCGCGAGCAGCAGTACCCCGCCACTGGTGTAGAGGAAATAAGGCGCATGACCCTCGAAGCCGAAAGGCGCAATCGGCCCCCAGCTCTCTCCCAGGTCGTCCGAGAGGGCATAACTCATCGTCGGGCGCAGCGCCGCAAGCAATTTGCCGCTCTTCAGCAGCACCACATCAGTCTCGGCATCGTGCCGGATAGGTGATTCCTTGCCGATATCTACTGGTGTCTCCCAGGTCAGGCCCCCATCGCGGCTCTTGGTGGTCGCGCCATAGGCGTGCTCATTGCTCTCGGTGTAAAGCCCGAGGATGAGGTCGCCATCCGGAAGCTGCCGGATAGGCGCAGAAGCCGCATATTCCATACTTATCAGATGAGCGTCTTGCTCCCAGGTATGCCCGCCATCGAAGCTGCGCACGAACCACTGCCCTGCTGTCGCGAAGCCTCTGACAGGATGGGTAACCAGGTCGAACCAGGTGACGAAAACCGTCCCGTCAGCTGACTGGCTGATGTGGGGGTCGCGGTTGTCAATTTCGCTGTCGTAGACAATTTCGGCTTTGCCCCAGGTTAGGCCGTTGTCCTTCGACCTGACCGAGACCACCCGACCGCCCTTGGGTAGCTGGGGCGCTGGCCAGGAGATATGGTCGTATCCGGCGTAGCAGACCGCAAGCAGGTCGCCGTCCTGAAGTCTGACCACATCGGGGAAGGCCTCATACCCGCCAGCTCCACCATCTTCGCAAACGACTACGAAAGGCTCGTGTTTCTCTTCGAAGGGCATCTCGATGCGCCTCCCATAAGAGTGGTAGTCCTCGAACAGCGCGCGCGCCTGGCTCGTGCCGACTCCTGAATAGCCTCTTGGCGCCTGGGGAAGGGCCGCGCTGACGATTTGCTTGCCATCCAGCCAGGCAACAAGCTGGCCCCGACTCCAGGTGAGACCAAGCTGGTGGAACACGTCAGGCTCGATTGGGACGCCGCGCTGGCGCGCCAACTCGTTCCAGGCCTGGGTGGGGGAGGAGCGGACCAGTGTCACGCAACTGTTGCGGGAGTCGAAATGGGCATAGTAGAAGTCTTTGTTGCTGGTCGCCCCGAGCACTAGCTGAGCCGCTCGGACGCCCTCTCCCTCGGCAGCGATGAGGCACCGCGCATAAACACGCGGCGCCTCGAAAGCCTGCGAGAGGTCGAAGGCCTGGGTCCAGGCGCCAGCATCGCGCTGCCCCTGAGACTCGCCCAGGCTCCAATCACCAGCGAAGCTGCGCCACTGGCCAGCCCAGGCGGGCAGGCAGGCAAGAGTGAGTAGTAACGCCACCAGCTTACTCGGGCAATACCTCGCCACTCATACCATCCACTTTGACAGTGCCCGACTTGGCATCAGGCTCCTGGGCGCCTTTCTTGTCGCTGTATTCGACTGTCCAAACGAGCTTGCCAGCCTCGGGAACTGTTAGCTCTGCCCTGCAGCCGCCTTTGAAATCCGGATACTTGGCCTTGGCCTTCTCCATCGCTTTGGCGCAAGCCGCGCTCGAGTCAATTTTCCACAGGTCAGGGGCAATTACAGGGCCGCCAGTACCAGCTGCGCTTACGGGACCTTGCATTACGCCCTTGGCCATCCCGCCAGTTGAGAAATGGAAGGTAATCGTACGTTGCTTGTCACCTGATTCCAGAGTTATAGCCCAGCCTGCCTCGTTGCCTTCGGGAGTCCAGTAGGCGACGCCAAGCGGCTTAACACTTGCTAGCCTGGCCTGCGCGTCCCACTTGGTGGCCTCGGGCGCAACTGCCTCCCAGGCTGTCAGGGCAGGCCCTTTGGGCATCTCGGCGCTCTTGTCTTCCTGCGGGCCGGAGGGCGCAGAGGAGGCGCCTCCTCCTGGGGTTGGCGGCACTTCAGTGTAAGTCTTGGGGCCAGTCATAAACCACATTACAGCCACTGCAACAACTACCGCAATTACAATCACAACTACACGAGCCTTCATTTAAGGCCACCTCCGAAAGGTAACTGACCAATTCAGTGTAAAGCCGGCAAGGCAGGCTTCGTCAGGAGCAGAGAGCTCCTCCCGAGCTTGCCAGAAATACCTGCCCTCCTGGGCTACGGCGGTGGGCCACCTCCAGCGATGGGGGGCGGCGTACCAAAGGTCTTCGGCCCTGCCATATACCACATCACCCCGATCGCAATCGCAATAGCAATGAGGATCACCAGAATACGTACCTTCACTGACTTTCACCTCCGCTGATTGCCAGGTGCCCAGGTTGTAAGCACCGGCAGAAGGAGACTTCGCCATCAAGTCGAATATCCTGCAAACCTTCTTGAGGAGTTCTTTATGCGAATCGGATATCTTGCAGCTTACAGCGAGGCGGAAGTCGAATTCGCACGTGCTGCTGGTTTCGGCAGTCTGGAACTGCTGGTTGGACCTGGCGCCCCGCTCGATCCGACCACCGCAACTGACTCGAGTATCCAGCAAGCCAAAGAAGCCCTGGCCGAAGCTGACATTGAGGTCTCAGCCCTTGGCTGGTATCCCAATATGCTTGAGCCCGAACAATCCAGAAGAGCAGAGCAGAGCGCTTTCTTTCGCAAACTGTTCGAGCTGGCAGAGCAACTTGGCGTCCAGACTCTCTGCACCTTCGCTGGCCGCGTACCCGACCTGGATATTCCCGAGAACATACCTCACTATGTCGAGGTCTGGGCGCCGCTTGCGAAAGAAGCCGAGGACAGGGGGCTGCGGATAGGTTTCGAGAACTGCCCGATGTTCCATACCTTCCCCTTCCGTGGTATAAATCTGGCTTATACGCCCCGCGCCTGGGACCTTATGTTCGAGGCGGTCCCCTCGCCTGCGCTGGGGCTGGAATACGACCCTTCGCACCTCATCGCGCTGGAGATAGATTATCTCTGGGCCTTGCGCGAATATGGCAGTAAAGTCTTTCACGTGCACGCCAAGGACGCCGAACGCCTGATGCATAGCGTAAGGAAGTATGGCCACTTCGAGCCTGGCGGAGTGCGCGACCGCGTGCCAGGGATGGGCGCCTCGGACTGGGGGGCAATCATCTCGACTCTGCACGAAGTCGGTTACACTGGCAATCTCGACATTGAAGGCAGGCACGACCCGATTTACCATGGCGCAAGAGAGAACGAAGGCCTGGTTATCGCGCTGAGGCATCTTTCCCAGTTTATCGCGAACGACTACATCAAACCGGAGGCGAAGTAGTAATGGCTGTCGAGGGACGCAGTATCATCTTCACAGGCCCCGCACAAGTCGAAGTCTGGGATGTGACTTTCGACGACCCGGCTCCAAATGAGGTCGTCGTGCGCACCGAAGTATCCGCCATAAGCCCTGGCACAGAACGCTGGATACTTATGGGAGAAAGGCCCCAGGACTCCAATTATCCCTCGATTCCCGGGTATCAAAGCCTCGGCATCGTTGAAGCGGTTGGCTCTGCAGTCACCAAAGTCGCCGTAGGCCAGCGGGTACTGGCAGGACTGACCAAAGCCCCCAGAGAAGCTGGGCTTTCCTGGGGCGGTCATTCAGGCGTTTCGGTGCTGGACGAGAATCTGGCAGTCCCCGTACCAACCCGAGTTAGCCCGCAGGAAGCGGTCTTCGCCTGGCTGGCGGCGGTTGGCCTGCATGGTCACAACATCGTCGGCACCAAGCGGGGCGACAAGATCGCAATGGTAGGCCAGGGGCTTATCGGGCAGTTCACCGCTCAGATCGCCCGGATGAAGGGCTGCAAAATTATCGCAAGCGACGCCAATCCTCGGCGGGTTGCGCTCAGTAACGCTCATAGTGCCAATCGGTGCGTTGATGCGACCAAGGAATCCCTGCACGAGGCCATCTGGAAAGAGTGGAAGGAAGGCGCGGACATCGCTTTCGAGTCTACAGGCTTCACCCAGCTTGTGGATGAGGCCATCCTGTGCCTCAAAGCGCGCGGCAGATTTGTCTGGCAGGGTTGGTATCCCGACAACGCCAGCTTCTTTTTCCACACGCCGCATGGCAAACAGATCACGATGCATTTCCCCTGCAGTTTTGGCGGGGTCGAAAACCTCGCTCAGGTCCTCCAATGGCTTGATGAGAAGAAGCTGACGGCAGCGCCCTTCATCACGCATGTCTTCTCGGCCGAAGAAGCGACCAAAGGCTATGATTTCCTCATCCGCAAAGACACCAATGCCCTCGGCATCGTATTCGACTGGAGGTAGCGTCAATGGCCACAAAGCAAAAAGCCGCGGTCATCGCCGCGAAGGGCAAGTTGGAGATTCACGACGGGCTGCCGCTGCCGAAGCTTGGTCCCTTCGAGTGCCTTTGCCGGATTACGGCTTGTTCTATCTGCAACGGCACCGATCGCAAGTTGATAGAAGGGAAAATCCCAGTAGGAAAATATCCCTCGGTACTTGGTCACGAAGGGGTAGGCGAGATAGTCGAAGTAGGCGAGGGGGTCAAGAATCTGGCTGTCGGCGATGTGGTGCTGCGGCCAACGCTCTCTTATGACTTCGGCGAGTCGGATTATGGCTGCGCCTATGGCGGCTTTGCCGAATGGGGCAAATGCGGCGACCTGAAGGCCGCCCAGGAGGCCGGCTACAACGCTATCAAGTGGGGCTGGGCGATGAACCAGAAGCTGCCTCGTGGCTTCGACCCTGTCCACGCGACCCAGCTCATCACCTTGAAAGAGGCCCTTTCGACAATCCATAAACTTGGGATTGGCCTGGGCACAAGCGTGGTCGTGATGGGCACGGGGCCAGTTGGACTTGCCTTCATCCAGTTCGCGAAGCTTCTCGGCGCTGGTCCGGTTATCTGTGTTGGGCGGCGCGAGGCGGCACTTGAGCGCGCCCTGGCCGAAGGGGCCGACTTCGCTGTTAACAATCAGACTGAAGACGTACCCGCCCGAGTGAAAGCCCTCACTGGCGGCGCTGGCGCCGACCTGGCGCTGGATGCGGTAGGCGATTTCGACCTGATGCGCCTGGGCTTGCAGTGTATCAAAGCTGGCGGCGCGGTCAGGATGTATGGCGTGCCAGAGCCTGATGAGGAAGGTGTGCTGCCGGAGCTTTCAATTCCTGTGTACCTCGGCCCAATGGACTGGCAGGTGGGCAGCATCTATCCCGATGAACCCCTGGTCCATGACTGGATGCTGTCGCTGGTGAAGCAGGGCAAGGTGGATCCTGGCCGGCATGTCACCCACAGCCTGCCGCTGGAGGAGCTTGCGACCGGCTTCGAGTTGCTCGCAAAGCGCGAGGCGCTTAAAGTAGTCGCCCTGATGCAGCGCGACTGATGAGGTGAGGGCGTGGTCAGGCTGATTATCGTGTTGCTGTTTCTGGGACTGATTCTACTGTTTACCGGCTCGGTGTTCGCGGTCGAGCCGGTTACTCTTTGGCCACTCTATCAACAGCAGATCAATATGCCCTGCGAGTGGGTCGGTTATTCCTTTGGCGGCACCCCTGCAGAACTTGCCGAACAAGCCGCCGATGGTTGCGAGCTGGCGGGGATGAACCGGATGTGGATCCCAGTCCGTGACCCGATGGCCCCCTATGGCGCCGCCGCGGTGATCGCCCCCTGGCAATATCCAACTGTCACCCAAAAAATTGCTAGCGAACAGCCCTTTCAGGGCCTGGTGGTACAGTTCCCGACGAGTTTCCAGACTGGCAGTATCACCGTTAGTCTGGCGCGCCTGGTTGAGGGGAAAGAAGAAGCAATCTTCAACGAGCACCTCACCGAGGTTACGAACGAATTCCAGGCGAGATTCCTCTTCGACCCCCAGTCGCCAGGTGAATATGTACTGCGTCTCTCAGAGCCAGGAGGTGTAATAGGCTGCTGGATTGCACCCAAGCCCGAAGGCGCGCCCTACGAGTTGGAAATCGCAAATCAACCGCAACCAGGCTTGTTCCTGGAATTTGCCGAACTCGGGCTGGACAATAACTGGCGATGGCATTCGGATCAGGAAGGCCATCGTTATTTCAATCTGGGGCCCTGGCTGACCGAGGCAAAGCAGCAGGCCGCTTATGGCATCAAGAGTATGTATTGGGTCGGCAACTGGAATAACGGGGCTTTTCCCTATTATCCCACCTGGTTTTATGACCTGTATCCTGACATCACGGTGAACGATGTCGCCGGCAATCCTATCCTCGAGACGATGTTCGAAGAACCGAAGGGCTGGCCCAGCATCAACCATCCGGTCATCGTCACGGGCACCACGCGGTACATAAAGGCGCTCGTTGGCTCCGAGGTGGATAACCCTGACGTCATCTACTGGGGCCTGGGCGGAGAGGCGCTGTATCCTGGCTATCTGCGCTCAGGCGCAGGTTATGGCGAATACTCGGGCAACGCGGTCTTCCACTTCCAGGCCTGGCTAAGCGCAAATACGGCTCGATTTCGGCGCTGAATGCGGCCTGGGGCATCCTGCTTGGTAGCTTCTCCGAGGTCACAGCGCCCCGCCAGCCCGAGTTCAACAGGCGATTCTCGGACTGGCTGGATTTTAGCTTCCTGGCGATGGCCGAACGGATGAGCTGGCATTATGCGGCAGTGCGCTCTGTGGATCCTGACCGCCCGACAGTGACCGCGAATCACGGTAATATCTTCTGGGCTGACGCTTACGCGAAACTGGGGGCGGATTTCCCCCAGTATGCGGACGCCTCCGATGGTTTCGAGATGGGCCAGATAATGGAGGGCGACGATCCTGGCGCCTTCAACCTCTGGTATGCTTCGGCGCTGGCAGGCCTGGGGAAGATTGGCGCCCCGGCCAGGCTCGCCTACAAGTTTCCCGACCCGAAGGCGCGCGGTGGAAGCAAGTCCTACAATCCCGCAGCGGCGCGCAGATACTGTATGGAGGCCTTCGGCAGCGGTTGGTGGCATCTGGGACTGATCCAGTTTTCCGGCTCGCTGCCCGATGGAGAGTGGGGCGTGCAAGGCACCCCCGCCGCAGGCTGAGATCTGCGCGCGTCTTCGGCGATCTGAAGAAGCTCCGGCCCTTGCGGAAGGCGCCTGGCCGGTGCTGCCGAGGGTAGCGATTTATATGTCGCAGCCCCAGTGGCGGCTGGTGGGGTGGAATCCCGAATGGACAGGCTTCCACACCTGGGCCATCCAGCACCACTTCGACCACGCCCTCCTCTGGGAACAGCAACTGCTGGCTGGCGAGGCGGAACCCTATAAGGCAGTTATCTGCGCTCATAACGAACTCGTGAGTCCCCAGGCCCTCGAGGCGCTGGAGCGTTATGTCGAGCGCGGCGGTCGCCTGTTCGTCTATGGCAGCTTCGCCCTCAGAGACGATGTGGGCAAAGCTTCCCCCGAGGCTGCCGCGAAGTTACTGGCCAGGCCTGGCGTCACGGTGCTTAAAGGAGAGTTCTATCAGGCGCTCGGCGAGCTGGAACGTCTGCTGCCAGAGGCCGGAGCGTCTCCCTTTGTCCGGGTGGACAGCGACCAGACAGTGCGTTGGAGCCTGCAACTGGAACCCATCAACGGTCGCCACGAGGTCGCGCTGCCCTTCCAGCAGCCAGTGGCCTTCGGTCAGACCTTCACAGCGCCTGGCGTGTGGCTGGCCAAGGTTGCCCTCAAGACCCCAACTTACCGGACCGAGCCCAAAGGCTTCTCGATGACGATGCGACTGCGCGAGGGCGGGCCGACGGGGAAGGTCCTGGTCGAAGCGCTAAAGCCAGCCGAAGAATTTGCCGATAATGTGTTTGCAGAGCTTTCGGTTAGACCAGCCTGTAACGCCAAACGCCACTTACTATGTCGAGTTGCAGCCCGAGCGCGCACTGGAAGGCCTGCAGCTTGGCCTCTGGTATAGCGCCGAGCAAGACTACCTGGGGGGGCAAGGCTACGTAGCTGGCCAGCCTCAGCCCTGGGATTTCGAGTTGCGCGTTGATTACGCGGTGGATTTCCCCGCTCGGATGGTCACTGAGACCTTCTGCCTTACCGATGGGGCCAGCTTCCTCGTGCCGATTATTAATCTGGTGGACGAGGAGATCGCCCTCGACGTCGCGCTCGATCCGGCACTTGCCCTGGGCGCGGCAAGAGACTACTCAGTCTACGATGCCCTTACCGGCGCAGCGCTCTGGAGAAGGCCTCACGGCCAGTATCAGCGTGCCTGAGAAGGGTTATCGCGTGCTGCGGTTCGCCCCGAGAGCTGGCGAGGCCGAAACTGAACTCAAACTGATTGCCCTGGAGTCGGCGGTAGAGGCTGGCAAGGCGGAGGGCATCGCGACCGACTATCAGGCGCACTGCCTGGCCCGGGCAAAAGAGGCGCTGTCAAAAGGCGACCTGGCAAAGGGGCTGGCGCAGCTTGTGAGGGGGCGCTCAGTCCCGCTGATTAAACCGCTGAGGTGCGAGCTGACCTCGGAAGGCGCTCTTGAAGTTGAGCTTCAGGTCAGCGATTCCGAGGGTGCGTCTTTTTCGGGCGCCTTAGGCGCGCTGCGCGTAGTGCCACTGCCCGATGTGCGCGCCACTTTTGAGGAGGTCGCACCGGGTCGTTACAAGGCTTTACTGCCTGCGTCCGACCTGGTTGCCTACGATTATGAACTGAGGCAATACGTGCCCTACACAGGGCCGATGCAGGTTATCGCCAATCTCTGGAAGGGCCGCGAGCTTGCCCAGTTTGCACGGCAGCTCCCAAGGAGCCAGTGATTGAGAACACTAATGGCAATACTGGGATTACTCCTGGCTACTCAGGCCTGGTCGACACCCCAGGAGCTAGTCGTAGCAATGACCGGTTCAGGCAAGCTCGAACGCTACGAGGCCACCACTGGCGCCTGGCTCGGTACATTAGCCTCGACTCTGCCAACCCCAAATGGGCTCGCTCTGGCGCCGAAGGGTGACTTGCTTGTCTCTTGTGGCGCTTCGGGCCAGCCAGGCAGCGTGCGTCGCTTTGACAGCGCCACGGGCAGCTACCTTGGAGACTTCATCCCCCCAACCCGCGGCCAGCCCGGAAGCCTGCTGCGCCCGATGGGGATGGCCCTCTGGCGAGAGTGGCTTATCGTAGCCTCCTATGACGACGGAGTCCTCAAATGTTATGACGCTGTTACAGGCCAGTGGTTGAGGGACCTTGCAAACCCAGGCCCAGGCCGTTTGACCCAATTGCTGGTCGCACAAGACAAGCTTTATGTGCCTGACTTTTCCGAAGGCGTAGTGCTTAGCTTCAACCTGCCATCCGGCGAAAAAGGAGCCTCAACTCCTCTTCCAGCAGGTTGCGCCCCCTGGGGTATCGGGGCGATGCCAGGCGGAGAGGTCGTGGTGAGTGGTAGCGATGGCGCCGTCCGCATCGGAGATAAAGTGCTGGCTGGCCCTTCACTTGGATTGAAGAGCCCTGCCTGGCTTGCCTTCTCAAAAGAAGATGGACTGTTCGTCAGTGATCTGGGCGCACAGCTTGTTATGTACCTCGACCCGCAGGGGGGCATACTCTGGACCCGCCGTGGTACCGAAGTGCGCGCGCCCGCAGGCTTGGTGCTGGCTGGGCCTTTCCCACTGCCCAAGCCTCCGCTAAGATTGGTCTATCCACCTGGAGGAATTGCCGATATGCCCTCTGCCGAAGATACCCCGGCCGTTGCCCTTCGGATTGAAGCCTCGCCAGAGGCGCCGTGCCTTACTGCGCTTGGCTGGGATACCGAGGGAGGCGACCAGGCCCGGCTGAATCTCTTGCGCGAGCCTGCCCGGATTTTGGCGCGCTACGGAGAGGAGTGGCTTGATACCGGCTCGGTTGTTTGCCCGCCCCAGCAGTCAGCTTCCGCTGTTGTATACCAGATTCCACTGCGAGGAGAAGCCTGGCTCGAGTGGCGAGTTGGCCTGCGCGACAAGGGCCTGACCTGGAGTTTCCGCCTACAAGGGGGGCCAGCGCCTGATGAACTGCGCCTCTTGTTGCCTTTCGACCCGTCGACTACAGCTACAAGCCTCATCGCCGAGGACTGGAGGGAGGGGGGCGAGTTCCAACTGCCCGCTATCGTCTCGGCGCCTGACTGCGGGCAAATGCTCGTTACCTGCAAGGAGGAGCCCAAGGCCACAGGTTGGCTAACTGGCAGCCGCCCAGGCAAACGAGTTGATGTCTCTCTCCGCCTTCCGCTTGGTGAGGCAAAGTCCAGTTGCAGCCTGCGCTTCGACCAGGTGGTGTTGCCCAGGCCTGAGGGAGTCGCCCCTGAGCTCTGGCGTATCGCGCGCAGAGGCTGGTTCAACCTGTACCAGGTTAGTGCCGAGTGGCCCCCCGAGGCTTCCTTCGGAGGCGCGCCAGGCGGGTTGCTTTCCAACAATGTCATCAGCGATCCGGTGAGTTCGCTCTTCTACTGCTATTCCGATCCAATGCTAGTGGTGCCGGAACTGGCCCCTGGGGTCTCGGCGACCGCAGTCGTGCGCCGTTCGCTTGAATACTGGCTGACGAGGGGTTGCTCTGAGGAGGGGTATGTCTTCTACGTGCCTGGTGGAGGCGGCCATATGGCCGATTCCAATCCCTCGATTCTGATGGGCGCCTGGGCTTATGTCGAGGCGACAGACGATGAAGACTGGCTGGCCCACTGGCTACCCCGGCTCGAACTGGTTGCGAGTTATATGGCAACTCGAGATGAGGATGGCGATGGCCTTATAGAATCTCGCCAGAGCGGTAATACGGGCACGAAGCTCTTCGGCGATACTTATATGGACACCATCAGCAGCGGGCACAAGAACGCCTTGACCAATGCGCTCAGTTACCGCGGCTGGCTCTGCCTTGCCGACCTGGAGGCCCGTATGGGGCGTGAAAGTGACGCCCAGCAGTGGCGCGCGCTGGCCAAGCGCCTGAAGGCCGCCTATGAGCCTTGTTTTATGAATCCAGCTACTGGCTGGCTGGGTTGGTGGCGGAGCGCAGATGGCCAGTTGCACGATTATGCTGCCCTGGTGGTAAATGCTGTCGCGGTTGAGTGTCACGTCCTCGACTTGCCTCTTGCCCGAGAAGTTATGGCCAGGCTTTGGACCAAACTGGAGGAGGTCGGCTTCGACTGCTTCAGCGTGGGCGTGCCCAACAACCTGGTCCCGGTGAGACGCGACGACCAGTTTGCCTCGTTCGGAGGGCAAAGTGAGGACGGCTCAGATACTTTTCCCACCTACTGTAATGGCGGGGTCTTCACCGAGGACGCGGTGCGCGTGATGATTGCCCTTTGGCGCATCGGCGAAGACGCCAAAGCCGAACTCCTCCTCCAGTCGATGCTGAAGCGCCAGGAGGAGGGATATTTCCCCAACGGGGGAGGATTCCAGACCGGCGTGACAAATGTGCCAGGCACTGGGTCATCCATCTCGGACTGGCAGGGCAGGCCCACCGAATACGAAGGCAGCCTGTCGCACGATTATAGTTTCCTGTCTGGCGTGCTGCTCAGGCTCGAGCAATATCGCCAGCAGGTGTATCGGCCCACTTCTGACTGACTAAGTTGTTATTACAGGAGACCCATAAATGGAAGCCAGTTTCAGGTTCTCGCATACTTTTGGTTTCGTCGATACGCCCCAGGCGGGGCCGCATCTGGAGTACATCCGGGCGCTTCAACCGCCCCTGGGAGAACTCTTCTATGAGCCTGGCTGGCGAAGTGAGGGCTGGCTTGCGGCAATCGAGGGCTTGCTTGCGGACACGGGGCTGAAGGTGGCCTCTCTCCACAGCGCCTTTGGCACCCCTTATGATCTCTCCCTGCTCGATACCGAGGCCCGGGAGCACTCAATCGAAGTAGTGCTGGACTCCCTCGCGATGCAGGAGCGTTTCGGCGGCGACCTGATAGTCGTCCACGCAAGCTCCGAACCTGTCGAACCCGCCGAGCGAGAAGCGCGCCTCGAAGCCGCAAGAGATTCGATTACCAGAGTAGGCGAGGCTTTCGCAGCCAAAGGCCTTCGGCTGGCGCTGGAGTTGCTGCCGCGCACCTGCCTTGGCAACTGTCCGGACGAGTTGTTCTATCTGCTGCAAGACCTGTCCCAGTCAGACTGCGGCATCTGCCTCGACACCAACCATCCACCCCAGCCGGCCGATTTGCTGCCGATGATGGATGAACTCGGCGAGAGTATCATCCACCTGCATATCTCGGATTTCGATGGGGTAGAGCGCCACTGGCTGCCCTATGAGGGCACAATCGACTGGCACGGCTTTATGGAGAAGCTCGTTGGCCTTGGTTATTCTGGGGCCTTCAACTACGAGGTCTTCCCGACGCATGAGACGACCTGGGAGAAGGTGGACGCGCTCATCGGCAGTTATGTGAGACTGCTGGACGAGGTCGGCCTGGAACCCAACGCGGCGGACGAAGCCTGGCTTACAGACTAAGCGGCCAGATGGCGCCCAGTATCAATCCCAGCACGAAGGCGCCGCCGCCTGCGCGCACGACGAGGAAGGCCGCGGCCGCGAACCAGAGCGGCCAGATGGGCACGTCTGCCGGCTGCTCGTAAGGTTTGGGCTTCTGGAAGGCCTTGTCCACCTGGATGAGCCGCGGCAAACCCAACACCACAAGCAGGCAAGCGAGTGGCAGCACTCCGAAGGCAACCTCAAACACCGTCACCAGGAAGAAAAGCGCCAGCGCCCCGCGCGTGAAAAGCCTCGCCGTGGAGTCTCCAAGCAGCACCGGCAGCGTGTAGACGCCTTTGGGCAGGTCGTATTCCAGCTTGTCGATGTGCTTGCCGAGCAGCACGCAGGTGACCAGCAGGCCATAAGGCAGCGAGGCCCAGAGCACCCAGCCGGGCAGGTGACCTGTTGCGGAAAGGTAGGCGCCTCCAATCATCAGCGGGCCCCAGACGATTAGCACGACCAATTCGCCCAGGCCACGGCGCTTGAGGGAGAGGGGCGGGGCGACGTAACCGAGCGAGAGCACAATACCCGCGATGGCAAAGCCCATCACGAGCCAGCCGCGCAGCTCGGTTAGTGCCAGCGCGATGAGGAAATCCACAAGGATGGTCACCAGCACAGCGATTATCAGGCCAGTTGGCGAGATGAGCTTGTCACGGATCGGATGGGGCGCATAAGTTGCGCGCGGATAGTCCGCGGTATCGACGCCCTGCCACCAGTCCAGGAGGTCGTTGGCCATATTGTTGGTGATATGGGCAAGCAGCAAGCCGATTACCGCAAGCGTCCAGGCGCTCCAGTCGACTGCATCGCGTTGATAGAGGGCCAGCAAGCCGCCGATGAGGCCTGCGAAGAGGGTCATCGGCATCACGCAGAAGCGCGTAATGAGCAGCCAGCGGGAGACGAGATCAAGCTCCGGCCCGGCGACTTCGCCAGGGGGGAGGTTACCTGTCATAAAGATAGTATTCCAGCGCTTCAGCATAGCGGCGACTCCTGTCCTGAGGTCGCCGGAAGCATAGCACAAGCGCCACTCAGGGGCGAGGGGCTAGAGGAGCCTGGGGGCTTTAATCGCCACCTTGTTGCCATCCCAATCGACAGTCACGAGGCCCAGCGGGGTGGGGACTTCCGCGTGGAAGGGCGGCCAGCCCTCGGGATGCGGCGTCACCAGCAGCTTCGCCTCGGGGACCAGCTGCCAGTCCACGCCGGCGATATGGCGCGAGAGGAAATAGGTCGGCGCGCCGCTCCACCCGTGGCACAGGCTCCCAGGTTGCGTGTCCTCGGGCCAGGCAGGATCGAACAGCTCCCACCAGGTAATGGCGCCGCGGTCGAGCATCCCACCGTAGTATTCCTCAATGAGGGGAAGCGCCTCACTGTACAGGCCGAGTTTGGCCATCGCTTCCAGCACGAAGAACTGGCTCCAGGGGTTCTTGATGGTCGGCAGCGACGCTTTCTGCATCGCCTCCCACAGGCCCTGCCAGGCCTCCTCAGGCGCCAGCCCGCTCCAGATGGCCCAGCAATTCGACTGTCGCGTAAACACCTCGGACGGCTCTCCTTCGAGGCGACAATCGGTATACAGGCCCTTCTCAGGCACGTAGAGCAACCGCCAGGCAGCTTCTTGCACGGCTAGCGCCTCGTCCCTCAGCAGGCGCGCCTCTTCCGGATGTCCCGCAAGTTCGGCGAGGAAGGCCGCATCCAGCAGCCCCTTGTAGAAGTTGCACTGGTGGCCTGTCACCTCGCCCCGGGAGTCCACGTCCAGATGGTCAGTGAACTGCTCCCAGGTCAGCTTGCCTGGCACTCTCAGCAGCCCATCGTTATCGTAGAAGCCGCGATGATAGGCCAGCACCGTCAGGACGGCGGGGAAGAGCTTCTCCACAAGCGCCAGATCGCCTGACCACCGCGCGTGATCGGCCAGCCATGAGATCCAGAACAGTTCGTAATTGAGCAGCCAGGGCAGGATATGACTTGAAGGCCATCTCCCGTTCACGAAGCCCTCTTTCGACAGGCTCCGGCCGAACTGCCGCAGCCCTTTAGCGGACAGCTCGAAGTCGCCGAAGGCGTACAGCGCGATCGGGAACTCCACATACGCATCGCCAGGATATTGGGCGTGCTCGCGGGTCGGGCAGTCTTCCCAGTTGTCGCCCATACAGGCCGACACGGTATCAGCGCCGACCTGCCAGATGCGCGAGAGGCGCTCATCCTCTGAGCGGAAAGAGCCCAACGGCTCAACCGGATAACGCGTGTCGAACAAAGTGATCTCGTCCAGTGCGACTTCCAGCCCACCGGTTGCTTCGAGTTGCAGATACCGGAAAGCCCGGCGCCCGGTGAAGTCCCACTCGAAATGCTTGCGCCGGCCCGAGGTGAAATGGAGCGAGTCGGCAACGCTCATAGCGTTGCGGATGCAATCTACGCGGCCATCCGGCGCCAGCGCCTCGCCATACGCGATGTCCAGTGAACCTCTGCTGCGGCTGACTCCGGCAAGCCTCAGGGTGCCGACGCCAAGTTTTTCCATATCCAGCACGACCACATTGCGCTCTGCGGTCAGGAGGAGGGGCAATTCAACCTGGGTTGGCTTCAAGGAGAGCTTGAGCGGTTCGCGCATCAGCCTCAAAGCCACATCGTGGACCAGTCCAGGCCCAGGCAGGAGAGGCTCCAAGGTGCCACGCTTCGCGGCCAGACGCCCTGCGAAGTGACTTCGAGGCCCTGGCAGGTGGAGCTGCGCGCCCCAGGTGTCAGGGCAGGCTTTCAGCTTCAACACCAGCCGATGAGGTCCAGCGGTCAGATTGAGGGGCACGCTCCTGACGGGGAACCAGGCGCCCAGATGGTATTCGTCCTTTACCAGCTTGCGATGGTAGGTGGTCATCGTGTGGACGAAAGCCTCATCGAAGCCCTGCCTCGCGAGCCGCTGACCGTCCAAGCTCCAGCTCGAACTCGTCATCAGCCGACAGCCAAAGAGGCGCGCTGACTGGGGCTTTGGCTTCCAGATCGAGTTCAAAGCCCACCTCTCCTGAAGGTTGGCTTACCGACAGCAACCAGGCGTTTTCCACCGGGAGAAAGCTGCCCGAGGCGACCAGTCGAGCGGGTGCAGAGCGGCGTGATTGCCAGGGGGGGGATCTCCCTGGGGATAAGCTTTGTCCACGGCGCCAGCGGACTTGCGCCTAGCTCTTGCGCGGGTGCCCAGGCGGAGTCATCAAAGCCCGCGCTGGTCCAGCCACTCGGCGCCTCGCAGCAGACAACCTGCTCCTGGAAGTCTACAGTCCAGAACTGGCGGGGCACGGGCCAAAGATACGGGCCGCGCGAGAGGGTCTTCCAGGCCGAGTCGGTCACGATGGTCGCCTGCATATTGTGCCGGACATCGAGTTCGAGTTCGGCCCAGAGGCCTCCTGGCTGGGCGAGGCTGTAGTGGGTGCCGACAGCGAGATTATGCGCCATCACTGCCAGGCAGTTGGAGCCTGCAATCAGGAAGGGAGTGATATCCCACTCATCCACATACTGGTACTGGGGATCGGCGAAGTTGGGGCCTGGACCGAGGCGGTGGCCATTCACGAAAACAAGGTAGCGATAACTGGCAGTGATATGGAGGGTCGCTCTGAGGGGTTTGGCGGGCAAATCGAAGGTGCGCCTGAACCAGGCGCGGACGTCTATTGCGTCGCGATCACCCTCTGGCCAAATCCATTTCGGCTTGGTTGCCATCTACCCGGCCCTCCCAAGGCTTTCTTTTGTTATGGTTTCCTCAACTAGCGGGAATCCCCTGCTGATGTAGAAGACGATTTACAAGTCTAGAGCGTGGCAGGGAGGTGGGGAAGAGGGATGCGGCTCTTTGTGCTGGCTGGTGCTCGGCTTGGCGTTGATCATGGCTCTGCTCCAGCTCTCCGGCCTCGGCTGGGACTGGGCGGGAGAGGTACACGATGGATGGAACGCGGTCGCCGAGACACGGGGTGGCCCCTGCGCTAGCGCGGGATGGGCCGCCGGCGCTCTGCCGAAATCCGCACGCGAGCAGGCCGCTGCACTGCTGTCGCACAGCGACCTGACACCCCTGCAAGCGTGGGGGTTGCAGCTCTGCGCCAGCGATCCGGAGGACAACCTGCAGGCCCCCTCTCTGCTGCCGCTGGTTAAACGCTTTCCCGACTACGCGCCACTCAGGGCCGAGCTGCTGCGCTCCCTGCTGAAAGACCCTCCCACCGGCGAGCAGCTCGAGGCAAGCCATTTGGAGCCGCTCTACGAGGCGGCCAAAGCCGCAGTTGCTCGCTTCCCAGAGGAGAGCTACTTCCACCTTGTGCTAGCCACGGTCCAGGCCGCCAGGGGAGAGACCGACACCGCGCTCCACAGCCTTGAGAAAGGCGCAAGTGCCCCAGGCAGACACAGTTGGGTTGGCTACTCCAGGCTTGCGCTGCGCGAGGGGATGCGGCTGCTGCTGGGGCCAGACGATATGCGCTGGGCTGCAGCCCAACTGGGTGGCGAAGGGGAAGCGTCATACACCAGTTATGTGCTCAACCGTTCCCTGCGTATGGCGGCGTGGGCAATGCTGGAGAACGGCCAGCCGGGCCGGGCAGCGCAACTCTTCGCCCACCTCGCGTCCTGTGATGAAGGACTAGCGCGGGCCAGTCGCCTTCACGATGAGCAGTTGGATTGGTACCTGTGCGCCAGGACGGCAGCGCGAGCCGGCCTCACCGCGGCAGGGCGAGCGGGGATATCAGAGGCTTTGAAGGAACCACTGCAGCGCGTAGCTGACCGCGCCTCGTCCAAACGAGCTGCGCTTGGCACGTGCAACACAGCGCTACTGGGGCTGGGAGTGAAGGTCTACCGCAACCTGAGGTACTGCGCCCTCTTGGTGGCGTTCGCGCTTGTGGCGGTTGCCGGCCTGGCTTTCCTGCTCGCTGTCTGGTTCTCCAGGGGCGCCAGTCCCGTCAAAGGGCCACTTCGGCCCCCTGGCCTTCGTCGAGGGTTTTCACCTCCTGCAAGCCAGCTGGCTGGTGGTGTGGCTTATAGCGCCCCTTCTGCCAGTGCCCGACATGCTGGACCCATATTACCTCTCTCCGTGGGCCTTCACGTTGCGCCTGATACTGCCGCTCCTAATCTTTGCCGCAGTGTCGGTGGTGCTGGCGATGGCCTTTGCGATGGGGCCGAAGGGGGGCTCTTTCGCGAGGGGTGCTCAACAGGGGGGCCGAACCGCCAAGCTTCGCGCGGAATCCCACGGGCTTCTGGAGCTTGCGGCAGTGCTTCAGCTGATGCCGTTGCTGATTAGTTCCTTTCCGCTCAACAACGCAGCTGAGGTCAGAGGTGACGTCGCCGTGCTGTGCGTGAGCGCCGCCCTCTACCTCGCCTGCTGGCCGCTACTGCGCAGGGCTGCGGAACGAGACGCCCTCCTCAGCCTGCTGCCCAAGCCCCAGCGCAGGCGAGTGGCCTCCAACCAGTTGCTGGTGACGGCCTTGCTCGCGCTGGTCTGCGCGTTCGCTACGACCTGGCCCGCCGCGCGGTACCACACTAAAGAGAACGCGACCGCTGCACAGCTAATCGCGGGCATTGAAGCCCCTCAGGCGACTCCACCCGCCCCGGCACAACTGGACTAGCCTCGCGTACCCTATATAATGGTCCTTGCCTACTGGCTCGGGGGTAAGCTGATGAAGTCCATCTCATGGCAGTTGAAGCTTGCGATATTACTTATCGTTTGTTCAGGAGCGGTCTATTACGTCCACTATCTTGTCTTCCGAGATATTCACCACATCTTCCTCTATCTGATTGGCGATATCGCCTTCGTTTTCATCGAAGTGCTGATGGTAAGCCTGGTGCTGGAAAGCCTGCTTGCCATACGCGCCAAGAAGGAGAAGCTCCAGAAGCTCAATATGGTCATCGGCGCCTTCTTCAGTGAGGTAGGTGAGGAGCTGCTCGTGCGCTTCACTGACGCCGATGCGGCGGTCGAACCTCTGCGAGAGCGCCTCATCGTCACCGGCAAGTGGACGCCGGAGCAGTTCGCTGCGACAAGAACTGACCTGGCCGCATATAAGCCGAAGCTCGAGCTAGCCGACCTCGACCTGCAAGCGCTTAAAGGCTTCCTCACCGAGCGTCGGGGCTTCTTGCTGAGGCTGCTCGAGAACCCAAATCTGCTCGAACATGACACCTTTACCGACCTGCTATGGGCAGTCTTCCACCTGACAGAGGAATTGGTGCACCGAGAGGGCTTCGATGCCCTGCCGCCCTCTGATATCGGCCATCTGCGCGGGGACATCGGACGGGCTTATTCGGCCCTGCTGGTCGAGTGGCTGGCCTATATGCAGCATCTGAAGACCAACTATCCCTATCTCTTCTCGCTGGCGCTGCGGATCAATCCCTTCGATCGCTCGGCTAGCGTGGTGGTGAAGGAGTAGGACAGACCGTCCCGTTATCGAAAAAGCACT